>NZ_CP012677.1:1348817-2697635 GCF_001294625.1 Arthrobacter alpinus | reverse complement strand
GCTGGCCTCGAGGGCGGAAGTGCGCATCCGCCGCGGCCTGGAGCGCACGGCCGAGGCGAGGCCGGGTCTGCTCGATCTGGCCTCCAACGATTACCTGGGGCTGGCCGCGGATCCCCGGGTCATCGACGCCGCCACGGCCGCCCTGCTCCGGCACGGCGCCGGGGCCCGCGGGTCACGGGTGGTGTGCGGCACCACGGAAGCGCACCAGGACTTGGAAAATCAGCTGTGCCTGCTCGCTGGTCAGGAGGCGGCGCTCGTGTTTTCCAGCGGCTACACCGCGAATCTGGGCGTGCTGACGGCCTTGGGCGGCCCCGGTACCCTGGTCATCCACGACGCGCACGTCCATGCGTCGCTGCTGGACGGTATCCGGCTTTCCCGCTCCAGCACTCTCGAGGTGGCCCACCACGACGTGGCCGCCGTCGCGGCGGCGCTGGCCTCACGCACCCAGCCGCGGGCCGTCGTCGTGGTGGAATCCATCTACTCGGTGCTCGGTGACGCCGCCGATCTGGCAGCCATGGCCGGGCTGTGCGCCCGCTTTGACGCCCTCCTACTGGTGGATGAGGCCCACGGGATCGGCGTGGCTGGCGAGGGACGGGGCGCCGTCCACGCAGCCGGCCTCGCTGGAGTGCCACACGTGTCCGTCACCGCCACCCTGTCCAAGGCGCTTGGCTCCCAGGGCGGGGCCGTGCTCGGCTCGGCGCTGCTCCGCGAGCACCTGGTCAACACGGCCCGCACCTTCATCTTTGACACGGCACTGGCCCCGGCCGCGGCGGCTGCGGCGGCCCGTGCGGCCATGATCGTGCGCCAGGAGCCGGGGCTGGCCCTACGTGTGCTGGCCAACGCGGCCATACTAGCCGGTCGCTGCGGTGTGCCGCTTGCCCCCGGAGCCGTGCAATCCATTCCAGTGGGATCGGCCAGCCGGGCCGCTGGCCTCGCGGCGAGGCTGCGGTCCCAAGGCGTGGCCGTGGGCTGTTTCCGCCCGCCCAGCGTGCCTGACGGCGTGTCCCGGCTGCGGCTCACGGCCCGCGCCAACCTCACGGCGGCGGAACTGGAAGCGGCGGCCGGCACCGTGGCTGCGGCACTGGGGCTCGGACTCCAGGGCGGACAGGCGTGAGCCACACGGTTATTGGCGAACCCTCCCAGGTGCGGGAGATCATGCGCCGCACCGACGACTTTGCGCCCACCAACGCACTGACCTCGGTGGTTTCGCTGGCCCCCGCGACGCTGCGCGTCCTCAGCAGGGTGCGCTTTGCCCTGCCGCCGGTCCTGGCCTCCGCCACGGGAGAACAGCACCGTGCCGTCCGTTCGATGGTGGGCCGCTTCTTCACCCCCGCCACCGTGGCCGGCGTTGGGCCCCGGGTGCGGGAGCTGGCCCGGGTCCGGCTCGCCGCTGCCGGCACGGCCCTGGAGCGGGGCCCGGTGGACTTGGCGGAAACCGTGGCCCGGCACATCCCCCCAATCGTCATGGCCGAGCTGACGGGGCAGCCCACCCCGGAGCTGGACGTCCTGAAACGGTGGAGCCAGGATTCCCTGGAGCTGTTTTGGGGCTGGCCAGACCCGGACAGGCAGCTGGTCCTGGCTAGCAGCGCCGCGGAATTTTATGTGTGGCTCCGGCGGGAGGCTGCCGCCGCCCGTGGCACAGGATCGCTCTTTGGGGTGCTGGACGCCGCGGGCCTGGCCCCGGCGGAAGTGTGCTCGCTGGGGTATTTCCTGGTGATTGCCGGACAGGAAACCACCTCTCAGCTAATCAACACAGCCTTGTTCCGTGGCATCGAATTCTCCTGTGCGGGACCAGCCGCCTCGGAGTCCGTCGCCTCGGAGTCAGCCGGTCGTTGGGCTGCGCTGGCGAATCCGGAAGCGGCCCGCGCCCACGTCCGCAGGGTGCTGGCCACCGAGTCCTCCGTCCACACCTGGCGGCGTGCGGCCTTGCGCGATACGTGTGTGGCGGGCACCGCCTTCCCGGCAGGGGCTGAAATCTTGCTCGAACTCACCGGACGGCACCCGGACGAGGCAGGCCCAACGGCCTACTCACTGGCCTTTGGCCACGGCCTGCACCGGTGTCTGGGAGCCAAGTTGGCCGAGCTGGAGACGGCGCTGGTGGTGGAGGAGACCGCCCGTGCACTGCCAGCGCTGACATTAGTCGGCGAGCAGCCGCAATGGCTGCGTCTACTGTCCTTTCAGGCGCCACTCACGGTGACGGTCGCCAAACAAACCAGGGGAGCCCCATGAGAGAAATCATCTATATCACCGGCACCGACACCGACGTTGGCAAGACCATGGCGACGGCGGCGCTGGCCGCCACACTGGCGGCCAGAGGGGCTTCCGTGGCCGTGTACAAGCCCACGCAGACCGGTGTGCCGCCGGGCGGGCACGGCGACATGGACGAGGTGGCGCGGCTTGCCGGCGTGGCCGTGGTCCGTGAGGGTGTCCGGCTGAGGCATCCCATGGCGCCGGTGGCCGCCGCGCTGCGCGAGCACCGCCGCCTGCCATCACTGGCGGAGCACGTGGACCACATTAGTGAATTGGCCGCAGTGCACAGCCACGTACTGATTGAGGGGGCAGGTGGCCTGCTAGTGGAGCTGGATGGGCAGTGGCACACCGTGGCAGACCTTGCCGGGGCAACACGGGAGGTGGCCCGGACTGCGGTGGTGGTAGTGTGCCGCAGCGGCCTGGGTACGCTGAACCACACCGAGCTGACCGTGGAGGCACTGCAATCACGGGGACTGCCGGTACCGGCACTGGTGATCGGCTCCTGGCCGTCGGCGCCGTCGGAGATTGAACTCAGCAACCGGGACCACCTGCACGCCTTGGACGCCGCGTTCCTTGGAAGCTTGCCGGAGGGGGCCTCGAAGCTGGACCCGCACGACTTCCGCCGGCTAGCGCCGCACTGGCTGGCCCTGCCCGGCTGGGCGTGAGTGGGGCCGAAGGGGTTAGTTGAACTCGTTCGGGTGGGGTCCCACGCGCCCGTTGTTCTCCAGGGCGCCGATGGCTTCCATCTGAGCATCCGAGAGCTCGAAGTCGAAGACGTCAAAGTTGGCGGCGATGCGCTCGGGGGTGACCGACTTGGGGATCACGATGTTGCCCAGCTGCAGGTGCCAGCGGATGATGACCTGGGCGGCTGACTTGCCATGGACGTCGGCAATGCCGGTCACCGCGGGGTCGGTGAGTAGCTGGCCTTGGGCCAGAGGGCTCCACGCCTCCGTGTGGATGCCGTGGGCGGTGTTGAATTCACGCAGTACCGCCTGCTGCAGTCGCGGATGCAGTTCCACCTGGTTGACGGCCGGGACGGTGCCGCCCAACTCGATGATCCGTGCCAGATGCTCGGGTTCGAAGTTGGACACGCCGATCGCCTTGGCCTTACCCGAGGCGTAGATCTCCTCAAAGGCCCGCCAGGTATCCAGATAGGTGTCCTTTTCCGGGGTGGACCAGTGGATCAGGTACAGGTCAACGTAGTCCAGGCCCAGCTTGTCCAGGCTCTCCTGGAAGGCGGCAAATGTCCTCTCGTAGCCCTGCTCGGTGTTCCACAGCTTGGTGGTGATGAACAGTTCCGCGCGCGGGGTGCCGGTAGCGGCCAAGAACCCGGCCACAGCCTGGCCCACGCCCTCCTCATTACCGTAGACGGCTGCGGTATCAATGCTGCGGTACCCGGCGTTAAGTGCCGCGGTGGCGGCGGTGGCGGATTCGGCGTTGGGGACCTGCCACACGCCAAAGCCCAGCTGTGGCATGATCACACCGTTGTTCAGTGTCACCGTATTGGTTTTTGCATGTCTGCCCATTGCAGGCTCCTTGGGATAGGGGAATTTTGCACCATTCTGCCAGCGATTCCACGCACAAGTGATCCCGGAGGGTGTCTGATGGCCCCCTAAAGCCAGGTTTTCTTCTTAAAAATCGTGTACATCACGGCACCCACCATCAGCATTAGGCCGATGGCGAACGGGTAGCCCCACGGCCAGTCAAGTTCGGGCATGTTGCGGAAGTTCATGCCGTAAACGCCTGCAACAAACGATGGCGCAAACAAGATCGCCGCCCAGGAGGAGATCTTCTTCACTTGCTCGTTTTGGAGGGCGCTGGCCTCGTTTTGACGGTTCGCCGTCAATGTCCCGTCCACGGTGAGGGCGTTTTGCAGCAGCTGGCGGAACGAGTCCGCCTTGGCGGTCAGAGATTCCACGTGGTCTTGAACATCGCGCAGGTAGCGTTGCAGCTCCACGTTGACGTTGTATTTCTCGAAGCCGGCCTTGAGCTTGGAAAGCGTGTCCAACAGCGGGTGGATGGCGCGCTGGAAGTGGATGACCTCGCGGGAGAGCTGGTAGATGCGTCGGGAGACGTTCGGGTCACCAGCAAAAAGCTGGTCCTCGATCTCGTCGATGTCCACCTGCAGGCCGCTGGCCACCGGCAAGTAGTCATCCACCACCTGGTCCATGATGGCATACAGTACCGCCTCCGGACCCTGCGCCAGCAGCTGTGGATCGGCCTCCAACCGGCTTCGGGTCGAGGCCAGGCCCGGTGTTTCAGCATGCCGGATGGTGATGACAAAGTTCTTGCCCGTAAAGATGTGCAGCTCGCCAAACTGCACGGCCTCCTCCTCATCGAGATAGCGTGCCGGGCGCAGCACCGTGAAAAGGACGTCGTTGTACCTCTCCAGTTTGGGCCGCTGGTGAGCCTTGATGGCGTCCTCCACCGCCAGCTCGTGCAGCGAGAACTCGTCCGCCAGTGAGGCCATCTCGGCGGCGTCGGGCCGGAACAGGCCAATCCAGGCCATGCCCCCGTACTCGGCGATGGCTTCATAGGTCTGGTCAAGGCTGGTGGGGGAGGCCACGCGGATCCCGTCCACGTACACCCCGTTGTCAATAATGGTCACTTGCCCATTATGGACGACGCCGTGTCCGGGCCCGTACTTGACGCTTCGGTGTGCGCGGTGCGATGTGGGGTGCATCGTTTGGGGGTGGTGCCGTGGACCGGAAGGCTCAGCCGTGGCTCATGCCCTCCAGCAGAGGCTTGAGTCGGAACGGGATGTGCTCGTGGAGCGCCAGGGAGGTTTCCGTGCGGATCACTCCCTTGATCCGCAGCAATTGCCGCAGCGAGCTTTGCAGGTGGTGGACGTCCCGGGCCGCCAGCCGGCACCACACGTCGCCGCGGCCGGAGATCTCGTAAACCTCTAGGACCTGAGGTACGGCCCGCATGGCCGCGATCACGCCGTCTAGATCGCGGTGGACGACCTCGATGGTGATGAAAGCGACCACGTCGTAGCCGATCGCCGCGAGGTCCACTTCCCGGCCACCCTGGCGCAGAGCGCCCGTCCGGGACAGGTGGCGCAGGTGGGCTTGGACCGTGTTGCGGGCCACACCCAGGGACTCCGCGAGCTCGCCAATCTGGGCTCGTGGATCGGCGATGAGCGCCAGCACCAGGCGCACATCGAGCGGGTCTAAAATGCTCATCTGGGTCACTCCGGGATCACATTGCTTTGAACTATTGATCAATTTGATGCAAAGGAAAGCAAAAATCAAATCAAAGTACGTTGTCTAGATCATCCTAGTAGACGGATTTGCGTCAAATGGCGCGGGATCCTCCTGAAGACAAGTGCCTGAAAGGAAGTGTCTGGTGGCCGTTCTGCATGAGCTGGCAATGCGACCGTCCCCTGTTGCCCGGGGACGGTGGAACCCGTCCGTGACGGTGCGGCTGGTGCTGGCCGGAACGGTGATTTTCATCCTGCTGGTGGGTGCCAACCTGGCTACCCCGCTCTACCCGCTGCTGCAGGCCCGGATCGGCTTCGACGCGGTGGGAGTCACCGTCACGTTCTCTGCATATGTCCTGGCGCTGGTGGGTGGCCTGGTGCTCTTTGGCCACTGGTCCGATCACATCGGCAGGAGGGCGGCGCTGGTCCTGGCCGTCGTCGTCGGCCTGGCCGGTGGGCTGGTCTTCGGCACGGCGGAATCCCTGCTGCAGCTCGTGGTGGGGCGGGGCATGCAGGGGCTGGCCGTCGCGATCGGCACCGGCGCCAGTGCAGCGGCCCTGCGGGACCTGATGCCCAGCAAGCCTGGGTGGGCGTCGCGGTTCACGCTCCTGTCCTCCTCGGGCGGAGTGGCGGCCGGACCCGTCATTGGCGGGCTCCTCTCCCTGCTGCCACGGCACACCCAGACCCCGTTTGCCATCCACTCGGTGATCCTGCTGATACTGCTGGTGCCGTTGCTGCTGCTCGACGCGCGCCCCGCCATCAACCCGGCCCCTGCAGGGCAAGGCCGCAACTACCTGCGGCCCCGGGTCCCCGCCCTGGCTCGGTCGGCGCGGGGCACCTTTTGGCTGGCGGCCTCTACCGGCTTTGTCAGTTTCGCCGTCTTTGGTTTTTGCCTGTCCCTGGCGCCCGGCTATTTTGCGAACATCATGCACGCCGATTCACGCCCGCTGATCGGGGTGCTCGCCGCAGTGACCCTGGCCTGCTCGGCGCTTTCTCAGCTGCTGTCCCTGCGCGGGCGGTGGCTGGTCCCGGCCGGGCTGGTACTCCTGGGCGTTTCGGTGCTGCTGATAGCCGCCGCGGGCACCGTGGAATCGCCGGCGCTGCTGGTGCTGGCCAGCATGGGCGCCGGGCTGGGCCAGGGTGCCGCTTTCCGGGTCGTGTTCAACGACGTTGCCGCCGCGGTGGAGCCTGCCCGGCACGCACAGGTTATCTCCGCCGTGTACATCGTGACGTACCTTGGCAGCGCCCTACCTGTGCTGGGACTGGGCGTCGCTGTTCAGGTTTGGGGTCTGCAGGCGTCGGTGACCGGGTTCGCCATCCCCATCGCTGTGGCCTGCGCAGTGCTGGCAGCCGTGGCCGGCCAGCGCATCCGGGGCGCCGCCGTCGACCGTCCCTGAGCCCAGATCCGGCTTGGTGGAATGGCTAGTCCAGCGGGCCCGTGTGCCCAGGCATGTGCTTGAACACCAAGGTTGTTTCGGTGTGGCCCACCACGGGATCGGTAGTGAGGTTATCCAGCACCCAGTCGCGCAGGGCGTCGGTGTCGCGCACGGCAATGTGCAGCAGGTAGTCCACCGAACCCGAGGTGTGGAAGGTGGAGAGCACCTCGGGCAGCTGGGGCACCCGGGAAGTGAAGGTATCGATCTGGTCGCGGTCGTGGGCACGCAGCCGGACGGCGATCAACGCCTGCACCGCGCGGCCAATGACGGCGAGGTTCAGTTTCGCCTCGAAGCCTTCGATGGCGCCGCGTTCCATCAGGGCGCGAGTGCGCATGAGGGCTGTGGAAGGAGCAATGCCCACGGCGTCTGCAAGATCGCGGTTGGTGACGCGTGCATCGGCGACGAGAGCGTCAATGATCTGGCGGTCGACGGCGTCCAGAGGCTCGCCTGCCTGACTCCCGTGTGCGGGTTCGCGCCGAATGTTCTTCGCTAATGACGCCATACAATCCTCCGGATTGCTCTAAAAATGCGGGTATATCGATTGATGTAGCTAATAGTTCGCCATGCTACCAAATATCCTGACTTTTGGGTGATACTTGGCTCTATTCTTCAATAGACTATGCGGCAAAGGTGCTGGGGAAGGTGGGTTTGCGATGCTGGGTTGGGATTCAAGGGCCGTTCATGCCGGACGTGAGGACTTGGTGGCATTGGGGGTGCACGCCATTCCCCTGGACATGTCCACCACGGCGCCGCTGACCAGTGTGGAGTCCGGTGGCGAAGCGTACGAGCTCATGGCCACCGGAGGAGTCCCGGGCCCCGGGCAGTCCACCGTGTACCAACGCTTGTGGAACCCCACGGTAGCCCGCTTTGAGGCAGGCGTCTCCACCTTGGAGGGGGCTGCAGAGTCGGTGGCGTTTGCCACCGGCATGGCTGCCCTGACCGCGGTACTGCTTGCCGCCGTCGCCGGTGGAAAGCCGCATGTGGTGGCGGTCCGCCCCCTGTATGGCGGCTCCGACCACGTGCTGGCCACCGGTTTGCTGGGCACCACCGTGACCTTTGTCCACCCGGACGAGGTCCATGCGGCGCTGCGCCCGGACACTGGCCTGGTCATCGCCGAAACCCCTGCCAACCCCGACCTGAGTCTGCTGGACATCCGGAAGCTGGTGGCCGACGCGGACGGTGTCCCGGTCATGATCGACAACACCTTTGCCACGCCCGTGCTGCAACGCCCGCTGGAATCCGGGGCGTCGCTGGTGCTTCACAGTGCCACCAAGTTTCTCGGCGGCCACGGCGACGCAATGGGAGGCGTGGTTGCCACGGACAGCGGGTGGGCCTCGCGCCTGCGCCAGGTCCGGGCCGTGACCGGAGGCTTGCTGACGCCGTGGCCGGCCTACCTCCTGCACAGGGGACTGGCTACCCTGCCCGTGCGGGTGCGGGCCCAGCAGGCCTCAGCGCACAAGGTGGCCGTGGCACTCGCCAACCACGAGGCGATCACGCGTGTTTTGTACCCCGGCCTGGCAGAGTGCGATCCGCAGGGCCTGGTGGGAACCCAGATGTCCGGACCCGGATCGCTGCTGTCCTTTGAGGTCGACACGGCCGAGCATGCCGAAGCCATTCCCAGCCACGTTTCACTGCTCACCCATGCCGTGTCCCTAGGCGGCATCGACACACTGATCCAGCATCCGGCAGGGCTGACGCACCGCCCGGTGGCGGCAGCGGCCAAGCCCCATGCCACCATGCTGCGGGTCTCCATCGGCTTGGAGGACCCCGAGGACATCTTGGCGGACCTGGTCCAGGCCGTCGAGGCTGTTTGCTAGGGCGCACCATTGGTGCCGAACCATGCGCCACTTTCAAAGTGGCGCATGGTTCGCGGTCAACGGAACGCAGAACCTGGCGGTTGGACACGCCCGGAGGGGAGCATCGCGGCGGCTAGGGCGGCGGCGATCGCTGCCAGGACGGTGAGGGCCCCCACCAGGGCGGGCCACCCCAGTGATTGGAAAATGAGCCCGGCACTCCAACCCACCACACTGGACCCGGCATAGTAGCTGAGGTTGTACAGGGAAGAAGCTTGCGCCCGTCCGGTGGCCGTCATGGAACCCGTCCAGCCCGACGCGATGCTGTGGGCGCCAAAGAACCCGGCTGTGAACACCACCAGGCCCAGAAGAATCACCGGCAGCGCCGCGGCCATGGTGACGAGCAGTCCAGAAACCATGAGCGTGATGGAGGCCAGCAGCACTGTCCGCCGGCCAAACCGCGCCGCCAGATCGGCCACGGCCCGCGACGACACTGTCCCGGCAAGATAGGCCAGAAAGATCAGCGCCACAGCCGTTGCCGGTAACAGATAGGGGGGCGCCTCCAGGCGGAAACCAAGGTAGTTGTAGACGCTGACAAATGATCCCATCAGCAAAAATGCCTGTGCATACAGTGCCAGTAACGGTTTGCTGCGCAGCGGCGGGAGCAGGCGCGCCAGCATATCGGTAAACCCACCGCCAGACACCGGGCTGAAACCCTGCGGGCGCGGTGCCAACCACAAGAATGCTGCGGCCGCCGCGGCGCCAGTTAATGAAACGGTCAAGGTGGCCAGCCGCCAGTCGGAAAGATCCGCAACGGGCCCGGCCAGCAGACGGCCCGACAACCCGCCCAGGCTCGTCCCGGCAACATAGGCACCGGCCGCAGCCCCGGCATGTAAGGGATTGATTTCCTCATTGAGGTAAGCCATGGCCAGTGCCGGTATGCCGCCGAGCGCGGCGCCCTCAAGGGTGCGCAGAAGCAGCAGTATTTCAAAGTTCGGCGCGGCCGGCACCAACAGCCCGAACGTTGTGGCCAGGGCAACGGCCAACCCCATGGTGCGGACCCTGCCCCAGCGGTCAGCGACGAACGACCACGGCAGCACTGCCGCGGCAAGTCCAAGCGTGGCAACGGAAATCATCAGGGACGCCTGTGATGCACTGACACCCAGATCACGGGAGATCAGCGGCAGTAAGCCCTGCAGGGAATACAACTGCGCAAACGTCGCCACACCGGCGCAAGCGAGTGCTGCCAAAATTCGCCGGTAGCCGTTGGTACCACGTCCATAGCCGGGGAATGGCGCCTCATCTCTCACCGTCACCACAGTAGATCATGGAGGGCCCGTGCTGTCGCGGAAGGGGTGGACGCGGGCGTCACAGTTCGCGCAGGAAGCCCTCGATCACGGCGCCCACGGGCCCGGCCTGCGACTTTTGCCAAGCGGTGCCGGCCCAGAGGTTGAGAGCTTCGGCGTCCCCGGCGGCTGCGGCTGCCGCCCGCAATGGGCCAGTGAGGAAGTGTACTTCGGGGTAGATGTCGGGGGCGGTGGCGCCATGGTCGCGGACAAAATCGTTGACCAGCGCCCGGGCCCTCTTCCCGGTAAATGCACGCGTGATGGCCGTGGCGCTGTATCGGGGATCGGCGAGGGCGTCCTTGTGGAGCGCTTTGGCCCCGCTCTCGTCGGTACGCAGCAGGGCCGTCCCCAGTTGTACGGCAACCGCGCCCGCGGCGAGGGCAGCTTTTGCCGTGGTGGGGTCGCCAATGCCGCCAGCCGCCACGAGGGGAAGCGCGACGGCGGCACGCACCGCCGCGACCAGCTGGACGACACTTGACTCACCAGCGCCGTGCCCCGGTGGCAAGAACGCAGCGGAATGGCCACCCGCGTTGGCGTGTTGCACCACCAAGGCGTCAACACCGGTTTCCGCGGCGGCCAGGGCCTCGGCCACGCTTGTCACGGAGGCCAACACCCTGCTGCCGGCCCTGTGCAGGGAAGCTACAACTGCCGCAGGGGCCAAACCAAAAGTAAAACTGACCAGCGGTACCGGATCTGTGAGCAGCAGCTGAAGCTTTTCGGCCCAAAAATCTTGCGTCCGGGGATCGGAGGGCGAGAACGGAAGCCCCGGAACACTCGCGCCCAAACGCGCCGCGAGCGGCATCAGCTCGCGCCGGTAGCGCAGCAGGGCGGCGGCATCTGCGGGAGCCAGCGGACCCTGCCGCGGCACGAACAAGTTGACGCCAAAATCGGTGCCCTCGGAGCGAAGCGGTGCCAGATGCTCGGCCAGTGCCTCGGCGGTCTTATAGCCACCAGCGGCGAAGTCCAGGGCCCCGGCGCCCCGGGCGGCCAGGGCAAAGGCCGACGTGGTGGTTCCGCCTGCCATGGGTGCTGCAATGAGAGGGGATGCGAACATGCCACTAGTCTAGGTTGGTGAGCAATGACACTTTCAATTCCGTGACCCCGCCCGACTCTTTCGCGGGGCCCGGCTCCTTCGTGGGCCTTGATATCGGCGGTTCCAAAACCCGTGGCATCCTTTGGGTCAACGGCGCCATCGCTGCCGACGCCAGCGTGGGCAGCGCCAATGTCCAAAACGTCAGTGTGGAGACGGCCCGCCAAAACATGGCCGAGCTTTTTGCCCGGTTGGACGTGGGCGACGTTCAGGTGGTTTTCGCTGGTGCCGGCGGGGTGGACACGGACGACGACGCCGCCGCCTTGCGCGGGCTCATCGCACCCTTCGTGCCCGGCGCCCGGATCACGGTGGTTCATGACACCCGTTTGCTGTTGGCAGCTGGCGGCTCGACCACGGGTGTGGCCGTCATCGCAGGAACCGGGTCGGCGGCGTGGGGGGCCAATGCCGACGGCGCCCAGGCGCGGGCCGGTGGGTGGGGATACCTGCTCGGTGATGAAGGCAGCGGTTATTGGTTAGGACGCGAGGCCGTCCGGTACAGTCTGCACCGAATGGACCTGGGGGCCCCACCCGACGAACTGACGCAAGGGCTCCTGAAGTATTGCCAGCTCGAGGAACCCGGCGAACTTATTGGCCACTTTCACCAAGGCACCACCCGGCGCTACTGGGCGGCGGCATCCCCGGTGATCTTTGCCGCAGCGGTCAAAGGGCATGCCCATGCCCTTGCGTTGGTGGAGCAGGCCGGCGCAGATCTGGCGCAGATGGCGTACCAGGTGGCGAACCAGCTCGGGATTACAGGCCCCATCGTGTTGGGCAGCGGATTGGGCAGCAATGTCCCGGCGCTCCAACAAGCCTTCATCAAGCATCTCGCGGCAAAGGGAGTCACCGATGTGCGAATCTTGAGGCAAGACCCCATTGCCGGTGTGCCGTTGCTGGTCAAGACACAGCAGTCGTAGAGGCGGCGGGCCCGGGCCGGACTAGGAACGCGGTGGCCCAGCAGTGCTGCCGCGCACTATCAGTGTTGGGGCCACCAGGTCGGGTGGGCTTTCCGCGTCCGGGTTGGCGATTTGGGCTACCAAGTGCATGACGGCTCGACGCCCGGTGTCCTCAAAAGATTGACGGATGGTGGTCAGCGGCGGGTTCGCGTAAGCGGCCAGGTCGATGTCGTCGATACCCACCACAGAAACGTCCTCCGGGATGCGCCGGCCTAGCTCGCTGAGGGCGCGGATCACACCAAATGCCATTTCGTCGCTGGCGACCAAAATGGCCGTCACTTCCGGCATGCGGGCCAGGATCAGACCGCTGCGATAACCGGATTCGGGGCTCCAATCGCCATGGAGTACCGGCGGCACGTCCTTGCCGGCGTCGCGCAAGGTGCGTCGCCAACTCTCCAGCCGGGCCATCGCGTCGGACCAGTCGCGGGGGCCCGCAACATGCCACACCGTCTTGTGCCCCAGATCAATCAGATGCGTGGTGGCAATGGCTGCCGCCAGTTCCTGGTCAACACCCACCAGGTCTTTGAAGACCCCCGAGGAGCCGTCGGTGCTCACCGTGGGGATGCGTGCTGTGAGTTGGCGGATTTGATCTGCGGCTCCAAGCAAGGGTGCCGCGATCACGATGCCATCCACGCCTTGGTGGACAAGCCGGCTCACTGCGTCCGTGAGGGCCTTGGTGCTCAACGCAGAAGTGACGGAATTGACCGCATATCCGGCCTCGCGGGCTCCGAGCTCCACACCCAGCGCCAGTGAGGACCGTGAATAGTTGTTGGTGGCAAGTGTCAGGACACCAATGGTTTTGGACTGTCCCGTCACCAACGCCCGCGCCGTATTGTTGCGCCGATAGCCTAGCTGGTTCACGGCAGCCAACACACGCCGTCGGGTGCTGTCTTGAACGTTGGGATGCTCGCTTAGGACCCTGGAAACGGTCTGGGCCGAGACCCCCGCGGCCAGTGCCACATCCCGCATCGCGGGACCTCGGGCAAACTTACGCTCCATGGAGTACATCCTTTGGTCAGGGAACTGCCGCACACAGGCGGTGGTGGAGGCCCGGGCCGAAGTTGTCATGGCAAGTCTAATTGTTTCTTGTAACATCCCGTTAGAAATGGTGGAGCGTCGACCGGTTCGGATCAGCTTGGAGTAAAGTGACTGAACCAATGTTATCGATAACAGTCTGTCTTTCGCCCACGCGGCGGAGCTAATACAAGGAGTTTAGTTGCCAACGAACCCCACACTGTCCGCGGTGCAAGCGACGGGCGCGGCCGCGTCCACGGGGGGCCGCGCATCCGGCGGTGCCCCGGCCCAAGCGCTGAGCTACGCGGACCGGAAGCTCTTCCGGCATGGCCGACCGCACCGCATCATCGCCGGGGCCGTCCACTACTTCCGTATCCATCCCGGGCAGTGGCAGGACCGCATTGACCGGCTCGTGGCCATGGGCGTGAACACGCTGGACACCTACATTGCCTGGAACTTCCACCAGCCATCCAAGGGTGAACCGGCCGATTTTACTGGTTGGCGAGATGTGGCCCGGTTCATCACTCTGGCTGGCAGCGCCGGGCTGGATGTGATCGTCCGCCCCGGGCCCTACATCTGCGCCGAATGGGACAACGGCGGATTCCCGTCCTGGGCCATCTCCGACCCGGAGATGGTGCTGCGCTCCTGCGACCCGCTGTTCACCAGCGCCGTGGGGGCCTGGTTTGACGAACTCCTGCCTGTCCTGGCGCCGTTGCAAGCCGCCCAGGGTGGGCCCGTGATCGCCGTGCAGATTGAAAATGAGTACGGCAGCTATGGTGATGACGCGGAGTACCTGCGCTGGAACCGCAAGGCTCTGAAAGACCGTGGGATAACCGAGCTGTTGTTCACGGCCGACGGCGGCACAGACTATTTCCTTGACGGCGGCTCCCTGCCGGACACCTGGGCGACGGCGACGCTTGGCTCACGGGGGGAGGAAGCATACGCTGTCTGGGAACGACGGCGGCCGGGGGAACCGTTCTTCAACGTTGAGTTTTGGAACGGCTGGTTCGACCACTGGGGCGAGAACCACCACACCCGAAGTGCGCAGGAGGCCACGGCCGAGGTCAAAAAGATCCTGGACCTTGACGGCTCCATCTGCCTGTACATGGCCCACGGCGGAACAAACTTTGGCCTGGCCGCAGGAGCCAACCACGACGGCGCCATCCAGCCTACGGTGACCAGCTACGACTCCGATGCGCCGATCGCCGAAGACGGGAAACTGACCGAAAAGTTTTATGCCATGCGGAAGGAGTTCTTCGCCGCTGCTGGCCGCGAACTCACGCCTGTCCCGGCCCACCTGACAAGCGCGAGCGCCGTCGTCCCCGCCTGCACCTTTGCACTGAAGCCAGGCACAACCCTGCTGGATTTTGCTCGGGCGGGGGAGCCGGTACGCAGCATCAAGCCACTGTCCTTTGAAACGTTGGGGCTTGACCGCGGTCTGGTGCACTACACGGCAACGACCATGCTGCCCGTTGGCGAAAGTGACGTCAAAATCCGCGGCCTGCACGACAGGGCCTACGTGTGGGTCGACGGCAGCTATGCCGGGGTCCTCCATGACGGTGACGGCCATAATGGTCTGAAGGTTTCCGGCGCGGGGGTCAAAGCAGTCTTGGAAATCTTGGTGGAGAACCAGGGGCGCATCAACTACGGCCCGCTCTTTGGCCAGGGCAAGGGAATCCTCGACGGCGTCCTGATCAACCAGCGCTACATTTTCCATTGGGAGCAGCGCGCCATCAACCTGGAGCTGCCGCTGGCACGGCTGCTGACGGTGGGCGCAGCCTCTGAAGGCCCGGACGAAGGGTTGCGTGGCCCCGGATATTTCCACGGTGAGCTGGTCATCGCCGAACCGGCGGACACCCACCTGACCCTGCCCGGCTTTGGCAAGGGAATGGTGTGGGTCAATGGTTTCCTCCTGGGCAGGTACTGGGAAGTGGGCCCGCAAATAACGTTGTATGTCCCGGGCCCGCTGCTCAGGGCAGGCGCCAACACTGTCACCGTCCTGGAACTGGAACACGCCGGGAACCACGCAGAACTCTTGGAGGCCCCGTCACTGGGGGCCATTGGCGTGACTCATGTGGAGGACCTCGGCTAGGCCCGCACCCTCCCACCGAGTCGCCGTGCGCAACACGCATGGCTAAACTAGGCGAAAGGGCCGGCGCTTGAACGGTGCTCCCTGCCAATTACCTTTTGTCGACAAACCCCTGGAGTTCGAGCATGCGCCTGCAGCGAATTGCCGCCGTTTTCGGTGTGGCTGCCGTGCTTCTCTCCGGCGCCACCGCGTGTACCCGCACGCCAATTGTCGCCATTCCCAGTGTCTCGCAGACCGCCGGAGACACCCCGCTGAGGGTGGGAACCCCGGCTGTTCCCGACGGCGGGGTCCCCTTGGAGGGGGAACTGCTGGCGAACGTTTATGCCGCAGCCTTGAACGCGGCGGGCCTTAGCGCGGTGGTGACACCTGAGGACGCCGCAGATCCCACCCTGCTCAGCCAGCTGGAGAGCGGCGCGGTGGACATCATGCCCGGCTACTCCAGCACGTTCTTGGAGGGGCTGACGCCGGCCTCCCCCGCGGCGTCCTCCACCACGTCGGCCACGTCGTCAACCACCATGTCGTCGGCTGCGAAGGAGCCCGTCAGCGGCTCCCAGGTCTTGGACGCCTTGAAGAAAGCACTCCCGCCCTATGTTTCGATGGCCAATGCCACCAGCGCGGAGGATGATGACAGCATTGTTGTCACCACCGTCACGGCGGAAAAATACCAGCTGAAAACCATCGCAGACCTCGCGAAGGTCTGTGACAAGCTCGTGTTCGGCGGGTCTGCGGAGTTCCGCACCAAAGACCGGGGGCTGTCAGTACTGGCCAGCGACTACAACTGCGTCCCGCAAAGTTATGAGGAGTTGGCGAGCACCAAGTCCGAGCTGCTGCTCGCCCTGCTCCGCGCGGATGTTCAGGTGGCTGACATCCACAGTTCCTCACCCGCCATTACCGACAACGCGCTGGTGGTCCTGGCGGACACCAAGCAGGTTTTCAGGCCGCAGACCGTGGTGCCCGTGCTGTCGAGCAAGAAAGTCTCCGATGACGTGACGGGGGTCATCAACAAGGTCAGTGCTGCATTGAACAATGACGCACTGACCAACCTGAACCGCTTGTCCATGGACAGCCACTTCGGTTCCATGTCCGAGGTAGCCACCGCATGGCTGGTGGAAGTCGGCCTGGTCAAGGCCACTTCTTAGCCATTGGCACGGCGCCCGCCGGCGTCGATCCGGCATGCACGGGCATCGGTGTGCGATATTTGGTAAATGGCAGATTTCAAGCAGTCAACCAAGCTTCACAATGTTCTCTACGACATTCGCGGACCCTTACTGCAAAGGGCGCAGCAAATGGAATCCGAAGGCCACCGGATCATGAAATTAAACATTGGCAATCCGGCTCCATTCGGGTTTGAAGCACCAGACGCGATCTTGGTGGACATGATTCGCCATCTGCCACATGCGCAGGGCTACACGGACTCGCGGGGCATCTTTTCGGCGAGGACCGCCGTCGTGCAGTACTACCAGACGCGCGGCATCCACAACATCCACGTCGACGACGTCTACCTGGGCAACGGCGTCAGCGAGCTCATCACGCTCTCGCTCATGGCGCTGCTGAACACCGGCGATGAGGTGTTGGTGCCCACGCCCGACTACCCGCTGTGGACGGCCTCCGTCAGCCTGGCCGGCGGGCGCCCCGTGCACTACCTCTGCGATGAGGACAACGAGTGGTGGCCGGACCTGGAGGACCTGGAGGCGAAGATCACCCCGCGGACCAAGGGCCTGGTCATCATCAACCCGAACAACCCCACGGGCGCTGTCTATCCGCGCCACATGGTGCAGGCCATGGTGGATCTGGCTCGCAAACACGATCTGGTGGTGTTCTCGGATGAGATTTATGAGAAAATCCTGTACGACGACGCCGAGCACATCAACACCGCCATCATCGCCGGTGAAGACGTGTTGTGCATGACGTTTAGCGGGCTGTCCAAGGCTTACCGGATTTGTGGTTACAGGTCCGGCTGGCTGGCGATTTCCGGTCCCAAGGCTCGGGCCGCCGACTATCTTGAGGGCATCAACCTGCTGGCCAACATGCGCCTGTGCGCCAACGCCCCAGGCCAGCACGCCATCCAGACGGCGCTAGGCGGGCACCAGAGCATTGAGGACCTGATCCTGCCCGGTGGGCGGCTGCGCGAGCAACGCGATACCGCCTACCGCCTGCTCAATGAGATCCCAGGTGTCTCGGTCAATCAGGCTAGGGGAGCGCTGTACCTGTTCCCGAAGCTGGATCCGGAGGTGTACCCGATCAAGAGCGATGAACAATTTGCTCTGGACCTGTTGGAGCAGCAAAAGATCCTGATCTCGCACGGCACAGCCTTCAACTGGGTTCGCCCGGACCATTTCCGTTTGGTCACTTTGCCCAATGTCAAGGATCTGGAAGAGGCCGTCGGGCGGATTGCGGAGTTTCTGAGCACGTACAAACCCTAAGGAAAGGCTCCACCGTGTCATTGCCTCTCGGTTTTAGCGAATACCCCTCACGACTACTCAAGGCCCGAGCAGGGTTTAACCTTGCCAGTGCGCCCACCAACGCTGCTCCGGGTTTTGACGGCAAGAAGGACGACGGCGTGGCGGCACTGGCAGCGCGGGCGCCGGTTTTGGCGCGGCTTCAGGAGCAACTCTTCGCGGAGAGCCGGTTTGGTGGGAAAAAGTCAGTCCTGCTGGTTCTGCAGGCCATGGACACGGCAGGCAAGGGCGGGATAGTGGCCCGGGTGGCGGGGGCCGTGGATCCGCAAGGTGTGAAGCTCAAAACGTTCAAGGCGCCCACGGATGAGGAAAAGGCCCACGACTTTTTGTGGCGTGTGCGCCCGGCCGCACCGGACCCTGGCATGTTGGGTGTCTTTGACCGGTCCCATTACGAGGATGTGCTGATCCACCGCGTCCACGGCTGGGCCGATGAAGCGGAACTGGAACGCCGGTACGCAGCCATCAACGACTTTGAGGCTGAGTTGGCAGCGGCGGGGACCACCGTGGTGAAGGTGATGCTGAACCTAGGCAAGGACGAGCAGCTCCAGCGGCTGTCGGCACGGCTGCACGATCCCACCAAGTACTGGAAGTACAGTCCCACCGACCTTGACGAGCGGGTGTTTTGGTCCGCCTACATGGACGCCTACCAGAAGGTGTTTGAGCGCACCAGCACGCCGGCGGCGCCCTGGCACGTGGTCCCGGCCGACAAGAAGTGGTACGCCCGGATGGCCGTCCAGGAGATCCTCATTGACGCCCTTGGCGGGCTGAACCTGCAATGGCCCACGGGCGACTACGACCTTACGCACGAGCGGACCAGGCTCACGGACGCCTGACGCCCCCCGGGGTCGAGCCTGTCGACGCCTAGTTTATCGGTGGTCGAGCTTGTCGAGACCGAGCACGTCTTCACAGGCTGGTTCACTGACGCCGCTCTTAGTCCTCCGTGGTAGCGCGGGCTGCGGCAAGACGGGCTTTGGCGCCTTCAAGCCATTCCTCACACTTCTTGGCCAGGGCTTCGCCGCGCTCCCACAGGGCTAGGGAGTCCTCAAGGCTGGAGGAGCCGGCCTCGAGCTGGTTGACGACGGCCACCAGCTGTTCGCGGGCCTGCTCGTAGCTCAGCGTTGCAACATCTTCATTGGGTGTGGCGGTGGTCACGGGAATCCTTACTTGGAGGTGGATGGTGAGGCGTTTGCCACGGCGGTGAAATCGCCACCGGCAACCCGGATTTTCAAGCGCGTACCGCCAGTTGCCTGGGCCGGCTGGCGCACAATGCTGCGGTCTTCAAGCTGCACGACGGCGTAGCCTCGATCGAGCGTTTTCTGCGGCGACAATGCTCGCACCTGGGCACGCAGGTGGCCCAGTTGGTCGATGTGGCGGCTGACTTGGGTACGGACGGCCGTCTGGGCCCGCCCACGGAGCCTCACTACGTCGTCGTACCTTGCCGTGAGCCCGGCCTCCGGATTTGCCAGGGCAGGCCGGGAACGCAGCTGGGCAAGACGGTCTCCTTCGCGCTCCAGCAGCTGGTCGATACGCCGGTTGAGCTGAATGCGTGCCTGATCCACGCGGCGCAGCTCCTCACTCACATCGGGCACAATGCGCTTGGCGGCGTCGGTTGGTGTGGAGGCGCGGAGATCTGCCACCTCATCGAGCAGTGGCCGGTCCGCCTCGTGGCCAATAGCGCTGACGACCGGAGTGTTGGCAGCTGAGACGGCACGAATCAAAGACTCGTGGCTGAACGGCAACAGGTCTTCCAAGGAACCGCCGCCGCGGGCGATGACGATGACGTCGATGCGCGGGTCCGCGTCAAGTTCCTGCAAGGCGCCAATAACGGCCGACACGGCGTTGACTCCTTGGACGGCCACCTCGCGGACCTCAAATTCCACAGCAGGCCAGCGCAGCGCCGCGTTGCGTAGCACGTCTTTCATGGCGTCCGAGTTGCGGCCCGTGATGAGCCCGATCCTGTGCGGCAGCAGCGGCAATTTCTTCTTGCGGGCAGGGTCAAAGAGGCCTTCGGCGGCCAGGGCGCGTCGCAGGGCCTCTATCCGGGCCAGCAAATCACCCAATCCGACGGGGCGGATGTCCTTGCCCTGCATCGACAGGCGGCCGGTCTTCATCCAAAAATCAGGCTTGAGCTGGGCAACCACGCGTGCGCCCCGTTCCAGCGGAGTGGCAAGTTGGCCCAGCACCGAACCCCACACGGTCACGCTGAGGGACACCTCGGCATCCATGTCACGGATGGTCAGGTAGCTGACATTGGCCCGGGTATTGAGCTCGATGATCTGGCCCTCAACCCATGCCGGCGGTGCCTTTTCAATATGGGCCTTGAGCTTTTGGCTCAGCAATTGCAACGGCCATGGGTTCTCCGGACTGGTCTCGGCTGCCGTGACGGGAATGATCTTCTGCTCGGGAGCATCCTGCATGGGCACTTCTCACCGTCCTTGTTTGCTGAATAACTACTTGGAACTACTCTAACTTTGCGAACCGACAATCACGTCCAGTCATCCACAGGCGCACTCGCCGGGCTCGGGGTCTCATGCCCTAAAGTGGAACTTCACCACTTACGCCATCTTGCTTTCGTAACTTGGCACCAAGCAAAGGAAATGCACGTGCGCTCAGCGGGCTCAGCGGTACTCGTCATAGTTGCGTTATTGCTAGCTGCTGTTGCCGGGCCGTCCATTTGGATGCAACGGAACGTCGTTGACGAGGCCGGTTTCGTGCAGTTGGCGGGACCGCTGGGCGCGAACAAGGAATTTCAAGACGGCCTTGCAAACGTTGTGGCGACACAGTCCGCCGCCCAGCTGGCGC
Source organism: Arthrobacter alpinus (assembly GCF_001294625.1). Lineage (NCBI taxonomy): Bacteria > Bacillati > Actinomycetota > Actinomycetes > Micrococcales > Micrococcaceae > Arthrobacter > Arthrobacter alpinus. Next base: position 2,677,201 of record NZ_CP012677.1, on the reverse strand, counting down.
TGCCGCCACAACTGCAAAACCTGGCTGCCGAGCTGATCGCCACCGTGGCCCGGTCGCTGTCATCCCAACATGGCTACGCGGATGCGTGGGCCGAAACCCTGCGCCGCAGCCACGCCCTGACGTTCGCGCCAACTGCGGATCAAAACATCGCGGGTGAACTGAACCTGGACATTGCCCCTTTGGTGGGGCTCGTGGCGAATAACGTCTCGGCAGACGTCGGCGTGAAGCTGCCCGTTCCCTCCGAGGTGCTGATCAGCGTGGACCAGCCTGCCGTGGCCAAGACCCTGCCGCTGGTGAGCGCGGTGGCCGGCGCGGGAGTCTGGTTCATGGTCTTCGCCGTCGCCCTTTTCGCGCTGGCGGTTGTGGTGGCCCGGTACAAGGCCCGGACTGTCGTGCTGGCTGGACTCGGACTGGCACTGGTGGTTCTTGCCTGGCTGCTCGGTTCCAACTGGGTGGCCGGCCGGTTCGTGGACATCAGTCCCGCCAACGACGTCGCAGCTCAATTTGGTAGCCAATTGGGTGAACTGGTCAAGGAGAGCTGGCAGTGGGGAATCGCCGCGGGCTTCATCGTTGCCGGGTGCCTGGTGGTTGTAGGTGTCCTAGCTCGCATGGTTCGGCGCACGCCCACCGCGTAGGATGGGGGCATGAGCACCACTGCCATTTCCTTTCCCATGCCAGCCATTCCCCGACGACGCCGGTCGCCCGAAGAGGTGGCTGCGGCCGCCTCGGTAGCCGGCCCGAAGAGGGTCTTGCTGGCTGCCCCGCGCGGGTACTGCGCCGGTGTTGACAGGGCTGTCATTGCCGTAGAAAAGGCTTTGGAGCACCATGGAGCCCCGGTCTACGTGCGCAAGCAAATTGTGCATAACGTTCACGTCGTTTCCTCCCTTGAAGCCAAGGGTGCCATTTTTGTGGAGGAGAATGAGGAAGTCCCGTCGGGCGCCTTGGTGGTTTTCTCAGCGCACGGCGTTTCACCGGCTGTTATCCAATCCGCGCACGACCGCGGCCTGCGCACTATTGACGCCACCTGCCCGCTGGTGACCAAGGTCCACAAGGAAGCCGTCCGGTTCGCCAATGACGACTTCGAGATCCTGCTCATCGGCCACGTAGGCCATGAAGAAGTTGAAGGCACCTATGGGGAGGCGCCCGAGAGCATCACGATCGTCAACAACCCGGACGAAGCACGCACCGTCAAGGTCTCCGATCCCGACCGCCTGATCTGGCTATCCCAGACCACCTTGTCGGTCGATGAGACCATGGAGATCGTTGAAATCCTGCGCGAGCGCTTCCCCAAGCTGCAGGATCCGCCCAGCGACGACATCTGCTACGCCACCACCAACCGCCAGACGGCCATCAAGGAGATCGCCCCGCAGGCGGAACTTGTCATTGTGGTGGGCTCCTCCAACTCCTCCAACTCCGTGCGCCTGGTCGAGGTGGCCCTGGAGTACGGTGCCAAGGCCTCCTATCGTGTGGACTTCGCCAATGAAATTGACGAGACCTGGTTTGAGGGCGTGGCCAGTGTTGGGGTGACCAGTGGCGCCTCGGTGCCGGAGATCTTGGTCCAGGACGTGCTGCACCTGCTGGCCGATTACGGCTACGGCAGTGTTGAAGAAGTGGTCACGGCCAAGGAAGACATCCTGTTCTCCCTGCCCAAGGAACTCCGCGCCACCATGAAGGCCGCCGGCGACCCCGATTACAAGGGTGTCAAGAGCTCCAACCTGCGCTAAAGCCTGTACGGGTGGTGCGGTCAGCTTGCGGCGCCGAATTCGCTGGAAGGGTTGTTGAATTCCGGGGCCGTGAGTATGCGGGGCGTGGATTCCACTTGGGCGGGGGAGTCAAGTGTCTTCGGGTCAAAGGCGTTCAGCTTGCGCGCCGTTGGCAGGACACGTCCTTCCAGTGTTCCCACGAGTTTGTTGTACCGGTCAACTGAGGACTTCAACGACGCACCAACATTGGAGACGGCCTCGCCCATGACGCCGAGCCTTGTGTAGAGCTGGGCCGAAAGGTCAAAGAGCTCTTTGGCGCTTTCCGTCAGCACGTCTTGCCGCCAGCTGAACGCTACCGACTTCAAAATGGCCAGCAGTGAAATGGGGGAGGCAAGCACCACATTCTTCGTCATGGAATAGTCCAGCAATCCGGGGTCGGAGGTCAATGCCGCGGACAGGATCGACTCCACGGGGACGAAGCAGATCACCAGCTCGGGTGAATTGTGCGCCGACGTCCAGTACTTCTTGGCTGCGAGTGCATCGACGTGCGCCCGGACCGCCTTGGCGTGGCGGGCCAGATGTTCACTGGCCTCCGCGCCCGATGAACTATCGGCGTCGTGGGCTTGCAGGTATGAGGCCAGCGGGACCTTCGCGTCCAGCACTAGTTCCTTGCCACCGGGCAGCCGGACCACCATGTCGGGGCGGTGTGCCCCGTCAACGGTGGCAATGTGTACCTGCTCGTCAAAGTCCACGTGGGCGAGCATGCCCGCAGCTTCCACCACCCGGCGCAACTGCACCTCGCCCCACTTGCCCCGAACGCTATTCGAGCGCAGCGCGGAGGCGAGGGACGTGGTGGTGGCCAGCAGCTTTGCGTCGGCATCCTTCGCGACACGCAATTGCTCGGCCAGCTGTCCGTACTGCTCCACCCGGTCCCGCTCTAGGAGGGTCACCTGGCGCTGGACGGCATTGAGCTTCTCCGAGACCGGCCCCAAAGCCTGCAACACGGTGGAATCCGAGCCCTGCTGTGCCGAGAGCGCACGGTTCTGATTGAACAAGAGTCTGCGTTCGGCGTCGGCCGCGGCAAAACTGGCGTTTAACTCACCCAAGCGCTGGCGGGCTTCGCTCGCCTCCGCCTCGGCCCCCCTCAGGCGTCCCCGCAGGAACCATGCCACTACTGCTGCGCCCACCAGCAGCCCCACCAACAACATCAATACCGCCACAAGCCATCCAATTCCAGTCATGACACCACCTTGCCATCAGGCTCTGACAAAGTTCGATTCTGCGGCGGACGGGGTCGCCACCGCGGCCCAGTTTCACCGCAAGCGGCGAAATTGGTACCCTGCCGGTAAGCTTGTCTCGTGGCTCTAACTATTGGCATCGTCGGACTGCCCAACGTCGGCAAATCAACCCTTTTCAACGCACTGACCCGCAACAACGTGCTCGCAGCGAACTACCCGTTCGCCACGATCGAGCCCAATGTTGGCATGGTCAGCCTGCCCGATCCTCGTCTGGCAAAGCTCGCCGAGGTCTTCGGCTCGGCCCGCCTGTTGCCGGCCACCGTGACTTTCGTGGACATTGCAGGCATCGTCAAGGGCGCCTCGGAAGGTGAAGGCCTGGGGAACAAGTTCCTGGCCACCATACGCGAGGCCGAGGCCATCGCCCAGGTCATCCGCGTCTTTGATGACCCCGATGTGATTCATGTTGACGGCAAGGTTGACCCGCGCTCGGACATGGACACCATCAATACCGAGCTGATCCTGGCCGATATGCAGACGGTTGAAAAGGCCATTCCGCGCATTGAAAAGGCCGTCAAGCTCAAGCAGAAGGACGCTGCCGAGCTCAACGCCATCCTGTCCGCCCAAAAGGTACTGGAGCGCGGCGATACCATCTTCTCCTCCGTCAAGAGCGACAAGCTGGAGGTGGAGTACCTCAAGGAACTGAGTCTACTGACCGCCAAGCCCTTCATCTACGTGTTCAACGTGGACGACGCCGTGCTGAACAGCCCTGAGCGTCAGGCCGAGCTGCGTGAACTCGTGGCCCCCGCCGACGCCATCTTCCTGGACGCCAAGCTCGAAGCAGACCTGGCCGAGCTTGACGAGGAAGAAGCCCGCGAAATGCTGGAAATGAACGGGCAGGATGAATCCGGTTTGGACCAGCTGGCCCGCGTCGGCTTCCACACCCTGGGCCTGCAGACGTACCTGACCGCTGGCCCTAAGGAAACACGCGCCTGGACTATCCGCCAGGGCGACACCGCACCCCAGGCTGCCGGCGTCATCCACTCGGACTTCCAGCGCGGCTTCATCAAGGCCGAGGTAGTCCACTTTGAGGACCTCATGGAGGCCGGTTCCATGCACGAGGCGAAGGCCAAGGGCAAGGTTCGCATTGAAGGCAAGGAATACGTTATGCACGACGGCGATGTGGTGGAGTTCCGTTTCAACGTTTAAATCGTTGATTTCTCGCGCTTTCTGAGGATCAAAATCACACGTTTCAACTGTGCTATAGGCGTCTGTGTTATTCCTTGATCAGGCCCAGTCAACAATGCTGAGCGCTCAGTGAGTAGTCAACGAGCGTTCGAGAGTAGGGGGCTCCATCGCAGGGGTGGCAGGGCCATGCCTTCGATGTTGCCGACGTTGTAGTGGTCGAGTTGGGCGTGGACGGCTCCTTTGTCGCGTCGACTCTCGCGCCGCAGGCGCTTGTGGGCCGTGGACGGTCATGGCGGTATTTTCGTCCGCCTCGCGACGTGGCGGAGATCCGCTGCAACGCACAATTTGGGACGCGATCGGGGTACGCCTTGGGTCCCGCACTCCATTTGGGTGGCTACAGAAAACGGATCAGATCGTATGTTAGTGACGATTCTTCGTTGATTTCTGGCGTATGCTTTGGTTCGTTCTTAGCCGTCTGGTCGTGGCATTCTTGAAGAACTTCGGTTGCGAGGACGATGACGGGCAGGGAACCACAGTGAAGCCCGATGACGGCGGACATAACCATTTCGAACGCCCCAGTGAACTGCTCTCGAACACGCTGGCAGGGACGATGGCCACGCTCCGGACCAAGGGTGGCCGTATCAGCCGCGCGTTGTTGCACCCCGTCCGCTCGGTGCCACTGGCATTTCTGGCGGTCGTCATCGTTGGGGCTGCTGTGCTGATGCTTCCGGCCTCCCGCAATGGCGGTGGCGTCGAGGGCATGATGCCGGCGCTCTTCACCGCGGTTTCAGCGGTCTGTGTCACCGGTCTGGCCACGGTCGACACCGCCTCGTATTGGACACCCATGGGCCAAGCAGTGATTCTGGGACTCATCCAAGTCGGTGGCTTCGGCATCATGTCCCTGGCAACCCTGCTCGCGCTACTGGTACGCAGGAGCATTGGTCTGCGAGGCCAGCTCGTAGCCCAGTCCGAAACCCACACTCTGAACTTCGGCGACGTCCGCTCCGTGCTGTTTCGGGTAGCCAAGATCATGGCCATCTTCGAAGCTCTCACCGCAACCGTGCTGACCATCCGTTTCCGAATCGCCTACGACGACACCCTGGGAACTGCCCTCTGGCATGGAGTCTTCCACGCGGTCTCGGCATTCAACAATGCCGGCTTCGCCCTCTACAGCGACAGCCTTATCGGATTCGCCCAGGATCCCTGGATCATCATCCCCCTCTGCGTAGCCGTGATCGCTGGCGGGCTCGGCTTCCCCGTTCTCATTACCCTCCTCAAGGACGGAGTCAAAGTCAGGACCTGGAACATCCATCTACGCATGACGGTCTACGGAACCCTCCTGCTACTGGTCCTGGGGTTCGTGCTTTTCGCCGCCTTTGAATGGGACCGGGAGCAAACTCTGGGGCCATTGAGCGTCGGCGGAAAGTTCCTGGCTTCCCTGGCGGGTAGTGTTTTCCCGCGCACAGTCGGATTCAACAGCATCGACTACGGTGCGGCGACGCCCGAGACGCTGATGATCACCAACATTCTCATGTTCATCGGAGGAGGCAGCGCCGGTACAGCCGGCGGCATCAAGATCACCACCTTCCTCGTCCTGGCATTCGCGATCTGGAATGAGATCAGGGGCCGTGACGAAGTCACGATCGCCCACCGCGCCATCAGCTCCTCCGTGCAACGCCAAGCACTCACCGTCGCCTTGCTCGGAGTCGCGGCAGTAACCACCGGAACGGTTCTGCTCCTCATGTTCACCAACTTCAGTCTCGAACAAGTACTTTTTGAATCAACGTCCGCCTTCGCCACCGTGGGGGTGAGCACCGGAATCACCGGTAAACTGCCAGTCAATGCCCAATGGGTGCTGATGGCGCTCATGTTCACCGGCCGAATAGGGACAATCACAGTAGCCTCAGCTCTAGCACTCTCCTCGAAACCCAAACTCTTCAAACTGCCCCAGGAAAGACCCATCATCGGCTAACTCCGAGAACGGGACACCGCCACCTTAGAAACAATCTAAGTGGCGTGTGACTCGTGAAATATTCGGCGGCTATTCGGCCCGTGACCCTCAGAACGTAGGACGCGTTCTTCTCTAGGGCCCGGTACTCCTGAAGGTGTCATACAGGGCCAGTTGGCTAACCAGGTCCTGCTAGAGCTGTCCTGAAGTGACAGATAAGGGGTTTTGTCCGAGTTACTCGGTGTCCGTGAGCGTCTGTTGATGTCGGTGCAGGGTGGCCCGGGCTTCCTGGACAATAGCGGGCTTGTCGGTAATCATGGGGTCGCTGCAGAAAACGGATTTTATTGCGTCGTAAGGAAGAGGAGTTCGGTGCTTCTGCGGCATGGTGGTGAGATCGTATGGTCAGCCGTTTCGGGTGCGCAGTATCCTGAGTTTCCCGGGTTTGGTGGTGTTGCGCCAGGTGTAGTTGCCGGTGAGGTTCTCACAACAACAAGAACCATGCCGCCATGCTCATGGGCTAAGCCAAGGTATCCGCCCAAGACCAAAACCTGACCCTGCAAGAAATAAGCACTCACCAATGCCGGATGCGCCAAGATCTACGCCGACAAGGCCGGGACGAGCACCAACCGACCGGCACTGGAGCAGGCCTTGGAACATTTACGTGATGGCGATGTTCTGGTTGTCTGGAAACTCGACCGCCTCGGCCGCACGGTGAAGAACCTTATCGCCTTCACCGAGACGCTCCACGAAGGTGGCATCGGCTTCGGACCCCTCACTGATCAGATCGATACCACCACACCTGCCGGCAGGTTCTACTTCCACATCATGGCCTCACTGGCCCAAATGGAACCAGAACTCACCATCGAACGCACCCACGCCGGACTGGCGGCCGCCCGAGAGCAGGGACGCCTCCCCGACCGCAAAAGAAAAATGACCGACAGCAAGATCGCCTCAGCACGACAGCTCCTCGCCAACGGCACCCCACCCCCCCGAGGTGGCCAGAAACCTCCGAGTCTCGATCCACGCCCTCTATAGATGGATCCCCGCACACGACCGCTAACGTACGATTTCATCCCTTTTCTGCAGCGACCCCTCCATTGACTCCAGCGATCCTTAGCAGCTAGTTTCTGCGGCCAGCTTGGCAGCGCATCTAAGGTGACCTACTCGTCTACTTTCGTGAACTCGGGTCTGTTTCTGTGGAAGACTTTCTCTGTCCCGGAGCGTAGAGAGGAGCGAGAATGCGCCTGCAAAGTCCGTTCGCAGTCGTCAGTACAACTGGCCTCGATTCTCAAATACTTACGGTGTTAGCGCGAACCGAACAGTACCTTTCAGTTCACCAGATCCACCAGTTGTTGCCCGAGGAAGGATCGTCTCAAGGTGTACGCAAATCCGTGGCACGCCTTGTGGAACAAGGTGTAGTTCTGGAACGTGCCACGGGCCGAAGTCATGCCTACACGCTGAACTTGGACCACTTACTGGCGGAGGCCAGCCAGAAAATCGCCAATGCAAAGAGCGAGCTACTTGCCAGGATGAGTCAGATTATTTCCGAGTGGCAGATCCAACCCCTCACCGTAAAGATCTTCGGTTCAGCTGCCCGTAACGAAATGCGAGCAGATAGCGACATTGACCTACTGGTAGTCATGCCAGACTCGGCGACAGAAGACGCTGTAGAAGACTCCATGCGTCGACTTGCCGCCCAAGCGACATTGTGGACCGGCAACGACGTGCGTCCACTTGTTTACCGGAGTTCAGAAGTGCGGCCAGCGAGCATCTTTAACTCTATCCTCGAGGAGGGAATCGCCATCGCGGGAGACCCGTCATGGCTTCGCAAACAACTCCGAAGAGACAAGGCCCGTACATGACTCCGAAGGATGCCAACACCAGAACCGTCGCAGCCGACAAGGTGGTCCAACAAGGCCGACTTGCCAAAGCCAAGCAGTTCCTGCACGTAGCAGACGATGCCCGTGAACTCTCCGACAGTGAGGACGTCGCGGACGCTTGAGTGACCCTGTACGTTCATGCCGGAATCGCGGCCGCAGATGCAATCTGCGCTGGCGCGCTAGGGAAACATTCCAAGGGCCAAGACCACCAGCATGCGATCGCCTTGCTCGCCTCGGTAGACAAACCAGCTTCCAACTCACTTGGTGTCGTGCTTGGATTGAAGACCCGCGCCGGTTACGGACATGACCCCATCAGCGGGGCCAAGCTCACTAGCGCCGAGCGGGCGGCACGATCGCTGGTTGATAGAGCGTCACTGTAGGGGCTCCAACACCCATCGTAGGGACCCGAAAAGCCCGCTGATCGGGCTTGATCTCTCCCAGATGGTCCATCCTCCGGCACCTCGCAGTCGCGCACTGCCCTGCTCGTAGACCAGAAGATTGCGGGCTCCAATTGAGCCTGCGCCGCCAGTGGAGGTTGCTCCGTGCCGGAACGTGGTGGAGTTCGGGTTAACGTCTAGCGCTATTGACGCAGAGCGTTATGCGCTGGCCGCATGATCAGATCGTTCGGGAGATAAGCAAGGACACCGAGCACATCTGGCATGAGCAGTCCGTCAAACGCGTCGACCGGACGGTGCAGCGAGCGACCTTGCGGAAGCTCGAACTAATCGATGCGGCGAAGGATGTTGAGGATCTCCGGATCCCACCGGGGAACCTGTTGGATCGGCTGGTCGGCGACTGTAGTGGGCGGCACAGCATTCGGGTGAATGCGCAGTGGTGTCTTTGCTTCGTCTGGAGAGAGGGAGGCGCGGACCACGTTGAACTCGTCGACTACCACTGAGGCCAACCTGATTGAGCCGATCCTTCCGGGAGAGATCCTGATGGAGGACTTCATCGGGGGGTTCGGGATCACGCAGAACAAACTCGCCGTGTCGATCGGCGTTCCGCCGCGTCGCATCAACGAGATCGTGCAGGGCAAGCGGGGAATTACGGCTGATACGGCGATTTGTCTGGCGGTACTTCGGGACCTCCGAGGAGTTCTGGATGAACCTGCAGTCGAATTACCAGCTGCGACTCGAGCAGCGCGTGTTGAGGGACAAGGTTGCGGCGATCACCCCGCTGAAGGTCGCATGAGAGTGCGGGACGATACTGGTGCATTGTCGGTCCGTCCGCCGACCATCGAGGACGTTTCCGCTCTGTTTGCCCTGCGAGCACAGATGTTTCGCGCGATGGGCGCGGGAGATGTGGCCTCTCTGCAGTGGCAGCAGCGGTCGGAACTATTCGAGATTCCGCTCCATCACCCATGTGCCCCGCCGGTCGAGATGTATTGATCAGTAACGTGTGCACTTTGCCCGAGCACCGAGCACCGAGGATCGGGACATGGAAGTGCCGCGTTCGCCGCCGTCATGGCTTGGGCGCGTAGGGCAGGTGTCGACAGGGCCAAACTGATGGCGACTGACGGCGGGCGGCGCATCTATACGCGGGAAGGACTCGAGCTGAACCGATTGCCAGAGAATACGCGTTCGTGAACCGCAGAGTGCCCCGAATCTCGTCAAAGGTTATTTGACTACCGAATGCGGTGGAATTTAGATTCAATGTCTAGAGCCGCTTCGGTCTAGACCGCAGGAAATGCCCGGAATGCTATTACATTCCGGGCATTTCTGTCCGCGGACCGGGAACCTTTCCCGATCAAATCTCCGCAGCGATACCGGCTAGACGCCACCTTTGGCCCTGATCGAGCCCCGCCCACTTATCGGGATTCAGGTACCCGTAGGTGTTACCACCGCGGCGTCCAGAGGCGTGAAGCACCGCATAGCTCCCTCACTGTTGGAGAGTTCAAACGCAGGGATTGGCATGCGATGAAGCAAAATTTCGCCCGTTGGAAGGCCCACTTTGGCCATAATCGCCGTTGGTCTCGCCGTCCCAGGAAGTCGGGGGCCGAGGGGATGTGAGCAGCACGTGCAGGTCCTCGATCGCGCCCGACAGCTCGAAGCCTGTACGCAAACTACCGCGCTGCTTTGACGCGCATGATTTAGGATCTACCCATGACGAATCTTCAGGGTGCGGTTGTTTTGGTAGTCGGCGCGAGCGGCGGTCTCGGTTCGCGGATCGCCACCGAGCTGGAGAGTAACGGCGCCGTCGTCGTCCGCTCCTCAAAGTCTGCCGGGCACGATCTACGCTCATCCGCTGTTGTTCGTGAGGTGCTTGATGCCACGCATGCGCTGCACGGGCGTCTCGACGGGCTGGTCGTTGCGTCGGGGGTCGTTGCCTTCGGCGCCGCATCGGAGCTCGCACCATCCACGGTGGAGGAACTATTTGCAGTGAACACCACCAGTGCAATCCAGCTCATTACCCAAAGCCATCCCTACCTCGCGGCCTCTGCACGTGAGGGCCGAGAGCCATTCGTGATAACTCTCAGCGGCGTTGTCGCGGAGGCTCCCGTCGTTGGTTTGGCAGCGTACTCGGCGTCCAAAGCAGCGCTCGCCTCGTTCGTTCTCGCAGGGGCACGCGAGTATCGTCGCGCGGGCATTCGGATCGTGGATGCTCGCCCTGGCCATACCGGCACCGCCCTGTCCGAGCACCCGATCGCAGGGTCAGCTCCGCGATTCGCAGCCGCGCTGGATCCTGACCTCGTGGCAGCGCGTATCATCACCGCAATCGTCGACGGCGAGAAGGACCTGCCCAGTACCGCTTTTTAGGCGCGGCCAAGAGGATGAAACTGATCGCTGCATGCGAAAGAGTCGGATGGGTTTGCAACTGAGTTCATTCTTGACCGTCTGGGCATCGAATCCACATTGTGCTGGCCCCGAACTTAGCTGAAGCATCAGATGGTCCTTCCCCGTCGCAGGGGCGGCAACCGCAGTTCCCCTAGAACAACGGCCAGGGCACAGCCGACATCTCACCACTTGGAGCCGGAAAGCGTCCTGTCAAGCTCAATCGGGCGCAACGCGCGGCGAGCGATGCGATTTCTTCGGCGCTGAGCAAGTCCGTCAAATTTCGCCCCAGCTCACCGCGAAGTCCTTCGCTGACACGATCTAGGCCGTCGCGTTCCTCGGCGGTTAGATCCTCTCCCACCCATCCCCACAGCACCGTACGCAGCTTGTGTTCACTGTGGAAGGTGAGCCCGTGGTCCACACCGTACCGGTGTCCGTCAGCCATCGAAAGTACGTGGTCACCTTTGCGGTCGGCGTTGTTGATGATGATGTCCAACACCGCCATACGTCGCAGCGCTGGCGAGTCTTCGTGAACGAGCGCAACCATCCGGCCGTTCTCACCGCGTCCCTGGAGAACATATTTCCAGCCTGTCTCAGGCACAAGGTCCGAGGCGACTAGGTCCACGGCGTTTTGGGTGGGGTCTTGCTCCTGCCAGAGCTGCACCATTCCTAGGCCCATCGGACCATCGCGCAGCCACGTGTGTGGCACCACGTCCCCGCCGAAGACCTGCGAGAGAAGATACGCGGCCACCTCTCGATGAGCCAGACATCCTTGGGGAAAATCCCACAACGGACTTTCGCCTGCTATCGGCTTATAGACGACCGCCACGTCGCCGATGCTGCCCAGAAACGTAGCGTTTGAAGCCGTCGTGATGCGGCCGGTGAGAGTCAGCTCAGCGGTCGCTAGGTTCGGCGCTGCCATCAGACCTCGGGAGGGGGACAGATGTGCCCGTCGGCGTCTATGGGGTAGCCGCAGAGTGGGCACGCCGGACGCCCAGCGCCTACGATCTCGCGGGTACGCCTGGCGAACGCGCGGGCGGTACCGACAGGCATTCGCACCAACAGCATTTCGGACTCGTCAGCGCCGTCTTCTCCAAGCCATTCGTCGTTGTCATCAGCATCGACAGTGGTGATGGGGTGGGCCTCAATGACGACCTGGGCCATGGTTGGGTCCCACCCTAAGCTCATGGCCCCGGCGCGAAACTGTTCCTGGACGGCCTCGAGTTGGTCATTGTCGACAAGTTCAATGGGAGTACTGGTGGGAACGCTGAAGGGGTTGCCCTCGACGGTGATGAGCTCGTCGAGAATTTCGTCGATCTTCTCCGCGAGCAGAGCCGATTGTTGCTTCTCGAGGGCGATACTGACGACTCGTGTTCCTGCGCGCACTTGCAGGTAGAACGTTCGCGCCCCCGGAACGCCAATGGTGCCAACGACGGCCCGATCAGGCCAGTTAAACTCGTGAATATGTGTAGGCATATCAGTATTCTAGGCATGTTTGGTTCACGGCGCTTTTTGCCCTGCACCGCCGCCCACCGGCGCATCGCCGGAGAGGATGTCTTTGGAAAGCCACGATAGATCGCCCGCGTTGGTGTTGGTCGCGTAGACAGTCGGCCGGCTAACGCCGTAGTGCACGATCGATACAGAGGCAGGGCCAATGTTAATGCGCTGGAACAGGTCAAGGTGCATTCCGAACGCGTCGGCAAGGATTGCCTTGATGATGTCACCATGGCTGACCGCAACCCATACGGCCTCCGGCCCGTACTCGGCTTCAAAGGCTGCGTCGTGGCGTCGAATGGCTGCCACAGACCGAGCCTGCATCCCGGCCATTGATTCACCACCAGGAAATACGACGGCGGACGGTTGCGACTGCACCACCGGCCACAGATCCTCTGTCGCGAGATCACGCAGTGTGCGGCCCTGCCATTGGCCGTAGTCGCACTCGATGAGAGCAGGATCGGCCAGCATGTTCGGCGTACCAGCCTGGCGGTCGAGGATGAGCTGGGCGCTCTGCTGACAACGCTCAAGAGGGCTCGACACCACCCCGGCTAGGGGAACTGCCGCGAGCCGGTCTCCTGTCAGAGCCGCCTGGTCGCGCCCGATCTGGTCCAGGTCGACCCCCTCCGCCCGGCCGGCCAGCAGCCCAGTGGCATTCGCTGTGGTGCGGCCGTGCCGCACGAGAATAACTGTCGCCATCCAACCAGCATAACGACCCGCCCGATGGGGGCGCGAACCGCACTGCGTACTGCGTAGTGCGTCGAGCGGGCAGGTAAAGCAACGACGGAACCCTTCAAGCACACGGGGCATTCAAAGGCTGGTCTGTGCCGGAACGTGGTGGAGTTCGGCTTCAACGTCTAAAACTCCAAGAAAACCCTCCTCAGCCGCGGCCGCGGCCGCGCCGGTACCACCGTGCAGGCGATCCAGGCCACCAGCTATGACTCTGCCAGCGTCGGGATCAACTTGTTGGCCTCCGATCCCTGGATCCCCAAGGCACCACTGCGCAAGCCCTGGAAGTCCACCCTCGCGGATTCAGCCTGGGTACCATGCCGAGAGCGCGGCAATCGACCCAGCTCGGTGCGCTCTGGGGGAACGGGTGGTTATCGCCGGTTAATGACCGCTAGGTGCGTCTAGGCTAGGGAAGATGAACAGCATTGGACAGGACGGCCAGATCCTTGCCGCGCCCGGAATTCATGACGGGTTCGTGCATGTGCGCGGTGCGAACGAAAACAACCTGAAAAACGTCGAGGTGCGCATCCCGCGTGATGCCATCGTCGCCTTCACCGGGGTTTCGGGTTCAGGGAAATCTTCCCTGGCCTTCGGCACGATCTTTGCCGAGGCGCAGCGCCGCTTTCTGGAATCGGTTGCGCCCTATGCCCGGCGGCTCATCGCCCAAGGCCACACCCCGAACGTCGAGTTCATCTCGGGGCTGCCACCGGCGGTGGCCCTGCAACAGCGCCGCGGCACCGCCTCTTCACGCTCGACAGTCGGCACCCTGACCACCCTGTCCAACTCGGTGCGAATGCTCTATTCGCGTGCAGGGCACTACCCGCAGGGGGCCACTCGGCTGGATTCGGATTCGTTCTCGCCGAACACCGTGGTAGGTGCCTGTCCGGCGTGCCACGGGCTCGGCATTCTCCACACCGTCACCGAGGATTCCCTGGTGCCTGATCCATCGCTGAGCATCCGCGAGGGTGCTATCGCCGCATGGCCCGGCGCCTGGCAGGGCAAGAGCCTGCGCGACATCACCACGCAGCTCGGGTACGACGTGGATGTGCCCTTCAAGAAGTTGCCGAAGGAGGCGCGCGAGTGGCTGCTGTTCACCGACGAGCAACCGGTGGTCGAGGTGACTCCGGAGCGCGACCGCGTCGCCAAGCCGTACAAGGGACGCTTCTGGAGCGCGAGGCGCTCGGTATTGCACACCGTGGCCGAATCGAAGTCCGAGATGATGCGTGCCAAAGCACTTCAATTCATGCACTCCGGACCATGCCCGACGTGCGCCGGAACCGGGTTCCGCCCGGAGGCGCTCGGGGTCACCGTTGCGGGGCTGAACATCGCACAGTTCAACGAAACGCCACTGGATTCACTGGCCGGGGTGCTGCGTCAGCTCTCGGTCCTTGAACGCGACGGACAACCGGCCAGCGACGTGTCCGCCTCGATCTCCGCGGACCTGCTTGAGCGTATCGAGGTGCTTACTAGGCTGGGCCTGGGTTACCTGAGCCTGAAGCGCGGGACTACGACGCTTTCCCCTGGGGAAATGCAACGCCTGCGCATCGCCACCCAGCTGCGTTCGGGACTCTTCGGAGTGATCTACGTTCTGGACGAACCCTCGGCCGGGTTACACCCCGCCGACGCCCAACCGCTGCTTGAGGTACTCGAGGCACTCAAGGCGGCCGGCAACTCTGTGTTCGTGGTGGAACACAACATGGATGTGGTGGCCAGTGCCGACTGGATCGTCGATGTGGGTCCGCGGGCCGGCGCCGGGGGCGGCCTGGTGCTCTACAGCGGACCGGTTGCCGGTTTGGAGGAAGTTCCGGAGTCGGTGACCCGCAAGTTCCTGGGCCATCCCAGCAGCAACGAGGGTATCCGGGAACCGCGTGAAGGGGTCCGATGGCTGGAATTGGAGGGCGTACACCTGCATAACCTTGTGGGACTGGATGCGAGGTTCCCGCTGGGTGTACTCAGTGCTGTCACCGGGGTCTCCGGCTCCGGAAAGTCCACCCTGGTTAGCCAGGCGCTGGCACAAGGTATGGCCCAGACTTTGCACGGTGAGATGCCGGGGCTATTGGCCGCGTCCGAGGGAACCAACGGCCAGGAAACGGACACCGAGGTCAACCATGCGGTGATCGGTGCTGTGCGAGGCGCCGAGGGTATCGATCGCGTCGTGGCGATGGACCAAAAACCGATCGGCAGGACCCCGCGCTCGAACCTGGCGACTTACACTGGACTCTTCGACGCAGTGCGCAAGACCTTCGCGGAGACCGAGCTGGCCAAGGAACGCGGCTACGGAGCGGGCCGCTTCTCCTTCAACGTCGCCGGCGGACGGTGCGAGAACTGCCTAGGAGAGGGCCACCTGGAAATCGAGTTGCTCTTCCTTCCTGGCAGCTATGGTCCCTGCCCGGTCTGCCATGGTTCGCGCTACAACCCCGAGACGCTCGAAGTCACCTACGAGGGCAAGAACATTGCCGAGGTGCTGGAACTGAGCGTGGATGAGGCGGCCGATTTCCTGGCAGGGATCCCTGCTGCGGCACGGTCATTGACCACTTTGCGCGAGGTTGGACTGGGATACCTGACACTGGGCCAGCCTGCACCCGAGCTCTCCGGTGGCGAGGCCCAACGCATCAAGCTGGCCACCGAATTGCAGCGCGCGAGGCGCGGACACACGCTCTACCTGCTTGATGAGCCGACCACCGGGCTGCACCCGGCCGATGTGCAGTTGCTGTTGGGGCAGTTGAACCGGCTGGTCGATGCCGGGAACACGGTGATCGTGGTGGAGCACCACATGGACGTGGTGGCCGCTGCAGACTGGGTCATCGACCTGGGACCGGCGGGAGGGGATGCCGGGGGCAGGATCGTTGCCACCGGGACGCCGGCGCAGATCGCTGTGGAACCGGATTCCCGGACGTCGCACTACCTTGCGCGACGGCTGGGATTGGAACCGCTGCCGGCCTCGTAAACAGGAAGTGCCATGGACGGAGTCGTGCGAGCCCGCACCCGGCATGTAATTCCAGAGCGAAAGTCGGCCCGTCTAGCTCGGGCTGGTATACACGCCGCGACGGCCGCACTGGCCTCGGCAGACCTGGGTGACCGGCAATCCTTGGCTGCGCTGCTGGCTATGATGAACGATCGGTTTACTGGCGTGGCCGGCAATCCGGGGGCCAGGTTCATCAGCCCCTTCCGAACCACGGCTGCAAAGACCTGGTAGCGATTACACCAGTCACTTCCTCCACCTGGCCTCCAAAACGATTGCCGTTAGAAATCACCCTGCGCTAAGGTTCAATTGTGTCCAGATTTCAATAACACAGGGCAATCTCATGGTTCGGGCGTGAGTGGACCGACTGTTCCTTTCTTCGGCTGGGTAGGTCGCTGGTGACCACGAGACGCTCGGCAGTACGATCGGTGAGGCGGCAGCACTTTTCGGTAGGTTTGATGGTCGAGTCATCCACGGCGTTCATGGGCGGCCAAAGAAATGGCTTCGCCATGGCCAGGAAGCTGCAGGTGGTGATCGTTGTGATAGTGCTCGGCGCCGGTGTCCGGAGTGAGGATCACATTGCTGGCTTAGGAGACACGGTCAGCGTCGAATCCATCAGCACATCCAACGAGCTACGCGTCAGCTGTGGAACAGGAACCTCCGTGTGTAAAGACATCGGGTCGCCAACAAGAGGTTGCCAAGTACCGCAATGACGTGGTGCTTGACTTCAGGGTCTGACGTTTCGCTTTGGCCCTAAAATAAAGCGGCTCGATCGATGGATATCGGCCGGGCTGCAGTGTTTTGTGTCCGTGAAATGATGCCGCGGGTAGGGCGGATTGTTAGCTCATTGGGCCTGGTCCCGGCAAGGACGAGCACCACTGCTGCTATACCCATCGCTGCGGCTCATCGGAATCCACCACAGCTCGTAACCATGAAAGCCACGGCCATCACCACCGCGACCATTGGAACGGTGCATGGAACGAGTCTTCGGGCACCGTGCCCACTCGCTATGCTGCCAAGGTGGCCTCTCATCCTGGCCCGGAGCCATGCCGCGTTGGCAGAGCGCATGTCGGAGCAATCAGGCTGAGCTCCTGCATGCTGAAAAGTGATGACAGATGCGAGCTGTGAGTGTCCGACTACAGCGCGGCTGGGGACCTAAACTCGCTGAACCGGTTCGCTCGCTCCGCGGTGGTGCGGCGCTCCTGAGCGAGCCAACGGTGTTGCGTCGCCGTCCCCCACTATGGATTCTTTGGTACTTGTCCGTTTTGCGACACGCGCATCGTTCGTGCGAAACGCGCATCGTTCGTCAGCGGCGCACGGAGCGCAGAGCTGGCCACGGTTCCGGGCAACTACATGTGGTTCAGCTCCACGACCGCCGAACTCATCCCAGCTTCCGGCCATTTCATAAGGGGCGCGGGTGTGACACGCCTGTTCTCAGCGGGCATCCCACCGCCCGGCCCGCGCGCAGGAGCGTGCCGGGAAAACGAAGGAATTGGTTATGCATGTGACTGCCGCGATGTCGGGGGCTACACATATCGTGTCGCTCATGATGGATTCTCCAGTGGAACGCCGAGATGTTCCGGGATCGCTGCCGGAACTGTGCGCATGTTTCCGATCGGACGCGGGCTGTCTTGACAATCTGGATTGGCTGCGTTGTCCTGATAGGTTCGTTTGCCCGTAGTGCGCGGACGTCGATGACTGGTCCACCGTGACGGGCATGCATCGGTGCGCTGGCTGTGGACGCTGGGTTAGCGTTGGTGCCGGAACGGTGTTCGATCGCACTTTCACCCCATTGACTGTCCGGTTCGAGGCGGCGTGGCTGGTGATGGCGTCGAGGCAAGGGATATCGGCATTGACCCTGCAACGGGTGCCGGAGATTGGCAGCTACCAAACTGCATGGACGATGACGCACACACACTGCGACCGGTGATGCACAGTCCGGCCTGACCGGCTCAGCGGGCGGGTCGAATTGGACGAGACCTTCGTTGACGGAAACAGGCCCGGCATTTTCGGACGCGGCGCCGCCGGAAAGACGCTCGTGGCGGGCGCGATTGAGCGCCGGGGCGAAGGATTTGGCCGGGCAAGGCTGCAGGTCATCGCCGATGCTTCATCGGCAAGCCTGTCCGATTTCATCCGAGCCCACGTGTCCCCGGGGCGACACTCACCAGGGATGGGTGGCCCCCCTTACCCACGAGCAGCGGCCGCCATTGAGGTGCACAATGTCAAAGCCTCGAGCCAGCCCGCGCACCTGTCTCTGCCGGGGGTGCACCTCTTGTTTTCCCTGTCCAAGCGGATCCTTGAAGGCACCTACCAAGGCAGCGTGCTGCCCGAGCGTCTCCGGGGGTACTTGGACGAGTTAGTGTTCCGCTTCAACCGACGTAACTCACAAACGAGGGGCTTGCTGTTCTTCCGGCTGCTCGAGTCAGCCGTTGCAGGTGCACCCGCCCCTTACAAGCCTGGCCGTCATCCACCGCATGCCAAAGGACGTCCCGTCCCGCCATGGACACCCCATACCTTGCCGCGCACACTCGCCGGAACACCGCTCAAACGTCCCTGGCCAACCCCATAGAGCGAATATTCGCGGCAGTCACATGGGTAGCCAGTTCGAAGGATTACATGCGTATTTTCCGACGAATGGCAAAAAAGCTGTCCTGAGGCCAGTATTCTGGATCTATGAGTAAAAAATCATTCCCCCATTTGATGGCTCCGGGGCGGATCGGACCCATGAAAACCGCGAACCGGATCATCCTTCCAGCGATGGACATGAACGTCTCCGAGCACGGTGAGATTGAACCCGCGGAAATCGCCCACTACGAGGCGCGAGCGAAGGGCGGTGCAGGCCTTATTATCACCGGGGCATGCGCCATTGCCTTCCCTTATGGCGCGGCTTCCATGAAAGAACCCGGTCTGTCCGACGACAAGTTCATCCCGGGATTGACTGCGCTCGCAGACGCAATACACGCGGCAGGAAGCAAGCTGTGTATCCAGTCCACGCATCACGGCAAAGTGGCCCGCGTTGACATAGCCAACGACCGTGCGGTGCTGGCCCCAAACCAACCTGACTACAGATACAACATGGGCGCCCTCGCGGACTGCACTCCCGATGAACTGCGCAAAATGGGCGAGGCAACCGCCGGCAAACAGGCTGCTTACAAAGACATGACTAGCGACGACATTTCCTGGCTGATCGAGACCTGGGCCGATGCAGCAGAACGCATCGCCAAGTCGGGTGCAGATGCCATTGAGATCCACGCCGCCCACGGCTACATCCTAGGAGTGTTCCTGAACCAGCGCGATAACAAGCGCACTGACAAATACGGCGGAACGCTGGCCAACCGTGCACGCCTGGCCTGCGAGGTTACCGCAGCAGTAAAGGCCCGTGTGGGAGAGAATCTGGCCGTCATCGTGCGAGTCGCCGGCCAGGAATACGGCCAGCAGGGGGGCTTGACCCTCGAGGAAGCTACCGAGGCGGCCAGCTTGTTCGAGAAGGCCGGCGCGGATGCCATTCACGTGACCGGTTGGGGCCGCAACCCCTTCGAGAATTTTACCGAGGGCCCGCTTCCGAACACTGTCGGCGCCTACTTGGACAACGCAGCCGAGATCAAGAAGCACGTCAGTATCCCGGTCATCGCCGTGGGACGCATGCTGCCGGATGTCTCAGAAAAGGCAATCGCCGAGGGACGAGTCGACTTCGCCGCCATGGGCCGCCAACTGCTGGCTGACCCGGACTTGCCGAACAAGCTGCGCGCGGGCACGCCTGAACAGGTCCGCCCCTGTATCAACTGCTACCTCTGCGTCGCCGAGAACTTCTTCGACGACACTCCGTTCTGTGCAGTGAATCCGGCACTGGGCAACGAGAAGCTGCTCCCGCTGAAGCCGATATCCTCCTCCAAGCACGTGGTTATCGTCGGTTCAGGACCGGCAGGTCTGGAGAGCGCGCGGGTCCTGACCGAGCGCGGCCACCGCGTCACAGTGATCGATAAGTCAGACCGTCTAGGTGGCACGATGTGGTTCTCAACCATGACCACACCTGATAACGAGCGCCTGCTGCACTGGTTCAAGGCTGAGATCAAGCGCCTACGCATCGCGGTCAAGCTGAACACGGTGGCCACCATTGAGACGATCCGTGCGTTGAACGCCGACCACGTCATCGTGGCAACCGGCGCTGTCCGTCCCAAGCCAGACTTCCCCGGCGGAGACTTGCCGAACGTTCAGACCGGCGACACTTTGCGCGCCATGATGCTCGGGACGGCGACAGCGCAGGAGGCTGGGTTCGTACTCAGCAACTTGGGCAAAATGGGGCGCCTCTCCGGCCTGACAAAGAGCCCCGAGTTCGTGCGTCAGTTCACCAAGTACTGGCTGCCCATGGGTAAGAACGTGGTGGTTATTGGCGGCTCGCTGGTTGGTCTGGAGCTCGCCGAATTCCTTGCCGAGCGTGGACGCAACGTTACTCTTCTGCATGAGCAGCAGCAGCTAGGCCTGCCGTTGGCCATGCCGCGCCGCTGGACCGCGGTGAAGGATTCCCTTGACCACGGGGTGAAGATTCACCGCAATGTTGCCATCACGCGCATCACGCCCAAGACGGTCGAGTGGACTGAAGGCGAGGAATCCTTCAGCGCCCCGGCGGCCATGGTGGTCTACGCAGATGGCACCACCGCCGCCGCGCCGTTGGCCAGCGAGTTGCGTGACGCCGGTATGAGCGTTGACGTCATAGGCGATGCCAGTGCGGTTAACTACATTCACGGCGCCATCCATTCCGCGTGGAACGTGGTAACCGAGCTGTAAACAGCTCCTGACCCGTCACGACCATGCCGCCCCGTCCATCCGATGGGGCGGCATGGTCGTGTTACTGGCAAACTGGGGCCCACCACTGAGGCGCAATGCTGCCAATGTTTAGGGTGCGGAGCCTGCAGTCGTTGTGGAGCGATCAGCACATGGAACTCGACACCGTCGTAGTGCCTTCCATGCACGAGGTCTCGCCCCTTGTGACCACTTGCAGGCCACGGTCAGGAAGCCTAATCAGCGAAATGTTGCTCGGTGCGTGAACATTCTGGACTCCTACTCCAGTGTCTAACATGCGCCCTCCGCTTGTTGCGTGCAAGGAGTCTGAATGCCCTGAATCTCAGCGTGCTGTGGGCGGGATTTGGGCCGTTTGTTTCCATGGTCGCTGGCCATCTTCAATCACGGTGCGCGACCACGCAGTTAGATCACCAGCGATCATGAGCAAATGGGTTAGCTCGCAGCCCTGCGGAGGTGCCCGCCGATCTTCTGTTCAGCCTCGGGCAGCAAGGCCAGCACGGTGAATGAGCTTACCTACAGGTCGCCGTCATCGGCTTCGCAGACTCTTCGAAGCCGAGCGTGGCGTAGCGAGAGGTAAACTTCGAGGCGGCTTTGAAGAACACGACTACCTTTCCCTCCTCGTTGGCATGCGAAGGGAATCCGTACCAGGTCTTCGGAACAAGACGCGGAGCCACTTGGGAAACTATCCTGTCGATGCATTCGGCGAGAATCCGGTTCCCATCCGGCAACGCCCCGATCGACTCGCTCACGGCCCGCCCGCCTGCAGCGCGGGTTTTCCCGGCTTTCTCCTGCGAGCGTAGCTCGGCGGCACGCCGCTTGACGGGTTCGCGTTCTTCCTTGCACAGTCCAGCGTTCTTCGCGGCCATGTGGTTCTCCGCAGTTCAAATGCGCAGTTCAAATGCGGCAACTATTTCTTGTTCAGAATTACACTCCTGCCACCGAACGCTGCACCCTTCGTGAATCCTGCTCGAATGATTTTCAGAGATGCTCTGCTTGATCCTTCCGGGACAAGCTGGCCGGCCTTGCCGCGGGCGATGTCCGCGGCGGCACTAGTCCGGGAATGAGAATTGGAAGCGGTTGAATCTACTGAATTGGTTGGGTCCGGCACTCTGCAAGGAATCACCCCTGCGGCGCCTTGCCGACTTGTCTCGCTGGCACCCCGACGCCCACTGCCCCTGCAGTTACGTCCTGGGTGACGACCACGCCCCATCGCCAATTTCGATACCTCACTTGTCCTGAAACCTGCAGTCGCTGTTGACAAACACGTTTTCGCCGAAGTCAGCGCTGAATCGTGGGAAGAGTCGGAAGGATTGGGGGATCTCGCCCGGTCAATCCGCTCTACAGGGACCGGATCTCATCGGGGGAGTGGTCGCGTCCGTTGAAATCTGCGGTGACGTTCAGCGCCGTCAAAAGGTCATCTGGTCCCGGAACTTAAGCCATGTCCGGAAAAATAGAGTGTCCAGGGCAGCTGCTATGGTGGCTGGCGTGGGGATAATTAGGCGCTCAGGCCTTGCCGCGGTGCTGCTCGTGGCCCTCGCGGTGACGGGCTGTTCCATCACTACAGCCTGCCCTGCCATCGGGTGGACCAACACGGCAACCATTCACCTCAACGGAAACGTGGACGAGGTTGCCATTGTCGAATTGTGCGCAGACGGCGTGTGCGCCACATCGGATCCACTGGTCCAGGAACCGGATGAGTCACTGCGGGTCTTGACACCAGAAGAACTGGCTTCTCCCGCACCGACCAGCCACACCATACCCTCGCCCTTTTCCATTTCACGTGTCGATGAACGGAATTGGAAAGCCAAGGTGGCGATGATGTCACCGGAAACACTCACGCTTCGTGCGTTGAACTCAACAGGACAAGTGCTCGCCGAACAGGACGTCGCCCTTCAGTGGCGGCGTGTCGGCGGGAGCGAACAATGTGGTGGCCCAGGTGAGGCAGGGCCCGTCAATCTCAACATTCCATCCTGATGCGGTTCGGGTCGCCCCTCAACCAATCGAGTAGATCAAGCCAAGGCCCATGCCGGCCAGTTCGGTCGTGAACTTCCTGGCTGCCTCAAGATAGGACTCCACGTAGTCGCGGCGCCCGTCCATGATCGCGGCCCAGTCGGGGGAAACCTGCGGCGTGTACTCCTGGTAGAGCCGGGCGAGGTCCGCAACGGCAAGGTCGCTGGCCACCTTGAGAACTTCTTCGGCGGACAGGACACGGTCATAGGGGATCCACCCATAGCCATAGTGCGTCACCTCGCCCCTGACCAGCTCGTAGGCATCCCTCATTGGCTCAGAATCCATCCCACCCAAGAGTTGCTGGAGGTCCCGCCACGCCTTGTCCAGGTCGAGCCCCTCAGGCCGGTCCGGTGGGTCGGACCACGTCTCCCAAAAGTGCTGGTCGGACAAGAAGGCCCGAGGATTGATGCGGGCGATGGTCACTAATTGAGCTGGCACCGGAAGTGCGAAGTATCTGATTCCCATGCCACGTAATCTTTGCAGCGATCACGATTCTTCGCTGAAAGTTATCCACACCCCTCTGCTTGGGCTGGCGGCCGGGGCGCAGGTGGATACGCGCCACTGCGCGAATGCATCGACGGCGCAAACGGGTACTAGACGGACACTAGATGTATGAGAACGCCCACGCTCACGCCGTCCCAGACACCCCTGAAGGCCACCCTGCGGTAGTCTAACGGGGCGGGTAACCGCTGGCCCGGGAAGATCCTGACGCCCCGGAAGCGGCCCACAACGAAGCGTAAGAAACTGGAGGTGGGATGCGCGCCGGACGCATTTCCAAAGCATGTGCCGTGGCCCTGGCGGCTGTATTGGCACTGGGTGCTTGCACGGCAACGCCACCGAATCCTGACGGGCCGACATCGTCGGCCACGCCAGCCGTCGGGGGCAATGTCACTGTGCTCGAGACGAATCCCTTCAGCTCCTTTAACACCAGCAGCGTCACAGGGCAAACAGACATCAACACAAAAATTGACTATGCCACCCACTCAGGGTTCAACTATGTTGAAAGCAACCTCAAGATCGTCAAGAATGAACAATTTGGGAAGTACCAGAAGGTTTCAGACAACCCCCTGACCATCAAATACACCATCAACAGTGGTGTTCAATGGTCCGACGGCGCCCCCGTCACGGCTGCCGACCTGATGCTTCAGTGGGCCGCGGCCTCAGGATATTTCAACGACGCCACTCTGGATGCAAACTTCAAAGTGAGCAAGGGCAACAGCTACTTCCACTTTGCCGGTGAGACCACCGGGCTCTCCCAAACCGAGATGCCCGTCATCGGTGACGAGGGCACCTCCCTGACACTGAAATACACCACACCGTACTCCGACTGGGAAACCGCATTGGGGTCGAGCGTGAACGTGCCCGCCCACATCGTCTCGGTTCGAACAGGGCTGAAAGACACAGACGCACTCACGGCACTCCTGCAAAAGGCGCCGAAGGGAGACCCCAGTGCGCCGCTGCCCGTAAACCCGGACTTGAAAAAGGTGTCCGATTTTTGGAACACAGGCTTTGACACCAAGTCGATGCCGGACCCTTCCCTTGCCCTGTCGAATGGTCCGTTCCTGGTCAAAAGCATCACCGCTGACAAAGAACTCGTGCTAACCCGCAACGCTGACTACACCTGGGGAACAATCCCGATGCTGGACACCGTGACCGTCCACTACGACGCGAACCCGGAGTCGCAAATCGCGGCACTTGCTGCCAAGACTGCCGACGTCATCTCCCCGCCGGCAACCGTCGACACGCTCAAAGCGCTTGCGGCAGCCAAAGATGTCAAAGTCCTCCAAGGACAAAGCCTGGGATTTGACCAGGCAGTGCTGAATTTTGACGGCGTCTTCACCAACCCGGACTACCGCCGGGCGTTCCTGTCGACCCTGCCCCGCCAGGAAATTCTCGACGCACTGGTGAAGCCGCTGGAGCCGAAGGCGGCGGTCCTTGACTCGCTTGTTTTCCGGGAAGTGCAAACCCCCTACAAGGAATCGGCCCGGAGCAACGGCAGCACCGATTATGCCGCCGTGGACATAGACAAAGCCAAGGAATTGCTGGGCGGTGCCAAGCCGAGCATCCGTATCTTGTACAACAAAGACGATCCCGCCCGCACACAGGAATTCACCTTGGTGGCGGCTTCTGCGACGTTGGCAGGATTCGATGTCATCGACGTCGGACAAAGCGTTGACCTGTGGCAGCTGGCGCTCAAGGCCGGATCCTTCGACGTGGCCTTGTTCGGCTGGACGGCCAACCCCACAGGATCGGTCCAGGTGCCGCAGATCTTCAAAACCGGCGCAGTGTCGAACCTGAATCACTTTTCCAACACCGTGGTTGACCAGTTGGCCGAACAACTGGCCGTCAGCTCCGATGACGCCAAGCAAAATGCCCTGAAAATGCAGATCGACCAACTCGTCATCCAAGCCGGTTACGGCCTGCCGCTGTTCACCCATGTGGCCTTGAGCGCCACGGGCCCGCACGTCAGCGGGGTCAAGTTCTCCCCTGTCAACGTGGGGGCTTGGTGGAACGTGGCTGACTGGAAACACGTTAAGTAACGCTGCTTGAATCGTGCTCCCACGCTGTTGAAGTATGACGGCGCCACGTGAGGTTCATCACGTGCTGAGCCTGCCGTCGTCGTAGATATTTGGCGAAGTTCCGGCACTGGCGGGGCGTTTTTGTCCCGGTCCGGGAAGGCCGTGGAGAAAAACACGCCACTCATGCGATAAAGTGACTAGGCCGTATTTGGCACTACGTCTAGAATGGTGTTATCTGCCGATTATCACGGCCATCCATTTATGTACTGATCAACAATGTGACTTTCTGCTTTGCCCTTCCGGGCCTGCAGCCGGGCCCAACTGAAACGAGTCTTCACGCATGAACGACACTTCTCTGAACACTGCTTCGCGCAATGACCTGCGCAATGTCGCCATCGTGGCACACGTTGACCACGGCAAGACCACACTGGTTGATGCCATGCTCAAGCAGACGCACTCATTTGCCGAGCACGGCAATGTTGCTGAGCGTGTCATGGACTCGGGTGACCTGGAGCGCGAAAAGGGCATCACCATCTTGGCCAAGAACACCACAGTGGCCTACGACGGCCCGTCTGCCAACGGCCAAGTCATGACCATCAACGTCATCGACACCCCCGGTCACGCCGACTTCGGAGGAGAGGTGGAGCGCGGGCTGTCCATGGTTGACGGTGTTGTGCTGCTTGTTGACGCATCCGAAGGCCCGCTGCCACAGACCCGGTTTGTGCTGCGTAAGGCACTCGCCGCCAAGCTCCCCGTGATCTTGTTGGTCAACAAGACTGACCGTCCCGATGCCCGCATCGACGAGGTTGTTGCCGAGTCCATGGACCTGCTCCTGGGCCTGGCATCGGACATGGCTGACGAAGTTCCCGACCTGGACCTCGACGCCGTCTTGAACGTTCCGGTTGTTTACGCCTCCGGCAAGCTGGGCCGCGCGTCCTTGGCGCAGCCCGAAAACGGTGCCGCCCCGGACAACGAGGACCTTGAGCCGTTGTTCAAGACCATCATCGAGCACATCCCGGCCCCCACCTACAACCCGGACGGTGTCCTGCAGGCGCACGTCACCAACTTGGACGCTTCCCCGTTCCTGGGTCGCCTGGCCCTGCTGCGCATCTTCAACGGCACACTGCACAAGGGCCAGACTGTTGCCTGGTGCCGTCAGGACGGAACCGTCAAGCCTGTTAAGATCACCGAACTGCTGGCCACTCAGGCGCTGACCCGTGTACCTGCGGAATCTGCCGGCCCGGGCGAGATCGTTGCTGTTGCCGGCATCGAGGACATCACCATTGGTGAGACGTTGACCGACATCGACAACCCGCAGCCGCTGCCGCTGATCACGGTTGACCCGCCGGCGATCTCCATGACGATCGGTATCAACACCTCCCCGATCGCCGGCCGTGTCAAGGGCCACAAGGTCACCGCGCGCCAGGTCAAGGACCGCCTTGACAAGGAGCTTGTCGGCAACGTGTCCTTGAAGGTTCTGCCCACCGAGCGTCCCGACGCCTGGGAAGTCCAGGGCCGTGGCGAGCTGGCATTGTCCATCCTGGTTGAGCAGATGCGCCGCGAAGGCTTCGAGCTCACTGTTGGCAAGCCGCAGGTTGTCACCAAGCAGGTTGACGGCAAGACGCACGAGCCGATGGAACACATGACCATCGACGTGCCTGAAGAGTACCTGGGCGGCGTGACCCAGCTGCTGGCAGCCCGCAAGGGCCGCATGGTCAACATGGCCAACCACGGCACCGGCTGGTGCCGCATGGAATTCATCGTTCCGGCCCGTGGCCTGATCGGTTTCCGCACCCGCTTCATGACCGACACCCGCGGTGCCGGCATTGCAGCCTCCATCTCCGAAGGCTACGAGCCTTGGGCCGGCCCCATCGAGTACCGCACCAACGGCTCGATCGTGGCTGACCGCTCTGGCGTGGTCACCCCGTTCGCGATGATCAAGCTCCAGGAGCGCATGAACTTCTTCGTGCAGCCCACTTCCGAGGTTTACGAGGGCATGATCGTTGGCGAAAACTCACGCTCCGATGACATGGACGTGAACATCACCAAGGAAAAGCAGCTCACCAACATGCGTGCAGCCTCCTCTGACACCTTCGAGAACATGACCCCGCCGCGCAACCTCACTTTGGAAGAGTCACTGGAATTCGCGCGCGAAGACGAGTGCGTTGAGGTCACGCCGGAATCCATCCGTATCCGCAAGCTGATCCTGAACGCCGGCGACCGTGCCAAGGCTTACCGCAGCCGCGCCAAGGCCTAGCATTTAGCTTCTGAACAGCAGCCCGTTCCGGTATCCACCGGGGCGGGCTGCTGCTCTTTAAGGTTTCATCTCGGTAAAGATCTGGGCACAATGTGGTCTGGATTACTAGGAGGTAACTTTTTGCCGGTAGCCTAGACGGGTATGAGTTCAGACACGCCCAGGCTCAATGAGGAGCCCGGCATCCAATGCACCACTGGTGTTTGACCTCGCAACCATTTAATGAAACCAAGGAGGCGGAATGCGTTACTCGCGCACTTCCAAAGCACTGGGCCTGGCAGCTGTTCTTGCCATGTCCCTCACCGCATGTGGTGGCTCGACAGGTGGAGACAACACCTCGACCGGAGACACCACCAAGGTCATCACGGCAAACAACACGGAACCGCAAAACGGTCTGTTGCCGGCCAACACCAACGAGGTTGGCGGTGGAAAGGTCATGGACCTGATCTTCACCGGCTTGGTCAGCTATGACGTCAAGGGCAAGATCGTCAACGAGCTCGCGGATTCCATTGAAACCAAGGATTCCCAGAACTACACGATCAAAATCAAGTCCGGGGAGACCTTCAGCGACGGAACCCCCGTCACTGCCAATAGCTTTGTTGACGCCTGGAACTTTGGTGCAGCGGCAAAGAACACGCAGCTGAACTCCTACTTCTTCGAGTCCATCAAGGGTTACGACGCTGTCAGCGCCGAAGGCTCCACCTTGGATAAGATGGACGGTTTGAAGGTTGTCGACGACACCACCTTCACCGTAGAACTGGCCCAGCCAGAATCCGATTTCCAGCTGCGTCTTGGCTACACCGCTTTCTACCCGTTGCCCGCGTCTGCTTACAAGGATCCTGCCGCATTCGGCCAGAACCCTGTTGGCAACGGCCCCTACAAGTTGGCTGCAGACGGCTGGAAGCACGACGTTTCCATCGCCCTGGTCCCCAACGAGAAGTACAACGGACCTCGGAAGGCTAAGAATGGTGGCGTGACGTTCACCATCTTCACCAGCCCGGACGCCGCTTACACCAGCGTTCAGTCCGACACCTTGGATGTTCTGGACCAGGTTCCCCCGAGTGGCCTGCAGAACTTCAAGACGGACTTCAAGGACCGCTTTGTTAACCAGCCTTACGCTGGCAACGCCACCATGACCATCCCGAGCTACCTGCCTGAATTCCAGGGCGAGGCCGGCATGATGCGCCGTCAGGCCATCTCCATGGCGATCGACCGCCAGCAGATCATCGACAAGATCTTCTACGGCAACAAGAAGATCGTCAACGAGTTCACCTCACCCGTCCTGGACGGCTTCAGCGACTCCATCCCGGGCAACGACGTCCTCAAGTTCGACGCCGCCAAGGCGAAGGCTCTCTGGACCAAGGCTGACGCCATCAGCCCTTGGCCGGCCGACAAGGTCTTCACCATCACCTCCAACATCGATGGTGCCGGCAACAAGGAATACATTACGGCCATGGCCAACCAGATTGCCACGAACCTGGGCATCAAGGCAGAGCTGAACCCGGTATCCTCCTTCAAGGAAATGCGTGCCCTGGTCAACAAGAAGGCGCTGACCGGCGCCTCACGTGCTGGCTGGCAGGCTGACTACCCGTCGCTTTACAACTTCCTCGGCCCGCTGTACGGCACCGGTGCAGGTTCCAACGACGGCAATTACTCCAACCCGGTCTTCGACGCCAAGCTGAAGGAAGGCTTGGCAGCAACAAGCGTCGAAGCTGGCAACAAGCTGTTCAACGAATCCCAGGAGATCCTACTCAAGGACCTGCCGGTTGTACCTCTGTGGTACCAGGCAGTCCAGGGTGTGTGGAGCAACAATGTCAACACCGTTGAGTTCGGCTGGAACGGTGTTCCCCTGTACTACGAAATTACCGGCAAGTAACGCCCTTACTTAGCTAAGGTTCTTAAAGCGTGGCATGAAATGGGGATCCGGCCTTATTGCCGGGTCCCCATTTGTTGCACGTCCTACACACATATGTGTTACTTTCCGTACAGCAGCTTTGGCGCGATCCGCCGAAAGCTGCCCTGTACCGTCAACTAGAACAGGTAATTTCATGAACGTTTTCCGATTAGGAACCTGGGGAGTGGTGGTGCCCTAATGGTCATGTTCACCCTTCGCCGCTTCCTGCAACTGATTCCCGTTTTTTTCGGGGCCACGCTGCTGGTGTACTTCCTCGTCTTTGCCACACCCGGTGACCCCATCGCCGCCCTTTCCGGTGGCAAGCCCATGGCACCGGCTGTTGAGGCCGCCCTCCGGGCCCAGTACAACCTTGACCAACCCTTCTGGGTCCAGTACGGCTTGTACTTGAAGAATCTTGTGACTCTCAACCTTGGCCAGACGTTCTCCGGCCAGGAAGTGTCAGCGGTTATCGCCCGCGCCTACCCTGTCACGGCACGCCTTGCCATTATGGCCCTTGCCTTTGAAGCCGTCTTTGGTGTCTTTTTCGGTGTTATTGCCGGACTGCGTAAGGGCAAGCTGTTCGACAGCACCGTCCTGGTTGCTTCCTTGATCGTCATCGCCGTCCCCACCTTCGTCCTAGGCTTTGTTCTGCAGTTGGTGGTTGGTGTGCAGCTAGGCTGGGCACGTCCCACCGTCAGCGGCACCGCACCGTGGAACGAACTCATCCTCCCGGCACTAGTCCTGGGACTTGTGTCCTTGGCCTACGTGATCCGTCTGACGAGGGCATCCATCAGCGAAAACATGAATGCTGACTACGTCCGTACGGCAACGGCCAAGGGCCTGAGCCGCCGCCGCGTGGTGGTGGTCCATATTTTGCGTAACTCGTTGATCCCCGTGGTGACGTTCCTCGGTGCCGACTTGGGTGCCCTCATGGGTGGCGCCATTGTCACCGAAGGCATCTTCAACGTCCCCGGTGTTGGTAACCTGCTATACCAGGCCATCTTGAAGGGCGAAAGTGCAACAGTCGTGGCCGTCGTCAGCGTCTTGGTTATTGTGTTTGTGGTAGCCAACCTCGTTGTGGACCTTCTGTACGCCTGGCTCGACCCAAGGATTCGCTATGTCTGAGAACCTGACACCTGAAAAAGAACCGACAAGACCGGCAACCCCGGCAACTCGTCAAGGAAAAACGTCCAGCCGGGTCATTGAACACTTTGTGGCGCCGCTGGAGGAAACCCCACTGGCAGCCATTGACAAGGTCGATGAATCCGCAGCTCCCCTAAGTTTGTGGGCGGATGCTTGGCGGAATCTGCGTAAACAGCCGCTGTTCATTGTTTCCGCGCTTTTGATCGTTCTGGTGGTGATTGTGGCGGTTTTCCCGCAGTGGTTCGCCAGTGTCGACCCCACAAGCTGCACCTTGGACAATTCGGCCGAGGGGGCCCGATCCGGGCACCCCCTCGGGTTCACCTTGCAAGGCTGCGATGTCTATGCACGCATGATTTACGGCACCCGCGCCTCGCTCACGGTGGGCGTACTGACCACCATTGGCGTTTTGATCATTGGCGGCGTCATGGGCGCCCTTGCCGGCTACTACGGTGGTTGGCTTGACGCTATCCTGGCCCGCCTCGGAGATGTGTTCTTCGCCTTGCCGCTGATCCTTGGCGCCATCGTGATCAACCAGCTGCCGGCTTTCCGTGACAACCGAAGTGTTTGGACAGTAGTTGTGGCGCTGGTGCTATTTGGCTGGCCGCAAATTGCCCGAATCACGCGCGGTGCCGTTTTGGAAAACCGCAACGCTGACTTTGTCACGGCGGCCAAGGCCCTGGGGCTTTCCCGCTTCAAGGCACTGGTCCGCCATGTGATGCCCAACTCCCTGGCACCCATCATTGTTGTTGTCAGCATCTCGCTCGGCACGTTCATCGTGGCCGAGGCGACGCTGTCCTTCCTGGGCCTTGGCCTGCCGCCGTCGGTCATGTCGTGGGGCAATGACATCTCGGCGGCCCAGCCGCAGGTGCGAAACAACCCCGGCGTGCTGCTGTGGCCTGCCGTGGCACTGTCCATCACTGTCTTGAGCTTCATCATGCTCGGTGATGCACTCCGCGATGCCCTGGATCCCAAAGCAAGGAAGCGGTGACGGCATGTCAAACCATGAAAAAGGAACGCCTATGACATCCGCTGGCTCCCGCGGCCTCGATGCGCCACTTCTTGAAATCCGGAATTTGGCCATCACCTTTGACACCCAGAACGGGCCTGTCAACGCTGTACGCAACGCGCACCTGACCATCATGCCTGGCGAGACCGTGGCCATTGTGGGCGAGTCCGGTTCGGGCAAGTCCACTACGGCCCTGGCCGCGATCGGCCTGCTACCCAGCAATGGGCGTGTCAGTGGCGGGCAGATCATTTTCGACGGTGAGGACATCACCAACGCAAGTGCGAAGCGCATCGTTGAACTGCGTGGAAACTCCATCGGCATGGTTCCCCAGGACCCCATGTCCAACCTGAACCCGGTCTGGAAGATCGGATTCCAGGTTAAGGAGACGCTCAAAGCCAATGGGCTCGCCGGCGCCAACTCCAAGGAACGGGTGGCTGAGGTTCTTGCCGAAGCCGGCCTGCCTGACGCAGCCGCCAGGGCCAAGCAGTACCCGCACGAGTTCTCCGGCGGCATGCGCCAGCGTGCGTTGATCGCCATTGGCCTGGCGTGCCGGCCGCGCTTGCTGATCGCCGATGAGCCGACGTCGGCCCTGGATGTCACCGTGCAGCGCCAGATCCTGGACCATCTGGATCGGATGACCACCGAATTGGGTACGGCAGTACTGCTGATTACCCACGACCTTGGCCTTGCCGCCGAGCGTGCCGAAAAAGTGGTGGTCATGTACAAGGGTCAAGTGGTTGAATCCGGCCCCGCCCTTGAGATCCTGCGCAACCCGAAGCACCCGTACACGCAGCGCTTGGTGAACTCCGCACCGTCACTGTCATCGCGCCGCCTGCAGTCAAGCAAGGTTGCGGAAGCGCCGGCGCAGGCAGTCGGCGTTACTGAGGCTGCGCCGTCGTCCACCCCCGTGACTGGTAGGAAGCCGGCAGGTCAGGGTGAGAACCTCATCGAAATCCGTAACCTGACCAAGGTGTTCAAGCTTCGCGGGGCCTTGGGCAAGGGAAGCGAATTTAAGGCTGTTGACGACGTTTCCTTTGACGTCAAGCGCGGCAGCACCATGGCCATTGTGGGGGAGTCCGGCTCGGGCAAGTCCACGGTGGCCCAGATGGCGCTGAGCCTGCTGGCCCCCACCGAGGGCAGCATCTTGTTCGACGGCGTCGAGGTCAACACGCTCAAGGGGAAGAATCTCTTTGACTTCCGTCGCCGCGTGCAGCCCATCTTCCAGGACCCGTACGGATCGTTGGACCCCATGTTCAACATTTACCGGACCATTGAAGAGCCGCTGAAGATCCACAAGATCGGTGATGCCAAGTCACGGGAGAAGCGGGTTCGGGAGTTGTTGGACCAGGTCTCCATGCCTGCGGCCACCATGCACCGCTTCCCGAACGAGCTCTCCGGCGGCCAGCGCCAGCGTATTGCCATTGCGCGAGCCTTGGCCCTGAACCCGGACGTGATCATTTGCGATGAGGCTGTCTCGGCGCTGGATGTCCTAGTCCAGGGTCAGGTGCTGCACCTGCTCAACGACCTTCAGACGGAGCTGGGCTTGACGTACCTGTTCATCACCCACGACCTCGCAGTGGTCCGCCAGATTGCAGACAACGTGTGTGTCATGCAAAATGGCCGGATTGTTGAGACGGCCACCACGGAGGAGGTGTTCAGCAACCCGCGCCAGAAGTACACGCAGGATCTGCTCAACGCCATCCCTGGAGCCACGTTGCTGGTCTAGGGTTCGGTGCCCGGAAAGTGTGGGCTGGCCTGCTTGACGCTTCGGCGTGGGGCCGGCCGGCCCACACTTTTTTATTTCAGACGGTGGTGTGCGATTCCCGGCGGGCAGGGACCAGCGAGTAGATTGATGGGCATGGACACTAGCACCGCTTCTTCTTTGCTGCCCGGGGTGGGCCCGGGCAGTACCCTCCTTTTTGTCCACGCCCACCCGGATGACGAAACCATCGTCACAGGGGCCACCATGGCCGCCTATGCCGCTGCCGGCGCGCGCGTGGTGCTCCTGACATGCACGCGGGGTGAGCTGGGTGAGGTGATCCCCCCGGAATTGGCGCACCTTGAGGTGGGCGCCGTGCCCGACGGCGAGCTCACCGGGGGTGGGACTGCTGACGGCAGCGGGCTGGCTGCCGAGCGGGAACGCGAGTTGGCGGCTGCCCTGGACGCCTTGGGCGTGCGCCACCATGTGTGGCTGGGGCAGGGGGTCGCCGCACCCCCCAGCGGGCCGGTGCTATTCCGTGACTCGGGCATGCAGTGGGGTCCAGGCGGGCGGGCGACGGCGGCTGAGACCGTCCTGGCCGGGTCGCTCTCCCTGACCCCGTTGCCGGAGCTGGCGCCGCTGGTGGCCCAGGTCATCCGCGAAATCCGCCCCGAAGCGCTCATCACCTATGCGGGCGACGGCGGCTATGGCCACCCAGACCACGTCCGCACCCACCAGCTGAGCATGGCTGCGCTAAAACTTGCCGCCGACGATGAAGGCCCGGTTCCGGGGTGGCGGGTGCCCCGGGTGTTCACCATTGTCAGTGACCGCCCTGAACGCCCGTTGGAGGCCGGGGTGCAGCGAATTTCTGTTGCCGGGGATGTCAACGCCAAGACTGCCGCCATGCGCGCGCACAGGACACAGATCACCGTGGAGGGTGCCCGTTATGCACTCTCCGACGGTGTCTGGAAGGACGTGACGGGGGTTGAGGAATTCTTGGAGCTAGAGCAATCAACAGTCTACGGAGGACCCCTGGCATGACCGGTCCTTCGGGCTCGCCGCAGGCCCGGCATGGCTCCCACCTGCCAGTTCCGCGGCGTTGGGCGGTGGTTACGGCGGGCGTTGGAGCGGGCATGGGCGCCGGCCTACTAGGCACCTCCCTGCACGGCCATCTCTGGTCCGTCTCTGGTGCACTCATCCCCGTGGGTGCCATTGCGGCGTTGGTGCTGTTGGGCGCTGTGCAGCTTTTTGTCGGCTTGTGGAGCCGAAACGCCTGGGTGGTGGTCATGTGTGGCGGGGCCACGTACTTGTGTGCTGGCCTGCTCTCGATTCCGCGGGGCGGGTTTGGCATGATCTCCGCCAATGTCCAAGGCAATGTGTGGTTGTACGGGATCGCCGTGGTGACACCGTTGGTGGCCTGGTGGACGTCCGTCTTGGTGAGGGCCAAGAAGTGAGCTGCGGGAGCGTTTCGGGGAAAGCTCCCGCACTCATTTCGTGACCGCAAAGCCGCCGGTGCCGGGCACCGGCGGCTCATCCGGAGCCTAGTCCACTGTGTGGGAGGGGCCGAACGTCGTCTCAGGTCCCTCTAGGTCACCGTTCATGGTGGCGGCAGCCGGTGTCCGCTTGCCTTTCCGGTTCAGGAGGATGGCGCCGGTAGCCAAAGCGGCAACGGCCGTGGCCAGGAATCCGCCGGCGGAAAGACCGGTTGCGGCCAGCGCCGGTCCACTACCTTGTACCCCGGAGGCGCTGGCCCACGGTGCCCCGATGGTCCCTGTGGGTCCTGCCAAGGACGGTGCGGGGATGTCTGGGGAGACGCTGGGGGCGGACACAGGGGTGACGGTAACGGTGCGGACGGCGGTGACCGTGTTGCCAGCCGCATCAGTGACGCTGTATTCGAGCCGGTACGTCCCCGTTGTGGCGGTATCCACAGCCCCGGTGATCAGAATCGCATCGCTCAGATCGCCGTCGCGGTTATCGACGGCGCTCACACCGGCCCGGGGGTCGAAGACGGCGCCCACGGTCAACGTCGTCGACGCCGAGACCGTCAGAACCGGTGCTGTGATATCCGGGCGTTCCAGCCGAACCACATCCACCACGCTCAGGTCGGTGACGCGGTACGTGGTCAACGTGATGGTCTCATCGGTGATGCGAACATCTGTCATATTGGGCACATGTTCCTGGTTTTGGACATCGGACCAGTAGAAGTCCTTGCCCGTCTGGATCTCGTAGTACTTGCTGCCGCTGGAAGAATTGGCGGTCAAATACAGCACATCGCCGGTCTGCGGTACCACCGTGCCGCTGGCGAGCTGGGCGACGCTGCGGGCCAGCTGTGCAGGTGCGTGTGCCGGTGTGCCCGTGGCCCCGGCCGGGTTCGTCGGTGTGAGCGCGTTCATCAGGTACGAGCGCGTGTACACGTGGTCGTGGCCCATGAGGACCAGGTCCACACCGAGCTTGCTGAACCCTGCCGGCAGCACCCGGCGCCGCTCAATGATGTCCTTGTCCGTGGCATGGCTTGCAACGGAGAAAACTGAGTGGTGGAAGTGCACGATCACCCACTTCTTGCCCGCCCCCTGCTCTGCGATGATCTTTGCCACGTACTCAAGATGACGGTCATTGTTTTGATTGTTGGAGTTGAAGGAAATGAACAAGACCTCGTTGTAGGTGAACCAGTAGTTGCCACCTGATTGTCCGGGGTTGCCCTCACCAAAGGTTTCATCGATGTTGGGCATGTTGAAATGCTGCCGGTACGCCAGGCTGGCGACGTCGTGGTTGCCGATGTTGGTCACCAGCGGGTAGCGCCGCAGCTGGGCAGGTGCCAGGAAGCCTTCGTACTGGCCCTCGTTGCCGGCCGTGTTGACCTGGTCGCCGACTGAAAGGATGAAGTGCTCATCCGGTAGGAGCGATTCAGCCTTCGACAAGGTGGTGGCCCACCCCTGCGCATCGGAGGTGGCGTTGCCGGAGGCGCCGATTTGCGAGTCACCGACCACCAGAAAATTGAAGTCACCCGACTGTGTTTTTGTGGTGAAAGTAAAAACTTCAGACCAGCCTGTCGCCTCGCTGCCCACCCGGTAACTGTAGGAGGTGTTTGCTTGCAGGCCGCGTAACGTCGCGTGCCGGTACTGCTGGCCATCGGTTGCGGTGCCACCGGCGGAAGGGAAACTGGTGGCTGAGGCAAAATCGCCCCCCGCCGTGACAAGCTGGGCCAGTTCCTCGCCGGTGGAGGAGGTGTACCAGGCGAGCCCCAGCTCGCCGGCCTGCGCACCAATGTTCAAGACGACGTCGGATAACGTGGCAGCCGTTGATGTGCTGGTGGTAGCGAGCAAGGAGACCAGGTCGAAGTAGATATCCGAGCTTGAAGCTCTGCTTTGGTACAGGGCCACGGACACCGTGTTGGTGCCTGCCTTGAGCAGGTTGTTGGGCACGGTGAAAGCCACGCTGCGCGGGTCTGCGCCGTTGCCGCCGCCGTACTGCAAGTTCGTGGAGGGGTCAATGCCGGCATCTTCGAAGCCGGTGGCCCGTTGCCCATTGACGTACAAGATGAACGCGTCGTCGTAGGTTGCCGAACCATTGATGACACCGAGCACGGCGAGTTGCTCGGCAGTGAGCTCGAAGCTGGTGCGGAAGAAGTAGGTGGGTACCGTATCGCTGCCGGTCCCTGCCGTGTAGTGGTTGAGCAAGGTGGTGGTGACCCCCAACCCTCCACCCATGCCGGTGGCTGCCCCGTTCTTGGCACCGAAGCTGCCCTTGCCGGTCTTCCAGCTGCTGTCGTCGTAGCCTGCCGTGGTCCACACCAAGGGTGTGGCGGTGCCCGTGGCCGGGTCGATGTTGTTGTCCAAGTAGCGCCACACCGTGGATGCTGTGGCCAGCAGAGGCAACTCCACGGTTGCGGCCTGGGCTGGTGCGGCGCCGAAAGGGTCGGTCATGATGATGGCACCGACAGCCGCGGCGGAGCCAAGCAGCTTCAGGGACTGACGGCGGGAGATGCTGTGGTTCGCGATGGATGAGGGATTCAAGATGAGACCTTTCAAGGGCACGAGATGATGGTGGAACCCTTGACGTTGCAAAGCGCAACACACAACACGTACTGATTTCAAGGAAAGCATCAGGTGCTTGCCAGGGTTCTCTTCAGGAACCCTAAGGAACGCACATGAACTAACAGGCAAGCGGGGGTTAACGCTGAGGAACACTTGCCTGGGTGCTGTTCAAGACGAAAAACGGCGGCCGCCCGTGAGAGCCGCTCCGCCTGCGACAGCTGCGCTGCGGCGGTTACGCCTGGGTGCGCCGCTCACGCCGAGGCGGAGGCGGGGGGACCACTTTGGCGAGGTGGACGTCGTCGTACTTGACCACCACGTCCCCGGAGCGGGTGGCGACCGTGCAATGCAGCGAATCCCGGCCCGTCAAATCGCCCAGGGCGTCAGTGGTTCCGCCGTCGATCTGGTAGCGGATGACAACCCTGGTGCCCAGGGGGAGGGCGGAAATTAACTCAAGTGCGTGGCTCACCTCTTCATACTAAGTCTCATACGGGATGCATGGGCGTCCGCTGTGGGGGATAATGAACGTACCCGGCCTCCTAAGGCCGGCAATTGAACCAAATGTAAGGAAGGTTGGGGTCGTGACGTATGTAATTGCGCAGCCATGCGTGGATGTGAAGGACAAGGCATGTGTTGAGGAATGCCCTGTTGACTGTATCTACGAAGGTGAACGCTCGCTCTACATCCACCCTGACGAATGCGTTGACTGCGGCGCCTGTGAACCTGTTTGCCCGGTCGAGGCCATTTATTATGAGGATGACACCCCGGAGGAGTGGGCCGAATACTACAAGGCCAACGTTGAGTTCTTCGACGTGCTGGGCTCCCCGGGAGGTGCCGCCAAGGTCGGCAACACGCACACCGACCACCCCATCATCGCCGCCCTCCCGCCGCAGAACCAGGACTAAAAGCAACACATGAACCAGGCCCCGCAGAACGCGTCCCGCCAGTTTGGTTTGCAGCTTCCCGAGTACCCTTGGGATGCCATGGCGCCGTATCTGGCCACAGCGGCCAAGCACCCGGACGGGGTGGTGAATCTGTCCATCGGCACGCCGGTGGACCCGACGCCGCCCCTGATTCGCAACGCCTTGGTGGCCGCAGCCGATGCGCCAGGGTATCCCACCACGCATGGGACGTTGGCGTTGCGCCAGGCCATTGTGGACTGGTTTGCCCGCCGCCGGAACGTGCCGGGACTATCTGCCCAAGACGTCATGCCCACCGTGGGCTCCAAGGAGTTGGTGGCCTGGTTGCCGCTGCTGTTGGGGTTGGGCGCAGGCGATGTGGTGGTCCGGCCAACGGTGGCCTACCCCACCTATGACATGGGTGCGGTCTTCGCCGGTGCCACGGCCGTGGCGGCCGATAACCTCGACGAACTTGACGCCCAAACCCGAGCGCGGGTGCGGCTCGTGTGGGTCAACTCTCCGGGCAACCCCACGGGCATTGTCCGTGGGGTAGAGCAGCTTTCAGCATTGGTGGCGCAGGCCCGAGAAGTGGGCGCTGTGGTTGCTTCCGATGAATGCTACGGCGAGCTGGGCTGGGGGCCGTGGGACCCGGAAAACGGCGGCGAGCCGGTGCCCAGCGTCCTGGACCCCCGTGTGAACGGTGGCAGCACAGAGAATCTGCTGGCCATCTACTCCCTGAGTAAGCAGTCAAACATGGCCGGCTACCGGGCAGCGTTTGTGGCGGGGGACAGCGCCATCATGGCGAACCTGGTCAACAGCCGCAAGCATGCGGGCATGATCGTGCCCCGCCCGGTCCAGGAAGCCATGCAGGTGGCGCTGGGGGACGACGCCCACGTCAGCGCACAGAAGACCCTGTACCGCCGCCGTCGGGCCCTTCTTGTTAGAGCCTTGGAATCCTTTGGTCTCACCATCCACCACTCCGAGGCCGGGCTCTACCTGTGGTGCACCGCAGGGGAGGACACTTGGATCACCATTGGTCGGCTCGCGGAGCTGGGCATTGTGGCCGGGCCCGGGGTGTTCTATGGGGAAGCGGGCAAGGGATTCATCCGGGTGGCCTTGACAGGGACCGATGAACGCATAGCAGCAGCCGTGGCCCGCCTGAGCCGCTAAAACGAACGCAGTATCAAGCACATTGGCACCAAATTGGTGTCAGGATTAGTGTTGAACCGCTGTGAAGCGGTAGTTTCTTACATAGACGTCTATGCCATCGTGCGCTTTTAACGCTGACTCAAAAAATTACTGAGCCGGACAATATCACTTGCGATGCGCGGCAATCCCGCGGGCGTAAGTGTTGCACCGATCTAACCAAAGCCCATATCAGGGCTACCTCATGAAGGGGACTCCATGACTGATTCCACGAGCGCAACACTGCGCTACGACGGCGGAGAACTTGAACTTCCGCGCATCGAAGCCGTAGAAGGCAACGCTGGCTACGATGTGTCAAAGCTGTTGAGCACCACCGGCGCGGTCACCTACGACCCCGGCTTCGTCAACACGGCCGCCACCTCCTCGGCCATCACTTACATTGACGGTGACGAGGGCATCCTGCGCTACCGCGGATACCCCATCGAGGAACTTGCAGAACACTCCAGCTTCCTGGAAGTGTCTTTCCTGTTGATCTACGGCAACTTGCCCACCCCGGCCGAACTGGACAAGTTCGACCAGCGCATCCGCCGCCACACCATGTTGCACGAGGACCTCAAGGGGTTCTTTGGCGGCTTCCCGCGCGACGCGCACCCCATGCCGGTGCTCTCCTCGGCTGTTTCGGCCCTGTCCACGTTCTACCAGGACTCCTTGGACCCGTTCGACGACGAACAAGTTGAGATGGCCACCATTCGTCTGATGGCCAAGATGCCCGTCATCGCCGCCTACGCGCACAAGAAGTCGATCGGGCAGCCCATGCTGTACCCGGACAACTCCATGGGCCTGGTGGAGAACTTCCTGCGCCTGAGCTTCGGTCTGCCGGCCGAGCCCTACGAAATGGACCCGGTGGTGGTTAAGGCTCTTGACCTTCTGCTGATTCTGCACGCAGACCACGAGCAGAACTGCTCCACCTCCACTGTCCGCCTGGTCGGTTCCGCGAACGCGAACATGTTCGCCTCCGTCTCCGCCGGCATCAACGCACTCTTCGGCCCGCTGCACGGCGGCGCCAACGAGGCCGTGCTGAACATGCTCCGCGAGATCCAGGCCAGCGGGGAGCCGGTTGAGAAGTTTGTTGAGCGCGTGAAGAACAAGGAAGCCGGCGTGAAGCTCATGGGCTTCGGGCACCGCGTCTACAAGAACTACGATCCCCGCGCCAAGATCGTCAAGGCCACGGCCCACGAGATCCTGGAAAAGCTGGGCGGCAACGACGAGCTCCTTGCCATCGCCATGCGGCTGGAAGAAGTTGCGTTGACCGATGAATACTTCATCTCCCGCAAGCTCTACCCGAACGTGGACTTCTACACCGGCCTGATCTACAAAGCCATGGGCTTCCCCGAAAAGATGTTCACGGTCTTGTTCGCCATCGGCCGTCTGCCGGGCTGGATTGCCCAGTGGCGCGAAATGATGAAGGACCCGGCCACCAAGATCGGCCGTCCCCGCCAGTTGTACACGGGCGAACCGGAGCGCATGTACCCGTCGCGGTAACTGATCTTGACAGGCTCGATCAACGGTGGTCGAGCTTGGCGAGACGCCCATTGAACTTCGACGGCGGCGCCGAGACTCTCCTTTGAGAGTGTCCCGGCGCCGTTCTCATGTACACACTTTCCAGGAGAGTCTTTACGATGTTGAAACTGTTGCTGCACACCTTTTCCATGGCGTTCCCCATCGTCGTGGTGGTGCTGGGCATTTTGGTGCTGGTGGGAA
Source organism: Arthrobacter alpinus (assembly GCF_001294625.1). Classification (NCBI taxonomy): domain Bacteria; kingdom Bacillati; phylum Actinomycetota; class Actinomycetes; order Micrococcales; family Micrococcaceae; genus Arthrobacter; species Arthrobacter alpinus. The sequence goes on along the minus strand of NZ_CP012677.1, from coordinate 2,636,129 downwards.
AAACGGTCTTCCTGCCGTTTTTCATCGGGTCGCTAGTCATCATGATTGTGTTGCTGGTGCTGTTGTACCTTGACAAAAAGAAGGACGCCGCAGCCGCTGGCAAGTAGCGGGCACAGCCGTCCAGTGATGGGCATTGAGTATTTGTGAAACATCTGTGCTAAAAAAGAGATGTGCCCAAAATTGTTGATGCCAATGACCGCCGCGAGCTGGTTGCCGATGCAGTGTTTGAAGTGGTTGCCGGACGGGGGCTTGCTCAGGCGTCGCTTCGCAACGTAGCCCAGCAAGCCGGCCTGGCGCTGGGCTCGGTGCGGCACTATTTTGACAACCAGGCAGAGCTGATGGTGTTTGCGTTCCGGGTCAATTCCGAGCGGTGCCATCTTCGCGCACTGGACAGACTCGAAGACCTGGAGCAATCAGAGCTTCCGAAGACCGGGGCCCAGTTGGTGGACAAATGTGCAGCCGTATTGGAAGAGCTGCTGCCGTTGACGCCCGCGAGCCGCGGCGAGGCAGTAGTTCACATGGAATTCATGCTGGCGGCTCGCACGGATGAAGGCCTGCACGGTGCGGCCCAGGACGACTACCGGGCAACGGGGGCCGTGGTGGGCCGAGTGGTGATGCAATTGCTGGAAAGCGGCTTGGTGGCTGGTTCCCCGGAGCCGGTAGATGAAGCCGAACGCCTCATAGCAGTTCTTGACGGGCTAAGCCTGCGGATGGTGTTGCAGCCGGCCTGGTCGGCGCCGGAACAGGGCCGGGCCACGCTGCGCCGCCACCTACTGGCGCTTCTGGCCTAGTACTACCTTGTTGGCCGGTCGCAATGACAGAGAGCCGGGCGGCAACGGGAGTGATTGTATTTACAAAAATCGAATAAAGTTTTGGGTATTTATTGTGTTTAGGTAACTTTGTTCTGTAAACTTCAAGCATGAGCAAGCCGGTGTTTGACCCCGGCAACGGGGGTGATTCCGCAGCACAGGATGTTGCGGAACTCATCACGGCCTTTCACCTTCCGGCCATTGGTTCTTTTGGTCCGGAGGATCCCTCCCTTGACGGGCTGCCGGATTACACCGTGTACCCGTCCCCAGTGCCGGAACCCTCCTCGCGGGTCTCAGTCGCCCGGTCAGTGCGCGATTGTGCACTTCAAGCGCTGGCGGCACTGAACACTCTGGAAGACCGAACGGCTGCGTGCAAGGCCGCCGTCGTCGATCGGCTGATGCCGGCCACGACTGTGAAAGCCACGGCACTGACACTGGATCCTTAACAGTCAGGGATAGCCGGCACCACGGCTCGCCGAAATCGCCACCACCCTTTGTATCGTGCGAAGGCACGGCGAAAGCTCTCGTACATTACTCCACGGAGCTTCTCACCCTCCACCCCCAAACCCTCGTGAACCTCGGTGCAGGGGCACTTTCGTGGCGGCACGCGTGCACCATCGTTAACAAAACCCAAACCCTTGCCGAGACCCCGAACATGCACCCGGCAGATTTTGCCGAGTTCGAGACACGCCTGCTGGCCGCCGCGCCCGGCACCACGGCGACCGGATTTGCTTCCAAAGCCCGGTGCCTGCGTGAGGGTACCCACCCGGAGACCCTGATCACGCGGGTCCGTCAAGCCATCAGCACCCGCACCGCCCGCGCTCAGCAAGGACCCAATGAACACCGCACCTTGGGCCAACTGCGCGCCGACACCGCAACGGCCCTCCTCCTCGGCCAGCACCCTTTCCCTGGCTCCGGCAATCCCGAGGGCAGGACACTTCGACCCCAGGTGGGGGCTTGGCGCACAGCAAGAGTGGCCAGGGGAGTGGTGAAGATGATAGCCAGCCCGGCGGCAGCTATAGCGGCTTCAGGCTCGTTGATGTCTTACCGGACTGGGTGCATGGGCCACGAGTGCCCATGATCGGGCCCGTGACGGAGGCCGCGGACGCCCGCGCGGATGCGTGGGTATCGGCACCGGAGAACATTTGCCTCAGCGGTACCGTGTGCCCCGACATCCCGACGCAAATGGAGGACGAGGTTACCGAAAATCGTGGCGGCGCTGCCGAGGGAGGGCTTGGTCACAAAGGTGACTGGAACACCGCCGCGGGCTCTGCTGCCAGCGGTGGACTGTGGCCTGATGGATCGGGCCTGGTGGAAGGCATTGTGGACGGAATCCCGGAAGATCCTGTCCAGGAATACCGTGAGCAACTCGATGCAACCCGGAACGGTTCCGCCGTCACCGACCCGCCCGAACCCGAGGCCCAGATGATTGTCACCGTGCCGGTTCTGGGCCTGCTAGGCCTCACCAATGAATCGGCCCAACTCGGTGGGCATGGGCCGATCCTTGAAGAAATTGCCCGCAAACTCCTCTGCGATGCAGGATCCTTTCTGCGTGTTCTGACGGACCCCATCTCCGGAACCCCGCTGAAGGGGGCGCCCCCGGAACGGTATCGGCTCCGTGACGCTGAAAAGACCCTGCTGCGCGCCCTCAACGAGACTTGTTCATTCCCGAACTGCACCAACCCGGCCATTGACAGCGAAACAGACCACATCAGGCCATACTCCCAAGGCGGGGACACCACCTTGGGGAACGTCTATCCACTTTGCAAACGGCACCACGCACTGAAACACTTCCGCAACGACAAGGACCAACGCGGACGTTATCGGCAAGATCTTGACCCCCGCCGGGCCAGCATCAAACTCAGGGGCTGGAAACCCCTAGCAACCCCTGACGGCGGAATCGCTTGGACCTCACCCGCTGGCAAATACCACCCTGCACGGCAGCACAGTTCGGCACAGGCACCCGCCTCGGCAGTTCCCTCTCGGAGGAAAGCACCAAAAATTCCTGACCGAGCCGGATCCTGCGGGCGTTCGGCAAGTCAGTGACTATCTGCATTGCCTTGGGCGGCAACGCGGCGCGGTAGGGTCTAAAGTCCGGCCACCCAAGAACTCCCGGACAAGAGTAATCTGTCATTAGGGAGTGCCGCGCCTTGTTAGCGGCCACTGGAGGCGGAGAACATGCATCACACCGGCGGGCCTGGTTGGCGTATCACCATGGACACGTACGGGCCCATGCTCATGGCACTTTACATTCGCGATGTGGCTGGTTTGGTGGGGGCCGGCAGCCCCGCTCTTGCACCAGTTGCGCCTCCTGTGCGGGCCGCAGACCATTCACGCCTGACGGCAGGGGTGGGTGGTGATGACGCGTTGCGGTACCAGTGGGAATTTTGGTGGAGCAGCCTGGTGGCGCAATGCCCGGGAGCGGAACCGTCCCTAACCCCACCGGAGTTTCCTGAACTCGCCGGAATGCCAGCCCTGCAACGGGTTGTGCAGGCCCACTTTGGCGCGGCGCTGGCGTGGGCGCGGGAGCAAAGCCGCACTTATGCCCTGATGGCTACCGAACGGGAAACCCTCGGCGGACACAAAATCCTTGCCGACCTTGTACAAAACAGGGAGATGGAACTGGGGCGCAGCGCCCGTGACTTCACGCTGACAATTGTGGAAATGCCGCTGGCTGAACCACGGGCCTGGTTCATCGAACCTAACAGGCTGATCATGAGCGAGCACTTGCTCGACGATCAGGCGAATTTTCTCAGCTACGTCCAGCCCGTGGTGGAGCTGTTGGTCTAGCCTCCGGTCGCCATGGCAAGGGTGAGGATCCCGGCCTGGCCGGCAGTCGGTGAGTCCTGCCACCCACGGTTGGTCCCGGCGTCGTTCGCGTCCCGCTCCCAAGTCTTGGAATCGTAGCTGACGGAGGTGACGCCGAACGCCGAGGCGTTGGCAACCGCCCACTGCGCCACGGCCCAGCCCTTGGCCTCCGGAACTTGGACGCGCACCGTTGCCGACGAGTTGGCCGAGGTGCTAGTGAACGGGAGCAGACCAAACGCCGTATGCGCGGCGCTCTCCAACTCTGCAGGAGTGCTCACGGGCGTGGCAGGGGGCAGCGTACATTCCAGGGCCGCAGGCGATTGCCCCGTCAGAGCCGAGGCAAAGGTCTTGGCGGTGGCCTCATGCTGGGCATACGCATGGGGGTACGCCGAACGCTGGACGATTTGGGCGGCGTCGTTCAGGGGCATGTCCACATAGCCGGGCACCTTCTCCAACCCATTGAAGAACGCGTTGGTGGAATATACCGGATCCATGATTTGCTCCACCGAACCCCAGTCCTGAGAGGGGCGTTGCTGGAACAAGCCCACGGAATCCATGTCGCCGTAGTCGATGTTTCGCAGCTTGGACTCCTGCAATGCTGTTGCCAAGGCGATGGATGCTGCACGCGCAGGCATGCCGCGCTGGAGCGAGATGGCTGAGATGAGGGCAGCGTTTTGCGTCTGGTCCACCGCCAACCGGTAGCTGCCCCCTCCCACGCTCGCATGGCAGCCAACACTGAGCCGGGGTGCCAGGGCATCTTTGAAGAAGCTGGCCACCCACATACCGCCACCGACCAGCAGTGACGCTGCCAGCACCGTCACAGTCACCCATGCAATGAAGGCTGGACCTCTGCGGGCACTCATCAGCACCCGCCACAAATGGTGTTCAGCAACTGGCCCTAGTTGCTGTGCAGGGTGTGGTTGAGGGCTACCGTGGTTCCCTTGCGTGGGAGCACTTCAACCTCGCCGGTGCTGGAGTTGCGGCGGAAGAGCAGGTTGGGAACCCCGGAGAGTTCGCTGGCCTTGACGATGACCGTGGTGTCTTCGCCGTCGTCGTTCCTAGGGCCCACAACGCGTACACGGGTGCCGGCGGTGACGTACAGGCCAGCCTCGACGACGGAATCGTCGCCAACGCTGATACCCACGCCGGAGTTGGCTCCCAGCAGGACTCGCTCCCCCACGGTGATGCGCTGGGTGCCCCCACCGGACAGGGTGCCCATGATGGAGGCGCCGCCGCCCACATCGGTGCCGTTGCCCACCACCACGCCGGCGGAGATGCGCCCCTCCACCATGGAGGTGCCCAGGGTACCGGCGTTGAAGTTGACGAACCCTTCATGCATGACAGTGGTGCCCTCGGCCAGGTGGGCGCCGAGCCGGACGCGGTCGGCGTCGCCAATGCGCACACCGGCGGGCAGCACGTAGTCCACCATGCGCGGGAACTTGTCGACAGCGAACACGGTGACTGGGCCGCGGCGGCGCAGCTTGGCACGGGTGAGCTCGAAACCGGCCACCGGGGCCGGGCCAAAGTTGGTCCAGACCACATTGTTGAGCAGCCCGAAGATGCCGACTAGATTTAGGGAATTCGGGGCGGCCAGGCGGTGTGAAAGCAGGTGCAGGCGCAGGTATGAATCCACGGTATCGGCAGGTGCCTCATCGAGGTTGATCTGGGCGAAAACTACTCGCTGGCTCACACCACGGTCCGTGTCGGTGCCGGCAGCAGCCAAGGCGGTGAGCTCTGGGTCCGCCTCGGGGGCGGCACCCAAGGAGTCCACAGCAGTGCCCAAGGCCGGGGCCGGGAACCAAACGTCCAGCACCGCGCCGCCGTCAGCGATTGTGGCCAGGCCAAAACCGTGTGCCGTGCGTTCGGTGGGGGTGGTGGAGGCGTCAGTTGCGGGGGGTTGCGTCATGCGTCAAGTCTATCGACACCGGCATGCCCGCTGAAACGCTCCTGCACGGGGGAAGGTGCCCCGGCTGGCTCAGTGCCAGCCCGGGGGCAGCTCAGGTGACCGTGAACGTGATGGAGTGCCAGCCGGTGGACCCGTCGGGCTCCGGCGGTGCCTGCTGCTGCACTTGCAAGGTGCCGTCCGTGTCGTAGGCGCGCACCTTGACGTTGTGGCTGCCCGCTGGCGCGCCGTTCCAGATGAACGACCACTGGCGCCAGGTGTCCAAGGAGGCTTCGGCGGCCAGGGTTGCCGGCTGCCAGGGGCCGTTGTCGAGCTGGACCTCCACCTTGGAAATGCCGCGCTGCTGCGCCCATGCGCTGCCGCCGATGGCCACCGTGCCCGCCGGTACCCGGCCCAGGGCCCGGGGCACCTCCACCCGCGAAGAAGTCTTGATGGGGCCGTGCGAGGACCAGCCGCGCGAGGTCCAATAGCCTGCCTTCTGCTCAAAGGTGGTCACTTCCAGGTCCACGACCCATTTGGTAGCCGAGACAAAGCCGTACAAGCCCGGAACCACCATGCGCACGGGGAAGCCGTGTTCTAGCGGCAGCGGTTCACCGTTCATGCCGACCGCCAGCAAAGCGTTGCGATCGTCTTGGAGCACGGGCAGTGGCGTGGAGGCGCTAAAGCCGTCTGAGCTGGTGGAAAGCACCATATCTGCCCCCGGCTTCGGCTTGGCCCGCGCCAACACTTCGCGCAACGGATAGCCCAGCCATTTTGCGTTGCCGGCCAAGTTTCCACCCACCACGTTGGAGACGCACGTCAGGGTCACGTACGTTTCCACCAGCTCGGAGGCCAGCAGCTCGTCAAAGGACATGGTGAATTCCTGCTCCACCATGCCATGCACGCGAAGCTGCCACTGACTGGGGTCGATCTGCGGCACAATCAGGGCCGTATCAATACGGTAAAAGTCAGCATTGGGTGTGACAAACGGGGTGAGCCCGTCTACGGGTGCCTGCACGCCTGCCGGCAGCGGCGCCGCCATGGTCTTGGGGGTGGGGAGTTTGAGCGCGTCACGGACCGCCCGGGCAGTGTTACGAGCCGTGGAAAGAAGGGTGCCGCCCGCCCCCACCACGACGGCGGCCCCTGCCAGTACCGCCGACCTCACCAGGAAGGCGCGGCGGCTGTGAGAAGTGGGGGACCCGGCGGCGTCAGGGGCCAGCGTTGCCGCCGCCTGCACCTTCGGGGTCAGGAACCGTAAAGCCCACAGTCCGGCCGCCGTGCCCACCAACAGGGGAACCAGGTCCGCCAGGCTGGCGCCGGATCTGGTGATGATGCAGGCGCCCATGACGACGGCAAAGGCCACAACCAGTGTTGCCCCGACCGCAAACTTCCGCCAAGCAACAATTCCAGCCACGGCGGCCAGGAGGATGGCGCCCAGGGCTAGGGAGAGCAGCAGAACGGTCTTGTCATTCGTGCCGAAGGTGGCGATGGCGAAGTTCTTCATCCAGGCGGGGGTGAAGTCAATGAATGTGGAACCAACGGAGGTCAGTGGGGAGGCCACGGTGGCAAAAAAGGCGGCGAGCAACTCGGCCACGGCGAACAGGATGCCGGCGGCGATGACGCCGGTGGCGGCACCGCCCAAAAGCCTGAGCCACTTTGTCCCTAAAGGGCTTATCTTGATGTTTGCCATGACGGAATCCTTTGAACAGTAGGTGGCTGCCATGAATGGGGCCGGCAGCAATGCTTGTCTGTACTTCGGAGCCGAATGCCTGGCGGATTGGAAATGGTGGATCCCTGGAAAGGGATCCACCATTGTGCGAACTGTTGGTTAGTGTTGTTGGCGCAGCCTACACGGCCTGCACCACGATGGGTGTGGTGGTCGGGGCGGGCGAACCGCCCTCAGGTTCCACCGTGATGCCCACATGGGTGGCCCCGCCCATGGAGCCCGTGAGCACTTGCATGCTGGGGGTGGCCGGATCATGGTTGCTCATGAGTCCGGCCGGTACGGCCCCGGCGGCGGAGATGAACCACATTTCATAGGTCTTCCCCGGAGGAGGCGCTGGCAGCCCCTTGACCATCACCGCTGCCTCATTGGCCGTTACCGAGGATGCAACGGTGACCGTCGCTCCGGACGCGACCTCAGTGGTGGCGATTTTGGCGTCAGGTGCGCCCATGATGGCGAGGATGGACTCCTGCTGCGATTCTGCTGCGGAGAGTTGCCTGTGCAACTCACTTTCTGAGGCATTTTGGCCAACTACCCAGCCACCCACTCCGGCAAAGAGCGCCAAGGCTGCCGCAGCACTGACTAGTGGCACCCAGCGGCTACGCTCCTGGCTGGAGGCGCGTGAGCGCGCGTTGTACTTTCGAGCCGAAGAGATGTCCCGAACAACTGAGGATGCTGGCAGTTGTCGGGTGTTGCGGATGGCGTCCATGACGTTGGCCTTCATTTCCGGTGGCGGAACTTCCGCCGGGGAGGCGTAGGCCAGCAATGCCGCGGTCTCGCTGAGTCCACGGACTTCTTCTAACGCCTCGAGGTTGCCCAGTGCATACCGTTCAAACTCGGCACGATCGGCTTCGGAGAGGGCGTTCAGGGCGTAAGCCCCGGTGAGCAAATGCAATTGTTTTTCCATCACGCCACCCCTAACTTGTCTCTGAGCCGGATCATGCCATCACGTATTCTGGTTTTGACGGTTCCCACCGGGATTTTCAGTAGCTCTGCCACTTCTTGGTGTGTATATCCACCGTAGTAGGCCAAGCTGATGGCTTCCCGTTGCGGATCCGTCAAGGTTTTCAATGCCTTATGGACCCTTTCGGATTCCATGGCAGTTTCCACGGTGTCCGCAACGTCGTCGTAGCTTTCCTTGTACTCCTTGATTCCCTGGCGCAGGTCCCGGTCCGCACTGGCCTGGCTGGCCCGCACCCGGTCAACGGCCCGGCGGTGCGCGATGACCAAAATCCAGGACATTGCCCGGCCCCTGTCAGCGTCAAAGCGTGCCGCCTGCTGCCAGATGTCAACAAATACTTCTTGTGCAACTTCCTGGCTTTGCGACGGATCCCGCACCACCCGCCGCACCAACCCGAACACTCTGGGTGCCACCGCGTCATAGAGTTCCTCGAAGGCCGCCTCGTCGCCGAGGGCGACGAGGCGGATAAGGTCCTCATGAGTTAGTGGTTCCAGCGGCTTCACTGACCGCAACCAAGGTAAACGCATGGTGTCTACCTTGTCACGATCACCGCTCATGATGCATGTCCTTACACTTCGTGTTGCTGGTGAAAATTTGTAGCGGGTGGGAATTACTGCTTGGCCGGGGGCATCAGGACCGTGTCGATGAGGTAGACGGTTGCGTTGGCCGTCTTGACCCCGCCACAGATGACCTTAGCGCCGTTGACCATCAAGTTGTCCCCGCTGCCGGTGACATCAAGGGTGGAGCCTTCAGCGGTGGCGTGGGTACCGTCGATCTCGCTCGGGGAAAGCTGGCCGGGAACCACATGGTAGGTCAGGATCGAGGTCAGCGTGGCCGAATCGGTCTTCAATCCGTCAATGGTGGCTGCGGGGATCTTGGCGAATGCGTCATCCACCGGCGCAAAGACAGTGAATTGTCCGGAGTTCAGGGTGTCAACGAGGTTGACGCCCGGGTTCAGCTGGCCGGAGACCGCGGCTGTCAGAGTCTTCAGCAGCGGGTTGTTGGAAGCTGCTGTGGCTACCGGGTCAGCCGCCATACCTGCCACGGAACCGGCGCCGCTGGGAACCGCTGCGGCGTAGGCGGCGCAACCGGAGCCGACCAGGTCGCTGGCTCCGGCCATGGGGGCCATGGATGTTGCTGCCGAAGAACTCATGGGAGCTGAGGAGGTCTCAGGTGATGCCGTGGTACCGCCACTGCAGGCCGTCATGCTCATGGCTGCGATGGCGAGGATGCCAAAGCTAAGGCTGAGGTTCTTGCGGGTTCCAAGCTTCTTGGTGGTGTTCATGATGATTCTCCATAACTTGAGAGCGGATACTTCCATTTGCTTCCCATACCGCTTTCATTCGCTGCGGTGCGGGCTGTCAGGTAGTACTTCGGAGCGACCCGGATTCCGGATTGGATCAGATTGGAAGAACTTTTTTCTCTGGTCCGTGCCCCGGTAAACTAGGCCGGTGACTTACAACGACGACACCCCCGCCGCTATTTCCCGCACCAGCTCCGCGAGAGGGGCAGGGCACAGCCGTCTGGACCTCACCCAGGATGTGGCGTTATTGACGGCCGCAGTCATAGACATTGAAAGTCTCTCCGGTCACGAAGCGGCGCTCGCCGATGCCGTCGAGGACGCACTACGAGCCTTGCCGCACCTGGAGGTCACCCGCAACGGGGATTCGATTGTGGCCCGGACGTCCCTGGGACGGGCGGAGCGGATCATTTTGGCCGGGCATCTGGACACAGTGCCGTTGCCAACCGTTGCCGGTTCACGGGGCACCGTGCCGTGTTCCTGGGACGGGGGGATGCTGTATGGGCGTGGTGCCACCGATATGAAGGGTGGGGTGGCCGTCCAGCTGGCCATTGCAGCCACCGTCCCGGAGCCGAACAAGGACATCACCTTCATTTTCTACGACCACGAGGAAGTGGCCGCGGCCAAGAGCGGGTTGGGCAGGCTGGAGCGGGAGAACCGTGAGCTCCTGGACGCCGACTTCGGCATCCTGCTGGAACCGACCAACGGCACGGTGGAGGGCGGCTGTAACGGCACTATCCGTTTCGAGGTCACAACACGTGGACTGGCTGCACACTCAGCGCGTGCCTGGATGGGGGAGAATGCCATTCACGCGGCTGCGCCTATCCTGGCACGGCTGGCGGCGTACGCGCCGTCCACCGTGAACGTCGATGGCCTGGACTACAGGGAATCCCTGAACGCCGTCAAGATCCACGGAGGCACAGCTGGGAACGTGATTCCGGACGCGTGCGTGGTAGAGGTCAACTATCGCTTTGCACCGGATAAGACCCCGGCGCAGGCAGAGGAACGCGTGCGCGAGTTGCTGGCCGGCTTCGAAATGGTGCGCACCGACTCCTCCGCAGGGGCCCGCCCGGGGTTGAACGTACCCGCTGCGGCGTCCTTCGTGGCAACCGTGGGCAAGGAACCGTTGCCGAAGTACGGCTGGACGGACGTGGCCCGGTTGTCCGAGATGGGCATCCCTGCGGTGAACTTTGGCCCAGGTGACCCGCTGCTGGCGCACAGCGACAACGAGCACGTCCTGGCAGCCGACATCAGGGCTTGCTTGGACGTGCTCACCCGTTGGCTGAAGTAGCACCCCGCTTTAATCGTTGAGGGGGCACATCACCCCGGGGGTGATGTGCCCCCTCAACGGTTTGGGGACGGTACTGGTGTTAGCCAGCCACGCCAACCTTGGCCTTGACGACCTTGACGCGGGAGGACATCTTGGATTCCACCAGCTTTGCCACACCGGAGAGGACCAGGCACAGGCCCACATAAGTGGCTGCTGCCACCATGAGGCCTGGGACCACCGGGGAACCGTACTGGATCTGGGATCCAAGGAAGTTCGCGTAGAACAAGATCTCCTGGTAAAGGATGAGGAAGCCCAAGGCGGTGTCCTTCATGATGACCACCAGCTGGGAAATGATCACAGGCAGCATGGCGCGGACGGCCTGCGGCAGCAAGATGGTGCGCAGCACCTGGCCCTTTGTCAGGCCGATGGCGAAGCCCGCCTCGCGCTGTCCCTTGGGCAGCGACTCGATGCCGGCACGGAACACTTCAGCCAAGACTGAGCCGTTGTACAGGATCAGGCCAACCACCACTGCCATGAAGGGCGTGATGCCCTTGATCCCGGCGGAGGACAGGCCGTAGTACATGATCATCATCAGGATCAGCAGGGGTACGGCGCGGAAAAGCTCCGTGAACCAGTAGCAAGGCACCCGCACCCATTTGGTGTCCGACAGGCGGCCAAAGGCGAGCACGATGCCAAGGATCAAGCTGCCGACGGCCGCGACGCCGAAGGCGCTCAGTGTGGCGCCGATGGCCTCGAGGAACTTTTGCTGGACGAGGGGGAAGGTGAAAATTTCCCACTTCTTGGCCGTGAACTGTCCGGATTCGTAGAACCGGAACAGGATGAAGCCCACAATGCCAACAACCACAATGACGGTGATGATATTGAGATAAACGTTGCGTACACGGGCTTTGGGGCCGGGAACGTCAAAAAGCACTGCACTCATCGCGCCACCCTCCACTTCTTCTCGAGGTAGCGTTGCAGCGGCGTCAGGATGCCCAGCACCAGCACCACGAAGATCAAGGCAACCCACAACAGGCCAGGCAGCAGGGGTTCGCCACGTTCACTGAGGTAGGCGCGGATGGCGCCGGACTCGAATACGGAGAAACCGGCCGCAACCGTCGTGTTCTTCAGCAGGGCGATAAAGACGCTAAAGAGCGGCGGAACCACCGATCGGAAAGCCTGCGGCAGCACAATCAAGGTCAGGGTTTGCAGGAACGGCAGGCCAATGGCACGCGCGGCCTCGGACTGTCCGACGGAAACCGTGTTGATGCCGGAACGGATCGCCTCGGAAACATACGTTGCCGTGTACAGCGAGAGGCCGATGATAGCAGCAGTCATGAAGTCGATGGATGGCAGCCCCAGTTTCGGGTAGCCGAGAGCAAAGAAAGCCAGGATCAGTGTCAGGGGGGTGTTGCGGACAGCGTTGACGTAGAGGGTTCCCGCGGCACGCATTGCCGGTGCGGGGGAGACCCTCATCCCGGCAACAATGGTGCCCAGGATCAAGGCAAAGAACGCAGAGATGACAAACAAGATCCCCGTGTTCTTGAAACCAGTGACAAACAAGTCACTGTTATCAATGAGTACATTCACAGTGCAGCGTCGCTTTCAGTGAACTCGAGAGGACAGAAGCTGTGGTGGTGCGGACACATCCGCACCACCACAGTTCAAGGGGAATTTAGTACTGGTCAACCTTAGGCTGTTCAACCTTGGTTCCGGACTTGCCCAAGGTGGAGTCGAAGATCTTCGTCCAGGTCGCGCCGCCGTCGGTCAGCGTCTTATTCAGATGTGTGCGCAAAACCGTGTCGCCGAGCGGCAAGCCGATGCCGTACTTTTCAACGGTGAACGGCTCCCCCACAACCTTCAGGAGGTCCGGTTCCTGTGAAGCAAAGCCGAGCAGAATGGCCTGGTCGGTGGTTACCGCGTCGACATCGCCGTTCTTCAGTGCCTCAACGCACTTTGAGTACAGGTCAAATTCCACCGGAGTGGCCTCCGGGAAGTTCTCCCGAATGTTCTGGATGGGGGTAGATCCGGTGGCGGAGCAAACCTTCTTGCCGGCCAGGTCCTTCTCGCTCTTGATGGTGTCGTTCTTCTTCGCCACCAGCAGGCCCTGGCCGGTGATGAAGTACGGGCCGGCAAAGTCGACGAGCTTCTTACGCTTGTCCGTGATGGAGTAGGTGCCTACATAGAGGTCCACGTCGCCCTTGGCCAGGGCTGTTTCGCGGGTCGCGGAGGGGATTGACTTGAATTCGATCTTGTCTGCGGCAACACCCAGCGAGGCAGCCATCCAAGTGGCAATTTCAATGTCAAAGCCGCTGTATTTGCCGGTGGCTGCGTCGAGGAAGCCCAAACCGGGCTGATCTGGCTTGACCCCGATGCGGATGGTGCCGGCGGACTTGATCTTATCGAAGGTGGGGCTGCCCGTCAGGGAAAAATCTTTGGCGACTTCAAAGGCCGGCGAGCCGGCGCCCGGGTCGGCACTGTTCTCAGCTGCGCTGCCGCAACCTGTCATGGCCAGGGCTGCTGCAGTCACAATTGCCGCAACGCTGAGGCTCTTTCGGCTGAACAAATTTTTCATGGAGTTCCTTTCATGTGCGGCCCATAGCGGGCCGCGTGTGAGGTCATGCAAAAGGCAAAAAAATAGGGCTTGGTGTTAGTTCGTGAGGATTTTGGAGAGGAAGTCTTTGGCGCGGGCGCTTTGCGGATTGGTGAAGAACTCGTTCGGAGTTGCTTCCTCCACGATCTGCCCGTCTGCCATGAAGACCACCCGGTCGGCTGCCTTGCGGGCAAAGCCCATCTCGTGGGTGACAACCACCATGGTCATGCCGTCTTTGGCAAGTTCAACCATGACGTCCAAGACTTCATTGATCATTTCCGGGTCGAGAGCGCTGGTGGGCTCGTCAAAGAGCATCACCTTTGGTTTCATGGCCAAGGCGCGCGCAATCGCAACACGCTGTTGCTGGCCGCCCGAGAGCTGGGCGGGCAGCTTGGCTGCCTGGTGACCCACCCCAACACGTTCGAGTAAGGACAAAGCCAACTTGTCGGCGTCGGACTTGGACATGCCCTTGACCTTGATGGGGCCAAGCGTCACGTTCTCCAAGATGGTCTTGTGCGCAAACAAGTTGAACGACTGAAAGACCATGCCGACGTCGGCACGGAGCTTTGCAAGTTCCTTGCCCTCCTTCGGCAGTTCCTTGCCCTCAATGGTGATGGAACCGTCGTCGATGGTTTCAAGCCGATTGATGGCCCGGCAGAGGGTTGATTTCCCTGAGCCAGAAGGCCCAATCACCACCACCACCTCGCCCCTGGTGACCTGCAAATTGATATCTTGCAAAACATGAAGCGTGCCATAGTGCTTGTTGACAGCTTTAAGCTCCACAAGGACAGGTGCCTGTACGGGATTAGTCATGTAATGAATCTATCGAACAAATGTGATCGCAGTTACTGATTGGTGCTCTTCGGTGGGGATCGTAACGTGAACGAGACAAAGCGGCCTCGATCACGTGAGGTCTTCACGTAGCCTTAGGGCATGAGCGCACCGACAGGTTCCAACATTCCCCGCCGTTTCAAAAAGCAGCCCTACGGCGGGTGGAAGAAGGACACGCCCGCCGGGTCCACTGCTGACGCCAGGCTCTTGGACACGCAGCGCAGCAGCGACTTCACCCACACCGACCCGTGGCGTGTCATGCGCATCCAGAGCGAATTCGTTCAGGGCTTCGACGCGCTCTCCGACATTGGTCCGGCCATCAGCGTCTTTGGCTCCGCACGTACCAAGCCGGAGAATCCCCACTACCAAAGCGGTGTTGATGTTGGCCGGCTGCTGGCGGAAGCCGGGGTTGCCGTCATCACAGGGGGTGGCCCTGGTTCCATGGAGGCCGCCAACCGGGGCGCCAGTGAAGCTGGCGGGCTCTCCATTGGGCTGGGTATTGAGCTCCCCTTTGAACAGGGCATGAACCAGTGGGTGGGACTGGGCGTTGACTTCCGATACTTCTTTGCCCGCAAGACCATGTTTGTCAAATACGCGCAAGGGTTTGTGGTGCTGCCCGGCGGGCTGGGCACCTTGGATGAACTATTTGAAGCCATGGTGCTGGTGCAAACCAGCAAAGTGACGCAATTCCCGATTGTGCTGGTGGACAGCGCGTTCTGGTCCCCACTGTTGGCCTGGATCAAGGACACCATGGTGGCCGAGGGCCTGGTGTCCCCGGGAGACCTGGACATTGTGCAGATCGTCGACACACCTGAAGAAGCGGTGGCCCTGGTCATGTCCGGGAAAGCCGGCCTGAGGGTGGCCGAGGGCTGAGCGCTGAGCGTCTCGCCGTGGCCCGGCGGGTGGATCTGGCACCATAGTACTGTGAGCTACTTCCTGATCTTCCTTGCAGTCATGCTTGCTGCCGCGGTAGCCGTCTACGTCGTCGGCCTCAAAAAGCCGGAGACAGACGCTGCCATCTATCACGACGGGCTGAATGAACCCGTCACCGGGCTCCCGCCTGTACTTTTGCCAGCGCATCCGGCACCGGCCGACGTCGACCGCCTGCGTTTTTCCCTGGGCCTGCGCGGCTACCGCATGGACCAGGTAGATGAGGCGCTGGACAGGCTGCGTGATCAGCTCGCCGCCAAGGACGCCCGGATTGCCGATCTTGAGGCGCACGACGGCGGGGCCTTCGCTGACGCCGACCACTCACGGCAGGCAACTCCCGGCAGCGCCCCCGGAGCAACTGCGTGAGCGTGGTCGAGGTGATCGTCGGAGCCGACGGGAAGGCCCGCTGCCCGTGGGCAGGCCTGGGCGCCGACGAACAGTACCAGCGCTATCACGACCAGGAGTGGGGCTGTCCCGTCAGCGGCGAACGGGACCTCTTCGAACGTCTGAGCTTGGAAGCCTTCCAGTCGGGGCTGAGCTGGATCACCATTTTGCGTAAACGCGAGGCCTTCCGTGCTGCTTTTGCCAACTTTGAACCCGCAATTGTTGCGGACTACCAGCAGGCAGACATCGAGCGGCTCATGGCCGATGCCGGGATTGTCCGTAACTTGATGAAGATCAAGGCGACCATCGGCAACGCCAGGGCGCTGCTGGCGCTTCCTGAGGGGACGACGCTGAGCTCCGTGATTTACGCCCATGCGCCCGCCACCCCACGGCCCCTTGCTGCGCCGATCCCGTCCACGACGGCGGAGTCCGCGGCGCTGGCCAAGGAACTGAAGAAGCACGGCTTCGCCTTCGTGGGGCCAACCACCGCCTATGCCATGATGCAGGCCATCGGCCTGGTCAATGACCACGTCCCCGAATGTTGGGTGGCGAAGTCACTGGCTGGCCCAGCGGCGGGCGGGACCGCGTGAGCGGCACTCCCGCGGCGGAGCAGCCCACCATCAACGACCGCCTTTTTGGATTGCTGGAACGCGCCCTTGCCCCCTTTAAAACGGCGCCGTGGTGGCTGCAGGTCACTTCGATCTATGTGGCCGCCCGCCTGATCTCCGCGGTGATCCTCCTTGGTGTTGCCTGGCATCAGGGCGCCAGCCCGTGGGGTGCAGCCCAGCCGGACTACCTGAGCTTCATCAATATCTGGGATAGCGAGTGGTACCAGCGGATCTTCACGGAAGGCTATCCTTCCACCATCCCCAGAAGCGCGAACGGCACGGCCGAGACCAATGCGTGGGCTTTCTACCCGCTGTTCCCCCTCATCGTCAAGGGGCTGCATGCGCTGACGGGATTTGGCTGGGTGGTCCTTGCTCCCGCGGTGGCTGTGGCCGCCGGCCTCGGCGCCACCTTGGTGATCTACAAAATCTTCGTGCGCTTTGCCGCGCCGGGAACAGCGCTGTGGGGTGTGGCGTTCTTCGCCACGTTCCCGATTTCGGCGATTTTACAGATCCCTTATGCCGAGTCGCTGAGTACCTTGCTGCTGGCGGCCGCACTGTATTTCCTCATCAAGCGCCAATACTGGTGGGCGGTGCCCACGGTGATTTTTCTTTGCCTTTCGCGGCCGGCGGGAGTGCCGTTTGCCGCCGTCGTCGGCCTCCACCTGCTCCTGCGGTGGTGGCACAGGCGCCAGGATCCTTTCCCTATGCAGGAGATGCTCAGCGGGGCGGTGCTGCTGCTTGTCAGCGGCGTCATGGCGTTCGCCTGGATGCTGATTGCCTGGGCGGTGACGGGGGAGATGAGCTCCTACACCGACACGGAAACGGCCTGGCGTGGCGGTCCCCTGGTGCTTTTTGAGCCGTGGTTCGACGCCGGTGTGGCGTTGGTGGGGCCATTGTGGGGGCCGTTGCTACCGGTCCTGCTGGTGGCCCTTGCCGCTCTTTACCTGAACTCCCACTCCGTGCGCAGGATCGGCGTGGACCTGCGCCTCTGGTGCGCCATGTACCTGCTGTACCTGCTGGCGGTGCTGCATCCGCAGACCAGCACCTTCCGGATGCTGCTCCCGTTCTTCCCGCTCGCACTGGCAGCGGCCTTCATCTCCACCTCCCGCGCTTACCGGTGGAGCGTGCTTGTCATGTTCACCCTCTTGCAGCTTGTGTGGGTCACCTGGCTGTGGCAATGGACGCAATTGCCCGGCGGTGGAGATTGGCCACCGTAAAACCCCCGGCACCGCCTGTGTGACGGGAGAGCGCCTCGATTAGCGCCCGGCGCCCGAAGTGCGGAATAATGAACTGTGAGGGATACAACACGGACCAGCCGGTGAGTAAGGCTCATCGAAGACGCTGGTTTGTACTATGAAAAGGGGAAGTCCTTATGGCGGCCATGAAACCCAGAACCGGTGACGGTCCAATGGAAGTGACCAAGGAAGGGCGAAGCCTGATCTTGCGTCTGCCACTAGAAGGCGGCGGACGGCTTGTGGTGGAAATGAACGCCGCCGAGGCAATCAGCCTTAAAGAGTGCCTCGTGGGCGCGACCGAGTAGCTCGCAGCCACGTTGCTATACCGAACGGGACAGCCGTGGCTGCCCCGTTCGGCATTTAACCGCTTGGGTCTAGCGCTTGACCGCGAGCAGCAAGCCGTCGCCGGTGGGCAGCATGGCTGAAATAAGGTTCTCATTGTCCCGGATGGCCTTGCCAACACGGCGCAGCACCACGGTGCTGGCCTCACGGATGGCAGGATCCGAGACCCTGTCCTTGTCCAGGGCGTCATTGACAATCAGCAGTCCACCCGATTTCAACAGCCTGATGCCCTGTTCCACGTATTCGGGGAAGCTGGGCTTGTCGGCATCGATGAACACCAGGTCGTAGGCGGCATCTGTCAGGCGCGGCAACACGTCCTGGCCGCGGCCGGAGATGGTGCGGATACGGTTGGCGGCCGAACCCGACTCAATAAACGCCTCCCGGGCCGCTTTGAGGTGGTCCACGTCAGGGTCAATGGTGGTCAACACGGCCCGTGGCCCCAGCCCCCGCAGCAGGGCTACCCCGGAGACGCCCGCACCGGTTCCAACTTCCACCACCGTCTGTGCTTTCGATGAGGCCGCCAGAACGCTCAATGCTGCGGCAACCCCGTGGCTGACGGGGAACAATCCCAGCTCGTGGGAGCGTTCGCGTGCGCGACGCAGGACGTCATCTTCCACTGGAAGGCCCTCTGTATAGGACCAGCTGGTGGATTTGTCGGCGCTCATGCGTGGTGTTTTCCTAAACTGTCGCGGTGATTTCCTCTAGCCTACTGCCTGCGCCGTGGGCTGAATTTCTTTTTCGCCCAGCAAAATGTCAGCTTTGTTTGGCACACTTGTCAGACCAGAGAAGGTTCACTGAGTGGGTTTTTCTGCAAAAGTAGAGCCCTGCACGGCGAAGAAATGAGGTGTAGCCATGAGTATTACCACTAGCTCCGCAGCTCTCCCCCCAGCTTCAGACCCCGGGGCTCAGCAGCCTGATCCGCACTGGCGCGTGCCATCATGGGACGAGGTGGTGACTAACCACTCCGCGAAAGTCTTCCGCTTGGCCTACCGCCTGACAGCCAACAGGTACGACGCCGAGGACCTCACTCAGGAAGTTTTTGTCAGGGCTTTCCGTTCTCTGGATAAGTTCAAGCCCGGGACCCTGGACGGCTGGCTGCACCGCATCACCACCAACTTGTTCCTAGACCAGGCGCGTCGCAAGCAGCGGATTCGCTTTGACCCTCTGGCTGAGGACGCCGAGTCCCGGCTGGCCGGTGCCGATCCCGGACCCGAGCGCGTCTTTGAGTTCAACAACCTCGACGCCGACATTGCCGCGGCGTTGGAGGCCTTGCCGCCCGACTTTCGCGCCGCCGTCGTCCTTTGCGACATGGAGGGGTACTCTTACGACGAGGTGGCCCACACCTTGAACATCAAGCTGGGGACGGTGCGCTCGCGCATCCACCGCGGGCGGGCCATGTTGCGGGAGTCGTTGGCGGACAGGTCACCCATCAGGGCCAAGACTCCGGCGAAGAAGCCGTTGCTGTCCCTGCCGCGGATTGTTGGTGCACACTAGCGATGCTGCTATCACCTTGTCCGTAATGTAAGAGCAAATCAACGACCAATTACTGGCCCAAGACGGCAGTGGAATCGTTGCTTTGAGTGTTGAGAGGGTAATCTTCCTAACGTGTTTGGTATCAATACCCCTGAGCTGATCGTGATTGTCATTTTGGCTGTCATGTTGATCGGTCCCAAGCGGCTTCCCGGTTACGTGGACAAGCTGAAGAACCTCATCCGTGAAGTACGGCGGATGGCCTCCGGCGCGCGCGAAACCATTAAGGAAGAGGCGGGGCTGGACATTGATGATATCGACTGGAAGAAGCTGGACCCGCGCCAGTACGATCCCCGCCGCATCATCCGCGAGGCTCTCATTGACGACGAGGACTTTGACAAGCTGAAGTCGCTGAAGACGGCTCCCGGCGACGCCATTGCCTCGATGATGGGTAAGAACGAGGACAAGGCTATTGAATCGGCCCCGGCTGTGCCCGCAGCACAAGAGATTGAACGTCTCGCAGAGGGCCAGTTGGCCCCGTTCGACGTCGAGGCCACGTAGCCACCGGCAAACGCTGCACCACCAATGACAGGTATTTTACGAACGCTGCATCACTGTGTGATGCAGCGTTTCGGTTTAAAGCGGTAATGGTGGTGCAGCGTTTGTTAGCGGGGGGAGACGCCCAGGCTCATTCCGGCCAGGCCGCGCGGGCGCACGGCCAACTTCTCCGCAATACCCAGCAGCGCCGCCGCCGCAGGGGATTCGGGGTTGGCCAGCACGATGGGTGCGCCAATGTCCCCGCCCTCGCGCAGTGCCACATCCAGCGGAATCTGCCCCAGCAACTCCACAGTTGCGTTGACTGTTTGGCTCAGCCGTTTGGTGAGTACCGCACCGCCACCGGAGCCAAACAGTTCCATGGTGCTGCCGTCGGGCAGTGTCAGGAACGACATGTTCTCGATCACGCCGGCCACTTTCTGCCCGGTCTGCACGGCGATGGCCCCTGCCCGCTCGGCAACGTCGGCGGCCGCCGCCTGCGGGGTGGTCACCACTAGAATCTCGGCCTTGGGTAGCAGTTGGGCCACGGAGATCGCCACATCCCCGGTGCCGGGGGGCAGATCCAGGAACAACACGTCAAGGTCGCCAAAGTACACGTCCGTCAAAAACTGCTCCAGGGCGCGGTGCAGCATGGGGCCGCGCCAAGCCACGGGTTGGTTGCCTGTGACGAACATGCCGATCGAGATGACCTTCACATCGTGGGCTACTGGCGGCAGGATCATCTCATCCACGCGGGTGGGCGTCTGGGTGATACCCATGAGCCCCGGCACGGAAAAGCCGTAAATGTCCGCGTCGACGATGCCCACACGCAATCCCTTGGCGGCCAGGGCGCACGCCAAATTCACTGTGACACTGGATTTGCCCACGCCGCCCTTGCCACTGGCCACGGCATAAATGCGGGTCAGGGATGATTCGGCGTTGAACGGGATACCGCGCTCGGGCGCGCTTGCCTTGAGCTGGTCCCGGAGCTCCGAGCGCTGCTGGGCGGTCATGACAGTGAGCTCCACGTCGACGGCGGTGACGCCGTCGAGCTTCATCAAGGCGTGGGTGACGCCCCTGGTGATGGTGCCGCGCAGGGGGCACCCGGCAATGGTGAGGCGGACGACGGCGCGTACCCGGCCGTCGTCGTCCGCCTCCACAGCCTCCACCATGCCCAGTTCCGTGATGGGCCGGCGCAGCTCAGGGTCGATGACCGTAGCGAGGGCGGCGTGCAAGGCGGCTGGCGTGGGGGCGTTCATGGGGACACTGCCTTAGGGGTTGGTGGTGCGTTTTGCCGAAACAGCCCTAATGGAGCTGGTGGCGGGTGAGCGTGAGGTGCGGGAGTCGCGGGAGTCGCGGGAGTGGGTCTCGGCGTCGTTGTCCTGAAGGGCCAACAGGTCCTCGAGGAGGCCGCGCAGCTCGGAACGGACAAAGTCCCTGGTGGCCACTTCGCGCAAGGTGATGCGCAGCGCGGCCACTTCGCGGGTCAGGTACTCGGTGTCGGCCAGGTTGCGCTCATTGCGGGAGCGGTCCTGCTCAATTTGGACCCTGTCCCTGTCATCCTGGCGGTTCTGGGCCAACAAGATCAGCGGGGCCGCGTAGGAGGCCTGAGTGGAGAAGAACAGGTTGAGCAGGATGAACGGGTAGGGGTCCCAATGTAGGCCAAACAGGCCCACCACGTTGATGGCGATCCAGACAATGACGAACACTGTCATGTACAGCAGGAAGTTAGCCGTGCCCATGTAGCGGGCGAAACGCTCGGCGAAGCGGCCAAAGAAGTCCGGGTCGCTGGTCAGGTTGGGCAGCAGCCGGGAACGCAGTTCCATAGGTGTGTCCAGGCCGCCGCCCTTGACATGGTGTCGTTCAGCCAATGCGGCCTCCTAGCCTGCGCCGGGGGGCGCCGTCTTCGTGGTTGCGCCAGTCTTCGGGGAGTAGATGGTCCAAGAGGTCATCAACTGTCACCGCACCCACCAGCCGGCCCTCCTTGCTCACCACGGGCAGGGAATTGAGGTTGTAGGAGGCCATGATGTGGCTGATGACGCTCAGATCGTCCTGATCGGAGACCGGTTCCAGGTTCTTATCCACCAAGGTGCCCAACTTTTCGGGAGGGGCGCTGCGCAGCAGTTGCTGGATGTGCACTACGCCCAGGAAACGGCCGGTGGGGGTCTCCAGGGGTGGGCGGCAGATGAAGATGGCAGACGCCAAGGCGGGGGAGAGGTCCTCGCTGCGCACATGCGCCAGGGCCTCCGCCACGGTCGCCTCCGGGGGCAGGATTACCGGCACGGGTGTCATGAGGGCCCCGGCGGTGCCTTCAGCGTATTGGAGCAGGCGTCGGACGTCCTTGGCCTCATCCGGCTCCATGAGCAGCAGCAGTTCCTCGGCCTTGGCCTGGGGCAGATCGGCCAGGAGGTCGGCGGCGTCGTCGGGGTCCATCTCCTCCAGAACGTCGGCGGCACGCTCATTGTCCAGGGCGGAGAGCAGGTGTACCTGGTCCTCCTCGGGGAGCTCGGACATGATGTCTGCGAGGCGCTCATCCTGAAGTTCGCTTGCCACTTCCACGCGGCGTTTGTCGCTCATCTCCTGCAGGGCATCGGCAAAGTCGGCCGGCTTGAGGTCCTCGTGAGCGGCCACGAAGTGGGTGGCGCCCTGTGGGTCTGCATCGTCGTCCGGGTGGGCCTCCGCCCAGTCGATCAGCAGGGTGTGTCCGCGCCGCAGTCCGCGTAGGCGCGAAGTGGAGGTTCCGCGGCGGACAAAGAGCTTGGTGATCAGCCAGTCGCCATTGCGTTGCTGGTCCATGGCGATGTCTTCGATGACGGCGAATCCCGAGCCGTCCACTAGTGTCACCTTGCGGTCAAAGAGCCCGCCGACCACTAATTGCTCCGCCCCACGCTGTTCGAAGCGGCGCAGGTTCACCAGCCCCGTGCAGATGATCTGTGACTGGTCCATGGAGGTCAGGCGCGTCATGGGCACAAAGACGCGTTTCTTGCCGGGCACTTCAACCACGATGCCGACGGCGTGGGGGGCGGTTTTTTGTCCGCTGCCCAGCACTACGACATCACGCAACTTGCCCAGACGATCACCCAAAGGGTCAAAGACGTCAAGGCCTAGAAGTCGCGCGACAAAGATCCGTGTAGCTTGAGTACTCACACGTACAGGCTACTTCCCCCGCCGGACATTAGCGTAACCTCATGGTCCGCCGCACGCCGTTCCGGGCCCCATGCAGCCGTGCCCCCACCGGATTGTCACCAAGCCGTCACGGACTTAGCATTTCACTGCCAGCGATACTCCAGCCAACTTACAGAAATATGGTGAACAATAGATACTATGTCAAACCTTTTTGGACGTACCCGACCCATAGACCAGGCGCGTGTTGTCCCCACGGGTGAGACGATTGGTTCCTACACCTCTTACTTGGATGCCCAAAAGGCGGTTGACTACCTAGCGGATGAGAAGTTTCCCGTCCAGCACGTCTCCATTGTCGGCAACGACCTGAAAATGGTTGAACGTGTCACAGGCAAACTCAGCTACCCCCGGGTTGCCCTGTCCGGCGCCATGACAGGTGCCTGGTTTGGTTTGTTCATTGGCGTGATGCTCTCATTCTTTGACGGTGGCGGTCAGGCCGGTGGACCTTACCTTAACGTGCTCACTGCCGTCTTGATGGGAGCAGCGTTCTGGATGCTGTTTGCCATCATTGGCTATGCGGCCCAACGCGGCAAGCGCGACTTCACCTCCACCAACCAGGTTTTGGCCAGTAGTTACGACGTCATCGTCACCCCCGACGTCGCCATGGACGCCCGCCGCCTTTTAGCCCAGCTGCCCATGAGTTCGACGGCCCCCCGGCCTTTCCAGGGGCAGGGACAGAACCACAGCCACCAGCCGCCGGTCCAGACACCGCCGCGGCCCGAGGGCTGGCACGATCCCTATGGTAGCCAGCAGCCGACGGTTGAGCCGGCACCTGAGACTGACGGCAGCGAGACCGCCCGGCCCGGGCAGGCTCCGTTGAGCGGCCCCCGCCGCGGCGAGTTCCCGGACCTGCCGGATGGTCGCCCGCAGTATGGCATCCGCATCGACACCCCTCCTGCCCCGGCCGAGGACGATTCCCCCGCAGGAAACTAGCCCAGGCACGTACGCGCCGCCGATGTGCCCGCGGGGGCCGTTGTGGTGATCCGAGTGTGGCCGGCCGGCGGCAGATCACCACAACGGCCCCCGCGATGGGTCAAACGGCTACAATCGCGTGTGGGTGGCCGCTACCGTCGTCGTCGTTAAAGAACTGTGGCGCAGTTGTTGCCGCCAAAACCCCCAAAATCGGGGAAATCGGTGCAACAGGTGCGCCACAGTTGTTTTCGACA
The DNA here is from genome assembly GCF_001294625.1 of Arthrobacter alpinus. NCBI lineage: Bacteria > Bacillati > Actinomycetota > Actinomycetes > Micrococcales > Micrococcaceae > Arthrobacter > Arthrobacter alpinus. The sequence continues at coordinate 2,612,100 of NZ_CP012677.1, read as the reverse complement.
AACTCGACCTCCGCCGGTTAGGAGAGGCGTGCCATCCAGGCCTCGACGTCCTCCGGTGTGCGGGGCAATGCCGCACTCAGGTTGACCGGGCCGTTTGCCGTGATCAGGATGTCGTCCTCGATGCGCACACCGTTGCCGCGGTACTCGGCCGGGATGGCCAGGTCCTCGTTCTTGAAGTACAGGCCGGGCTCAATGGTGAAGACCATGCCTTCGGTGATGACGCCGTCCAGGTACAGTTCGGCACGGGCCTGGGCGCAGTCGTGCACGTCGAGCCCCAGATGGTGGCTGGTGCCGTGCGGCATCCAACGGCGGTGCTGCTGACCCTCGGGGGAGAGTGCGACGGCGGCGGCGACGGGCAGCATGCCCCACTCCTGTAGGCGGTCCGCGAGCACTTCCATGGCAGCGTTGTGCACGTCACGGAACTTGCGGCCCGGAACGGCAACGGCGAACGCGGCGTCGGCGGCGTCCAGAACGGCCTGGTAGATCTTGCGCTGCACCGGCGAGTAGCTGCCGTTGACGGGGATGGTGCGGGTGATGTCGGCGGTGTACAGCGAGTCGGCCTCAACACCGGCGTCCACCAGCAGCAGCTCACCCTCATTGACACTGCCCGTGTTACGGGTCCAGTGCAAGATGGTGGCGTTGTTGCCGGCTGCTGCGATGGTGTCGTAACCGAGCTCGTTGCCTTCCTCGCGGGCGCGGGCAAAGAAAGCGCCCTCCACAACCCGCTCGCCACGCTGGTGAGCCACGGCGCGGGGCAGGGACTTGATGATCTGCTCGAATCCTGCGGCGGTGGCTGCTACGGCGATCTTCATCTGCCCCACCTCCCAGGCGTCCTTGACCAGGCGCAGCTCCGAGAGGGCCTCGGCCAGCTTGGCGTCCAGGTCATCCAGGACCTCAAAGTCCATGGCGTCGGGGTTCTTGGCCGTGTTGTAGCGGGCAGTGTCCACCAGGGCGTCAATGTTCTCATCGACCTTGCGGACAAGGCGGATGGAAATGCCGCCCACGGCTGGCTCGCCCACATTCTTGGTGATGGCGACTTCCAGTTGGGAAATGTCTGCGGTGTTCAGACCGAGAAGGGCCTTGAACTCGGCCAGGGTGGGGCGCGGGCCGATCCAAAACTCGCCGCTGCGGGAGTCGGCGTAGAACTCCTTGGTGTCCCGGCCGGCCAGCGGACGGAAATACAAGGACGCGCGGTGGTGTCCGCCGTCGTCGCCCTTTCCTTCATCGGTGGGCTCAAGGATCAGCACAGCGTCGGGCTCGTGGTCAACACCCAAACCAGTCAGGTGGGCGAAGGCGGAGTGCGGGCGGAAGCGGTAGTCACAGTCGTTCGAGCGTACTTTCAGGGCGCCGGCGGGGATCACCAGTCGTTCGCTCTTGAACTGTTCGGAGATAGCACGACGGCGGCGCGCTGCGTGGTCGGCTACCTCGGCTCGGGCGGGCAACTCGTTGGAGGCAGGGGCCCAGCTGGAGGCCATGAAGGCGCGGAAGGCATCCGAGTCGGGGCGGTGCGAACGGTTGTTCACGCGCTCCTCGAGCGGTTGCTGGTTGGCGGGATCGGGGTGCACGGAGGATTGCTCAGTCTGGTTCACCCCTTAAGTCTCTCACCGGTGCCGCGGGGGGACAAAGTGCGGGGACGGGCACGGCGGCAGTTGTTCGGGTTCAACGGACGTAGGCTGGGAGTGTGAGGATCGATCTACATACACATTCCAACGTCTCCGACGGCACCCAAACCCCTGCGACGCTGGTGGCCGCGGCCGCTGCTGCGCGGCTGGACGTCATGGCCCTGACCGATCACGATTCAACGGCGGGCTGGGCGGAGGCTCTAAGTGCGGCGAAGACGCACGGCGTGGGGCTGGTGCCTGGCATGGAGATCTCCTGCAAGACCGCCCGGGGCGTCAGTGTCCACTTGCTTTGCTACTTGCACGATCCCCTTAATGCGGCGCTACTGGAGGAAATTACTAAGGCCAAGGACGCCCGGCTGAGCCGGGCCGAACGCATGGTGGAACGACTGTCCGAGGACTACCCGTTGAACTGGGACGACGTCAGCGCCCACGTGGCACCCGGGGCAACTATTGGGCGCCCGCACATTGCCGATGCCTTGGTGGCGGCCGGGATTGTCTCGGACCGCAACGAGGCCTTTGCCAACATCCTCACCTCTCATTCACGCTACTTTGTCAGCCACTACGCCCCAGACCCGGTACTCGCCGTCGAATTGGTGCGCGCGGCCGGGGGGGTGCCGGTTTTTGCCCACCCCGTGGCCTCGGCGCGGGGGCGTGTCGCGTCCCCGGGAACCTTCCATGACATGATCGACGCCGGCCTCCTGGGTCTGGAGGTCGACCACCGGGACAATCCTGCCCAGGGCCGGGAGTGGTTGAGGACGCTGGCCCGGGACAACGGGCTGTTAACGACCGGTTCCTCCGACTACCACGGGGCGGGAAAACCGAACCTGCTGGGTGAAAACGTCACAGCCCCTGAGGTGCTTGACCTTCTGGTGGCGGCCGCGAGCGGCTCGGAAGCGTACCTGCCATAGCTTGCCCGAATCGCCTGAAAAAAATGCCTGATTTAGGGGTGCTCTGGTAGGGTAGACGCGGTCGTTCCGTGTCTTAGGGGGCCAAAAACTCACTGAAGGGGGAACCTGCATGGCTGTTGTGTCCGAGACTGATCAAGGACGCCCGCGCAGCCGTTCCACCCGTTCCCTGGGCAAGGGTGGCGTCGCCCCCGTCAAGCATTCCTTTCGCGGGGATCTTGAGGGCCTGCGGGCCGTGGCCGTCCTTGCAGTGGTGGCGGACCACCTGATCCACTTCCCCTCCGGCGGCTTCGTCGGTGTGGATGTTTTCTTTGTCCTCTCCGGTTACCTGATCACAGGACTGTTGCTGCGTGAGATCGACAAGACCGGCCAGATATCCTTCGCCGATTTTTACCGCCGCCGCATCAGGCGCATCTTGCCGGCGGCAACACTGGTGCTTGTGGCAACCGTGGTGGTTTCCTACCTGGTGTTCCGTATCAGCCGGGCCGCGGGCATTTTCGGTGATGCCGTGTGGGCTGCCTTGTTTGCCGGGAACTGGCAACAAGCATTCAATGGCACCGACTACATGAACGCCGGCGGCGCCAAGTCGCCGCTGCAGCACTATTGGTCGCTTGGCGTGGAGGAACAGTTCTACGTGGTGTGGCCACTTTTAATCCTGGCCCTGGTCTGGGCTGATGCCAAGCTCCGGCTGGTGGAACGCGGCCGCATGCTGCTCATAGGTGGCGGGCTTGGCGTGGTGGTGTTGGTGTCCTTCATCTTTTCGCTCTGGGAAACCTCGACACACCCCACAGTTGCCTACTTCTCCACTTTCAGCCGCGGCTGGGAACTAGGACTCGGCGCCCTTCTTGCCGTGGCAGCCCCCTTGTTTTACCGCTTGGCTACCCGCACCCGGGTGATTGTTGGCTGGAGCGGATTGGCCCTGATTCTGGTTGCCATGCTCCAACTCGGCCCCGGCAGCACCTTCCCTGGCCCGTGGGCTCTGTTGCCGGTGGCCGGTTCCATGCTAGTGATCATCGCAGGATTGGGGAGCGCGGACCCGGCATACTCCCGCGGCATGGTGGCCCTGACCAATCCGCTGAGCCGGTACTTTGGTAAAATTTCCTTCTCACTGTACCTGTGGCATTTCCCTGTCATCATCTTGCTGCAACCGATGTTCCCGGCCGGCAGCCGGTTCTACTATGTGGTGGCAGTGGTGTTGATGATGCTGCTCTCCGTCGCCTCCTACCACCTGGTGGAAGACCCTATCCGGCGGTCGCAGTGGCTGGAACCGCGGCTCCATCTTGATGCCCGGCGGGTGCGTCCTTCACGCAGGGTTGCACGCAACCGGACCATCGCCATGGCTGCTGCCATGGGCGTTACGCTCCTGACCTCGGCAGCTTTTCTGGTCAATGCCCAACAGATCGGGCCGGTTGCGGCCGGCCCCGAGCTCAAGGCGCCAGTGCAAGTGGTGGCACCCCCCACCACTGTCCCGCCGGACGGGTCAGCGCCGGACCAACACCCTGCGCCCGAGCAGCCCGACGCCCTGATCGCCCAGCAGGCCGCCATTGCGGCTGCCATCGCCGCACCGAAGTGGCCGGCGTTGACGCCTGACCTGGACCAGTTTGGCAATGCCGGAGAGGGAGTCAAGGCCGCCGAATGGGTTAAGGACGGGTGCCTGGGTTCGCAGGCAACCGCCAAGTCCGAGGACCTGGTGAAAAACACCGCGCACTGCGTCTACGGCGACGCCAACGCCAAACACTCGCTGGTTGTGTATGGCGACTCCGTGGCCATCAGTTACCTGCCAGGGATCCGTGCCGCATTGGATGGGCAAGGGTGGAAGATCCACGTCCTCACTGTGGCTGGCTGCCCGGTATCCGGCGTCGCCCAAACTATGATCGGTGGCGCAGCGTTCCCGGAGTGCGACGCGTTCCGGAGCTGGGCGGTCGAGGAGATTGCCAAGGTGAAGCCGGACTTGGTGGTGATGAGTGAGTACAGGTACGACCCCGTTCTGATCAGTCACGCCACCGGTGCTGCGGCCGACGTCGAACGTGCGGCAGGTTATGAGGCCACCTTGGGCAAGCTTGCTGCGGTGCCATCGAAACTGCTGCTTCTGTCTGCGCCGCCCGAAGGGCAGCTGCTGGCCAGCTGTGCCACGCGGATGAGCTCCCCAGCCAATTGTCTGGCCTCTCCCACACCACAATTTGAACGCACCGTTGCCCTTGAGGGTGCGGCCATGGCCAGACTCGGTCCTCAGGCCAGCTACGTTGACACGGCGCAGTGGTTCTGTAAGGACAACGTTTGCCCGGCATTCATTGATTCTGCACCGATGCACGCGGACCAGTACCACCTGACCGACGCCGGCGCACGCCAGCTTGCCCCTCTGCTGGCACAGGCCATGGGCCGAGCTATGGCCGCCACAAGCGGCTAATCCGTCCCGTTCTGCGCCACCGTGGACTCGGGCCCGGCTCACAACACTGTTGTGCGCCGGGCCCGCACGGACGGTGGCGCAGAACGGAACTGCTCAGGCAGTCTCGAGTGCAACCACCGTAGCGACATGGCCCAACCGTGAGGTCATGACCTGGATCGCCTGCGAGTTCTGGTCCACGCAGATAAAACGGCGGCCCAGTTTGGCGGCCACGGCCCCCAAGGTTCCGGAGCCGGCAAAGAAGTCAAGCACCCAATCGCCTTCGCGGGAGGACGCTGACACGGCCCGGCGCAATAAGCCTTCGGGCTTTTGCGTGGGGTAGCCGGTTTTTTCCTTGCCCGTAGGGGAGACGATGGTGTGCCACCAAACGTCTGTGGGCAGCTTGCCCCGCTCACGTTTTTCGGCTGTCACCAGCCCCGGTGCCATATACGGTTCCCTGTCCACCTCGGCATTGTCGAAGTGGTACTTTTTTGGGTTCTTGACGTACACCAAAATGTTGTCGTGCTTGGTGGGCCAGCGGTTCTTGGCGCGTGCACCGTAGTCGTAGGCCCAGATGATCTCGTTCAGGAAGCACTCCCGGCCAAAGATCGAATCGAGCATGACCTTGGCATAGTGCACCTCGCGATAGTCCAGGTGCAGATACAGTGTGCCGTCCTCGGCCAGGAGGCGCCAGGCCTGAAGCAGCCGCGGTTCCAGGAACGACCAATAGTCGGTGAAGGCGTCGTCGTAGCTGTGCAGCGCACCCTTGATGGTATCATAACTGCGCCCGCCAAAGCCGGTCCTGTCCCCGTCCCCGTCTGCGTTGTGCACCATGGTGGTTTGCTGACGGCTTTGCACCCGCCCTGTATTAAAGGGCGGGTCCACGTAGATCATGGTGAAGGAGCCGTCGGGGAGTGTGGGCAAAAACGTGGAGTTGTCCGCGTGGACCACCAGGTTCGGCCCGGCCTCCTCCGGCTGCCAAGGCATCGTCGTCATGGGAGTTGGCGGTGCTATTCGCCGGCCGTGGCTTCCGACTTGCCCACGACCTCGCCGTTGCGGCGGCGGGTCCGGCTGCGGCTGCGCTGGCGGGGTGCCGCCTCGCCGGTGCTCGCTGCGGGGGCGTTGCCCTCGCCTAGTGCCGAGCCGTCGGCCGGTGTGAAAGGAACAGCGGAGGAGGGACGACGGCGGGACCGGCCGCCGTCGCGCTTCTCGCCTGTGCTGGTGGAGCCGGTGCTGCTGGTGCCCGTGCTGGCGCCTTCACGACGCTTCTCGCCGTGGTGGGCACCTGAGCGGTTGCCACCACGGTTACCTCCACGCTCGCCTTCGCGGCCGCCGGACTTGGGGGAATTGCGCTTGCCTGTCTCGCCCAGGTCCTCCATGGCCTCGGCGTCAATGCCGGCGTGCGTGCGCATGTTGCGGGGCAGGCGGCCCTTGGTGCCCTCGGGGATGTCAAGGTCCGTGTACAGGTGCGGGGAGGAGGAGTAGGTTTCGATCGGCTCGGGGGTGCTCAGACCCAAGGCCTTGTTGATCAGGGCCCAGCGAGGCATGTCGTCCCAGTCGACAAAGGTCACGGCCGTGCCCTTGTTGCCCGCCCGGCCCGTGCGCCCCACGCGGTGCAGATAAATCTTTTCATCTTCCACGCACTGGTAGTTGACTACGTGGGTGACATCGTCCACGTCGATGCCGCGGGCGGCAACGTCGGTGGCGACCAGCACGTCAACCTTGTTGTTGCGGAAAGCACGCAGCGCCTGCTCGCGGGCACCCTGGCCGAGGTCGCCGTGGATGGCGGCGGCTGCGAAGCCGCGGTCCACCAGTTCCTCGGCAACCTTAGCGGCGGTGCGCTTAGTCTTGGTGAAAATGATGGAACGGCCACGGCCCTTGGCCTGCAGGATCCGGGCCAGGACCTCGATCTTGTCCAGGTTGTGGGCGCGGTAGATCAATTGGCGGATGTCGCGCTTGGTCAGGCCCTCGTCGTCGGGGTCGGCCGCACGGATATGGGTGGGCTGGGTCATGTAGCGTCGCGCCATTGCCACCACCGGGCCGGGCATGGTCGCGGAGAACAACAGCGTCTGGCGGACGGCGGGGGTGCCGGCGATCAGGGTCTCGACGTCGGGCAGGAAGCCCAGGTCCAGCATTTCGTCAGCCTCGTCGAGGATGACGATGCGTACGTTCTTCAGGTTCAGGTGCTTTTGCTTGAACAGGTCGATTAGGCGGCCCGGTGTGCCGACAATCAGTTCCACACCCTTTTGCAGGGCCTCCACCTGGGGCTCGTAGGCACGGCCACCGTAAATGGTGGCTATGCGCACGCCGCGGTGCTTGGAGGCGACGATGAGGTCGCCGGCAACCTGAACAGCCAGTTCGCGGGTGGGCACAATGACCATGGCCTGCGGGGCGCCGGGGGCGGCCAGCTTGTCGAAGCCCTCATCTTTGGGTCCCACCACGCGCTGGAGGGCCGGGATGCCGAAACCGAGGGTCTTGCCCGTTCCGGTCTTGGCCTGGCCGATGATATCGTGGCCGGCCAGCGCGATGGGCAGTGTCATGGCCTGGATCGGGAAGGGGTGGGTGATGCCAGCCTCGTGCAATGAGGACACAATGTCCGGGTGCACGCCGAAGCTGGCAAACGTTTCCTTCTCTTCGTGGTGCGGAGCCTGCGTGCTAACAAGTGTTCCGTCAACTTCAATGGCCTCGCTGCTATCTTCTGCGTGCAGGAGGGAATCTGTTTCAATGCTCAAGTGCTTACCATTCAATTCGTCTATACAGGTGCTGAGTTTTCTCAGGCTCAACGCGGGCACTTTGAGAAGGCCAAACGGAGCCATGATGGACAGCACGTTCTTGGGGAAGCCGATCGCGGGCTAACAAAAACTTACCCTCCCGCCGCCAAGAACAAAGGCAATGTACGGGAAGAGCATAAAGACGCGCGTAGGGGCGGGTTTGTTGAATTCAAATCATCTATCAACGACCGGGCATCCATGTCTACCCTCACAGTCTAGCCTCTCACCGGGCTATTTCCTCGACAAGCGCGGCCACCGGGACAAACTTCACGGTCCGGGTGGCGATGTCCGCCGCTAGTAGCTTCACCCGGACGATGGTTCCCGGTTCCAGGTCGCCCTCGCAATAGCCACTTACGGCCGGTTCGGCGATCTGGATGGTGCTGCGGGCTGCGGCAGACTTTGAGTTGTGCGCGTTCTGCTTGGGCCCGGCTAGAACGACGGCGTCGAATTCCGAGCCGACGTGATGGTGCAGCAGCGCTGCTTCCACGGTGTCGATGGCGGCCGCCTCCACCCTGCTGGCCAACTGGTTGGAGGCGGCCATGATCTCCGGGAGCTCGGCCAGGGCCGACACGGCCCAGGCCGGTACGTCCGTCCCGGCGCATAAGGCGGAGCAAATGGTCAGCACAAACCTGTCCACAAGCCGGCGCAGCGGGGCGGTGGCATGGGCGTAGGGGGCGGCGACGGCGGCCTGTATTACGCCGTCTGGGACTGTGCCGTGGAAGGGGGTGTACCCGGCCCCGCGAAACAAAGTTGTGGCGGCATGCATCAGGGCCAGCTGCTTGGGGTTGGCCGTGTCAAGGCTGCGCAGGTATTCGCCGTATTCCACCCCGGGCATCCAGGGCTTACCCAGCGCCACGGTGCGCAGGCGGTAGGCCTCCACGGCATCGGCGTCCGGGGCCGGCATGGTGCGCAGGATGCCGACCCTGCCATCGATCATGACCTGGGCGGCGGCCATGCCCGTGAGTAGGGAGATCTGTGCATTCCAGTCCTCGATGGGAAGTTCGGGACGGAATTCGAGGACGTAGTGGCCGTTGAGGAACCCCACCTCCTGCTGGGGCACCTTCAAGCTCGCACCGCCCCGGGCCCGTTCCAAGACGATCCGCTTGGACCCTATCTCAGCCAGCAGGGATAACGTTTCGGCAAACGCGGATGGCGCGTTCCCGTCGTCGTACATCTGCTGGGCTTGCTCATACCCAAGCTTCGCCACGCTTTGGACGGTGGCCCGGCGGACAAAGGCAGAGCGCTGTGCGCCGTCGGCGTCCAGGTGGATTTCCCAGACGAAGGCTGAGCGAGGATCGTTGGCGAACAGGCTGGCGGCACCCTCGCTTAGGGACTCCGGATGTAAGGGGACACGGTTCCCGGGGGTGTAGATGGTCTGGCCGCGGCGGCGGGTTTCGGCGTCCAGGGCCCCGCCAGCGCGGACAAAGGAGGGGACGTCGGCAATGGCGTAGTGAACCACATAACCGGTGCCCTCACGTTCCAGGAACATGGCCTGGTCCAAGTCCTGGGAGGTGGGCGGGTCGATGGTGACAAACGGTAGCGCGGTCAGGTCGGGGGACGGGAGCTGGTGGTGGGCGATCACGGCATCCACCTCTGCCAGGACCGGCGGGTCAAAGTCGGCCGGGAGTTTGAACTCGGTACTCAAGGCCTCGAGGGCGCGGGCGAGTTCTTTTTGGGCGGCGCTGCCCTTGACGTCAATATATGAGTACGGCACGGTTTTAGCGTAAACGATTCCGCGCAGGGAGCAAGGGCGGCGCGGCACGCATTACCCTTGAGCGTATGAGTATTCCCTCTTCCGACGCCGACGATTCAGTTTCGGCCGGCGAGCTCAGCGCCCGCTACGACAAATTTGTCGTTGACCTGCTGGGCAGTATTGCCTACGGGAAGTTGTCCGCTTTTGAGCGACTGTCCTCCGATGCCCGCTATTCGCCCACCCTGCGCGACCGCGCCGTCGTGGGGAAAATGGCGGTGGCCGAGTTTGGCCACTTTGAGATTGTGTGTGCCCGTCTGGAAGTGATGGGGATGGACCCGGAGCTAGCCATGTTGCCGTTCCAGCGGATCGTGGAGGCCTTCCATGAGCGGACCCGGCCCGCCGACTGGCATGAGTCGTTGATGAAGGCGTATGTGGTGGATGCCATCACCGAGGACTTTTACGCTGCCATCTGCGCGCACCTTGACGCGGACACCAGCGAGGTGGTTGCGCAGGTGCGCACCAGCGAGCAGCAGCGGGCACTGTTGGAGGAACGGTTGCAGACCATGTTGGGGGAGGACCCGCGGCTTTCCTCACGGCTGGCTTTGTGGGGACGGCGCCTGGTGGGCGAGGCCCTGGCTCAGACGCAAAGGATTGGAGCGCAGCACAGTTTTCTGGTGGGCTTGAGCCCCGACGGGACCCAGGAAGAGGCCGCCGCCGAGATTTCCGCAATCCTGACGTCCCTGACGCGCAGCCATTCCCGGCGTATGAGCCAGCTGGGGCTGACAGCCTAACTCGTCCCGCTGGGCTCCATCCAGCGCCCCGTCGCGCATTCTCAAACCCCGAGATCGGTGAGGATTCGCGCCACAGTCGCCTCCAGGGAATCCGCGGCCAGGATGCGCTGTTCGTGGATCCCGGGCAGCGGGTCCCAGCCGCGATACCATCCGCCCATCTGTTTTTCGCCGAAGTGGGCAGCCTTGCGCGGGCGGCTTTGGTGGCGGTGGACAGTCTCTTCCAGCGTCAGGTCATAGGCGTAGAACCAGCTGGGGCCGGGGTGTCCGTCGCGGAGCCGCCGGAACGCCTCACCGTACTTCGAAGCGTTGAATATGCCGTCCATGATGACCGTGCGCCCGTGGCGCAGGGCCAGTGCGCTGGAGCGTTCAATCAGCTCCACGGTGAGAGGGGAGTAGTTGCCCCTCTCGCCCAGGACCACCCTGCGGAAATAGTCCTGCTCGATCCAAGCCGCACCGAGTTCGCGCTGCAACGCCCTGGCCACAGTGCTCTTCCCGGAGCCGGAATTGCCGCGCAGAACAATGAGGATGGGCATGGTTCCATCTAAGCATGCACCCCGATTCGGGAACAGAGGGGGCCTGCCGGTGCTACACTAATTACTCGAATACTTGTTCTAGGCGGTGGTGTGGTGTTTGGTATGGACCTGGCAGTGCCGCTTGCCCCGGACACCGACCCCCGAGGGTTTCCTTCCCCGGCGCGCGATTATTTCAACGGCGGCATCGACCTCAACAGGCACCTAATTAGGGACCGCACATGCACGTTCATCATGCGCGTTGCGGGGGACTCCATGGCGGGCGCCGGTATCAGCGACGGTGACGAGGTCATCGTCGACAGGTCCCTTGCGCCCAAGGATGGTTCCGTGGTGGTTGCTGTGATGGATGGCGAGCTGTTGATCCGCCGCTTGGTGATGCGCGACGCCGGAACCTCCCTGCTCGCAGAGCCCGCCAACCAGCCGTTACCTGTCCCTGGCGGTGGCCCAGGTGCGGCGGAGCTCACCGTGTGGGGTGTTGTCACCCGCTGCCTGCACCACGTTTAGGTGCCTTTTCGTCCGGCAGGAAGCGGGTGGACCGCTAGGGGTGAGAAGGCTCCACACTGTTGATATTCAACGACTTGCCTCTTCGCGGGAGCCGCTCAGTATGAGTATTTACCTGCCGGCTAGCCCCGATCCGGTGGATGGCGAGCGCAACCTTTTGCTGGCAAAGTCACTCTTTGACAGAGTGATTGCGCAATTCCGTGGTCAAAACGATGCAGGCACAGAGACGGCAGTAGAAGAGTAACTGGCCGAATTGCTGGACGATACCGGCTTCCAAATGAGCTCAAAGAGCACATCAGTGTTGGTGATCGGTTTTCGATCACACAATTGCTCCGTGCAACTACTTTTCCGCAGGCGGCCTTGGTCCTTGCGATCTCCCAGAACGGGTTTCGCCCTGTGGAGGTGGCGCCAGATGCCACCGCCCATGAGGTTGACGTTCCAGGGGTGCCCAGTGACGCTGCCGACGCGGCACGACGCCATCGAGGAGATCGCGAGGCTTGCCATCTCGACGGGTGGGCGTGTTCCCGCCGTGCGGGCTGCTGGCCGGCCGGGGCAGCTCCAGGCCGGCGGAATACGGCGTTACGCCGTTTAGCCCCCCGACGCCGTCGTTCAGTATTGAGGAACAGCTGGACGGCAACTAAGGAGGCAGGTAGTCACCGGGATTCCCAACGGAACCAGCGGATCCCGATATAGGCGAACACGACGATTTCTGCGGAAGGGGGTCCAGCCCGCGACGCCAAGCCGTGATTGGGCCTGGCCGCAGCAGCGACTGCATGGCCAGGCTCTGTGAGGCGCGGACGCATGTGGCGTCGGTTTTAGTCACGGATTTCACTTTCCGTCAGGCCGGTGAAGGCGCCTTCCAGGGTGAGCGCACCGTGGGCGAGCGCCACGACCTGCGGATTGTCCTCCATGGAATGGGGGGGCAGGAGGATGCTGGACTTCAGCTTGAGAACACCCTCAATGTCCTTCAGCGTGGTTGTTTTCCCCGCACCGTTCGAGCCGAGGCGTCCGAAAATCTTGCCGCGCTCAACCGGGAGATTCACGCCGTCGACCACGGTTCGCGCGCCATAGGCCAGCTGCTGATCACTAGCCTCCGCTCTGGGGTATGCCCCGGCTCTGGTGCAACAGTCGACGGCGTGAAACCGGGCCTCGGCCGGGCTGGGTACCCAATGGTGCTGGCAAAGACTTCCCACGAGTAGTGTTGGCACGTGTTAGAACCCCGCAAGATTAGTGAAGATGTCAGCCTGCGCATTCTGCGCCCCAGCGATGCGGCGGCGCTCGCCGCCGCATATGTGCGCAACCGTGACCATTTGGCGCCTTGGGAACCGGTACGCCCCGAGGAGTACTACACCGAGGACTGGCAGAGTGCCGACATTGTCGGCCGCCTTGCCACCCATGAAATCGGCACGGGACATCCCTTTGGCTTGTTTGCCGGTGGCAGCCTCGTGGGCCGGTTCAACCTGGCAGGAATCGTGCGCGGCCCGTTCCAGAACGCCGCACTGGGCTATTGGGTGGACGGCCAGTACGCCGGCCGCGGGCTGGCTTCAGCTGCGGTCCGGGCGCTCGTGGACATGGCCCGTGACGAACTCGGCCTGCACCGGATCGAAGCGGGTACGCTGCTGCACAATGTTGGCTCGCAGCGGGTGCTGCTGAAGTCCGGCTTCGAACAGTTTGGGATGGCCCCGCAATACCTGCAGATTGCCGGGAGCTGGCAGGACCACAACCTCTACCAAATCCTGCTCCACGGCTAGGATGACCATGCGCCTGGCCTGTCCCGGCATGCGCCGGCTGGGGTGCTCAGCCGAGAGGCACATGCACGGGCTTGAACCTGAAGGGTCCGCCGCAATTGAGCGCGAAGGGGTGGTTGCCGGTTGATTCCGTTTCGATTTGCAGGACGCGAGCTATGCGGGAATCGGAAGCGGACACAGCTTCCACATAAATGGACGTGACGCTTACGGGCGTCGTCAGGTAGGGCGGCGACTGCGGCACCCACCATTTTCCGTCTGAGTCCTCCGTAACGGCCTCAGGAGCGCACCCATCCCCAAAGCAGGCCGCCACCGACACCGGCTCCGCGGAAAACAATAACTCCACCTCACCCACGTACGCGTACCCAATGGCCGGGCATGCCCAAGGCGTGCGGCCGGCCACGAGGACGAGTGCCAGCGCGGCGGCACCCACACCAAGAGTAAGCAGCAATATCACCCGAGACTTCATGGTGCGAGCCTAGCCCGTCAAGCAATACCCCGGCACCCGCGCCTCCCTATAGGGGAACCTTATGCGGTACGTGCTGGAGCGTCTGGGAAGCGGGATGACCGACAGCGAGGTGTCCAAAGTGAAGGCTAGGCCTGAGCCTCTGGGGGGGCAGCGAACGCAGACCTAGCCTCCGTCCAACTTGCACTCCAGAACCGGTCTCAGGGCTCTGGGCAAGTCGAAATCCGACTCTACCGATTGGGGGGAAATGGCAGGGCCGGCGGGCGCATTGCTGTTCCTGACCGATTGGAATGCCGGACATTACTGGGGCGGTCGGCCGACTGCACTGTCAGGGATGGCACGTAAACGGTCTCCCGGGACTGTTCGCTTCCAAGCACGTATCAAATGCCTATAAAAGAACTCATTCGATGCTATTGCTCAGGTAATACAACGTAGGATTATTGTTACGTTCACGCACGTCACAACGCCAACAGCGGATAACTCTGCGGCCCTCATGGGTGAACACCTCCGCCAGTGGAGAATGAGGCTGGGTATCGGCCAGGAGCTGACCGCAAGGCGGGCGAACATCTCCCTCTGGCCGAACCCAGCACTGAGGCGACCGACCCGTTGAGCACCGATCTGGGCCGTCTGAGAGCCCACACACTGGGGCGCAAACGAGCGCAAAGGACCGTCTAGATGAGTGCTGAGGTTTGGGTCGACAAAAGGCACGTTGGTAACATGGTGGTGGAGGTACGGCCAGGCGTCCAGAAACCCTCGCTGACGTTCACCTACCTGGATGAGTGGCTGGCCGACGGAGATTGACAGGCTACTCGCAGCCATGAAGATTCAAGCCCGTGCGGGAATTCGGGCACAGCCCTCATCCCCTAGATGAGCTTCCAGAACGCTTTCGCGATGCCCGAGTTTGAGAGCCCAGACTACGCGACTCTCGCAAAGCCAGTCACGATTATTTCCGCCAGCCCGGATCAGGATGCGGCAGAGCTGTTCTCTCGTGCTGCAATGCTGGCGATGGTCAACAATATTGAAGACCACATGAGAAATCATGGGTTATTGCAGGACAACGCTGAATGGCGCCTGTCGCCTTCCTTTGACGCGAACCCATCCCGCACGGGCAGGTCAAACACTGCGCCCACACCACGCGATGACTCTGGCAGCCGGGACATTCGCTTGCTCGTGGAAGCTGCCGACGATTCCGACGGAATCGAGTACATGCACAATGCATTTGAGGGTAAAGCCGTGCCCGTGCCGCTGCGATGCCCCAACGGCAACCACCATCATCGACACCGCCGACACAGTCAACGGCACCGGCGCCGCCGGCGGTGATATGCGCGACACCCGCACACTCATCGCGGCAAGCTTGTTGAGGGTCACTTCCGGAGGCGGCGACGCTTGGCCCGTACCCAGTCGGTGGGCGGTCATTCTTGCTCTCAGGCCCGCGCTCGGTGCCATAGCGGATGTCAGGACGAGCACATACAATGACAGATAGAATTCTATTTCTAGTAGTTCGTGTTACATGTCCTGTCTATCAAATATATTCTCTGCGGGTGACACAGCCCGGCTGGGCACCCGCAGCCCGCTCCGCCTCCGTTGCTCGCCATCACCGCCTTTAAGGAGCCTCTGACATGGTGGGAAGGCAGGCCATCGCCCTGGTTGATGTCAACAACTTCTATGTCTCCTGCGAGCGGGTCTTTGACCCGAGGCTGGAAGGCCGCCCCGTCGTCGTGCTCTCCAACAACGACGGCTGCGTGGTGGCCCGATCCGCCGAGGCCAAGGCGCTGGGGATAGCCACGGGCGCGCCCTGGTTCCAGATACAGGCGCAGGCCAAGGCGTGGGGGCTGGTGGCACGCTCCAGCAACTACGAGCTGTACGGGGACATGAGTGCCCGGGTCATGGAAGTGGTGGGTAGGTTTGGCACCTGGCAGGAGGTTTACTCCATCGACGAATCATTTGTGGGACTCCTGGGGGATCCGGCTCAGCTTGAAACCTGCGGGCGGGAGATCCGGGCGGCGGTAATGCGGCACGTGGGCCTCCCCGTCTGCGTGGGCATTGCCCAGACCAAGACGCTGGCCAAGTTCGCCAACCGGATCGCCAAGCAAAACCCGGCGCTGGAGGGCGTCTGTTCGCTGGACTCCATGCCCGCCGGGCACGTGCAAGCCATCCAGGAGCGGGTGCCGGCATCCGGGCTGTGGGGAGTTGGGGAACGGACCGCCAAGCGGTTGAAAATGCTGGAGATACAGACAATCGCCGATCTCAAGGCCGCCGATCCGGCCCTGATCCGCAAGAAGTTCTCCGTAGTCCTGCAGCGCACAGTCATGGAACTCAACGGCACCGAATGCATCCCGCACACCGAGGAACGCGTCGATAAGCAGCAAATCATGTTCTCGCGCAGCTTCTCCACGCCCGTCACCACCATTGAAGGCATGGAACAGGTCATGGCCGTGTATGCCCAGCGCGGCGCCGCCCGGCTCAATGACTCAGGCTTGCGTGCCTCAATCATGACCGTGACAGCGGGCACCAGCCGCTTTGCCGCCGGCGAGGGAAGCTTCCCGGCAGCCACTATCAGGTTCGCCACCCCCACCCAGGACCCCATTGTGTTGACCCGCGCCGCCGTGGCCGCCATCGGTCAAAGTGCCGTGCCAGGTGCCTCCTACCTGCGGGCAGGGGTGATGTTCAGCGGACTGGAGCCGCTGTCCGGACCGGAAATGCTTGATGTTTTTGCCAAGCCGGGCGGGCAGCCGTGCGTGGGCGGCGTCCTGGGGGATGTTCGCACCAAGTTCGGGAGCCAAGCGATAGGTCTGGGATTCGGCGGGCTGGCTGAACCGCCGTCGTGGTCCATGAAGCGTGAACTGTCCTCGCCGAAGTACACCACGGAATGGTCTGACTTGCCAGTGGTGCGCGCATAAGGGCCAGTCTTTGTAGACTCAAACCCATGCCTTCTGCGAAAACCTCCCCTTCCCGGCGCATTGCGCTGTTCATTGCAGCGACCGACGTCGCCATCCTGGGACTGGTGCTGCACTTCCTGGTCCCCGGGGACGTTGCCGGGCTGATCACCGACGTTCTGTTCACGGTGCTGGTGTACCTGCTCATGGCGCTCATCGCTCCCACGGCAGCCCGCCACAAGCTGGCCCTGGGGGCCTTCACCATCAGCGCCGTCATCGAGCTGGCACAGCTGACAGGGGTCCCCGCCCAGCTGGCCGTGAGCTTCCCCCCGTCGCGCCTAGTCCTGGGAACCACGTTCTCCGCACTGGACCTGGTAGCCTACGCGGTGGGTGCGGCAGCCGTCTACTACGCGGACGTGGCCCTCTCGCAGCGTGGCCGGACATGGCTTGCCTCACGGCAGGAATAGCAGCACGCGACCCCTGCGTTCCACCCACAAGATAACGGAGGAAAGCTAATGCTTGATGTGGTGATCATCGGGGCAGGCCAGGCGGGTCTGTCGGCGGCCTACTACCTGGCCCGGCACGGGCTGGTTCCGGAAACTGACTTTGTGGTCCTGGACGCAAATCCCGGTCCGGGCGGTGCCTGGCTGCACCGCTGGCCGTCGCTGACCCTCGGCTCCGCGCACGCCATCCACGACCTCCCCGGCATGAAGCTTGATGCGGGGGACCTGGCCGAGCCAGCCTCCGCCGTCGTAGCCCGGTACTACGGCAGCTATGAAGAGACCTTTGAGCTGCCCGTGCACCGGCCGGTGAAGGTGCACGCCGTGCGCAGAATGCACGACGGCGCCCCCACCGACACCCCCGGCCCGCCCCTTGTGGTGGAGAGCGACCGCGGCGTGTTCACGACCCGCATGGTCATCAACGCCACCGGCACCTGGGATAAACCCCACTGGCCGCACTACCCCGGAGTGGAAACCTTCCGCGGCCGGCAGCTGCACACCCACGACTTCGAGTCGGTGGCCGAATTTTCCGGCCAACGGGTGCTGGTGGTGGGAGGGGGAACCTCCGCCGTGCAGTTCCTGCTGCAATTGGCCGAGGCCGGCGTGGTCACCGCCTGGGCCACCCGCCGCCCGCCGGAGTTCACCACCGTTGACTTCACCCCCGACTGGGGTCGTGAGGTTGAGCGCCGCGTCAATGAACGCACAGCATCCGGGCTGCCGCCGCTGAGCGTGGTGGGCGTGACTGGACTGCCGTTAACACAGCAGTACCAAGATGGAATTTCCGCCGGGACGCTTGTATCCCGGGGTCCATTGCAGCGACTGACCCCCGGAGGGGCCGTCTTTGCCGACGGCAGCTCCTTTGACGCCGACGTGCTCCTTTGGGCCACGGGGTTCCGGGCTGCCATGGACCACCTGGCCCCACTGAAACTGCGAGAACCCGGCGGTGGCATCACCATGGACGGGGTCAGGGTGTTGCGCGAGCCCCGGCTGCTGCTGGTGGGCTATGGGGCATCGGCGTCCACGCTCGGTGCCAGCAGGGCCGGCCGTGCTGCCGCGCTCGCAGCCATTGAACGGCTCAGCGTTCCCTCCGACGTGTGATCCTCTGCGCATTCCTTCCAGCAGGAAATAACCCAGGCCGTTGGGTGGTTGGCGCTAGTGAGACTCCCTTTGAGAGCCCTTTGAAAGGCTGCACCCATGACGCTTCCCATTTCCATCCTTGACTTGGCCCACATTGGCCAGGACGGCATTGCTGCCACGTTTAGCGCCTCCGTGGAGCTGGCGCAAAAAGCCGAGGGGTGGGGATACAAGCGGATTTGGTATGCCGAGCACCACAACATGCCTTCGATCGCATCCTCCGCCACGAGCGTGCTGATTGCGCACGTGGCCGCGAACACCACCAGTATCAGGCTCGGTGCCGGCGGGATCATGCTGCCCAACCATTCCCCGCTGCAGATTGCCGAGCAGTTCGGCACGCTGGAGACCCTGCACCCGGGCCGGATCGACTTGGGGCTTGGCCGGGCGCCGGGCAGCGACCAAAACACGATGCGGGCGCTGCGCCGGGACCCCATGGCTGCGGACACCTTCCCGGCCGACGTGCAGGAATTGCAGGCCTATTTTCAGGGTCAGACACGCATCTCCGGCGTGAACGCCTACCCGGGCAAGGACACCCACGTGCCGCTGTACATCCTGGGATCGTCCCTGTTTGGCGCCCGGCTCGCGGCTGCGCTCGGGCTGCCGTACTCCTTTGCCTCGCACTTTGCACCGCAGGCACTGGAGGATGCGGTGCGGATCTACCGCCGCGAATTCAAACCCTCGGATGCGCTGGCCGAGCCGTACGTGATCGCCGGGGTCAACGCCATTGTGGCCGACACCCAGGAAGAAGCCGACGCCCTGGCGCTGAAGGCCCGGCGCCGCATGGTGGGCGCCCTGGTGAGCGGCGGGCGGACCTTCACCGATCCGGAGGCGGACATGCTACTGGAGTCTCCGGCAGGCCAGCAGGTGGTGAACATGTTCCGCTACGCAGCTATCGGTACCCCGTCCGTAGCTCGCGCCTACTTGGACGAGTTTGCCGTGAAAGCCGACGCCGACGAGCTGATAGTGGCCTCGCAGGTCACCGACAAGACGGCCTGGATCCGCAGCTTTGAACTGTTGGCACAGGCCATGGAAATGCAGGCTTCCTAGTTCAGCTCGCGGCGGCCCGGCCCAGCTCAAGGTTCAGGCATGCAGGGGTGATGACCGGGATGAAGATGGTGGCATGGTGTTCGAGCACCGCCCGCGGGTGGGTGCCCTGGGCAGCCTGTTGCTGCATTCAACCTTTCCCGTCTTCATGGTGCAGGTGGGCATGAACCAGCCGCGGGCCGTGGCCGTTAAAAGAAAACAACCATTGCGAAAGGGGATCCCGATGACACTGGACTCCGCAGAAGTTTCCCTGGCCGGCAGCGCCAAGTCCTTTGGTGGCCGGACCGTGCTGGACAACCTGGAGCTGCCCCTCAACGGCGGCTAGATCCTTGCCCTGTTGGGTCCCTCCGGATGCGGCAAGACAACTATCCGGCGCGTACTGGGCGGGCTGGAGACCCCCGACGCCGGGACCGTGCGGGTCGGCGGCGAAGACGTCACCCGCCGCCGGGTCCGCGACCGCGGCATTGGCATCGTGTTCCAGGCCTACAGCTTGTTCCCGCACATGACAGCCATGGAAAACGTGGCCTACGGCCTGCGCATTGGCGGCGCAAGCGTGGGCAAGCGCACCACACGGGCCAAGGAGCTCCTGGAAACTGTGGGGCTGGCGGATCACCGGGACAAGTTCCCGCTCCAACTCTCCGGCGGCCGGCAACAGCGTGTGGCCCGGGCCCTGGCACTCGAACCCCGGACGCTGCTCCTCGACGAGCCCCTGTCAGCCCTGGATGCGCAGGTCCGGGTGCAGCTGCCGGAGGAAATTCGCCGGATCCAGACCAGTCCGGAACCACCACGCTTGCTGGTCACCCACGACCAGGAGGAGGCCCTGAGAGTGGCGGACAGGGTGGGTGTCATGCTCAACGGGCGCATAGAACAGCTTGACTCCCCGGAAGACGTGAACCAGCGCCCCCGAACCGCGTTCATCTCGGAGTTCGTTGGCGCCGTCAACAGGATTCAGGCCGTGTGCGACGGCGGAGAGGTAGCCGTGCTGGGACGGCGCGTGGCGATATCCAACATGGACAGGGCCGCGCTGGGCTCCGCCGCGCTGGAGGCTCTGATCAGGCCCGAGGACCTGCAACTGCAGGCGGGTGAGAATGGCGGCGCACTGGTCACCGCCATGGTGCTACGTGGCGTAGCGACAAGTGTCAGCGTCTCACTCTGTGATGCCAGCATGCGGGTGGATATGCCCCCAGCATGAGGGTGCAACGTTTGCCCTGAGCCAGCGCGTGGACGTGGCACCGCGCGGAAGCTCCGTTCTGGTCGATGTTGCACGGGCGGACGCCCTGTCAAGCAATGCAGCAAGCTCCGGAGCCTTGGCCAAAGAGGAGGTCGCCGTATGAAACCCAAGGTCTGCCTGATTGGCATTGACGGACTGCGCCTGAACCTTTCCCGCGGCACGCACAAGATGCCGACCCTTGACGCCGTGATTGGTGAAGGTGTGTTCAACGAACTCACCATGGAAGTCCCCACACTGTCGGGGCCGGGCTGGTCCACGCTGCTGACCGGGGCATCCCACGCCGTACACGGGGTCAAGGACAACCACTTCGTGGGCCACCAGCTTCTGCACTGCCCCGACTTCCTGAGCCGGGCCTACTTTGCGGACCAGTCAACCACCACCATGGTCGCGGCCGGCTGGCCGCCCCTGGCGGATCCCACAGAGACCGGGCCCGTGGTTTGGGAGCGGCGCGAAAAGCAACGGGCCGGACATGGCGTTCGTCTACTTTTGCGACGCCGACGAAGGCCATGTCTACGGCCCACACGCTGATGAATATGTGGCCGCCATGGGGCGGGTGGAAGCCCACCCGGGACGCATCTAGAGCGCCGTCCAACGCCCCGTGGAACGCAGGTCCTTCGTGGCGGCTGCCCGCTTTGGCCGTTCACTGGACCGCTGGCCAGCGGAGCTCGCACCTACCCAGCTTGCCCCCTGCTGCTGGCATGCCGGCCAGGCCAGGCCGTGCAGAAGTGAGGGAAGGGTTGTGGTTGGAGGCGGTCTGGAACCTGCTGAAAAGTTGCCCGGCTGCAACTTCAGCGGGTTGGCAGGTGGTGATGGTCGGTGCGTGAGATGCTGACCGCCGCCACCAGGACCCCTATCACCACGCCCAGCAAAGTGTCCGCCACCCGCGTCATGGCAGCTGCAGGGCCCAGGTGGCTGCCCAGCCCCGTCATGATCAACGCCACGGGTGTCACGGCAATGGTTGTCAACGTGTAGTTCTTGAGCACCAGGAGTTCGGCCAAGACTTGGAAACCGATCACCAGGGCCACTGACGGCCAGAACCCCAAGGACAGGGACAGCAGCCCCACCGCCACCAAGGCGCCGATCACATTGCCGAGCAGCCTTTGGATGCCGCGCTGGACGCTCATGCTGTAGTTCAGTCCTTGCAGTACTGCCACGGAACCCATGGTCGCCCATAGTGGATGCCCCAGCCCAAGTGTCACCGCAACCCCTCCCGACAGGGCCGATGCCGTCGCCATGCGCAGCGCCTGGTGCAGGCTGCTCCGGGAGGCGAACCCCGAGCGGCCCACACCAAGGAAAGTTTCCACCGGTTCGAGTGCCGTGCTGCCGGCCCCTGCAGCAGCCATGGTTGCGCTGGTGCGGCGGATCTTGGCGCAGCTGAGCCTCGTGCCGGGCCAGGGCCCTGGCGGAGCCGGCCTGCTACGGCCTGCTTTTTGGCTCACCTGTTCCGGGCTACCAGGCCCCGGCCGAGCAAACCACGGGTCCTGGAACACGGGTGATTGGCCAGCTGGTGCGCATCTTCCAATGCGCCCACCAGGCGGGAAAACTCTCCCCCCAAAAGGGCCTTGCTGAGCCCTCCAGGGCTGTCCCGTCAGGGGACTTTGCAGCCATTCGGGGGGGGGGAACTGTCGCTGACTCTCGACGATGCCGCGCTGACCCGCGGTGTGCTGGTGTGGGCGGCCCTGTTCGGGGCCGTCAACTTTGAGGTCTTTGGTCAATATGGGGAGGAAACGTTCGGCAACCCGGCGGCACTTTTCGACGCGCAGCTGGACATACTGGCACAAATAGCCGGCTTTGCGGGACAGTGGCAGCATGGATGAAAAAGCCACTCTTCTCGGGTATTTACGAGCCCGCCGCGAGGATTTACTCGCCAAGCTTGACGGACTGGGGGACTGCGACGTCCGCCGCCCCATGACCCCACGGGCACCAGCCTGCTGGGCCTTCTCAAACACGTCAGCAGCGTCCAGCTCGGATACTTTGGCGAGGTCTTCGGGCGGCCAAGTGGCATGGAGGCGCCCTGGATGGCCGACGACGCGCCCCGGGATGCCGACATGTGGGCCACCGCGGCACAGACGCGGGCACAGACCCTTGAGTTTGCCGAGTTTTCCGCTCGGCACAGTGATGAGACCATCGAGCTGCTTCCCCTCGACGCCGTCGGCCAGGTGCCGTGGTGGCCGGCCGAACGGCGTCAGGTGACCGTGCACCAGATTCTGGTGCACATGTGCGTGGAAACGGCCGGTCACGCAGGCCACGCGGACATCATTGGCGAATTGATCGACGGTGCCGTCGGCAACGGCCCGCTGGACCCCAATGTCTCCCGCCGCACACAACAAGAGTGGGCCGCGTACCGTGCCGAACTTGAGGCGGCGACCCGCACGGGTTCCTGAGATCGAACGGGCAGTGCTGGAAACTACCCCAGCGCAGGCAGGCGTGAGCGCAATGCCGCGGCAGCCGCCGTCGGATCCGCAGCCTCGGTGATGGCCCGCACCACCACAATGCGCGAGGCGCCCGCGGCAACCACCGCATCAACGTTGGAAAGGTCCACCCCGCCAATGGCAAACCACGGCTTGGCCGTGTCCAAGGAGGCGGCGTGTTCCACCAGGGACAGCCCCACGGCGGCCCGGCCCGGCTTGGTAGGGGTGGCCCACAGCGGCCCTACACAGAAGTAATCGGCGTCCGGATCGGCAGCAGCCGCGGCCGCCTGGGCGGGGTCGTGGCAGGAAAGCCCCAGCGACACCGAGGGCCCTACAAGTGACCGCGCGGCAGGCAGCGGCAGGTCCTGCTGGCCCACATGAAACACCGGGGCACCTGACAAAACGGCAAGGTCCGCCCTGTCGTTGACGGCCCAGAGTTTGCCACATTCGGACGCCACGGAGCGCAACACGGCCAACAGCTCAAGCTCCTGTGCCGCCTCCAGCGACTTGTCCCGCAGCTGGATGATGTCCACGCCGCCGGCGTAGGCGGCCCGGAGGAAATCGGCAAAGTCGCCCCGTCCCGCGCGGGCATCAGTGCACAGGTATAGGCGGGCATCGGCCACGGCGGACGCCACAGGCGACGCGGCGGGCAGGGCAGAAAAGGTGGGCGTGGCGTCATGGGTGAGGAAGGAACGGCTCATATCTCATAGACTAGTTCAGTACCGCGGGAGCCAGGCATGCTGGCTGAGAGGGCGCCTGATGCGCCGACCGAAATACGCCCAGTGGGCGTGGAACCTGATCCGGCTCGTACCGGCGTAGGGAAGGAGACACAAATGGCACACACAGTGCCGGAAATTATTGCCACCGACGTGGCCGTCATCGGCGGCGGCATCGTCGGCCTGGGCATCGCCTGGGAAGTCCAGCAGGCCGGTCGCAACGTCACCGTCATCGACCCGGCGCCGGCCAGTGGTGCCACCTTCGCAGCCGCCGGGATGCTGGCCCCGGTCAGCGAATTGCACTACCAGGAAGAGGACCTCCTGGAGCTGACACTGGCCTCCAATGCGCGCTGGGACGATTTCATCGCCCCGCTCCTAGCACAGGGCCTGCCGGAGACAGGATTCAGTACGACGCCGACCCTCGTCCTGGGCGCGGACGCTGCGGACCGCGACGCCTTGGCGGACCTCCGCGACGTCCAGCACAAGCACGGGCTCGCCGTGGAGCAGCTGAGCATCAAGGAAGCCCGCGCGCAGGAGCCGATGCTGGGCCCGCACCTTTCTTGCGCGTACCGTGTTGCCCAGGACCACCAGGTCGATCCGCGCGCCGTGGCGGCAGCCATCCGCGCCCGGCTCGCTGCCGTGGCCCGTTCACGCGGTGACAGCGCAGGTGCCGCCATTGGCCAGGCAGCCGTGGGCCTGCTCCACGAAAACGCGGGCAACACGCACTCGCGGGTGACCGGCGTCGTACTGGCGGACGGAACACAAGTCCACGCGCGGGAAGTCATCGTCGCCAACGGTTTGGGGGCGCCTGCACTGGGAGGGCTGCCGGCGGGGCTGGTGTTGCCGCTGCGCCCCGTCTACGGCGACATCCTGAGGCTGCGCGTCCCGGAGCACCTGCGCCCGCTGACCACCGCCACGCTGCGCGGACTTGTCCGGGGGCTGCCGGTTTACATTGTCCCGCGACCAGACGGGACCGTGGTCATTGGCGCCAGCAACCGGGAGGACGGCGCCGCCGGTGTCAGTGCCGGGGGAGTGCACCAGCTGCTACGCGACGCCCAGGTGCTGGTGCCCGCAGTCGCCGAACTGGAACTGCTGGAAACCACCGCCCGCGCCCGCCCGGGTACCCCCGACAACGCACCGCTGCTGGGCCGGGTGGCTGGCGCCGACGGCCGGGACATCCCCGGGCTCGTCATCGCCACCGGATTCTTCCGCCACGGCGTGCTC
The DNA here is from genome assembly GCF_001294625.1 of Arthrobacter alpinus. Taxonomy (NCBI): domain Bacteria; kingdom Bacillati; phylum Actinomycetota; class Actinomycetes; order Micrococcales; family Micrococcaceae; genus Arthrobacter; species Arthrobacter alpinus. Next base: position 2,587,557 of record NZ_CP012677.1, on the reverse strand, counting down.
CTGACCCCGATCGCCGCCCTCATCGCCCGCCAGCTGCTGGGCAACATCACCGACCTCGCGTGGGAACGCTTCCGCCCGGACAGGTTCTCGCCCACCCTCATGCCCGCCCTCATGTCCGCCCAGGAGAAACCATGACCATGCTTAAACTCAACGGTGCCACGCACCCCTTCAGCCCCGGGACTACAGTGGCCGATCTGGTCACAGCGGTCACGGGACGTGCGCTTTTGGGTACGGGCCAGGCCGCCGACGGCGGCCGTCTTGGCGTCGCCGTGGCGCGCAACGCCGGTATTGTGCCGCGCAGCCAATGGGCGCACAACCGCGTCGAGGAAAACGACGACATTGAGATCGTCACAGCGGTCCAAGGCGGCTAGGCACATGCTCACATTTGCTTCCACGAAGGAGAACCACATGACTGAACTGCTGACCGGGACTGACACGCTGGTCATCGACGGCGTGACACTGGGATCGAGGCTCATCATGGGCACCGGCGGGGCACCAAGCCTGGCCGGACTCGGCGCCGCCCTGCTCGCTTCCGGGACCGAGCTGACCACGGTGGCGATGCGCCGCTACAGTACACCGGGCCAGGGCGCCGGCGGCTCCGCAGGGAGCAACCTCTTTGAGCTGCTGCTTCAGAACAATATCCGCGTGCTGCCCAACACAGCCGGCTGCTTCACGGCCCGCGAGGCGGTCATGACGGCGGAGCTGGCCCGGGAGGCGTTGGAAACACACTGGGTGAAGCTGGAAGTCATCGCCGATGAGCACACCCTGCTGCCGGACGCCGTGGAACTGGTGGACGCCACCGAACAGCTCGTCAACAAGGGCTTCAAGGTGTTCGCCTACACCAATGACGACCCGGTTTTAGCGCTGCGCCTGGAGCGGCTCGGGGCCGTGGCCGTCATGCCGCTGGGCGCCCCGATCGGCACGGGCCTGGGCATCTTGAACCCGCACAACATTGAGCTGATCGTCTCCCGCGCGTCCGTGCCCGTGGTGCTCGACGCCGGGATCGGTACTGCCTCCGACGCCGCCTTGGCCATGGAACTGGGCTGCGACGCGGTGCTGCTGGCCACTGCCGTCACACGGGCCCAGGACCCGATCCGTATGGCGCAGGCCTTCAAACATGCCGTCATCGGTGGCAGACTGGCAGCACAGGCAGGCCGCATTCCCAAGCGCCGCCACGCGTTGGCGTCCTCGGCCATGGATGGCCGCCCGGACCTGTAACACGCCCAAGGAGCTCGCAATGGCCGCATCCGATGTTTTGACCAGGACCCAGATCGACACAGCACTGGCGGCGTTGCCCGACTGGACTTGGGGCTTGGGTGCCCTGCGCACCTCACTGAAGTGCCCGACGGCGGCCGCTGCCCTTGAGCTGTTTGCCGCTATCGGGGAACTGGCCCAGGGCGCCAACCACCACCCCGATGTGGACTGGCGCTACGAGACCTTGTTCGTGACGCTGACCTCGCACGACGCCGGATCCGTAGTGACAGCGCGGGACACCGCCCTGGCCACGACAATTTCCGCGGCTGCGCATGCCGTGGATGCCTTGGCGCGGCCGGAACTGCTGCGCACGCTCGAGATCGCTATTGACACCGACGACATCGACGCGATTTCGGCGACGTGGCGTACCGCATTGGGGTACAAGCGCCAGGAGGATGGCAGCCTCGCCGATCCTATGGGTCGGGGCCCCTCTCTCTGGTTTCAAAAGACTGACACACCCAAAGCGAACCGTTTCCACGTGGATGTGACGGTGCCGTTTAGTGAAAGCGGGCCAGTGCTGGACGCATTGGCCGCTACCGGGGCGGCCCTGGATCATGAGCAGTCGCCGATGTGGGTGGTTGCCACTGACGCCCAGGGCAACCGGCTGTGTATCTGCACGGAGGAGGGCCGGTCCTAGTTTGTGCGCCAAATCCGCTGCGGATTTGGCGCACAAACGACTATGCGCAGGACCCGAGGTGGGTCCTGCGCATAGGAAAACCGCGAGGTTAGTGAAGTGCCAGAATCTCGTTGCTCCGCTTGACTTGGTGGGCATGGCGGGTGCGCCCCACAAAGCCTGCCGTTGCCCAGGCTGCAACCCCGCCAACAGCCATGGAGAGAATCCACGGGATCCACGCCGTCGCAGATGAGTTGTCCAGGCCGATGGTCATGGTGATGATCCACACCAGCAATGCAGCGGCCACGGCGGCACCTGCAGGAAGCAGTGCCCCGAAGGTCGTGCGATATTTATCAACGGCCCAGGCGATGGCGCCGAAGGCACCAGCCGTCAACGCAATAATGACCACTGCAACCATGAGTTCCCTATTCCTTGGTTTCTAAAAAGATGCGCTCACGGGTGCTTAAAGCGCGCCGAAGCCTACGCTGCGGGCCTTTTCGCCACCGAGTTCAACGTACCCGAGGGAATTGCCGGGAACAATGATGATGCGCCCCTTCTCGTCTTTGAGGCGCAGCTCCGTGCCCTTGGCCAAAGCCTCCGAAACGGCCGCCGCCACCTCGTCGGCCTCTTGCTCCGATTCCAGGATGATTTCGCGGGCAACGTTCTGAATGCCAATCTTGATTTCCACAGATGTCTCCTCGGTGCAAACGTGCAACAAAATATAAGTACAAGTAACTGTATGCCCAGCGGGCCTAGGATTCCTTCGGGAACCGGCTAATTCCGCGCCAAGCTAAACGGTACACAAGCTCGCTGGCAACGTCGATGTCAAGGTCGCCGTTCGCCTCAAGCCAATAGCGGGCACTGACCTGTGCCATGCCTGCCAACGCGCGGCCCAACAGGGCCGATTCCAGGGCGGCCAGCTTGGTGTCCTCGGCGATCACCGCACCGATGGCATCGCCGTATTGGGAGTTGAACTTCTCCAGCCGGGCTGCCACCTCGGGGTCGTTGACAAGATCGGATTCAAAAACGAGGCGGTGGGCCTGGTCGTCATTTGCCATGAACTGAAAGTATGCCCTGATGGTGGCCTGGACGCGCAGCTTGTTATCGGTGGTGGAGTTCAATGCCGAGAGCAGAAGCGCGGTCAACGAGGCAAGATGGTTGTCCAGTAACGCCAAATACAGGTCCCGTTTGCTGGGGAAGTGCTGGTACAAAACCGGTTTGCTGACCTTTGCGGTCTCGGCGATCTCATCCATGGCGGCCCCGTGGTAACCGTTGTTCGCAAACACTTGCAGTGCCGAAGCCAGAAGCTGTGCGCGGCGTTCGTCGCGTGGCAACCGGGTTAGCGGGGTACGGCGCGCTGGTTGCTCCCCGGGATGGGTTTCCAATATCATGTGCGTGCCTTTCACTTTGTCCGCCGTCATTGAGCCTACGGTCAGGATCCCTGCCATTCTACCCAGTGGTAATAAGCCAAAGCCCGCAGGCAGGACTAGATTAAGAGGTATGGTTTCCTTGCTCGCGCCACTGTCCACCAATCCTTCCCACACCTTGCCTGCCTTGGTGGAGCCGGGACCGCCGCTGGCGCCGGAGGAACTTCAGCGCTACTCCCGCCACGCCCTCATCCCCGAGATCGGCCTGGACGGTCAGCGGCGCCTGTGCAATGCCCGCGTGTTGGTCATTGGTGCCGGCGGGCTCGGCTCGCCCGCACTGCTGTACCTGGCCGCGGCCGGTGTCGGCACCCTGGGGATCGTTGACGATGACACCGTTGAACTGAGCAACCTTCAACGCCAGATCATCCACGGGGTGTCGGACATAGGCCGGACCAAGCTGGAATCAGCCAGAGAGTCCATTGCCGCCATCAACCCCGGCGTGAACGTGGTGCTCCACCAGATCCGCCTTGATTCCTCCAACGCGCTGGAACTGTTCGCCGGCTACGACGTCATTTTAGATGGTGCGGACAATTTCGCCACGCGGTACCTCGTCAACGACGCCGCCGCGCTACTGGGCAAGCCCTATGTGTGGGGTTCGATCTTGCGCTTTGACGGGCAGGTCAGTGTGTTTTGGGACAAGTTCGGCCCCAACTACCGCGACTTGTATCCTGAACCCCCGGCCCCCGGGACCGTCCCATCCTGCGCCGAGGGCGGCGTGTTCGGCATGCTGTGCGCCTCCATTGGGGCCATGATGGTCACCGAGGCCGTCAAGCTCATCACCGGCATCGGCCAAACGCTGTTGGGTCGGCTGCTGATCTTCGACGCCCTGTCCTCGCGTTGGCGGGAAATCCGGATCGCCAAGGACCCCGACGCGGCACCCATCACCGAACTCATCGACTACGACTACTTTTGCGGAATCCTTCCGGTGGAGAAGACCGACGGCGATCTGATCACCGTGCCCGAGCTTGCCGCACGCTTGGCGAACCGGGAACATGGTGCCGCGGAATTCCTGTTGATAGATGTGCGGGAGCAGGTGGAATTCGAGGTCTCCCGCATCCCCGGTTCCGTCCTGATCCCCGTGGCTGGTATCAAGGACGGTACGGCGTTGGCGCATGTTCCGCACGGCGTGCCCCTGATCCTGCATTGCAAGTCCGGTGCCCGCTCGGCGCAGGCGTTGGCGAGCCTGCGCACGGCAGGGTACGCCGACGTCGTCCATCTTGAGGGTGGGATCGACGCCTGGCTGGCTAGCGACATGTAGGATCCAAATTGTTTGACACTCGTCCCAATTTCGTGACACGGGCGGTGAATGGACACCATCGAGGGTCGGACCGTGGTTTGCTTGCCGGAGGTCAGCGTGACTCTTAAGTCATTGCCGGAAGAAGGGGTCTTGGGCCGACGGTGAGCCCTCCTGAGTTGGTTCCCATCCACGCAGCCGAGCCATGCCGAAGTCACCACCAGCCAAGGGGACTGAGACGGTTGGGCGGAGCGTCCCGATGCCGCGAAAGCGCGGGGTTTCCTCTGACTGCGACTGACCAGGCGCCGAGCGCCAGCGCGCCGGCAATCACAGCGTCAAAGAACACTTGCGTCGCCCCGGCACCAGTTAGCGTGTGGAATAGCCCGATGACGAGAAAAGTAGCTGCCGCTGCGGCCACGCAAAGCGATAATATGGTCGCCCATAGGGGCATGATCCGAAGTTCTTTCACAGTCGCCAACTGCTTGAGTCCGGCGTGAATGGGACACTGATCAACAACCTACACACGTCGGGTCCCATCTGGCCAGAGTGCGCGTTCATCGCCCTGGCCGCTAACTGAACGAACGCTTGTTGCCCTTGGAGGTGCAGAAACTGTTCCGCAGGGGACCGCTAACAGACGACTCAAAAATCCTCACGCCAAGAACTTTGACACCGCAATGGCACTAACACGGTCGCCGAACCGTTCTTCTCGCACCCGAAGGCCGAGATGCGCCACCGTCAAAATCTGCCCAACCACCTGTCGGTCAGGATAGTGGTCATGGGTACATTGAGTCTTGGTGCAACCAGCTCCGTGATTTCCATCAACAGTGATGTGCATTGAAGGGAAAGTGCCACGAAACTGAGAGTTCCAGCGTTCGAGGGCTGTGCATCGTCGCAGGTCTGGGCGATCCAATAGTGCCTGCCACTTTCAGAGCCCACACGACAAACGCGCTGGACAGGAGTAAGTTTCCCAGCAGGAGCATCAGCATCGAGCGGAAAAGGTACATATCATGACGCGTCAGGCCTGGAAACAGACGCCGCAACACCCCCTGGGCACCGGCTTTGGACACGGCAGCACAGCCACGGACGTCTTGGCCGGGGTCGATTTAGGCGGCTGCACGGCCATCGTGACAGGCGGGTACTCCGGCCTGGGCCTGGAAACGGTCAGGGCGCTTGCGGCAGCAGGGGTGGACGTCACGGTTCCGGCCCGCAGGCCAGGCCACGCCCGCCAGGTGCTGGCGGTTGCTGGGCTGGAATCGGTGGACGTCCGGGCCATGGACCTGGGCGACCAGGCCAGTGTGAAGGCATTCGCGAAGGGATACCTTGACGCCGGGCGGGGGCTGGACATCCTGATCAACAACGCCGCCATCATGGCCTGCCCGGAGACGCGCGTGGGCCCTGGCTGGGAGGCGCAATTCGCCACCAATCACCTGGGACATTTCACCTTGACCAATGCGCTGTGGCCGGTGCTCTCAGACGGTGGCGCCCGCGTGGTCTCGCTATCCTCGACGGGACACAAGATCTCCGGCATCCACTTTGACGACCCGCAATTCACCAAGGGGTACGACAAATGGCACGCCTACGGCCAGGCGAAGACGGCGAACAGCCTGTTCGCCATCGAGTTGGACAAACGCGGTGCCGACCACGGGGTGCGGGCCTTCGCCGTGCATCACGGCGGCATCATGACGGATCTGCAACGGCACCTGCCGCGGGAAGAGATGGTGGCCGCGGGGTGGATGGACGACGCCGGTAACGTGCGGGAAGGCTTCAAGACGCCCGATCAAGGGGCCGCGACGTCGGTGTGGGCGGCCACCTCGCCACGGCTGGACGGCATGGGCGGGGTGTACTGCGAGGACTGCGACATTGCCCTGCCCACCGATCCTCAATCACCCATGGCCCGTATTGAAGGGGTGGACGCCCACGCCATCGATCCGGAAAGCGCCGCACGGCTGTGGGAGCTGTCAGCGGCGCTGACGAAGGTCAACGCCTTCGGCTAGCCCCCTGCGATTGCTCAGGCGGAGGCGGCATCCGGAGGTGTGCCATCCAGGACTGTAATGCCGTCCCTGACCGTGGCGGCGTCTCTGATGACGGCCGCCGGTTCCACCTTGATCCCATAGAGGGCATCCAGTGCTGCCATGTAGCTGCTTGCGTCGCCTGCCGCGGCGAGCTCCTTGGCACGCACCGTGGGCACGTGAAGTAACTGCTTGACCATGCGGCGCATGGCAAATTCCACCTCGGCGGTGGCTGCCGTGCAGCCATGCTGGGCGCGGACCTTGGCGATTTCATCATCCAGCACGCTCATGGTGTGCCGGCGCAGGGCTACGATGGCGTGATCCAGGGATCGGGCGTTCTGGGCTTGTTCAAAGTTCTCTGCAGCATTGGCAACGAGGGCGGCAGCGTCGGCCAGGGTGGATTCCTGTTCCGCGGGCGCTGCCTGCCGTACGGTTTCTAGGGTCAGCAGATCCACATTCGGGAGGTCGGCGACGTCCGCGGTGAAGTCGTGGGTCAGGGCCAGGTCAATCACCGTCAACTGCGGGGAAAGGTTGTGGCGCACTTGTGCCAAATCACCGGCCGCGACCTGCCGGTCCGAGCCGCTGCACCCCAGAAGAAGGTGGGCGTCGGCCAGGGCGCCGGGCAAGGTGGCGTCAGTGAGGGCCGTTCCACCGCGTGAGCCAACAAACGTTTCCGCCCGTCCGGACCCGGAATAGACCCTGATATCCGAACAACCACGTTGGGCCAGTTGGGCCATGGCCGCCCCGGCATAGGCGCCGGTGCCAAAAAGGATGGCCGTCTTTCCGGCCAAGGGTGAGATGGCGTGGGGGGACGCGCCAGCCAAAGGTGATGCGGCGTCTTGGAGTTCGGCGGCGAGGTCCAGGGCCACCGACACTATGGACATGCCGCGCCGGCCCAAAGCCGTCTGAGCGCCCACCTCCTTGGCCGTCTTGGAAGCCGCCTGAAAAAGCCGCACCAGGGCCGGCGTGCTGGTGCCCTGGTCTTGGGCGGACCCCAGAGCCCTGCGCACCTGCCCGGCAATTTCGCGTTCCCCCACCACTGCCGAATCCAGCCCGGTGCTGACGGCAAAAAGGTGCCGGGGGACCGCTGTTCCCTGCTGGGTGGCCAGGGCGTTGGAGACCTGGTGTTCGGCCAGCCCGGAGTGGGTGCTGACGGCGGCAACGAGAGCGCTGCGGGCAGCCTGAACGTCGTCGGCGCTGCGGGCTTGGGCATACAACTCGAAACGGTTGCAGGTGGCCAGGGTGACCAGCCCGGCAACGGCGTTGTCGGCGGCCACCACCTCAGAACTGACCGCCGCGGCCCCGGCGCTTAGGCGGGCAACGGTTTCCAAGTCAATGGTGGAGTGCGAGGCAACAAGAGAGAAAAGAACCACAATGCCAATATCGTAGACCCTTAACATGGGTGTTTATGGACAAGATGACTGAATTCGTCAGTAAATCGATGTGAGCCTCGTTACTCAGCCTCGGATGCGTGACCTTGTATTGGCGACAGCTTGTGCACAAAAACTTGCAAGGTTTGCTCTGTAGGGTGGTGCCATGACACTGATCCCAACTCATCCGTTGATGGATGGACGCACCGCCAACTCACCGCTGATCACCGCTTACCGTGGTGGAAAGCCCAGCCGTCGCCCTGTCTGGTTCATGCGCCAGGCCGGCCGCTCCCTGCCCGAATACCGTGAGTTGCGGGTGGGTACCACCATGCTGGAATCGTGCCTCAAGCCCGCCATGGCCGCGGAAATCACACTCCAGCCGGTGCGCCGCCACGGCGTGGACGCCGCCATCTTCTTCTCCGACATCGTGATCCCGCTCAAGCTGGCCGGCGTGGGCGTGGACATCGTCCCCGGCGTGGGGCCTGTCCTGGACAAGCCGATCCGCACAGCCGAGGACGTGGCTATGCTGCCCGAGCTCACCGACGCGGCACTGGATCCGATCAGGGAGGCCGTGGCGCTGACCGTGGCCGAGCTAGGCAGTACCCCGCTCGTCGGCTTCGCCGGGGCCCCGTTCACGGTCGCCGCCTACATGGTGGAGGGCCGCCCCACCCGCGATCATCTGGGCCCGCGCACCATGATGCACGCCGAACCGGAAACGTGGGGCGCCCTGCTGAACTGGGCAGCCGACGCCTCCGGAAAATTCCTGCGCGCCCAAATCGAGGCGGGTGCCAGCGCCGGCCAGCTCTTCGACTCCTGGGCGGGCTCGCTAGGACTCGCCGATTACACCCGCCATGTGGCCCCGGCGTCGTCCCGGGCGCTGGACCATGTACGCGATCTTGGCGTACCCCTGATTCACTTCGGCACGGGCACCGCGGAGCTGCTGGGCGCCATGTACGGCGTGGGCGTGGACGTCATGGGAGTGGACTACCGACTGCCGCTGGATGAGGCCAACCGCCGCCTCGGTGGCAAGGTGCCGCTGCAGGGCAACATCGACCCCGCACTGCTCAGCGCTCCGTGGGAGGTGCTCGAGGCGCACGTCCGCGACGTCATCGCGGCAGGCTCGGCGGCGCCCGGACACGTGCTGAACCTGGGCCACGGCGTCCCCCCGGAGACCGATCCGGCCGTGCTGACCCGTCTGGTTGAACTGATCCACTCGATCGAACCGTAACCTACCCAAGCCCGCCCAGCGCAAGGAGAACCCATGGAGATGAACAAGCACCCTCGAACGCACACGCCTGCGCTGAATCGGGCCTTAGTGGTGGGGGGTGGCATCTCCGGGCTGCTCGCCGCGAAGGACCTGCAGGATGCCGGCTACCAGGTGAGCCTGTACGACGCCGCACCCACCTGGGGCGGCTGCGTGGGCGTTCACGAGGTGGCCGGGGTGGTGCTGGACAGTGGGGCGGAATCCTTTGCCACCCGCAGCACAGCCGTGGCCGATTTGGTGGCGGAGCTGGGCCTTTCAGCCCACATTGTCAGCCCTGACCCCTCAGGTGCCTGGGTGTGGCTGCCGGAGGGTCCCGTCCCGTTGCCCCGCACCGGGATCCTGGGCATCCCGTCGGACCTTCACGCCCCCGAGGTCCGGGCCGCCTTGGGCAAGGCCGGTATTTTGCGGGCGTCCCTGGACGCCACCATGCCGACCAGCGTGGGCACCTCCGAGGCGGCGTCCAGCGTGGCGGACCTGGTGCGGGCGCGCATGGGCCGCCGCGTGCTGGAACGGCTGGTGGCGCCAGTTGTGGCGGGGGTGCACTCGGCCGACGCCGAAGTATTGGATATTGACATGGTGGCACCGGGGCTGCGGGCCGGGATTCGCCAACATGGCTCCCTCGCGGCTGCCGTGGCAGCCCTGCGCGTTGGTGGGTCCGCAGATGCCAAGCCCGGATCGGCCGTGGCCGGGCTTGCCGGTGGTATGCACACGCTGGTGGACGCATTGGTGGCGCACTTGCGCGAAGCCGGGGTGGCGCTGCATTCGGGCCACGCCATCACTGCCATCCACCACAACGTTGGCCCCGCCATGGGCGCTGGCAAGGCCAAGGACGACGGCGGAGCACCCGCCCACTGGAGTGTCGAGTGGGAGTGTGGAAAAGATCGCGGTGTGGAAGCCGCCGCCGTGTTGGTCGTCGCCACGGACGGGCCCACAGCGGTGAAACTGCTGGGCCCAAACGTGCCAGAACTCTTGGACTTTGCCCCGGTTCCGGGGCCCGACATCCGTCTTGTCACGCTGGTGGTTGACGTTCCAGAGCTTGACTCCAAGCCCCGCGGCACGGGCGTCCTGGTGGCCCCGCAAACTTTGGGGATCACCGCCAAGGCGCTCACCCACGCCACAGCCAAGTGGGACTGGCTGGCCGATTCCACCGGCCCGGGCACGCACGTGCTGCGGCTCTCCTACGGGCGGGCAGGTGTAGCGGCCGCCGACGCAGTTCGGCTTGTGGCACGCCCGGAAAATGACGCGGATCTGATCGCGACGGCGCTGGTGGATGCCACAAAACTGCTCGGCGTGTCCGTCACCGACGCCGACGTGTTGGGTGCGGACGTCGTCCGGTGGACGGGTTCGCTGCCGTTCGCCGCCGTCGGGCATCAGGAAAAAATAGCCCAGATTCATGCCCTGGCGAACCAGCAGCCGGGGTTGGGCTTGACGGGTGCTTGGATGTCCGGCAACGGGTTGGCAGCCGTGGTTTCGGGCACGCGCAGACAGGTGAGGGCCGTCATTGACGGTACCAGAATCAAGTGATCTCCCTCACTTTCTACACTCTGTAGAGAAGTTGGGTTTTAGATTTAAGACAGATGGGTGCACACTGGAACGCATGAGCCACACATTCGCTGAATCTGTCACCAAAACCTCCGAGCCCGCCACAGCCCTGGTCACACCGTTCACCCTATGGACGGTATTTAAGCGTACCGGCCCCTCCACAGCAGGCAAGGGCGCGGTCGCCGCCTTTGAGGCACTGGTGGCCTCCCTCGCCCAGGAGCACATCACCTTACGTGGCGCCTACGACGTCTCCGCCATGCGCAGCGACGCCGATGTCATGATCTGGCTCGTAGGCCCGAAGCCCGAGGGCCTGCAGCAGGCGGTGCGCAGCATCCGACGCACCGAACTTTTCGCCAACGCCGAGATCGCTTGGTCTGCCATGGGCGTGCACCGCGAGGCCGAGTTCGCCAAGAGCCACGCACCCAGCTATATGGGCCCCAACGAGCCCAAGAGCTGGGTCTGCGTCTACCCGTTTGTGCGCTCCTACGACTGGTACATTCTGCCGGCCGAAGACCGCTCCCGCATGTTGCGCGACCATGGCATGCTGGGCCGCGAATACCCGCAGGTCCTGGCCAACACAGTTTCCGCCTTTGCGCTCGGCGACTGGGAATGGCTGCTGGGTCTGGAAGCCGATGAGCTGACCGACTTGGTGGACATGATGCGCAGCCTGCGTGGCACCGACGCCCGCCTGCATGTGCGCGATGAAATTCCATTTTATACGGGCCGTCGCATTGATGCCGCTGAAGTAGCCGAGGTGCTGAAATGAAAAATCGAGTAGTTGAGCCAGCCCAGTATGACGCCATCTTGCTGGCCTCCTTCGGTGGGCCCGAGGGGCAGGAGGACGTTATCCCGTTCCTGCGCAATGTCACCCGTGGTCGGGGCATCCCTGATGAGCGCCTCGAAGAGGTCAGCCACCACTACCGCGCCAATGGTGGCATCAGCCCCATTAACTCCCAGAACCGCGCGCTCAAGGCCGCACTGGAGGCCGAGCTGGCTGCCCGTGGCATTGACCTGCCCGTGCTGTGGGGTAACCGCAACTGGGATCCCTACATCCCTGCCGTGCTCCAGGAGGCGTACGACGCCGGTCACCGCCGACTCCTGATGCTCACCACCAGCGTGTACTCCAGTTATTCCAGCTGCCGCCAGTACCGTGAGGACATTGGTATTGCACTGACGGAGACCGGGTTGGACGGCAAGCTCGCCGTGGACAAGGTCCGCCAGTACTTTGACCATCCCGGATTCGTGGAGCCCTTCATTGAGGGCACTGCGGCCTCACTGGTCCGCGTCCGGGCGGAGCTGGCCGCCGCCGGCAAGGCCGGTGCGCCTGTGCACGTCATGTTCGCCACCCACTCCATTCCGACCCGAGATGCCCAAGCCGCAGGCCGTTCGGAACTGCAGCCGCTGGTGTTTGAGCAGGACTCGGCCTATGTCGCCCAGCACCTTGCCAACGCCGAGGCCATCATGGCACGGGTTGACCCGGATCAGGAGTGGTCGCTGGTCTACCAGTCCCGCTCGGGCGCACCCCATGTGCCGTGGCTGGAGCCGGATATCAACGACGCACTGGCTGAGCGGGCGGCCGCCGGTGTGGCCGGTGTGGTGGTTGTTCCGCTGGGGTTCATCAGCGATCACATGGAGGTCCTCTGGGACTTGGACACCGAGGCGAAGGAAAGCTGCGCGGAATTGGGTCTGGTTTTTGACCGGGCACCGACCCCGAGTACGCACCAGAAATTTGTTGCGGGGCTCGTGGACCTGATCTGTGAGCGCACCATCGAGAACCACATCGAAGAACGCGCGGCCATGACCGCACTGGGCCCGTGGTTCGATGTCTGCAACCCCGGCTGCTGCGCGAACTTCCGCGGGGAGAAGCCGGCCATCTCCGAAGTGGGCAGCACCGTGGGCCTTGTGGCGCCCGGCGCCGCGGCCGCAGGTGGTTTGTAACTTCCATGGCTGAAAAAACTGTGAAAATTGGAACCCGTGGAAGCAGGCTAGCCCTGAGTCAGACCGGGCAAATCACTGAAAGGCTCAGGGCGGTCGGAGGTTTTGACGCTCCAATCGTCCCCATCAAGACCGACGGGGATATCCTTACCGGACCCCTGTCGCAAATGGGCGGCACCGGCGTTTTTGCCGCAGAACTGCGTGCAGCGGTTCTTGATGGCCGCGTGGATGTGGCAGTGCACTCGCTCAAAGATCTGCCCACCGTGGCAGTTCCGGGCCTGACGCTAGCTGCTGTCCCGGTGCGCGCAGACGCCCGCGATGCGTTGTGCTCACGGGACGGACTGACCCTGACGGAGTTGCCGCAGGGCGCCTCCGTGGGAACCGGGTCACCGCGGCGGGCTGCGCAGCTGCTTGCTGCCCGTCCGGACCTGAGAATAGTGGACATTCGCGGCAACGTCGACACCCGGTTGGCCCGGGTGCCCGGCCTTCCCGGTAATGCCGCGAGCGATCCGGTGCCGGGCAAGGTGGGGGATCTGGACGCCGTCGTGCTGGCTGCGGCGGGTCTGACACGTATTGAAAGGCTGGACACCGTCACCGAGTTCCTGGAAGCCGACGTCATGCTTCCGGCACCCGGGCAGGGCGCGCTCGCCTTGGAATGCCGCACGGCCGACGTCGAACTGGGCGGAGTTTTGGGCCAAGCGCTGGCCGCCGTCGACCACCACGACACACGCCTGGCCGTCACGGCCGAACGCGGGCTGCTGGCCCGTTTGGAAGCCGGCTGCAGCGCACCCGTTGGCGCCTTCGCTTACCGCAAGGGCTCCATGCTGTTCCTGGAAGCCGTGGTCAACTCCCTCGACGGCACCCGCACCATGCGGGTGAAGAAGGCCACCGACGGCCTGACCACTGTGGGGGCAACCCTGCTCGGCATTGAACTCGCCGAGGAGCTGCTCGACGGCGGCGCAGGGGACCTGGCAGATCTGGCCGGCTCGGCGAAGTGAGCGTTTCGTCCGACGGCGGGCCGGGTGTTCTTCCGGAGAGCCAGGGCCGGGAGATTTCGGCGGGCTCAATCACCGGCTTGCGGGTTGCCATTACACGCAGCGCCGACCGGGCTGGGGCACTCGCCGACGCCTTGGCCGCCGCCGGCGCGGAACCGGTCCTGGTGCCGCTGATCGACTTTGAGGTGGCAGATCAGCAGTTGCTGGGCGCGGCCATGGCCCGCCTAACCGCCGGGAAGTATCGCTGGCTCGTCATCAGTTCCATTACGACCGTGCGTGCGTTGAAGCAATGGTGTGAGACTGCAGGCACCACGCTGGCCGACCTCATCCCGGAGACCACCCGGGTGGCCACGATCGGGCCCACCTCCGTGGCCGTCCTGGCCGCGGAGGGTGTCGCAGCTACCTTGGCACCCACGGATCTGCAGTCCGCTGCCGGCCTGCTCACGCTGTGGCCGGAGACTGCCGACGGCGGGCGGGCCCTGCTGCCGCAGTCGGACTTGGCCGAAGCCACCCTCGGGGACGGGATCCGAGCCCGGGGTTGGGCCGTAGATGGTGTTACGGCCTACCGCACGGTCGACTTTCCGGCGGTTCCGGACCGGCGGCTCACGGCCGTCTTGGCCCACTCCACCCGGGATCTGGCTCGCCGGGGCGGCTACACGCAGCTGACCCCGGACCAGGCGGCACGAGAGATCAGCGCCGGACTGATCCACGCCGTCGTGCTGGCCTCCGGAAGTGCCGCGCGAAGGGTCGCCGCCACTATGGCGCCGCTGCCGCAGACGTGTTGGGTCATAGCGATCGGGCCGCCAACCCGGGCCGCGGCACAGCGCCTGGGCATGAACGTCGCCGCCACGGCCGTGCACCCCACGCCCGGCGGGATCGTGGAAGCCCTGTACGCCGCGCACAACAATTTTCACACCAAGTAATCCAGGAGATACGCCAGTGAGCTTCCCCCAGCACCGCCCCCGCAGGCTGCGCACCACCGCCGCCATCCGCCGCCTCGCCACCGAACACCGGCTGGATCCGGCGAACCTGATCCTGCCCGTTTTCATCCGCGAGGGCCTTAGCGAGCCCGCACCCATCACTTCCATGCCGGGCGTGGTCCAACATACGACGTCGTCACTTTTGTCCGCGGCGCGGGAGGCCGTGGCGCTGGGGCTGGGCGGCATCATGCTCTTCGGCATCCCCGCCACCCGCGACGCCGTGGGATCCGCCGGGATTGACCCGTTCGGTGTGCTCAATGCCGCCATCCGGGACGTGCGCGCCGTCGTAGGTGATGACCTGGTTGTCATGAGCGATCTCTGCCTGGACGAGTTCACCGACCACGGCCACTGCGGCGTGCTGGACGCGCACGGCGAGGTGGACAACGACGCCACTTTGGCCATTTACGCCAAGATGGCCGTGTCCCAGGCGGCCGCAGGCGCCCACGTGGTGGCGCCGTCGGGCATGATGGACGGCCAGGTGGCGGTGATCCGAGAGGCCCTTGACGCCGCCGGATTCACCGACGTGTCCGTTCTGGCCTACGCGGCCAAGTACGCCTCGGCGTTTTACGGGCCCTTCCGCGAAGCCGTGGACTCCCAGCTCGACGGCGACCGCCGCAGCTACCAGATGGATCCGGGCAACCGCCGCGAAGCCCTACACGAGGTGGAACTGGACCTGGCCGAAGGCGCCGACATCATCATGGTCAAGCCGGCCATGAGTTACCTGGACATCCTAGCCGACGTCGCCGCCATGAGCCCGGTCCCGGTGGCCGCGTACCAAATCTCCGGCGAATACGCCATGATCGAAGCCGCCGCGGCCAATGGCTGGATCGACCGGCGACGCGCGATCGAGGAATCGGTGCTGTGCATCAAGCGCGCCGGAGCCACCATGATCCTCAGCTACTGGGCGGCCGAGCTGGCCGGCTGGATGCGCGAAAACTAAACCCTCCGGCTTCCCCAGCCCCGCCCCGACCCAAAGGACTTCTTCATGACCAGCTCACAGGAACTTTTTGACCGCGCCAAGACCCTCATGCCAGGTGGGGTGAACTCGCCCGTGCGCGCCTTCGGCTCCGTGGGCGGTACCCCGCGCTTCATGGTCAGCGCCAAGGGCGCCTACCTCAGCGATGCTGACGGGCGCGACTACGTCGACCTGGTCTGCTCCTGGGGCCCGGCACTTCTGGGCCACGCCCACCCCGACGTGCTGGCAGCGGTTCACGCCGCCGTAGACAACGGCCTGAGCTTCGGCGCCTCCACCCCCGCCGAAAGCGAACTGGCCGCCCTGGTGCAGGGGCGGGTGTCCGGCGTCGAACGCCTGCGCATGGTTTCGACCGGCACCGAGGCCACCATGACCGCGGTGCGCCTGGCCCGCGGCTTCACCGGCCGGGACCTGATCATCAAGTTCGCCGGTTGCTACCACGGCCACCTCGATTCCCTGCTGGCCGCCGCTGGATCCGGCCTGGCCACCCTGGCCCTGCCCGGATCCGCCGGTGTCACCGCAGCGACAGCCGCCGAAACCTTGGTGCTTCCCTACAACGACCTCGCCGCCGTCGAAGCCGCCTTTGCCCTCCATGGGGACAAGATTGCCGCCGTCATCACCGAGGCCGCACCGGCCAACATGGGTGTGGTGACCCCGGGGGAGGGCTTCAATGCGGGGCTGTCCCGCATCACCTCCGCTCACGGCGCCCTACTGATCCTTGACGAAGTCCTGACCGGCTTCCGGGTGGGTGCTGCTGGTTACTGGGGCCTGACCGGTGCTGCGGAGGGATGGACGCCGGACCTGTTCACCTTCGGGAAGGTCATCGGCGGCGGGCTTCCGACGGCGGCCCTGGGCGGCCGTGCGGACGTCATGGACCATCTGGCCCCCCTGGGCCCGGTCTACCAGGCAGGCACACTGTCCGGGAACCCGGTGGCCATGGCGGCAGGTGTGGCAACCCTGACGGCGGCGACCGCTTCCGTTTACGAAATTGTTGATGCCCGCTCCCTGGAACTGTCCACCGCTTTGTCTTCTGCTTTGGCCGCCGAGGGAGTGGACCACTCCATCCAACGCGCCGGGAACTTGTTCTCCGTCGCGTTTGGCACCTCGGCCAATGGTGTCCACAACTACGCCGATGCGCAGGCCCAGGAAGTGTTCCGCTACGCGCCGTTCTTCCACTCCATGCTGGATTCGGGCGTGTACCTGCCCCCGAGCGTGTTCGAGGCATGGTTCCTCTCCGCCGCCCACGACGATGCGGCCATGAACCGGATCTTCGCCGCCCTCCCCGCCGCGGCCAAGGCTGCCGCAGCCGCCACGGCCACGGCCACCGCCTAGCTGCGCCCAGAACGGGGCCAAGCCGCGAACGCACCGACAAGCTACACCGTTCTCGCGGGTTGGCCCCGTTCTCGCGTTGGGGGCGTGGCCTAAACTGGCCGCGTGAATGACAACGCGCGCATCCTGGCCGCCCACGCCGATTCCACACACCGCTTCAGCAAGCAGCCGTTGCCCGGGATCGACCTGCTAGGGCTGCCCCGCGGAACCCGGCTGAACCTGGGTGAGAGCACGGTGGTGGAGGTGACCGGGTTGCGGAACCCGTGCGCCCAGATAGAGAACTTCCAGCCGGGGCTGCTCAAGGAGTTGGTGGGCTACGACGACGACCGCGCCCTAGTCCGCAGGGCTGGCATCATGGGCTTTGTCCGCCAGAGCGGCACCGTCCGCCCGGGGTAGGGGATCGCCGTCGAACTTCCCGAGGGACCGTTTGAGACGCTGGAACGGGTCTAAAGCTAGGCCGGCACCGTGACCTTGGTGATGAACGATCCCAGGCGCCGGTAAACCTCCTGCGATTCCGGGTAGCGGAAGTTCTGCTGCCAGGTGTGCTCGGTGTTGGTGCTACGCCAGTCATAGACCAAGGAATCAACGCTGACGCCGTGCTCGACCAGAAGCCTAATGACGTTCATGTTGGAGTTGTAAAAGAAGTCCCGTTCGGAGGTGGTGATGAAGACCGGCGGGCAGCGTGAATCCAGCCATTCGATCGGCGACATGTAGTGGGCTGCCTCACGCAGCGTGTGGTGCCGGGCCGGGCCGTGTCGGGAGCGGACCTCCCTTGCCGGTGGGCGGCGGCGTGTTCACGGGGCAGCAGCATCCGAATGAAGTTCAGGCTCATGACAAAGCCCTTGTCAAAGAACACCGAGAAATCAACGGTGCTGCAATGCTGCACCAGGGCGCGCAGCTGGCCCGGCCGCAGGGCGGACTTCGGGGCATAGTGCTGGGCCAGCTCCAGGCGGAAGGTGGCGGCAGCCATGAGCGCAGATATCTGGCCTCCGGCGGAATCGCCGCCCAGCACGATCCTCTTGCTGTCCCCGCTAAATTCGCCGATGTGCACCGACACCCAGTCCATCGCCGTGTTGGGCCCACGCGCCCGAGGGACCCGCCACGAGCGCAGCGAGTGGTGGGAGGGGGTGGGGACTAGAGGACGTCGGAGAGGAAGCCCTTCAGGCGATCGGTCTTGGGCTCGGTGAACAGTTCTGCCGGTGGACCGGTCTCCACGACCACGCCACCATCCATGAACGTCACGGTGTCGGAGACATTGCGGGAGAAGCCCATCTCGTGCGTGACAACAACCATGGTCATGCCACCCTTGGACAAGTCCGTCATGAGTGCCAGAACGCCCTTGACCAGCTCCGGGTCCAAGGCGCTGGTGGCCTCGTCAAAGAACATCACCTCTGGTTCCATGGCCAGGGCGCGGGCAATCGCCACACGCTGCTGCTGGCCACCTGAGAGGTTCCCCGGCCGCGCGTCGGCCTTGCTCTTCAGGCCCACCAGCTCCAGCTGCTCCATGGCCTTGGAATGGGCCTGATCCTTGGGCATCTTGCGGATCTTGCTCAGCGCCAAGGACACGTTCTGCACCACAGTCTTGTGCGGGAACAAGTTGAATTGTTGGAAGACCATACCAATACGACGGCGCAGCTCGTCTGGATTGTCGGCCAAGACCGAGCGGCCGTCGAGCAGGATGTCGCCCTGATCAGGTTCGATCAGCCGGTTCATGACGCGCAGCAGCGTTGACTTGCCCGAGCCCGAGGGGCCGATTACGGACGCCGTGGTGCCCTGCGGAACGTGCAGGTCAATGCCGCGCAGCACCTTGTTGGAGCCGAACGCCAGGTGGATGTTTGTAGCTGTCAGGGAGCCTGACTTGAACTCGCTCATGGCTTAGGCGCCCTTTCCAACAAGTGCGGCAATATCGTCGGGTTCGGGCTTGGCCTTCTTGCCCTCACGCATGCGCTTGTCCATGAAGTTCACCAGGTGGGTGAGCGGGATAGTCAGGCACAGGTAAAGCAGGCCGGCGGCAATCAACGGCGACATGTTTCCGGAGTTGGCCGCGTAGTCATTGGCCACCCGGTAGATTTCACGCTGGCTCGCCGTGACGCCCAGCAGATAGACCAGGGACGAGTCCTTGATGAGGGAGATCAGCTGGTTCACCAGGGCCGGCAGGACACGCCGGATGCCCTGGGGTATCACCACCAGGATCATGGCGGATCCGTAGCTGAACCCCAGGGCCCGTGACGCCTCCAGCTGTCCCTTGTCAACACTTTGAATGCCCGAACGGAAAATCTCACCGATGTACGCGGCCGCCATCAAGGTCAGGGCAAAGATCGCCAGCGGAAAAGGGCTGGTGATGCCGGTTGTCTGCCGGATGATCGGACCAAGTCCAATGCCGATGACCACAATGACCAAGATGGCCGGAAGTCCGCGGAAAATGTCTGTGTAGATGCGCGCGATCCACCGGGGAACCGGGTTTCGGGAGATGCCCATGACGGCCAGCACCAGGCCTAGGAGGGAGCCAAGCACTGCCGATACCGCTGCCAGGAGCAGGGTATTGGGCAATCCGACGGTCAGCATCTGGGGGATAACGTCCCCCATGGCCTTCCAATCAAAAAATGTCTTAAGGAACTGCTGGTATGCGTCCACGTGCAGAGTCCTTAGGAGATCTTGGCTGCCTTGGAACCGGGGGTCCAGTCAGCGGGCATGGGGCGGGTGGGGTACCACTCCTTGGTCAGCTTGGACCAGGTGCCGTCGGTGATCACTGTATCCAGCGCCGAGTTCAGGGCGTCGGTGAGCGGCTGGTTCGTGGGGGTCACTGCGTAGGCAGTGAAGTTCTGTGTGTTGACGACGGACTCAACAATGGCAGTGCCGTCGCCGTCCTTGACCTGGCCGGTAGCCTGCTGGGACGGGGCGACCCAGCCGTCAACCTGGCCATTCTTCAAGTTTGCGTAGGCGGTGTTGTAGTCGGAGAAACGGACCGGTTCCAGCTTGAGCGTGTTGGTGACATAGTCGTCCTGGACGGTGCCCTGGACGACGGCGATGCGGGTCTTGGCGCTCAGGTCCGCAAAGCCCTTGACGGCTGAATTGGTCTTGGCCACCACGGCCATATAACCGAAGTCGTAACCGTTGGTGAAGCCAACGCTCTTGCGACGCAAGTCAGTGGTTGAGATCGAGGAGGATCCGACGTCGAACTGCTTGTTGGCCACCTGCGAGAGGAGTGCGGAGAAGTCTGTGGACTTGAACTCAACCTTGAGATTGAGTTTGTCTGCCATGGCGCGCAGCAGCTCATTGTCGTAGCCGGTGAACTTGCCATCCTTGTCGATGAAGATGTTCGGCGGGGCATCGGAGAGCGTACCGACGGTGATGGTCCCGGGGGTGATCAGGCCCAGCTTGGACGTGTCGATCTTGTCCAGGGGCGTGACATCGGCGGTGGTGTACTTATCCAGCGACACCTGGTCGCTGCCTGCGAGGGCGTCGGTGGGTGTGGCCGAGGAACCGGTGTCGGCTGCGCCGCCGCAGGCCGCCAGGGAAAATGCCAGGGCGACGGCGACCGGCACAGCGGTGAGCCACTTCAGGGATGAGTTCTTCATGGAGCATTCACTTTCATTTCAGGTGCCCACGCCGGTAACACGACGGCGGGGTCTCGCGAGTGGTGGGGAGCTCTTGGCAAACTCACAGGAGATTCATAGCAGAACTCAACCCACGGAACTAAATTATGTCATCCGCGTCGAAAATGTGGCGGGTGCGAACTAGTGCGTCACAAAATTGATTTTAGCCAAAGAATCCACGCATAATGCCCGCCCCTGGGTGTGGCGGCCCTGTCTGGGGGCATGTCGCACTGCAGTATTGACGCGTCCCTTGGCGCCAGCTGCCCATTTTTTTGGGTGTGATTTAGATCATGGGGTGAAAGAGTTTCACCGTTGGCGTGCACCCACGGTATGCGTGGTTGTTAGGGCAGGACCGGCCAGTCGCCCTCGACCACGGCCACCGGGTCCTTGACCCGGCGCAGGTACTGCTGGAAGTCCGCGGCCTGCTCCCGCGCCCAATCCACCTGTGCGTTGTGTAGATCGCCCAGGTCAATTCTCAAGGAGCTGTATTTGGCGGCCAGGGCGTCCGCGAGCCGTAGCGTGGCCAAAGCGTCGGCGGCAGAGGTGTGGGCGTCGTCGAGGTTGATGCCGTATTCCTCGCACAGGGCCACCAAGGTGCGGCTGCCCTTGCGGAACCTGTCAACATGCTTGTTGCAGATGAACGGGTCAATGACCGGCGCGGGCGTGATTTGGGGCAGCTCATGCCGGCGGGCCTCATTGGCCAGCACTGTGAAGTCATAGCTGGCGTTGAAGGCGATGACGGGGATGTTGTTGGCGAACAAGGTGGCTAGGACGGCACCCACCTCCGCGGCCACCTCGTCGGCCGGGCGCCCGTTTTCGCGGGCGTGGGCCGTGCTGATGCCGTGGATGGCGGCGGCTTCCTCAGGGATTTCCACACCGGGGTCGGCCAGCCATTCATAGGTGTCCGCCACCGTTCCAGTTTCGTCGACCATCACAATGGACGCCGTCACGATCCGGGCCGTGCGGGGGTCCTTGCCGGTGGTTTCCAAGTCAAACGCGGCCCGGGGGTGCATGCTCCAGCTAGTCATGTCCTAACGCTACCGGGTACCACCGACACTTTGCCCGCGCCACCGGTGCGGCGTGCTCCGCCGTGGGGGAACTACGCTGGAATCATGAGTGCTGAGTATGTTGAAGCGGTCCTTGATGTGACGGAGCTGATTCCCGCCGGGAAGGTTCTCTCCTATGGTGACATCGCCGCGTTGTTGGAGCGCGGGGGGCCCCGCCAGGTGGGGTCCGTGATGTCCCACCATGGCTCCGCCGTGCCGTGGTGGCGGGTGATCCGGGCCGGCGGGCAGCCTCCCCTGTGCCATGACGCCACCGCGCTGGTGCACTACCGTGCCGAAGCAACCGCCCTGCGCGGGGATCCCGACGGCGAGCACCCTTCATGGCGTGTGGACATGGCGGCCGCCCGCTGGAATCCGGCCGAGCCCGACTTTGAGCGTATTGATGCGATCGCTGCACTGTTGCATGCCACGGAGGTCCCGCTGTTGCATGCCACGGAGGTCCCGCCGTCGGACACTCAGGCGCAAATGTCGGAGCCCCGTGGTGGACTAAGCACATGAGCAACTCCGCCAAGATTTCCCTGCCCCGCCTGACCCTGGTGGCGCCCTTGGCCTCCCTCACGGCCGCGCCCGCCCTGAGCCCTGACCAGCAGGCAGTGGTGGAGCTGACCCCGGGCACGGGTCCCGCACTCATCTGGGGTGCGCCCGGCACCGGCAAGTCCACGGTGCTGGTTGAGGCAGCCGTCAAGAGAATAGAGCACGACGGCGTTGATCCAGCAGGTGCCCTGCTGCTGGCCCCGTCGCGCTTGGCAGCCGCGAGGTTGCGCAACGGTTTCAGTGCCCGGCTCACCCGAAGTCTGAGCACGTCCCCGGCCAGGACCTGGTCCTCCTACGCCTTCGACCTGCTGCGACGGGCCAAGGTGGAGGGCAGGATGCCTTACATCGAGGGGCCTCCGCGGCTCATGAGCGGCCCCGAACAGGACTTGACCATCAAGGACTTGTTGGCAGGGCACAAGCTCGGCCTGGGCACCCCGCCGCCCTGGCCTGCCGATCTGGTAGACGCCTTGGAAACCAGGGGTTTTCGGCAGGAGCTGCGCCAACTCTTTGACAGGGTCATCGAATACGACCTCGCACCAGAGGGCCTGGCTGCCCTGGGACGGGAGAACCACCGGCCCGACTGGGTTGCGGCCGCCTCGCTCTACCAGGAATACAGGGACGTGGTGGACTGGGGAAAGTCCGGTTCCTTCGACCCCGCCGGCATCATCACCGCGGCCGCGACCATGCTGCGCAACGACGAGGAATTCCTGGAGCAGGAGCGGTCCAGGCTTTCGCTGATCCTGGTCGATGATATCCAGGAAGCGAACCGTTCGGTGCACGAGCTGTTGGTGTTGGTGGGAGGGGGAAAGGACATCCTCGTCACGGCGTCCCCGGACACCGTGGTCCAGGGTTTCCGTGGCGCCCGGCCGGACCTGGTGGGCACCCTGCGCGAATCTCTTGCCACCGAGCACGCTGCCGTGCAGGAATTCTCCCTTTCCACCTCGCACCGTATGACCCCGGAGGTGGCGAAGGCGTGGACGGCCGTGGCCGAGAGGATCTCCCAAACCCGCGGGGGGCACAAGGCGCGGGTGCTGCACTGGCCAGCCGGCAGCGTGCGCCAGGCTGCGCCCAGCCCGGCGCCCCACACAGGGGAGAGAGCACAGATGGGGGGTCCGGCGTCGTACGTCAGTGCGCACGTGGTCGCCTCCGAGGTCCATGAGTTGCGCCTGGTGGCCGAACGCATCCTGCACCTGCAACACCTGGCCGGTCACAGCCTGAGCGAGATCGCCGTGATTGTGCGGACCGGTTCGGCGCTGGCCGAGTTGCAACGGTATTTGAGTGGACAGGGGATTCCCGTCAAGGTGCCCGTGGCCGAGAACCCGGTACGCGACGAACCTGCGGCGCGTCCCCTGCTGGAGGCGTTCCGGGTGGCATTGGACCCGGGCGCGCTGGACGCGGAACTGGTGGTGTCGCTGTTGACCTCACGGCTGGGACGGTCCACCGCGCTGCACCTGCGCCGTTTGCGGCAGGCGCTGCGGCAGCAAGAACTGAACAGCGGCGGCGGCCGCGCCAGCGACGAACTGCTTGTTGAGGCGCTGGGCGACTCCAGCAAACTGGCCCCGCTCGGCTGGGAGGCGCGGAACGCGCTGCGGATCGCTTCCATGCTGGCCGCCGGGAAAACCGCCGTGGCCGAGCCCGGTGCCAATGCCGAAACAGTGTTGTGGGCCTTGTGGGAGGCATCGGAGTGCTCGGGCACCTGGGAGTCACAGGCGCTGCGCGGCGGGCCCACGGGAATTAGGGCAGACAGGGATCTGGACGCCGTCATGGCCTTGTTCCAGACGGCCGAACGGTACGTCGACCAGCTGCCAGGGTCCAGCCCGCAACAATTCCTTGACTACCTGCTGAGTCAGGAACTGCCTATGGACACCCTGGCCGCCCGTGCCCAGCGGTCCGACGCCGTGGAGATTCTGACCCCGGCCAGTGCCGCCGGACGGGAATGGCCCGTCGTGATCGTGGCTGGCCTGCAGGAAGGCGTGTGGCCCAATACCCGGTTGCGCGGCGAGCTGTTGGGCAGCCAGTTCCTGGTGGATGTGCTCGAACGTGGCACACTGGCCGCCCGGCAGATCGACCCGGCCACCCGGATGCGGGACATCCGCTACGACGAGTTGCGTAGCTTCGCTGCCGCCATGTCCAGGGCCAGTCGCCAGCTGATTCTGACCGCGGCATCGGGGCACGATTTGCAGCCTTCACAGTTCATCGACTTAGCCGCCCCCTACATCCCGGTGACCGATTCCGGCGGCGAATCCCAATACCCGGTGCGGCCCGTGGAGCAGGTGCCCCGGCCCATGACGCTGCGCTCCCTCGTGGCCGAGCTGCGCCAGGAATCGGAGATGCATGCCGAGCTTGAGGCCGCCCGGATGCTGGCTTTGCTGGCCTTCAATGAGGTGCCCGGCGCCGCGCCGGAGCAGTGGTGGGGGCTTTTGCCGTTGAGCACCGACGCCCCTATCGTGCCGGCAGGGGACGTTGTCACCGTCTCACCGTCGAAAGTTGAGGCGGTGCTGAAGTCGCCGCTGAACTGGTTTGTGAAGGCTGCAGGAGGTGAAGCCACCACGGACTTTGCCCGCAGCCTGGGCACGCTCATCCATGCCATCGCCCAGGACATCCCCAACGGTGCAGGGCACGAATACCTGGCGGAACTGAAAAAACGCTGGCCCTCGCTGGGCATGGGCGATTCGTGGGAAGGCCAAAAGGACTACGAACGCGCCCAAGAAATGCTGCGCAAGCTGGCCCAGTACGTGGTGGATGCCAGGCAACAGGGCAGGACCCTCATTGGGGTCGAACTGGACTTCGAGGTGGACCTGCCCCTCGGTGAGGGTGATGAGGGCCCTAGCGTGGCCCGGCTGCGCGGCCAGGTGGACCGGCTCGAAGCCGACGCCAACGGCAACCTGGTCATCGTCGACCTGAAAACAGGGCGCAACAAACCCAGCAAGGCCGAGCTGGCCAAGCACCTCCAGCTTGGCGCCTACCAGGCCGCGGTGCTTGCCGGGGCGTTCACCGCTGCGGCCGCGGCGGCAGGATTTCCGCAGGCCGGTCCGGGAGGGGCAGCACTGTTGCCTCTGGGAGACAGCACCAAGTCGGTGACGACCCAAGACCAGGCCGCGCTGCATCCAGGGGAAGATGACTGGGCCACCCCGGAAGTCCTCAAGGCCGCCCAGCTCATGGCCCAGGCCATGTTCCCG
The DNA here is from genome assembly GCF_001294625.1 of Arthrobacter alpinus. NCBI lineage: Bacteria > Bacillati > Actinomycetota > Actinomycetes > Micrococcales > Micrococcaceae > Arthrobacter > Arthrobacter alpinus. Next base: position 2,562,259 of record NZ_CP012677.1, on the reverse strand, counting down.
GCCCGCCACGGTGCGGACTGGACCGAACGCAGCGGCTGCCCCCTACCTATTATTTGCCCGTTGTGCCGCGAGGGGAAACAGATTACCGAATGAGCAACGTCATCAATCATGCTGAACGGGCCGGCGCCGTGCCCAGTGACCCGGGCCAGGGAGCAAGCCTGCCGGAGCCGCTGCTGAGCCCCTTCAAACTGGCCGAACTCCTGGAACAACGCCCACCCACGGAGGAGCAGGCCGCCATCATCTGCTCCCCGCTGGAGCCGCTGCTGGTCATTGCCGGCGCAGGCTCCGGCAAGACCACCACCATGGCCGACCGTGTGGTGTGGCTGGTGGCCAACGGGCTGGTTTTGCCTGAGGAAATCCTCGGCGTGACCTTCACCCGGAAGGCGGCCGGTGAGCTGGCGGCCCGCATCCGGGGGCAACTGGCCAAATTGGGCACCCTGGCCCGGTCTGGGCAGGTGGAGCTGGCCCCGGCCGCCGCGGCCAAGGACGCCCTGGAACCGAAGGTCTCCACCTACCACTCCTATGCCAGCGGGATCGTCACCGACTACGGCCTGCGCCTGGGCATCGAACGTGACGCCGTGGTCCTGGGTGCCGCCGAGGCCTGGCAGCTGGCCAGCGACGTTGTCGAAGCGCACGACGGCGAGCACCAACACTTCACCGCAGCCAAGTCCACCCTCATCCAGTCGGTCATGGACCTGGCCGGCGAATGCGCCGAGCACCTTCAGGACCCTGCGGATGTCCGTGCCGAGCTTGAGGCCTACCTGGCCGGGTTCGACGCTCTGCCCTACATTGCCGAGACCACCAAGCCGCGCACCCTAGCGGCCAGCAGACTCCTTGACGTGCTGCGCACGCGGGGCACCGTGGTGGACCTCGTCCAGCGGTATGCGGAGGCCAAGCGGCGGCGTAACGCCCTGGACTACGGGGACTTGGTGGCGCTCGCCGCCAAGATCGCCCATGACGTCCCGCACGCAGCGCAGATGGAGCGCCAACGGTTCAAGGTGGTGCTGTTGGATGAATTCCAGGACACCTCACACGCCCAGTTGCAGCTCTTTGCCGAACTCTTTGGCGGCGGCCACCCTGTCACCGCTGTGGGGGACCCGCACCAGTCCATTTATGGTTTCCGTGGGGCGTCGGCAGGCCAGCTGTTCCGCTTCCCGGAGATTTTCCGCAAGCACGACGGCGGCTACGCCCCAACAGCCGAGCTCACCATTGCGTGGCGGAACTCCGCGCACATCCTGCACGCGGCCAATGTGATGTCCGCTGAATTGACGGCGGCGCAGACTCGGAAGGCGAACGCGAAACTGGCGGCAGGGCTCACGGTTGCCGAACGTGCGGCGGCCGGGCCGCAGGTGGTGGTTTCCCCGCTGCGAGAAAAGCCCGCAGCCCCGGATGGGGAAGTGGTGCTGGCCCGCTACTGCACCGAACTGGACCAGGCTGAGGCCATCGCCGCCGAGATCCTGTCCCGGAAAGGTGATTTCAGCTCCCACAGGGGCGCCCAGGGGGCCATGACGGTGGCGGTGCTGTGCCGCCGCCGGGCACAGTTTGCCAGGTTCCAGTCGGTGTTTGAGGCGCACGGGATCCCTTACGAGATCGTGGGCCTGGGCGGGCTGCTGTCCACGCCGGAGATCGTGGACCTGGTGGCCACCTTGCGGGTCATCGCCGACCCCGGACGCTCGGACGCGCTCATGCGGCTGCTGACCGGGGCTCGTTGGCGGATTGGTCCGGCGGATCTGATGGCCTTCGCCGACTGGTCGCGGTATCTGGCCCGGCGCCGGGCATATGCGGCGACGAACCATCTCCCCTTTGACCCGTCCGCGGCCGTTGACGCCGATGGCGCCGGGGAATCCGTCGGGGAGGTGGGTGAGGAACGTGTGGTGACCTCCGACGTCGTCGACGCCGCGTCCCTAGTGGAGGCCCTTGACTACCTGAGTCCCGACTACTGGCCCGAGGCGGCCCGGCCCCTAAGTGATACCGCAAGGACCCGGCTGCTGGCCCTGCGCGACGAACTGCGGGTGCTGCGCACCTTTGTGGGGGATGAGCTGACCAACCTGCTGGGCGTCGTGGAGCGGACCATGCTGCTGGACATTGAGCTGGCCGCCAAGCCCGGCTCCAGCATCCACCATGCCCGGCGCAATCTGGACGCGTTTTCCGACGCGGCCGCCACGTTTATGCAGGCCGCCGAGCGCGTGGATCTCGCCGCGTTCCTGGCCTGGCTGGAAACGGCCGAATCGGAGGAGGGTGGGCTGGAGATGACAGCCGTGGAGACCAACCCCGACGCCGTCCAGCTGCTCACAGTCCATGCCTCCAAGGGGCTGGAATGGGATGTGGTGTTCGTGCCCGGCATGAACACCGGGGCGTTCCCCAGCACCCGCGCCGACAGGTGGACAACCGGGGCCAAGTCGCTGCCGTGGCCGTTGCGCGGGGACAGGGCCGATCTTCCCGTGTGGGACACAAACGTGGCCGATCTGAAGACCCTGCTGGAGCATGAAAAGTTGTTTGCCGATGACGTGAAGCTGCACGGTGAACAGGAGGAACGACGCCTAGCTTATGTGGCGTTCACCCGGGCCCGGGACTTCCTGATGTGCTCCTCCACCGTGTGGGGGAGCACAAAGACCCCGCTGGAACCGTCGCTCTTTCTGCGGGAGATGGTGCCGCTGGCGGAGGGTGCCCGGCAGAGCGCCAGGATCGGGCAATGGCTCGAGGACCCCGAGGAGGGGGAAGAAAACCCTGTCAGCGCTGGGGAAGAAACTGCCCCCTGGCCCTACGACCCCCTGAACGGGCCCGTGATTGAAGGTCGTGCCGGCGTAGCCGCTCGGGTTGGCCGGCGTGCGGCGTCGGAGGCGTCGGCCGCTGCCGTTCTCGCCGCAGGTGCCGCCTTGGAGTCCCGGGCGGCGGACACGGCCGCAGCGGCGGGCACGGCTTCCTTCCTGGCGGAGAATCCGCGCTGGGGCAAGGAAACTTCGGTGCTGCTGGCCCAGGAACTAGTGGAATCTGAGCAGTTGCGCGTGGAATTGCCGCCACACATTTCCGCCTCCCGGCTCGTTTCGCTGGGGGAAGATCCTGAGAAGGTCACCCGGGCCATGCGCCGGCCCGTGCCCACCAAACCGGGCATGGCGGCCCGCAAGGGAACCGCGTTCCACGCCTGGATTGAGGACTTCTTTGGCAGCACCGGCCAGCTGGACTTCGACGAAGCCCCGGGGGCCGACGCCTACGTTGATGAGGCGTACGGCCTGGCCGATATGCAGGAAACGTTCAAGAACTCGGCCTGGGCTAGCAGGACACCGGCGGAACTGGAAGTGCCCATTGAAACCCGGGTGGCCGACGTCGTGGTCCGCGGCCGCATTGACGCTGTCTTCAGGGATGCCGACGGCGGCTGGGACCTGATCGACTGGAAGACGGGCAAGGTTCCCTCCAAGGCCGAGCTGGCGGTTCGCGGCGTGCAACTTGCCGTGTACCGGTTGGCTTGGTCGCGCCTGAAGGAGGTGCCGTTGGAACACGTCAGGGCGGCGTTTTACTACGTGGGGCAGGACAAGTTGATCAGGCCGGTGGACCTGGCCGGCCAGAAGGAGTTGGAAGCGATCGTCACCAGAGCGTACACGCAGTGACGGCGCAGCGGTGCTCGAGCTCGTCCAGGCCCGGGCTCACTCCGTGGAGAAGACGGTTACCCAAACATTGACATCGGGGGCAACATCGACCATGACGGTGGTGCCCTAAGGGTTTGCCAGTAAATTAGCCGGTGTTTCGTGTTGTTGGGCCGTATCGTTGTGTTATGGCGATTGGCGTGGAGGTTGAGGGTAGTTTGCGGGCGAAGTTTGATTCGTTGTTGCCGCATTTGGATGAGCGTCAGCGCCGCCTGTTGCTGGGGGCTGAAGCCCGGGTGTTGGGTCATGGCGGGATCAAGCTGGTGGCCCGGGCGGCCGGTGCCAGCCCGACCACGGTCTCCCGTGGTGTGGCCGAATTGGAGTCTGGAGTTGATCCCTCGGTGCGGGTCCGCTAGCCCGGTGCCGGTCGGAAGCTGCAAACGGACGTTGACCCCGGGTTGGGGGATGCCCTGCTGGCCTTGGTCGAGCCCGAAGAGCGCGGGGATCCGATGTCGGCGTTGCGGTGGACGACGAAATCCACGCGCACCCTGGCCCGGGTGCTGAGCGATTCCGGGCACCAGGTCTCGGCGTGGACGGTGGCAAACCTGCTCCATGAGCTGGGGTTCTCCCTGCAGGGCAATGCGAAACAGGTGGAGGGTGCCACTCATGAGGACCGCGCTGCCCAGTTCGCCTACCTCAACGACCAAAGTGCACAGCACATGGCCGCCGGGCAGCCAGTGATCAGCGTGGACACCAAGAAGAAGGAACTCGTTGGCCTCTACAAGAACGGCGGGGCGCAATGGCGGCCTGCCGGGGACCCTGTCAGGGTGAATGTGCACGACTTCCCCGACCCCAAGCTGGGCAAGGCCAACCCGTACGGGGTGTACGACGTCACCGCCAATGACGGTTGGGTCTCGGTCGGCACGGACCACGACACTGCGGCGTTCACGGTCGAGACCATCCGCCGCTGGTATACCCAGATCGGCAATAATGCCTACCCCGGTGCGAAGAGACTGCTGGTCTGCGCCGACGGCGGCGGCTCCAACGGATACCGCCTGCGCGCTTGGAAAGCCGAATTGGCCACCCTCGCAGCTGAAACCGGTTTGACGATCACCGTCTGCCACCTCCCGCCCGGAACCAGCAAGTGGAACAAGATCGAGCACAGGCTCTTCAGCCATATCTCCATGAATTGGCGCGGGCGCCCCCTGACCAGCCACCAGGTCATCATCGACCTCATCGGTGCCACAACCACCAAAACCGGGCTGAAAGTCCATGCCGAACTCGACGACAACAGCTACCCGACCGGGATTAGAATCGCCGACACCGCCATGGCAGCCCTGCCCATCACCCGACACGAATTCCACGGCGAATGGAACTACACCCTCAACCCCAACAAAGCACCATAACCCCGTGTTAAAAACTGGCAGTCCCCTAGTGACGATAGGTGTGCTGCGAGGCGGGTTCACCGCGGGCGGTCCAGGACCACCAGTAGGGACATGCACGGTGCCAACTCTTTCTGGAACGGTAGTGAACATCAACCTGACGAACATGGACGGACCCATGATGGGCGGCGGCGGTGGACCAATGACCGGTGGCGGACCGATGTCAGGCGGCGTCATGCGCTTGCAAGCAGACCAAGCAACTGTTCCACACGGGAGTGTGTCCTTCCTCGTCACGAGCCGAGGAAGCATCACCCACGAAATGGTCGTTCTTCCCCTTCCCGAACCTCAAATTGTGGGCACACGCCCGATCGGCGGCGACGGGAAGCTCGACGAAACGGGCAGCCTCGGGGAGGCCTCCAACACCTGCGCAGAAGGCGCAGGCCAGGGAATTCTGCCCGGAGGCTCAGGCTGGGTGAGCATCACCCTTGCGCCGCGCCGGTACGAGTTGCTATGCAATCTCCCTGGCCACTACGGCGCTGGAATGTACACCCAGCTCACCGTCACCTGAGCAGAAACGAATAATCACGGTCTCTTTCAGGATCCAAATAATCATTGCAAACCCTGCGAAAGCAGTCCAGAGCAGGGAAGATTCTCGGTACCCCAGAAGCAGCCCGGCCGCGAGAGCCTGCGTGCCGCCGACGACGACAAGCAGGATCAGCGCTGGGAGAAAGAAGGACGTGAACGGGCTGTTCGTGAGGGACGACGTCGGCATGCCAAGTCCGTTCGTGAACAACATGGCGATGCTTCCTCCCACGGCCGAAACGGCGTTAAAAAGGACCACGACAATCAGGGCTCTCATCGCGATTCTCGTCCGAATGTTTCGTTGCATGCCGTGCTCGCTTTAGCGCAGAGTACTGCCCTGGACGTGTCGTCAGGAGGCGCAACACGAACGAATCCTTTCCCACACGACAGGGCGGGTCGTGGCCGATATCGCCCCGGCACCATGACGCACAGGTTGGGTCGTTCGCAAAGGGTTCCACTTGGGGACATCACAGATGTGATATCCCTCAACCGCCATGCACTGTTCAGCGGCCTCGGCCCCCGACACCGCTGTGATACCGATGGATCCGTCATACACCCCATCCAGAGAGGCCCCTCTGGACACTCTTTCGCCGACGAGTGCCCGCGGCCTAGATCACCCGTCCGAGCAACGAGCCGCTCGTTGGGGCAACACGATCAACGCCCGCCCTCTTGCCTGATGTCAATGCCTCTGGATAGGCTGAGCCTGAGTTCGTCCCGACAGGCCGTCATTACTTAGTGACATACATTTCCACCGCGTGGATTTAGTGTGGACGCCACCTCGAAGATGTGTCATCCAGGCTTGGAAGGATACCGACATGAGAGTTCTCTCCCCCACTTATCAGTCTATCGGCGCCGTCTTATTGCTCGGCTTCCTGGCCTTCTTCGCCGGGATGGACACTGCTGTCGCCGCCCCGACACCTACCCCTTCCCCGGCACCGGCACCTGCCCCTGCCGTGACCAGCGATAGCGAAGGCCCTCAGTTCTACAGCGATCTACTCGTCGACGTCTCGGGTGTGGTCAACGGGGATGTGTATGCCTCCGGGCAGGACGTCACGATCAGCGGCAACGTCACCGGCGACGTGATCGCGGCGGCACAAACGATCAAAATCACAGGTACTGTTGGCGGCAACATCCGGCTTGCCGGCCAGAACGTCACGATCAGCGGCGACGTCTCGCGCAGTGCAACCATCTTCGCTGGCAGCATCATCATCACCGAAACCGGAAAGCTCGGCAACGACTTGGTTGGGGCTGCCAGTGATCTCAAGATCGCCGGCGACGTCGGCCGAGATCTGCTGGTCAGCGTCGATCGCCTCAGCATCGACGGATCGGTCGGCGGGAACCTCACCTACTACAGCGACACCGAAGGGCAAATCGCGCAGGGCGCGGTCGACGGTGCAGTGAAACGCGTCGACCCACCGCAATCAACAAGCGAAGACCGTTCACCTGGCGCCGCGTTCATCGCCTGGTTACTCGGGTTGCTCTACGCTCTCGTCGCACTAAGCCTGGTGACCCTCTTTGCCGGCCTCCTCTTCCCACGTTGGCTACGGCAGGTCACTTATCACCTCATGCCCTCACCCTGGAAAGCGCTACTAGTCGGGTTCCTGGCATCCATCGCCGTCCCTGTGGCACTGTTAGTCCTTCTGGTAACGATCATCGGCGCCCCCCTGGCACTGGCTGGCTTCCTCGTCTGGATTGCGCTGACGCTCGCGACGTTCGTCTACGGAGCGTTCTATATTGGGCGGCTCCTGTTCCGTGGTGATCAGCACCCGGTAGTGAAGTCGTTCGTGGGTGGTCTGATCCTGATCACTGCCCTGCATATCCCGTGGCTGAACATTGTGGTGTGGCTTGCGATGGTTTTCTTTGGTCTGGGCGCCCAGCTTCTAGAGTTCCACAGCCAACGACCCTGGAGGACCAAACCCGAAGTCGATCCCAGCATCGCACTGGCACCGCTCCCCGACACAGCTGAGAGCGAAACCACTCCACGCGAGCTGTGAAACAGCAGGACACGACGGCAGTCCAGTGTCCTGCACCATAAATTCAGCAGCTAAAAGAAATCGCGGCGCAACTGGGCTAGACCATTTAGAATCACTGGTCCGATGGGTCCCTTCCACCCAAGTTCTCATCAAGGCACTCGATCAGTGCCCTTCACCTGATGAGGCGTGCGCTGGCGAACCAATGTCTTTCCAGACGTAGCTAACCAAACTGCCAACCATATTCGGGGCCTCCGCGACCCCGCTCTCTTCGGTTCCGGCACGGCTTCTACTGGAATGGGAGGCAGGCGAAGAGCGCGTCCTGGGTTCGCTGCAAGGTCGTGATCGTGGCGCGGGCCTCAGCGAGCAGGCTTTTCAACTCGACCGTCGACTCGGCGTGTTGGCGCGTATCGAGGACGACTTGTTCGCGAGCCTCAGCAGCTTCTGCTGCGTTGCCACGGGCACCCTGGTTAGCCTCATCAATGTGCACCTGCAGCTCCAGCATCACTTCCGCATGAATTCCTGCGGCATCGTCGAGGTCGGTGGCGAGCTCAATGATTTCACGGTCCTTGTGCGCCTTCTCTTCCCTCCACACGTGTTGGAGGACCGTGTGCTCGACCGCTGCGGTGCGGGCGGCTTCTTCCCACACCGTCCCCCGCCAGAAGCAGGGCCTGCTCCGTAATGGCCGGCAGGGTGGCGGCGATCTTCGAACCAGAACTATCGCGCTCAGCCCGCCATTGCTTGAAATACCGGACAGCACGACCACCGGAACTTTTTGGCGACACGCACCGATCCTTCGTGTGTGGCGAGTTGCAGAAATGCTAACTGCTCGCCGTCGGACGCTCTTTCGATGCTGCCGTTGTTGGCGGCGCCCCAGATGTCAGCCTTGCAGGGCATCTGGTAGAGCATGTCAAAGCGGTAGCCGGTATCGGTTCTCCAATCGATTGGCAGGGCATCGAGGCATCCGCCGTCTTGAGTGGCTTCGGATACAGCAGGACCTGTGGCTCTGCTTCAAGCAATGGCCGCGGGATAGGATCGGCTCATGACGAATCACGGGGATAGGCATCAAGTTGACCGGCAATTCATTGATACACTGCCTGGCATTGGTCTCAGCTTTGGGGCTGGGGCTGGAATCGCCGTCGGTGTTGTCGCCGCTGGCGCACCGGGCATAGCTGTCGGCATCGCCTTGGGCGCGGGCCTGGGCCTGGTGGCCGGATCCCTTGCAAGGCTCTGGTATCAGAGGTCCTGATTCAAGTCGGCGCGTGCGCAATCCGAAACTTTTCCGCACAGCCAAACAAGCCACCACGTTACTGCGCTGACCGGCTCCGAAAGAGAACACAACGCTGCCGGTGGGGGAAGCGGATACTGTGGTGCTGCGGGCGGGGCATACGCTCGAATTCTTGTTGCCTCGCCGATAGGCAAAGACAACGCTTCAGGATGCAAGGAGATGGAATGCCAGACGTGGTCGCGGTGCCCATGCCACCGGATGATGCGTTCCTTCTAGACGCTGATGCGGTGGCGGCGCGGGTGGGTGTGGACCCGGGGACAGGACTTTCGGAGGAAGAAGCTGCCCGGAGGCTCCTAGCGGACGGTCCCAACGACTTGCGCGGCAAGGCCCCGGTGCCAGCCTGGCGGAAAGTCATAGCACAGTTTCAAGACGCGTTGATTTATTTGCTGCTCGCAGCAGTCGCGATCTCGCTGGTCGTGTGGGTCGTGGAAGGTGCCCAGGGTGTGCCCGTCGACGCCGTCGTGATCGCCACGATCATCGTTCTCAACGCAATCCTTGGTTACACACAGGAAGCGAAGGCCGAAGATGCCGTGGCCGCGCTGAGTAGGATGACTGCCGCAACATCAACGGTTTGGCGGGACGGTGAGCTCAGGACCGTTCCGTCCGCAGATCTGGTGCGAGGCGATGTGCTTGTCCTCGGGGAAGGAGACGCCGTCGGCGCCGATGCCCGGATACTGACGGCGAGTTCTTTGCATATCCAAGAGGCCTCCCTGACGGGAGAAAGTGAAGCGGTATCCAAGGACCCGGCAACCCTGGCTGGGTCGCCATCGCTCGGTGATCGGGTGAACATGGTCTACAAGGGCACTTCCGTCGCCCAGGGCGTTGGACGGGCGGCTGTTACGGCGGTCGGGATGTCGACGGAGGTCGGGGCGATCGCCGGAATGGTTGATTCAACCGCTGAAGAACCAACGCCACTGCAAGTCGAGATCAATCGCATCGGCAAGTTGCTCGGCATCATCGTCGTGATAATCGCTCTGGTGGTTATGATCACCGTCGTTCTGGTGGAGGGCATCACGGCTCCGAGCGATTTCGTTGGCGTATTGCTGCTCGGAGTCTCCCTCGCTGTGGCTGCAGTGCCAGAGGGGCTCCCCGCACTACTGTCGGTAATACTCGCGATTGGTGTTCAGCGCATGGCAAAGCGCAACGCGGTGGTGAAAAAGCTCAGCTCCGTTGAGGCGCTCGGCTCGGCGTCGGTGATCTGCACCGACAAGACAGGGACATTGACGCGCAATGAGATGACAATTCAACGCGTGGTCACCGCGTCCGGGCGGGCTTGCCTCACCGGTGCCGGATACAGGCCCCGTGGTTCGGTGCTCAGCCTTGGTGAGGAGCTATCCGGCGACCTGCGCGCCGAGGTGCAGCTGGTGCTCGGCGCAGGATCCCTTGCAAACAATGCCCAGCTCTCCGAAGACAACGGCGAATGGCACATTCAGGGCGATCCAACCGAGGCCGCGTTCCTTGTGGCGGCCCGCAAACTTGAGGGCACCATGGAGCGGATGATCCGTTTCGAACGGCGGGCAGAGATTCCATTCACCTCGGAGCGGAAGCTGATGTCGACAGTGCATCAGGACAAGGCCGACGGGGCTCTTCTGCTGTTTAGCAAGGGCGCCCCCGATGTGCTCCTGGGCAGCTGCACCCAGCTTCACGTGGGTGGTACAACAGTCCCTCTGACCGAAACTCTCCGGCAGGAAGCGCTCGAGGACGTTGAGGCACTGTCGGCGCAGGCGTTCCGCACCCTTGGCGTTGCCTACCGGGTGCTCGACACCGCAGCCTTAGCAAACGCGGTTGACCCGTCGTTCGAACAGGACCTCGTCTACGCTGGTTTAGTCGGAATCGTCGATCCGCCCAGACCTGAAGCCGCCAAGGCGATCTCCGAAGCGCACCGCGCGGGCATTCGCGTCATCATGATCACCGGCGACCATCCAACGACTGCGGCAAGGATTGCAGCCGAACTCGGAATTATCGAGACGGCGGCACGGGCGGTGACCGGAGCCGAACTCGACACTCTCAACGACCGCGAACTACGCAATCTCACACGCGAAGTATCTGTCTATGCCCGGGTGTCGCCCCAGCACAAGCTTCGCCTCGTCGACGCGCTGCAGGCCGACCAGCAAATCGTGTCGATGACCGGTGACGGTGTTAACGACGCCCCCGCAATCAAGTCCGCGGACATTGGCGTCGCGATGGGCATCACCGGAACCGAAGTCACCAAAGGGGCCGCGCGCATGATCCTCGCCGACGACAACTTTGCCACCATCGTCGCGGCGGTTCGTCAAGGACGGGTGATCTTCGAGAACATCAAGAAATTTCTCCGCTACCTGCTGTCATCGAATCTCGGCGAGGTGCTTACAGTATTTTTGGGCGTTATTTTCGCCGGTGTGATCGGCCTTACCGACGCCAGCGGCGATGCGCTCGTCCTCCCGCTGCTCGCAACTCAGATCCTGTGGATCAATCTGATCACCGACTCAACTCCCGCCTTGGCGATGGGACTCGACCCGGAGGTTGACGACGTGATGGCGCGGAAACCGCGCAAGCTGACCGACCGGACGATCGACGCGCGCATGTGGGGCGGGATCCTCTCCGTCGGTTTGGTAATGGCACTGGCAACACTGTTTACCATCGATCTTTTCCTGCCAGGAGGTCTCGTCGACGGCAATGACACGCTCACCGTTGCACGCACGGCCGGTTTTACCACCCTAGTATTCGCCCAACTGTTCAACGCGTTGAATGCCCGTTCGGAGACGACCAGCGCGTTCCGGATGCTGTTCGCGAATAAGTGGCTCTGGGGTGCCATAGCACTCAGCGTGGCGCTTCAAATCCTCGTCGTCCAAGTCCCGATCCTTCAAGTGGCTTTCGGAACTGCACCCATGGATCTCACTCACTGGGCCGCTTGCGTGGCACTCGGATCGGCTGTGCTCTGGTACGACGAGATCCGCAAAATCCTGATGCGTGCAAGACCAAGGCGGGCCATACGGTGAATCACGGTAGGCCTGAACAGACGACTCCCGCCGGATGATCGCGGGACCACACTTAGGGACTGCCAGTTTTTAACACGGGGTTATGGTGCTTTGTTGGGGTTGAGGGTGTAGTTCCATTCGCCGTGGAATTCGTGTCGGGTGATGGGCAGGGCTGCCATGGCGGTGTCGGCGATTCTAATCCCGGTCGGGTAGCTGTTGTCGTCGAGTTCGGCATGGACTTTCAGCCCGGTTTTGGTGGTTGTGGCACCGATGAGGTCGATGATGACCTGGTGGCTGGTCAGGGGGCGCCCGCGCCAATTCATGGAGATATGGCTGAAGAGCCTGTGCTCGATCTTGTTCCACTTGCTGGTTCCGGGCGGGAGGTGGCAGACGGTGATCGTCAAACCGGTTTCAGCTGCGAGGGTGGCCAATTCGGCTTTCCAAGCGCGCAGGCGGTATCCGTTGGAGCCGCCGCCGTCGGCGCAGACCAGCAGTCTCTTCGCACCGGGGTAGGCATTATTGCCGATCTGGGTATACCAGCGGCGGATGGTCTCGACCGTGAACGCCGCAGTGTCGTGGTCCGTGCCGACCGAGACCCAACCGTCATTGGCGGTGACGTCGTACACCCCGTACGGGTTGGCCTTGCCCAGCTTGGGGTCGGGGAAGTCGTGCACATTCACCCTGACAGGGTCCCCGGAAGGCCGCCATTGCGCCCCGCCGTTCTTGTAGAGGCCAACGAGTTCCTTCTTCTTGGTGTCCACGCTGATCACTGGCTGCCCGGCGGCCATGTGCTGTGCACTTTGGTCGTTGAGGTAGGCGAACTGGGCAGCGCGGTCCTCATGAGTGGCACCCTCCACCTGTTTCGCATTGCCCTGCAGGGAGAACCCCAGCTCATGGAGCAGGTTTGCCACCGTCCACGCCGAGACCTGGTGCCCGGAATCGCTCAGCACCCGGGCCAGGGTGCGCGTGGATTTCGTCGTCCACCGCAACGCCGACATCGGATCCCCGCGCTCTTCGGGCTCGACCAAGGCCAGCAGGGCATCCCCCAACCCGGGGTCAACGTCCGTTTGCAGCTTCCGACCGGCACCGGGCTGGCGGACCCGCACCGAGGGATCAACTCCAGACTCCAATTCGGCCACACCACGGGAGACCGTGGTCGGGCTGGCACCGGCCGCCCGGGCCACCAGCTTGATCCCGCCATGACCCAACACCCGGGCTTCAGCCCCCAGCAACAGGCGGCGCTGACGCTCATCCAAATGCGGCAACAACGAATCAAACTTCGCCCGCAAACTACCCTCAACCTCCACGCCAATCGCCATAACACAACGATACGGCCCAACAACACGAAACACCGGCTAATTTACTGGCAAACCCTTAGGGCACCACCGTCATGGTCGATCCGCCCTGCAAGGAACAACTGCTGCCGGCCCATCCTGGCTCCAGCTGCTCGATATTGAGTTTCCAAGCTTCGGAGCCACTGCAAATGACGGTCGCTCCCAGCGTTTTCTGGCCGGTGGGAAGCGGATCGATATGTAGCGTGGCCGGTCCTGTTTCGCTGTACTGCTTCAGAACGGTGCCGGGGATACCTTCAAAGTCCTGAATCTGGGTTTTTTGAACCGCGAAGATGATCGCCGAGTCTGCAAGTGCTGGCGCTGAGCTGATGATGGCACGCGATCGCCGGTCAGCCACCATGCACGAGAATCTAGCGCAGGCATCCTCACGGAATGCGCAGTTGGGCCGGAACCTCGGGCTGGCAGCTAATTCTGCAAGGGGATGACTTTCATGGCCGTGGTGTCCACGTCTTCACCGGAACCTGCCACGGGCGCGGCCTTCGTGGAAGTGGCAGTGGCAACAGCGTCGGGCTCAGGCTCGACCACCGGGGCAGGCTCGACAGTGGGGGTCGCGGCAGGCGGGGCAGGCTCGACTGCGGGGGGCACGGCAGGCGGGGCAGACTCGACCGCCGGGGCGGGCTCGGTACTGATGGGCTGGCCGCCGTGCGCGTCGATGTCTGCCTTAAGTGTTAGAAGCATGCTCTCGGCGTCGGCCACCATGCGGGCGGAGTCGGCGGCGAAGCCCTTGACCAGCCACTGCGCCAGCGCAAATTCCGCGCTTAGGGCTGCACGGCGCAACAGGTGCGGGTCAGGGGATTCGTTGCGGGCTGCGGCGTAAGCCTGCATGACGGTGTCAACGAAGGCCGGGTCATTGATGGCCACCAGCCACGCAAAGTCGTCGGCGGGGTCCCCGATGCGCAGGTCGGTCCAGCCCATCACGGCCGTGACGGAGGTGCCATCAAGGAGGATATTGTCCTCGTGCAGGTCCCCATGGACCACCGAGGCGTTGAAGCGCCAGAGTGCCACGTCTTCCATGGCGTGTTCCCAGCGCAGCAGCAACGACGGCGGAATCTTGCCCGTGGTAGCAGCCTGGTCCAGCTCGTTGAGCTTGCGCTGGCGGAATTCGTTGGCAGTGTAGCTCGGTAGATCTGCGTTGGTGACCAATTCCTGGGGCAGGTCGTGGATGGCGGCGATCGCGGCTCCAACTTCCAGTGCCAAGGCGGGCCCGCCGGCAGCCAAGTCCTCCACGGATTCGGCTTTCCCGGCAATGTGGGAATACACAAAAGTGATGAGTTCACCCTGCCTTACGGTGCCAGCCACTGTGGGCAGCAGGAACGGCAATTCAGCCCTGATCGCAGGGGAGAAGGCACGCAAAACCTCGCGCTCCGTCTCCAGCCGCGTGCTAGCTTCGGCGTGCTTGGGTGCGCGTACCCGCCACCGCCGGTTTTCCGAATCAACCAGCAAGGCCGCGTTAAAATCTGCTGCGTCGTCAGGCTCCGGCCCGAATGCTGTGACGTTGAGTCCGGGCACGGCCGCGCTGGCAATAGCGGCTAATTCGATTGCAGTCATTCGTCTCACACCTCCACCGTAGAGCGCGAAAGCCGCAACGCAGCGCCCATGCGGCGGCGAGTCGCGAGAACTCCTGTACGCCGCTCACTTCACACAAGCGCGCAGGCACCGCCACAGAAGTGTAAAAAGTGTTGCGGACTGCGTACGGTAGAGGAATGATCCAAGCCTTGCCATCTCCCGAAGCCGTGCTCGATCGCGACTGTGACCGACGCACAGCAAGCGGCTATTTGGACGCTGTGCAGGCCCGCCCGTCGCACCGCATCATGATTTTCCAGCGGGGAAAGACGCTGGTGCGCGGCAACGCGATCCTCTTTTTTGACCCCACAAAAGTTGCCGGGCAGCTGCCTGCCGACGTGCTGACCGTTTACCTGGGCAAGACGCTGCCCGGCCACCATCCCCATCTGCCCGACGGCACCGACCTGGTCCTGAAGGTGTTGGAGGACGACGCCGATTCCTCGGCTTGGATTTCTCAGGGCACCTCCCTGGCGGGGTACCGGGAGGCTGCTGCGTGGCTGTCAGGGGCGGACGCAGCCATTTTCCTCCAGGCCCAGGCCGTGGCCAATTGGCACCAGACGCACCAGTTCTGTCCCAGGTGCGGCTCGGCCACCGAGCTGTTGTGGGCTGGCTGGAAGCGCCGCTGCCCCCTGGACGCTTCCGAGCATTTTCCGCGAACGGACCCGGCGGTGATAGTTGCCATCGTCGGTGGTGATGACAGGATCTTGTTGGCCAGCAATTTTGCATGGGAGCCGAACAGGTACTCCACCGTGGCAGGGTTTGTTGAGGCGGGCGAAAGCGCGGAACAAGCCGCAGTGCGCGAGATCTTAGAGGAAGTGGGGGTGCACTTGCATGCCACCCACTACGTGGGATCGCAGGCCTGGCCGTTCCCGCGCTCGTTGATGCTCGGATTCCTCGCCCACACGGCGGATGTCACGGCGGTCCCTGACAACGTGGAAGTCCGTGAAGCCCGGTGGTTTAGTCGCTCCGAACTGCAAGCCGCTGTGCTCAGCGGCGAGGCCGTCATCTCCCAGAGGCTGTCCATTGCCCGGGCCATGATCGAACATTGGTATGGCGGGCGAATCCGTGACTACGGCGAGGCCGCTGAAGGCGCCACCAGTGTGGGGGAGAAGTCGTGAGCTACGACCCCCGCCAGGTTGGGCTGCCGGTGATGGATGAACGCACTGCCGAGGAGCGCATTCTGGCCGGCCTCGATGAGGAACAACGCGCTGTTGCCACCACCTTGAGCGGCCCCTTGTGTGTCTTGGCAGGGGCCGGAACCGGCAAAACCCGCGCCATCACGCACAGGATCGCCTATGGCGTGCATACGGGCGTATACAACCCCAACCGCCTGCTCGCCGTGACGTTCACGGCCCGGGCCGCGGCTGAAATGCGGACGCGTCTGCGTGACTTGGGGGTGGGTATCGTCCAGGCCCGAACTTTCCACGCTGCAGCGTTGCGGCAGCTGCAGTATTTCTGGCCGCACGCCGTCGGCGGTCAGCTCCCGGGCCTGCTAGACCACAAGGCCCAAATCATTGCAGAGGCGGCACGGCGCCTGCGCCTGCCCACCGATAGGGCGGCCATCCGTGACCTCGCGGCTGAAATCGAGTGGGCCAAGGTTTCCATGCTGACCCCGGAAACATACCTCACCAAGGCACTTGACAGGGGTGAGCCGGGAGGTCTGGACAAGCTCGCCGTCGGCCGCCTTTTTCAAGCGTACGAGGACGTCAAGGGGGACAGAAACCTCATCGACTTTGAGGATGTCCTGCTGATCACCGTGGGAATTTTGCAGGAGGACCCGCGCGTGGCAGCCACCGTCCGTGACCAGTACCGGCACTTTGTGGTGGACGAATACCAGGATGTTTCCCCGCTCCAGCAAAAAATGCTTGACCTGTGGCTGGGTGGGCGTGATGAATTGTGCGTGGTGGGCGACGCCAGCCAGACGATCTACTCCTTTACCGGTGCCACACCACGGCACCTGCTAGATTTCCCTAAGCGTTACCCCACGGCGAACGTGGTGAAACTGATCCGCGACTACCGTTCCACCCCGCAGGTGGTGGGTCTGGCCAACACGCTGTTGAACAGTCGGCGCAGCGGCGGGCTCACGGCCGACGCTCTCTGGTCGACGCCGCTGCACCTGGTGGCCCAACGCCCGGCGGGGCCCTCCCCGGAGTTCCTTGAGTGCAGCGATGACGAGGCCGAGGCCGCAGCTGTGGCCGCCCGCATCAAGATCTTGATTGACAACGGCACCCAGGCCAGTGAGATTGCCGTGCTGTTTAGAACCAACGGGCAATCCGAGGCGTACGAACAAGCACTCACGGGTGCCGGCGTCGGGTACCAGTTGCGTGGCGGCGAGCGGTTCTTTGCCCGGAAGGAAGTCCGCGACGCGATTTTGCAGCTGCGTGCGGCCTCCCGCGCAGCGGAAGAGGAGCCGCTGGGGCAGCTGGTACGGGACATCCTGGGCAACCTGGGATACCAGGACGAGGCACCGAAAACCGGGGGTGCCGTCCGCGAAAAATGGGAGTCCCTGGCAGCCCTAGTGGCACTTGCCGACGACCTGGTGGTGTCGCGGAGCACCCCCGAGCACACCTTCTCCGTGGTGGATTTGGTGGCGGAATTACAGGAACGGGCCACGGCCCAGCACGCCCCGACAGTGCAGGGTGTGACGTTGGCTTCCCTGCACTCGGCCAAGGGCCTGGAATGGGACGCTGTGTTCTTGGTGGGTCTCAGCGAGGGCCTGATGCCGATTTCCTTTGCCGACACCCCCGAAACTGTGGATGAGGAGCGGCGGCTGCTCTACGTGGGCATCACCCGTGCACGGGAGTTCCTGAACTTCTCCTGGTCCACCGCACGCACACCGGGCGGCCGGGCCAACCGCCGGCCCTCACGCTTCCTTGACGGGCTTCGGCCCGCCGGTGTGGGTGGGGCACCCACCGCTGGCAAACCAGTCGCTGGCAGGAAAGCCCGCAAAACAGCGGCGCCCTCGGTGTGCCGGGTCTGCGGCCAGGTCCTGACCACCGGTGCCGAGCGCAAGATCGGGCGCTGTGCAACATGCCCGGCCGGATACGACGAGGCTGTTTTTGAAGATCTGCGCCAGTGGCGGTTGCAGGAGGCCACCGCCGCCGACGTTCCCGCCTTTGTGGTCTTCACCGATGCGACCCTGATAGCGATCGCGGAGGCAGCCCCCCAAGATCTCGACGAACTTGCGGCACTGCCCGGTGTGGGGCCCGCCAAGCTGGAGCGCTACGGTGAGGCTGTGTTGGAGATCGTGGCCAGCGCCTGACGCTGCAATTGGCAGCCACAGTCGGGGTGGACGGCAAACTCCTGACTGCTCCAGCGGCCGTTGTTGGCGTGGAAGGTCAACACCGATGACCAGGAACTGGGCTGGTTGACGGCGTCAAGAAACAACAAGGCCTGCGCCGCGGCAGTCCCGGCCAACGCCATGGCGAGGGACGCGTTCTCCAAGCGCTCAGGAGGGCGCCCGGGAGGAGCCTCCTTAGTTTGCGCGGCCGCCAGTTGTTCGCAGAGTAACAGCCACGCAGGGTCGTGCACCCCGCGGTGCCGTTCCACACATTCGGCGCACGCGGTTTCCCCTGGCATGACCAGCGGCCCTACGGCGCCGTCCTGCTCACGCACCAGCACCAACAGGTGTGGCCGATCCGAACCCATTAACCTACCGGCAGTCTCGGCGCTGAGCGCGTCATGGGCGACCACAATGGCCAGATCCAGGCATCGGGTATCGGGGGCGCCGACGCCGTTGGCATGGAGCACGTGGGCATGGGTTCCCGGGTCAAGCGCCAATGCCTGTCTGCGCACGGCAATGGAGCGCATCAACCCAATATCGGCGAGCTTGTATGATCCGGCCGCCACGTCAACGGCTGTGACGGCCCTGTCATCTTCTAGGAAGAGGGTCCCAACTCCCGCACTGACAAGGACAAGCGCCAGCGCTGCGCCCGTCCGTCCCAGCCCCATGATGTGGACGACCCCATGCTCCCGGCGGGCCATGTACTCCCGGCACGGTGCCTGATGAACTCCCTGCAGGGATGCTTGTTCGGGCAGGAGCCGCTCCGCGCGAAACCCCCGCGCCAGCAGTTCCTCATCGCCAAACAGCAGGTGGTCGAGGCTGGCACAGATTTCCTGGGTTCGGGCCTGGCTCACACCCAGGGAAAGGGCGGTCTTTGCCACCTGGGCATCGGGGATTCCGGCCCGGAGCGCCCGAACAAACGCAAGATCAGCTCTTTGGAGTCCCTCGATGATCAGGCCACCGGGTCCCACCCCGATTTGGATGCTGTTCGCATCGCGCTGGACCATGCGAAGCCCGGGGTTGATAGCGGTCATCGCAGAACTCCGTTCGCAGCAGTGGCCACCAACTCCTGGTGGGCCTCACTTGCGATCATGGCACAGCTCGCTGAACCCCGCTTAAAGTTATCCACAGGGAGAAGTTGTCCACTATGTACTGCTCCCGGCTCGATTTCTGCCGGGCCATCGATGTACCGTCGAATCATGGCAACAATGAAAGATCCGGCCCCGGTTGACCCCCGGCGCAACCCCATTGGGAGGGGAACCCCGGGCCCCATCGGCGATTCCCTTTCCGCGCATGTGGCAGGCAACGGCGCTCAGGTGGTGGTGCGGCGCACCCGGAGGCGAAAGACCGGTGTGGCGGCGTTTTGGGAAGAAGGACGCGCCGTCATTGCCGTTCCCGCCCGTATGAGCGTTGAGGATGAGCAGTACTGGGTGCCGCACATGGTGTCACGGCTGGAAGCGGACAGTCGGGCCAAAGCCGGTGGCCGCCGTCGCCGGGTTCCGCCCAGTGACGCGGCGTTGCTGCAACGGTGTGAGTTTCTCTCCGCAAGCTACCTGGGTTCACGGGCGGTGCCGGAGTCTGTGCGCTGGGTGAGCAACCAGACCGGGCGGTGGGGTTCGGCCACCAACGCGCACAAGTCGATCAGGATCTCCCACCATGTCCAGGGCATGCCGGAATGGGTGGTTGACTATGTGCTGCTCCACGAGCTGGCCCACCTGATCCACCCAAACCACAGCGCAGCGTTCTGGGCCGAGCTTGCCTGCTATCCGCACCTAAAACGTGCCGAGGCGTTCCTGGAGGGTGCCTCCTTTGCCTCGGCCCGCAATATCCAGGGCATGGGCACCGACGTCGACGGCGACACACCAGACGGGGGCCCGCCGGGGCAGTTGTTTTGATACGGCCCCGGTAACCGGCTATTTGTCGGTCGACGGCCCTCCGTCGGACTCACCCTCGGTGGTCCCAGGGCCAGTGTCCTCGCCCGTCGGGGGAAGGTCGTCGAACCCGCCCTCGAGGAGCTTGGTCAGGGCCGCGTCGACGTCGGACTCGGAGGCGTCTGCTGCCGAGCGGCGTGCCCCAAAGCCTGCTGCGTCGTCCAGGTCGGCGGAGGTCGGCAGGAGATCCGGGTGCGCCCAAATGGCGTCACGCCCGGCAACGCCGCGCTGTTCCTTCAGGGAGGACCACAACGCAGATGCTTCGCGGAGCCGGCGGGGGCGCAGTTCCAAACCGACAAGGGAACCAAACGCGTGCTCTGCCGGGCCTCCGGTGGCACGGCGGCGTCGGATGGTTTCGCGGATGGCTCCTGCTGCAGGCAGGTTCGCCGCCGCGGCGAAGGTGACCTCGTCAACCCAGCCCTCAACCAGGGCCAGCGCCGTCTCAAGCTTTGCTAGCGCCACCTCCTGCTCGGGGGTGCGCGCAGGCATGAACACGCCCTCGGAGAGGACCGCCTGCATGGCTTCAGGGTTGCTGGGGTCAAGGTTCGCCGCCAGATCCTCGATCCGGGACATGTCGATGTGGATGCCGCGTGCGTAGGACTCGATGGCGCCCAGCAGATGACCGCGAAGCCACGGCACCTGGACAAACAGGCGCGCATGCGCAGCCTCACGCAGGGCAAGGAACAACAGGATCTCTTGCTCGGGAACCTCCAACCCCTCACCAAACGCCTTGATGTTCGCCGGCAACAAGGCCATTTGGAGGTCGGCCAACGGGATCCCGATGTCGGTGGAGCCCAGCACTTCCTTTGACAACGCCCCGACGGCTGCCCCGAGCTGGAGCCCGAATAGGGCCCCGCCCATGTTTTGCATCATGGAAGCCGCCCCGCCCATCACTGACTTCATTTCCTCCGGCAACTGCTCGTTCATGGCGGTGGAGATGGCGAACGCAATGCTGTTGGCCACCGGCTCCGTGAGCCGACGCCACGTCCCCAGGGTTTCCTCAACCCATTCGGCCCGTGACCAGGCGCTGCCCACGATCGCCGTGGCCGCCAGATCGGTGAACGGGTCAAGCCACATCTCGGCTAAACGCAGGGCATCGTCGACGGCCTTTGACTGGGCGGGGGTGACGGAGGGGTCATCCCCGGCCGCAGCCTTCCGGGCAGCATCGTGGGCAAGGTCCCAGTTGACAGGGGTGTCCGAGGAGCCGCTCATCATGGCCTGAACCTGGGCGAACATTTGGGACAGTGCGTTCGGATCGGACGGCAGCCCAGCAGCCTTGGCCAGCGCGGCAGCATCAAAGCCTTCCATTCCCTGGCCACCCATGAGGTTGGCCAGCATCTCCGAGAGAGGATCCTGGGGGGCGTCGTCGTCGTTGTTGGCTGGTGTGGAAGACATGGTGGGCCAATCGTTGCAGGGGATCAAAACGTAGCTTCACGTTACCGCCGTCTCGCCTGCTTGTCGCCCCATGGGCGCCCCCTGTTCGCTACCGGCAAATGTGCTCCTTACGCCCCGGATAGTTCCCTGCCTCCTCTCAGCTTGCACTCGGGTCAACACAGTAGTGTAGGGGGAGGCTTTTGCGATTCATGCGCCCCGCCCCCCGTCTTTGGAATTCTTGGAAAGGTAAATAGAGTATTGAGCCAGGAGAACCAGGACGTGGCAGTGCCGCCCACCGTTGCCCGTGAGCGTCGAGTTTCTTTCATGATGGTCTCTGGCGTCGTGGCGCTAGTCCTCGCTGTCGCCGCCGTGAGTATCCCGGTACCTTATGTTGTGGAATCTCCGGGCCCTGCCATTAACACCATTGGCCAGATCAACAACCAGCCCGTGATCGCCGTGTCGGGCACCCAGAGCTTCCCTGCCAAGACCGGCAGTCTGGATTTGACCACGGTGCACATGCGCGGCGGTTTGCCGGACAGCCAGATCAATTTTTTTGACGCCATGCGTGCCTGGCTCACTCCTTCAGATTCGCTTTACCCCTCCGAGCTCATCTACGCCCCCGGGATCAGCCAGCAAGCGGTGAACAGCGAAAATTCGGCCGCCATGACCTCCTCGCAGGAAAATGCGACGGCCGCGGCGTTGACTGCCCTGAGCATTGACTTCAAAACCGTGGTGGCAGTCGCCTCGGTTGTCACCGACGGGGCCTCCTCCGGAATCATCAAGCCCGACGACGTTGTGCTCACCATCGACGGCCAGGACGTCACCGGGATTTCTGTGATTCAGGGTGTACTTGCAAAGGAGCCAGGCGCCCCTGTGAGTGTTCAATTGCTGCGCGACGGCGTCAACACGAGCGTTTCGATCACACCCCGCAAGGGTGCCGACGGTAAATTTTTCCTGGG
Organism: Arthrobacter alpinus; assembly: GCF_001294625.1. NCBI lineage: Bacteria > Bacillati > Actinomycetota > Actinomycetes > Micrococcales > Micrococcaceae > Arthrobacter > Arthrobacter alpinus. The sequence goes on along the minus strand of NZ_CP012677.1, from coordinate 2,540,037 downwards.
TATCACGTTGCAGGACCGGTTCACCTTTCCCTTCGATGTGAAAATTTCGCTGAGCAACATCGGAGGGCCCAGCGCCGGGATGATCTTTGCACTGGGCATCATGGACACCTTGACGGAAGGGGATCTGAGCGGTGGCAAGCACTTTGCCGGGACAGGAACCATCGATCCCCAAGGCAATGTGGGCGCCATCGGCGGCATCGCCCAAAAGATGGTCGGGGCGCGGCAGAACGGTGCACAGTATTTCCTGGCACCGGCGGCCAACTGTTCAGACGTCGTCGGGCATGTCCCCAATGGGCTTCAGGTGATAAAAGTGGCTACTCTGAAAGAAGCCTATGAGGCGGTGTCCGATATTGGCGCCGGCAAAGACAGCTCAGCACTTCCTACGTGTAAGTAACAATTGAGCATCATCAGGAACTTAGCCCTGCCGCCATTCGTGGCTCCAGTAGGACACTGAAGACAACAGCACCAGCAAACAGAGGTAAGAGTGACATCGCGCCCAGCCCCTTCGCCCAATAATCCCGCCCCAACCAGGCGCCGCGGCGCCTTACTGCCGACCATCATCGTGGTGGCCGTGCTCGTGATTGCCCTGGTTATTTTCTCCGGAATTTACACAGACTTCCTCTGGTTCAACCAGCTGGGCTACTCCGAAGTTTTTCTGCGTGAGAAGCTTGCCAAACTGCTGATCTTCGCCTCCGCCTTCGCGGTGATGGCGGCCAGCGTGTACTTCTCCATCCGTGTCGCCTACCGTGCCCGTCCCGTTTATGCGCCGGACAACCAGCACGATGACAACCTCAACCGCTACCAAGTACAGCTGGAGCCTGTCCGGCGCTTAGTGATGCTGGGCATCCCTGTGGTCTTTGGCTTGTTTGCCGGCACGGCCGCGATGGCGCAGTGGGAAAAGGTGCTGTTGTTCATCTACCGGGTGCCCTTTGGGCAGGCGGATCCGCAATTTGGCCTAGACATCAGTTTCTACACCAATACCCTGCCGTTCCTGGGTTTCGTGATGGGCCTGCTGATCAGTGTCACCGTCATCGCGTTCATCGTCGGGCTAATGACCCACTACCTGTACGGCGCCATCCGGCTCACCGAACGGGGCATCTTCACCTCACGCCAGGCACAAATCCACTTGGCCGTACTGGCTGCTGTGTTCCTGATCCTGCTCGGCGTCAATTTCTGGCTTGACCGCTACGCCACCTTGCAGAACAACGGCGGTTACCGCGCCGGCGCCATGTTTACCGACGTGAACGCTGTGATCCCCACCAAGGCCATCCTGGCCGTGGCCGCCATCATCGTTGCCATCTTGTTCATCGTGGCCGCGTTCATTGGCAAGTGGAAGCTGCCGCTGATCGGCACCGGCATGCTGGTCATTACGGCCATTGTGGCCGGCGGTATCTACCCGTGGGCCATCCAGCAATTGCAGGTTGTGCCGTCCCAGCAGAGCCTGGAATCGCAGTTCATTGGCCGCAACATCGACATGACCCGGGACGCCTACGGGCTCAGCGGCATGGAGGTCACCCCTTACAACGCCACCACGACGGCGACCCCCGGGGCCCTGCGTGCGGACGCCGACACCACGGCCAACATCCGCCTGCTAGATCCAAACTTGGTGTCCTCCACCTTTGCCCAGCTGGAGCAGTTCCGGCCCTACTACGAGTTCCCCAAGACACTGAACGTGGACCGTTACACTGTTGACGGCAAGGTCCAGGACACCGTGATTGCCGTGCGCGAACTGAACCCGCAGGGCATCAACCCGGACCAGCAAAGTTGGTACAACCAGCACCTGGTCTACACCCACGGATACGGCGTCGTCGCCGCCAAGGCAAACACTGTCACCTCAGACGGTAAGCCCGACTTCATCCAGTCTGGCGTCCCGTCCACGGGATTGTTGGGTACCGACACCAGCTACCAGCCGCGCATCTACTTCGGCCAGTCGACGTCGGAGTACTCGATTGTCGGAGCCCCGGAGGGAACCCCCAACGTTGAGCTTGACCGACCTCAGGGTACAACCGCCAGCACCGACGCTTCGGGTGAATCGTTGACAACCTTCACCGGTAACGGCGGCCCGTCCCTGGGTAACTGGTTCAACAGGATCATGTACGCCATGAAGTTCCAGTCCTCGGACCTGTTGCTGACCAACGGAGTGAATGAAAAGTCCCAGATCCTCTATGACCGCACCCCGGAGGAGCGCGTTGCCAAGGTTGCCCCGTACCTGACCATCGACGGCAACCCGTACCCCGCCATCGTCGATGGCAAGGTTAAGTGGATCGTGGACGGTTACACCACCAGCTCCTACTACCCTTACTCCCAGCAGCAGCAGTTGCAGGAGGCCACCACCGACTCGTTGACAGCAGCCAGCGGCGCCGGTGCGCTTCCCGCGGCGTCGGTGAACTACATCCGCAACTCGGTCAAGGCCACGGTGGACGCCTATGACGGCTCCGTTGACCTTTACGCGTGGGACACGCAGGATCCCATCCTGAAGGCCTGGGAAAAGATCTTCCCCACCAGCATCAAGCCCTTCACGGACATGTCTGCCGACGTGATGTCCCATGTGCGCTACCCAGAGGACCTGTTCAAGGTCCAGCGGGAGTTGATGGGCCAGTACCACGTGACCGACCCAGGAAAGTTCTACAACAACACCCTGGCTTGGAGCGTTCCAGACGATCCCACCACCAAGGCCGTTGACAAGCAGCCGCCGTACTACCAGTCCCTGAAGATGCCCGGTAAGGACAAGACGGCGTTCTCGCTGACCACCGACTTCATTCCGCAGCAGGTGAAGAACACCGATTCACGCAACATCCTCTACGGCTTCATGGCCGCCAATGGCGACGCCGGCAATGTGAAGGGCGTGAAGAGCCCCAACTACGGCAAGCTGCAGTTGCTGGAGCTACCCGACGCCACACAGGTGCCCGGCCCCGGTCAGGTGCAAAACACGTTCCAGTCCGACCCTTCAGTTTCCGAACAGCTGAACGTGTTGAAATTGGGCCAGTCGGATGTCATCAACGGCAACTTGCTCACGCTCCCCATGGGTGGCGGCGTGCTGTACGTCCAGCCCGTGTATGTGAAGTCCACGGGTTCCACCTCGTACCCGACGTTGCAGCGCGTGCTGGTCGCGTTCGGTAACAAGATTGGATATGCTGCGACCCTCAATGACGCCCTTGACCAGCTCTTCGGCGGGGACTCCGGAGCCCAGGCCGGGGATGCGGGTGTCCAAAAGGACCCCGGCGCAAGTGGCAGTTCCACCGAACCCGGCGCTCCGGCAAGCACCAACCCGGCCCTGGCCAAGGCGCTTAACGACGCCAACCAGGCATTGAAGGACGGGCAGTCAGCGCTGGCCAAGGGCGATTTTGCCGCCTACGGTGTGGCGCAGAAAGCACTCCAGGATGCCATCACGGCGGCCATTGCGGCCGAAGGTGCCGCCGCGGCCGCGGCAACACCTAGCCCAACACCCACCCCTGCGCCTTAGCGTTAGGTCGTCCCACGCATGACGGGAGCTTGCGCAGACGGCAACGTCTGCGCAAGCTCCCGGCATTTAACGCCTGACGCCGGGGGCGATCACGTGTGGTGTTCAGGGGTACTGGCCTGGGCTGAGCCGGAGGAGACGAAGGTCACCCGCCTCCAGTTTGCCCTCCGGCCCCGCCTCCGCGTAAAGTAAAGATCACATCGCGGGGTGGAGCAGTTCGGTAGCTCGCCGGGCTCATAACCCGGAGGTCACAGGTTCAAATCCTGTCCCCGCAACCATGTTGAGGAAAACCCCCAGCCATTATGCTGGGGGTTTTTCGTATCCCCACCAGCACTTGAGCAACTACTGCGCCACAGCTGGGGCCTGGCCGCTCAAGTTGCTGTGGAGGGCGCCCTGCTGGCCCGCGACCTGGCCAACAACCCTCTCGGGCACCTGATAGCCACCGAATATGGCGACTTTGCCACCGAACAGGGACCGTCGTTTGGGCTCACGGTGGCAACGTACGGCCTGGCGGCACTGATCGAGCTTGGTTGCGGTGGCCTGCTGGGCGTGAATGCCGGCAGCTACGAAGAACCGCGCATGATCGTGCTGCGTTACAAGCCGGAGGGTGTTCCCACGGCGCACCTGGCATTGGTGGGCAAGGGCATCATGTACGACTCCGGCGGTATCAGCTTGAAACCCTGGGACCTCATGCACCTGGCCATGAAGATGGATATGGCAGGCTCCGCGGCAGTGTTGGCCGCCATGACGAGGCTACGCGACCTCGGCGCCAACGCCGAGGTCAGCGCCTGGCTGATGTGCACCGACAACATGCCCTCCGGCACCGCCACGAAACTCGGCGATGTGCTGCGGGCCCGTAACGGCAAGACCGTTGAGGGTGAGAACACCGACGCCGGGGGACGGCTGGTCATGATGGACGCCCTGTGCCTGGCCATGGAGGAATCCCGGGATGCCATCGTGGACATCGCCACCCTGACGGGTGCGGCCATGGCCGCACCCGTCACCCTGGTGGGGGCCACCATCGGCAACAACCAGGAACTGGTGGACCAGGTCACGGCTGCGGCGGCCGCGACAGGTGAGTCTGCCTGGCAGCTGCCGCTGGAGAACCGCTACCTCAAGCAGCTCGATTCGGATATTGCGGACATCTCCGACGTGGGCGGGACCACAGCCGGGACCATGAAGAGCGACACCGAGGACTCCTGACGCCCCAACGTGCCACCGGGTACGGCACACGCCTGCTCAGTGACCTGATTGTGAACTTCACCAAAGTTTCCTGAGTCTTCGGCCCTAGACTGGCAATGGTCAGGCGACGCGACGGCGGACTCGGATGAGTCCGCCGTCGCCTGTTTTTCACAAGGGAGAGAACTTTTAGTGAGCATCTTCAACTGGTTCATTGACGCGGGCCATCTGGCCTGGGTGCTGCTGGGCCTGCATGTATTCCTGGGCGCCGTGGCGGTTGCCTACATTTCCGCACGACGCCGGCCCGCAACAGCCATCGCCTGGATGCTGACCATCATCTTCATCCCCTACATCGGCATCATCGCTTTCTTCCTGGTGGGCTACAACCGCCTGCCCAAGGCCCGCCGCGACAAGCAAAAGCATGTCAACGAGTTGATCTTGGAGCGCACCGAGGGGCTGGGCCAGCTCAGTCACCGGGATCACTGGCCGCACGGGCTGGCCACTCTTGTCACCCTCAACAACAACTTGGGCGCGCTGCCCATGGTGGGGGCAACGGGGTCGAACTTCTCCCCGATTACCACGGCTCCATTGCCGCCATGGCCAAGGAAATTGACGACGCCGTGCACTATGTCCACGTGGAGTTTTACATCCTGGTGCTCGATTCGGCCACGCAACCGTTCTTTGACGCGCTGGAACGGGCCCGCCAGCGCGGGGTGAAAGTGCGCGTCCTCAGCGACCACCTGGCGTCTGTGATTAACCCCGGGCGTAAGGAAACACTTGCCGCGCTGAAGGCCATGGGCGCCGAATACCACGCCATGCTGCCGCTGCGGCCGTGGCGCTGGCAGTGGCAGCGGATCGACCTGCGAAACCACCGCAAACTGGTGGTGGTGGACGGGAAGGTGGGCTTCGCCGGATCCCAAAACCTGGTCCATGAGAGCTACAACAAGAAGAAGAACATTGCACGCGGGCTGCGCTGGCACGAGCTGATGATGCGTGTCCACGGACCCGTGGTGCGCGAACTCGACGCCGTCTTTGTCACCGACTGGTTCAGCGAAAGTGATGTGCTGTTGGAATTGGACACCTCCCCGGTGGTCCTGGACCCGGCCACGCACTTGGTGGACATGCAGGTGGTGCCCAGCGGGCCGAGCTTTGAAAATGACAACAGCCTCAAGCTCTTTGTGTCCATGATTCACCAGGCCACCGAACGGGTCAGCATCACCAGCCCGTACTTTGTGCCCGAGGACTCGGTGCTGCTGGCCATCATCACCGCCGCAGGGCGCGGGCTCTCCGTTGAGCTGTTCGTTTCCGAGGTTGGCGACCAGGCGATGGTCTACCACGCCCAGCGTTCCTACTACGAGGCGTTGCTGCGGGCCGGGGTCAGGATCTATCTCTATAAGTCCCCGGAGGTGCTGCACTCCAAGCACTTCAGCATAGATTCCGACGTTGCTGTCATTGGTTCCTCCAACATGGACATCCGGTCCTTCTCGCTGAACATGGAGATCTCCGTCCTGGTCCACAGCGCCGACTTCGTGACGCAGATGCGTGCAGTGGAGGACGGCTACCGGGCCAATAGCCGGGAACTGGAACTGGCCGACTGGGTCAAGCGCCCTGCCGGGGAGAAGTTCTGGGACAGTGCGGCGCGCCTGACCTCCAACCTGCAATAGCTCTTCGAAAAACTTCCCTCAGTTGTGGCCCTGCCTTGCTTTCGCGCACTGGGTCGCAAGCATTGCCTTGGATTCACTGATGTCGCCGATGAACGCGATGAATCCGCTGACGAAAGACAGCAGCGCCCACAATCCCGCGCCCGGAACGCCCAGGATCAACAAGCGGGCCAGATTCAGCGTCGCGACGATGGTGCCAAAGATGGCGGTCATGATCATGAAGGATCGGTTCAACTTGGCGGAGTTGCCCAGCGCTTCCACCGCGAGGGCCCACTTTTGCTTGACCGCGGCCAGGATCGTGGGGAAGTAGGCGGCGTCAATGCTCATGAGCATCACCAACTGGAGCACGAACACCAGGCCCGAGCCCACATTCATGGCACTGCCGAGCAGGTTGAAGGCGGTGTCGAACAGGACCCGCAGGTCGGCGCGCAGTTCAGCGATCTGTGGGGCAAACTGCGGCAGCAGCCTGGTCAACTGGACGGCTGACACCAACAGCGAGGCCACCAGTGCGCCAATCATGGCGTAGACGGACAAGGTGGTGGTCATTCCTGCCAGCAGCGGCGGGATGCCGGAGGCCAGGAGCCGCTGGCGCTCTTTTGAGAATTTGTGTTTGCGCCTGCTGGTCCCATGAATCTAACGTTTCACTGATGCCACCCAAATGCCCCAATGGCACTGGACTGATCTTATCCGTCGCGCTGTGCAGAGGTGATAGCGCGTCGCTAGGGAGAACCCCAGAAAGTGAGGGAGCGTCGCTAGGGGGTGGGGGATTCGGCGGCGATGATCGCTTCCAGTTCCGCGGACCAGGCGTCGAGCACCCAGGTGCGGCGGCCGGCGTCGTCCGTCAGGATGTTGGCCAGGCCCAGGCCGCGGCCCAGGTCCAAGGTGGCGGCCACGATGGCGCGCAGCCGTGGGTTCTCCCGGTTGATGTTCAGCAGGGTGGACGCCAGCCGGAACGCCTCGCGCGCCACCGTCTGCTCCAGCGGGATGATGTGTTCACGCACAACGGGGTCGACGGCGGCCGCCGTCCACACCTGCAGGGCCGCCTTGAACAGGGGGCCGGTGTACAGTCCCACGATGGATTCCAGGACATCGCGCACGGGCGCCGGGCCGTCGGAATGGGCGGCGAGTGTGGTTTTGAGTTCGTCCACACGCGCCACGGTCATGTACTCAATGGCGGCCGTGAAGAGGTCGTCCCTGGTGGGGAAGTGGTGTTGCGTGGCACCGCGGGACACGCCTGCGTGGGCCGCCACCGTGGTGACAGTGGTGTTGGTCCAGCCGGTCTCGGACAGCAACGTCACGGCGCTCTCCAGCAGCCGTTCCCGCGTGGCGCGGCTGCGGTCCTGTCTGGGTTCAATGGCTGTTCTACTCACCAACAGGACGCTAGCACAAAAGGGAAACAATCAATCATGCTTGCTTTTTTATGAAGTGCATCACATACTTAGGTGCATACCTACTGAGCAGTAATGAAGGAGTTCAAGCATGGTGGACGTGGCAACTGTCCTGGCAGATTTTGAGGCCGAGTCGGAGGTTCTTGACGCCCTGGTGGCGCGGCTTCCCGATAGCGGCTGGGCGCAGGCCACGGCGTCGCCCGGTTGGTCCATCGCCCACCAGATTGGCCACCTGGCTTGGACGGACGCCGTCGTCATCGATGCCGCAGCCGCAGCCAATGGTGACACGGACGCCTTCGCCGCTCTGCGGATCGCTTTCCAGTCCGGCGCCATCACGATTGACGGCGCCGCAGCCGAGTTGGCCGCACTGCCTCCTGCCCAGCTGTTGGTGCAGTGGAGGGAGGGACGACGCCGGATGGCGGCTTCCCTGCGAGAGGTCGCCGAGGGTGCCCGCCTGCCTTGGTTTGGCCCGCCCATGAGTCCCACCTCCATGGCGACGGCGCGCATCATGGAAACGTGGGCGCACGGGCAGGACATTGCCGACGCCCTCGGCGCCACCCGCGAACCCACCAACAGGCTGCGCCACATTGCCCACCTGGCCGTGCGCACCCGTAACTTTGCCTTCAAAGCAAACAAGCTGACCCCGCCGGAGGAAGAGTTCCGCGTGGAACTGTCCGGAGCCGCGGGGGAGAACTGGGCCTGGGGCCCCGAAGACGCCGCCGAAAAAGTCAGCGGATCGGCCGAGGACTTTTGCCTGCTGGCCACCCGCCGCCGGCACCGCGACGATCTGGCCCTGAGCGCCAGCGGCCCCAACGCGGACAAGTGGCTGGACATTGTGCAGGCCTTCGCCGGCCCGCCCGGTGAAGGGCGCAAACCGGTTGCTGCCGGGGAGATAGGAACCCCCGCATGAGCGTGCTTCGCATCGCGAACGCCTCCGGCTTCTACGGCGACCGCGCCGGCGCCTTCCAGGAAATGCTGGAGGGCGGCCCCGTTGACGTCATCACCGGCGACTACCTAGCCGAGCTGACCATGTTGATCCTGGCCCGGGACAGGTCCAAGGACCCCTCCACCGGCTACGCGAAAACCTTCCTGGCCGAAATGCAGCAGAGCCTGGCCTTGGCCATGGACAGGGGTGTGAAGATCGTGGTCAACGCCGGCGGACTGAACCCCAAAGGCCTGGCGGACAAGCTCACGCAACTGGCTGAAACCTTCAACGTCAAGACAAAAATCGCCCACGTCCACGGCGACGACCTCATCGACCGCGCAGAAGAACTCGGCCTGACAACCAGCAACGGCACACCGCTCTCGGCCAACGCCTACCTGGGCGGCTGGGGCATCGCCGCAGCACTCAGGGCCGGAGCAGACATTGTGGTCACCGGCCGCGTCACCGACGCCTCGCTCGTGGTGGGCGCCGCCGCACACCACTTCGGCTGGAAAGAGACAGACTACAACGAAATCGCCGGCGCCATGGCGGCCGGCCACGTCATTGAATGCGGCACTCAGGCCACCGGCGGCAACTACGCCTTTTTCGACTCGTTCGAGGACATGCACCGCCCGGGCTTCCCCATCGCGGAAATCGAAGTGGACGGCTCCAGTACCATCACCAAGCACCCCGGCACCGGCGGCGCCGTCACAGCAGGCACCGTCACAGCCCAGCTCGTCTACGAAATCACCGGCGCCCGCTACGCCGGCCCGGACGCCATCCTGCGCCTGGACTCCATCAACCTCGAGGAAACCGGCCCCGACCGCGTCCGCCTCTCCGGCATCCAGGGTGAGGCCCCGCCGGACACGCTGAAGGTCTCCATCAACGCCCTCGGCGGCTTCCGCAACGAGGTCACATTCGTCCTCACCGGCCTGGACATCGAGAAAAAGGCGGCCCTGATCCAAAGCCAGATCGGGCAGCAAGTCCCGGAGGGCACCACCTGGACTCTGGCCCGCACCGACCACGACGACGCCGCCACGGAAGAGCAAGCCAGCGCCATGCTGCACTGCGTGGCCCGCGGACAGGACCAAAAGCTCGTGGGCCGTGCCTTCTCCAATGCCGCCGTGCAGATCGGCCTGGCCAGCTACCCCGGCTTCCATCTGACCGCCCCGCCCGGCGACGCCGCCCCCTACGGCGTCTACACGCCCGGCTGGGTCCGCGCCACCCAGGTCCGTCACCTGGTCACGTTGCCCGACGGCACCACGGAGGAGGTCCCGCCCCACCCCGGGACGGTCCCATCCGCCGTCGCCCTTGCCCCTGTGGAGGAACCAACTCTCCCACCCCTACCCAGCCCTAGCACGACGGCGCGTGCCCCGCTCGGGCGGGTCGCGGCGGCCCGCAGCGGTGACAAGGGCGGGGACGCAAACGTCGGCGTGTGGGTGGAGCGCGACGACGCCTGGCCCTGGCTGGTGCACACCCTCACGGTGGAGGCGCTAAAGGAGCTGCTGCCCGATACCAAAACGATGGAGGTGGAGCGGCATGTGTTCCCGAAACTGCACGCCGTGAACTTTGTCATCCGCGGCCTGCTCGGGGAAGGCGTGGCGTCCAACGCCCGCTTCGACGCGCAGGCCAAGGCTTTGGGCGAATGGCTCCGTGCCCGCCACCTCGAGATCCCGGAGGAATTCCTGTGACAGCTATACGCACCCTGATTGACCCGCACAGCGCGGAGTTCATGGCCAACAAAGGCGCCATGGAGGAAAAGCTGGCCGAGCTGGACGGCGAATACGCCAAGGTCCTGGCGGCCGGCGGGGACAAGGCCGTGGAACGGCACCGCAAACGCGGCAAGCTGCTGGCGCGAGAGCGGGTGGAAATGCTCCTGGACAGGGACTCCCCGTTCCTGGAACTCTCACCGCTGGCCGCATGGGGCACCACATTCCATGTGGGCGCCAGCGCCGTCACCGGCATCGGCGTCGTGGAAGGCGTTGAGTGCCTGATCGTGGCCCATGAACCCACCGTCAAGGGCGGCACGTCCAACCCCTACACGATCAAAAAGATCTTCCGTGCCATGGACATCGCCCGGGAAAACCGGCTGCCCGTCATTTCCCTGGTGGAATCCGGCGGTGCCGACCTGCCCACCCAAAGCGAAATCTTCATCCCCGGCGGTAAGCTGTTCCGCGACCTCACGCGGCTCTCCGCTGCAGGCATCCCCACCATTGCGCTCGTGTTTGGCAACTCCACGGCCGGCGGCGCATATGTCCCCGGTATGAGCGATCACATCGTCATGATCAAGGAACGCTCCAAGGTGTTTTTGGCTGGCCCGCCGCTGGTAAAGATGGCCACGGGGGAGGAGTCCGACGACGAGTCCCTGGGCGGTGCCGACATGCATGCCCGCGTCTCCGGCCTCGCCGACTACTACGCGCTCGATGAGATGGACGCGCTTCGGATCGGTCGCCGAATCGTGGCCCGGCTCAACTGGGTTAAAAAAGGTCCGGCCCCGGCGCCCGCCGTGGAGCCGCTGATGGATGAGCAGGAGCTCCTGGGCATCGTCCCCTCCGACCTCAAGGTACCCTTCGACCCCCGCGAGGTCATCGCCCGCGTGGTGGACGGCAGCGACTTTGACGAGTTCAAGGCCCTCTACGGCACCTCCCTGGTCACCGGCTGGGCCCGCATCCACGGCCACCCAGTGGGCATCCTGGCCAACGCCCGCGGCGTGCTGTTCTCCGCCGAGGCGCAAAAGGCGGCCCAGTTCATCCAGCTCGCCAACGCCTCCAACACACCCCTGCTGTTCCTGCACAACACGACCGGATACATGGTGGGCAAGGAATACGAGCAGGCCGGCATCATCAAACACGGCTCCATGATGATCAACGCCGTCTCCAACTCCACCGTCCCGCACCTCTCCGTGCTTCTGGGGGCCTCCTTTGGTGCGGGCCACTACGGCATGTGCGGGCGCGCCTTTGACCCCCGCTTCCTGTTCTCCTGGCCCTCCGCCCGCTCCTCAGTCATGGGGGCAGCGCAGCTGGCAGGCGTCATGTCGATCGTGGGCCGCGCCGCAGCAGCCTCCACGGGGCGCGACTTCGACGAGGACGCAGACGCCATGATGCGCGCCGTCGTCGAGGCCCAGATCGAGGCCGAATCGCTGCCCACCTTCCTCTCCGGAAAGCTCTACGACGACGGCATCATCGACCCCCGCGACACCCGCACCGTGCTGGGAATGGCACTCTCGGCCATCGCCACCACCGAAATCAAGGGCGCCGAGGGCTTCGGCGTCTTCCGGATGTGAGCCAAAATGACCACCATGAACCAACCCATCACCTGCGTTCTCGTCGCCAACCGCGGCGAGATCGCCCGCCGAGTCTTCCACTCCTGCCGGGAGCGCGGCATCTCCACCGTGGCTGTCTTTTCCACGCCCGACGCCGGAGCCCCCTTTGTCCTGGACGCGGACACCGCGGTGCACCTGCCCGGGACGGCCGCCTCCGATACGTACCTGCGCGCGGAGGTGATCATTGCTGCAGCGTTGAGGGCCGGGGCCGATGCCATCCACCCCGGTTACGGCTTCCTATCCGAGAACGCCGGTTTTGCCCGGGCCGTGGAGGCGGCGGGCTTGACCTGGATCGGCCCCTCACCGGCGGCGATCGATTCCATGGGCTCAAAGATTGAGTCAAAGCTGCTGGTGGCCGCCGGCGGCGTGCCGGTCCTGACCGAACTGGACCCGGCCACTGTCACGGAGAGCCAGCTGCCCGTGCTGATCAAGGCGTCCGCTGGTGGCGGTGGGCGCGGCATGCGCATCGTCCGGGCCGTGGCCGACCTTCCCGCTGAATTGGAGGCCGCCAGCACGGAGGCTGCGAGCGCCTTCGGCGATGGGACCGTATTTTGCGAGCCGTACCTGGAAACGGGCCATCACGTGGAAGTCCAGATCATGGCAGATGCCCACGGGACGGTGTGGGCCGTGGGGGAGCGCGAATGCTCCATCCAGCGACGCCACCAAAAAGTGGTGGAGGAGGCGCCGTCGCCCCTGGTGGAACGCACTCCTGGCATGCGCGAGAAGCTCTTTGCGGCGGCCGTGGCCGCGGCGAGGGCCGTTGACTATGTGGGCGCCGGAACCGTGGAGTTCCTGGCAGACGAGGCCGGGCGCTTCTACTTCCTGGAGATGAACACCCGCCTGCAGGTGGAACACCCCGTCACCGAATGCACCACGGGCCTGGACCTGGTGGCGCTGCAGCTGGAGGTGGCCGCGGGCGGGAAGCTGCCTGAGAGGCAGCCGTCCCCACGTGCCGGCATGGTGGGTGGGGCAGCCATTGAGGTGCGTCTTTATGCCGAGGACCCGGCTGCGGGCTGGGCGCCACAGACCGGGACCATCCAGCGCTTCGAGGTCGACGGGCTGGCTGCGGATTTTGCGCTCCCGGCCCGCGAGCGCGGGCTGCGCCTGGACTCCTCCGTGGAGGCCGGTTCCACCGTCTCCATCCACTACGACCCCATGCTGGCCAAACTCATCGCCTGGGCCCCCACCCGCACCGAGGCCGCACGCACCCTGGCCAAGGCCCTGGCCACAGCCCGCATCCACGGTGTGCGCACCAACCGGGATTTGCTCGTGCACATCCTGCGCCACAAAGCGTTCCTGGCGGGGGAGACAGACACCGCGTTCCTGTCCACCCACGGGCTGGAAACCCTGGCGGCACCGGTGGCCGGACCTGCGGAGGAAAAGTTGGCCGCGCTCGCAGCAGCCCTGGCCGGTGCCGCACTGCGCAGGGACCAGGCCCGCAGCAATGGGGTGCTGGGCGGGCTGCCCAGCGGCTGGCGGAACCTTCCCTCCATGCAGCACACCACCACCTTTGCCGGTCCGGCAGGGGAGCACCCCATCCGGTATGCCCTGACCCGCCGCGGACTGAAGGCGGAGGGATTCGGGGGGACCGGCGTCGTGCATCTGAGCGCCGAGCAGGTGAGCTTGGACGTGGACGGGCTGGTGCGCACGTGGCACCTGGCCCACTACGCAACGAATGCCGCGACGGTGATTGAGGTGGATGGCGACGGCGGCTCCGTCACCTTCACCGAGGTGGAGCGCTTCCCCGACCCGTCCCTGGCCGTGGCGGAGGGCTCACTCACCGCCCCCATGCCCGGCGCCGTGGTCAGCGTGCACGTGCAGGCGGGTGATGCGGTCACCGCGGGCCAGCCGCTGCTGGTGTTGGAGGCCATGAAGATGTTGCACACCATCGGTGCCCCGGTGGACGGGGTGGTGGCCGAGCTGCCGGTCACGGTGGGGCAGAACGTGGACGTGGGCATGGTGCTGGCCGTGGTCAACGCCGCCGACTCCGCCGTCAAATAAGAAGAATTCAATGACTTGGAAACTCAACGAGGAGAAGCAGATGAGCATTGTTGAAACTGAAGAACAGCAGGCCCTGCGAGCGGCGGTGCGGGACATCGTGGGCCGCTACGGTCACGAATACGCCACCAAGCACGCGCGCGCCGGGGAATCTATGACGGAAATGTGGCAGGAGCTCGGCGAAGCCGGCTTCCTGGGCGTCTCGGTGCCGGAGGAATACGGCGGCGGCGGGGCGGGCATCTACGAACTCGCCGCCGTGCTGGAGGAGTCCTCCGCCTTGGGTGCATCGATGATCATGATGGTAGTGTCCCCGGCCATCTGCGGCACGATCATCGCCAGATACGGCACGGACGAACAGAAGCAGGAGTGGCTGCCAGGATTTGCCGACGGCTCCATCGTCATGGCCTTCGGCATCACCGAGCCCGACGCCGGCTCCAACTCGCACAACATCTCCACCGTGGCCCGCCGCGACGGCGACGACTGGGTGCTCAACGGCCGCAAGATCTATGTCACCGGCGTCAACAACGCCGACTACGTGCTGATCGTGGCGCGCACCGTGGATGAGCGCAATGGCCGCCTGCGCCCGGCCATGTTCGTGCTGCCACGGGAAACCCCCGGCTTTGAATACCGGGAGGTGGAGATGGACATTATCGAATCGGAGAAGCAGTACCTGCTGTTCCTGGACGACGTCCGCCTCCCGTCTTCTGCTTTGGTGGGCGGCGCCGACGCACCCCTGGAAGCCCTGTTTGCCGGGCTGAACCCGGAACGCATCATGGCCTCCGCCATCGCGGTGGGCACGGGCCGCTACGCCATCAACAAGGCCGTGGACTACGTGAAGGAACGCGAGGTCTGGGGCCAGCCCATCGGTGCACACCAGGGAATCGCCCACCCACTGGCCAAGGCACACATCGAGGTGGAACTGAGCCGGCTCATGATGCTCCGGGCCGCAGCGCTCTACGACGCAGGGGAAGACAAGGCCGCCGGCGAGGCAGCCAACATGGCCAAGTACTCCGGTGCCGAGGCCAGCATCAACGCCCTGGATGTGGCCATCCAGTCCATGGGCGGCAACGGCCTGAGCAAGGAATACGGCCTGGCACAAATGCTGGGCTTGGCCCGTATTGGCCGGGTGGCGCCGGTCAGCCGTGAGATGGTGCTGAACTTCATTGCCCAGCACTCGCTCGGCCTGCCGAAGAGCTACTGACCCGTGACTGCTGAACTGGTCCGCTACGCCGTTTCGGGTGGCATCGCCACGATCACCCTGGACTCGCCCGGCAACCGCAACGCGCTGTCCCGCCAGCTGGTGGGCGAGCTCGTTGCCGGGCTGGAACGGGCCGCGCTCGCAGCCGGCGCCGGACAGGTCCGCGGGATTCTGCTCACACACACCGGCAGCGTGTTCTGCGCAGGGGCGGACCTCAAGGAGGCCGGCGCCCACGGCGTCGAGGCCGGCGCGCAGGATCTGGTCACGATCCTGCGCACCATCCTCACGGTGTCCGTGCCCGTCATTGCCCTGGTTCGCGGCGTGGCCCGGGCAGGCGGGCTGGGCATGCTGGGTGCGTGCGACATAGTCGTGGCGGCCTCTTCCGCCACCTTCGCCTTTTCCGAGGTGCGGATCGGGCTGGGCCCGGCCATCATCTCGCTGACCACGCTGCCGCGGATGAGCAGCCGGGCCGTGTCCCGCTACTACCTGACCGGGGAGTCGTTCGACGCCGCAAAGGCGCAGGACTGCGGACTCATCACACTCGCGGTGGACGACGTGGATGCCGCCCTGGAACCCATCCTGGCCGGCATCCGGCAGGGTTCCCCCCAGGGCCTGGCAGTGAGCAAGAAGATGGCCGCCGCCACCATGCTCGCCGCCCTCAATGAAGGTGCCGGGCAGATGGTTGAACTGTCGTCCCGGCTCTTCACCACACCGGAGGCAAAGGAGGGCATGGCCGCGTTCCTGGAACGCCGCAAGCCGTCCTGGAGCCTCCCCGCCCCCTGACCCGCCCCAACGCTGCATCACCTTTGGCAGGTTTTTCATGAACCCTGCATCACCTCAGCCCTCTCCAACCCTCGTGTACCAACCCCCGGCAATGACGCCGGCGCAACAGAAAGGTTAGACATGACGCTTGACACCCTTGCGACGCCGGTGTTTCTGCAGGACCGGCTGGACCACTGGGCCAAGGAAAGGCCCGATGAAAACGCCGTCATCTGCGGCGACGTCAATTACACCTGGGCCCAGTGGCGGCCCCGGATCCTCGCGCTGACAGAGGCCCTGCGGAGGGCCGCCATCAGGCGGGGGGACCGCATCCTCACCTTCGACATGAACCACATGGCCATCGTTGAACTGACCTTTGCCGCAGCAGCACTCGGCGCCGGCACGGTGGTGGGCAACTTCCGCCTGGCCCCCGGCCAGCTGGCCTACATCCTTGAAGACTCGACCCCGAAAATAGTGTTTTACGGCGCCGAGTTCCAGGGCGTGCTGCAGGCAGCCGCAGCCGAGAGTGAAACTAAGCCGCCCCGCACCGTCGCCATCGGAGGAGAAAACGACGAATATGAGCCGTTCCTTGCCGGCGGCGCCCAAGCCCCGGAAGGCATGGAAGCCGCCGAAAATTCGGAAGGAGGCAACGGCGTCGTACGTGAAGAGATTGACCCGAACGACACGGTCCTGGTCGTCTACACCTCGGGCAGCACGGGCCGGCCCAAGGGCGTGGAGCTGACGCACACGTCGGTCAACGCACACTCCGTCATGGCCAATGAGGGCTTCCGCATGGTGCCGGGCGACGTGAACATGGTTGGCATGCCGATGTTCCACGTGGGTGGTTCCTGCTATCTCCAGGTGGGGATTTACGCGGGTGCGAGCACCATTTACCTGCGTGACCCCTCCGGGCCCTCGCTCATGAAGGCGATTGCCCAGGGGGCCCGGTTCGCGTTCCTGGTTCCGGCCGTCATCCACGCCGTCCTCGGTGCGGGGGAGCAGGCTGCGGCCGCTTTTTCCTCGCTGAAGAAGATCGCGTACGGCTCCTCGCCCATGCCGTTGCCGCTTCTGGCCAAGACCCTCAAAACCTGGCCGGACACGGAACTGGCGCACGTGTTCGGCATGACCGAGCTCTCCGGCATCGCCTCCATGCTCCAAGACACGGACCACCGGAATCCGCCGCGGCCGGAGGTGCTGCAATCGGTGGGGCGTGCGCTGCCGGGGCTGGAGATCCGGATCGCGGAGCCCTTCACGCACGAGGTCCTGCCCGCCGGCGTCAACGGCGAGATTCAGGTCCGCGGCCGGCTGACCATGAGAGGCTACCTGAACCGCCCCGAGGACACCGCCAACGCGTTCACAGCTGACGGATTCCTGTGCTCCGGGGACATCGGGCACATGGATGAGGACGGCTACCTGTACATGGTGGACCGTCTCAAGGACATGATCATCTCTGGCGGCGAGAACGTCTACTGCCCCGAGGTGGAGAACGTGCTCATGGCCCACCCGGATGTCAACGAGGGGATTGTTATGGGCGTCCCGCACCCCAAATGGGTCGAGACCGTCAAGGCTGTAGTGGTTCGCAACGAGGGCAGTACAGTGGGCGAAGCGGACCTCATCGCCTTCTGCCGTGAGCGACTGGCCCACTACCAGTGCCCCACCTCGGTGGATTTTGTGGAGGAACTGCCGCGCAATGCGACGGGGAAAATTTTGAAGCGCGATCTGCGCGAACCATATTGGAGGGGTCATGACCGGAACATCTAGGGATTTGGGCAGCACTGGCAGTGGGGGAAGCACGACGCCGGATGGCGGCTTGGGTGCCTGTGCCCCGTCTGGGATGGGGAACCTGGGCGGAAAAACCCTGCTGATGTCGGGCGGCTCGCGCGGGATCGGGCTGGCCATCGCCGTGCGCGCCGCCCGCGACGGGGCCAATGTGGTCCTGATCGCCAAGACGGACACCCCGGACCCCCGGCTGGAAGGCACCATCCACACCTCAGCTGCAGCGATTGAGGCCGCTGGCGGGAAGGTGCTGGCCGTGGTCGGCGATGTCCGCGACGACGAGACGATCGCCTCCGCCGTGGTGCAGGCTGTGGCGACGTTCGGCGGGATCGACATCGTGGTGAACAACGCCTCCGTGATCTCCCTGGACGGCACGCTGAAGGTTTCACCCAAGCGATACGATCTCATGCAGGATGTGAACGTGCGAGGCACCTTCATGCTGTCCAAGGCGGCGCTGCCTTTTCTATTGGAGGCGGAGAATCCGCACATCCTTTCGCTATGCCCGCCGCTGAACTTGTCACAGAAGTGGCTCGGCATGAATCCGGCCTACACCCTGGCGAAGTACGGCATGACGCTGACGGCGCTGGGCTTTGCGGCCGAGTTTGCGGCCCAGGGGGTTGCTTCGAATGCGCTGTGGCCGCGCACCACGATTGCAACTGCCGCCGTGGCGAACATCCTGGGCGGGGACGAGATGATCCGGCGATCGCGCACGGCCGCCATCATGGCCGACGCCGCGCACGCGATCCTCACCACCAACAGCCGGGAACTGACGGGCCAGGCCATCATCGACGAGGAGCTACTGCGTGCCCGCGGCATGGAGGACTTCTCCGGCTACGCCGTGGACCCGTCGGTGGAGCTGATGATCGACCTCTACGTGGACCAGTAGCCTCTCCATCCCACCACTTCCGACGAGGTATCAGCTTTGGTCCGATTGCGAATAACCGACCAAAGGTGAAACCGAGTCAAAGGGAGGGCGAGGGGTTAGATGGCGGCGACTGCTTCTTCGGCTATGACCCTCAGAGTGCTGGCCAACAGCGCATGAACCTGTGGGCGGGTCAGCGTCTTGCGCAACAGCCATTCACGGGCACCGCTGCGGGCCAGTTGCGCATAAACTCGGAACATTGCCCGGATCTGTTCGAGCCCTGCGGTCCGCCCGGACAGTCCGCAGGCCTCAATCAGCAGCTCAATGGACTCGTTCTCAGCCGCGATCAGGATCTTCTCCAGGTCCGGATCGCGCCCCAATCCGCCGCCGAAGGACAGCCACATGCCGCCGGACTTCTCCAGAGAATCGAGGAACCAGGCCACCGCCAAGTCGATCCGTTCCTCCAGGGAACCCATAGGTAACGTGGCCACAGCCACCTTCGACACCGTGGAACTGACCTTGATGACCTCCAGGTACAGCTCGCGCTTGTTGCCGAAATAGTGGTTGATCAGCCCGCGGGCCACCCCCGCCGACGCTGCAATGTCCGTCGCGGAAACATCCTCGTAGGCCCGCTCGCTAAACAGCTTCTGCGCGCACACAAGAATCTGTTGGCGGCGTTCGTCGGGGTTGAGTCGCTGCCGGATCGGGGCAGGGCTGGGAAGTGTCACGGTGTTTGGTCTGTCTCTATCCAGGGAAGCAACTGCGGCAGGTCGCCCGGCACCGTCATGGGGAAGGCCGGCGGCCGTTTCTCCAGGAAGGACTTTACGCCCTCAACCGCGTCGCTGTGCCGGCTCAGCCCTGCAATGAGCCGGGAGTCGATAGCATGCACGGGGATGGGGGAGTCAAGCCCGCTGAGCCGGTTCAACATTTGCTTGATCACGGCCGTGGACACCTCCGAGGTGTTGGCAATGATGTCCCGGGCCAGTTCATAAGCGGCGCCCAGCACGGCTTCCGGCTCGTGCACCGAGGTGACCAATCCGGCGTCGAGCGCTTCACTGGCGCCAAAGAGGCGGCCGGTGAGCATCCAGTCAGTGGCCTTGGAAATGCCCACCAGGCGCGGCAGATACCAGACCGAGGCTCCCTCGGGGAAAATGCCGCGGCGGCTGAACGGGAAGGAAAAACGGGAGTCGGTGGAGGCGAGGCGGAAGTCGCAGGAGAGCGTGATGGTCATTCCGCCGCCCACGGAAACCCCGCGCAGGGCCGCGATGACCGGCTTGTTCATGCCATAGATGGTCTTGGAGCAGCGTCCCGCCGGTTCCTGCCAATCTGCGTCGGGATCGGTGCCGGAGACGTCAAAGCCTCCGCCGCTGAGATCCGCACCCACCGAAAAATCTTTGCCTACGCACGTGAACACCACAACCTGAACGGTGGGGTCGGCGTCGGCAGCCAGAAAGGCGTGCTCGAGCTCGTGCGCCATGGTCAGTGTGTAACCGTTTCGCGCCTCGGGACGGTTCAGGGAAACCGTCGCGATGCGGTCGGCAACGGCGTAGACAATGGCCGTGTAAGCAGTGGTGGTTTCAGCAGTCATGGCCGTCGCTTTCATGAATGGAAAGTAAAGACTTGCGCAATCTATTGACACGGTGTCAATAGTCCTGCACTATTGGCGGTATGTCAACAACTCAGTCAACATCGACATGGATCGACGAGGATCTGCTCGACGTACAGTCCCTTCTGCAAGACTTTTTTACTAAGGAGGTTGCCCCGCTTGAGGAGAAGTTCCAGGCCCAGGGCGCCCCTGACAAGGCGCTGTATGCCCGCGCCGGGGAACTTGGTCTCTCCGGCATGTCCATCCCTGAGGAATACGGCGGCGGCGGTGGCACCTTCGCCAACCTGGCACTGCTGCTACAGGAACAGACGAAGGCAGGTGCGGGCAGCCTGGGCTTCGCAGTCAGCGAGGGCATCGTGGCCCATTACCTGCTGGCCTACGCCAATGAGGAGCAAAAGGTCCGCTGGCTGGCCAAGATGTGCAGCGGCGAATGGGTGGGTGCCATTGCCATGACAGAACCCGGCACCGGATCCGACCTGCAGGCCATCACCACCCGGGCCGTCCGCGACGGCGATGACTACCTGGTGAGCGGCTCGAAAACCTTCATCTCCAACGGCCAGCTGTGCGACCTGGTGGTCATCGCCGCCAAGACGGACACCAGCCTGGGGGCCAAGGGCATCTCGCTGCTGGTCGCCGAGGTCAATGATGACACCCCGGGTTTCTCCCGCGGCCGCAAGCTGGACAAGCTCGGACTCAAGGGCCAGGACACCTCGGAGCTGTTCTTCGAGAATCTGCGCATCCCGGCCGCCAACATCCTGGGCGGGGAAGAGGGCAAGGGCTTCTACCAGCTCATGAACCAGCTGCCGCAGGAAAGGCTCATCACCGCCATCATGGCACAGGCTATGAGCGAGGCCGCCGTAGAGGCCACGCTCGAGTACACCAAGACCCGCGAGGCATTCGGCAAGCCGCTTTTTGAACTGCAAAACACCCGCTTTGAGCTGGCCGAATGCGCCACGATCACCAGGGTCAACCGCGTGTTCCTCGACGACTGCATCACACGGCACGTCAACGGCGGGTTGGACGCTGCAACGGCGTCCATGGCCAAGTACTGGATCACCGACAGAACCGCCGAAGTGGTGGACCGCTGCCAGCAGCTCTTTGGCGGCTACGGCTACATGATGGAATACCCCATCGCCGGCATGTACGCAGACAACCGCGTGCTGCGGGTGCTTGCCGGGGCCAATGAGGTCATGAAGGAACTCATTGCCCGCTCGCTTTAATGGCAGCTCCACGCAGACGCTCCCTCACCTGCGTTATGAACTATTTTACCAACCGTCCCGCCGCACCGCAGCGGCAGGGATGACAATGGAAGGAAAGCTCACGTGAGCGAACAAGCCGAAGCATTTGTCTACGACGCCATCCGCACCCCGCGCGGCCGCGGCAAGAAGGGGTCGCTGCACGGGACCAAGCCGATCGACCTCGTGGTGGGCCTGATCGACGCCCTGCGCGAACGCCACCCGGACCTGGACGAAAACCTGATCGACGACCTGATCCTCGGCGTCGTCTCCCCGATCGGTGACCAGGGGGCTGTGATTGCCCGCACGGCCGTGATTGCCGCCGGCCTGCCGGACACTGTGGGCGGCGTACAACTCAACCGCTTCTGCGCCTCCGGCTTGGAGGCCGTCAACGTCGCCGCGCAGAAGGTGCGCTCGGGCTGGGATCAGCTCATCATCGCCGGAGGCGTGGAGTCCATGTCCCGCGTGCCCATCGGCTCCGACGGCGGCGCCTGGGCCATGGACCCCGCCACCAACTACGACTCCTACTTTGTCCCGCAGGGCGTGGGTGCCGACCTCATCGCCACCATGGAGGGCTTCAGCCGCGTTGACGTTGACGCGTACGCGGTGCGCTCCCAGCGCCTCGCCGCCCGTGCCTGGAAGGAGGGCCGCTTCGCCAACTCGGTCATCCCCGTCAAGGACCAGAACGGGCTGGTGGTCCTGGACCACGACGAGCACATGCGCCCCGAGTCCACCCCGGAATCCCAGGCCGGCCTGCGCCCGGCCTTCGCAACCATGGGCGAGGCCGGCGGTTTCGACGCCGTCGCACTGCAAAAGTTCCATGCCGTGGAGAAGATTGACCACGTCCACACCGCCGCCAACTCTTCGGGGATTGTCGACGGCGCCGCCCTGGTTTTGGTGGGCAGCGCCGCGGTGGGGGAGCATCTGGGACTGAAACCGCGGGCCAGGATTGTGGCCACGGCAACGTCGGGCGCGGACCCCACCATCATGCTTACCGGCCCCACCCCGGCCACAGAGAAACTGCTGAGGACTGCGGGGCTCACCGTGGCGGATATTGATCTCTTCGAGATCAACGAGGCCTTCGCGTCCGTGGTGCTGAAGTACCAGAGGGACTTGGGCATTCCGGACGAGAAGCTGAACGTCAACGGCGGCGCCATCGCTATGGGCCACCCGCTCGGGGCAACAGGCGCCATGATTTTGGGCACCGTGCTGGACGAGCTGGAGCGCACCGACAAGCGCCGGGCCGTGGTGACGTTGTGCATTGGCGGCGGTATGGGCGTGGCAACTTTGATTGAGAGGGTCTAAGACTATGAGCTACACAAACACCATTCGCTGGGAACAAGACGGAGACGGCGTTGTCATCCTGACACTGGATGACCCGAACCAGTCTGCCAACACCATGAACGGCGACTATATTGCCTCCATGCAGGCTGCCGTGGAGCGTCTCGCGGCAGAGAAGGCGGGCATCACCGGCGTCGTGCTTGTCTCCGCCAAGAAGACCTTCTTTGCCGGAGGCGAGCTGAAGGACTTGGTCACCTCCACCCCGGAGGACGCCCAAAAGATCTTTGACCTGGGCCAGCAGGTCAAGGCCCAGCTGCGCATCCTGGAAACCCTCGGCAAGCCCGTGGTGGCCGCGATCAACGGTGCGGCACTGGGCGGCGGGCTGGAAATCGCGCTTGCCGCCCACCACCGGGTCGCCGCGGACACGCGCGGCTCGGTCATCGGCTTGCCCGAGGTCACCTTGGGTCTGCTGCCCGGCGGCGGCGGGATTGTGCGCACGGTGCGCCTGATGGGCATTGCCGACGCCACCATGAAAGTGCTGTTGCAGGGCCAAAAGTACAAACCCCGCAAGGCCCTGGAAATCGGGCTGGTCCACGAGGTCGTGGACAGCGTGGAGGAACTGATACCCGCAGCCAAGGCGTGGATCAAGGCGAACCCGGAGGCCGTGCAGCCCTGGGATGTGCCCAAGTACCGGATCCCCGGCGGCACCCCCAGCACCCCGGCGTTTGCCGCGAACTTGCCAGCGTTCCCTGCGAACCTGCGCAAGCAACTCAAGGGCGCCAACTATCCGGCCCCGCGCGCCATCCTCGCCGCCGCAGTGGAAAGCACCCAGGTGGATTTCGACACGGCACTGGAAATTGAGTCGCGCTACTTCGTGGAAGTCGTGACCGGTCAGGTCTCCACGAATATGATCAAGGCGTTCTTCTTCGACATGGGCCACATCAGCGCCGGCGGCAGCCGCCCGGCAGGATACGAGAAGTACACGGCCAAGAAGGTTGCGGTGCTCGGCGCCGGCATGATGGGCGCCGGCATCGCCTATGTGTGTGCCCGCGGCGGCATGGACGTTGTGCTCAAGGACGTGTCCTTGGAGGCGGCGGAACGCGGGAAGGCCTACTCAAAGACACTGACTGACAAGGCCGTCCAGAGGGGCCAGCAAACCCAGGAGCAGGCTGATGCGCTTCTCGCCAAGATTACCCCGACCGCCGAAGCGGCGGACCTGGCCGGGGCCGATCTTGTCATAGAGGCAGTCTTTGAAAGCGTGGCGGTGAAGCAGAAGGCGTTCGCCGAAATCCAGGACCTCCTGGGGGAGAACGCGGTGCTGGGCTCAAACACTTCAACGCTGCCCATCACCACACTTGCAGAGGGTGTGAAGGCACAGGAGAATTTCATCGGCCTGCACTTCTTCTCGCCCGTGGACAAGATGCCGCTGCTGGAAATCATCGCCGGCGCGAACACCTCCGACGAAACACTTGCCAAGGCCTTCGACATCGCCCAGCAGATCAAGAAGACCCCCATCGTGGTCAATGATTCCCGCGGCTTCTTCACCTCCCGCGTGATCGGCACCTTCATGAATGAGGCCATCGCCATGCTGGGAGAGGGCATTGCCGCGCCATCCATTGAACAGGCAGGCCTGCAGGCCGGCTACCCGGCCCCGCCGCTGCAGCTCGCCGACGAGCTGAATCTGACCCTCATGTCCAAGATCCAGAAGGAGACCAAGTCAGGGCTGGAAGCCGATAACGGTGTGCAGAAATACCGCCACCACGCCGGCTACGACGTCATCGACACCATGCTGGAGAAGTTTGACCGCAAAGGCAAGCTCGCCGGCGCCGGCTTCTACAACTACGCCGACGGCCACCGCACCGGCCTCTGGGAAGGCCTCAAGGAGACCTACGGCGGCACCGTGGAGATCCCCTTCCAGGACATGAAGGAGCGCATGCTCTTCGCCGAATCCCTGGAAACCGTCAAGTGCGTGGATGAGGGGGTGCTGCGCAGCGTGGAGGACGCCAACATCGGCTCCATCCTAGGCATCGGCTTCCCCGCCTGGACCGGTGGCGTGCTCCAATACATGAACGGGTACGACGGCGGACTGGCAGGTTTTGTGGACAGGTCCCGCGAGCTGGCGGCCCAGTATGGCGAGCACTTCCTGCCGCCGGCTTCCCTGGTTGCCAAGGCTGAAGCGGGGGAGAGGTACTGATGAACACTGCGGCCGCGGCCGGGCCCAACCAGGCAGGAAGCCAGGCCGGGGCCACAACAGGACCCGCCGCCAAAGGGCCCGCCTTCACCCAGGCCTGGACCGCATTCACTGTGGCAGAGGCACCCAACCCGGGAGTCGCCGTCGTGCGTCTGACCGGTCCGGGCCGCGGCAACATGATGGGGCTCGCGTTCTGGGAAGAACTGCCCCGGGTTTTTGGGGCCCTTGATGCCGATGACACGGTGCGGGCCGTGGTGCTGGCCGGTGCCGGAAACCACTTCAGCACCGGCCTGGACGTGCAGGAGGTGCTGGGCTCGTGGCTGGGAAGGCTGGGTCCCGGCGCCCCGGCGCAGGCCGCCGCACGGACCGAATTGCGGGGTCTCATCCGGGGCCTGCAGGACGCCATCACCTCCGTGGCCGCCTGCCGGAAGCCTGTCATTGCAGCCGTGCACGGCTGGTGTATTGGCGGCGGTGTCGACTTGATCAGCGCCGCCGATGTCCGCCTGGCCAGTGCTGACGCCAAGTTCAGCATCCGGGAGGCGCGGCTGGCGATCGTGGCCGACGTCGGAAGTCTCCAGCGCCTGCGCGGCATCATCGGCGAGGGGCACCTGCGCGAGCTGGCAATCACGGCCAAGGACATCCCGGCAAGCCGGGCGGAGAAAATCGGCCTGGTCAATGACGTCTACGCGGAGCCTGCGGAACTGATGGCTGCGGCTTTGGCCATGGCCGCGGAAAGTGCGGCAAACTCGCCGCTGGCCGTGGCCGGCACCAAGGCCGTGCTGAATGAGGGCCGCGAGGAGGACATTGCCCGCGGGCTGCGGCATGTGGCGCTGTGGAATTCATCGTTTTTGCACAGCGAGGACTTGCTCGAGGCCGTGCAGGCCATGGCGGAGAACCGTCCGGGAGTGTTCACGGGAAAATAGCAAGGCAAGAGGCACCAGCTTGGAATGTCCTGTTTGAAAGTCAACGTCGATTTTTTATAACGAGGAGTCACCATGTACCTAACCCAAGGATTGCACCGTTCACTTCAGGCGGACCCGGATGGCATCGCCACTATTTACAAGGACCGGGTGCGGAGTTATAGGGAGCACGCCGACCGGATTGCCAGGTTTGCCGGGGCACTGCAAAAGATTGGTGTGCAGGCGGGGGACAGGGTCGCCATGCTGTCCATGAACACGGACAGGTTCGCCGAATACCTGCTGGCCGTGCCGTGGGCCGGGGCCGCCGTGAACCCTGTCAACATCCGCTGGAGCCCGGCAGAGATTGCCTACTCCATGACGGACTCGGAGACGCATGTTCTGCTCATTGACGATGCCTTCCTGCCCATGGTGCCACTTCTGCGGGACAAAGCGCCCGGGCTGACCACGTTGATCCACTGCGGTGACGGACCCACCCCGGAGGGTCTGCTCTCCTACGAGGACATGGTGGCCGGCTCCGGGCCCGTGCCGGATGCGTACCGCAGCGGCGACGATCTCGCCGGGGTCTATTACACGGGTGGCACCACCGGATTCCCCAAAGGCGTCATGCTCAGCCACACCAACTTCGTCACCTCCGGCCTGGGTACCGTTGCCTCGGGTGAGCTGCTGAAGGCCGGCTCCACGCTGCTGCACGCGGCGCCCATGTTCCACCTGGCAGACCTCGCGGCCTGGTGTGGGCTGACCATCCTGGGCGGCACACACGTCATGGTGCCGTTCTTCGAACCCACCAGCGTGTTCAAGGCCATTGAGGAACACAAACCCACTGACGTGCTGCTGGTGCCCACCATGATCCAGGTTCTGGTGGACCATCCCGACGCCGGAAATTATGACCTCTCCTCCATGGAGCGCATGCTCTACGGCGGCTCCTCCATCTCCGAGGGCGTGCTCAACCGCACCAAGGAACGCTTCCCTGGTGTGCGCCTGACCCAGGCGTATGGTCAGACGGAGGCTGCGCCGGTCATCACACTGCTGCTGCCCGATGACCACGTAGGCGATCGCATGCGCTCCGGCGGACGCCCGGCCCCGCACTGCCAGGTGGCCATCCTGGATCTGGACGGCACGGAGGCGCGTCCCGGTGACGTCGGTGAGATCTGCGCCAAGGGAGCCCACGTCATGCAGGGCTACTGGAACAACCCCGAGGCAAGCGCCGAGGCGTTGCGCGGCGGTTGGTTGCACACCGGCGACCTGGGCTACATGGACGCCGGCGGTTTTGTCTTCGTTGTGGACCGGCTCAAGGATATGATCGTCACCGGCGGCGAGAACGTGTTCTCCGCCGAGGTGGAAAACGCACTGAGCAAGCACCCCGCCGTGGCCTCCTCGGCCGTCATTGGCGTCCCGGATGAGAAGTATGGCGAGCGCGTGCACGCCGTCGTGGTCCTTTCCCCGGACCATAGCGCAACGGCGGAGGAACTGGCGGCCCATTGCAAGGAGCACATTGCCGGGTACAAAGTGCCGCGCAGCTTTGAGTTCCTGGAGGCGCTGCCGATGTCCGGTGCCGGCAAGATCCTCAAGCGTAACCTGCGCGACAGCTACGCCGCGGCGCAAAACTAGCCGTCCGCTGAAAAGGAGCAATTTGTGGGTGGTCCGTTGCAGGGATTGAAGGTGGTGGAGCTTTCCGCCATGGGGCCGGCCCCGCATGCCGCCATGATGTTGGCGGACATGGGGGCGCAGGTGGTCCGGGTGGTTGGTCCCGCCCCACCGGTTGGCGGGTACGACGTCGGCACCCACCTGCAGCGCGGCCGCACCACAGTCCGGGCGAATCTGAAAGACCCCGACGACCTTGCGGGAGTGCTTGGGTTGGTGGCGTCGGCCGATGTTTTCCTTGAGGGGTACCGGCCCGGCACCACGGAGCGGCTGGGTCTGGGGCCGGTGGAGTGCCTGGCTTTGAACCCGCGCCTTGTGTATGGGCGGATGACCGGCTGGGGGCAGGATGGCCCGCTGGCCCGGCACGCCGGGCACGACATCAACTACATGGCGCTCACGGGTGCCCTGCACGCAATCGGCCCGGCCGGCAGGCCCGTGCCGCCCATGAATCTCGTGGGCGATTTCGGCGGCGGCTCCATGTTTGTCCTCACCGGGATCCTCGCAGCGCTGTGGGAACGGGAACGCTCCGGACTGGGCCAGGTGGTGGATGCCGCCATGGTGGACGGCATCAGCGTACTGTCCCAGATCATCCTCGAACTACGCTCCGTGAACATGTGGAACGACACCCGGGCCGCGAATCTGTTGGATGGCGCCGCCCCCTTCTACCGGACGTATGAAACCTCCGACGGCGGACACGTCGCCGTGGGTGCCATCGAGCCCCAGTTCTATGCGCTGCTCATCGACGGGCTGGGGCTTTCTCTTACGGAGCTGCCGGACCGGGAGGACCCGCGCCAGTGGCCGGCCCTTGAGGAGATTCTCACCGCAGCCTTTGCCGCCAGGAACCGGGACGATTGGGCGGATGTATTCGACGGCACCGATGCGTGCGTCACGCCCGTGCTGACGTATGCCGAGGCCGCGGAAAACACGCACATTGCCGCCCGTGGCGCGCTCTCCGGAAGCGGCAGGCATGTGGTGGCCGCCCCGGCACCGCGCTTTTCCCGCACCGCACCGGTGGCGCGGGAACCGCAGGGTGAGACAGATTTTGAATCCATATTGAGCTCTTGGAGGGCATCTTGATTACGGTAACGGCACAGGAACAGTTCCAGGCGTGGAAGGCAAAGGTCATGCCTGCCGTGGAACAGGTCCGGCCCGGGGTGTGGTCAATCCCGGTGCCCTTCGTCAACAATCCCATGCGGTACACGCTGTGCTATGTGCTGGTGGGGGATGGGGAAGCCGCCCTGGTCGACCCCGGCTGGGACTCTGATGAAGGCTGGGAGGCGATCACGGAGGGCCTGGCAACCGCCGGCCTCGCGCCGTCGAACATCACGGGAATTGTGGTGACACACTTCCATCCCGACCACCTTGGCATGGCGGCGCGGCTCCGGGAGGCGTCGGGGGCGTGGGTGGCACTGGGGGAGCACGAGCCGCTGCCGGAGCACTGGCGCGGGGACCCGTCGCAGTTTGTTGCCCAGGACAGGGCCCAGTTTGGCGACTGGGGTGTGCCGGATGAGTACCTGGACGAGGTCAGCTTCCAGGAGCAGACCTGGGCGCAGATGACAGGCATTGCCGCCCCGCAGCGGCGCCTGGCTGATGGTGAACTGCTACCCATCGCCGGGTTGGCGGTGCGCGTGCTGTCCACTCCCGGGCACACGCCGGGCAGCATCTGCCTCATCGACGAGGTCAACCAGCTGATCCTGACGGGCGACCACGTGCTGCCCAAGATCACCCCGCACGTCTCCCTGGAAGCGGCGAACCACAAGAACCCTCTGGGCGACTACTTTGATTCCCTCGAGATCCTCGGTGCCGGCGCCAACATGGAGGTGCTGCCGGGGCACGAATACCGGTTTCGTGGGTTGCAGGAACGTGCTGCAGAGCTGAAGGAACACACGCTGGAACGGTCGCGGGAGGTCATCGCGGTGCTGGATGCGGGGCAGGCGGGCAGCGTGTGGGAGGTGTCGAAGGAGCTGACGTGGTCGCGCGGCTTCGGCTCCCTGCGCGGCTTCACACTGCGGCTGGCGCTCGCAGAAACCGCTAGCCACCTGGTGTACCTGGCGGAGCAGGGCAGGGATATGGGCATCCAGGTCTCCCGAGGCGCCCCAACCCCCGTTGAGATGTGAGATCAGCACGCCCCACATGTCAACGGGAAATTAGAGGGGGTCCGGGTATTGGACCGGATCGGTGAAGTCACCGGATTCGCGGCGGAAGCGGGCCAAGATGGCCGTCATGGTACGAAGGTCCCCGGCAGGAATCCCGGGTTGGGCAAACACCTCGGAGTTCAGCACCGTGGTAGCCCCCTCCACCAATTCCCGGCCGGCGGGCATCAACACGACCAGGGTTGCGCGCCCGTCGGTGGGGTGCGCCTCGCGCCGGACCATGCCGTCCTTTTCCAGCCGGTCGACGACGCTCGTCACGGAGGTGGGGTGCACCTGCAGGCGGGCGCTGGCGCTGGCCATCGGCAGGGCGCCGTCGCGAGTGAAGGACAGCAGGCGCAGCAGTTCCAGCCGGGCATAGGACAAGCCCAGCGGCTTCAACACCGCATCGACCCTGCTGTACATGAGCTGGTGGGCCCGCATGACGGAGGAGTAGGCGGCCATGGCGTCGGCTGCGTCGGCCCAGCCGTGGGCAACCCATTGGCGCTTTGCTTCGGCAATGGGATCCATGGGCAGCGGGGCGGGGGTTGCCATGGGACGTCCTTTCAAGGCGGTGAAATCAACAACAACAAGCTGACACAACAATTTACTCGGGATCCCTAGTAAATACTAGTACTACCTAGTATTCTGCTGAGATACACGCAACACCATGACACTGGAGGGCAATCAATGAAGATCGTCGTACTTATCAAACAAGTGCCTGACACGGCGGAGGAGCGCACGCTCGTCTCCGCCACCGGCTGGCTGGACCGTGAGGCGGCGGACAACCTTGTCGACGAGATCAATGAGCGGGCGCTTGAAGTCGCCCTGCGCGTGAAGGATGCGGACAAGTCCACCGAAATTGTGGTGCTGTCCATGGGCCCCGAGGAAGTCACCAAGGGCATCCGCAAGGCCCTCTCCATGGGTGCCGATTCCGGAATTCACGTGCTCGACGGCGGACTGGCCGGCTCCGATGCGGCACGCACCGCAGCGGTGCTCGCCGCAGCCCTGCGCAGCACCAATGCCGACGTGATCGTGGCCGGCAACGAATCAACCGACGGCCGCGGCGGCGTGGTTCCGGCCATGATCGCCGAGCACCTGGGCCTGCCGCTTGTGGGCGGGCTGAACGCCGTCGAACTTGGCAACGGAAAAGTCAGCGGCGAACGCTCGGGGGACAGCGGTTCCCTGCAGGTCACCGCACAGCTGCCTGCGGTGATCACCATGACCGAGCGGAGCGCCGAGGCCCGCTTCCCCAACTTCAAGGGCATCCTGACAGCCAAGCGCAAGCCCGTCACCACGCTCTCCCTCAGCGATCTTAACGTGGCGGCGACGCCGGCACACTCGGTGATCCTGACGCACAGCGAGAAGCCCGCCCGCGAGGCCGGCCGCAAAATTGAAGACGACGGCACGGCCGCGACCCAGCTGGCCGGCTACCTCATCGAAAACCGCTTGGTCTAGGAAGGCAACAACATGGCAAATATTCTGACACTCATTGAATTGACCCACGCCGGTGCAGTTGCCGCCTCAGCGAAGGGCCTGCTGGCTGCGGCCGCCACGCTCGGAACGCCGATTGCTGTTGTCGCCAGCGAAAACGAGCTGAGCCCGGAAGTGGCGGGCCAATTGGGCCTGGCCGGTGCCGCTGTGATTTATCAGGGGATCGGCGCCCAGGCCGGATCCGTGCTCACCGGCCCAGCAGTGGAGGCCCTGGAGGCAGCCGTTGCCGCTTACGATCCGGCGGCCGTGCTGGTGGCGAACTCGGTGGACGGCCGCGAGGTCGCCGCGAGGCTGTCCGTCCGAGTGGGCGGGGCCACGCTCAACGACGCCGTCTCAGTTCGGTTGGACGGCGGGCGCATCGTGTCCGGGCACTCCATCTTCGGTGGCGCCTATGACGTGGAATCAGCCGTTGAGGGCGGCCTGCCCATCATCACCGTCCGGCAGGGCGCCATCGACGGTGTCGCCAACGAAGGTGGCGGCGCCGTCGAACTGGTCACGGCGGCCCTGCGCGGCACGGTTCCCGGAGCCCAGGTCGCGGCCGTCAACGACGCCCCTGCTACCAGCAGCCGCCCAGAACTGCGAACGGCCAAGACCGTGGTCTCCGGCGGCCGCGGCCTGGGCTCCAAGGAGAACTTTGTCCTCGTGGAGCAGCTCGCCGACGCACTTGGGGCAGCCATTGGTGCCTCCCGTGCCGCCGTCGACGCAGGCTACGTTGACCAGCACGCACAGGTGGGCCAAACAGGTGTCAGTGTTTCACCGCAGCTCTATATTGCTCTGGGCATCTCCGGCGCCATCCAGCACAGGGCCGGCATGCAGACCGCCAAGACCATCGTGGCCATCAACAAGGACGGGGACTCGCCCATCTTTGACGTGGCCGACTTCGGCATTGTCGGCGACGTGTTCAAAGTGGTTCCGCAGCTCATCGAGGCGCTTGCGGCCAGAAACAACTAGTAAAGCAGGCGCCGCCACCCGGGGGGCGCCCCCGGGTGGCCGTCCATGACGGACAATGGAGGCAAAAGACTCCAAAGCTGTTACAAATAGAGACTGTTGCCAAGCGGCACCACCACCAGCCCGCTTCCCACGGAAGTTCGCGAAAGAGGTTTTAGACCATGTCGACCCCCAAGACCAAGCAGTCGCCCGGCCTTGCCGAACGCTGGAACGGCCTGGGCCTGTGGGCCAAAATCGGTGTCTCCGCCGGCGCCCTGGTCATCCTCCTCGCCATCGCCGTCCTCGTGGCCCGCTGGCTGACCAGCTTGGGCGCCGTCCAGGACTTCATGACCACCTACCCGGGACAGTCCGAACTCCCGGCGGGCGCACCCGTGGGCCTGCCCGCCTGGCTGGGGTGGCAGCACTTTTTGAACATGTTCTTCATCCTGCTGATCATCCGCTCCGGCTGGCAGGTGCGCACCACCAAACGCCCGGCCGCCCACTGGATCCGCAACAACAAGGGCCTGGTCAAGACGAAGGGCAACCCCACCAAGATCAGCCTGGACCTCTGGTTCCACCTGAGCCTGGACGCCCTCTGGGTGCTCAACGGCGCGATCTTCATCGTCGTCCTGTTCGCCACCGGCCAATGGCTGCGCATCGTGCCCACCAGCTGGGACGTGTTCCCCAACGCCATCTCGGCCGGCCTGCAATACCTCTCCCTCGACTGGCCCACTGACGACGGCTGGGTCAACTACAACGGCCTGCAGCTGCTGACATACTTCATCACCGTCTTCATCGCCGCCCCGCTCGCCATCGCCACCGGCCTGCGCATGTCCGGCGCCTGGCCCAAGAACGCCACCACGTTGAACAAGATCTACCCCATCACCGCGGCCCGCGCCCTGCACTTCCCGGTCATGCTCTACTTCGTGGGCTTCATCGTGGTCCACGTGACCCTGGTCCTGGCCACCGGAGCGTTGCGCAACCTCAACCACATGTACGCCTCCTCCAACGAGGTGAACTGGTGGGGCTTCGGCATCTTCGCCGCGTCCCTGGTGGTCATGGCCGGCGCCTGGTTCCTGGCCCAGCCACTTTTCCTGAGGCCGATCGCCTCCTTGACCGGGAAGGTCAGCAAGTAAATTCCTGCCCGGCCCACAAGGCGCGGGAGGAACCCAGAGACGAGTTGAACCATCAACTCCCGTTGCCAAAGGAGGCAGCATCCATGTACGAGCTCAGCGATGACCAACAGGCGGTAGTGGAAATGGTGCGCGACTTCGCCACCACGGCCCTTGCCCCGCATGCCGCCGAGTGGGACGAGGAAAAGCACTTCCCTTTGGAGGTCTTGGCACAGGCCGGTGAGCTGGGCATGGGCGGCATCTACGTGCGGGAAGAGTTTGGCGGGTCCGGGCTGAGCCGCACCGATGCGGTGCTGATCTTTGAGGAACTGGCCGCGGCGGATCCCTCCATCGCCGCTTACATCTCCATCCACAATATGGTGGCATGGATGATTGACGCCCACGGCGATCAGGCGCAGCGCGCCGCCTGGCTGCCCGGTCTGACCGCCATGACCGAGTTGGGCAGCTACTGCTTGACCGAGCCGGGGGTGGGCTCGGATGCTGGCGCTCTCACCACCAGGGCAGTGCTCGACGGCGATGATTACCTCATCAACGGGACCAAACAGTTCATCTCCGGGGCCGGGTCCTCGGCATGGTATGTGGTCATGGCCAGGACGGCGGACACTGGCAGCCGCGGCATCTCGGCCATCGTGGTGCCTGCGGGCACCCCTGGACTGTCCTTTGGTGCCAACGAGAAGAAGATGGGCTGGCGCGCCCAACCCACCCGGCAAGTCGTCTTTGAGAACGTCCGCGTCCCCGTGACCAACCGGCTGGGGGCCGAGGGTGACGGGTTCATGATCGCCATGAAGGGCCTGAACGGTGGGCGAGTGAACATCGGCGCGTGCTCGCTGGGCGGGGGCAGGACGGCGCTGGAAAAGTCCATCGCCTACCTGAAGGAACGCCAGGCCTTTGGCGGGCCACTGATCAAGCAGCAGCATCTGCTCTTTGAAATTGCGGACATGGACACCGAACTGGAAACGGCCAGGACCTTGTTGCTGCGCGCCGCCGACGCCCTGGAACGTGGGGCCCCGGACACCGTGAAGCTGTGTGCCATGGCCAAGCGGGTGGCCACCGATGCCGGCTTCCACGTGGCCAACCAGGCGCTGCAACTTCACGGCGGCTACGGCTATCTTTCCGAGTACGGGCTAGAGAAGATTGTCCGTGACTTGCGCGTCCATCAAATCCTTGAAGGCAGCAACGAGATCATGCGCCTGATAGTGGGCCGCCTTGCCGTTGAGGACTAGGCTTTGAGCAACCAGGCAGTTCCAGACCAGGCAGTTCCAGACCAGGCAGTTCCAGACCAGGCAGTGAAGGATTGGCATATGCAGAACCCCGACGTTTTGGTCCAGCGTGACGGACATCTGGGGCACCTGGTCCTGAACCGGCCAGCCGCCATGAACGCGCTGAACCATGGCATGGTCCTGAGTGTCGCAGCGGCCCTTGACGCGTGGGAATTCGACGACGCCGTCTCTACAGTCCTGATCTCCGGTGCCGGTGAGCGGGGCTTGTGCGCGGGCGGGGACATCGTCTCGATCTACCATGACGCCCGCACCGGCGGAAATGGAAGCGAGCAGTTCTGGCGCGACGAGTACCACCTCAACGCCCGGATCAGCCGCTACCGCAAACCCATTGTGGTGTTGATGGACGGGGTAGTTCTGGGCGGCGGGGTGGGGATTTCCGCGCACGCCTCCCACCGGGTCGTCACCGAACGGTCCCGCATCGGGATGCCCGAGACCGGCATCGGCTTCGTCCCCGACGTGGGCGGCACCTTCCTGCTCTCCCGCGCCCCCGGCGAAACGGGCACCCATGCGGGACTGACGGGGGCCATGGTCAGTGGCGCGGATGCCATCGCCATGGGCCTGGCGGACCACTACGTTAGCTCCTCCCACCTGGCCACGCTGGTGGCAGAGCTCGCCGGGCGGGCCGCAAGCGCCGCCGTCGCCCGTTATGGGGAGGTCCCCCCGGACTCCGCCCTGATGGAGGCGCGCTGGTGGATCGATGAGGCTTATGCCACGGACGACGCCGGGACCATCCTTGGGCGGTTGGCCCGCGTGGGCGACCCCGGGGCTGTGAAGGCGGCGGCCACGATTGCGGCGAAGTCGCCCACGGCAATCACCGTGACGTTGGCGGCCCTGCGGCGGGCACGGGAACTTCCGACGCTGGAGGACGTGCTCAACCAGGAGCTGCGGGTGTCCTTGCGGGCGCTGCGCTGGCCCGATTTTGCTGAGGGAATCAGGGCGCAACTGGTGGACAAGGACCGCAACCCGTCCTGGACCCCGGCAACGATCGAGGAGGTGCCAGCGGATGTGGTGGCACAGGCATTTGCAGACCTGGGCCGGCAGGAACTGGGCCTAGTTCCCGAGAACAACGGATAGGTGGCAAGGCAATGAACACAACAAGCGAGGTCACTGCGGCGACGCGGCGCAGCATCGGCTTCATCGGATTGGGGCACATGGGCGGACCCATGGCTGCCAACCTCGTGGCGGCCGGATACACGGTCACAGGGTTCGACGTGGTGCCTGCAGCCCTGGAAGCGGCGCATGCGGCGGGGGTCGTGGTGGCTGCCTCCGCGGGGGAGGCCGCCACGGGCGCCGATGTTGTCATCACCATGCTGCCCGCTGGAAAGCACGTGTTTGCCGCGTATGACGGGGACGGCCCCGGGGGTGGGTTGCTGGCCGCGGCCAAGCCGGGTTCGTTGTTCCTTGAATGCTCCACCATTGCCGTGGAGGATGCCCGCATCGCGCATGAGATGGTGCTGGCCACCGGGCACCGCGGACTGGACGCTCCTGTTTCCGGCGGGGTGGTGGGCGCCGAGGCGGGATCACTGACGTTCATGGTGGGCGGCTCCGCCGATGACTTTGCCGACGCCGCCGAAATTTTTGAGGTGATGGGCAAGCGCATTGTGCATTGCGGGGGCCCCGGCGCCGGGCAGGCGGCCAAGGTGTGCAACAACATGATCCTGGGCGTGTCCATGATCGCCGTCAGCGAGGCCTTTGTGCTGGGTGAAAAGTTGGGACTGACCCACCAGGCGCTGTTTGACGTGGCAGCCAACGCCTCCGGGCAATGCTGGTCGCTGACCGCCAACTGCCCCGTGCCGGGACCGGTACCGGCCAGCCCGGCCAACCGCGACTACCAGCCCGGCTTTGCCGGCGCCCTCATGGCCAAGGACCTGGGCCTAGCCGTGGAAGCCCTGAATGCCACCGGGGTCCAGGCCTCGATGGGGCGTGCGGCCGAGGAAATTTACCGGAACTTTGCTCAGGAAGGTGGGGCCGGCACCGATTTCTCCGCCATTATCAACACCATCAGGGCAGCTTCGGACTAGACGCCCGACTCAGCCACGTGACTTTCCTGACGCCCTTGAGAATTGACCGCAGCTACCCGAACGGAACCGCAAAACCATGACAGAGAACTCCTTGATCCTGACCGAACAGCACGGCCGGGTGGGGCTGATCACGCTCAACCGCCCCGAGGCCCTCAACGCCCTCAGTGACGCGATGGGACAGCAGATCCTGGCCGCGGCCCAGGCCTTTGACAAGGACCCGGGGATCGGGGCGATTGTCATCACCGGGTCCGCCAAGGCTTTTGCTGCCGGGGCTGACATCAAGGAGATGGCGGCGAAGTCCTCGGTACAGATGTACATCTCCGACTGGTTCTCCGTGTGGGACGCCCTGGCCAGGGTACGCACGCCCATGGTTGCCGCCGTCGCCGGCCATGCCTTGGGTGGGGGTTGCGAGCTGGCCATGATCGCCGATTTCATCATTGCGGGGGAGAACGCCAAGTTTGGCCAGCCCGAAATTAAGCTCGGCGTCATACCCGGCATGGGCGGTTCGCAGCGGCTGACCCGGGCCATCGGCAAGGCCAAGGCCATGGAGATGGTGTTGACCGGGCGCATCATGGGGGCCGTGGAGGCGGAGCAGACAGGCTTGGTGGCCCGCGTGGTGCCCGTGGAGTCCTTGTTGGAGGACGCGCTGGCCACGGCGGCAGTGATTGCCGGCATGTCCAAGCCGGTCACCATGATCGCCAAGGAAGCCGTCAATGCAGCCTTTGAGACCACACTGGCCGAAGGGGTCCGGATAGAACGACGCTCCATTTTCGCCTGTTTCGCCACCGACGACCAGAAGGAAGGCATGGCGGCGTTCATGGACAAGCGCCCCGCGGAGTTCAAGCACCGGTAGTCGCGGCGGCGGGCCGGTATTTCCTCGGCGACTCCCCGACCATCGGCCGCGGGCGGCCTCGGTCTCCTTGAGGTCGCCTACGAACTCCTTGACATCGCCTACGAAAAAAGACCAGTCCGCGGCCGTCTCAGCCCCCCATTCCGCTCAGCGCCGGGGCTGGGTTGGCGGTGGTTGACACTATCGAAACCTGCTAGAAATCTGCCGAGTTGGTGTTTGGCCCAAACGCATGTACTGTTGAGGACGCAACGCGGGGTGGAGCAGTTCGGTAGCTCGCCGGGCTCATAACCCGGAGGTCACAGGTTCAAATCCTGTCCCCGCAACTATGATGAGGAAAACCCTCGGCCATTAGGCCGGGGGTTTTCCGTTTTCGTGGCCGTTTCCCGCCAGCGCGGTGGCGCCAGCGCTCCCCGGCACAGCCGGCCGCATGCGAAACTTCAAGGGTGACTGGCACTGAGCAGCCGCAACGTCCGGCACTTTCTGCAAACATTTCTGCGCACGAGTTTTACCGCTGGTACTGGCTGAAAACCGAACTGGCCGCCTTTGCCCGGGCCAGCGGACTCCCTGCCACAGGCGGAAAGGAAGACCTCGCCGCCAGGATCCGCGCCCACCTGGACGGGCTGCCGCAACCGGCACTTCCCCGCAAGGCCCCGCCGGGGAAGCAACTCTTGGGGCCGCTGGATGCCACCACGCTTGTGCCGCGCGGGCAGCGCTGCAACCAGCCCCTCCGGGGATGGTTTGAAGTGCAACTAGGCGGTGCTTTCCACTTCGACGCACATATGCGTGGCTTCTTTGCGGATGCGGACGGGACGTCCACACTGCACGACGCTTTGGCCCACTGGCACTCCACAAGAAGTGCTGAGCCGACGGTGCTCGGCCAACAATTCGAGCTCAACCAATTCACCCACAAATGGTGCTCGGAAAATCCCAACAGTACCCGCGAAGAAATGCACGCGGGCTGGCAGCGGCACCGGGCTTTGCCCAAAGACTTCAGGCCCTCGACGTCCGGCACGGGCAATTAGGTGAGCGGATAGTGCAGAAGCGTTGGCGAAAACACTGCGTTTGGTGATGCAGCGTCTGGGGGGAGGTCAGCCGAGGCGACAGCCAAGCGCCCGACGTCAGGACCGGCGTCGTCCGACAGGACCGAGGCCCCGCGTAAGGTTCCCGTCAGCACGTTCAACCCGGCCAGTGAGGCGGCAAAGGAGGCACGGCTTTGGCGCCGACTTCGACAGATCAAGCCTTAGTGCCCCTTGAATGCCTCGGCGAGCCACCACGCACCGGAATCCGAGGCGATCTTTGCATCGATGACCAGGGGACGGCTGGGATTTGAATCCAACCAGTCACTGACAGCATCGAGGTCCGCGAGGCTGCGGACTGTGATGCCATCGGCGCCGAAACCACGTCCAATGGCGGCGAAATCGGTGTCCGGGAATTGTACTGAGCTCATGTCCGCATCTGGATTATCGATCGCGAAGTGGTGCACTTCAGCACCATAGGCGGCGTCGTTGTAGACGATGCACACCAAGGGCATGTTCAGGCGCACGGCCGTGTCCAGTTCCGCTATGGCCATGTGGAATCCGCCGTCCCCTGTCCCCAGGACAGGCAGGCGCTGCGGCTGGGCGAGGGCCGCACCAATAGCCGTGTACAACCCCAACCCAATGGATTGAAAGGCCTGGGTGAAACAGAAGCCGAACTCGTCCGGTACAGAAAGGTATTGGCTCGGGTAGCCCATAAAGTTCCCAGAATCCACGCTGACAATACGCTCGGTTGGCAGCAGCTCATCCAGCCGTTTGGTCAACGTGCGAGGATCGATCCGCTGTGGATCGCAAAGATCCTCGAACGGAACTTGCTGCCATTGAACCGAACCCCTGATGCGGGCGGCAACCTCGGCGCTACGGTAACCCTCACGCGGCGGGTACCCCTGGCGTCTAATTTCAGCGAGGACATCGGTGGCGCATTCGCCCGAATCACCCAGCACACCCAGATTGATGGGCCTGTTGGCGCCCAGCGCCTGATCCTCGAGGTCGATCTGGACCACCTTGGTGTCCGCACTTATCAAATGACCGTGGCGCATTGTCCACATGTTCAGGGCACAGCCGAAACCCACGATCAAGTCGGCGCCGGTGATCAGCTCGGCGGCCAGCGGCGATGAGAAACCGCCGGAAATACCAAGGTTGAAGTGATCTTCGTTAAAAAGGCCCTTGGCGACGGCGGAAGTTGCGACAAGGGCCCCTGTCTGCCTGGCCAGTTCAAGGATCTCCGTCTTGGCTCCGCGACCACCGCGCCCAGCCACAAAGATCGGGCGTTGGGCATTTTGGATCAACTCGGTCAGTGCAGCAACGGCGGCCCGCGAGGGGCGGATTGTTTCGGCTAGGGAGATTTCCGCCGGGGGCTGACCGGCGCCGTCTGGCACTTCCTGGGCCTGGACGTTCAGCGGCAAGTTCAGCACCACCGTGCGGCGGTCATTCACTGCCCGGCGATAAGCCCGGATGGTGTCTGCGACCGCCGTTTGAGCGCTGTGCACACGCTCGGAGACAGCGTAGACAGAGGCGGCGAAACCTTCTTGGTCCATAGCGAAGTTCGAATACACGGCGCTTGGCGCAGCCTCAGCGGCCAGCACGATCATCGGGGTACGAGACTTGGCGGCCTCCCCGATTCCTGTAGCCGCGTTGGTGAGCCCACACCCCTGGTGCACCGAAAGTAGCGCCACCTGCCCGCTGGTTCGAGCAAAGGCGTCAGCCATTGTCGCAGCCCCGCCCTCATGGCGGGCCGCCGTAAACGGGACCCCATGCTCCATCAAGGTGTTCGTGATGGTGAAGTTCCCCGAGCCGACCACCCCAAAGCAATGTCCTACGCCAAGCTGGGCTAGGGTCTTGCCGACAAGTTGAGCGACGTTCATGAAAACTTCCTTCGATGCTGGGTTGGCCAGGACTGGGTTGAGGTTCTCCAGGGATGAGCCGGGCATTTCTGCCTGCCCGCCATGGAGGGTCGGCCGCTACTTTTGGATCAGTGCCATGACGCGGGCAGGGGCACCCGTGCCGCCGACGATCGGCAAGGGGGCCACCACGATCATGGCGCCGTGGGTGGGCAGCTTGGCCAGGTTCTTCAGCGAGGTGATGCCGTATTTGTCGGCGCCGAGCAGGAAATAGTGAACCGGGAACGGTGGGTTCAGTGCTGCGGCATTGCCGGCGTCGATCCCCACGGTTTCCACGCCGATACCGGAGATTTCCAGTTCCTGCGCCATCCACTGTGCACATTCTGCGGTAAAGCCCGGGGTGTGCGATCCATTCTCGTCCAGATTCAGGAAGGCGTGCTGGTCGTGTCCGTATTGGTCCCATCCGGTGCGGAAGAGCAGCCAGGCGTTGGCCGGGAATGCGCCGTGTTCCTCCTGCCAGGCAACCAGGTGGGCCACATCCACCAGAAAGTCCGGGTCCGCTTCTGTTTCCTTGGTGAAATCCAGTACGACGGCGGGCCCCACCAATCGGGCAGGGTCCAGCTGGGCGACGTCCTTGCCCTCCCGACCGGAGATCCAATGGATGGGTGCATCAATGTGCGTGCCGATATGTTCGCCGGTATGGATGTTGTGGTGCTTCCAATACGGGCCCGGCTCGTTGTACGCGGAGACTTCCTCCAGGCTGAAATCAATCAGGTTGGAGAAGGGTTCCGGCAACACCAGCGTGGGGGTTTGCGCTGACAGGGGTGCTGTCAAGTCAACGACCTCCACCGTTCCGGATGCCAGGGCTGCGAGGGCTGCATGGACAGGACTCATTGAATCTCCTTATTTGTGATGTGTGACAAACTAGGCAGTATCTCCTTACCCAAAAGATACCTGCTCACGTGCTGGATTTTTGGTGGCGCCGTTTTTTGCTTCGGCGGATGAGTTGTTGGGCCGCTAAATGTCCGGATCCGCCGCCGAGCCCGGGGCCTGGATGCGTGGCTGCGCCAATATGCCACAGCCCTTTTATTGGCGAACGGCCTTTGCCCAGCTGCGGCAGCGGACGCCACAACAGGTTTTGGTACAGCTCAGCCGAGCCGCCGTACGGGTCTCCTCCCACTGCATTGCGGTTCGATTGACTCAATTCGCGGGGGCTGATCGCCTTGATTCCTAGCACCAACTGCCCCAGGCCCGGGGCGTACTGCTCGATCTGCCCCAGCACCCGTTGGGTGAATGCGGTGACAAGTTTTTCATCCCAGCCGTCACTGATATCCAATGCGCCAGCTGCATCCCCGACGGGTTCGAAGGGAAGTTCCTGAAGTTGCAGCCACAGTGTTGCCTTGCCGGCCGGTGCACGCGAAGGATCCAACACGCATTGCTGGCCGATGACAATGGTGGGGTTGGCCGGAAGCAGGCCCGCTTCAGCTTGGGCGCAGGCGATCGCCGTCGAATTGGAGCCAGTGGAAAGATGAATCAACGGTGTTTGGGCGAGCCGTTCATCAATCCAGGGGACCGGCGCATCGAGCGCCACGTGGATTTGCATGGCGGCGCGGCCCGGCTGGTATTCACGGGCTTGGTCTCTGCTCCGGGGCGGGACTGCGGCCGCATCCAGCAATTCATTGTAGAGCTGCGGCACCGACACTGAGGCCAGAATACCGTGGCTGGCCTCAAACGTTCCGGACGCCGTTTTTACCGCCGCCGCCCGGCCGTCCCTGACGAGGATCGAATCAGCCTTGGCGCCCGTGTGGATTCTCACCCCATTTTCTCGCAGCAGAGATTCAAAGGCAGCGATGAACCCGCTTGCCCCGCCCTTAACAATGGGCAAACCGAATTGGTGCATGCTTGCCGCCATCACCGGGAGCATCACCGCGCCGCTGACCTGGTCGGGGCCCAGCCCGGCATGCAAGAGCCAAGGCGCCCACAGCTGGTCCACCTCGGTGCCAACAAAGCGGCTGCGGGTCAAGTTCCGCCCGCTCATCATTCCCTGACGCACCAGCGCCTGAACCTTGGTTAATCCCATGCGGAGGGCCTTGAATCCAAGTTTTGCCGCGTTCGGCAGGTCCATCTCGCTGCCCATGAACCCAAAAATGACAGGTGCTTGCGCGCCAAATTCCTGGAGCATCACCGCATAAGCTTCCCGGTCTGCCGCGTGTTCAAAGGCTTGGGCAGTTTCCACAGGGTCGCGTAGGGCCAATACCACACTGGTTTTTCCCTTGGTATCTGATCCCACGCTGCCGCACACCCATGGTGTGCCCGCATCGTCGGTATTTAGATAGCGCAAACCGTGGCGGTGCAGCTCTGGCCCGAGTTCGGCGTAGGCCGCACCGGCCATGAACAGCGGGTGCCAGGAGGAAAACGTGTCATGGATGAACCCAGGTACCGTCAGCTTGCCCGAATCGATAAACCCGCCAAGCCTGTCCTTTTCCTCCAAAAGGGTTACGGTTGCCCCCGATCGTGCCAACTCGGCGGCTGCCACGAGGGAATTGATTCCCGATCCAATCACCACGTAATCGCTTTCCATGTTCTCTCCTCGTCAGGGGCATATCAGGGGCTTTTCTGGGTTGGCTAGGCACTTAGCTGAAATCGGGGTGTAAAGCTGTGCGGTGGTAGGCGCCAGCGTGGAATACCAGGGGGTCGCCCTCTGTCCGCGTGTATTTTTCCACCTCGCCCACGTAGATCACATGATCGCCTGCCTGGTGCCTGGCCACAGTGCGGCACTGGAAGGTGGCAACGGCACCGGTCAGCAAAGGTACCCCGGCGACCCCCTCCACAGTATCCACCCCGGCGAACTTGTCTTCCGCCGGGGTGGCGAATTGACGTGAGAGTACGTGCTGGGAGGATTCGAGCACATTGATGGCAAAGTGCGTGGAGGCTTCGAAATCATCCAGTGACGGGGCAAACTTGCTGGGGCACCAGAGCACCAGCGGCGGATCCATGGACACTGAGGTAAAAGAGTTGGCGGTCATGCCAACCTTGTGTCCCTGCGGGGTGCGGGTCGTTACCACCGTAACGCCCGTGGCGAATTGGCCCAGTGTGGAACGGAAGTCACGGAGGTCAAAGATTGCGCTTTCCTCCGCAACGGCGCGCTCCATGAATGCTTGAGCTTCCTCCGGTTCAAACCACCAGGGGAACAAGGTGCGCGGATCGTCAAAACCGTTGGTCAACGCTGTTGCGAGCGCGTCGTGGTGTTGGGCCTTGGCCAGCACTTTCAGCTGCCAGTCTTTGCGTTCGCGCAGCATGGAGTTGGTCCATACCGTGGAGAACTGGCCCCAGCCACGCCAGAATTCGTCGAAGGTCCGCAGCATCCACTGCTCGTCGAAGACCTCCTCGCCATGGGCATCGATGGCGCGGGCGTAGTGGTCGGCGGCCAGGGTTGCGTTATTAGATCCCTGTCCCGTGAGCGAGTCGTTGAGCATGATCGCGTCCCCCAGCCCCATGATGATCCGGCCTCCTGGCAGGGTCCCCACGGCCGAGCGGACCACCGGGTTGATGCGTCCGCGTAACGCTGCGCCTGGATCATTCAGTACGGAGCCGGCGAAGCGTGGGTATTCGTGGGGGAAGTGTTCGCGCAGTATACCCAACGAGGTTTCAAGGTGCTCGTCCGGGGTGTTGACGCTATCCCAGCAGTCCATGGGTCCACCGGGAAGCCCTTCGAAGACCATCATCTGGCAGGGGCCTTGGGTGCTGAGTCCGGGGAAGGTGAAGAACTCGCCTACCCCCGGCACCATGTTCATGCGAATGTGCCGAGAGTCTGTCTCCTCGCTGGTGCCGTGGGCTGGCACCACATAGGTGACTGCCACTGCCCGCTGAGGCCGGTCGAACGGGGACTTTGCGCGGTCTGTGGCAAAGATCTGCCCCAGTTCGCCTTTCCCGGTCCCCACTACCACCAGGTCAAAGAGTGCGGCGACTTCCTCAAGACGGCGCACCGAGAGCTTTTCAATACGGAAGTCGCCTCCGCGGGTGATGAAGGTTTCAACCCAATGAGCTGACTTGACGCGTTGGTCCACCGAGAGGGCGGGGCGGTCCAGGGTTCCCTGCCAGTCGATGGCTTCGCGGCCGGAATCCCCTGCGTTCCCGGAGATGTTGCCCCCGGAGATGTTCAGGTGCAATCCGACGATGCCCAGCTCCTGGGTGTTTGCCTCAGGGATGTCCAGCGGCTGCTGGACTCGAAGCGCAGAGGAAAAGACGCATTGGCTGGAGGTGATCGATCCGCTGCGAATCTGCTGGGCGGAACGGTCGGAGAACAAGGTGACGTTGTGCCCTGAACGTTGCAGTGCGAGGGCAAGCTGGGCGCCAGATTCTCCGGCCCCGACGATGGCGATGGTACGCATTGAATGCTCCAGATGGGTGTGAAGGGGGAGGCAAGCGTTTGACGGAATTAGCGCGCTGCTTGGAAAGAGTCAAGATAACCGGTTGCGGCCTCCGGGCTCATGAACCACTGCGTAAAGTCCGGCGGGTAGTTGAATCCGTTGGCGAAACGCTTAGCGATCTGCGTGTTTTCCTGTGCGGCACC
Organism: Arthrobacter alpinus; assembly: GCF_001294625.1. Classification (NCBI taxonomy): domain Bacteria; kingdom Bacillati; phylum Actinomycetota; class Actinomycetes; order Micrococcales; family Micrococcaceae; genus Arthrobacter; species Arthrobacter alpinus. The sequence continues at coordinate 2,495,356 of NZ_CP012677.1, read as the reverse complement.
CAGGACTTGCAGTGCGTGCGGGGGCGGCGGAGCCAGCATCGCATTGGTCCAATCCGCAACGTGCCGGGCGTACTGCCAGTAGCTTTCAAACAAGCCTTGCTTGAAAGTGTCGTCAAAGGCGCCGTCGCCGTGTTCCAGGATGCCTGAGAGGTAGGCGGCCGCGCACTTTGCGGCGTTGTTGGAACCTTGCCCGGTGATCGGATCGTTGAGGACTACGACGTCGGCCATGCCCAGCACCGTCTTGCCGGAGGGCAGGGTGGCCAGCGGGTGCCGGACGGTTGGTGGGAAGCGTCCCTGCAGGATGCCGTTGGGGTCGGTGAGTTCAACTTCTGTGCAGCGGTCGGCCTCCCATGGTAGGTAGGTGCGCAGGATACGTTGCGAATTTTCCAGGTGCTCCTGCGGGCTCAAACCCTTCCACGAGTCCATGTCGGAGCCTGGCAGCCCTTCAAAAACCATGATTTCGCAGGGACCGGTCACGGTTAGCGCCGGGAAAACAAAGTACTCACCGACTCCGGGGATCAGGTTGAAGTTCACTGCCGAATATTCCGGGCGCGGCTTCATTCCGTTCACATAGCTCAGGGCCAGGGCACGCTGCGGTGCCGCATAGTGGCTGCGTTCGGCGTCGCGTTCAAAGAGGCCCGCGATCTCTCCCTTGCCGGCGGCCACAATGACCAAGTCGCTGGCACTCGCATACCGTTCAAGGTCCTCGACGCCGGCCTCCTCAATGACCAGCTTGCCCCCGCGGGCCTCGAACACCTCCATCAATGCCGGGAACTTTACTCGCTGGTCTATGGACTGTGCCGGGGCGTCGAGCCTGTGCGACCAGCTCATTGCTTTGACGCACGGCGCCTCTGGTGGGGCGACCGTAAAGGAGATACCTTCCACCGGCGGTGCATCGGGCCACAGGTCGATGCCGAGCGCGCGTTCGTGGCCCAGGGCTTGGTCAAACATGCACTGGCTGGAGGCGATGGAACCGTCGCGGATTTGATCCGGGGTTCGGTTCGAAATAAGCGTGACGCTGTATCCGGCGTCGAGCAGGCCGATTCCGAGCTGGAGGCCGGACTGCCCGGCACCGACGATGGTGATGGTTCGTGAATTCATGGTTTTTGTTCCTTAGTCCTAATGCGTGTGCTTGTGAGAAGGGAGGAAAAACTAGTGCGTTGCCGGAGCCGCCAGCAGTTCAATTGCGGGTTCGTTGCGTTCGGGGCCAAGAGCCGAGTAGCCGCCGTCGACCGCCCAATCGGCGCCGGTCACAAAGGAGGCCTGGTCCGAGAGCAGGAAAGCCACCACATTGCCCACTTCCTCGGGACGCCCCACACGGCCCAGCAAATGGAAAGGTGCGGCCACGGCGTCGGTCTTGGCCAGGTCCCCACCGCTGAGCGTGTCCATGATCTTGGACCAGGTCCATCCGGGGCTGACCGAGTTCACTCGGATGCCGTCACCGGCCAGGTCTGCGGCCATGGAACGGGTCACCTGTACCAGGGTTGCCTTGCTGGCGGGGTAGAGCCAGCGTCCGGTTTGGGAAACGCTGCTTGAAATTGAGGTGAAGTTGACCACCGCACCGTGACCGGAGGCGGCCAGGAGGGGGCGGGCCAAGCGGGTCAGCATGACGGCACTGACCACGTTGATGTTTAGTGCTGTCAGCCAGTCTGCCCTGCCGGATCCGATCCCCTCGTCAAGGTAGCTGCAAGCCAGGTTCACCAGGCCGTCCAGCCGCCCGTGTGTGTCGCCGATGTGGGCGATGAGGGATTCCAGCCCTGCGTCGTCGGTGATGTCCAGCGCATGGAATTCAACGCCGGGGTGCTGGGCCGCCAGCTCCGCGCCGCCCTCAGTATCGATGTCCGCGACGATAACCTTGGCCCCGGACGCCAGGAGTGACTGGGCAACACCGGCGCCCACTTTGGTTGCGCCTCCTGTGAGCAGGACAACGCGGTCCTGGAGTGGTTTCATGAGATTCCTTCCGACACAATAAGGTGTGATCCATGTCATAATGAATGACCTGAAGAGAAATCTATCTGCACCACCGGCCCGTAACTATCCGCTTCGCGCAGGTCTCATCCAATTCGCGCAGGCCGACGGCGCCCGTCGGCAAGCCCCATCCCCGGTAACTACCAAGGAGCGTTCACATGCTGATCCAGCAGCTAGCTGCTCCTGATGCCAGCAGCGTCCTTGACGGGTTGCCGACGCTCAGAACGCGGGATCCGGGTGAGGCACAGGAGCGGGTGAGTGAGCTTTTCTGTCGGCACGAATTGCGGCCGCTTTCGGCCCGGGGCTCGGTGAAGTTGAATCTGCGCTCAACCGGCGAGGGTTTCGGTGTGCATCTGCTGGATTACGGGGCCGCGGTCCGCATAGAACCAGATGCATTGAAAACGTTCTTTATGGTTCAGGTGCCACTTTCGGGCAGGGCCCGGCTGTGCAGCCCGAATTCTACTGTTGACTCGACCCCGGCCCTTGCCTCCATCCCGCCCATCGACCAGGATTTCTCCATGGTGTGGGAGGCGGGAACTCCCCAATTGATCGTTACTGTGCCCAGGGAAGCCTTGGGCAACGCGGCCACTGCGCTGTTCGGGGCGACGCTTGATGCGCCGTTGCAGTTGGCCGACAGTATGAATGTGGCTGCGCCAGAGGGGAAACTATTCATCCGCTCAGTCTTCGACTATCACGATCTACTCAACGTACCGGAGAATGCACCGACGCCTTATGTACGTCGGCTCCATGAAGAGATGGTCCTTGCCCGGTGGCTTTTGGCAGTGAAATCCAATTTCACCACCGCACTGGGACAGGAGTGCACTGCACCGCAGGGACCGCACCCCTCGGCCTTGGTTGCCGATTTTCAGGATCTCCTCCTTACCCACTGTGGAGAGGATCTCAGCGTGGGAGACCTGGCTGAGGCCTTGGGTGTTTCGGTGCGTACGCTTCAGGCAGCGCTTGCCAGGGAACTCGGCAGCACTCCCTCCCATATGCTCCGTGAGGCACGGGTGCGCAGGGCCCATCAAATGTTGAGCGCGGGGGACTCCCGGATTGACAGCGTGACTGATATTGCCCAACGCTGCGGTTTTGGACATTTGGGGCGGTTTGCCCAGGCCTATCGGCAGCAATTCGGGTTCTCGCCCTCACAGACCCTGCGCGGTCCGGGGCCGGTCTAATGCTGAACCGTTTGGTGGCATCTGTTCACGAAAGGCCGGTTGTTGGGGACGATTTTCTGACCCACGGTTATAGGGAAGACTGGGGTCACGTTGACGTTGGCTTCGTGTCCAATAGCGATCCAGATTCCGGCGACCAGCAGCCAGCTCACGTTCAGGCTCGAAATGCCTAAACCTGTTTCGCTGGAACTTCTTCCGATGATACGGCGGCCTCGACAGGGGGAGTGGTGGTGCAACTTCGTTTCAAGATGTAGTAGATGACAACAACCACAGCCACAAACGGGACACCAAAGATCAAGGTCATTTGAAACGCGTCGATGAAGAGTGTGGTAACGAGCAGGGCAATCATCATGACGGCCCCGATGACGGATGCCATCGGGTAGAACCGCAGTTTGTAGCTCAATGCCGTGCCGTCGCGCTTCGTAGCCTTGCGGAACGCCAAGTGGGTCAAGAAGATCATGAACCAGGTGGCCATGGCGCCGAACATGGAAAGGGCCATCATGAAGGTGAAGCCTGATTCCAGGTTCAGCACGTAGACGCAGGTGGCTACGGCTATGCCGGCGCTACACAGCAGGAGAGCGTTTGACGAGTGAGCCATTCTTGCGGATGGTTGCCACAGCGCTGCTCGACAAGGCGGATGAAAAGGTCGGTGAGCGCCAGGGACTTTGCGCGTACGGCGGTAAAGTCGGCGTCCAGGGTGACATCCAGGCCGGCTTCAACCATTGCGAGGGAGGTGATGGGCTGGGTTCCGCACAGGAAGCGGTTGATGTTGTTGGCCGGGGCATAGGCGTCAGCCATGTCGAACGGCTTGGCGTGCGACCACCAGCCGGCAAGAGACTGCCAAAACCGTTCCTGGTGGCGGGCATTGACCCAGATGAATGCCGGTGAGCCGTGACCGCGGACATGTCCCACATGGCGCCGGTGCGATAGTTGACATGCGAGAGCGCCAGAACTGCTGTCGAGCTGTCCAGAGCAGCATCCAGTGGCAATTCTTCATCGATCAGAGGCACCTCGTACCGGACACCCGTTTCCGCTGCAACCGAGTTGAGGAAATCGGTGACGCCCTCTGCGAGGTAAATGTCAGTCGGGAAGATATCGCGCTCGGTGACGATGACTACCGTCTCACCGTCGCGCCCGCCAATGAGCTTGGCCAACTTGTCGCCAAGACGTCTCGGCAACTCAAACCAGCCTGCCGTGTTCCAACTGCGGATCAGTCCTTCGCCCCACTCTTCGGCGATGAGCTGCTGTGCACGTTCCACGGCGCCCACCGGGCGCGCTCCGAGAGAGTTGCCGTCAAGGTAGATAACCCCTTCGGGCAAGATGAAACGGTTCCGAAACGGTGCCAGCGAATCCGCGGCGTCGACCCCAGTGCATGCGTCACGGGTGATGAGGTCCAAGGGATGGGCGGTGGTGGTCACTAAGGTCTTCTGAATTACTGAAAGCTGCGCGCTAACTTGGCTGACAAGCCGTGTCTCAGCTCACGGACTAGAATATGCATCAGCCCGCCGTCATCGAATCCAATTCACTTGGATGAGGCGGATATGGTAATCCTGCGAGAGCTCTCGCAGGATGCGCGCACCCCCAACAATTTGTTGGCCCGCCGAACCGGGCTGGCACCCTCCACGTGCCTGAACCGGGTTCGCGCATTGCGCGAAGCTGGCATCATTCGCGGTTTCCATGCAGATATTGACCTAGGCAGCCTGGGCTTTGTACATCTTCGCGTTGATTTCCATCGACGTCCATGGGTAGGCCCGCCAGAACATGCTCGAGCTGGCCCGGGAGTTGCGGGATCTGCCGCAAACGCTCAATGTGTTTGTCCTGGGCGGAGAGCATGAGACGCTCCTCCACGTCGCGTGCGCCAACAACGCCGAGCTGCGGGATTTCGTCGCAGCCAATCTAGGCAGTAATAAGGCGTTCGTCAGCACCCAGACAACACTCATCTTTGAGCACATGCAACCCGTCTCCCGCCTGCAGACGATGTCGGGAAGGCCCGATGGCGCCCGATGAACGAGATTCGCCCACGCGGCGCCGGATGGGTCCGGACTTAATCCAATCCGTGGTGAACCCTGCCCGGGCCAGCCCATCAGCACATGTCATGCATCGTTTCAGGAGCGATGGGGTGGCGTCTTTATCCTGGCCAACAACAACGACGCGGTCGGTTTGGCAACTGTCGGGAGGCTTGCTGACAGTACGGAGGATCAGGGACGGCCATGATGATGAGCCAACACTTCACCAAAGCTACACATCCCTTACAGCTGCAGTGTCCATCCACGTGCACGCCGGCACACTCGCCACGCGGCTGTCCTCCCGCTTTGCCGACGAACGGCATCAAGCCGACATAGACTTGACTGTATGCGCGAACACCACTCTGAAGCGGGCCCGGCTACGCCATGGGCGGGGGCTTCCGCGGCCGTTGTGGAGCACACGGTCGAATGGGTCGACACCGATGCATCGGGGCATCAACACAATTCCACGATCATCCGCTGGGTTGAATCGGCGGAAGCGGAACTGTTTCGTCAGCTGGCCCTTCCTGACTACTTTCCGTCCGCGCCGCGCGTGCACCAATCCGTCAACTTCCGGGCCAAGCTGTGGTTTGGCCAAGGCGTCATCACGACGATCTGGGTGCAGGCGCTTGGCTCCACATCCGTGACCTTCGGCTTCGAAGTCCATGCCCGGCCCATAGGTCAGCGGCCCGGCGGGATCGCCGCCGATGGCAAGGTGGTCGCAGCACATGTCCCCGCCGGTGGGGACGTTTCGGTGCCCTGGCCCGAGCGCTTCCGTTCCGCAATCACGGCGGCGAATCCTCGTTGAGCGCGAAGGAGTCGGCGATCCGGCACCATCAACTGATCATCACCATCTACGGCCTCTATTGCCGGGGAGCCGGGCAGGCAATGCCGGTTTCAGTGCTCATCGACATGCTCGGGGATTTGGGCTATGACCACTCGGGGGTGCGCTCTGCAGTGTCACGCTTGAAGGCCAAAGGGGTGTTAAGGAGTGTGAAGGACGGCAACGTCGCCAAGTATGAATTGTCCTCGATGGTGGCCGAGCTATTCCTGGAAGGCGACGAACGGATCTTCTCCGCTGAACCAACGAACGCCGCCCGCGGCTGGGTACTGGCCATCTTTTCCGTTCCCGAAGCACTGCGCAATCGCCGCCATCAACTGCGTACTGTCTTGTCCGGGTTCGGTTTTGGGTCGATAACCTCGGGAGTGTGGGTGGCGCCGGCGTCCGCGCTGGAGCGGACAAAAGAGCGGCTCCGGGCCCTGGAACTTGACCAGTTCGTCGACTTCTTTGAAGGTGAGCACGTGGCCAACGGCGACTTGCCCGCCAAAGTTGCCCAATGGTGGCACCTGGCCTCACTGGATGAGCAATTTGCCGAGTTCCTGGCCTTGTATGCAGACGACGTGGTGAAATGGACGGCCAAGGTTGGCGCCGATCCGGAACGTGTACTTGCCGAGTCAACGGCTGAGCTGAGGCGGGACGCGTTCCGCTGCTACATCCCAATGCTGACCAATTGGCGCCGGTTTCCCTACAAGGATCCCGGCCTCGCCCCAGAATATCTGCCCAAAGACTGGAAAGGGCAGGCGGCCCGGGCCACCTTCCTGGAAGCCCACCGGTTGCTCGCGCCCCTTGCCGCGGCCCACGCCCGGGCGCTGATGACCAAAGCCCGGGCCCTCCCGTCCGGTTTTATTGGATGACGGCAACCCCCTGAATTTCGATCAGGGCCTCCTTTTGCCACAACCGGCTCACGCCGATTCCCGCCATCGCCGGATACTCCGACCCGGCCATTTCACGCCAGAGTCGGCCAATTTCACTCCCGTTGGCCAGGTAGTCGTCCACATCCGTTAGGTAGATGGTCACGCTGACCAAGTCATTTGGGCGGCCGCCGGCCTCGGCCAGAGTTGCTAGGACGTTGCCAAAGGCCTGCTTGAACTGGGCCACAATGCCCCCCGGGACAATCTGCATGTCCGCATCCAGTGCCGTTTGCCCTCCCAGATAGACGGTGCTCCCCGCCAGGATCCCGTGGGCGTATCCCTTGGGCTTGGGCAGGCTGGACGGGTTGATCGTCATGTTTGGCATGGTGGTTCCTTCTGTTCGGTGCGGAAAGAAATTCGTCAAAAAATCCTGTGACACAACTCTCAAACGATGCTACATTGAGCTTATGCGACGGTCGTAAAAAAGTCGACATACTCTTTTTGAAAGGACAGCCTCCATGAAACTTGCCACCTTGCGAACCAGGGAACAGGGTACGACGGCGGCACTTGCTCGGGGCTTGGAAGGTTACCTGCCCCTGCCGGCACGCAACGTTGGGGAGTTACTGGCCCGAAGTGGCTGGAAAGAGCTCGTGGCAACGGCACTCGCCCAAGCGACGGCAGGCGAGGGGGCCGGCGTCGTCCCCGCCCACCAGGCGAATCTGGCGCCGCTGCTGCCCACAGCCGGCAAGGTGATTTGCTGCGGCCTTAACTACGCGGACCACATCCAAGAGATGGGCCGCGAACTGCCCGAATACCCCACGTTGTTCGCCAAATATGCCGACACGCTCATTGGCGCGTCGGACACCATCAAGGTGCACGGCAGCGAACGGGTCGACTGGGAAGCCGAGCTCGCTGTCGTGGTCGGGGCACGGCTAACCCGGGCCGGGGAGGACGAGGCCGAAGCGGGCATTGCCGGTTACGCCGTGGCCAACGACGTCTCCATGCGGGACTGGCAAAACCGCACCCTGCAGTGGTTCCAGGGCAAGGCCTTCGACGAGACCACTCCACTGGGCCCGGTCATGGTCACAGCGGACGAGTTCCCGGCGGGCCACGGCTTCGCGGTCAGTGGCCGCGTCAACGGCGAGCTTGTCCAGTACGGTAACACCGCCACGCTGGTCTTTGGCCCGGCCAAGCTGTTGTCCTACATCTCCCAGTTCACCACCCTGCGCCCGGGCGATGTGGTCTTGACTGGCACGCCCGGGGGAGTGGGCATGGGTATGAACCCGCCGCGCTTCCTCAAAGATGGCGACGTACTAAGTACCGAAATAGACGGGATCGGCCGGTTGGAAAACAGGGTCCGGATCCACCAGGGCGCCAACGCCGCCCGCTAAGCACACGACAAACCCAATAGGAGTGAAAATCATGAGCGAAACCATTACGTACCGCACCGAGGGCGACAACTCCATTTACGCGAACGCCGAAGGCGCCGTGGTGCCCGTCGTGACCCGCGCCGGCGAAGAGGACACCAACACGGCCCAGTCCGGCGACTGCGTCCGTGTCTCCGGCGTCTCCATCCAGCACACACCAGCCACGAAGATCTGGTTCGGGCAGGTATCCAACACCCCCGGCTACCGCTCGCTGCCGCACCACCACGGCGAGGCAGAGACCGGCGGTTACGTGCTGCGGGGCCACGGCCGCATCTACTTTGGCGAGAACTACTGTGATTTCCTGGACATGAAAACCGGCGACTGGGTGTTCGTCCCGCCGTTCATGCCGCACGTTGAGGCGAACATGTCCGTCACCGAGGACCTGGTCTGGCTCACCGCCCGCACACCGGAAAACCTGGTCATCAACCTCGAGGACGTCCCGGACGAAACCCTCGCCGACTACCGGAGGGCATGAGCCCATGCACCGCGAATCCACGATCATCGAGGCCGGCACCTCGGAAACGTTCCTGAAGGCCATCGAGCTTACCCCGGTGGACCCACAAATCCATGACCTGGCGTTCGAAGCCGTCACCCAATATGTGCCGTGGCCCAAGTCCTACGGCGGCGACATGGTGGCCCAGGCCGCGGCCGCCATGATGCAATCGGTGGGTGCGGACCGCGCGCTGCACTCCATGCACAGCTACTTCATGCGCCCTGTCGACATCGGCGCCGTCGTGCGCTACGAAGTGGAGATCCTGCGCGACGGGCGCGGCTACTCCACCCGTAGTGTTCGCGGCCACCAGAACGGGAAAACTGTATTTGCGGCCATGGGCTCCTTCCATGTCCCCGAAAGCGGTCCAGAATTCCAATCGGCCATGCCGGCCACGGTGGATCCGGAGTCTCTGCGCAGCGCGGCGCAGGTGCTCGACGGCGTCCCCGGCCCTGCCGCCGAATACTGGGCCCACGGACGCAGCTTCGACATGCGCCACATTCCCGGCCCGGTGTACATCCAGGTGGAGGGTGAAGCTGCACCGACGCAGGCGATTTGGGTGAAGGCCTTCGACCGTCTGCCGGACGGCCCCAATCTGCACCGGACCGCCCTGGCCTATGTCTGTGATTACACCATTCTCGAGCCGCTGCTGCGCGTCAACGGTCTCAACTGGTCCGCCCCCGGGCTCACCACGGCCAGCCTGGATCATTCCATCTGGTTCCACCGCGACGGCCGGGCCGACGACTGGGTGCTCTACACCCAAGAAGCAGTCTCCGGCCAGCACAACCGGGGCCTGGCCATGGGCCGGTTCTTCTCACGTGAAGGCCTCTTGCTGGCCACCGTCGCGCAAGAGGGCATGGTCCGCGGCGGTGCCTGAGCCGGCGCACCAGCCTTCCCCCTCCATTGCATTGCAAGCGAAAGGACAGGCCATGACCTTGTCGACATCGGCCCATATTGACACTTTTACTCGCGACCATCTTCCGTCGGCGGAGTCCTGGCCCATCTTTGAATTCACGTTGCCGGAACTGCAATACCCGGACCGGCTGAACGCCGCCACCGTGCTGATCGACGACGCCGTCGCCACCTTTGGTGCCGACCGTCCTGCATTGCACACCCCAGACGGCGCTACCTGGAGCTACGGCCAGTTGCTCACGCACGCCAACCAGGTGGCTCAGGTGCTTACCGAGGATTTCGGTGTGGTGCCCGGGAACCGGGTGTTGTTGCGCGGCCCGAACAACCCGTGGATCGTCGCGGCATGGTTGGGTGTGCTCAAGGCTGGCGCCGTGGTGCTCACCACCATGCCGATGCTGCGTTCGGCCGAAATCACCACGCTGATCGAGCTCACCAAGCCGTCCGTCGCCATCACCGACCACCGCTTTGTTGAGGACCTGCGCGTCGCTGCCGGGGAGGCACTGCCGTTCATGACGTACGGCGCGGACGACGACGGCGACCTCATCGCCCGCTGTGCCGGCAAGAGTGGCACGTTTGCCAACGTCGCAACGGCTGCCGACGATGTGGCCCTGTTGGGGCCAACCTCGGGGACCACTGGTGCCCCAAAGGTGACGATGCACTTCCACCGCGACATCCTTGCGAATGCGGACACCTTCGCCCGGCATCTGCTCAAGCCCACGCCCGGGGACGTCTTTGCCGGCTCGCCCCCGCTGGCGTTCACGTTTGGGCTCGGCGGGCTGGTGGTGTTCCCGCTGCGTTTCGGTGCCTCGGCGCTGCTGACCGAACGGGCCACGCCGCTGGAGCTGGCCGAGGCGGCCGCTGCCGCGAACGCCTCCATCCTGTTCACGGCGCCCACCGCCTACCGGGCCATCCTGAAGGAGGGGAGGGGGGAGCTGCTGAGCAGGCTGCGCATCGCCGTCTCCGCCGGGGAACACCTGCCCAAAGAAACCTGGCAGCACATCTTTGAGCAGACGGGGCTGAAACTGGTCAACGGGATCGGCGCCACTGAAATGCTGCACGTGTTCATTTCCGCAGCCGGGGAGGATATCCGCCCGGGCGCCACCGGGGTGGCCGTGCCCGGCTACCGGGCCACCATCCTGGATGAAAACGGCATGGAGGCGGGGCCGAACGAGCCCGGCCGGCTGGCCGTGATCGGCCCCACCGGCTGCCGCTACCTCGATGACCCGAGGCAGGCCAACTATGTCCACGACGGCTGGAACGTCACCGGCGACACCTTCTTGAGGGACGACGACGGCTACTTCGTGTATCAGGCCCGCTCCGATAACATGATCGTCTCCTCCGGCTACAACATTGGCGCCCCAGAGGTCGAAGCGGCCATCAACGAACACCCCGACGTGGTGGAGAACGCCGTGGTCGCCCGCCCGGACGAGGAACGCGGCTCCGTCGTGTGCGCCTTCGTCGTCCTGCGTGACGGGGTTGCTGGCGATGCCGCCAAGCGCAAGGAACTTCAGGACTTCGTCAAGGCAAGCATCGCGCCTTACAAATATCCCCGCGAGGTACGATTCGTGACCGAGCTGCCCCACAACCCCAGCGGCAAACTCCAGCACTTCCGCCTTCGAGAGGCGATCGCCCAAGAATACGGCACCCCCGCGCCTGATTCCGCAACACCAGCCCTGACGCCCGCCACCACTACCTCCCGATAGGAACCACACCATGAAGATCGCAATTGTTGGCGGGGGCCCCGGAGGCCTGTACTTCGCGGCACTGATGAAGCAGCTGGACCCCTCCCACCAGATCACCCTGTGGGAACGCAATGCCGCCTCCGACACCTTCGGTTTCGGCGTCGTCTTCTCCGATGAAACACTCGGCGGGATCGGCAACGCCGACCCCGTGGTGGCCGACTATATGAGCCGCCGGTTCGCCCGCTGGTCCGACATCGACATCCACTTCAAAGACCAGGTGAACACCATTGGTGGGCAGGGCTTTGCCGCCATGAGTCGCAAGGAATTGCTGGAACTGCTCCAGCGCCGCTGCGCCGAACTGGGCGTGGACGTCCGGTTCAGCACCATGGCACCGCCTGTGGAGGTACTGGAAGCCAACTACGACCTGGTGCTTGCCTCCGACGGCATCAACTCCCAGATCCGCGCCAAGTACGCGGAGACTTTCCACCCGAACCTGGACCCGCGATCCAACAAATTCATGTGGCTGGGCACCGACCAGGTGTTTGAGGCGTTCAAGTTCTTCGTCAAGGAAACCGAATGGGGCGTGATGCAGATCCACGGCTACCCCTATTCTGATGAAGGGTCCACCTTCATTGTCGAAATGTCCCCGGAGGTCTGGCAGGCGGCCGGCTTTGACGAGACTGCCAACGACGTCTTCGCCCCCGGTGTTTCCGATGAAAAGGCGGTGGCAAAAATCCGAGCCATCTTCGCCGACGAGCTTGGGGGGCATCAGGTCCTGACCAACAATTCAAAGTGGCTGAATTTCACCACTGTCCGCAACGAAAACTGGCGGCGCGGCAATGTGGTGCTGCTGGGCGACGCGGCCCACACCGCCCACTTCTCGATCGGTTCCGGCACCAAGCTGGCCATGGAGGACGCCCTGTCCCTGGCCGCCTGCCTCCACGAATACGGTGACCTAGGGCAGGCCCTGGCAGCGTACGAGGCCGAGCGCCGTCCCGTCGTTGAATCGACCCAGCGCGCTGCCCAGGCTTCCTTGGAATGGTTTGAGAACATCGGCCAGTACAAGGACCAGGACCCGACCCAGTTCTGCTTCAATCTGCTCACCCGCAGCCGCCGCATCACCTATGACAACCTGAAACTGCGTGACCCCGATTTTGCCCACCACGTGGACGCGGGCTTCGCCTCCTCCCAGGGGCTGGCCCAGGTGGCCCCGGCCATGTTCCAGCCATTCCGGATCGGGGCACTGGAGCTGAAGAACCGCATTGTTGTCTCACCGATGGACATGTATTCGGCGGTCGACGGCATACCCGGCAGCTTCCACCTGGTCCATCTAGGGAGCAAGGCCATGGGCGGGGCGGGACTGGTCATGACGGAAATGGTGTGCGTCTCCGCCGAGGGCCGCATCACCCCCGGATGTAGCGGCCTGTACACCGAAGCCCAGCGCGAAAGTTGGTCGGAGATTGTGGACTTTGTCCACACCCAATCAACTGCCAAGATCGGCGCCCAGATTGGCCACTCCGGCCGCAAGGGTTCCACCAAGCTCATGTGGGAAGGCATCGACGAGCCGCTGGCCGACGGAAACTGGGAAGTCGCCGGCCCGTCCGCCGTCGCCTACGGCCCGGGCAATCAGCTTCCACGGGAAATTAGCCGTGCCGAAATGGACGAGGTGCGTGAAGAGTTCGTTGCCGCCGCACACCGAGCCGACGCGGCCGGATTCGATCTCCTCGAAGTGCATGCCGCCCATGGCTACCTGCTCTCCGCGTTCCTTTCGCCGCTGGCCAACAAGCGCTCGGACGAATTCGGCGGCAGCTTGGAGAACCGCCTCCGCTACCCCTTGGAGGTGTTCGCCGCCGTCCGCGCAGCCTGGCCCGCGCACAAGCCCCTGACCGTGCGGATCTCCGCCACAGATTGGTGCGAGGGCGGGAACATGATTGACGACGCCGTTGAGATAGCCCGCGCGTTCGTGAGCCGCGGGGCCGCCGGAATCGACGTCTCCACCGGTCAGGTCAGCAAGGAAGAAAAGCCAGCGTACGGGCGCAGCTACCAAACTCCTTTCGCGGACAGGATCCGCCAGGAAGTCGGCGTCCCCGCCGGTGCAGCAGTGATCGCGGTCGGTGCCATTTCCTCCTACGACGACGTCAACTCGATCCTGCTGGCAGGGCGCGCTGACCTCGTTGCCCTGGGCAGGGCGCACCTCTACGACCCCCAGTGGACACTCCATGCCGCTGCCGAACAGGAATTCAGGGGCGACTCAGCGGCGTGGGTACAGCCCTTCCAAGCTGGCAACCGCAGGCCACCAAGTGCCCGTACTGACGCAGTGCGTCCGCGGTTGTCATTGCTGAAGGAACCGGAATCCGAAGGGGTGGATGCGCACCTTCGTTGGAAGCCAGTACCGGTTTCCGTGCCGGCCATGGTGGAAGTCAGTGCAGAGTCATCGGTGTTTGGATAGTGCAGAAGCGTTGGCGAAAACACGGTGTTTGGTGATGCAGCGTCTGGGGGTGGGAGCTCAGCTGGCCGGGTAGATCACCACTTCCGCGGCCTTCACCACGAAGAACGCGTGCGAACCCGGCAGCAGCTTCAAATCCGCGGTGGCTGCGGGGGAGATGTCGGCGGCCAGGCGTCCGGCCCGCACACGGATGTGGTCCCCGTGCGGCTCCAACTCGGTCACGGTCACGGCGAAGCAGTTGCGCGGGCTGCCCTGGGGTGGCGCCAGGAACACTGACACGGCCGACGGCGGGAACGCGGCCAGCCCGTCCGGCCCAGCCGCGCCGGGGGGAAGCTCAGCCGAGGCGACAGCCAAGCGCCCGGCGACAGGACCGGCGTCGTCCGTCAGGACCGAGGCTCCGCGCAAGGTTCCCGTCAGCACGTTCAACCCGGCCAGCGAGGCAGCAAAGGTGCTGCGGGGGTGGCTGAGCACAGACGCCGTGGGACCGGACTCCACGATCCGGCCATGCTCCACGACCACGATCCGGTCCGCGAGCATGAGCGCGTCCAGGACGTCGTGGGTGACGATGATGGCGCTGCGGCCGGCCAGGACACGTTTGAGCAGGCTGCGCAGGAACGGGGCGGTGTTCACGTCCAGGGCGGCCATGGGCTCATCGAGCAGGAGCAATTCCGGGTCCGTGGCGAGCGCGCGGGCCAGGGCGACCCGTTGGGCCTGCCCGCCGGACAGCTGGGCAGGCTTGCGGCCAGCGAGTTCAAGCGCATCAACCTCGCGTAGCCAGTGTCGGGACGTCTCGGCGGCCGCCGCCTTGGTGGCGCCGCGGCTGCGTGGTCCGAACGCCACGTTGTCCAGCACGCTCAGGTGCGGGAACAGCAGCGGTTCCTGCGCCAGGGTCCCAACCCCGCGTTCGTGCGGTGGCAGCCACACCCCGCCGGCACCCGAGCGGAACAGGGCCCGCCCGCCCAAGAGAGCGTGGCCGGCGTCGGGCCTCACCAACCCGGAGAGGGACTGGAGCACGGAGGACTTGCCGGCGCCGTTGGGCCCCATGAGGGCTACGGTTTCGGCGGCGCCCACGCTCAGGGCCACGTCAAGGTCGCGGGCGGTGATGGCGGCACTGAGCTCCAAGGTCATGATGTGCCCGCCTGCTGCGGCTCGGGCCTGCGTGGATCGGGCCTGCGTGGCTCCAGCTTGCGTGGCTCGAGCTTGTCCAGACTTGTGCGCAGCGGCGACCGCGGGCTCCTATAGGCCAATGCCACCACTACCAGGGCGATGGCGATCAGCAGGAAGGACAGTGCGACGGCGGCGTCGGGATCGGTCTCGCGCTGCAGGTAGATCTCCAGTGGCAAGGTGCGCGTGACGCCCTGCAGGCTCCCGGCAAAGGTCAAGGTGGCACCAAACTCGCCCAGGCTCCGGGCAAACGCCAGTACGGCACCGGAGACTAGGCCCGGCAGTACCAGCGGCAGCGTGATCCGCCGCAGCACCGTCGAGGGCCGGGCGCCGAGGGTTGCCGCCACGGCCTCATACTTTTGCCCGGCGGTGCGCAGCGAACCCTCCAGGCTGAGCACCATAAATGGCAGGGCCACGAACGCCTGCGCCATGACAACGGCCGTGGTGGAAAAGGCGATGTCGATGCCCAACAGGTTCAGCTGGCGCCCGATCAGACCCTCACGGCCAAAAGTGTAGAGCAGAGCCAGCCCGCCCACCACGGGCGGCACCACCAGGGGCAGCAGGATTAGCGCCCGCAGAATGCGTTGCCCGGCAAATTGCGCCCGCGCCAGCACCAACGCCAGCGGCACGCCCACCAGGATGCACAGCGCCGTGCTGGCAGTGGCAGTTTTTAGGCTTAGGAGCAGGGCATCCAAGGACGACTCGGAGGTAATCAGTGCGCTGAACTGCCCCCAGTTGACCTTGGCCACCATTCCGCACAGCGGCAGCAAGATGAACAGGGCACCCACCGCGGCGACTGCGAAGACCCAGCGCGGGACAGCCTGGAACTGCCACGGTTCGGCCACCCTGGAGCGTAGCCCGGCGCGCCCGCTCAATTTAAGGGGCGCCAAATCCGGCATCCACAAGCACCTTCTGGCCCTCCTTGGAGGTCACCAGCGCGATAAACGCCCGGGCCGTCTCCTGCTGACTGGAACTGCCGACGGTGGCGATCGGGTACTCGTTGATGGTGGGCTTGGTCAGCTCAAGGGGGATCGCTTTGACCTTCGCCCCTGCAGACTTGGCGTCCGTGACGTAGACGAGACCGGCGTCGGCCTCCCCGGAAGTGACTTTCCCGAGCACGCTGGTGACGGAGAGCTCCTCGCTGACGGGGGTGAGGTTCAGGCCCGCAGTGGCGGCGTCGGCCTTGGCTGCCGCTCCGCAGGGGACTTGGGCGGCGCACACCACCAACTTGATGCCCGGCTTGGCGGCGTCGGCAAAGGAGGTGATGCTGGCGGGGTTTTTGGCCGGCACCACCAGGGTCAGGATGTTCGTGGCAAAGTTCGTGGGGGTCCCGGCCACCAGCTTGGCGTCGCTGAGCTTTTTCATGTTGTTGGTGTCGGCTGAGGCGAACACGTCGGCGGGCGCCCCCTGGGTGATTTGGGTGACTAACGTCGAGGAGCCGTCAAAGTTCAGCGAGACTTTGACCTTGGGGTGCGCGGCCTCGAACTGGGATGCGAGGGTGGTGAACGTTTGCTTCAGGGACGCCGCGGCAAACACGGTCAGCGTCCCGGAGAGTTCGGGGGCCTGTGACGCCGACTGGCTGGGTGCTGCTGCGGGCGCGGTGCTGGAGCAAGAGGCCAGGGTTGCGGCGAGCAAGAGGGCTGCTGCCAGGGCGCCGGCTCTTGTGAAGGAGATGCTCATGCGCCTTTTCCGCCGTTCGGGATTTCGATGATGACGTTCGTTGACTTGACGACGGCGGTGGCCACGGAACCGGGCTCCAACTTCAGCTCTCGCACCGCTTCACTGCTCATCAAGGAAACCACCCGGAACGGGCCGCACTGCAGTTCCACCTGCGCCATGACCTTGTCCATGATGACGTTGGTAACGAGCCCCACAAAGCGGTTACGGGCGGAACTCTCCACACCCGCGGGATCCTGCGGCAGCGCGGACTGCGCCTTGGACAGCGCCGCAAGTTCAATCCCGTCGATGACCAGCTTCCCCTGCTGGTCCTTCTGGCCGTTGAGCGTGCCGTTATCCAGCCAACGCCGCACGGTATCGTCACTGACGCCCAGGAACCGGGCCGCCTCGGAAACGCGAATAAGTGTCATAAAGGGAGTCTATATCCTCATGTACGTAATATGAGTGATCTTTGATCCGCAAATGCATGTCCGTCGCCAGGGTCGGGACAGCCGGCTAAAGTGCGGCCAGCCGATCCGAGAGCGCCATGTATTCCGGGTTCACCACCGGAGCACACATCACCACCCTAGAGTTCAAGCTGGCAACGGAGCGTACCTCAGTTGTACAGTTCACGTGACTTCCCAGCGTGCCAGCTCCCCTTACCTGCGCATTGGATGCGATGGTGCTCCAATGCCGGGTGGCCTGTTGGGATGGACCGTTGAGGGGGCAGATCGCCACCCCGAACCGCGGGGGTGATCTGCCCCCTCAACGGGTCTCGACGGGGGAGCCGGGGGTGATCTGCCCCCTCAACGGAGGGCGGCCAGCCGATCCGAGAGCGCCATGTATTCCGGGTTCACCACGCGCGCCTCCGGATGCCCAATATGCCAGGTCATGATGGCCCGGGCGCCCGCTGCGAAGCGGATGCGGGTGCCAAATTCAGGCACCAGGGACTTGATCCTGGTGTTGTCGAAGATGACGGAGTGGGCTTTGTCGCCCAGCAGCCCCGGGCCGAACTCGGGGACGTGGGCGGCGATGGTGTCGCTGGCCACGTGCACCAGAAGCGGCTCGGGAACGCCGGCGGCTGCCGCGACGCTGCGGTACACGGCGTCCCACGGCAGGACGTCCTCGGAGGTGATGGTGAAGGCCTCGCCGGCAACGGGGAGCCCGAACAACCCCACGAACCCCACCGCGAAGTCGGCTGTGTGCGTCAGCGTCCACAGGGAAGTTCCGTCCCCGTGCACCACCACCGGCAGCCCGGCACGCATGCGGTGCACGTCGGTCCAGCCAAAAAGCAGCGGCAGCCGGGTGTGGTCATAGGTGTGTGAGGGCCGCACCACCGTGACAGGGAACCCGGCATCCCGGTAGGCGGCGAAGAAGACCTCCTCGCAGGCGATCTTCTCGCGCGAGTAGTGCCAGAACGGGTTTCGCAGCGGCGTTGATTCGGTGATGGGCAGCCGCACTGGCGGTTTCTGATAGGCCGAGGCGGAGCTGATGAAAAGGTACTGCCCACACCGGCCCCGGAAGGTCTTCACTGCCGCGCGTGCGTGCTCCGGCAGGAAGGTCACAAAGTCGGCCACCACGTCAAAGGTCCGGGCGCCCAGCACGGCGTCGACGGCGGCACCGTCCCTGATGTCGGCCACCAGTGTTTCGACACCGGCCGGAACCGGACGCACCGAGCTCGCAGCCCGGTTGAGCACGGTAACGGCGTAGCCCAGCGCCACTGCCCGGGCCACGGAGGCGGCGCTGATGATGCCTGTGCCGCCAATGAACAACACCCGTGGCCCCGGCAACGGGGAGGCTCCCGGCGCTGACAGCAAACCGGTAGGCCCATAGAGGGCTGGTCCCCAATGAGACTGCTTGCCCCGTTCCGGCATGCCCGCGGAGCCGGGCCGCATGTGCAGGCCAAGTTCGACGTCGTCACTGTTGCCGCTCACCAGGCGTAGTCCTCCGGAGCAGTCTTGGGGCCGGGGAAGATCTGATCGAGCCGGGCCAGGGCGGCCGCGTCGAGCGAAACCTCCAGGGCGCGCAGTCCGGCCTCCAGCTGGGCGCTGGTGCGCGGGCCGATGATGGGTGCGGTGACGGCCGGCTGGTGCAACAGCCACGCCAGTGCCACATCCCCGGATGCGTGGCCAAGCTCGGCGGCAAAGGCCTCAAACGCGGCGATCGCGTCATGGTGCCCGGCCAGCGCGGCGGCTGCGCGCCCCTCGAGCCGGCGCACGCCGCCGTCGTCCTGCTTTTTCAACACCCCGCCCAACAGGCCACCGTGCAGTGGCGACCAGGGGAGCAGCCCCAGCCCGTAGTGCTGCGCGGCCGGGATAACCTCGCGCTCCACGCTGCGTTGCATGAGGTTGTAGATGGACTGCTCACTGACCAGTCCGGTGACCGGGCGGCGGGCCGCGGCCTCCTGCGCGGCGGCGATGTGCCAGCCTGCGAAGTTGGAGCTGCCCGCATACAGGATCTTGCCCTGCGCGATGGCAACGTCCATGGCCTGCCAGATCTCATCCCACGGAGTGTTCCGGTCCACATGGTGGAATTGGTACAGGTCGATGTGGTCCGTTTGCAGGCGCTTCAGGCTCGCATCCAGGGCCTTGCGGATGTTCAGGGCCGAGAGCTTTGAATCGTTGGGCCAGTCGCTCATATTGCCGTAGACCTTGGTGGCCAGCACTGTCCGCTCGCGCCGCCCGCCTCCCTGAGCAATCCAGCGCCCCACTATCTCCTCGGTCCAGCCGCGGTGTTCGGGACCGCCGTAAACGTTGGCTGTGTCAAAGAAGTTCAGCCCGGCGTCGTGCGCCTGGTCCATGATCGTGTGTGCGTCGTCTTCCTCGGTGTGGGGCCCAAAGTTCATGGTGCCCAGGCACAGCTTGGACACGGACAGGCCGCTGCGGCCCAAATGTGTGTACAACATTCTCAGTTGGTTCCTTCGGATGAGTTGGAAACGTGGTGTGAGGCGGGGACATGCCCGGCCCAGGAGGAAAGCAGGGTCAGGGCATCCAGGGACGGTGAACCATTCTTGGCCGTGTATATTCGTAGGCTTTGCTCGGGGTCATCCGGGAGCAGCAGGTGCTCAAAATCGACTTCCACGTCCCCCACCACCCCATGGTGCAAGAACAGTGTGCCGGAGGATTTTCGGGCCACGGTGTGCCGCGCCCACCACTGGCGGAATTCCTCGCTGTTGACGGCGAGCTCGCCCACCAGGGCCGTTGCGGCGGGGTCGCCCGGATGCCTGCCGATGTCCGCGCGCAGGGTGGCCACCGCGTCGGCGGCGGCCCCGTGCCAGTCCCGAAACAAGGCGCGGGCGGCCGGGTCCAGCATGATCCAGCGCGTGTAGTTGCGTTGTTCACGGGCTAGCGTGGGGAAGTCGGCAAAGAGCAGCCGGGCCATGCGGTTGCTGGCCAGAACGTCCGTCCTTCTGCCCAGGACGACGGCGGGCACCTCGCCCACGGCCTCCAGCAACTGGTACATGGCGGGGCGCACCCGCTGGACTTCCGGCGGGTTGGTGGCCTGACCGCCACAGTTTTCCAGGAGGTCCAACATGTGGGCTGATTCGGCGTCGCTCAATTGCAGGGCGCGGGCCACCGAGGTCAGCACGGAGCGGGAGGGGTGGATGTTACGGCCCTGCTCCAGCCGTGTGTAGTAGTCGATGGAGACGTCGGCCAGCCGGGCCACTTCCTCCCGGCGCAGGCCCGGCACCCGCCGGTTGCCGCGTAGCGCAACGTCCGGATCGGGCTGCAGCCGAGACCGCATGGCCGAGAGGAACCTGCCGAATTCAATGCTTTGACCCATGCCCCCATTCTGCCCCTGTACGGCGGTGGCGGCCAGTACCAGCGTAGGACTGCTGGTCCTAGGATCGTTGCGCACTCTCCGTGGGTATCCGCGGGCGCGTTGCGGGCCTAGGCTGGATATGACACCGCCCTCACGGCGGATGTAATGAAAGGAATGGGTTTTCATGACTGAGCAAACAACCGCCACGGGCGCTGTTCCGGAACTTACGTTGAACAACGGGGTCACCATCCCACAACTCGGGTTCGGTGTCTTCCAGATCCCGCCGGAAGAAACTCGAGTGGCCGTTGCCCAGGCTCTGGCCGCCGGCTACCGCCACATCGACACAGCGGCCGCGTACCGCAACGAATCCGGCGTCGGGGCGGCCATCGCCGAATCCGGAATGACCCGCGAAGACATTTTCATCACCACCAAGTTGCGTAACGGCGACCAGGGCAGCCCCCGCGAAGCCTTCGAGGCCAGCCGCACCGCGCTGGGCGTGGACTGGATTGACCTGTATCTGATCCATTGGCCGGTGCCGTCACAGGGACTGTTCACCCAGGCGTGGAAGGAACTTGAGTCCCTCTACGCGCAGGGCCGCATCCGGGCCATCGGGGTCTCCAACTTCCTTCCAGAGCATCTCGATGAGTTACTGGCCACCTCCACCGTGGTCCCGGCCGTGAATCAGATCGAGGCGCACCCGACCTTCGCACAGGCGGGGTTGGCCGAGAAGAGCCGGCGCCATGGCATTGCCGTGGAAGCGTACAGTCCGCTAGGTCAGGGCAGGGACCTTGAGAATGAGGTGGTTGCAGAGTTGGCGGCAGCGTACGGGGCCACCCCCGCGCAGGTGGTGCTCGCCTGGCACCTGGGTCTGGGCAACATCGTCATCCCCAAGACGGTGTCGCCGGAGCGCATGCGAGAGAACCTGGCGGCGTCCACAATCAAGCTCAGCAATGCCGACCTGGCACGGATCTCCGCCCTGGAAACCGGCACGCGCATCGGTGCCGACCCGGCCGTGGCCGCGTTCACGCAGCTATAAAAAGCAATGACTGGGCAGATCGGGCGGTTCCCACGGCGGGAACCGCCCGATCTGTCCAGTCACTGCGCCGTGTGGCGCTGCGTTGCCCGAGCCTACAGCTTGTCGAATTCCGCCTCGTCATGCGAGTCGGCCTGCTCAAGAGCGGCCGGAGCCGGTGAGCCGCCAGCCTTCAGGGCGGCCAGGCGGGCCTCGATTTCGGTCTGCTCGCCCAAGTCCTCCAGGCTGTTGAACTGTGAGTCCAGGCTGGAGGCGGCGAGCTCGTTCGCACCACGTACCTTGGCCTCTTCGCGGCGGATCTTATCCTCGAAGCGGCTGACCTCGCTCGTGGGATCCATGATGTCGATGCTCTTGAGCGCGTCGTTGACCTGAGTCTGGGCCTCGGCGGTTTTGGAACGGGCCACCAGTTCGTTGCGTTTGTTGGCCAGTTCCGTCAGCTTGCCCTGCATCTGTTGCAGGCCGGTCTTGAGCTTGTCCACTACGTCGTTCTGCGCGGCGATGCTCGGTTCCGCCGACTTCGCCTCGTTCTCGGCCGTGATTTGGCGCTGCAGCGCAACCTTGGCCAAGTTGTCGAACTTCTGGGCGTCGGCGGCGTTGCCCGCGGCACGGAACTCGTCGGCCCGTCGGCTGGCGGCAAGGGCCTTGGAACCCCAGTCCTGTGACGCCTTCACGTCTTCGTTGTAGTCGTCTTCAAGCATGCGAAGGTTGCCGATGGTCTGGGCCACGGCACTTTCAGCCTCGGTGATGTTCGCCTTGTAATCGCGCACCATCTGATCGAGCATCTTCTGCGGATCCTCGGCTGAGTCCAGCAACGCGTTGATATTGGCCTTAGCCAACTGTGCGACCCGGCCGAAGATTGACTGCTTTGCCATAGTTTTCCCCTTAGTGTTTCGCTTGAATATCATCGGTACTTGATCATTCCTGTGCTTCTTTTAAAGAGCTTTGTTTGAGTCTAAATGACGTTGCTCAAAAATTAATGGATGGCTCCTCCTGAACGGGACTTGGCATCTTAAAATAGAGGCACGACGCCGTTTCCTGCCGTGGGAGCCAACCCTCGACTCCCTGCGGGGAGGGCTACGCGCCGCTAGAAGTTGCCGCCGCCGCCACCAAAGCCGCCTCCTCCGCCGCCGCCGCCGCCTCCGCCGAAACCGCCTCCGCCGCCGAACCCTCCGCCGCCGAACCCTCCGCCGCCGAACCCGCCGCGGCCTCCTCCGGAGAGGAGCCCGCCTATGATCCCGCCCAGGATGGCACCGCCTATCCCGTTGGCGCCGCCTCCTCCGCCGTAGCCGCCACCATGCCCGCCGCCGTTGAACCTGTCAACGTCCTGCTGGGCATAGTTGATGGCTTGTTGGGCCAGCTGCTGGGCTTGTTGGGCGTAGATGAGCGCGTTGGAGGGGTCCGATTCGGCAATGCTCAAGGCGTACTCGAGGTTGCGTTGGGCTTCGGAGAGCCGGGTGCGGGCTTCGGTGCCGACTCCGCCACGGCGGGCAGCAATGAAGTCCTGCGCCGCGGAGATGTGTGCCTGGGCACCCGCCAGGGTTTGCTGCAGGGACGCCTGCGCCCGCAGTGACTGCTGTTGCTGGTCGCGGATCCCCGTCAGCAACTCATCGAGCTGGCCATGGGCCGATTGCACGGAGGCCAGCATGCCCAGCGGGTCCCTCTTGCTGGCGGCGGCCTGCGCCTGCACGTCCTTGAGGGTCGACTCGGCGGCTTGGACCGTGGGGGCGTACCTGGCAAATTCGCTCGAGTTCACCATGGACTTCGCCTGGTCAAGGTCGGCCAGCGCCGCCGGCAGTGCGGTGTTCAGGGACGACGCCGCGTCGTTGATGGACGCCTCGGTCTTGACAATGGCATCAAGGAGGACCTGGCATTGCAGCAAGCTCTCCTCGGCGGCCTTGACGGACATGGCGGCGTTGGCGGTGTCAGCGGCTGCCAGCCTGGTGTCGGCGTCGGCCGCGGCGGACTCCACAAAGTCCAGCCGCTCACGCGCCTGCCTCTCATTGTCACGTACCGTGGCCAGCGCCGAATCCGAATACTTGGCCGTGAGCCCCAACAGCGTTTGCTCCGCCGCGGCCACCGCATTCCGGGCCTCGAGTGCCTGGGCACGAATGCTGCCCAGCACTGCCGGGGCCGTGCGCTCCAGCTCGCGCAGCTCGTCAAAGGCAGCCTTTTGAGCGTCCAGGGCCGCATTGGCGTCCTCGCTGCGCTTGATGATTTCGCCCAGCCACTTCCGCTGCTCCTCGATGGTGTCGGGGATTTCGTCATCCAGTTGCTGCTGCAACTTAAACGACTCTGACAAGTGGGCCTTGGCCGCCTCCAAGGCGGCCTGGAACGGTTTTACCGCCTCGTTACCGTAAGATGCCTGCGCAAAACCAACCTCATGTTCGCTGGTCTTAATGGCGTCGTCGGCGGCGATCAGCAAGGTTCCGGCCTTGGAGCGCAGCTCGGCAATGGTCATGCCGGCGTTGGGGTCCAGGGGTTCCCCGTCCAGGCCGAAACCCTTCGCGGTCGCCTCCTCCGCCGACTTCTTGCGCTTGTTGCGAAGGTACAGGGCCGTGCCAGCTCCACCACCAACGACGACGATGCCAATTCCCAGCGCCACGAACCCTCCCGTGGGATCAGGGACGGTGCCCTTGCCGCCGCCGGCGGCATCGCCGGTCGCGACGGCGGCGTCAATGGCTGCCTGGGCCCAGTTCCCGGCGGAAAGCTGGGGTTTGATGGCGCTCGATTCGATCGTGGAGCCTTGGGCGGCTGTGAGGAACGTGTTGGTGCCGCCAATGAACGCGTATTGCTTGGCCTGAACGGCAATGGCCAGCAGGACGTCGTACTGGCCCATGTTTTTCTGGGTGGCGACCGTTTGGGCCCACGCCTTTTGGCTCTGCCCGTCGAAGGAGTCGACGTAGACCACGAAGAGCGTGACGCCGTGGTCCTTGCTCAATTTCGTGATGGCAGCCTGAACATCAGCCTTCTGGTTACCCAGGACGTTGGCGTTGTCCACAATGTAGCTGCCAGCGGGGATCGTCACGGGTGGCTCCGCCAGAACCGTGCCAGCCTGGGTCGTGCCAGCCACAACCGTGGCCACTGCTGTGGTGGCTGCCTGTGCCATCCCTGCCGGGAAGACCATGAGCGCGGCAAAAACCGGCACTGCAAGTAGTCGAGAAAACGCCGTGGACCTGGAGAACATTGCTCACCCTTGTGTATGCCGGCCGGGTGGCGGGACCACCCGTGCTTTCACGATTGATTCTAGAGCCATTTCCTTGGCCCACGCCCACGATTTCGCCCCCGGCGTCAGGTTTTCCGGCTGGGAGCACTAAAGAGTATGGCGCATTGGTGACTTGGATCGGGGTCGGGGGAATAATGGAAGGGACAGATATCCTTCACAGCAACCTTCCAGCGAACGTTCGTAAATGCATCAGCAGTACAGGTCATGATGGATATCAAGCAATGGTTCGTCCATAAGATTTTCAAATGAAGGGTAAAGCTCATGAGCGAAAACACTGGCGGGGAAACGAACAACTCCCAGGGCCTCCCGGATCAAGCACCGCAGGAGAGCACACCCGAAACTGCCCAGTACGCTTCCCCTGATGCAACTGACACAGCGACCCCCGCAATTCCCGCCACTGTGTGGAACGCCCCGGAAACCAACCTGACAGAGCGCATCACCTCGCCGACCGCTCCCGAAACGGCAACTCCCGAACCGCCGAACCAGACGCTGCCCATCGCTCAGCCTGCCCCGGCATGGCAGACGCCGTATGCGGCCGCCCAGAACCTGCAGAACCCCGCCCCGAATGCCACCCAAGGAGGCCACCACACGGGTGCCGGGTACCCGGCGTCGAACGCGTATCCGCACACGCTGGCACCCGCGGTGACAGCCCGCCCCAAGGAACGCAAAAAAGTGGGGATGGGCTTGTTCGCCGCCAGCGTCCTCGCCGCAGCGCTCGTGGGAGGCTTGGCCGCAGGTGGGACCGCGCTGGTGGTGGGGCAAGATAACGCCAACAAAGCCTCATCCAACAGCCAGCAGGTTGCACCCCTGGTCATCAACAACACCAGCTCGGTCAACCAGGTTTCCGCAGCGGCGGCCAAGGCCATGCCCTCAGTGGTGACCATCTCCGCCACCAGTGGCACGTCCGGCGGCACCGGCTCCGGCATCATCTTGGACACGGCAGGGCACATCCTGACCAACACCCACGTGGTGACCTTGGATGGAGAAGCCGCGCACGCCACCATCCAGGTGCAGACCAGTGACGGTAAGGTTTTCGCCGGATCCGTGGTGGGCACCGACCCGCTGTCGGACTTGGCCATTGTGAAGATTGACGCACCCAACCTGGTTCCGGCCACGCTCGGTGACTCCAACAAGATCAATGTCGGCGACACCGTCATTGCCATCGGCTCCCCGCTGGGCCTGAACGCCACCGTCACCGAGGGCATCATCTCCACCTTGAACAGGACCATCCAGGTGGCTTCCTCCGCAGTGCCCTCAACACCTAGCGACACCTCCCCGGACCAGGGTAACGGCGGCAACGGCTACCAGTTCTCCCCTCCGGGCGGCGGCCAGAGCAGCAACAAGGCCACCGGGACTGTGAACTTGAACGTGATCCAGACCGATGCGGCCATCAACCCCGGCAACTCCGGTGGCGCACTGGTGGATGCGCAAGGCCAGATCATTGGCGTCAACGTGGCAATTGCCTCCACAGGTAGTTCCTCCAGCTCCACCAGCCAGGGCGGTAACATCGGCGTAGGCTTCTCCATCCCGATCGACCACGCCAAGCGGATTGCGGACGAAATCATCGCGACCGGCAAGGCCACGCACGGCCAGCTGGGTGTCTCGGTCAGCGGCGCCTCGGCATTGGGCAGCAACAGCCAGTTCTCCGCCGGTGCCACGGTGGCAGATGTGACAGCTGGAAGTGCAGCAGCAAAGGCCGGTCTGCAAAAGGGTGACGTCATCACGGAACTGGCCGGACGCACCATCTCCGACGCCTCCTCCCTCACTGCCGCAGTTCGTGAGCAGGCAGGTGGCGCCACGGTGAAGGTCACCCTCACCCGTAACGGAACCACCATGGAAAAGGATGTCACGCTTGACACCATGCCAGCTGGCTGATCCAACCAGGAACAAATAAGTACGCGGTGGGTCCCGGTTGTATGCTCAACCGGGACCCGTTCTTATGCGTCGTATCCGCCCATGAACCTGGCGCAGCGTTTGATGTGAACCCGGCGCCGCTTTCAAAGTGGGAGTAAATTTTAGACCCAAGAAATTCCAGCTGGGCCCGGCACGAACTAAGCTCAGTACGTAGGCCAAGGGCGAGTCCGGCGAACACCGCGCAAAACTGCGTGGGCCACGTACGCAGACAAACCGTCCATGACACAAAGGACAGTAGTGGAAAACTCAGCACTGAACATTGTGGTTTTGGTCAAATACGTGCCAGACACGCAATTTGACCGTCACCTCACAGGTGAAAACCACCTCCTTGACCGCAACGAGAGCATCCTCTCCGAATTGGATGAGTACGCACTGGAAGCTGCGTTGG
Organism: Arthrobacter alpinus; assembly: GCF_001294625.1. Classification (NCBI taxonomy): domain Bacteria; kingdom Bacillati; phylum Actinomycetota; class Actinomycetes; order Micrococcales; family Micrococcaceae; genus Arthrobacter; species Arthrobacter alpinus. The sequence goes on along the minus strand of NZ_CP012677.1, from coordinate 2,468,421 downwards.
CACTGACTGATGAGCGCGGTGGTGCAAAAGCCGGCAACAACGTCACCGCCCTGACACTGGGCCCCGCCGCCGCGGCCGCAGCCGTGAAGAAATCGTTGCAGATCGGGGCCACCGCCGGCCTGCACATCAGCGACGAAGCCCTTGCCGGATCGGATGCCTCGGCAACCTCGCTGGTGCTTGCGGCAGCCATCAGGACCCTTGGCCCGGTGGACCTTGTCATCACCGGAATGGCCTCCACCGACGGGGAAACCTCTATCATCCCCGCCCAGCTTGCCGCACGCCTGGGCCTGCCCCAGCTCACCTTTGCCTCCTCGCTGGAGCTGGAGGGCGCCACCGTGACTGTCCGCCGCGACGGCGACGACTTCTCCGAGGAAATCCAGGCCACCCTCCCGGTCCTGGTGTCGGTGACCGACCAGGCCAACGAGCCGCGCTACCCCAACTTCAAGGGGATTCTGGCCGCCAAGAAGAAGAAGGTGACCACGCTGTCCCTGGCGGAGCTCGGGGTCCCGGTGGACGCCGTCGGGCTGGTCGGCTCCAAGACCACCGTCACCGACGCTGCCGAACGCCCCGCCCGTACCGCCGGTGTCATCATCACCGACTCAGGCGACGCCGGCATCCAACTTGTTGATTTCTTGGCCGCGCAGAAACTTTTCTAAGGACCACTTCATGAGTGCAATTGTTGTTTTTATTGACCAGGTGGCCGCACCCGGAAAGCTGCACGCCATCCACCACCAGCTCCTGACGCTGGCCCGTGGTGCCGGGGAACCGGTGGCCGTTGTGGCAGGTCCGGTCAGCGCCGGACTGGCCGCCGAACTGGGCAGCTACGGGGTATCCCGCGTACTTTCCTCGGAGCAGGCCGAGCTGGGCGAGTTCCTGGTTGCACCCAAGGCCGATCTCGTGGCGCAGGCCGCCGCCGCCGTGTCCGCAGCCGCCGTCCTGGTGGACAACGGAGCGCAGGGCAAGGAAATTGCCGCCCGCGTGGGTGTCGCCCTGGATGCCGGGGTCATCACTGATGCCGTGGCATTGACGTCCGACGGAGGCGCCTTGGTGGCGCACAAATCCGTCCTCGCCGGGTCCTACACCGTGCAGGCCCGGGCCACCACGGCCGTCGCCGTGATCAGTGTGAAATCGCACAGCGTGGAAGCCTCGCCGGCCGCGGAGGCCAGCGTGCCCGTCGTCGAGGCTGTTACCGTCGCCTTCGCCCCGGGCAGCCTGGGCGCACGCGTCACACAGCGCACACCGCGCGCTGTGTCGGGCCGTCCCGAGCTTGAGGACGCCCGCATTGTGGTGGCCGGCGGCCGCGGCGTCGACGGCGATTTTGGGCCTGTGGAGGAGCTGGCCGACGTCCTGGGTGCCGCAGTGGGGGCATCCCGCGCGGCAGCCGACGCTGGCTGGATCTCGCACGCAGCCCAGGTCGGCCAGACCGGTAAGAAGGTCTCCCCGCAGCTGTACATCTCGGTGGGTATCTCCGGGGCCATCCAGCAAAAGGCTGGCATGCAGACCTCGAAGCTGATTGTGGCTGTGAACAAGGACTTGGATTCGCCCATCTTTGAGATCGCCGACTTCGGGATTGTGGGGGACCTGTTCAAGGTGCTGCCGCAAGCCGTGGAGGAAATCAAGCGCCGCCGCGCGTAACCGGCGCGCACGGCTGTAGCCGGTCGACTGCGCAGATAAGGCGATCAAACAACGTGTTTGATCGCCTTATCTGCGCAGTCGACGAAAAAATGTCTGGCTGGCGCCGTTGTCCGCTAGGTTAGGCGGGGATGGAGCCGATGCCTATCAGCGCATCGGAGTTCATCTGCACCTGCGGCCCCACGGAGGCCATGAAGTCGCGCCGGACCCGGGCGATTGCCTCGGGGTCGCGGGGGAGCAGGGTGCGCCAGCCGCTGCCCACAACAAGGGCCCAGGCCATGTCGGCGTCCACCGACAGGGTGAGCGGATGTGTGGAGACCGAGACGTGTTCAAGGCCCCGGTCGGTGAGCCAGGAGGAAAGCTTCTCGGCGGAATTCACCCGGGCCATGTTCTGGTTCGGAAGCGGGACCACTCCGGCCAGGCGGGGGCGTTCCTTGATGGCCGCTGCCAGGATCAACCCTGCGAACGGCTCCAGAGCGCCTTCCACCCACGTGCTGGTGACGAGCCGCCCGCCCGGGCGCAGCATGGACGCCAGGTGTTCAACACCAGCCTCCATGTCGGCGAAGAAAAACATGCTGTAGGAACACAGGACGGCGTCAAAGGTGCGGTGGCCGCGCCATTCGGTGACGTCCGCTTCGGTCAAAGTGGTGTTCAGGATGCTGCGCTCGGACAGGTTTGCCGCAGCCATGCGCAGCAAGCCGGTGGAGAGGTCCACGCCGTCGACACTCCCGTCGGCTCCCACCGCTAACGCGGCCGGGATGGTGGCTGCGCCGGTGCCGCAGCAGGCGTCCAGGACCTTTTCCCCCGGGCGGATAACGGCGGCCTGGACCACGTCGCGGCCCATCGGGTCCCAGAGTTTGTCCGACCACGCCTCAAATTGCAGGGCCCCGTCGGTGAAAGCCAGGCCAGGATCGCGAGCGGACATGCATACCTCCAAGGTGGTGAAACCAGTTGATGAAATGAGCTCAGCGGGCGCCAAGGACGTAAAAAGTCAGGCCTTAATTTGGGCCCCGGCGAAGTTGTTTTGTCGCCAGGCCTCGTACACGGCGATCGAGGCCGCGTTGGCCAAGTTCAACGACCGCAGTGACGGGAGCATGGGCAGCCTGACCCGTGAGGTGATGTGCGGATCGGTCTTGACCTCTTCCGGCAGGCCTTCGGATTCGCGGCCGAACATCAGCACATCACCGGGCTGGTAGGCGATGTCCGTGTAGCCTGCCTCACCGTCGGACGTGAAGGCGTAGACGCGCTCGGGAGCCAGTGCGGCCCATGCTGCTTCCAAGGTTTTGTGAACCGTCACGACGGCGAGGTCGTGATAGTCAAGTCCGGCCCGGCGCAGCTTGGCGTCGGAGAAGTCAAAACCCAAGGGTTCCACTAGGTGCAGCTCCGCCCCGGTAATGGCGGCCAAGCGGATGGCGTTGCCGGTATTACCGGGAATCTCGGGAGTCAGGAATAAGATGCGAAACACGCTTTTCATCCTACCCGCTGAGGCGGGCGGATAAAGCGTCAGTACATCCCTCCCAACAGCCTGCCCAGCACGTGCAGGTCAACCACGTTGGGTGCCGGGCCTGAGGCCAGGAAATGCTTAACCTCGCGCGCGAAGCGGGCCGCGTTGGCCACGTTCACAACGTTGGAACCGTCCGGTTCGCATCCCCGGGCATAGTCGATGACCGGTTCAAACAGGTTTCCGGTGCTGCTGTGCACACAGACCCAGGCGGTCACATTGCATTCGGGGAACAGGTCCGAAAGTGCCCGTGTTGCGGGGATGAGCTGCGGGGGAGTCACCACTTTGTTGCCGTGGATCAAAGTTGAGCCGTCCCACCGGAAGGCGCCGTCGGGTACCAGCATGGAGCCGACGATTCCAATGCGGTAGCCAGAGACCAACACGTGGTCAAGATAGCCGCTGCCGTTGGGGGCTGACAGTCCGTTGATGAGCCGGGCGGCCGGGATCGCAGGGAGCACCTGTTGCATGATCAGCTGGGCTGTCCGCGCCTCGCGGGCCAGCCGGGATGACGCGCCGAAGACGCCGCGCTTGCGTGGGGCGCCGTGGACGGGTTGGGCCGCCACGGTGCGGGGCAGCAGGGGTGTCTCGCCGGGGCGTTGCTCGTTGAAAGCGGGCACGTACACGGCGGGCTCGCCAGCCACATTACGTGTTTCCCGGGTGCGCCGGGTGGTGAAGGAGCTGGTGGATCCGGCACTGGAACTGCGCGCTGCGCCATAGGAACCGGCCGGGGTGTTGTACGACTTGTCGTACTTGAGCTTTTTCGCCGGGTCGATCAAGACCTCGTAGGCCTCGGTGACTTTGCGAAAAACGGCGGGATCGCCGCCGTGGTCAGGGTGGGTGATCCTGGCGGCCTTGCGGTAGGCGATCTTGATGTCGCGCTCGGAAGCGGTGCGCGGGACGCCCAAGACTTGATAGTGCGTGAGGTACTTATCGCTCACCGGTGACCTTTCATTTAAGCCATGTGGATGCGTGCCAGTGTACCGGGGCACCCTGTGGAAAACCTCAATTGAGTGCAGGCGCCGCCCCCTGCGATACTTGACTCCCCATGAGAATTTCCACCTCCGCCGAGGACGGCGCCACTCACCCCAAGGTTCTGGCCATTGCCGTGGCAGTGAATCCGCGCGCCGCTTTTGGTGGACGCCGCAACAACACCACCGGCCACAGTGGCAAAATGGTGGTGGAACGGCTGCGGGCCGCCGGGCACCAGGTCGCCGTCCTGCGGCCCTCGCCGACGGTGCCCAGGCCCTGGTAGTGGTTGGCGGCGACGGCATGGTCCACCTGGGCGTGAACGCCTTGGCCGGCACACAGGTCCCCCTGGGCATTATCCCGGCGGGCACCGGCAACGACGCCGCCCGCGGACTGAACCTTGACCCCAGAGACCCGGGCACCGCCGTCGAACATTTCTTGAAAGCCTGCCAGGGCGTGCCGCGCATTCTCGATCTGGGCAGGATTGAGCGCCCCGGCCAGGAGCCGCGCTGGTTCCTAGGCGCCCTGTCCGCTGGTTTCGACGCGCTGGTCAACGAGCGTGCGAACGGTTGGCGCTGGCCGCGTGGACGGCTGCGCTACAACCTGGCGATCCTGCGAGAACTCATCACGCTCAAGGCGCTGGACTATTCCCTGGTGGTGGACGGTGTGCCCCGCGAACTCGCCGCCACGCTCATCTCCGTCGCCAACGGGACCTCCATTGGCGGGGGCATGTTGATCACACCCGAGGCCCGGTACGACGACGGCCAGCTGGACTTATTTGTTATCTCACCCGTGCCGCGGCGCACGTTTGTGCGGATCTTCCCCTCGGTGTATTCCGGCAGGCACACAGAGCACCCGGTGCTCCTGATTGAGCGGGTCACCGAGGTGTCCCTGGCCAGCCCCGGCCTGGTGGGCTAGGCAGATGGGAAGCGGATTGGTGTGCTGCCCCTGACGATCCGCGTGGACCCTGCCGCCTTGCGTGTGTGGGTGTAGGGAGTTGCGTAGAGTGGTGGGTGTGAATCGATGTGTGGGACAGGCGGGCAAGGTGGCGGCTACCGTGGCGATTGTTGCCCTAGGTGCCGGGGTGCTGGGTGGCTGCACCATCGCGGTGCCCGTGGCTCCTCCCAGTGAGAGCACCCGTGCCGCCGCACCTCCCAGCTATGCGGCCCCCACCGTCCAGGCCGGCCATGACGCCGCGGCGGTGGCCGCCCAGAATATGGGCTTTGAGGCGGGTACAACACTCTCACCCAATATTGCGGTGGGGTTCAGCGACATTTTGGGCCAGGCCGACAACGCCTACGACGTGGCGCCCGTTCCGGCGGAATGGACGCTGGTGAAAAACAACGTGGCAGGACAGACCCAGTACGCCAACGCGGCGGGCTGCAAGGTGGCCTACTGGGTGAGTGCAAACCAGGGACCGCTGATAACCTCCGGCGATGACAGGGCCTCCTCCGCGGACCTGATGAAATACTTGATCCCCTCGCTGGTGCCCGATTCCCTCAAGGAGACCTCCCTGCCGTGGGTGGCCGAGGCGGGCAAGCCCGGACCGGTCATCACGTTCTTGGGCTATGGCACACGGTCCGCCGCGGGCGTCGACGCCAGTTCCGTGTGGGGGAGGATGCTGGGAACTGCCGGAACGGGGTTGTTGGTGAGCCTGGCCTGCCCCACCGATGAGCTGCTGGCCACGACTACCCCGCGCGTTTTCACCAAGTTATCCGTGGCTCCGCCCAGCAACTAACTAACCGTTATCGTGCTGCTTCGGGTATTTGGCTGCCCGGGCGCAGGTAGCGCAGGAACAGCATCGAGTCTGCCTTGAGGATCTGGGCCAGCGCCATGGTGTGGGCGGCCTGGCCGGTTCCCGACCCGGCTGTGCCCGGCCCGGCTACCGTCGAGATGCGCGGTCCGGAGCCGCCGGCTAGCAGTGGCGAGATGGTCAGGCACAGCTCGTCGACGCGGTCGGCGGCCTGGAAGGTGCCCAGCAGGGTCGGCCCGCCTTCGGAATGGATCCGGAACAGGCCGCGGGATGCCAGTTCGCCGACCAGCAACCCAACGTCCAGGGATTCACCGCCCACCAGTACGACGTCGGCCACCCCGGACAGCGCCTCCCTTCGCTCCGCCGGGGCGCTGGCAACCGTGAAGATCAGGGGGCGCACGGGTGCCCGGGCGAATACCTCATGGGCCGGATTCAGGTTCAGGGTGCCCGAGACGATGGCCAGCGGCGGGTGCCCGGCCAGGCCCCGGCTGGTGCGCCACCGCTGTGCCTCCTCGCTGAGCAGCGCCCCGCCATAGCCTTCGGCCCGGATGGTTGCAGCACCCACCACGATCACGTCGGCGTGTCGGCGCAGCAACTGGAATACGCGTTGGTCCTGGGCGTTGCCGAGTCCTCCGGAGCGGCCATTTAAGGTCGCAGCCCCATCGATGCTGGCGACAAAGTTGAAGCTGACCCACGGCGCGGCGGGATCTTCGGGCAGGCCGGAACCATACCACCGCAGCAGGTCTTGATCGCTGGCCGGGCCGGAGGCATCCGGGGTTGCCGGGAAGATTCGCTCAATCATGGCGTGCTCCTGAAGTTTGGCAGGTCCCCGCAGGGCGGGGTGTGGCGGACGGGCGCTGGGTCTAGCTGCGGGCAGCGTCGTTCACGTCGCCCATGTTGTGCTTGAGATAGGCAGGTTCGCGCCACCCCAGCACCGCCTCGGTCATGTGGATGGCGGAGCTGGCGGAGGCCACGTTGTGCATGCGCAGAATCCGGGCGCCACCTAAAATGCAGATCACTCCGGCGGCGAGCGAGCCTTCCAACCTGGCTGCCTTGTCCTGGTTGAGCGTCTCGCCAATGAAGTCCTTGTTGGACACGGCAGCCAGCGACGGGAACCCCAGTGCGGCGATCTCGTTGAAACGGCGCGTGATCTCCAGGGTGTGTAAGGTGTTTTTGTTCAGGTCGTGTCCTGGATCGACGATGATCTTCTCCGGGGGGACGCCCAAGGACATGGCCAGCTCCACCTTGTCGTTCAGGAACGCCGCCACCTCCGCCACAACGTCGCTGTAGCGGGGTTGTGGGAACACGGTGCGCGGTTTGGCCAGTGAATGCGTGATGATCAGGTGGGCGCCCGACTGGGCCACCACGGACGCGATCTCGGGGTTGGCCAGACCGGTGGTGTCGTTGATGACGTGCGCGCCGGCGGCGATGCTCCGCAGTGCCACCTCCGGCAAGAAGGTGTCCACCGAGATGATGACGTTGCTGGCCGCCGACACAGCCTCGATCACCGGGATCACGCGGTCGGCTTCCTCCGCGGCGCCCAGGGCCGGCCCCGGGGCAAAAGGTACCCCGCCAATGTCAACCCAGTCGGCGCCGTCGTCCACGGCAGCCAGGGAAGCGGCCACCGCGGCGTCCAGGGCAAAGGTGGCCCCGCGGTCGTAAAAGGAATCAGGTGTCCGGTTGACGATGGCCATCAGGGCCACCTGGTGGCTGAAATCCAAGGTCCTGGCGCCGAACTGGCGCACAGGGTGGCGCAGCGGCGGGGTATAAAACGGCGAGTTCATACCCTCCATCAAATAGCCTCGAGCGGGGTTTGCGGGTCAGCCAGCTTGGCCGTGTCGATGGTGCGGCCGGAGGAGATGAGTGCCTTGATGGCCTCCTGCACGTCCCAAATGTTCACGTTCATGCCCGCCACCACCCGTCCCTCCAACACCCAGAACGCAATGAATTCGCGCTTTTCCAGGCTGCCACGCACCACCACTTGGGCGTCCTTGGTCAACGCACCAAAGCCGGAATATTCCATGCCGAGGTCGAACTGGTCGGTGTAGAAGTACGGGATGTCATCCAGCACAGCCTCCTGGCCCAGCATCGATTTGGCGGCCACCTTGCCGCTGGCTATTGCATTGGCCCAGTGTTCCGAGCGGGCGTAGGCGCCGGTCACAGGATGCATGGCATTGGCCACGTCGCCGGCCGCAAACACGTCCGGCGCCGAGGTTGCCAGCGACGCGTCCACCTGGATCCCGTTGTTGATGGTGAGGCCGGCGTCCTTCGCCAGCGCAATGTTCGGCACCACGCCCACGGCCACAATCACAATGTCGGCTGGCAAGGTGACGCCGGTGGTGGTCAGCACGGAGGTGACCCGCCCATCCGTGCCCTGAATCTCGGCGGCGCTGGCAGGCAGCTCAAAACGCACGCCAGCCTCCTTGTGCCGGTCCGTGAACACGGTGCCCAGCTGCGCGCCGATCGCCACGGACAGCGGCACCTCCTCCAAGCCCATGAGCGCCACCTGGTTGCCCAGCTCGGTGGCCGTGGCCGCAATTTCCATCCCGATCCAGCCCGATCCGATCATGACCACGTTCTTGCCGCCGCCGGTTAGGAGCTCTTTCATGGCGACGCTGTCGGCCTTGGTCCGGAAGGTGTAAACGCCGGCAAGGTCGACGCCGGGAAAAGGGATCTGGCGCGGATCGGCACCTGTTGCTATAAGTGCCTTGGCATACGTCAGTACAGTGCCATCTGCCAGCGTCACGGTGTGTGCGCTCGGGTCAAGGCTTGTGGCGGCCGTGGCGGTCAGGACGCTCACGTTGTTCTCGGGGTACCAGCTGGCAGGCAGAGGATACAAGGCATCCTCGCCCTCCTTGCCGGCCAAAAATCCCTTGGACAGCGGGGGACGTTGGTACGGGATTTGAGGTTCTTGCGCGACGATGGTGATGGCACCGTCGTAGCCTTCCTTGCGCAGGGTTTCCGCGGCAGTGGCTGCTGTGAGGCCGCCGCCGATGATCACCATGCCGGTGGTCGGGGACGTTGTGTTCGGTGTCTGGCTCATGATCGAAACTCTTTCCGGTGGAAATTTGGTGTTTCTGGTATGAAGGACTGTTCGCGTGGGCGTTCTCTCGGGCGTTCTCTTAGGTGGGGGAGATCCTCGGTTACGGGAACTGCTCACGCAAGGGTCCGGCGTCGGATAATAGACCGGTAAAAACAGAGGTCCGGGTCAGGGTGCCGGAGGTCTGCACGCCGCGCAGGGACATGCACATGTGTTCGGCTTCCATGACCACGCCGACGCCGCGTGGGGCTAGGGTGTTCTCGAGCCAGTCGGCGATTTGCTGGGTGAGGCGTTCCTGGACCTGCAGATCGCGGGAGAAGAGTTCCACGCCGCGGGCCAGTTTAGAGAACCCGAACAGGCGGGTGCCCGGTAGGTAGCCCACATGTGCCACGCCCCGGAACGGCAGCAGGTGGTGCTGGCACAGTGAATGGAAGGGGATGTCCTTGACCAGGACCAGGCCTTGGTAGCCGTCGTCGTTGGGGAACGTGGTCCATGAGGTTTCGCGCGGAGTGAGCATTTGTGCGTAAGCGGCAGCCACCCGGCGGGGTGTGTCCACCAGATGCGGGTCCGTTTCGTCACGGCCCAGGGCGCGCAGGAACTCGGCAATGGCCGCCTGCGCCCGTGGCAGGTCAATCTCCGGCGCGGCCAGCGATGATTGTGGATCTTCGAAAGTGAGCATGTCCGGGAGTGGCGCGCTGGTGATGGACATATCCAACCCTTTCTAAAGCTTGTATTATTGACTTTAGAAGCGCAGACTCAAAGCGTCAAGTAGGCGCGAAACAATCCACAACATGCCACCGGCGCGGAATGCGCGGCGGCAAGAGAGCACAAGGCCAACGGTGATGAATCAACCGGTGCGGCACCCGTCCACACACCATCCAGACAAGCAGATTGTGCAGATCAGCACAAGGGCGAACGCTGACACGATGGTGGCACTGCGTTCAGGGCTTGACGACGGCCAGCGGCTTGCAGCAGTTGCCTCACTGGGGGACCCGTTGCGAAAGAAACTGTTTGAACTGGTGCGCGATTCCGGCCACGCGTTGAGCCGTGATGACTGTGCAGCGGGGCTCGGCCTGCCCAGGAGCACCATCCGGGCGCACCTGGACAGGCTTGTTGAGGAACGGTTGTTGCTGGTTGAGTTTCGCAAGATGGGGGAGAGGACCGGGCCCGGATCCGGGCGCCCCACCAAGCTCTACACCGCCGCGCACAGCGAAGTCAGCGCCTCAGTTCCGCCGCGGCACTACGATCTTGCCGCTTCATTGTTGGCCGCTGCCGTGCAGCACTCGATCGACACCGGGACGGACATTGAAAAGTCACTGGCGCAGGTGGCGTACCGGGAGGGACAGCGCAGGGGGGCCGCGGCCGGGGACATCCACCAGTTGCTGCACAGTGCCGGATATAGTCCCGAGCCAGACGGCGAAGGCGGAACCATCATGGCCAACTGCCCCTTCCACCGGCTGTCCCAAGACCATACGGGTGTGGTGTGCTCGCTTAATGGTTCCCTGCTCAGCGGCGCCTTGGAAGGGTGCGGGGATCAGCGCCACGATCTGGCGCCCGACGCGAACATCTCCCACTGCTGCGCCCGGCTGCTGCCGCGGTCAGGCCCGCCGAGGTAGACGGAGCCGTGCCGAGGCAAACGCTGCGCAGCTGACGGCTCGGAGGCGTACCGTCTACCTCGGCGAAGGGGAGGGCCGTGCACGGCACGGAAGCGCCGAGTATGCCGCCGTCGTGCTGTGCCGTAGAATTGAGCCGTGCCCGTGTATCTAGATCACGCGGCGACCACGCCTATTTCGGCCCCTGCCCTCGCCGCACTCACCTCCGTTATTACCCGTAGCGGCAATCCGTCCTCGCTGCACGGATCGGGCCGCCGCGCCCGCGCCACCGTGGAAGCCGCCCGCGAAACCATCGCCGCAGCCGCTGGCGCACACCCCACCGAAGTCATTTTCACCTCCGGTGGCACCGAGGCGGACAACCTCGCCGTGAAGGGCCTGTTCTGGTCCCGCCGCGCCGCCGACCCCGTCCGCAACCGCATCCTGGTCTCCAGTGTGGAGCACGCAGCCGTGGCGGACACCGTCGAATGGCTCGAGAAGCACGAGGGCGCCGAAGCGCTCTGGCTCCCTGTCGACGCTGCCGGCGTGCTGGACGTTGCCGCCCTGGACAAGGAACTGGCCGACGGCGGCGCCTCCTCGGTTGCGCTGCTCAGTTGCATGTGGGCCAACAACGAGGTCGGCACGGTTCAGCCCATCGCGCAGATTGTGGCGCTCGCAGCCAAATACGGCATCCCCGTGCATTCGGACGCCGTGCAGGCGTTTGGCTCCATCCCCGTGAACTTCAAGGATTCAGGCCTGGCCGCCATGTCCATTAGCGGGCACAAGATCGGCGGGCCGGTTGGCGTGGGCGCATTGCTGCTGGGGCGGGCCGTAAAACTGACCCCCGTGCAGCACGGCGGCGGCCAGGAGCGCAGCGTCCGCTCCGGCACGCTGGACACGGCCGGCGTCGCCGCCTTCGCCGCAGCCGCCCAGGACGTCACCGCGAATCTGGCCGCCGAGGGCGTACGCATCGCCGGCCTGCGGGATGCCATCATCGCCGCCGTCCATGAAGCGGTCCCGGAGGCTGTGCTGCGAGGTGCCGACCCTGCCGGAGACCCGCGCGCCCGCCTGCCGGGCAACGCCCACTTCACCTTCCCCGGCTGCGAGGGCGACTCGCTGCTGTTCCTGCTGGACATGGCCGGTGTTGAGTCCTCCACAGGGTCGGCGTGCACCGCCGGGGTTCCGCGGCCCTCCCATGTGCTCCTGGCCATGGGACTGGATGAGGACACAGCACGTGGCGCACAACGCTTCAGCCTCGGGCATACATCGAGCCAAGCGGACGTTGACGCCTTTGTGGCCGCCCTGCCTGATGCTCATGCACGCGCAAAACAGGCCGGCATGGCCGGGCATAAATCCAGCATTGAAACGGCCAGCACCCGGGCCGCCGGTTGACCGGCCGCAAACTGGCACCTGCACCACAAGCAATGAATTGAAAGGTACGTAATGCGAGTATTGGCCGCCATGAGCGGCGGAGTTGACTCCGCCGTCGCCGCAGCACGGGCAGTGGATGCCGGGCACGACGTCGTCGGCGTCCACCTTGCGCTCTCCCGCATGCCCGGAACCCTGCGCACCGGCAGCCGCGGCTGCTGCACCGTGGAGGACTCCAACGACGCGTGGCGGGCCTGCGACAAACTCGGCATCCCGTACTACGTCTGGGACTTCTCAGAACGGTTCAAGGAGGATGTGGTCCAGGACTTCATCGACGAATATGCCGCCGGGCGCACCCCCAACCCGTGCATGCGCTGCAACGAGCGGATCAAGTTCGCCGCCCTGCTGGAAAAGGCCATCGCATTGGGCTTCGACGCAGTCTGCACCGGCCACTACGCCAAGGTCATCACCGACGCCGACGGCAACCCCGAGCTGCACCGCGCCGCAGACTGGGCCAAGGACCAGAGCTACGTGCTGGGCGTGCTGACCCACGAGCAGCTTAGGCACTCCATGTTCCCGCTGGCCGACACCCCGTCCAAGGCCGAGGTCCGCGCCGAGGCCGAGGCTCGCGGGCTCTCCGTCGCCAAGAAGCCCGACTCCCACGACATTTGCTTCATCCCGGACGGTGACACCGCCAGCTGGCTCGCCGAGAAGATTCAGATGACCGACGGCGACGTCGTCGATGAAACCGGTGCGAAGGTTGGCGGGCACACCGGCTCCAACCAGTTCACCGTGGGCCAGCGCCGCGGCCTGAAACTGGGCACCCCCGCCGCCGACGGCAAGCCCCGCTTCGTCTTGGAAATCCGACCCAAGGAAAACAAGGTCATTGTCGGCCCGCACGCGCTGCTGGCCATCGACTCCATCCAGGGCATCAAGGTCTCCTGGGCCGGGCTGCCCATCGCCGAGGTCGCCACCGGCGCCGAGTTCGATTGTTACGCGCAGGTCCGCGCCCATGGCGACCCCGTCCCGGCCCGAGCATTTGTCACCGAGGAGACGGACGACGGCGTCACCCGCCAGCAGCTGCACGTCACTTTGGTCGAGCCGCTGCGCGGCGTAGCCCCCGGGCAGACGGTCGTGTTGTACCAGGGCTCGCGCGTGCTGGGGCAGGCAACCATAGACACCGCACGCTCACTGGCCCGCCCCGAGCTGCCCTAGCCTTCCAGCCCCACAGGCGCTCTCGCAGCAATGGGTGAAAACCGGCCCTTGCTGCGAGAGGTTTCGGGGGCGCGACCGACAAGGCTTGTGCGGCTGGCGTAAACTTCCCTGACAGGGTGATTTCTATCACGGAAGGTACCTCTTATGCCCCCGCACTTGATTCCCAACCCATTGCAACTACTCGAACGAGCCCTTGAACAGAGCTTCGAGGTGATTGCCGCTATTTCCTCAAATCAAGCGCATTGGCCCACGCCCTGCAGTGAGTGGAGTGTGCAGGACCTTCTTCATCACCTGGTGGTCCAAGACCTCCACAATTTCACGGTTATGGCGCGGGGGACCACCGTGGATCCGCAGGCTGCTCACGCCACCGTGGGCGCCGACTGGTCAACCCGTTTTGGTGACGGTGCAGCCATGCTGATGCGGGCCTGGAGCTCGGCGGACCTCAGTCGACAAGTGGCACTCCCCGGTGGTGGCGAGGCGCCGCTGCGTGGTCGGATAGGGCTGCAAATCGCCGAATTCACGGTGCACTCATGGGATCTTGCGAGGGCCACCGGCGTGCCAGTGGTCCTGGACCCTATCCTGGCGGACCAGTCGCTTGCATGGTCTCAGCGGGTCATGAAACCCGAATACCGCGGCGCGGACAGGGGCCTGGGACCGGAGGTGCGGGTGTCCATCACGGCCGATTCCTATGGCCGCCTGGCTGGCTGGTTTGGACGGGACCCTCAGTTTGTGCCCGGGAACCGCAGCATCTCGCTGAGGTAGCGCTAAGCCTTAGATAACCATCTGGTTGCAACTTCTTGCCCAATGCGTAGCGCAACCCCCAAGTCTGATACAAATTGGTTATTAGATAAGTGGGGCAGGTCACACAACGTAGTGTGGCCTGTTTCGCGTCGACGTACGAGAGAAAGTTTGCTGATGGCTAAGAACAAGTTTGGACTAAGCTCGGTGATCGCCGTTGCAGGTGTTTCCGTGTTGGCCATGACGGCTTGCACGGGGCCCAGTGCCGGCGGCGGCTCCACCGAGGGTGGCGCGTCAGGGGCGCCAGTCATTGTCGGCACCACCGACAAGACAACATTCCTGGACCCGGCTGGTTCCTACGACAACGGCTCGTTCATGGTCATGAACCAGATCTATCCGTTCGTGCTGAACTCCATGCCAGGCAGCGCCGACCCCAAGCCAGACATGGCCGTGTCGGCGTCGTTCACCTCGCCCACCGAGTACACCGTCAAGCTCAAGCCCGGGATGAAGTGGGCCAACGGCTCCGACCTTGACTCCAAGGACGTGAAGTTCTCCTTCGACCGACAGTTGAAGATCAACGACACCAACGGCCCTGCAACACTGCTGGGCAACTTGGAAAGCGTCAGCGCCCCGGACGCCACCACGGTGGTGTTCACACTGAAGTTGGGCAACGACCAGACCTTCCCGCAGGTGCTGACGAGCCCGGCGGCCCCCATCGTCGATGACACGGTGTTCAGCGCCGACAAGGTCACCGATGATGAGGCAATCATTGCCGGCAAGTCCTTCGGTGGCCAGTTCACCATTGACTCGTACAAGAAGAACGAGCTCATCTCCTTCAAGAAGAACCCGGCCTACGCCGGCCTTCTGGGTCCGGCAAAATCTGACATGGTCACCATGAAGTACTACGCCGACTCCAACAACTTGAAGCTCGACGTGCAAAAGGGCGGCATCGACGTCGCCTGGCGCAGCCTGACCGCCACCGACATCGAAAGCTTGAAAGCGGACAAGAGCGTCAAGGTCGACATCGGACCGGGCGGGGAAATCCGGTACATCGTGTTCAACTTTGACACCATGCCGTTCGGTGCCAAGACGACCACACCGGATGCCGCAAAGTCGCTGGCAGTCCGTACCGCCATGGCTGACTCCGTTGACCGTGCCGCCATCGCGGACCAGGTCTACAAGGGCACCTACCTGCCGCTGTACTCCTACGTTCCGGCCGGCTTCACGGGTGCCATTGAGCCGCTGAAGGCCGACTATGGCGACGGCAAGGGCGGACCGGATGTTGCCAAGGCAACCAAGGCACTTGCCGACGCCGGTGTCACCACCCCGGTGACCTTGGACCTGCAATACAACCCGGACCACTACGGCTCCTCCTCAGGCGATGAGTACGCGGCCATCAAGGCACAGTTGGAAGCTACCAACCTGTTCAAGGTGAACCTGCAGTCCACGGAGTGGGTTTCCTACTCCAAGCAGCGCACGGCTGACGCCTACCCGATGTACCAGTTGGGCTGGTTCCCGGACTACTCCGATGCCGACAACTACCTGACGCCGTTCTTCAGCACCGATAACTTCCTGAAGAACCACTACAGCAACCCGGCGGTGCAGAGCATGATTACCGAACAGCTGACCATGAACGACACGGCCAAGCGCACCAAGATGATCGAGGACATCCAGACCGCTGAAGCCAAGGACCTGTCCACGCTTCCGCTACTGCAGGGCGCCCAGGTGGCCGTTTCCAATGTGAAGGTCAACGGCACCAAAGACACCCTTGACGCCTCGTTCAAGTTCCGTCTGGGAGTCTTGTCCAAGTAGCCCTTGGATATTGACACCTGATGATGCAAAGAAGGCGGGGCCTCCACTAGGACGCCCCGCCTTCTTGCACCGCCCCCAAGGTATATTGCACCGAAGAAACAGGCACACATGACCGCACTGATTGACCTGCCCGCGGAACCCGCAGCGCAGTTACCCCAACGCAAAAACAAGGCTGGCGGCAGCCTGGGCAAATATCTGCTCATCCGCTTCGCCTTGATCTTCCCCACGATCTTGATCCTGGTCACCATGGTGTTTTTCCTGATGCGCCTGACCGGGGATCCCATCACAGCGGCGCTGGGAGGGCGGTTGCCACCTGACCAGCTGGCTATCCGCATCCACCAGGCCGGCTACGACCGCCCCATTTTTATCCAGTATTTTGAGTACCTGGGTCAGATGGTGACGGGCAACTTTGGCCGCACCATTTCAGACAACCTGCCCATCGCCGGCATGTTGGCCACTTATGGCACGGCCACGCTGGAGTTGGCCGTGAACTCCCTGGTGGTGGCACTGCTGATCGGCATCCCCTTTGGCATGATGGCCGCATCAAAGCGCGACAAATTCCAGGATGCCGCACTGCGCGTGCTGGCCATCCTCTTTTACGCCACCCCGGTCTTTTTCGCCGGGTTGCTGCTGAAGCTCATCTTTTCCATCTGGCTCGGGTGGCTTCCCGTGGCGGGTCGGGCCACCGTCCAAACCGAGATTTTCATGACCCAATTAGCCGGCCCCACCGGCATCTATTGGCTGGATGCCTTACGCAGCGGAAATATGGACGCTTTTTGGGACGTGGTCCAGCATTCGGTGCTGCCCGCCGTCGCCCTTGGTTTCCTGACGGCCGGGATCTTCCTGCGGCTGGTGCGCACCAACGTGATCGGCACGCTGAGTAAGGACTATGTTGAGGCGGGGCGCTCCCGAGGCGTCAGCGAGTACCGCCTGCTCACCAAGCACGCGTTCAAACCGGCGCTGATCCCCATCATCACCGTCATGGGCCTGCAGATCGCGCTGCTTCTTGGTGGTGCCGTACTGACCGAGACCACTTTTGAATGGAAGGGTCTGGGCTTCCAACTGGCCCACTACCTCACGGCACGCGACTTCGTGGCCGTGCAAGGAATTGTGGCCCTGCTGGCGGTGATTGTGGCGCTGACCAACTTCATCGTCGACGTCATTGCCGCGCTCATCGACCCGAGGGTGAGGTACTAGCCATGGAGAGGAAAAGATCACTCTTTAGCCGCCTGCCCCTGATTTCCCAGCTCAACAAGAGCATGGGCCTGCAACGGGGCATGCTCATCACCGGCCTCGTCATGACCATCTGCTTCCTGTTGACGGCCGCGTTTGCCCCCTGGCTGGCCCCATACGGCTTCAGTCAACGCTTCAACGAAACCCAGGCGCCACCGTCCTCCACCCATCTGTGGGGCACGACGGCGGGAGGTTACGATGTACTTTCACGCACCATTTGGGGGGCACAGACAGCGTTCTTGGTGATTGTGGTGGCCGTGGTGCTGTCCATCTTCATCGGGGTGATTCTTGGCCTGGTGTCCGGCTATCTGGGCGGCTGGCTGGACCGCATCTTGGTTGTTGTTGCCGACGCGATCTATGCCTTCCCCACCCTGTTGCTGGCCATGGTCATGTCCATTGCCATCAGCCAGGGCCGCTCAGACCTGTGGTCGGGCATCTTCTCGGCAGCCATCTCCATCACCGTGGTGTTCATCCCGCAATACTTCAGGGTGATCCGTGCTGAAACCATCAGGTTGAAGGCCGAACCGTTTGTGGAATCGGCCATCGTGGTCGGTGCCTCCAGCGTGCGCATCATGGCACGGCACATTTACAAGAACGCCACCCGGACCCTGCCGCTGATCTTCACCCTCAACGCCTCCGAAGCCATCTTGACGTTGGCCGGGCTGGGCTTCCTCGGGTTCGGAATCGAGCCGTCGTCCGCGGCCGAGTGGGGCTACGACCTCAACCATGCCCAGTCCGACGCCACCTCAGGCATCTGGTGGACGGGCCTGTTCCCGGGCCTGGCGATCGTGCTGACCGTACTGGGGCTGACGCTGCTGGGCGAGTCCATGAACGATCTCAATGACCCGCGGCTGCGCGGGCGCAAGCGTTCCGACAAGAAGAAGGCACGCAAGGACGAGGAATTGGTGAAAGCATGAGCCGGCACAGTGAAAATGACCTCACACCGGAGGCGGCGTTGCGACCGGTACTCGACGTCGAGGACCTTAAGGTCACGTTTGCCACTGACGCCGGAGACGTCTTTGCCGTCAAGGACGTCTCCTTTACGGTTGCCCCGGGCGAGATCGTGGCCATTGTGGGTGAGTCTGGTTCCGGCAAGACCGTGACAGCCAAGGCCATCTTGGGGCTGCTGCCGGAAACCGCGCAAAGCAGCGGGGCGGTGATCATCAGCGGCAATGACGTCATCACGGTCAGCCCGCACCAGTTGCGGCAAATCCGCGGGCGCGACGTCGCCATGGTCTTTCAGGAGCCCTCCACGGCCTTGAACCCCGTGTACACCGTGGGCTGGCAGATCGCCGAGGGCCTGCGCGCACACCGCCCCGAAGGCAAGCGTGTGGGCAGGAAGGAAGCCCGCAAACTAGCCATCGAGGCCCTGCGCAAGGTGGGTATTCCGGAGCCGGAAAAACGTGTCGACTACTACCCGCACCAGTTTTCCGGCGGGCAGAAGCAGCGCGTGGTCATTGCCGCAGCGCTGGCCTTGAACCCGGGACTGATCGTGGCCGATGAGCCCACGACTGCCCTGGATGTGACGGTGCAGGCGGAAATCCTGGAGCTTTTGCGGGACCTGCGTGACAAGTTCGGCACCTCCATTGTCCTGATCACCCACAATATGGGTGTGGTGGCGGACCTGGCTGACAGGGTGGTGGTCATGTACCAGGGCGACGTGGTGGAGGAGGCCACCGCCGAGGTTCTTTTTGCCGCGCCCAAGCAGGAATACACCCAAAAGCTGCTTGCCGCCGTGCCGCACCTGGGCCGCAACTCCGCCTCTGCGGGCTTTAGCGAGCGCGCGTTTCAGGACAAGGAAGTGGTGGTGGAGGCGCGGGAGCTAGAGATCGAGTATCCGGGACGGCTGGGCAGCCCGGCGTTCCGTGCCGTGGACAAGGTGTCCTTCACCATCAGTGCCGGCGAGGTGTTTGGCCTGGTGGGGGAGTCCGGATCCGGCAAAACCACCATCGGGCGTGCCATCGCCGGGCTCAACCGCACCACGGGTGGCTCCTTGAAGGTGCTCGGCTACGAGATGCGCGACTACAAGGAACGCTCCTTCCGCCGCTACCGCAAGGACGTCGGCTTTGTATTCCAGGACCCGGCCGCCTCCTTCAACCCGCACCTGTCCATTGGCGAGTGCGTGGCGGAACCGCTGATCATCCACACGGACCTTTCCGGGCCAGCTGTCACCCAGAAGGTTCAGGAGCTTCTGGAGTCGGTGCAGTTGCCGGGCGCCTACGCCAAGCGGTTCCCGCATGAGCTCTCCGGAGGCCAACGCCAGCGTGCCTCGTTGGCCCGCGGGTTGGCGTTGTCGCCGAAGCTGCTGATCGCCGACGAGCCAACCTCAGCTCTGGACGTCTCCGTCCAAGCGAAGGTGCTGGAACTGTTCCGGGAGATCCAGTCCGAGCTGGGCTTTGCGGCCCTGTTCATCAGCCACGACCTTGCCGTGGTGGACATCCTCGCCGAGTGGGTTGGTGTGCTCTACAAGGGCAAGATGGTGGAACAGGGGATCGGGCACCAGGTCATGGGTAACCCCAAGGAGGACTACACCAAGCGGCTCCTGGCCTCATTGCCGGTGCCAAATCCCACCGAGCAGGCGCAGCGCCGAGCCGTCCACCAGGCGCTGCTCGCCTCACGGTAGCCGCATGAGGTGGTGTGCGTGGTGGACAGCGGTTTTGTCCCCCACGCACACCACCTAAACTGTGTTTATGACCGAACCGAGCCACGCCTCAGAGCACCTGTCCGTTGAAGACTTTGACCCGGCCGCCAGTTCCTTGACCGGGAGCGTCGATCCGGCCGTCATGGCGGAGCTGTTGTCCATCCGCTCCAGCATTGACAACTTTGACGCCACTTTGGTGTACCTCTTGGCCGAGCGTTTCAAGGCCACCCAGCGGGTAGGCATTTTGAAGGCGACCCACCAGTTGCCCGCCGGGGATCCCAACCGCGAACTGGCCCAGATCCAGCGCCTGCGTGCCCTGGCCGAGTCGGCCCACCTGGACCCGGCGTTCGCGGAAAAGTTCCTGAACTTCATCATCAGCGAAGTCATCCACCACCACCAAGCCATTTCCCAAAGCCACTCTGCCGTGGCCGCAACCGGCGTCGTCCCGGTGCCCAGCCACGACGGCCAGGGCTTCATAGCGTCCCCGCAGGCCTCCACGGGAATTTCCGCGGGGCCGGCCGACGGCGGCACGCACCCTCAGTGAGCACCTCACCAAGCCCCTCGCGCCCGGGGCCCCACGTCGAGACCCGCGAAACTCAGGAAGTGAGCGCCACCGCACTTGGCCCCTGGCCCGGCACCGACCCGGTGGAGGCGGCGAAGGTTTCGCTGGGATTGTTCACGGCGCCCCACTTGCCCTCGCTTGCGGACCTTCCAGCTCGTGGCATCGGCTCGGACGCCATCGGGAGGACGGCCGGGATACTGGTGGAGCTGCCCGTCGACGTCCAGCCTTATGGTTGGCGTTTTGTTGACCGGCCCGGCAACGACCATCGCCGGGCCGTGTCGGCCCTGTCCACGGACATCAATGTGCTGGCCGATGTTGCCGGCGCGGAAGACCTGCAGCCAGCAGCCTTGAAGCTGCACCTCACCGGTCCACTGACCCTGGCCGCCGCCATCCACCTGCACTATGGCGAGAGGGCGTTACGTGACTATGGCGCCCGCAGGGATGTTGCCCAGTCACTGGCTGCGGGCCTGGTAGCCCACGTTCAGAAGGTCAAAGCAGCGGTTCCCGGGGCGGAGCTAACATTGCAGATCGATGAACCCGAGGTGGCCAGGGCATTAGCCGGAACCATTCCCACGGTTTCTGGCTACCGGACCCTGCGCTCCATTCCAGCGTCCGAGCTGCGCCACAGCTGGACGGAGTTCGTCTCCGCCGCCCGAAACGCCGGGTTCGCCCGGGTCGCGATCAACCTCTCCAACCCGTTGAGGGGGCAGATCTCCGCGACTTCGTCACTCGAATCTGAGGTTGCGGAGACACGGTCCTGGCGCACGGCCCTCGAACTTGCCCTAGAGTCGGGCATTGACGCCGTCGCCTTGCCCCTGAACAATTTGGACACTGGCCACTGGGAGCAGCTCGCCGGTGCCCTGGAATCCGGTGTTGGCGTGTGGGCCGGGACTGTTCCTGTGCGCACAGGCGAGCTGCCGCCGTCGTACTCCGCCCTGGTGGAGCGGATCATGCGCCCCTGGCAGGGACTTGGGCTGCAGGCAGCGTTGCTGAACCGGCTGCGCATCACCCCGGAGACCGGTCTGGCGGCTGTTTCACCGCAGGAAGCGCGTGCCATCTTGAACCGCACCCTGGAAGTTGCGGGGGCGTTGACCGAGCTCCGCCACGCCTAACGCCTCCGTTGAGGGGGCACATCACCCCGGGGAGATGTGCCCCCTCAACCTGTGGATAACTTCTAAATGGCTCGAATTTTGTGTCAGACTTAGGGGATGGAAAGTTCCCAGTCTCTCCCGGAAAACTTGCAGGGGCGATCGTTTACCTTAGACGAATCGGATGCGTGCGGTGTTAGCCGGCGCCAAATCGAGAAGTCCGGCCTCGTCGCGCCAAGCCGGGGTATCCGGGTTCCGTGGGGTATTGAACAAGAACTTGCCGATCGGATCCGCCCCATTTTGGAGCTGACACCCGACGCGGTCGCCAGCCACACCACCGCTGCGTTGCTTTGGGGCATTCCCCTGCCACCGCGGCTCCATGGAAGCTTCGAGGTTCATTTGTCTCGGGAATCCTCGCGCCGGGCGGCCCGACGAATCGGCGTTTCAGGGCATCACCCCCGTTTCAAACCCGGCGATGTCATGTGGATCCACGGGCTCGCCGGTACCTCGCCGCTGAGGACCTTGTTGGATTTATCTCCCATGCTTACCGTCGAGGAGTGGGTCGCGGCAGGGGACTACCTGGTCTGCGAACACGAGCGCAGCTTTGGGCCCAAACGCACCGCCATGGTCAAGCTAGATGTACTCAAGGAGGCCGTTCACAGGGAATTTCGCCGGCGTGGGATTCTGACGGCGCGGGAAGCGCTCGAGTTGATCCGGGTGGGTGCTGATTCTCCTCCGGAAACTTTCCTTCGACTCAGCTTGGAACGGGCCGGAATCACCGAACTGACTCTGAACTACGTCGTTTTGGATGCCAATGGCGACGAAGCCTCCTGGCCCGATCTTGCGGTGCCGAAGTGGAAAGTGGCCATTGAGTACGACGGCGAGCATCACCTTGGTGCCAAACAGCAGGCCATCGATGCCGCCCGTGACAAGCTCATGGCCGTGCTTGGTTGGCGGCAGGTGAGAATTACCAAGGACATGTTGGATAACGACGGCGACCGGACCGCCGTCGCACTTGTTCTGGCCGCACTCCATGCCCATGGCTGGACAAGGTAGCAAACCCCCCGTTGAGGGGACACATCACCACCCACAGGAGGGGGGGGTGATGTGTCCCCTCAACGGTTAGAGGCGGCCGGCGGCCTTGAGCCGGATGTACGTGTCCGCGAGTTCGGGCGGGAGCTGGTGCGGTGGGGCGTCCACCACTTCCGCGCCGTAAGACTTGACGACGGCGGTGATGGCGGCCCGCCGGTTCAACGCATGTTCGGCGGCGGCGGCACGGTATGCCAAGGTGGTGCTCGAGCGCTCCAGCCGGGCCGCATCCAGCGCGGGGTCGCGCACCGAGGCGATGACCACCACGTGCTTTCGGGCCAGCTGCGCCACCAACGGAAGCAGGCCCTCCTCGGCGGCCCCGGCATCCAGAGAAGTCACCAGGACCACCAGGGCGCGGTGCGCGGTGACGGCCCTGACCTGGCCGGGAATCGCCTGGGCGTCGAGCTCTATCAACTCCGGTTCCAGCGGGGCCAGCCCCTCCACCATGGCGTTGAGCATATTGCCCTTTCCGGTCGAGGAGACACGGGTGCGCACGCGGCGGTCGTAGGCGATCAGGCTGACCCTGTCGCCCCCGCGCTCGGCCAGGACAGCCAGCAGCAATGCTGCCTCTATGCCGGTGTCCAGCGCCGGTTCGTCATCGATCCGGGCAGCGGAGGTGCGGGAGGTGTCAAGGATGATGACCACGCGCCGGTCACGTTCGGGCCGCCAGGTGCGCACCACCACCTCACGGCGCCGCGCGGTGGCACGCCAGTCGATGGAGCGGACGTCGTCCCCGCGCACGTAATCGCGCAGCGAATCGAACTCGGTGCCTGCACCGCGGATCTGCACGGCAGCCCTGCCGTCGAGTTCGCGCAGTTTGCGCAGCCTGGAAGGCAGATGGCGTTTGGCGTGGAATGGCGGCAACACCCGCAGGGTCCCCGGCGCCGTGACCGTCTTATGCCACGCGGCCATGCCCAGCGGCCCGTAGGAGCGGATGGTGACGTGGGCGCTGCCCAAATCGCCGCGGCGGACCGGCACCAGGGAAACACGCATCGCCGCCCGCTCCTGGGCGGGGACTCGCAGCCGCTGCAGCGGGTTGACCGCGCCGGCCGACGGTTGCCACCCGTCCTTGACCTGGGCCCGCAGCGGGCGGGAGGAATCGTTAACCAACAGCAGCTGCGCCGTCGTGCTTTCACCGAGGCGGACGCTGGCCAGAAGATCACGGCGTAGCGAGACCCTGCGCGGGGACGGTGCCAGTGACAAATCGACGACCAACACCAGCAGCAACACGCCCAAGGCGAGCAGCCAGGACGTGGGCCCGGGCACGGCAATGACAGGCACCACGGCCAGCAGTGCCAGAAGGAAGAACCGCCCCGAAATCGCCACGGGTGCCTAGCGCGGAACCGGGACTGTGGCCAGGATGGAGAGCAAAATATGGTCCACCGCCACACCATCCATCTCGGCCTCGGGGCGAAGGGCAACGCGATGGCGCAGGGTGGGCAGGGCCAGGGCCTTGACGTCGTCGGGGGTCACAAAACTGCGCCCGCACAGCCACGCGTAGGCGCGGGCGCACTTGAGCAGGGCGGTGGCGCCGCGCGGGGAAACACCGAGCTGGAACGACGGCGCATCTCGGGTGGCGCGCGCAATGTCAACCACGTAGGCCAAGACTTCGGCGGTGACACCGACCTGCCCCACGGCCTCCCTGGCCTGGGCAAGATGGTGCGCACCGGCCACGGGGCGGACCCCTGCGGCGTGCAAGTCTTGCGGGTCGAAGCCCAGACTGTGCCGGCGGATGACCTCAATTTCCTCGTCCCTAGCGGGCAGGTCCATGGTCAGTTTGAGCAGGAACCGATCCAGCTGGGCCTCGGGAAGCGGGTAGGTGCCCTCGTACTCCACGGGGTTCTGCGTGGCCGCCACCATGAACGGCGCCGGCAGCTTACGGGACATGCCGTCCACCGAAACCTGGTGTTCCTCCATGGCTTCCAGCAACGAGGCCTGCGTCTTGGGCGGGGTCCTGTTGATCTCATCGGCCAGCAGGATGTTGGTGAAGACGGGCCCCTCCCGGAACGTGAAATCGGAGGTGTGCGTGTCGTAAACCAGCGATCCTGTCACATCCCCGGGCATCAGGTCGGGGGTGAACTGTACGCGTTTGGTGTCCAGGCTCAGTGCCGTGGACAGGGCCCGCACCAGCAGGGTTTTCGCCACGCCGGGAACACCTTCCAGCAGCACGTGCCCGCCGGCCAGCAGGGCAATGAGCAGCCCCGTGACGGTGGCGTCCTGGCCCACCACGGCCTTGGCTACCTCGGTGCGGACCTGCAACAGGGCCGATGCCGGGTTGTCCTGGGGCGGGAGGGGTTCCGGGTGTGGTGCGCTCATCGTCGGGCTACTTCTTCCTCTAAGGCAGCCAGCTGTGTGGCCATGGTCAACATGTCTTTTTCAGTGCGGGGAACATCGTGGATCAACAAGGCAAACAGTGCCTGGTGGTCGCGGCCAAGGTGCACGGACACGGCCTCCGCCACTGCTTCCGGGGGTGCCACGCCACCCAAACGCAAGGTGTGGGACAGCCGGTTCAGCGTGGCGTCCTGCAATGTTCGGGCAGCGGTGTCCACGGCCTTGGCATCCTGGTACAGCCGTGCCCTGCCAGCAACCGTTTCCGACGCCTTCACCACCACCGGCATCGGCTCAACCACCAGGGGCCCGTCACGCCGGCCCCGCCACAGCATGCCGATCACGCCCACCAAGAGCAGCCAGGCGGAGGCCGGAAAAACCCACTGGGGCGTCAATTCGGCAAGGCTCGGCGGCTGGGCCGACACGGGAATGTCCTTGGCCGACGCCGTGTACCAGACCAGGTTTTCCCGGCTCCCCAGCAGCCGGAAAGTCAGCGCCGCGTTGCCTGCCCTGGCCAGTCCGTCGTTACTGACGACGGCGGCACTGCCTAACGCGCTCACCGCGCCATCGGCGGTGGTCGCCAGCAGGCCGGCGGCACCGGCGGTCCCGGACGGGGCAAAGCAGCTTTCGGGTCCCAGATACACCTTGACGACTGTGCCGCCGGGTGCCTCGGGCGCGCCGCCCGCGCTGCCGGGGGCGACGATCGAGCCAGCGGCGAGGGCATCTGGCTGGGCACAATTGGCAGCGATCCCTTCTCTGCCGGTGTTTAAGGAGCCGGCGCTGGCGAGCTCACCGCTGAACTTTCCGACCAGGAGCGGTCCGGGTGTGATGGCCACAATCTTGCTGCCGTGCTCCGCTGCGGATGCCGCAAGCTCGGCACCCTGTTCGGGGCTCAACAACTGTTGCGGGTCAAAAACCAGCACGGTGCTGGAACCCTGGCCGTTGGCTCCCAAGGCAGCGGTGGTGGCCGCCATGGAGTCTGTGGCGGTGACGTCCACGCCCTGCCCGGCCAGCACCGTGGCCGCCGCTTGGGCACCTTCGGGCGCCGGGTTCGTGATGGACAGTTCCCCGGCACTGCGCTGGCCGGATGTGCCCAGGATGAGGCCTCCGCCGGTGACCACCACAAAGACGGTCCCCACAATCAGCCAAAACCTGTGCCTGCGCCAGGCATCGCGCAGGCGCTGCGCCTTGGTTCCGCCGTCGGCCCGGAACGTGGTGGGAAGGGTTTTCACGGGCGCGCTCACGGTGCCACTGCTTCGGTTGCGTGGGCCGGTTTGGCTGCGGTCAAGGCCTTGTCGGTGGTCACCAGCTCTTGATATTGGGCCAGCGCCGGCTGCGCGCGACCGTACCGCACGGAGTTGAAAATCTCCGCAGCCCGCAACAAGTCCTGACCGTGGGCCGGGAACGCCAGCCGGAGGTCTGCAGCCACCTCGGCTGCTGTCCGACCCGGCGACGGTGTGCTGATGCGCCGTTCCTCGGCGGCGCGAACAATGGCCCGGAACTGCTCGCTCAGGGCTGTTCCAAGATCCCCCCGTTCGACGGCGGACCGGGCAAGTTCCCGGTGTTCGGCCGCGGTTTGTGTGGTGCTGCCCTCAAAGATGAAGGCGTCCCTGGCTTTCTTGCGGTTGAGTCGGGGCCGGATGATCACGACGGCGGCAACAACAGCCAGCAGGGCCAGGCCAAGGACCACCAGAAGACCGGTGCTGCCGGGCAGGGACCCCACCCCGGCGAGAAGCTCCTGCAGGGCTTGGCCCAGCCAGTTCAGGATGGTCTGGGACAGTCCCGGCTTGGCGTCCTGGTACGCCTTCTTGGCCAGTTCTTCGGCAGCCCAGCGGCGAGCCTCATCGGCCCCCGGGACCACGGGGATCTCCGCGCCCAGGGCGGCCAAGAGTGTTCCGGAAAGGGTCATCAACCGTGGTGGCCTTAGTGCCCGTTGAAGGGGGCGGGCGGGTACTGGCCCGGCGGGTAGGTGAGAGGTGCGCTTCGGCCGGGGATCCCGCCGTCGTCCTTCCCCTCTTCGAATTCCTTGAGCAGGAGGACATCAAAGCCGTCCCGTCGCATGCGCAGGTCCACGTAGATCAAGGACATGACACCGCTTTGGAACGCCAAGGTGATGGCACCGACCATGGCGCCGATGAACGCGGAGATGACTTGGGCAATGACTGTTTGGGTGAGCAGTTGCTCCGGCGTGGGGTTGGGGTTCATGACGGGCAGCAGAAAGCCCAGAAACAAGCTCACGGGGGTGGAAATGATGCCGCCGATGACCGAGGCGATGATGGCGGCCAGTGCCGTGATGCCGAAAGTACGCCACCAGTTTGCGGTGGTCAGCAGCCAGGAACGCTTGATGGCGGCCATGACACCGATGTTCTCGACCACGATCGCCGCAGGGGCCACCCGGACCTTGGTGCCGATCCAGATGCCTGCGGCAAGGAACGGCAGGGTCAGTAGCAGCGCCAACCCCGCGGAGGCCAAGTTGCCTCCGGGGCCGTTGCGGCCCCCGACGGCGAAAAGCATGCCTATCAGGATGCCGAAGAAGAGGGCTGCCGCAACCAGCGCTGCCGCGGCGTAGAGCAGGGACAACAGAATCAGCGTGCCTACGCGGGGCCTGACCAGGCGCCACATGTCGGCGAAGCTCGTTTTGCGGTTGAGGACAGCGCGCAGGACGGGGATTACCAGCGCACCCTGTAGGACCATCTGGGCCAGGGCGGAGAGGAAGGAGACAACCGCCAACGCGCCAAACACCTGCAGGGCGGTGGTGAATAGGGTGGTGAGTTCGGCTTCCGTGGGCTGCGATTCAAGGAAGGTGCCGCCCAAAATGCTGAGCCCGAGCTGGCCAAAGCCCACCAGCACCACCAGCAAGGTCAGGGCCGAGGTGATGAACTGGAAGATCAACGCCGAACCAAACATGGCCTGGCCGTTGTGCCGGGCAGCCTGAAAAGCGCCATCGAGGACCTCGCCCAGGCCCAGCGGTCGCAAGGGGATGACGCCGGGCTTGGGCGGGGCAACGTAGTAGTTGTAGCCGGGCTGGTTGACCCCCTGTTGCTGGTTCTGCTGGGGCTGGGCGTATTGGCCCCACTGAGGTTGCGGGGGAAGGGGTACCTGGGGCTGGGCATATTGGCCCCACGGGGGTGTTTGCGACGGCGGCTGGGGCGGGGGTGTTTGCGACGGCGGCTGCGGCTCGGGTGGTGGTTGCTGCGGTTCCGACATCGTGATGCTCCCTGTAAATTGCCCGGAATAAATTGCCCCGGAATACGTCAGCCGCTTTGAGGTGGCGCTTCGCGCGGCGGTATCGAGCTGGCCACCGGGACAGCACACCCCCAATGGTGCGCCTTCCTTCTGACAAACTCTATCGGGAAGATCCACAAACCCGCTGGGAATGACGATGTGACGGCGTGGGACTGCGGCCAACAGCTCCCCAATGACGAAAGAAGTAGCCGTTGCGCGGAGGCCAATTGGGAGGAATCGGACTTCTGGCGGGGGCACTGTGGTGCGCCGATGGGGACATTGTGCCCCGGATAGGCAAATATAGAGTTATGAAGGCACGCATTTTGGTTGTTGACGACGACGAAGCATTGGCAGAGATGATCGGAATTGTGCTGCGCAATGATGGGTTCGACCCTGTTTTCTGCGCTAACGGGGCCAAGGCGTTGGAGGTGTTTCGCACCAGCAAACCGGACTTGATCCTACTGGATCTGATGTTGCCGGGCCTTGACGGCATTGAAGTGTGCCGGCTGATCCGCGCTGAGTCGGATGTTCCCATCGTGATGCTGACGGCCAAGTCGGATACCTCAGACGTGGTGCGTGGCCTAGAATCCGGTGCCGATGACTACGTCGCCAAGCCGTTCAAACCGGCAGAATTGGTGGCACGTGTGCGTGCCCGGCTCCGTCCGGGTGACGTCAAGGCGCCGGAGACGCTTGTCATCGGCGAGATCAGTATTGACGTGGCCGGCCATTCGGTGCGCCGTGCCGGCGAGAAAATACTGCTCACACCGCTGGAGTTTGACCTTTTAGTGGCGCTGGCCCGCAAGCCGTGGCAGGTGTTCACCCGGGAGCTGCTGTTGGAACAGGTCTGGGGATACCGGCACGCGGCCGACACCCGGCTCGTCAACGTCCACGTGCAGCGTCTGCGCTCCAAAATTGAGCGCGATCCCGAGGCGCCCGAAGTTGTCCTCACCGTCCGCGGCGTGGGCTACAAGGCTGGGCAATAGGCTGGGCATCCGTGCAGGACGTGCAGGTTGTACACGGGTAGAAGGCAGGGACAGTGTGGAAATCGATGGCGAATCTGCGTGAATAACGGCCAGGACGAGCCCGGCGCCGGCGCGCGCCCTACGCCGTGGGCACGGCTCGGCGGATTTTTCCGTATCGCCGGGAAAGTGCTTTGGCGCACCGTCAAAGGCATCCGGAACTCGCTGCTGCGGCGGTGGCGCACCTCCTTGCAGTTCCGAACAATTCTCACCACGCTGGTCATCGCCTCCATCGCCGTAGTGGGCGTGGGCGGCTACCTGGCGGGGCAGATCTCCAACGGGCTGTTCAAGGAACGGCTGGCCCAGGCGCAGCAGGAGTCCGCCCGCGGCGTCACCCAGGTCCAGGAGAGTTTCTCCAACGCCAGCCTCAGCGACCAGCCCCGTGTGTCCACCTACGTGGTGGACACCCTGAAATTGCTGGAAGTTGGCGCCGCGGACGACAACCGCAGGTACTTGATGGTCAAGATCCCTGGCCAAACCAGCAAACTTGCCGTGAGCTCCTCCGACTCCGGGGGAGTGACCACCGCCATCATTCCCGACGCCCTCAGGGCTGCCGTGCGCGGCGACGCGGAGGGCCAGTTTTGGCAGTCGATCGGGTTGCCCACGGGCAGTTCCGACATCCACCCCGCCGTAGTGGTGGGCAGCCAGGTGGAACTGCTGAAAACCAACTACGAGCTGTACATGATCTATGACCTTAACAGCGCCCAACTGACACTGAACTACATCCAGTCGGTGCTGTGGCTGGCCGGTGGCATCCTGCTGCTGCTGATCGGGGCCATCGCCTGGTATGTGACGCGAACGGTGGTCAAACCAGTCAGTCAGGCGGCAGCCGTCTCGGAGAAGTTGGCGGCCGGCGAGTTGGAAGAACGTATGCAGGTGGTGGGGGAGGACGAGATGGCTCGGCTTGCCACATCTTTCAACAAAATGGCCACCTCCCTGCAGGACCAGATCACCGCGCTGGCCACATTGTCGGAGATGCAACAGCGCTTTGTCTCGGATGTTTCGCACGAATTGCGTACCCCCCTGACCACCGTGCGCATGGCCGCGGAGGTCCTCTTTGACGCTCGGGACGATTTTGATCCGATCAACAAACGCTCCTCCGAGCTGCTGTTCCACCAGGTGGAGCGGTTCGAGATGCTGCTGGCCGACTTGCTGGAGATCTCCCGGTTCGACGCCGGCGTTGCCGATTTGGATGCGGAGTCACTGGATGTTTTCTCTGTCATCCATTCAGTGATCGACGGCGCAACACCGGTTGCGCACGCCAACCACAGTGAGCTGGTGGTGGTGACCCGTTTGCGCAACCACAAATGCATCGTGGAAATGGACGCGCGCCGCATCGACCGGATCCTACGCAATCTGGTGCTCAACGCTCTGGAGCACAGTGAAGGCAGGCCGGTGAAGATCTTCGTCTCAGCCGACGACGACGCCGTCGCCGTCGCCGTGCGCGACTACGGCGTAGGGATGTCCCCGGACTCGTTGGGACACGTTTTTGACCGCTTCTGGCGCGCTGATCCGGCCCGGGCCCGCACCACGGGCGGCAGCGGTCTGGGGCTCTCCATCGCGATGGAAGACACCCGCTTGCACAATGGCTGGCTCGAGGCGTGGGGTGCGCCGGGGGCAGGCTCATGCTTCCGGCTAACGCTGCCTCGTCACCAAGATGGCGTGCTCACGCATTCCCCGGTGCCGCTCCCACCCGACGGGGGAGCCGCATCGATGTCCACAAATCTGAACACTGGCCCCATCACCACCAATACGGGATCATTTGGGGTGGTGGGTGCATTGGGCAGCAGGAACCCGGCCACGGCCATTGACATAGGGAAAGCTGAAAGCAGGCACAAGCCGGCCACGCCCGTGCACAGCCTTCCCGAGGACGGTACCTCAAGGGTTGAATCATCATGACGACGGCGAAAGAAACAGCTCACATCGATTCTGGCACGGGTGCGCGGGTAGGCCCACGCCTGACCCGCCACACCCAGGCACGACGCCACCAAGTGGTGACGGCGTGGGTAATAGCCGTCGTCGTACTTCTCGGCGCCGCCGGATGTGCCACCATCCCCACGCACGGCTCGGTCGGTAAAAGCGATCCGTTGGGTCCGCGCAACAACTCGGTAAACATCAGTTTTCAGCAGTTCGCACCCGTGGAGGGGGCCTCTCCGGAGAACATTATTCGCGGCTTTATCGAGTCGGGAACAGGCCTGTCTGACGATTTCCAGGTTGCCCGGCAGTACTTGACGGCAGGGTTGGCGCAGTCGTGGGCGGCGGACAAGCGCACGCTGGTGTACAAGAATGCTTTCAGGGTGGCCCCGGGCCCAGGCAAGGACACCTTTGAGGCGACCTTTGACGTGGTCTCCTCCGTGGACGCTACAGGGGTGTTGACCCCTGCCGCAGCGAACGCCACGGAGACGGTGGAAATGACGCTGGCCCAGGTGGAGGGGCAATGGCGGATTTCCAAGGCCCCGGACGGTGTGGTGCTCACCGAGCCCACGTTCCAGACGCTTTTCACCCCCGTGGCCCTGTACTTTTATGACCCGAGCTTCGCCTACGGGGTGCCCGATGTCAGGTGGCTGGCCGGGCGAACATCACGGACGGCCACGGCCATTGTCCGGGCCATGCTCGGCGGGCCCGCACCATACCTGAAGGGGGCGGTGGTCAGTGCGTTCCCCAATGGCATTGCGTTGGAAAGAGATTCGGTGCCCGTCAACAACGGCCTGGCCAAAGTCGGACTGACGGCGCGTCCGTTGTTGGAAACCAGCGTCCGCCAACGCCAACAGATGCAGGCCCAGCTGTTGGTGACGTTGCAAAAGAGCTTGGGTACCGTCACCGACGTGCAATTCCTGGCGGACGAACGCGAAGTGGACATGGGAGGGACTGCCGACTCGGTGGCACCCATGGTGATCGACAACCCGCCGCCCAACGTGCAGGTGGCGCTGGCCAAAAATGAGCTCGTCAGCTTTGACGGCAGTAAAACAACGCCCATTGCCGGCCTGGATGCGGTGGCCCATTTGGCGCCCACAGCTCCGGCAATGTCCTATTCCGGCAGGAATTTTGCGTTCCTGTCCGCCTCGGGCAATCAGGTCTATGGCGTGACGCCGGGTCAGCAGGCCGCCATTGCGGCGTCAGGGTCTGACCTGACCCCGCCGTCGTTTGCGCCCAACGGTTGGTTGTGGACGGCGTCGGGGGATGGTTCCGGAACCGTCATGGCCGTCAACGCCAATCCCGGTGTCAAAGACGCTGCTTCCGTGGTGTTGACTGTTCCGTGGCTGGTCGGCCAGCATGTGAGTACCCTGCGCGTTTCCCGGGACGGGACGCGGGCCCTGGTCATCTCCGAGGCCAACGGTGTGAGCCGTGTGGCGATCACGGGCATCGTGAAGTCCTCGGATGTGCCCAAAGAACTGACGGCGCCCAACAGCCTGGTGCATTCGGGTAGCCCCGTCCTGGGGGTATGGGTGGGGGAGAGCAGCGTGGCCGTCATGGAGCCCTCCACCAGCACGCCGGTAGTCATCGAAATACTGGACCTGGCCAGGGCTCCAGTCCAATTGAGCGAACTCAGCGGGGTCCAATGGCTCAGTGCCGGCTCCGGGGTGCGCAATGTACATGCCCAAACCAACAACGAACTCTTCTCACTGGTGGGCAACAATTGGCAACCCACAGCCAATGATCTGGCACAGGCTTCCTTCGCCGGCTGAGCCGAGCCGACGGCGTCGCGACACCGCGAATGTCCCCAAGGACCCTCCACAGGCACTCGGCGCAGCCCGCTTATCCACTTTCGGCCATGGGGGCACTAGCGACGCCGGCTGGCAGGGGTGATTCTGAAGGTGTGAGATTCGCGGAGGGCGAGATAAACAAGCGGCCCGCCGGTGGACGGGAGGGTTTGTCGCGGGGGTTGCCATACGGAGTACAGCAGGGCGGGCGGCACCGTGGTGCGGCCAGAGCGTGGTGGGTACGCGGCTGGTTGTGGTGGGAGCTTGCCTGGGCGGAATTTTTGTACCTCCTCATGCCCAGTGAGTGTGTGCTGTGCGGTCGCGACGACGCGGCACTGTGCCGTGACTGTGCCCGGTTGCTGCGCCGGGAATGTGCCACGCCTTACCGTGCCGAGACTTCGGCAGACGCGCTGATGACAGCGGAGGAACAGGTTTTGCTCCCGGTGGTGGCGGCAGGAGAATACAGGGATGCTTTGTCCGCTGTGGTCCTGGCGTTCAAAAATCATGGCCGCACCCAGTTGGGCGGCAGCTTGGGACGCTGCCTGGCTGGCGGCCTGGCCGCCCTGCCACAGCTGGTGCCGGAGCTTGCCAGCGCGGAGCTGACGCTGGTGCCTGTGCCCAGCACCGGAACCGGGTGGCGCCGCCGCGGATACGACCCCGTGGTGCTGGTGCTGCGTTCGCTTGAGAGGGAGGGCCGGCTCCCTGCCGGGATGAATATTTGCCCAGCCCTGGCCATCAAAATCCGGGTTCCGTGGCGCAGACTCAACCAGAAAGGTCTGGGCCGGGCTGCCAGGCGACGCAACGTGCGTAACACTATGCGCCTCAAGCGAAATCTTGGCAGCAGATTTAGGCCCTCAGCGAACCTGTCCGGGGCCCTGGTGGTTGTGGTTGACGATGTTCTGACCACCGGCTCCACGGTTGCCGAAGCTGCCAAAACACTGGAAAAGTCAGGGGCCACAGTGTGCGCCGCGATAGTCCTGGCAGCAGCCCGGACCCCGGATCAGGGTAGCCGCCAGGGGTCCTTGCAGAGACGCGAAGAAAATATTTAAGCGCAAAAGATGAATAAAAGGAGCACGTGAACTAACGTAAGTAAACGGGTACCTCTTCCAAGAGGGAACCACCCGTCGGCGGCCAGGAGTGTAGCTTGGATTGCTAGCCGGCCGCCGTGTCACCGAAGCTATTTGGAGGGCACCATGGAGTTCATGATCAGAGGTCTCAACCTGAGTGTTTCAGACCGTTTCCGCGAATACGCCGGCGAAAAGCTCACAAAAATTGAGCAACTGGGCGACAAAGTTCAGCGGGTCGATGTCAAGGTGTCCAAGGAGACCAACTCTCGTGCATCGGAGGCTCCCCTCACGGTCGAGCTGACCGTGGTTGGACGCGGTCCAGTGATCCGCGCCGAGGCAGCAGCCCCGGATAAGTTCGCAGCGTTCGACTCGGCCTACGGGAAGCTGCTGGAGCGCTTGCGCAGGGTCAAGGACAAGCGGAAAGTCCACCATGGTCGTCACGCCCCCGTCGCCGTTAATGAGGCCACAGGTTCGCTGACGCCCGTGAGTAGTTCCGAACCGATCTACGCACAGAGCGCGCCGGAAACTGTTGCAGAGGTCTCGCCATATGAGATCGAGAACGACATCCCGGCTGGGGATTCACCGGTATTGATCCGCCGCAAAGTGTTCCCCGCAACGGCGCTCTCGCTCGATGATGCGGTGGACAACATGGAACTCGTGGGACACGATTTCTACTTGTTCATCGATTCGGCCACCGGCATCCCGTCAGTTGTCTACCGCCGTCGTGGGTGGACGTACGGGGTTATCTCCTTGGACCCCGAAGCGCAGGAGGCACAGGCCGTCGAGGAAGTCAGTGCCTACCGGTCAGCGGATGAGCCGGCCCGCGTCTGAGTCCACGCCACATCCGCACGTCATTTACAGAACAAGGAAAGTCCAAGGAGCCCGTACGTATGAGTGCAAGCCTGAGCCTGTCACAGGCCCGGCGCATTGCCCTTAACGCCCAAGGACTGGCAAGAGTCCGGCCCACCGAACCCGTCAACGCAAGGGTGGTGGGCCGGACTTTTGCACAATTGCAACTGGTCCAAATCGATTCCGTCAACGTCATCTCCCGCAGCCACTTCCTGCCGTTCTTTTCCCGGCTCGGGAACTACGATCGCAACATTTTGGCTACTTTGGCGGGCACCGCACCGCGGGCCATGATGGAGTATTGGGCCCATGAGGCCAGTTTCATCCGCCCCGAGCACTTCCACGATCTCAAGGCCTGGCAAAACCGCCAATGGGTGGGCTCTGGCGGACTCGACCCCCAGTTGCGGGAATCGCTGGAGACAAAGATCCTGGCGCTCCTAGCCCACAGCCGGGCGCTGACAGCCCGTGAGGTCAAAGACGCCATTGGCCACGAGGAAGAAAAGAACCGTGACGAATGGGGGTGGAACTGGAGTGCCGTCAAACGCGCCCTTGAGGGCCTGTTTGAACGCGGCGTGGTGGGTGCGGCGTCCCGCAACGAACAATTTGAGCGGCGTTATTCCCTGGTGGAGAAGGTCCTGCCACCGGCCTTCCGCAGCACACCGTCCGGTGAGGACCGGCAGGACGCCATGGACCGGCTTATTGAGGCTGCCGCCACGGCACACGGCATCGGCACGGTCCGTTGTTTTGCGGACTACTTTCGCCTCCCTGTCAAGGAAGCGGCACGCTCTGTGGCCCACCTCGTTGAGCAAGGCACACTGGCCCCGGTGAGCGTTTTCGGGTGGGCGGCCCCCACCTACCTCCACACGGCGGCCAAGATTCCCCGCAAGGCACAGGGCCGTGCGCTGTTGAGCCCCTTCGACTCCCTGGTTTTTGAACGGCGCAGGCTCCAGAACCTCTTTGACTTTCACTTCCGGCTGGAAATTTACACGCCCGCGGCAAAGCGAAAATACGGATACTACGTGTTGCCGTTTCTGCTGGGCGAGGACATTGTGGCCCGGGTGGACCTCAAAGCTGACAGGGCGGGCGGCCAACTTCTGGTCAGGGGCGCCTTCGCTGAGCCGGGCGCGCCCCCTGAAACCGCCGTCGAGCTCGCTGACGAGTTGGCACTCATGGCACGGTGGCTGGGACTGGATGACGTCGTCGTACTGGAAAACGGGGACCTTGCCTGCGCACTGGCGCGGGAGTGTGCCTCCTCTCACGTAGACTGGAAACGCCACTTTTAGGTAGCAATAGATTGGGAGCAATTTCGTGTCATCACTTTTTGAGCGAGTCCTTCGAACAGGCGATCGCAAGACGCTCAAACGACTCACCGTGCTTGCCGACGCCATTGATTCGCTGGAGGAGCCCTTCCAGACATTCACCGACGCGGAACTGCGTGAGGAAACGGACAAACTCAAGCTCCGGCACGAAGACGGCGAGACGCTCGATGACCTGCTGCCGGAGGCATTTGCGGCCGTGCGTGAGGCATCCTCGCGCACCTTGGGCCTGCGTCACTTCCGGGTCCAGCTCATGGGTGGTGCGGCCTTGCACTTGGGCAACATCGCTGAAATGAAGACCGGTGAGGGCAAGACCCTGGTGGCTACGGCCCCCGCCTACCTGAACTCGTTGACGGGCAAGGGTGTTCACATCGTGACAGTGAACGACTACCTCGCCGAGTACCAATCCGATCTCATGGGGCGCGTGTTCCGTTTCTTGGGTCAGAGCAGCGGCTGCATCGTCTCCAACCAGGACCCGGCCGTGCGCCGCGCCCAATACGCCGCTGACATCACCTATGGCACGAACAACGAATTTGGTTTTGACTACCTGCGCGACAACATGGCGTGGAGTCAAGACGAGCTGGTCCAGCGCGGCCACAACTTTGCCATTGTCGATGAAGTTGACTCGATCCTCATTGACGAAGCCCGTACCCCGCTGATTATTTCCGGCCCGGCGTCCGGGGATGCGAACCGCTGGTACGGCGAGTTTGCCAAGGTGGTGCTGCGCCTGAGCATTGACGAGGACTACGAGGTGGACGAGAAGAAGCGCACTGTTGGCGTCCTGGAAAACGGTATTGAAAAGGTCGAGGACTACCTGGGTATTTCCAACCTGTACGAGTCGGCCAACACCCCGCTGATCGGTTTCTTGAACAATGCCATCAAGGCCAAGGAACTGTTCAAGCGTGACAAGGACTACGTCATCATGGACGGTGAAGTCCTCATTGTTGACGAGCACACCGGCCGTATCCTGGCCGGGCGCCGCTACAACGAAGGCATGCACCAGGCCATTGAGGCCAAGGAAGGGGTGGAGATCAAGGCGGAGAACCAGACCCTGGCCACCGTGACCTTGCAGAACTACTTCCGCCTCTACGGCAAGCTGTCCGGCATGACAGGTACCGCCGAGACTGAGGCCTCGGAGTTCATGGGCACCTACTCGCTAGGTGTTGTGCCGATCCCTACGAACAAGCCGATGATGCGCGCGGACCAGGCCGATCTGGTCTACAAGAACGAAATCGTGAAGTTCGACGCCGTAGTCCAAGATATTGCCGTCCGTCACGAAACCGGGCAGCCAGTTCTGGTGGGTACCACCAGCGTGGAAAAGAGCGAGTACCTTTCCAAGAAACTGGCGGAGAAGGGGATCAAGCACGAGGTCCTGAACGCCAAGAACCACGCCCGTGAAGCCGCCATCGTCGCCCAGGCGGGCCGTCGCGGCTCCGTCACGGTGGCAACCAACATGGCCGGCCGTGGAACTGACATCATGCTCGGTGGCAACGCCGAGTTCAACGCCGTGGCCGCGTTGGCTGCCCGGGGCCTTGACCCCGAGGCGAACCCCGAAGAGTACGAGGCCGCCTGGCAGGACGCCTTTGAGGCTGCCAAGGAAGCTGTCAAGGGCGAGCATGAGGCTGTCCTGAAAGCTGGCGGCCTGTATGTGCTGGGCACGGAGCGTCACGAATCCCGCCGCATCGATAACCAGCTGCGCGGCCGTTCCGGCCGTCAGGGTGACCCTGGCGAATCCCGCTTCTACCTCTCGCTCACCGATGACCTGATGCGCTTGTTCAACTCCGGTGCTGCTGAACGGCTCATGTCACGTTCCTCGATGCCCGACGATGTGGCCCTGGAATCGAAGCTCGTTTCCAAGGCCATCGCCTCCGCACAGGGTCAGGTTGAGGGCCGCAACGCCGAGCAGCGCAAGAACGTCTTGAAGTACGACGACGTCCTGAACCGCCAGCGTGAGGCCATCTATGGGGACCGTCGCCGGATTCTCGAAGGCGACGACCTCCACGAGAAGGTGCAGTTCTTCCTTGAGGACACTGTCAACGAGATCATCGACGCCACCTTGGCCAATGGGCACGCCGGCGATTGGGACCTTGACCTGCTGTGGACCAGCCTGCGCACCATCTACCCGGTGAGCATCACCCCCGAGGACCTGGCCGAGGAAGCGGGCGGGGCCGGGCGCGTCACAGCAGAAATGCTCAAGGCCGAGCTGCTCTCCGATGCCAAGGTGGCCTACCAGGAGCGCGAGGCAGCGTTGGGCTCGGAAACCATGCGTGAGCTCGAACGCCGTGTGGTGCTCTCCGTCGTCGGACGTAAATGGCAAGAGCACCTTTACGAGATGGACTACCTCAAGGAAGGTATTGGCCTGCGCGCCATGGCCCAGCGTGACCCGTTGGTGGAATACCAGCGTGAAGGCTTTGCGATGTTCCAGGCCATGATGGCAGCCATTCGCGAGGAAAGCGTGGGCTTCTTGTTCAACCTGGAGGTCCAGGTGGAAAACGCCCCGGAAACAATGGTTGGTGTGCTCGCCGATGCGCCGTCCGCCCTGATGGATAGGGTGGCAGGGGCAGAGGAACCGGCACAAGTACACCATGCCCCGCGCATTATCGCCCCGGGTCTGCAGGCTCCGGCCAAGCCGGCACAGCTGCAGTTCACGTCACCGGATGCCCAGGGCGACGCCGAAACCCATGTGGAACGCCGCTCCAACAGTGGTGGGTTGCCGCCCTCGGCCAAGCGCCCCGCGAACAAGAGCACGAAGAAGAAGAAAAAGCGCTAGCCGCTTCACCGCATGCCAGTGGTTT
Source organism: Arthrobacter alpinus (assembly GCF_001294625.1). Lineage (NCBI taxonomy): Bacteria > Bacillati > Actinomycetota > Actinomycetes > Micrococcales > Micrococcaceae > Arthrobacter > Arthrobacter alpinus. The sequence continues at coordinate 2,429,897 of NZ_CP012677.1, read as the reverse complement.
TCCCGCATACCTGCTGTTGAACAACAGCAGGTATGCGGGAAAACCACTGGCATGTTGTTTTAACCAATTTGAAGTGCCGTCACCTTCCACACGCCGCCGGTCTCCTCGAAGCGCATGGCGATGGCGCGGAAGCGTGTCTTGTCGGCAATGACCACGCTCGTTTCGTAGATGCCGGGGGAGACGGCGCAGACATGAGTGGAATGCACAATGGGCTGGTGGCGCAGGATCTGCACCTTGCCGTTCTCACCGCCGGGGCGCGGATGTCGGTTTTCATTAAGGCATGCCGCGGCGTGCAACCGTGCCCGGGTGGTCAGTGCGTTTAGGCACATGGGATCCAACCACCGGGCCAGTTGCTGGACCGACCGTGAGCCGCTGAGAATCTCTAGGGCTGCTTGGGAGATCCGACGGGACATCTCGGCCAGTAAGTCCTTTTCGCTGCTTTGCAGATCCAGGACTTGGCGTGTGTCCAGGACCTGCCTTGTGCCGGGAACCTGACTTGTGCCGGGAACCTCCGACGCCGGTTTGCCCGCGGCACCCTCTTTGACCGCCCGGCTGCGAAACCGCACCACCGTGGCAGCCGCATCGAGGCTGCCGCCGGGCACGGCACCATCCGCTGTCCGGGGGGTGGGAGCGGGGCGCGAGACCACGTGAGTCACTGATGAGGCCGTTTCTGGAATGGCCATGCTGTTCATGATGGTGTCCTTTGGGCTAGGCGAATGGGTGGTGCGGGGTGGCAGTCGCGCGTCAGCCGGTGGGCGCATGAAGAATCTGGCCCGGCAGAATGTGGTTGGGATCCTCCCCGATGACTGCCCTGTTCGCCCGGTACCATTGTGGCCAGGTCAAGGCCACCTCAACATCTGTGGCATAAGGGCCCAAGGTGGTGGCCACAATGGACCACAGGCTGTCACCCTTCTGGACCACCACCTCCTTACCGGGGGTTCCGTTCCGCTCCTGCCCGGGCGTCCCCGGTGGGGACCGCGTAGGAGCGGGAACCACAGGTCCTGGATCGACGCCGGGGCTGCTGGGGGTCCACGCGGGATTGATGGCATCATCGCCGGCCGCCGTGCTGGGCAACAGCGTGCCGGGCGCGGTGCCGGGTACCGCCGTGCTGGGCAACAGCGTGCTGGACACCGTGGCGCCAAGCCGCTGTTGGGTATCTGGTGCGGCACCGGGGACGGTGGCAAGTGCCATGGGAGCCCCCAACAAGTTCAAGCCCACCACGGCAGCTACCAAACGCCGCATGAAGACGGGGGACAAGGCGGCTGTGCGTGCTGCCAATGTCGGCGCCCCGCGGTGTTCGGCCAGCGCTGCAACCACGGCGCCGCCAAGGGCCAGAGCCCACCAAAGTGCCACAGCGATGCCTGTTCCGGCAGCCACAGCCCCCAGCACTTCATCAAGTTCCAGAGGGCCGTTGGCCCTGATTCCGGAGAGTCGACGCTGCAGCATGGACCTGCCGGCAAAGATGAGCGATCCCCCCAAGCAAAGGATGGCCGCCGTCATAGCGAGGTCGGCGCCGGTTTGGCGTTTCATCGTCTTCACCCACTTTTGATCTACTTTGATACTGTTAGCCACGTTTACGTGACGTATAAATCATTTTGATCTCCTTGGGGTGAGCTGTCTAGGGGTGTGCGGAAAATACTTCAGGCTGGATCGGGATCCTGCCATGCGAAATGGGCGACTTGTTGACGTGGCCCGTGGAACCCCCTAGCGTGACGACATGCGATGGGACGGGCTTTTTGGGGACCTGGATGCCCAATGGCATGCTGCCTCGCAGGAAGATTTGGAACGCGAAATCAATGAACGGGCCAGGGTGGAAGCCGCCTTGGTCACGCTGGCTGATGTCCTCAGGGGTGCGCTGGGTCAGAGGATCTCCGTGCTCATGCGCAACGGCGTGGTCCATCATGGCACGGTGGCCCGGGTGGAGAGCCAGTGGATCCTGCTGCGGGAGGGAAATCGCTCGCTGATCCTGCCACTGGCAAAGGTGGTCAGGGTGCGGGGTCTGGGATCAGCGCGCACCCAACAGCTGGCACGAATCCGCTATACATTGGCGTCGGCACTACGCATTCTGGCACGCAACCGGGCATCTGTGGTGTTGGAGCTCGACTCGCCCCATACCACCACTGTTCGGGGCGTGGTGGAGCAGGTGGGTGCGGATTTTGTGGTCCTGACACAATTGGCCGACGGCGTGGGCCGAGGCCAGGCGAATCAGCAAGGAAGCGTCGTTGTCCCCTTGGATGCAGTGACAGCCATCATGTCTTCAGCGGAAAACGAGTTTTAGGTCTTCTTGGGTTGGGGTTTATCGGTAGCGAGCATGCGCCGAGCGGCAGCGTGGCGCTCATCAATGAACTGTTCAAACTTTGCCTCGTCAATGCGCCACTGCCCCCGCCCGCCGATCTGGAAGGCGGGAAGCTCGCCGCTGTGCACAAGGGCGTAGCAGGCGGCGGCTGAGATTTGAAGTTGTTCGGCCACGTCGGCCAAGGTCAAGAATCTAGGCATGAACCCATTATCCTCCTCGTTGCCACATTTGGCTCGTCTTATCCACTGTTTGTTCACCAGCGGGCGGGAGAAGGCCCTCGCGGTGTTTTCCACAGATTTTTGTCTTTGTTCGCCAAAGACTTCCAACCGTGCGGTTTCGGCGGTAGAAATAAGGTCACTACGGTCCGTGCAATCCGTGCAAAGGGGGGACGTGAACTCCCTCACTTCCGCACCCAGTTCCTTGTCCAAGGAGCCGGTGAACGGGCCCCTTGGGAGGAACCATGAGCGGGCAGGAGCGGTCGGGGGCGCCACGCCTCGGAACACCTTCATGGAAAGATCCCCGGCTCTTCGTTGGAATTTTGCTGGTTCTGGCCTCCGTCGCATCGGTCGTGGCCTTGGTTGGCGGTGCGGATAAGAGCATCCCCATGTATGTCGCCAAAGACGCCCTGACGGTGGGTCAGCCCATCACCGAGCAGTCATTCGAGGTTGTCCAGGTGCGCCTGGGGGAGGTGGATACCAAATATTTGCACCCCGGTATATCCCTGCAACCAAATGCGGTGGCAGTCAGGATGGTCCCCGCGGGTGAATTGGTGTCCCGCTCTAGTATCGGCAGCACCGACGCGTTGGACCGGAAACCGGCCCCGGTGACAGTGGGCGAGCCGCTGCCCAAGGAAGTGGTGGTTGGAACGTCCGTGGATGTCTGGGTTGCCCTGCCTGATGAACGCAACGGCTACAACGAACCGGTGCTCATGTTGCCAGGGGCCGAGGTTGCTGCCTTGACCGCCGCATCGACCGGCTTGGGTTCTGGAAAATCCACACAGTTGATGGTCCTTGTCACCGACCAGCAAATGCCCAAGATTCTGGGGGCGGTCGCCAACAAGGCAAAAGTTTCCGTGGTCTGGAATCCCGGAGCCACGCGATGAATACGGTCAACGTTGTCACAGTGGGCGACACGGGGAACCACGTCATTGATGCGTTGGAGGAACTGCGCGGCACCATCAAGGTGATCAGGCGTTGTCCGGAGCTGCTTGACTTGCTCGCTGCCTGCCAGAGCGGACTTGCCAGTGTGGCCGTGGTTGCCGAATCCGCTGACCAGCTCAAGGCCACGTTGGTGGACAGGCTGACTGCGGTGGGGGTTAGCCTGGTCGCCATTGCCGCGGATCCGGCAGAGGCCACCCGGCTGCGTGGAATTGGTGCGGTCGCCGTGCCGGCGAATCCCACACCGGAAGCAATCACTGAGGCGGTGCTCGGGGCCCTCAACGCACGCCGGTACCCGCAATCGGCTGGCTTTGGCGTTCCCACCGCCCGGCTTCCCATCCCAAAGCCCGGCGATGGGGACGACGGGGTGAGGTTCGACGCCGGCCAGGGCGGTGCCGTCAACCCCCCGCCACGGGCGCTTGGCTCGGAGGCAAGTAGGGCAGCGGCAGCCGGTGCGGAGGCAGGCGGTGCGGCATCGGCGCAACAGGTCCCGTCGCGGGGGCACGGCAGCAGCCGGCAAACCGGCCAGCAGGTGGGCGCCCGGACTGGCAGCCCGCCACGTGGCTTGGCCAAGGTCCGCGCTGCCTTCTCAATTTTCCCAGCCCGCAAGGCCGCCGGCTCCGAAGGTAGGGCGCGCGCAGTAGCGGTGACGGCGGGAACCACCGTGAATCCGTTTTCTGCCCCTGACGGGCGCACGCAGCACCAAACTGTCGCCGTCTGGGGCCCTGCCGGATCGCCTGGACGCACCACCCTTGCCATCAACCTGGCCGCCGAATGGGCGGCCCAGGGGCTCAAGGTCCTGGTGGTGGATGCAGACAGTTATGGCGCGAGCGTCGCGGCGACCCTTGGCTTACTCGACGAGTCCGCCTCTTTTGCCCAAGCGTGCAGGGTTGCCGATCAAGGACTGCTCACCACCGCAGAATTGGAACGGATCTCCTCGGTTGTGGTCTTTGCCGGCGGCACCTTTGCGCTCTTGACCGGATTGACCAGATCCGAACGTTGGCCCGAACTTCGTGCCGCCGCTGTTGAGAGAGTGCTGCAAACGGCTCAGAAGATGGTTGATGTAGTGGTCATCGATTGTGGGTTTTGTCTGGAAAGCGATGAAGAGCTCAGCTATGACAGCGTGGCCCCACGCCGCAATGGCGCAACATTGAGCGCACTGGCTCAAGCAGATGTCATCTTCGCCATTGGCAACAGCGACGCCATCGGGATCCCGAGGCTGATCCGTGCGTTGGCGGAATTGCCTGAGGTGTGTGCCGGGGCAACCATTGAAGTGGTGTTGAACAAGGTACGCAAGAAGGCTGCCGGAACCGCACCCCAGAAGGCCCTCGAGCAGGCCTGGGAACGGTTTGGGCCAGGAATTCCCATCACCCATTTTTTGCCCTGGGATGCCGACGTGCTGGACAGGGCCTTGCTGGAGGGAAGGCTCTTATCCGAAGTTGCACCCGATTCGGCCTTGCGGCGGGCAATCCTGAAGATCTGTTGTGCACCTGTCCAGCAAAACCAAAAACTGCTGTCGTAATCGCCACAGCGAGGCCTGAGAATACGGGCTAGGCTCGTTATGGGACTGCAAAGAAGCGGTCTTTTACTCTTTGACGGAGGCGTTTGTTTTATGTCGTCTAGCTCACCTACGACCGATTCTGTGCACGTTCCCGAACAGTTGAGCGCCGGTGATCTGGCACTTATTTCCGACTACTACATGCATTTGGCGCAGGAAGATGCCGCAGCCTACGAGCCGGCCGTCCTGAATTCCCGGGTGATGGCACACAAGAGGGTCGCCTCCGAGAGGGAGCCGGGCTCCATCAAGGTCCAGGTCCTTGATGAACGCGACGCCAGTGTGGTCTACATCGTCACCGACGACATGCCGTTTCTGGTGGATTCGGTCAGCGCAGAGCTGGTCCACCAAAATATGGCCATCCGCCTAGTCACCCACCCCATGTTCGTTGTCTCGCGGGATCGCAAATCCCACGCGCTGACAGGTATCAACAAGGTTCCCTCCCATGCCGGTGTGGCGAGCGGGGACACCTCCACCATGCCCAGCATCGCGCACTTGATCGCCGCCGGCGACAACTCCTCGCACCTTGAGTCGTGGATCGCCGTCGAAATTTCCAAGGCCGACGACGCCGCCAAGATTGCCGTGGTGGAGGGCTTGACCAAGATCCTGACCAATGTTCGTGCCGCGGTGGAGGACTGGCCGGCGATGCGCGAGAAGGCGCTGAGCCGTGCCGAGGTGCTGGCCACCCAGCTCGCCGGGGAATCCCTGACGGACATCCGTGAGGCTGAGGACTTGCTGCATTGGATGGATGCCGACAACTTCACCTTCCTCGGATACCGGGAATACGACCTGGTCAAGAGGGATGGTGAAGATGTGTTGGTCAACCGGGAAGGCAGCGGCCTTGGCCTGCTGCGTGACGGCTCCAGCCACCCCACGGTCCAGCACCTGACCACCACCGGCCAGCGCAAGGCCCGCGAGAAGCGCGTCCTGGTCATCACCAAGGCCAACTCCCGGTCCACCGTGCACCGTGCCGCGTACCTTGACTACATCGGCATTAAGTCCTTTGACTCGCAGGGCAACGTCAATGGCGAGCAACGCTTCATCGGCTTGTTCTCCTCCGCCGTGTACACCGGGTCGGTGCGCAACATCCCCGTGGTGCGAGAGAAGGTCGACGCCGTGCTGCGCCACTTTGGCTTCCCGCCCAACTCGCACTCGGGCAAGGACTTGTTCGCTGTTCTGGAGACCTACCCTCGCGACGAATTGTTCCAAATTGAGATCGATGACTTGATTGAGACCGCCGACGGCATCCTCCGGCTGGCCGAACGCCGTAGGACACGGCTCTTCCTGCGCCCGGACATTTACGGGCGCTTCATGTCGGCCATGGTCTATATTCCCCGTGACCGTTACACCACGGCGGTACGCCGCCGCATTGAAGAGGAGCTCACGCGGACGTTCAACGCCGTCTCCATCGACTTTGAGGCACGAATGAGCGAGTCGGTTCTAGCCCGCCTGTTCTTCCGCATCCGCCTGCCCAAAGAATATTTTGTACCGGCAGACCTGAAAACCGCCGAGCTGGAACAGCGCCTGGTCTTGGCCGCCCGCTCCTGGCCCGAAGGTATCGCCCAGGTACTGCGCGAATCGCTTCCCCTGGAAATTGCTGAACGCCTGGGCGAGAAGTGGTCCGACGCCTTCCCCAACAGCTACCGGGTGGACTTCGAAGTGGAAGACGCGCTGGAGGACATCAAACGCTTTGAAGCCTTCGACACGAACTACAAGCAGGTGGTGGCCGCCGGAATCAGCCCGGACAAGTGCGCGCCGGGCATGCACGTCTACCTGCCTACCGTTGCGGCAGACCTATTGCAGGAGGACGCCCGCGTCAAGCTGTACATGGCGCATCCGCAGAGCCTGAGCAAGATTCTGCCGTTCTTCCACAACTTGGGCATCGAAGTCATTGACGAACGCCCGTTTGAGATTGGCACCGCGGACAAGCGCGATTTCTTCTTGTACGACCTCGGCCTGAAATACCCTGCAGGCGTGGACCCCCTGGCTACTGCCACGCTACTCAGCGATGCCTTTGGCGCCGCGAACACCGGTGCCAGCGAATCTGACCTCTTTGATCGCCTGGTGCTCACCGAGGGTATGGACTGGCGGCAAGTCGTCATCCTGCGCGCCTACGCCAAATACCTGCGCCAAATGGGCAACACCAACTCCTTTGGCTTCATCGCCGACACGCTCCTGCACAACGTCACGGTCACCCGCGCCTTGGTTGAATTGTTCGTTGCACGGTTCGATCCGCGGGGCGAGGACGCCACACGCACCGCCCGGGTGGAGGAGGTTCGGGCCCGCCTGAACACAGCACTTGAGGGTGTCCCCACACTGGATGCCGACAGGGTTTTGCGCACCATCGCGAACCTGGTCGAGGCCACCTTGCGCACCAACTACTACCGGGGCCGGGACTACCTGAGCCTGAAACTGGATCCAGCCCTGATCGACGGACTGCCGTTCCCACGCCCCATGTACGAGATCTGGGTCTACTCCCCGCGTGTTGAGGGCGTGCACCTGCGCTTTGGCAAGGTTGCCCGTGGTGGCCTGCGATGGTCCGACCGTCGTGAGGACTTCCGCACCGAAGTCCTGGGTCTGGTGAAGGCGCAAACCGTCAAGAACGCGGTCATCGTGCCCACCGGTGCCAAGGGCGGCTTCTTCGCCAAACAACTGCCCAACCCGGCCCTGGACCGCGGCGCGTGGATGACTGAGGGCAAGGAAAGCTACAAAACGTTCATTCGCGGCCTGCTCGATGTCACCGACAACTTGGTGACCACCGACGCCGGCCAGGTGGTGGTGCCGCCAGAGAACGTGGTCCGCCACGACACCGATGACACCTACCTGGTGGTGGCCGCGGACAAGGGCACGGCCTCTTTCTCCGACACGGCCAACGCCATCTCGGCCGATTACGGTTTCTGGCTCGGTGACGCCTTCGCCTCGGGAGGCTCGGTGGGCTACGACCACAAGGCCATGGGCATCACGGCCCGCGGTGCTTGGGAGTCCGTCAAGCGGCACTTTAGCGAGTTCGACGTCGACACCCAGACTGAGGAGTTCACGGCAGTTGGCATTGGCGACATGTCCGGAGACGTCTTCGGCAACGGGCTGTTGCGTACACGCCATGTCCAGCTGGTGGCGGCCTTCGACCACCGCGACATTTTCCTGGACCCCAGCCCGCAGACGGGCATCGCCTTTGACGAACGCCAACGGTTGTACGATCTGCCGCGTTCGTCGTGGCAGGACTACAACACGGAGCTGATCAGCGCCGGTGGTGGCGTGTATTCACGCACGCTCAAGTCGATCCCCATCTCCGAACAGGTCAGGGTGGTGCTGGGCCTGCCTGCAGGAACAGTGAAGCTGAGCCCGCCAGAACTGCTCCGGGCGGTGCTGCTGGCGCCCACCGACCTGCTGTACAACGGCGGCATTGGAACGTATATCAAGGCAAGCACCGAAGCCCACGCAGCGGCCGGGGACAAGGCCAACGACAGTATCCGCGTAGATGGCAAGGACCTGCGTGTGAAGGTCATTGGCGAGGGCGGGAACTTGGGCATGACCCAGCGCGGACGTGTCGAAGCGGCTCTGCACGGGGTCATCTTGAACACCGACGCCATTGACAACTCCGCTGGTGTGGACTGTTCGGACCATGAGGTGAACATTAAGATCTTTGTTGACCGTATGGTGGCTGCGGGCAAACTTGACCCCGCAGAACGCACCGAATTTTTGATGTCCATGACTGATGAGATCGGGCACCTGGTGCTGGAGGACAACATTGACCAGAACGTGCTGTTGCTCAACGACCGCCAGCGAGTGGTGGAGTGGAGCCCCAGCTACGAGAGGTTCATGGACTGGCTGGAGGTCCACGGCGACCTCGACAGGGAAATCGAGGCCTTGCCCAGCAACGCGGAACTGAAGGAGCGCCTGCAAGGCGGGCAGGGGCTGACGTCCCCGGAGCTGGCCGTGCTGGCCGCCTACGCCAAGATGGAACTGGCCACGGCCCTGACGGACAGCAATTTGGCTGATGACCCGTGGTTTAAGAAAACCCTGCGCCGTTACTTCCCGGCACGCGTGGCCGAACGCTTCGACGCGGAGCTGGACACGCACCCCCTGCGCAAGGAGATCATCGCCACCGTGGTGGCCAATGACATGGTGAACCTGGGTGGCATCACCTTTGCCTTCCGTGCCATGGAGGAGTCCTCCGCGGATGAAGTGGTGATCGCCAAGGCCTTCGTGGCGCTACACGAGGTCTTTGATTTCGATCAGATGACGCGGTCCCTGCGCGAGCTGCCGCCGTCGTTCCCCACGGAGCAGTGGTGCATGGTCCAACTGGACATGCGCCGGCTCCTTGACCGCGCCGTGCGGTGGCTGATCAATGAAGGAATGGGCCAGCACAGCGTTGAGGAGGTCATTGGCCAGTTCAAGCCGGTGGTCGCATCCCTCGGGACCACGATGGATTCCTTCTTCCAGGGCGATGATGCGGCCCGTGTGGCGTCACTGTACAAGCGTGCCAGGGCGTTTGAGATGCCGGATGCTCTGGGGCGGCAGTGGGCGGAACTGTTTGAAACATTCCCGTTGCTTGCCGTTGCCAAGGTCAGCGAACAAGTCGATGAACCCGTCGAGGATGTGGCAAGCCTGTACTACGCGTTGTACAACCGCTACGGCGTGGATGCCCTATTGGAGCGGATTACGGCACTGCCACGCAATGACCGCTGGCAGGCCCTGGCCCGTGCGGCCCTCCGAGATGACCTCTATGCCACCACGGCAGATATGACACGCAACGTGATAGCCAGCACGCAAGACGGTGCCGGCACCATGGAACGCATTGAGGGCTGGGAAGCGGCGAACAAGGAGCAGCTCACCCGGGCCAACAAGATGTTTGCCGAGGTCAACGAGCTCGAACAAGACGATATGGCGTCGTTGTCGGTAGCATTGAGGCTCTTGCGTTCGATCGTTCGGCGCTAGGACCAACCGTGGCGGTGCCCGGCTGCATGCAGCCGGGCACCGCCTGATTACAGAAGGAGCCATAGGTGGCCATCTTTGCCGACATGATCAGGGACGGCGCTGATTTTGGGCCAGGCGACGCCGAATGGCTGCACCTCTTGGTGGGGGACTGGCAGCTGATTGCCGATCTTTCCTTCGCCGACCTGGTGTTGTGGTTTCCGCATCCCGAAAAAGGCTACGTGGCCTTGGCACATGTGCGACCCTCCACGAGCCACACCATGTTCCACACCGACTTTGTTGGTGAAACCATCCAGGCCGAGCTTGAACCGTTGGTCAGCACCGCCTGGCGCAGCCAGAACATCGAACGCTCCAATGAGACAAGTATTTGGAGCCCGGACATGGCAATGCGGGTTGAAGCCATCCCCATGGTCCGCAATGGCCGCACCCTGGCCGTCATTAGCACCCACATGGATTTGTCCAGTTCACGCATGCCGTCCCGGCTTGAACTGACGTACCGCCAGTGCGCCTATGACCTGTTGAAGATGGGAACCTTGGGCTTGTGGCCCGACTTCGCCTCGCCCACGGGGTCCCGGCGAGGTGCCCCCCGCGTCGGTGATGGTGTGCTGCGCCTGGACGTGGACGGCATTGTCCAGTACGCCAGCCCCAACGGCGTCTCCGCATTCCGCCGCCTCGGTGACGGGGAGGCCTTGGAAGGGCGGTCCCTGGCCGAGGTCACCACGGAGCTGTTGAAGGACCGGCGGATGGTGGATGAGACGCTGCCGCTGGTGGTCACGGGGCGCATGCCGTGGCGGACCGAGATAGAATCCCGCGGCGTGAGCCTCTCGCTAAGGGCCATTCCCCTACGGGACGCCACCGAACGTTTTGGGGCTCTGGTGCTGTGCCGTGACGTCTCCGAGCTGCGCCGCCGCGAACAAGAACTTGTTACCAAGGACGCCACGATCCGGGAGATTCACCACCGGGTCAAGAACAACCTGCAAACGGTGGCTGCGCTATTGCGCATGCAGTCCCGGCGCATGCACAGCGAAGAGGGCAAACAAGGCCTGGAACAGGCCATGCGCCGGGTCTCCACCATTGCCCTGGTCCACGAAACACTGTCCCAGGGTCTGGCCCAGAGCGTTGACTTTGACGAGCTGATCGAAAGGCAGTTCAGGCTCTCGGCAGAGGTCGCCTCACCCGCGCAGAAGGTCAGCACCGAACGGGAAGGCATCTTTGGGGAATTGCCCAGCGATTTTGCCACCCCCTTGGCCCTGGTGATCAATGAACTGGTGACCAACGCCGTCGAGCATGGGCTGCAGGACCGTGAAGGAACAGTTTCGCTGACCGCAAACCGCTATAAGAACGACGCCGGCGACGACGCTTTGGCGGTGACCATCGCCGACGATGGGGTTGGGTTGCCGTCTGGGCATATTGCGGAAGGGTTGGGGCTGCAGATTGTGCGCACCCTGGTCACCAGCGAACTTGGCGGGACCATTGAGTGGACCCCGCGGGCCGGTGGTGGCACCGTGGTGAAGCTGGATATGGCGCTGATCAGCAGGCATTAAAACAACTGACCCGGGTCTCGCGCCCCGGGTCAGTTGTATAAGAAGTATTGCGTGAGGCTAGCTGGCCCGGCGTGCGCGAGCTGCCCGGCGCTTCATGGCACGGCGCTCGTCCTCACTGAGTCCGCCCCACACTCCAGCGTCCTGGCCAGACTCGATGGCCCACTTCAAGCAGGTATCGATGACTGGGCAACGACGGCACACGCTTTTTGCTTCCTCGATCTGCAACAAAGCCGGTCCGGTGTTTCCCACGGGGAAAAACAATTCCGGGTCTTTGTCGAGGCAGGCTGCGCGACTACGCCAGTCCATGCTGATCACTCATTCCTTTTATAACGGGAGCCTGCTTGTGAAATATTTCACGTTCGGCCACATAAGAAAAGGGCCACGTAGGCCCCTTTAGGTCATCGAGTTAAGCCTGTCATGTTAACTCTTTGTAAACAAGGGGTTTTCGTGTATTAGTTCGTCTCATGCCGTGAGCGATAGGTCACAATGACAGCCGTGCCCGTGGTGGTTCCCTGACTTTCTCGGATAAGGTTCACTTGTGTCAAGACCTTCGCAGAGCCCATCAGAGCAGCCGGATCCGCAACCACAGGATGGGCAGGAGCCCCACGTACCTGAGCAGCACCTCGCCCGCCCCTTGGGGGTCTATGTCATCACTGTGGTGCTCGGACTGGAGGCGTTGGGGCTTGCCGCGGCTGGCGTCTGGTTAACTATTGGTGTATTTACGCAGACCCCGCATTCCATGGCCAGTGCCGTCTTCTTGATCGTGCTGATCTTTGCCTTGGCTGCGGCACTTGCCGCCGTGACGGTCAACGCGTTTAAGGGGTTCCGGTGGACCCGCTCCGCGGCGTTTGTTTGGCAACTGCTGATGGTGGCGATAGCAATGCCAGCCCTGTTGAGCGGCGCCACGTTCACCGGTTTGGCGCTCTTGCTCCCGGCATTGGCAGCCATTTATTACTTGTTCACGCCCACAGTGGTGTCATTTTCGCTGCGAGCCGGCGGCGAGCACCCGGTTATCTAGTCCATGTTCCTAGCCCGGGTCGCTAATAGGGGAACTGGAACCATTCGCAGCGGCCCCGGTCTATAAGGACAGCTCGTCCCGGCGGCTCGGACCCTTCCGTGTCAAGCCGAACTCCGAAGATTTCCCCATCTTGAGACCTGCGCGGGCGAAGCACAATCCCCAGCTCGGCAGTGCGCAGTCCCCACTCCAGAGGCAGACGTGCTGCGGCGTTTAGGTGATTGGACATGGTGAGCACCATTGACTTCCCTTCCGCCAGCCCTTGCGTGAGGGCAGCCTGCTGTTCAGCGGACAAGGTTGCTGGATCGTCTACCCACATGATGGCGTCCTGGTGACCGGCACGTCCCGGCTGGCCTCCTTGCAAGTAGCCATTGAGTGCCTTGACAGCGTTGATAAAAGTGGACCTTCCCGATTCTGGACCGCCCATGACAGGGAGCGCCATCCCGGCAGTGAGCGACACGGAAATCGGTATGGAGCAGTCACCTCCGAGACCCACAACAATGGTTGGTGTTTGCACCGGCGGGACACCGGCGGCCGTGGTTACGCTGGCACGGGCTTGTGCCACGGTGAGGTTCTCCGGCAGGTCCCTGACGACAAGGGGCGGGAGCGCTCCGAAATGATTCTGGACCACCGGTCCGTGCCGTGTCCGCTTGTCACCAGGGGCACCCTGCGGAGCTGGCTCGGGACGGGCAAGCTGTGCCACGTGGGCGCAGTCTGCGGGCCCCTGAGCTGCCGCCGCATTGAACGGACCAAAGATGGTTGCCCTCCCAGGGTTGTCGGGGAACTGTGGCGTCTTGGGCCAGAACAGCCGTGATTCCCAGCTCGCCCCAAACGGCAGGAAGACGCGGTTCGGGATGGCTGCCATAAAGGGCGCCGTGAGCAGCTCCCTTTCGCCCCCGAGAACTACCGTCACCTGGCCTTGGCGAACCAGCTCGGCCATGGCGTCCTCGGCCCCGGGCCAGGGGCTGGATCGCAGGGCTCCCACCCAACGTCCCCAATCGCTGACGCATAGCGCCAGCGGCTCCTTGGTGGCACTGCCCATCTCAGTGAGCCTGGTCAATAGTCGCGCCGCTGTTCTTAGGCGGAGCGGTGTGGCATGCGCGCCCACCTGCGGATTGCCAGCCCATGGTGCCAGTGACCCGTCGCCGTCGAGCAGGTACAGGAACCGTTGCCGATCCTTGTGCCGGACGGTGTTGGCTGCGAGCATTCGTTCGGCAATGAGGCCCACCACGGCCGAGGCGGTGCCGGGTCTGCCGATGCAGGCCAGATGCGAATGCTGTTCGGGGGACCATAGCAGTGGCTCCAACGACTGACGTTCAGGCACATCCACCAGCCCCATGAGAAGTGATTCTGGATCTGTCCTAGGCAAGGGAAACTCCGCCGCCCTGGTCTCCACATCAGGGGGCAGCCCGGGTGCGACAACGTGGGGTGCTGCCAGGATGGTGGCGTCCTGGCTGGTGAGCAACTGCCAGGCGTCACTGAGCAGGGCTGCAACGGGTGCCACGTCGCTGGCCTCAACTAACGAACTGGGCGGCGCGGCGTTGTTGGCTCTGGCAGCGAGTACGACGGTGGCCAGTTCCGCGGCGACTCGCTCGTTGTGTCCTGAATCTGGCAACCGCAAGGTGGCGCACTGAAATTCGATGGGTGGAGTGCCAGCCCGGCGAATGTAGGCCCGTCCAGGGGTGTCGACGCCGATGGCTGCGGCAAGTGCGGTGCCAATCACATCCTGCGAGTCAAAGGTGGTCTGGACGCGCAGGCACACGGAGCTGGTGACGTTGGCCCGGATGTCGGCGTTGAGGGCGCCCTGGGGCCGTTGCGTGGCCATGACCAGATGAATGCCCAGCGATCGCCCGACCGCTGCAATCCGCATGAGCTCCGTCATGGCCAACGGGAACTGGTCCACCAGAACCCTGAATTCATCAACCACAATCACCAGGTGGGCCATGCCCGAACGAGTGTCCCGGGCGGCGGTTCGACCGCCCGGCGTCGAAAGCATGCTCCTGTAAACATCGGAGTCGGCGGCACCGGCCAGACCCAAGGTCCTCTCGCGGCGGTGAATTTCCGCCCGCAAGGAAGCTAGCGTGCGTTCCATCCCGTGGCCATCAAGGTCAGTGATCAGAGATGTGGTGTGGGGAAACTGCACCAGGGGGCCCAGGCCCGCGCCGCCCTTGAAGTCCAGGAGGACAAATTGCAGGTCTGCGGGGGAGTGCGCAGCAGCCAAACTTCCGGCCAGTGTTCGCAGGAATTCGGATTTTCCCGACCCCGTGGTGCCACCCACCAGAAGGTGCGGACCGTCGTGGGTGAAGTCAAAGAGCTCCTCGCCGTGCACCGACTCCCCAATCGTGACCGGGCCAAGGGGAGTATTCGCAGCGCCACGCCACACCCGTGACACTGCCTCAGGGGTGCTCGCAGCCTGCCGTGGAAGGTGCAGGGGCCGCAAGTCTGTGGGCGGTGAGGGTCTGTGCAGCCCCGAACCCCTGTCCCTGGCGTACTTGCTGAAGACCGCTGCAGGGACGCCGTCAGGAACGAAAGCCAGCCCGTTGAAGGTGCCTCCGGCATTGTTAGCGTTCAGAGACCGCCAGCGGTTTGCCTGCTGGCCCGCAGCAGCTACCACCGAGTAAGCGGCTGGGGACCGGAAGTGAACCACGCGCAATTCCGGAAATGCCGCCGTGACTGGCTCCGGCGGCTCATGGATGGAAACAAGCACGCAGGGGGTAGCGGCGTCCCGCACCGCGGCAGCGACAGCCATCACAGCTGCAGCGGGGGAAGCAGCCAGCACCGTCTGGGCCAGGAACCGGGCCGAGAGCGGTAGATCGGCAAGAGGACCCATCAGGACCACCGGAACTGCGGCGGCATCCAATTGCATCAGCAAAAAATTCAGCAGCAGCGCGGTGGACGCGGCGGTGCCGTCAATCTCCAGTACCCCGGCCTCCAGCGGCACTGTCACCGGTAGTTCACGGACCAGCGGAGGCGTGAAGCCGGGCCTGGCGGGGGACAGGGCCAGCAACGCAGCCTGCTCGGCAGTGCCCACGCGCAGAGCAAGTTGCCCCGCCGGCGGACCCCGGCCCGGGAACGCGTCGGTGTCCGTGCCCGGCGCGCCAGCGGCATGGGCAAGCATGACCAGTTCATCCGCGCCGGGGAACGCGGCAAGGCGCCGGTCCGTGTCCCGGACCGTGGCGTCCGCAATGGCGACGGCAAAGAGCCGCCGCCTTTTGGGACCACCAACCAAAGGGATGAGCGCAGCCAGGGCACCCATTCCGGCAAACGCCAGAAACACCCAGGACCCCGTGAGCAACGCGATGAGGACGCCTATCACCAGGGGTAGCAAAGCCGCCGCGAGCATCGCCCACCGGCCCCGCCCCGATTCGGCGGTGTGGGGCACCACCAACGGTGTTAGTGCCGCGACATTCCAACAAGCAGCGGGGTTATTCGAGCCAGCCCCTGAGGCAGGGCCGCCACCACCTGCCGGGGTGTCCAATACGATGGAACAGCTCGAGCTGCCGCAACGGATCAGATCGCCTGCCTGAACCCGCACCGGCCCCTTCACTGGTATGGCGCTCGCCGCCGGGGCGTCTCGCCAGCTGCGCAGCACGGAGAAACCAACAGATCCCGGCCCCGCGGTCAGGGTCATGGACTGCTCGCCCACTTCCAGGGTGCCGTGATGCCGGGAAAGCGTGGGATCGGCGATCACAATCTCACATTGTCCCCGGCCCAGCGTGTAGCTGCCCCGGCGCAGTGGAAAAACTGCTCCCGCGCCGGGCCCGGAGTGCACAGTTAACAAGGCGTGTGCGGGGACCGTTGGCCGCTGTGCCGGATCCCGTGGCGCCGATGTGCTGCCAGCGCCCGAACCAGCACCCGCCGGGTGAACCACCACAACAGCCCCGTCAGTCAACGGCCGCCGCCCCGGAATCAGCTCCTGCACGCAGCGGCCGGCCACCGTGAAGGTGCTTTCCGGCCAGCGGAGCGCAAGCGCGGGGTGAATGTTGCTTCCAGGACTGGACGCATCCTCGGGAGGCGGCGAGGAGACAGGGATTGAAATGCTCAGCTCAACAGGCTGAAACGGGACAGTGCCCGGCCCTGCAACGGCAGTGATTTCCAGTCGCATGTTTCACCTTTCCCAGCCCCTACGCCCGAGCCTAGGCGAGGAAAAAGAGTCCGCAAGCACCGTCGTCGTACCTTGTTAGAAAGTGCCGTGACAGGGATGCTTGTGGAGGGACCAACAGCAATATTGCCGCCGTGGGCGTGGTGCAAGGTGCCTTGGCTCATAGTGGGTGAAAGTGAAAATTAGATAACCGTCGGGTAACCTTGAAAGGTAGTCGCGGCACCGCTGTGCCCGTAAACCGCTACGCAATGAACATCAGGAGAGTTTGTGAACGCTGACCTAGTCGTCGTCGGTTCGGGTTTCTTTGGCCTAACCATTGCAGAACGTGCCGCCACCGAGCTGGGACTCAAGGTGGCCGTCATCGACCGCCGCCACCACATTGGCGGGAACGCCTACAGCGAGAACGAGGCGCAGACGGGCATCGAGGTGCACCGCTACGGCGCGCACCTGTTCCACACCTCCAACGAACGTGTGTGGGAGTACGTGAACCGTTTCACCGCGTTCACCAACTACCAGCACAAGGTCTACACCGCCCATAAGGGTGAGGTCTACCAGATGCCCATCAACCTGGGCACCATCAACCAATTCTTCCGCTCAGCCATGGGCCCGGGTGAAGCGCGTGCGCTGATCCAGGAGCAGGCTGGCGAGTTGGCCGGCACGGATCCGACCAACCTGAATGACAAAGGCATCCAGCTCATTGGCCGCCCGCTGTACGAGGCGTTCATCAAGCACTACACGGGCAAGCAGTGGCAGACGGACCCCAAGGACCTGCCGGCGTCGATCATTTCCCGCCTGCCGGTGCGCTACAACTACGACAACCGCTACTTCAACGACACCCATGAGGGTCTTCCCGTGGACGGCTACACGGCGTGGATTGAGCGCATGGCGGACCACCCGAACATCGAGGTGGTGCTGAACACGGACTTCTTCGACGACGGCGAATACTCGCGCAAGGCTGTCACCGGCCAGGTCCCGGTCATCTACACGGGCCCGGTTGATAAATACTTTGACTACGCCGAAGGCGATCTGTCCTGGCGCACCATCGACCTGGAGCAGGAAGTGCTCCCGATCGAGGACTTCCAGGGCTGCTCGGTCATGAACTACCCGGATGAAGAGCAGAAGTTCACGCGCATCCACGAGTTCCGCCACTTCCACCCGGAACGCGACTACACCAAGGACGCCACGGTCATCATGCGTGAGTTCAGCCGCTTTGCCGAAAAGGGCGACGAGCCATACTACCCGGTCAACACCAGCGATGACCGTAAGAAGCTGTTGGCCTACCGCGACCTCGCCAACGGCGAGTCTGATGTACTGTTCGGTGGTCGCCTGGGCACCTACAAGTACCTGGACATGCACATGGCCATCGGCTCCGCCCTGAACATGTTTGACAACAAGATCAAGCCGCACTTCACTGGCGGAGCAAAGCTGCGAAGCGGAGGAGTTGACGCATGAGCGTAGCCGAAAAGACAGAAAATGCGGTGGCGGCGCAGTCCCAGCAGTGGAGCACCATCCAGCGGGTTATTCTGCCCCATAGCGGACAGATGGAAACCCTTCCCCTCTACGTCGACGCAGGGCTTGCAGTCAGCGCGGCAGTCGAGAGTGAGGATGGCTTAGTTTCTCGACGAGAAGCCGTCATGTCGTCCGCGAAGGTTTTGGCTGCTCAGACCCCAGCCCACGCGGACGACGTTCTTTCCCGAGAGTCACTCATCGTCAGGCCTGGCGAGCGAGTTTCGTTTGGCACCTACTTCAACGCTTTTGCTGCCAGCTACTGGCGGCGATGGACGACAGTCCGCGATATTCGGCTGTCCGTCAGAACCTCCGGACAAGGACACGTTAGTGTTTATAAGTCCAACGCCCGTGGTTCATTGCAACACGTCGCGACCACCAAAGTTTCCGACAAAGACGCACTTACCAATTTTGACCTCAGTTTGAATCCTTTTGGCGATGGCGGTTGGTACTGGTTTGATGTTGCCGGCGGAGCTGGAGATTTCCAATTCCAGGGTGCTGAATGGCAAACGGAAGCCGAGCGCAGGATTGAAGGTTCGTTGACCGTGGAAATCACCACGATGAACAAGCAGTCGTACTGCATCAACAACCTGGAGCTTCTGGCAGCCGATCCTGACTGCCTGAAAAATGTTCGAGAACTGATTGTTGTCGACCAGGGTTCACTGAAGGTTACTGACGCAGACGGGTTCGTCGAGGTGGCAGAAGCACTCGCAGGTAAGCTGCGAATCATCAACCAGGACAATCTTGGCGGATCTGGCGGCTTTGCCCGCGGCATGTACGAAGCCGTCCAGAATGGCAGCGACTACGTGCTGCTCCTTGACGACGATGTGGTACTGGAAACAGAGAGCATCGAACGAATGATCACCTTTGCCGACTTCTGCAAGAAACCCACAATTGTGGGCGGTCACATGTTTGATTTGCATGACCGCAACATCTTGCACACCTTCGGTGAAACCATTGATGCCTATTCGATAAAGCCCGCGGAGCCAAACCCGGGCCAGCGGATGCGTCACGATTTTAGCCAGAGCAACCTGCGTCAAACATCGTGGATGCACCGACGAGTGGATGTTGATTACAACGGCTGGTGGATGTGCCTGATTCCCACTGAAGTCATTCGTGAGATCGGCTTGTCCTTGCCTGTCTTTATCAAGTGGGACGATCAGGAGTATGGGGTACGCGCCAAGGCCGCCGGCTTCCCGACCGTATCCTTGCCAGGGTCAGCGGTGTGGCACATTTCTTGGATTGACAAAGATGATTCTGTTGATTGGCAAGCATACTTCCATGCACGAAACAGATACATCTATGCCTTGCTCCACAGCCCCTATCGGCGGGCTGGCGGTCTCTTTGAGCATGCTTTCAAGACCGACGTGAAGCATCTGATGTCCATGCAGTACTTTACGGTGCAGGCACGAATGCGGGCCATGCAGGATCTGCTGCGTGGCCCGGACGTTCTTCACGAAATCCTTGCCACGAAGTTGGGAGAAATTCGCCAGCTGGGTACAGAGTTCACTGAGACGCAATTCCATTCTGAACTCGAGGACTTCCCGGCCCTGAAATCTCACAAAATGCCGCGCCGCGGCAAGAGTCTTCGGCCGCCAAGCTACGTAACCTTGGCACCCTGGGCTGCCCGTAATGTGTTGCGACAGCTAGTCAAACCGGTCAACGATGTAAACCAGGAACACCCCGAGGCCTTTTTGGCTCATCAAGACAACAAGTGGTGGCGAATTTCCCAGTTTGACAGTGCCTTGGTTTCCAAAGCTGACGGGACAAGTGTCTCCTGGTATAAACGAGACCCCCGGAAAGTTCGCCAGGCGATTACCTCCAGTGGCCTTGTCTACTCAGATCTGTTGCGCAACTGGAACAAGCTAAGCGCCGAGTACCGGGAAGCGCTGCCGCGGATTACCTCCATGGAGCAGTGGGGAAAGACTTTTGCCGCGCACAGCGAAAAAAGTGAGAAATAGCAAACCATGACCCAAACCAATGATGAGCTGGTCCGCCCGGGAGTAAGCGGCGGACTGGCGGATATAGTCCGGGCACGTTTTCTGCTGAAGCTCTTGGTTCGCAAGGAGCTCAAGGTTCGCTATCGCGGATCAGTGCTGGGTCTCATGTGGTCTTACATTAAACCCGGTGTCCAATTCTTGGTGTTCTACGTGGCGCTCGGTGTGTTTATGGGTTTGGAGCAAAGTCCGACGAATAAGTCGGGTTTGCCCAACTACGCCATCTACTTGTTTTCCGGCATTGTGTTGATCAACTTCTTCACCGAAGCTCTGGGAAATGCCTCACGGTCCATTGTGGGCAATGGTGGATTGATCAAAAAAATCTATTTACCCCGCCAACTGTTCCCGGTGGCCTCAGTTTGGGTCTCAGCGGTCCACTTCTTTCCACAGCTGCTCATCCTGTTGGCAGCCTGCTTTTTCAGCGGTTGGCATCCGTCGCTACTGCAGTTGGCCGCGGCTGCAATTGGCTTCATCATTGTCACTCTGCTGGCCACTGGTTTGGGATTGCTTTTTGGTGCCGCAAATGTGTACTTCCGGGACTCCGAAAACTTTGTGGACATGCTTCTCATGGTGGCTACGTGGGCGTCACCTGTCATGTATTCCTGGACCATGGTGCATAACAAATTGGGTGAATCTTGGTTTACCCTCTACCAGTTGAACCCGATCACGGTTGCTGTGGAGACGTTCCACTACGCATTTTGGTTGCCCACAACCGATGAAAGCGCAGGCATTCCACCAAACCTATTGAGTATCTGGGTGCCCGTAGCCCTCATCGTTTCAGCGGGGGTCCTCATTTGGGGTCAGCTGACTTTCCGGCGGCTTGAAGGCCGCTTTGCGCAGGAGCTCTAGAATGACCGTAGCAATTGAAGTTAAAGGCATCAGCAAGCAGTTCGTGCTGCGGCATTCCCGTTCGATCAAGGAAGCCTTTGTCTGGGTCGTCTCGGGCAGAAAAGGTGACCTATCTGAAAAGTTCCATGCTCTCAAAGATGTGAACCTTGAGGTCCGGCAAG
The DNA here is from genome assembly GCF_001294625.1 of Arthrobacter alpinus. Classification (NCBI taxonomy): domain Bacteria; kingdom Bacillati; phylum Actinomycetota; class Actinomycetes; order Micrococcales; family Micrococcaceae; genus Arthrobacter; species Arthrobacter alpinus. Next base: position 2,408,780 of record NZ_CP012677.1, on the reverse strand, counting down.
GAGAAACTGTTGCGCTGCTTGGATTCAACGGATCGGGCAAGTCGACTTTATTGAAACACATTTCTGGCGTCATGATTCCGGATACTGGAACAGTGCGAACGAGAGGAAGAGTTGCCGGGCTGATCGAGGTCGGTGCAGGGTTTCACCACGACCTCTCAGGCAGGGAGAACGTCTACCTCAATGGCGCAATCCTGGGCATGACCGAAGAACAGATCAACGATCGCTTTGACTCGATTGTTGAATTTGCAGAAATCGGTCACTTCATTGACACGGAAGTTAAGTTTTATTCCTCCGGCATGTACCTACGACTGGCTTTTTCAGTTGCTGTTCACACCAATCCAGAAGTCTTTTTAGTTGATGAGATTCTTGCGGTTGGTGACGAGCCGTTCCAGCGGAAGTGCATAGCCAAAATACAAGAACTGGCAGCTGATGGCAGGACTTTGGTAGTTGTCAGCCATGATTTGGATTTGGTCGCACGCATTTGTGATCGGGGTGTTGTTCTGGATCACGGAAATGTAACGTTCGACGGGCCGATTCAGGAGGCGGTGGCAAAACTCCGTGGTCAGTAGCCGTTGACTTCCTGGTGGCCAGTCCGGCAGCCGGGAATATCCTGTTCAGGGTACTTTCTCCGATAGGATGGCAAGGTTGATTCATCTGAGGTGCTCCAGAAAGGACCGAAAACTTTGACCACGATTGCCCCAAGTGCCGATGTCTCCGAAGCGGCAGATATTGGCGAAGGTACCAAAATTTGGCACCTTGCCCAGGTTCGCGAAGGTGCAAAGCTAGGTAAGAACTGTATCGTTGGACGTGGTGCATATGTCGGTTCCGGCGTCACTATGGGTGACAACTGTAAGCTGCAGAACTATGCACTTGTTTATGAGCCCGCTCTACTGGGCAACGGCGTCTTCATCGGTCCAGCCGTGGTGCTTACGAATGACACCTACCCGCGGTCTGTTAGCCCCGATGGCACGTTAAAGAGCGCACAGGATTGGGAGCCTGCCGGAGTTACTATCGGTGACGGCGCTTCGATCGGCGCCCGAGCAGTATGCGTCGCCCCGGTATCTATTGGCAACTGGGCGACCGTCGCAGCGGGTGCCGTGGTTACCAAGGATGTTCCCGACTTTGCCTTGGTGGCCGGGGTTCCTGCTAGGCGTATCCGCTGGGTTGGGAAGGCTGGATTTCCGTTGACCAAAAACGGAGACTTTTGGATTTGCCCAGAAACGGGAAACAAGTATGTTGAAGAAAACGAAACCCTTCGAGAGGTCGAGGCATGAGCCCGGATTTCATTCCCCCCGCTAAGCCAATCATTGGCGACGACGAGCGTCGCGCAGTCGACGCTGTGCTGGCAAGCGGCCAGCTTGCGCAAGGCAGCGAAGTAGCCGAGTTTGAGAAAGAATTCTCTTCGGTGCTGTTGGACGGCCGTGCCGCAGTCGCTGTTAACTCAGGAACGTCAGGGCTACACCTTGGCTTGCTGGCCGCCGGCATTGGGCCTGGCGATGAAGTCATCGTCCCGTCGTTTACTTTTGCCGCGACGGCCAACTCTGTGGCGCTTACCGGGGCAACCCCGGTTTTCGCCGACATTGAGCTGGAGCACTACTGCCTTGACGCTGCAGACGTGGAAACGAAAATTACCGATCGCACGGCTGCGATCATGCCTGTGCACCTTTACGGGCACCCGTTCGAAACTGAGGCCTTTGATGCCATAGCTAACAAGCATAATGTTAAGTTGTTTGAGGACGCCGCCCAAGCGCACGGTGCTGCGGTCAATGGCAAGAAGGTCGGGACCTTTGGCGATTTTGCCATGTTCAGTCTTTATCCCACGAAGAATATGACATCAGGCGAGGGTGGCATGGTCAGCACCAACCTTCCTGAGGTGGAGCGCCGGCTGCGTTTGTTGCGTAACCAGGGCATGGAGCGGCAGTACGAGAACGAGCTGGTTGGCTTTAACGCCCGTATGACAAACATCCACGCGGCAATTGGCCGTGTCCAACTCACCAAGGTTGGAGCGTGGACCAGAACACGCCAGGCAAATGCCGCGTTTTTCGACGCCAATCTGGAAGGTATCACCACTCCCAAGGTGGCCCAAGGATACGAACACGTCTACCATCAGTACACCATCAAGGTGCCCGTGGATCGTGACGGTTTTGCCAAAGCACTCAAGGAAGAATTCAACATCGGTTGCGGTGTTTACTACCCAATCCCGAACCATAGACTGGTTCCATTCGCGACATCGGATGATTTGCCGAACACGGAAGAGGCCGCTCAAAGTGTCTTGTCCTTGCCGGTTCATCCATCACTGAGCAAGTCCGACTTGGAACGTATCGTTGAAGCCGTAAACACACTGGCGAAGGCAGGAAGCTAAATGGCAAAGTTGCGAGCGGGCCTTATCGGCCTCGGTATGATGGGCCGTCACCATGGGCGGGTCCTGCGCGAACTTGAAGGCGTTGAACTGGTGGCGGTCGCTGATGCATTTGGCGACCCCCACGGTGTGGCCGACGGTCTGAAGCTGTGCTCCAGCGTTGAGGAACTCATCGCCGAGGGTGTGGACATGGCTGTCGTCGCTGTTCCCACCATGCTGCATGAGGAAGTTGCGACGGCGTTGGCCGAAGCTGGTATCCATGCTCTGGTCGAAAAGCCAATCGCCATTGATTCGGCATCCGGGCGACGGATCTCTGATGCTTTTGACAAGAACTCTTTGGTGGGCGCAGTGGGACACATCGAACGGTTCAACCCTGCGCTGCAACGCCTGCGCCAACGCCTTGAGGCTGGTGATTTGGGTGAAGTTTACCAAATTCAAACACGCCGTCAGGGTCCGTTCCCGGCGCGGATCGCCGATGTCGGCGTGGTCAAGGATCTGGCAACACATGACTTCGACCTCACCGCTTGGCTGGCTCAAAGTCGCTTTACCTCCGTTTCTGCAGCAATCTCGAGACGCAGTGGACGGCCCCATGAGGACTTGGTGTCCGCCGTCGGCCATCTAGAGGGCGGCATCATCACCAACCATGTTGTCAACTGGGTTTCCCCGTTCAAGGAACGTCTGACAGTCGTGTCGGGCGAAGGCGGGGCCTTTGTAGCTGACACTGTCACAGCGGATCTGACCTTCATTGAAAATGGAACTTTTGAGACGGAATGGGATTCCGTGGCTGCTTTCCGTGGTGTCTCAGAAGGTTCATCCATCAGGTATGCCCTCGCCAAGCGTGAGCCGCTCAAGATGGAGCACGAGGCCTTCCGTGACGCCATTCTGGGTCGATCAATGAACGTTGTGACCATGAAAGAGGGGCTGGAGACGCTGCGCGTTGCCGAAGCCGTTTTGGAAGCGGGGACCAACGGAACTGTCGTCACCTTGTAGCTTTGTCCCAAGAGCAATTCGCGGAGTCCGCCACTCGGCCGGGGTTCGCGTTTTTGCGTCGGGGGACGGTTGGTGAGCATCCAGAAACGAATTGGCTCAACACTTGATTTTCCGGGAATGGTGAGTTCATTGATACAGTGGGTGAGGTTCTGCTCCTCCGGAATGCATCTTTGACGCGATTTTTCCATGAGCGCCACATAGACCCTGATTTGTTTTTATGTGAGGACACTTTGTCGGTGGGGGCGAGTCGTTCCAAAAGAAATGCATTGAGCGAACCTAGGCACTGGCCGACACTGGGAAGGCCCTGGTAGTTATCGGTCACTGAATTGAACTAGATTCCCGGCTATGTGAATGCAGTGTCCTTCTGGACCACGGCACAGTGACAATGGACGAGCCCGTCAAAGACGTGGTTACCCGGATGAGAGGAGAGGCGTAGCTGATGTCTGCCCTTATGCAAGACGATCGCCCGAATGAATCGAGCGACCGCGGCCCCAGAAATCGTGGTGCTGAAACGAGCAGTGTTCGCCGGGCCATGCCCATATTCTCCATGTTGGTTGTCGTCGCTGTTGGCGTGATCATGCCACTGCGCAACTCCTTCAACTTTTATTACTGGGACGACACCGCAGGTGCAGCAGTGGGTGTCTGGCAGCGTATTGCCGAGCAGATCCTGGCAGGACATTTGCCTCTGCTGCAGATTGACATGTGGCGTGGCGGCAATTTTGCAGCAGAGTCGGCCACAGGACTTTTCAACCCCGTCATGGTCGGACTCATGCTTGGGACATATCCCATCGATAACTTGGCTCTGGCCATATCTGTCGCGAAGTTTGCACTTTTCTTCATCATGGCCATTGGTGCGTATTTCCTGGCGCGCGCCTATGGTGCCAGGCCTTGGGCCAGCGCCATCATGGGTGCAGTTTTGCCGATTAGCGGTTACAACCTGTTTATGGATGGCACTGCCTGGATCAACGGGACAGCGATTATGGCTTTTACACCATGGCTGTGGTGGTCGGTCAAGCGCTACGTGGAAGGCCGGACCCCTATATTCGTCGTCGTATTGATGGTCTATCTGCTGGGATCAACCGGAAATCCCTATGGCCTACTTGCCGCAGCCGCAGTGATCGCCGCGTGCTGCATTGAGGCGGGGATACAAAAGAACTGGAAGGCTTTTCGAACGATAGTTTTGGCTGGCGCTTTGGGCGCCCTGGCCTGCGTTCTGATCTATCTGCCGTTCGTACTCACATCCTCAGTTGGTGTTCGCGCCGACAGCACCACCTTCAACGACGAATTCTTCTCTCCCAACCTCTCCGACATCATGGGATTGAGTACAGGAAGCTTCCAGATTTACGTTCGCGCATTCGGGTTGCCGTATTTCACTGTTCCGGTGGCTTATTTGGCGTGGTTTGTCATGCCGCTCCTTCCGTGGATCAAGTACAAATCGCTGGCCAAGGGCTGGAAAATCTGGTCCTCGGCCATCGCCTTCGGAATTTTCTACCTGTTTCTGGTTCTTGGTCCATCAAATCTGGGGATGTTCAGATGGCCCTTGAGGCTCATCCCCTTCTTCTACCTCGCGTTGTTGCTGATTTTTACACTGGCGTTGGACAAGGGATGGGGCAAGGATAAATTCAAGCTACGCGCTTCGTTGAGCTTTGGTATTGTCATATTTGGTGTCTGGCTGGCTTGGTCTGACCGGCCGGGGCCATGGAAATGGCATGCGCTGTTTGCCCTTGTGACGCTTATTTTAGTTGCCCTCTTTGTCTGGCGCCGCCCCACCGGCCGGCAGCTTTTCATGTTCCTTGGCATTACTACTTTGTTAGTGCTGTTCATGCAGACATCCTTTATGAAGACCAACGACAATGTAGCAAACTACAACTTCCCGCAGTCCCGCAGTGCCATGAAGAGCAATTTTGATGCAAAGTACAAGGGTCTCACTGTGGTCGTTGCCAACCGTGACACGCTCCCGGCCGGCGCACTTGCGCCTGATCGTGCGTGGAAAGACATTCTTTTCGGCAACATGTTTGCCGCGGTCGGCGTGGAATCAACCACTTCCTATTCTGGCATCGGCTTTACCAAGCTGGACAATGCTCTGTGTGCGAGTTACTACGGCGGAAGCTGTGTTGATGCCTGGGCTTCCTTGTGGCAGAAACCAGCTGGATCGAGTTTCGTGTTGGCGGACATGATGCGAGTACAAACAGTGGTTCGCTGGAATGATCCGGTTCCAGAGAGTCCTGGCAGTCCTCATGGAACGGATGTGACATCACCGCCTGCGCCTGAAGGATGGACAAAGGTCTCTGAAGATAATCAGGTCAGTGTCTACACCCGGGATGCACCTTTTGAATTCGAGGAGGGCCGGGTCAGCACCCATGGGGCTGACGTGCAAGTCAACAGTAATGTCTCACTCAGTGATACCCGGGAAACGGCTAACGTCTCGGCTACTGATGGCAATGACAGAATTGTTTCGTTTGCACGGCTCAACTGGCCGGGGTACACAGCAACTCTTGACGACAACAGCATCCCCGTCATGACGGGGCCCGCTGGGCTCCTGCAGGTAGAGGTGCCCGCCGGAACGCAGAAGAAGGATTTGGTACTCAGCTTTACCCCACCAGGATTCACAGCAGGGATTGGTGCCTTGGCGCTGGCGTTGCTGGGAACCATTGGCCTTGAAGTCTGGGATGTTCGACGGCGCCGAAAGGCAGCGGACGTCCTTTCAAATGGGAATTCCAAGGAAATCAGGAACCGATCATGACCGATACCGTACGTGAAACCAAACTTGTCAGTTTAATTTTTCCGGCCTACGACGAGATTGAGCATGTTGAGGGCATGCTCGAGTTCTATCGTGAGATCAAGTCCACCTTTCGGGACTTAGACTTCGAAATGCTGGTTGTTGACGATGGCTCTTCAGATGGAACTGGCGAGGCAATTCTGGCGGGGACGGTGCCGGGAGAATCGGTTTCCGTCCTGACCCTTTCGCGCAATTGGGGGTCACACGCCGGGATCACCGCTGGGCTCGAACACTGCTCAGGTGATGCTGCCATCACACTCAGCGCGGATCTCCAGGAGCCGCTGAGTGCGATTGCAGATTTCTTGGCGAAGTGGCGGGAAGGCAATGAAATTGTATGGGGACTCCGTTCGGTGCGCGCTGCCAAAAAGGGCGCCAACGACCTGCTGTCCACTACGTTCTCCCACGTACTGAATACAAACTCTGTCATCCCCACTTACCCAAAGGAGGGGCCATCTCAGATTCTGGTCAGCCGCCAGGTCATCGAGGTTATTCGGGCGATGCCGGAGGCCAACCGCAACGTCCTCGGTATGATCGCCTGGACGGGTTTTAGCCAGACGCACATCTTCTTCGAGCAGATGCCCCGCCCTCACGGAGCCAGTAAGTGGACCCGTAAGAAGAAGATCAAACTGGTCATGGATTCCTTCGTGGAGTTCTCCAGCGCCCCCTTGCAGTGGTTGGGCCTGGGCGGAGTAATCTTGGCTTCCTTGGGTGGTCTGGCACTGCTCGCCGCAATCGTGCTCATGATTTTTGGCAAGGGCATACCTGGTGGACTTACTCTCTTGGGCGGCCTGATTGGATTGGTCGGCGGAGCTCTTCTGATCGGGTTACAAACCGTTGGAGAATACGTGTGGCGAGCTGGTGACGACTCCCGCCGTCGTCCTGTTTACATCCTCTCGAGTCGCAGGTACTCGGCAGACTTGGGTGCTGAAGCAAAGGAAAGTTAGGACGTGCAACGAGGAGGTGCCAAGACTGTCACCTGTCTGGAGACCTCCAGTACGTGGCACCGGCAATTCCGGACCCATGGGGGTTAGTAAGCTTCCAACAGTCGGCACCTGCGGTGTACAGGAAATCAATGGCTCCGCTGTTCGGAATTCCTTGACCCGTTCCATACAGGCTCAGCCCGTGAAGATGCAGAAAGTAAAGCGAATGATTAGCAACATGACTGTGCCAAAAACGAGATGGCTGGATAGCGGTAGCCGCTTTGTCTCTCCATCCTTTCCTGCCTCTGAGGTCCATATAGGTGCGGTCTGCTCCACGGAGGGGAAATCCTCGATGGTCTTGAAATCACTGGTAGGTCTTCATTTGTTCCCCATAGTCCTAAAGCCACGTGCCGTGCACTTCCTCGCGATGTTCGAGTGCGGCGGTGGCAACCCAGGAGAACTCCAAGGCTTGAGCGTTCTAAGCAATGAATCGGCCGTGAGCACCTCGTGAGTCTGCCAGTATCACCAACTGATTCCGTGGCTGTCACGGAGGCTCCCGTGCACCAATTTGCCGGCGGCCGGCGGGCACGTTCTCGCAGGCCCAGGACTAGGGACGTCTTGATCGTTTTCACAGTGGCTGCGCTTACGGGTGTCATCCTCCGCCTGTTCGTCCCAGGACTTTACTACTGGGGCGACAACGCCGATTCCTTCATTCCGTTGTGGCATCGATTTGGCCAAGATCTTCGGCAAGGACAATGGCTGACGATGGATCCTTCAGGGTGGGGCGGTGGGAACTATGCGGCCGAGGCAGCCTATGGGATCTTTAATCCTGTGACGCTGTTCAATGGGGTGCTGATCTCGTTTCTGCCGAATCTAGGCTGGGGTGCGACCCTCATCATGGTCGAGTTCCTTGCCCTTTTAGGTGTTGGCGTTTACTGCTTGTCCGTGAGCTACGGGTCCGCACGCTGGCCGGCGATCGCGGTTGCCACGGCCGTGCCCTTCGGAGGGTTCACCTTTTTCTATGGCGCCAACAACTGGGCCTCTGGCCTCATGGCGTTGACTTGGGTGGTCCTTTTTTGGTGGTCCGCGCACAATACGAGCTTGGGCATTCGAGGCCCGCTGTTGGCATTCGTCTTCGGTGCCTTGGCAGTGACTACGGGCAACCCCTATGCAATCTTTGGGATCCTTGCAGTTTTGATTGCCTTGGGCATTGAACTGCTCCTGTACCGGCAGTGGCTCCGCTTCGTGAATATGGTCTTTCTGGGGCTGGCCATCGGCGCGGTGGTCTTGTTGGTGTTCTTGCCATTGATGGAATCAAGTTCGGTTCTTATGCGCCAACCAGTGACAGAGGCCATGAATTCGGGGTATTTGCGACCCCAACTTGGTGACTTGTTTGCGCTTAGCCTGCCCGGCTTCCAACCACACTTCTCGGCTTGGTACCAGATTCGTGACGTTGTCCCATCCACCTATCTAGCCTGGTTTGTGGCTCCACTGCTCCCGTGGATCAACATCGGATTCTTCAAGGAGCGCTGGCGTTCGCTTATCAGCCTGTTCCTTTTTGCTGGACTCTACCTCCTGTTGGTTCTCGCACCCTCGGAGCTTTGGCTGTTTCGCTGGCCGCTTCGCACCATTGAGTACTTCTATGTAGCTGTTGCCGTGCTCTTTAGTGTTGCTATCAGTGGCGGTTTGGCATCGAACCATAGAAAGATCCGACTCGGCGCAACGTCCGCCATTCTCCTGTTTGGCTACTATTATGCTTGGGCGGAGACTCCCCAGAATGCGGGGTTCCACTTTCTGATTTTTGCTGTCTTAGTCGCAGCGACAGCGACGGCACTGCTGTTTAATTGGAAAGTCGGCATCAAGGGGCTGGTTGTTGTGATGGTCTCCGGCACCGTCGTGGTGACCGCGATTATAACGCCACATTATTTTTGGACCCAGCATGAGTTTGGGTACGATGCCGACATCAGGCAGGTTCAAGATCTGAATGTCGTGACTGACAGGAACAAGTCATTGACCGGAAATGTGCTGATCCAGTCGAGCCTCAGCAAACCCGATAGCCAGGCAGCTATTCTCTCTGGCGACATCATTTCCGGGAACGTCAGCGCAGCCGCAGGCATCGACACGCTGGGACGGTACACCGGGATCGGTTTTTCGGCCTTCTCGGACGCCTTGTATCTGGACTACCGGGGCGCCCCGGTTTACCCGTTTGCTGTGACGGCCCTTTTCCTTCCCGCAGGAGGTGGATTCAACGGAACCTTGGCAGATTCGTTGCGCGTGGACTCGGTTGTGGTGCAGAAAGGGTTCCACAATGACAATTTTCTCTCCATCATCCCGGACACGTGGGAAGTTACCTCGGATGACCAGTATCGGTACGTACTGCACCGCAAGGCATCCTTCAACCCTGGTGGAACAGTCTCGTTGGCCACCAGCGACATTGCCATCTTGAACGCAGACTCTTCCCCCCATCATGAAGAACTGCGTGTGGATGCCCAAGAGGCTGGATCGTTGCTCTTTGCGAGACTGGCGTGGCCAGGGTACCGGGCCACAATTGACGGGCAAAGCGTTCCTGTCAGTCAAGGACCGGCGGGTTTGCTGATGTTGGATGTTCCTTTAGGAGAGCACACGGTAGTCATTGACTACCGTACACCTGGGCTCCGACCAGGACTTGCTGCTGTGGCCCTGGCATCAATCGCGGTGGTGGTGGGCCAGATCCTCTTCCAACGCGGTATGGTTCTTGGCGGAACTGGCACGACCTCCGGGTTCGGTAAACGCCGAAATCGGAAATCTCAGACAGACGCTTCAGACTAAAGGAAATGAGTGCTGAAGGGGGCGTCGGTATTTTTACTCTACGCGGGTATCCTTGGGCTTATGCCTACCCAGTCGCTGCGAAATCCCCTACCGTGGAGCATAGGGCAGTAGGGCGATGTCCCGTTGGCATGGGGCATTTACTGCTAGTATTTGAAACGGTGCAGGCCACTGCCTAGTCATCTGGCGGCACGAGAAGACCGCAGGAAATTCATAGACGGCTCTGACGCACTACGACGAAGTCAGGGTACTAAACATTGGAGCACGATGGTACGGCAGATTCCCTTGGGACAACCAACGGTAGGACAAGAAGAACTGGATGCTGTAAAGGCAGTATTTGACTCAGGCTGGTTGTCTGGTGCGGGTCCGTCTTGCAAAGCTTTTGAGGAAGAATTTGCGGCGGCCATCGGTGTTCCCAAGGCGCTTTCGACGTCCAATTGCGGCTCTGCCTTGCACCTCGGATTGATGGTTTCAGGCGTCAAGCCCGGCGATGAAGTCATTGTTGCCGACTATACGTTCCCAGCTACCGGTCACTCTGTAAAATGGGCGGGAGCGACGCCCGTTTTTGCCGACGTCCGTGAAGATATTTGGACGATCGATCCCGCGGCTGCCGAGGCATCCATTACTGACAAGACCGTCGGAATTATTGCCGTCGACGCTTTTGGTCAGCCGGCAGACTACGACGAGCTCAACGCCATTGCCACGAAACATGGGCTTTGGGTCATGGAAGATGCAGCTTGCGCGGCCGGTGCCACATACAAGGGTAAGCCCGCCGGAAACCTCGCTGATATTGCTGCCTTCAGCTTCCACGGACGCAAGGGAATCACCGCTGGCGAGGGCGGGGCACTGACAAGTTCCAATCCTGAGCTGATTGAACACGCACGCAAGCTACACACCTACGGGATTGCCCCGGCACTGACGCGTGAGGGTTCAATGGATCTGCCTGTCCCCTCCTTTGATGAGCTCGGCTACAACTACAGAATGTCAGATATCGCAGCGGGAATCATGCGCGTGCAGCTAAAGCGGATGCCGGCATTGATGGCTGCCCGCAACCGGGCAGCTGATCAGTACCATGAGCTGATCTCCGACATAGAGGGCTTGACCATACCGGCGGCCCTTGCCGATAGAACACACCCCTATCAGTCCTACGTTTTGACTTTCGACCCGTCCATCGATCGTGGTGCTGTGGCTATGGCCCTGCGTGAAAACGGGGTTGGTTGCAACTTCGGCACCTACGCCTCGCATTTGCAGCCGCTGTATAAATCCAACGCCGTGTGTGAAGTTTCTGCGAGCTTGTTTGGACGACAGTTGGCAATTCCTATGCACGCGGAGCTCAGCGAAGATGACGTGAGCTACGTGGCCGAAACCCTGCGCACAGTGATGGCCACCGCGGCCGTCCGGAATGCATAAACCACACTTTAGCGAATAAACAATCAAGGAGTAATTTTTCATGGCCGAAGATAAGATAGTCTTCTTCACCGGTGGTGCTGGCTGGATTGGTCTCAAGACCATTCCGATGTTGCTCGAAAAGGGATACAAGGTTCGTATCTTTGACAACATGTTCCGAGGCGACCGCGACGCCGCGAACAAGTTGGTCGAAACCGGTATGGTGGAGATCGTCGACGAGGATGTCCGCTATGGTGGCGCAGTGTATGCCGCCATGAAGGGATGCACCCATGTCATTCACGCGGCAGCCGACTCGGTGAACCGCAGCCAGGCGGCTCCGTACGAGTCCATGGACATCAATGTTGTCGGTAGCCACAACGTGTTTGCTGCCGCAGCTGACCTTGGCATTGAGCGCGTCGTGTTCTGCTCCAGCGCTTCCGTTTATGGAGACCCGGAAAAGCTTCCCATGCACGAGGACGACATGCTGCGTCCCATTACGCCGTACTGCATCACCAAGCGGGCCAGTGAAGATATCTTGGCGTACTATGGACGCCGGTCGGGCCTGTCCTGGAATGCACTTCGATTCTTCAATGTTTACGGCCCTGGCCAGAAGTTGACTGCTTACTACACTTCGGTGATCAACCACTTTGTCGCTCGCATCAAGAATGGTGAGCCGCCTGTAATTGACGGCAAGGGCGAGCAGTCCATGGACTTCATCCATGTCCACGACATCGCCCGAGGTATCGTTGCAGCGCTCGAGTCCGAACAGGACAAAATGGCAATCAACTTGGGCACGGGCATCGACACATCAGTGGCCGATCTTGCACACATCTTGATCAAGGCAGTTGGCGCCGATGTCGAGCCCATCTTCAACCCCCGCGACGTGATTGTTAGCCGCCGTGCGGCAGACATCACCCGTGCAAAGGAAGTTTTGGGTTGGGAACCTACCATTAAGGTTGCTGACGGCATGACCGAGCTCATCCTCAACGGTAACTAATGACTCGGACAGCCGGAAAGCTACCTGACAACGACTACCACGAGGCCTCCTGGTTTGTGGGCGAGCCGGCGATAGGCGATGGTACCTGGATCGGTGCGTTTACGGTGATTGATGGTTCTGGCGGGCTAGTCATTGGTGCCGACTGCGACATCAGTTCTGGAGTGCATATTTACACGCACTCTTCGGCCAAGCGGTGTGTCTCTGGCAGGCGTTTTGAGACAGTGGAACGGGAACCAGTGAGTATTGGCGACCGCGTCTTTATTGGCGCCAATGCTGTGGTGATGAAGGGTGTCACGATTGGTGATGAGGCAGTGATTGGAGCGGGAGCAGTTGTGACCTCGGATGTTCCAGCTCGGACTGTTGTTGCGGGCGTACCCGCCAAAGTGACTGCCACTGTCAGTTTTTCCGATGATGGAATCCCGATATTCGCGAAGGTAGGGTAATGGTGGTTTTGAACAATGGGCGGGCAGCCGAGGAGCTGCCCCCCTTGAGTGTCAACACCGAGGCGCAGGAAAAAGTGCCTACCCATGGCGAACACAAGTCGAGACCGACTCTCAAATCTCGCCTTTCATTGCTTGTCAGAATTCTCCTTATTGCCTCGGCGATCATTTTTGCTGTGGTCTTTATCCAAAGTCAATGGGCAGAAGTCACAAGTGCCTTGGTCAAATTGTCCTTTCCAATGGTCTTGCTGTCCTTCCTGGCTGTCATGGCAGGAATTCTGTGCGGCTTGATGAGCTGGCAGGTACTGTTGGAGCATTTGGGCCCAAATGTTGGCGTTCTTCGTGGGGCCCAGATTTTCCTCGTGGGTTCCATTGGCAAATATGTGCCTGGCTCCGTTTGGGCATACATCCTTCAAATTGAGTTAGGAAGCCGCTACGGGGTTGCCCGTGCCCGCGTTTTTGCAGCAACACTGTTCTCGGTGGCTGTGGCAGCCGTTGGATCCTTGCTTGCGGGTGGGCTGATTGTCCCCATGTTGGCGAAGAACCAGCCTGTCTTCCTTTGGCTCTACGCTTTACTGCCCATTGGCCTGATCATGTTGCATCCGCGCGTGTTGACCCGGCTGGCGAGGCTAGGATTCAAGATCCTGCGTAAGCCACGGCCTGATCACGGTCTCGGATACAAGGTTGTGGCATCCTCATTGGGGTGGGCACTGGCTGCCTACTGCCTCTACGGACTGCACCTGTACATTTTGGCATCCAGTATTGGGTTCTCCGGCCCCGGTGAGCTGGCATCCGCCGTTGGGGCCATGGGTATCGGGATGATTGCCGGTCTGCTGGCCTTTTTCCTCCCGTCAGGATTGGGTGCACGTGAGGCAGTCATCGTGTTGGTCCTTGGCCCGTCCTTGGGTGTGGGAACCGCGACGGCGTTTGCGTTGCTTTCGAGGGTAATGTTCACTATCGCGGACCTGGCCATGGCCGGATGCGCCGCCTTGACGGCCGTTAGGCAAAATCGGCATTCCCAACCGTTGCATGTGCTTGAAAAGCCTGAATCAGACTAAAGACTCAATCGAGCGAAACTACTGGGCTCGCACCAGCGGTGTCCGGCAGAAAGAAAAGTAGGTAGAACATGTCCAGGGTCATCGTTGTTGGTGCAGGAATCGTTGGACTGGCCGTGGCCAACGCTTTGCAGGATCGGGGAGACACCGCTGTTGTCCTCGAAAAGGAATCTTCCGAAGCTAGGCACCAGACTGGGCGCAATTCAGGTGTGATTCATTCCGGTCTGTACTACGTCCCGGGGAGCCTGAAGGCCACCATGGCTGTGGCAGGAGCCAGGTCCATGGTGGAATTTGCCGCCAAGCATGGAGTTGAACACGATATCTGCGGTAAGTTGGTGGTCGCCGTCACCGACGATGAAGTCCCTGCCCTGCAAAAACTCTACGAGCGGGGCCAAGCAAACGGTGTGCCGTGCCGGATGATTACTGCTGAGGAGGCTCGCGAATACGAGCCTCATGTTTCATGCGTGGCCGCCTTGCGAGTCGAGAGCACGGGAATTGTTGACTATAAGGGGATCTGTTCCACTCTAGTTGATCTCATCCGTGATTCAGGGGGCGAAATCCGGTTTGACGCGGAGGTCACTGCCATCGCGACAACCGCCGCGGGCGTCACCGTGACAACCACCACCGGTGACGTAACTGGCGACTACCTGGTGAACTGCGCTGGACTGTACAGTGACCGGATCGCTGTAGCTGCCGGACTTAGGCCGGAGGCTCGGATCATCCCCTTCCGGGGTGAGTACTTTGAACTTCGCCCGGAGGCTCAGCACTTGGTCAAGGGCCTGATCTATCCGGTTCCGGATGCACGGTTCCCGTTCCTAGGTGTGCACCTGACAAAAATGATCGAGGGAGGAGTGCACGCCGGACCCAACGCCGTTTTTGCCTTCGCGCGTGAGGGCTACGGCTGGACCAAGATCAACGTCCGTGAGTTGCTTTTGAGTGCTACTTGGCCCGGGCTTTGGGTGTTGGGTGCAAAGTTCATCGGCCCCGCCTTGAGTGAAACGTGGCGCTCGATCTCGCGACCCAAGTTTGCAGCGAGTCTTCGCCGCCTTGTCCCGGCTATTCGGAATGCTGACTTAGTGCCCACGCATTCTGGCGTGCGGGCCCAAGCTATGTTGCGCAATGGGGCCATGGTGGATGATTTCCTCTTCCAATACGCACCAAGGCAAATCCATGTTCTCAATGCGCCTTCGCCGGCAGCGACTGCTGCATTTGAGATCGCAAATAGTATTGTCAGTGAGCTGGCCAAGAACCGGGACTAGTTTCAAGAGGTCTTCTTTGTGTGCTCGCGGACACTGAATTATGCCCATTCGCGGCCAAGTGGAGTGCCAGGCGCGTCCAGGGTGATTGCAAAGTCGTTTGTGAGAATTCCGCGTCTCAAAATATGAGACGTTGATACTGGTATTGGGTGTTTTGCCGGGCATGACCCTATGTGAGACTGACGGCTCCAGGCGGGGTTTTGTCTTGAATCTGATCTGCCTGCTCGGCGGACGCCTTTTATTAGGTGGCGGTCAAGCGGGCATGACCATATACAAGCGGGCATGACCTTATAGGAGCTTGAGCACGGCCAGTGATCTCGTCAACGTCTTGTCTGCCAGCCTGGACCAGCTGGCCGGGGCATGGGCCCAATCCAGGACAGAGGTGGCTGTCATCGCCATTGACGGTAAGGAAGTCCGTGGCGCCAAGATCGCCGGAGGCACCAGAATCCAGCTCCTGGCCGGCATCGACCAAGCTACCGGGGCCGTGCTCGTGCAACAGAACGTGTCGGAGTGGCATAATGAGATCACCTATTTCAAGCCGTTGCTGGAAGAGGTCACGAACCTTGACGGTGTGGTCATCACTGCCGATGCGTTGCATACCCAGCGTGAGCACGCCCAGTACCTCCTTTCCCGCGGAGCCCACTATGTGCTGACCGTGAAACGGAACCAACCCAAACTTCACGAGCAATTGTGCGCCCTGCCATGAAAGCAGGTCCGTGCCGGGCACAAGAACCACACAACCGCCAACGGGCGTGAAGTCCAGCGGACCGTCAAATGCGTGACCGTGGCAGCCGGGATCAATTTCCCACACGCCGCCCCAAGGCGCCCAGAGCACCCGCGAGTCGCGGCCCCTCGGGACCAGGAAGTGGTCAACTGAGACCGTCGATATCGTCACTTCACTGACTCCAGCCCAAGGGAAGCCCGAGCTCATCGGCAACTTGATCCGTGGCCACTGGGGAATTTGAAAACGGTTTGCACTTCCGCCGGGACGTGACCTGGCGGGAAGACTCCAGCCAGATCCGAAAAGACAACGCCCCCTGAGTCATGGCCTCTCTCAGGAATATCGCTATCACGATTATGTCTCTGGCAGGCGAACCCAACCACGCCAAAGCCACCCGAGCCGCCCACAACTACCCGCACCGCGCACTCAAACTCGCCGGCCTAAATATCAGCTAAACGACTTTGCAGCCGCGTGTGTCACGAATATCGAAGGGAGTCCCATGAAGTAGGCGGGATTCGTTGTTGATAATGCTCTTCAAGAGATGAAGGTATGGCCCTTCGGAGCCGCCCTGCGCTGGGTGGTTTCAAACCGCCTCGTGCTGCGTTGGTTGAAGACCGTCGTGGTGAGCGATCGATGGCAAATTCGGCAAGAAGGTACGGTCAGTCCGGGTAGGTGGTACCGCTGATTTCGGGGACCGGGTATTGGCCAGAAACCGGTGTTCTTGATTTCTAGCCAATACCCGGGTTGACCGCCGGCGGGAGCGGTTCACTCCGTTGGCAGGGTGTGGCAGTTATTCCCAGTGGTTGGTCGCGCCGCGGGCTTCTTCGGCATGCAGCCGGCGCATGTCGATGACGCCGAGGCTGATCGTGCGGGCCCGGCTGGCGAGCCGGTTCACGATGGAGTCAGCGGCTGCCCTCTCCGGCAGGCTCTCTATCCAGTATCTCGGCCCGGAGTGGCTGGCGATCATGGTGGGCAGGCGTTGGTCCCTGTTGACTAGGATCGTGAAAAGGTCGTTCGCGGCGGTCTCATCGATGCCGATGGTAAGGAAATCATCGACGATGAGCAGGTCAACGCTGCTGAGTTTGTTCAGCAGGTTTTGGTGGGGGGATCCTAACGCCGCGGGAGATTGCCAGTTCAAGTGCCAGCTGGTCCATGCGGGTGTAGTGGACTGATTGTTCCCCGTGACACGCAGCGATTCCTATGGCGCAGGCGATGTAGGTTTTCCCGGCGCCGGGGGGATAAATCAACAGTAGGTTCGTCGGGTTAGCCCGCCAGTCGTGGGCTGCGTAGCGTTGCATCCGCACCAAGGAGACTCCGCGTTCTGGCAGGTACCGTATCTCTTCGATCGACGCGTCCGGGATGGGGAATCTCGCCTTGCTAATGAGCTTGTCGTTCCGGGTTGAGCGCCGGACCTCCAACGCCTCATCCACAGCGGTCAGGAAGAGCTCCTCGGGTCTTTTGAGGTCATTGCCATCGTCCTTGAGGAGTTCCTCCAGTTGGAGGCGACCTGAGTGATGCGCAACGCCCGGAATTTCTCATAGTCAACACTGGTGAACATTCCTTGTTACCAGCCTTCCTGGAAGTAATCAGCGCCGCGAACATACACATCAATGTGTTCATCAAGATCTGAGCTGGCGGCTGGCTTCTTCATGTTCGGGGGTGCCGGCACTGGTGCTGCTGCTTGTTTGCTGTCGCTGTTCATCGAGGCCATCAACCGCTTCAGCGTGGTGTAGGTCGGATACCCGTTTTGGTTCAGGATTTGCTGGCATGTTTCTTCCAAGCGCTGCCTGTTGTTCTTGCCCAGGCCGCTGAGGATATTTTGGCAGTTCAGGAAGGCCTGGGCCGGAATTTTCGCTCGTTCAAGGATCGCCGTGATGACCGCGACGGTCGCCGGCCCGAACGGGCGGGCGGGGTCAAGGAACCATTTCGGGGACCACAACCCATCGATGTTCTGGTGCTGCTTGGGCACATGCTCGGCCAGAGTCGAGTACTGGCCCTTGCGACCATGCTTGCGCGGATGCTCACAGGCCACGGACTCGCCGTCAAAAACCGTGACTCTCACCCCTGTCAGCCGGACCTTTAGAATCTGTCCGGTCAGTTTGTAGGGCTCCGAGTAATGCTGGTAATCGGCAGTAACATGGTAATTCCGTCCGGCTTTGAGCTGCTTCCACTCCACGGACTCAAAGCGATCCGCCAGCAAAGGCTTAAGCAGCTGCGCTTCCTCTGTGGTGAACTGCCCGGCCATGGTTGTGCCATCCACGCGTTTGATCTGTTCGTTGATCGCATCGACCCGTTCATCAATGTCCGTCTTCAACTTCGCCAGGGTCATCCAAACTTCCTCGCTCAGATACCCGATGACCCGCTTGTTGACGACGTTGACCGCAGATTCCGCGGCGGCCTTGTGACGGGGACGATTTGCCCCGGCCGGCACGATCGCCGTGCCGTAATGATCGGCCAGTTGCTGATACTTGGCATTGATGACCCGGGTGCTGTCACCCTTGCTATGCAGGTTGGTTGCGGTCGCAGCGTTGTCGGGCACCACGATCGGGGTGACACCGCAATAGGTCTCAAAAGCCTGAACGTGGGCGCTGTTCCACGCCTCCTGCTTCATATCGGTAAACGCCTTACAAAAGACCATGCCCGAATACGGCAACACCGCCACGAACAGGTACGCCTTGGCCACCTCACCGCTCACGGCGTCAACGAGCGGCAGCGTGTCCCCGGCCCAATCCACCAACATCGTCCGCGCTGGTTCGTGGTGCAATGTAGCCACGACCTCATGAACGGCCGCGTAGTCATTGAACAACTGGCAGAACTGCGTGTACCCGTACTTGTTCTTGTCCTGTCCCGCCGGAGCCTGCACGTACCGGTGCCAAGCCTGCTGCAAGGTGTAATGCCGATTGAATTTCATCGACTTCACAATGCCGGCGAAGTCCGGCTGCACGAACCCGGCAGAGACGTTCTTTCGTCCGTCAGGGAACAACTCCGCCAGCTCGTCCCGACTCAACGACGCCGCCAGTCCTGCCGTGATTCCCCGTGCCTTGACGGTCTTACTCACCAAGGAAATCTCCCGGCGTGAACAACCCAACATCTGAACAATCTCGCTGTAGCTACGGCGTTCCAACACCAACGCCATGATCGCACTGTAATCCGCCATCCAAAGGCCCTCCAGTTCAGCGCAGCGGCACCGAATGCGCCGCAGGTTTCACAAGAAGACCACAACCCAGACCCCAGCGGTACCGCCTAGCCGAAATGTGCAGTACCACCTACCCGGACTGGCCGTACCCTAAAGCCGTACTTGCGAACCGAGGAAAAGGTATCGTAAGAGGTGTCAGGTGGGGATTAGGAAGACGAGCGTAAGCGAAGCGCTGCTGACGTGTCGAAACAAAGTTAGATGACATCAAAACCGGGGCGGTTCAGATGCATGGAGAACCGGATGAGGTGAGAGTCGCACGTCCGGTTCGGAGGGCAGTCACGGCGAAACCCAGCCCGGCAACGGGACAATGGGCGCGCCGTGGCTGACCCTATCGGGACCTCCAAAAAGTTCATATGTGGCGCTACCAATTCAACGCTCATAAGGGCCGAAAGCCAAGAGGTTGTTCACTGGCAATCCACGGGCACTATGACATAAGAAGCCCCGGTCCTCATCAACTGCAGCCGGGCTGGAAACCCAACCACCCTCACCTCATAGTGCCTATCGAGAGCACTCACGCCAGCCAAGACGTTTTCTCAAAGCTCCAAGGATTGAGAATCCGGATGATTCTCTGGACTGCTGCACCCCATCGTGTCCAAGAAGACTGCGGATACAAGCATGGAGTCTACGAAATTGCTGACACGCCGCGCTCGTCGCCCGGAGACTGAGCCTGGATAAGGTCCTACCGAATTAGAATCCAGGTGTGTCTGGTTGGGGGTGGGTTGTATGTTGATATTTCGGTATTTCTATTTTTTCTCTAGGTGTGTGGGTCAGTAGTCGGACATGGTGTTTCGGTTTATCTTTAACCGGGGGGGACGGTTTCTACCCGATTCATCGTCGAACCCGGCGGGCCGTCACCATCAATTAACGCGACGGTCAATATCCCTACACCAACGGGTCACTTGGCGGTGACACTGATACCTGCGGGATGCACAGAATCCCAGCCATATCCTTGAGTGGAGACACTTCCCCATGCCCCAGTGGCCGGGAGCTGATAGGAGACAAGCGCGCCCGAATTCCAGATGGCAGCTATGCTTTGCCTTCCGGTGCGGCTGGTTCTGACCTGTAGGTTGGTCACTGGCTGCCACCCGGTGCCAATGATAGGGGCAGGCCCCTGGATGAGTCCGTTTGCGCCGTCATTGCGGTAGAGTACCATATGACCGGACGCGTTGCGGGCCAGAATTTCTGTGGTTGCAGAAGCGCTCCAGCTTGCCGAAAGTATGTCGAGGCCGTTCCAACCGCTACCCAACGACGTTCCAGTGTCAGCCACTTGTCCGTTTTTCTGCGGGTAGTAGTTCAGGTTCCCCGCAGCATCCTTTGCGAAGATGCCCGGAAGAGTCTCGCCACGGTTCCACTTGCCAACAGCGAGCTGTTTGGACTGCCAATCGCCGCTGCTTACAGCAGCTCCAGCGGTGAAACCGCCTCCCGGCAATCCGCGATAGTAGGTGAGTAAACCTGAATTCCATTGAGCAACAATGTCGACGGTTCCGTCGCCATTCCAGTCGACGGGGAAGATCGATTTGTAGCCGCTCCAACCGGCCATCACGGCAAAGCGAGTACCCAAAGAGCCATCGCTGTTGGCTGGGTAGTCCCAGAGGACTCCGTTTGTATCCACCGCCAATTGGTCCGAGGGATCCAGGATCCCAGGGCTGGAATTGGCCATGGATCCGACCAAGTCATACCCGGCCCATTGGTTGCCCAAGGACGTCACCGTTCCCCAGCTGCCCGTTCCAGAGGTCGCATAATACTTCATTTCACCCGTACCCCAGGCTGCCATCAGCCCGAGTTTCCCTCCTGGAACAAGCCGCGTGGTGGCGCGAATGCTCCGTATGTTTCCCCACCCTGTCCCGACCGTCGTTGGTATGTCGTTGCTGATTTTTCCTGTGCCGTCGCCGAGCGAGGCACGTAAGTCACCGCCGGCAGTTCGACTCAAAAGATCAGGAATCCCGTCGCCGTTCCAGTCAGCAACGACGACTTGACTCCCCACGGAAGCACTTGTCACGGTGATCGCCGCGTCGAGAGATGCTCTTCCTGAACCATTCCTGAGGTACGTCACTGCACCGTAGGGGACTGAAACAATCAGGCCAGGGTATGTATCTGTGGCCATCCACTTGGCCGGAACTGCCGTTGCGCCTGGTTGGAGACGCGCAATGACCACTGGTGCTGTGAAGTCTCCGGCCGGGAGCCCCACGTAGAGGTAGACATCGCCGTTGCCCACTTGCCCAACGATGTCAAAGGTGCCGTCGCTATTCCAGTCAGTAACATTGAAGGTGGTCAAGCCGGACCAGCCATTACTTATCGGGAAAGGGGTCCCCATACCAACGTTTTTGGCGGGAAAATTCCACAATGTACCCCCCTGATCGACGGCGAGGCTGTCATCGGCAGAGAAGATCGAAGGAGACGCCAGTCTGGGAGACGACCCGATGGTTAGCGGGTTCCATCCAACACCGAAACTGGTGACGGTGCCCCAACTTCCTTGGCCGCTTAAGGAATAATTCGTCATCTCCCCTGTGTTCCACCTTGCCGCCAATGACTGGGAGCCGTTGGCGGCGGTAAGGACGCTAATGCTCGTCATGCTCTGCCAACCATCGCCTATTTGCGACGGAGTGCCGTTAATAATTCTGCCGGCACCGTCACTGCGGTAGAGCAACATTTTGCCGGCGCGATCGCGAGCCAAAACCGCTGGATTACCAGTTGAATCCCACGTCGCCATGGAGACATCCAAATTGTTCCAGCCTGTACCAAGCAAAATACCGCCTGGGGCCAAGGAGGTCCCGGTGGGATTGGCGTAATAGTACAAAATACCCGAACCGTCCTTGGCCATTATTCCAGGATATTGGTCAGAAGCCCGCCACTTGCCCAGCGTAAGTTGCAGGTCTTGCCAGGTGCCCGAACCAATTGTCACACCCGGGGTGAAGCCGCCGGTCCGAAGGCCCTTGTAGTAGCTGATAGTGCCGTCATTCCATTGCGCAATGAGGTCAATGACGCCGTCTTGGTTCCAATCCACAGGGTAAAATGCCTTGTAGCCGTTCCAACCCGTCATCACCAAGTTTCTAGAACCAATACCGAGACCGTTGGCTGGATAGTTCCAGAGATTTCCACTCCCGTCGATGGCCAGTACATCGTTGCTGCTTTTAATCGACGGCTTGGCAGGAGTAGCCCCGCCGGTAGCCAGGCTTTTAAGCTGTTCGTAGGATCCGTTGAAGACATTGGAGTCGCCAACAAATGGTCCCGTGGAGCTGAACTGCCAAAACGTATAGTTCCCCCAGCTGCCCGGCATCCAAACATTCGAAGCAGAGGCGCCATATGCCGCGATCCAGAGTGGATTGTTTTGAGCAAAATCGGAGGTGCCCAGGCATTGGTTCCAAAAGTAGTAGGCGGTGTAGATGACGGCGTCGCGCCCCGTCATTGACTTGTAGGTAGCGCTAAAGTCGTGGACCCAGGCAGTTAGCTGCGCTGGCGACATGCCAAAACATGTTCCGGAATTGTCGCTGGCATTGGCCTCAAGATCGAGAACACCGGGCAATGTGATCCCGTCATTGGTCCATCCACCGCCGCTTTGCACCAACACTGCCGCTTGATTGGCTCCGCTAGAAAGGTTTGGTCGGGCGAAGCTGTACGCTCCGCGTATCATACCGATGGAAGCCGCGCCATTATATTGCTGAGAAAAGTAGTCATTCATGGGCCAGGGGCCTTCGGAGGCTTTGACGTAAGCGAATCTAGCACCTTGATTCCAGGCTGTCTGCCAATCCACGTTTTGCTGCCAACCGCTCACGTCTATGCCTGCGGGCATACTCTCGGTGCCTATAGGTTTGGTGGAGACATAGAATGGTTGTGCGGGCGCCTGAGCCAAGCCGTTTGCGGCGAATGGGTTTGACAGACTGGTTGGTGCCGGTTTCCCAGCGTTTCCCATGACGTTGCCTGCTCCACTTGGCTTGGCAAGGCCGGGATCTTGAATCACAGTCGGGTACGGCGAGGGCGTTTGAGTAGTCGGGGGAGGGGCGTCTGGCTGGGGGACGGCAGAGGTGGCAGGGCCAGGCGTTGCAGTCGGCGGGGTCGCCGGACTGGACATCGTTGGTGCAGCATCATCTGCGGCCATGGCTACTGTGGCAAGGCCGCCACTGGCTACGAGAAGGACGGACAAACACCCTGATACGGCAATTTTGGCGATTGTCACTGAGAACGTATTTCTGGGCTGGCGCATCTTAGGTACCTATTAGGTGCTTTCTGCTCGGAACGGGGTCTCAGCCGTCCTGCTGATGGATAGCTGAGACTCTCCCCCAGCCCCAGAAGATCTTGGGCAAGCTGGTGCACCGAGAATCGACTGTGGCAGTCTATCACCGGCGTTGCAGAAGGTGCTGAAGATACGAATGTGACTCAATAGGGAGGTGGTGTCCGGAGGAGCGCCACATGTCAGACGGTTGAGTAAAGTAGTAGAAGGCTTTGTCAACACGGACGATCGGTTGTTCAACAACTCATCAATCCACTTTTGCGGCGATGCCCGAGCGTACAAATCCTGATCGACATTCATGTCAGGCGGACCCAAATTTGAGGGAAAAAATGAAGGTTTTGGTTACCGGCGGTGCCGGATATATAGGTTCTCATACAGTGCTGTGTTTGTTGGAAGCCGGGCACCACGTCGTCGTACTGGATAACCTGGTGAACTCATCTGCGGAATCCCTGAACAGGGTGGAAGAGCTCACCGGCAAGCACCCGCAGTTTGTCGAGCTGGATTTGCTGGATGCCGCCGGCGTTGACGCCTTGTTCGCAGGGGGCAACTTTGATGCGGTCATCCACTTTGCCGGCCTGAAGGCTGTGGGGGAGTCCGTGGCCCAGCCGCTGCGCTACTACCAAAACAACATTGTGGGCACGCTTAACCTGCTGGCCTCCATGGACAAGCACGGGGTGCGCACAATGGTGTTCAGCTCTTCTGCCACGGTGTATGGCGCCAGCGAAGAAGTGCCGCTCATCGAAAAGATGCCGTTGGATGCGACCAACCCGTACGGGCGCACCAAGGAACAGATCGAGGACATCCTCACCGACCTGGGTGCCTCCGATCCCACCTGGCGTGTTGCGCTGTTGCGTTACTTCAACCCCGTGGGCGCCCACGAATCGGGCCGTATTGGCGAGGACCCAACCGGAATCCCCAACAACCTGCTGCCCTTTGTAGCCCAGGTCGCTGTGGGGCGCAGGGAAAAGGTCATGGTGTTCGGCAACGACTACCCGACGCCGGACGGGACAGGCGTGCGCGATTACATCCATGTCATGGACCTCGCCGCAGGCCACCTGGCCGCACTGGACTACCTGCCAGCACACCAGGGCGTGTTCACCTGGAACCTGGGCACCGGAAACGGTTCCTCCGTGTTGGAAGTCATCCAGGCCTTCGGTGACGCCGCAGGAAAGCCCGTACCGTTCGAGTTTGCACCCCGCCGCCCGGGCGACGCTGCCGTCAGCTACGCGGACCCCTCTGCAGCCTTGGCTGACTTGGGCTGGTCTGCGCACCGCAACCTTGCCCAGATGTGTGCCGATCACTGGCGCTGGCAGGAAAACAACCCGGACGGGTACGCGGCGCCGTAGGGGCTGTCTGTGCGGAAGATGGATGTCAGTAGTAGCAGTGCAGGCAGCTCGCCTAGCTCGTGCTCAACTTTGTTTAACCGCTGACGTAGGGCTTCGTTTTCCAGCGGTTGGAGGGACAGCCCGCGAACACCTTCAGTAACTGTTGGACTGACCGCGGTGAGTACTTTCATGGCCGCCCGCTTGGACATGTCAGACCCTTCTTTCTTGGAAACCTTTCCGATAATGTAGCTAAATGATGCCACGGGAGTGCCCGGTTCGTTGAGAAAGTTTGACGGCAAAATTTCAAGACCATAAAACGCCAGCCTGCTGCCGAAATCCTGCGGATCAAAGATCTCCACTCTCACCGACTCGCGGGCACCACGGGCTCTGGGGTGCGACTAGGGGTTGCGCCTATGTAGAAAGGCAGGTCCGCCACGAGAAAGCAGGTGCGAGATGGTTTACAAGGAATTGACGTTCGCAGCCACGAACTGGGTTGGTGTTCTGACGTTTCCCGACAATTCGTCAGCGATCGAACATGCTTTGGCAATCGCAGGCTAGGATACTGTGCCCCGCAGCTGCGTGGGCCAGCGTGTCGGCACCGAAACCGCAACGCAGATCCAGAACTTTGGACTCCGTGGACAGGTTAACGTACTCCATCTGCACAGCTCAACGAGCTATGGCCGTCGATAAACATGCACGAGACCATTCCGGTCCATCAAAGGAGTCCCGTATGCCAGCCATTCCGGAAAGGTAAGTCCTTACGCAGCTACGACGAACCCCGTACCCCCAGCTGACCGGGTCAAGTGCAGCGGCAACATGCTCCCACCCCAACGCCAACACCTACCGGACCTCTATGCCAGCACTGACCGCGCTGCCCTAACCCTCCTGACCAATACGATTCATCAGCAACTCAGCAACTCATCAGCGGAGCCGCGGTGAGGACTTATTCCCAAAAAACCAACGCAACATGAGACTTGCGCGAGCACTCTAGATGAGGCGCGCTGAGATCATTTCGCGAGCATCTTGAGGCACCACGTACCAACAGGTGGTCGTAGGTGGCTTTGAGGGGTCATACCAACGGCACTTTCGACGGCTCAGAGGTATGCGAGAGGGACCTTTTTCTGGCTGCTGGGATGAGTTGTTTCGGTGTTGACAAACAAACGCTGGCATCGACGTCTCCCGCTCTCCAATCAAAATTACAGCAAGTGCTTTGCCAGTGGTCTTGGCAGGAAATATCGAGTTAATTCGAAAGGGATTGCTCCCGATTAAGACATTCACGCCATTGGAAGTGAGCTATGACAGACGACATAAGCCAAGCCAGGTTCTCGCAGAAAAACGTAGCTTATGGGTATCTGGACGACAGCAGCCCACACGTCAGAGCTGCATTTGGGGCTCGCAGAACGGAGATTTGCCCTCATCTGAAGTGGGGAAGCGGTAAAGCTCTATATTCTTGTCGTAAAGACATTGGCCCGGAGTGTTCCGTAGGCCGTCCAGCAAATTAGAGAGATTAGGCCCCCAGACGTGAAGATTGCTGTCATCGCACTCGGTAAGATCGGACTGCCGCTAGCTGTTCAGTTCGCCTCCAAGGGCCACGATGTGGTGGGTGTCGACGCCAACCAGACCGTGGTGGATTTGGTTAACGCAGGGAAAGAGCCGCTCCCGGGTGAGGCACATTTGCAGGAGATGCTCTCTGTCCTGGTTCCTTCCGGTAAATTGCGTGCGACGACGGACTATGCCCGGGCGGTCCCCGGTGCGGACGCAATTGTAGTTGTTGTACCACTTTTTGTTGATTCCGATGCAAACCCTGACTTTGGCTGGATGGACGTCGCGACAGCCGAACTGGCACGCCACCTGACGCCGGGCACACTGGTGGCCTATGAGACCACGCTGCCCGTGGGGACCACCCGCACCCGGTGGAAACCGGCATTGGAGGAAGGCTCCGGACTGGTCGAGGGCACGGACTTCCACCTTGTCTTTTCCCCGGAGCGGGTGCTGACCGGCCGGGTCTTTGCGGACCTGCGCAAGTACCCCAAGCTGGTGGGTGGCCTTTCCGCGGCCGGCGCGGTAAAGGCCGTGGAATTTTACGAGTCCGTGCTGGACTTCGACGACCGTCCGGACCTGGCCCGCCGCAACGGCGTGTGGGACCTGGGTTCCGCGGAGGCCGCAGAGCTGGCGAAGCTGGCCGAGACCACCTACCGTGACGTCAACATTGGTCTGGCCAACCAGTTTGCACGCTATGCTGCCAAGACCGGCATTGACATTTACCAGGTCATCGCCGCCTCCAACTCGCAGCCGTACAGCCACATCCACCAGCCCGGCATCGCCGTGGGCGGACACTGCATTCCCGTCTACCCGCGCCTGTACCTCTGGAACGACCCCGACGCCACAGTGGTCCGTGCCGCCCGTGCTGCCAACGCAGAGATGCCTGACTACACCATTGGACTTTTGGAAGGGGCCTATGGGGACCTGGCCGGGGCACGCGTCGTCGTGCTGGGGGCCGCCTACCGGGGAGGAGTGAAAGAGGCGGCGTTCTCCGGCGTGTTCGACGCCGTCGATGCCATCAACCGGCGGGGCGGCACAGCGCTGGTCCACGACCCCCTGTACTCGGATGACGAACTGGCCGCGCTGGGCTTCCTCCCCTACCACGTGGGCGAGGCGGTCGATGCAGCTGTGATCCAGGCAGACCACGCCGAGTACCGCACCTTAACACAGGCGGAGCTGCCCGGCGTCAAGGTCTTCATCGACGGCCGGCGCATCAGCTCCGCCGAACAGTGGCCCGGCGTCACCTACCGCGTCATCGGCAAAGCGTAGACCCAGCGTGCGCGTCGTCGTCTTCACCACCTGGTATCCGGATGCCGGGGCGCCCTCAACCGCGCCCTTTAACTTGAGCCACGCCCAGGCCATTGCCACCGGGCACGACGTCCGGGTCATCCATGTCAGGCTGGGCGGGGCGGGGGCCATACTCTCGGAAGAGTTTGGCGGTGTGCCGGTGACCCGGATTCCGCTCTCACCCCGGCGCCCCTGGGGATACTTTGAGCTGATCCGGCACACCGTTGCGGCACTGCGGCACGCAGATATTCTGCACACCATGGCGTTCACCTCTGCGGCCGTGGCCGCCCCCATCCAGGCCTTCGCGCGCACCCCTTGGGTGCACACCGAGCACTGGAGCGGCATGGCCGAACCGGCCACTGTCTCCAGGGCCTGGAAAGCGTTTTCGTGGCTGCGGTATGTGCTCAAACTGCCCGACGCCGTCACCGCCGTCAGTGGTCCGCAAGCCGAACAGTTGCGCCGGTTTTCACGGCGTGGCGCGGTCTCAGTGGTGCCCAATGTTGTTTCTGTCAACGGGACGTTGGCGCAACGCCGGGGCACTGGCCCGGGAGCCGTGAAACTGGTGGGCGTTGGAGGGCTGATTGAGCGAAAACGTCCCGGGCTTGCCGTGGCGGCCCTGCGGATCTTGCGCGCCGGGGGACTCGACGCGTCGTTGACTTGGGTGGGCGACGGACCCTTGCGGGAGGCGCTTGCTACTCAAAACGAAGACCTGCGGGGGCATCTAAGGATGACCGGCAAAGTAACCCCGGACCAGGTTCGTGCCGAACTGAGCGAGGCTGATGTGTTCTTGCTGCCCACAGCCCATGAGACGTTCTGCATGGCCGCCGCCGAAGCCGTTGCCACCGGCGTTCCCGCCGTTGTCACAGACCTTCCTGCCGTCAGGGACTTCTTGACGGAGGAAAACAGCGTCCTTGTCAGTGACGCCACGGCGGCCGGCTATGCCGCAGCGGTGCGCACCGCACTGGAAAAGTTTGCCCAGGTCCCAGCGGCAGCCATCGCCGGAACCATCGCCGGACGCTTTTCCCCCCAGCTGATTGCCGAACAATTCACTGCCGTGTACGCCCGGGTCCGGCGTCCGCGCCAATGACTGGAACAATGGGCATAGAACTTTTGCCCACAGAGCACTTATACGCAGACCCAATAAACACAGAGCACTTAAAAACAGAGAGGCCGGGGATGACGAGCATCGCTGCCAGCGCGGACGTATCAGAGCAGGCTGTTCTGGGCAGTGGCACCAAGATCTGGCACCTGGCCCAGGTGCGTGAGGAAGCCGTCCTTGGCGCCAACTGCATTGTTGGCCGTGGGGCGTATGTGGGCCCCGGCGTGAGGATTGGTGAGAACACCAAGATCCAAAACTATGCGCTCGTGTACGAGCCTGCCGTGCTGGGCAGGGGTGTCTTCATCGGTCCCGCCGCTGTCCTGACCAATGACAGCTATCCCCGTGCCGTCGCCCCGGACGGGACGCCTAAAACCGCCCACGACTGGACCCCGGTGGGTGTCACCATCGAGGATGGGGCGTCCATTGGTGCCCGCGCCGTGTGCATCGCGCCCCTGGTCATTGGCCGGTGGGCCACCGTTGCGGCCGGCGCAGTGGTAACCAAGGATGTTCCAGCCTTCGCCTTGATGGCGGGTGTTCCGGCCCGCCGGCTGGGCTGGGTGGGCAAAGCCGGCGTCCCGCTCACGGCCAAGGACGGTGTCTGGGTTTGCCCGGTCACCGGCGCCACCTTCATCGAAGACGGCGGTTCACTGAGCGAAGCGGAGGGCGCAGCGTGAGCCAGGACTTCATTCCCGCGGCAAAACCGATCATCGGTGCGCAGGAACGGGCAGCGGTCGACGCCGTCATGGCCTCCGGCATGCTCGCACAGGGTGCCGAGGTGGCCGCCTTCGAACGCGAGTTCTCCCAGGTTCTGCTGGATGGACGACCCAGTGTTGCCGTGAATTCCGGCACCTCAGGATTGCACCTGGGCCTGCTGGCCTGTGGCGTGGGAGCCGGGGATGAGGTCATTGTCCCGTCGTTCACCTTTGCCGCCACGGGAAACGCGGTGGCGCTGACCGGGGCAACCCCCGTGTTCGCCGACATCGAGCTGGACTACTACGCGCTGGATCTGGCCCACGTGGAATCGATGATCACCGAGAAGACCAAGGGCATCATGCCCGTGCACCTGTACGGCCACCCCTTTGCCGCCGACGCCTTCGCAGCGCTGGCCGCCAAGCACGGGATCGACCTCTACGAGGACGCGGCCCAGGCCCACGGCGCCGCACTCAACGGCCAGATGGTCGGCACCTTCGGCAAGTTCGGCATGTTCAGTCTGTACCCCACGAAGAACATGACCTCCGGAGAGGGAGGCATGGTCTCGACGTCGGACGCTACGGTAGAGCGCAACCTTCGCCTACTGCGCAACCAGGGCATGGACAAACAGTATGAAAATGAAATCGTGGGCTTCAACAATCGCATGACCGACCTGCACGCCGCCATTGGCCGGGTCCAGCTCACCAAGATCATGGACTGGACGCGGCAGCGCCAAGACAACGCCGCGTTCCTGAACGCCAACCTTGACGGTGTGCAAACGCCCAAGGTGGCTGACGGTGCCCGCCACGTCTACCACCAATACACCATCAGGGTGCCCCAGGGCCGGGACCAGATGCACGCCCGGCTGCGATCGGAATTCAACATCGGCTCCGGCGTGTACTACCCTGTTCCGAACCACCGGCTGCCCTCCTTCAACCGCAAGCAGGAACTGCCCAACACCGAGATTGCGGCCCAGGAAGTCCTCTCCCTGCCGGTGCACCCGTCGCTGACACCCAATGACCTGGAACGCATCGTGACCGCCGTGAACACCATTGCAAAGGCAGGTGCCTAAACATGGCTAACTTACGTGTAGGACTCATCGGGTTGGGCATGATGGGCCGCCACCATGCCCGGGTCATCCGCGAGGTGGAGGGCCTGGACCTTGTGGCCGCGGCCGACGCCGTTGGTGACCCCCACGGTGTTGCCAGGGACCTGCCCGTCCTTGGCAGCGTCCAGGAACTCATCGCCGCCGGGATCGACATGGCCGTGGTCGCCGTCCCCACAGGCATGCACGAGGAAGTGGGCCTGGCCCTGGCCGCCGCCGGCATCCACGCGCTCGTGGAGAAACCCATCGCTGCCAGCGTGCCCGCCGGGCAGCGCCTGGTGGACGCGTTTGCGGGCAAGGGGCTGGTCGGTGCGGTCGGTCACATTGAACGGTTTAACCCCGCGTTGCAGTCGCTGCGCCGGCGCCTTGCCAACGGGGAGTTGGGTGAGGTGTACCAAATTGCCACCCGACGTCAGGGCCCCTTCCCCTCCCGCATTGCCGACGTCGGCGTGGTCAAGGACCTTGGCACCCACGACTTCGACCTGACGGCGTGGCTGGCCCAGAGCCGCTACGAATCAGTCTTTGCCCAAACCACCACACGCAGCGGGCGCCAGTTTGAGGACATGGTCTCCGCCACCGGCAAACTGGCCAACGGCGTGATCACCAACCACCTGGTCAACTGGCTGTCCCCGATGAAGGAACGGCTGACAGTTGTGACAGGTGCCAAGGGAGCATTTGTCGTCAACACCGTGACCGCAGACCTCACCTTTTACGAAAACGGGACCGTGGCCACCGAATGGGATTCCATTGGAGCCTTCCGTGGCGTCTCCGAAGGCAATGTCACCCGGCTTGCCATCGCCAAGCCGGAGCCGCTGCGCACCGAACTTGAGGCCTTCCGTGACGCCGTCCTGGGCCTGGGCAGTGATGTGGTCACCATGGCTGAAGGGCAGGACACGCTGTTGGTGGCCGAGGCCGTGCTTGAATCCTCCCGCACGGGGCAAGCCGTGAGGATCCAGTCCTAGTGGCACAGCAGAAACCCCTTCGCGTGGTTGTCACCACCAGGTTGTTCGCCCCGGAAGTGGGTGCGGCGGCCTTCCGGCTGAAGGCACTGGTTGACGGCTTGGTGGAACAGGGTGCCGATGTCACCGTGATCACCACTAAGCTCCCTGCCGGTTCCCCGGACCTTCAGGTGTCCTACACCCTGCGCCGTTGGCCGGTGTTGCGTGACTCCGGCGGCTATGTGCGCGGCTACATCCAGTACCTGAGCTTTGACATTCCGGCATTTTTCCGGCTCCTTGCCACGCGGGCCGACGTGGTGGTGTCGGAACCGCCGCCCACCACGGGAATCGTGGTGGCACTGTCCTCACTGCTCCGGCGCCGGCCCTACGTCTACTATGCGGCCGACATCTGGACCGAGGCCCTGTCCGCAATGAGTGTGCCCGGCGCGGTCAAGGCAGCCATGCGTGCCGTGGAGGGGTTTGTGCTGCGCAGGGCGGCCCTGGTCCTGGCGGTGTCGGAGCCGGTTGCCGGGAAGGTCGCCGCCTTTGGCGTGCCCGGTGCCCGCATCAAGGTGGTGGGCAACGGCGTGGACACCACGGTGTTCAGGCCCGACGCGCCAAGCGCCAACGCAGCCAAGCGGTACTTTGTCTACACCGGCACCATGAGCGAGTGGCAGGGTGCCGGAATCTTTATCGAGGCGTTGGGCACCGTGAGGGAAGAGTTTCCCGACGCCGAGATTCGGTTCCTTGGGCAGGGCACCGATGAAGCCCATCTCAAGGATCTCGCAGCCACGATCGTCCCCGGCGCCGTCCACTTTGGCGGGGTGGTCCCGCCGGAGGAGGCAGCCGCGTGGATTCGCGGCGCCGCCGGGGCACTCGTCAGCATCAAGCCCGGCCAAGGCTACGACTTTGCCAAACCCACCAAGATCTATGCCGCGGCTGCCTGTGGCACCCCCGTGGTCTTTGCCGGCCGTGGCGACGGCGCCACACTGGTGACCGAGAACGAGCTGGGGATTGCTGCCGGGTACACCACGGCAGCTGTTGCCAGCGCCATGCGGACGCTCCTGGCGGAACCAGGCCTGTCGGGGCCCGGCCAGTCTGAACCCGGTCTGGCGGCGACGCCTGACCAGGGGCGGGCGCACAGGATCCAGTGGGCCCTGGACAACGCCTCCTTGCAGGCCTCCGGGCGGTTGGCAGCCGGCGAAGTCCTGCTCGCTGGTACGACGACGTCCTCACCGTGAGTGGTGTGGGGGAGGGGCGGATCTCCAGATGGCGCAAAAGCGAGTTTCTGCGCCACATTCTCACGCTCCTGACAGGGACCGTGGCGGCCCAGTTGTTGATGCTGGCGTTGACACCGGTGTTGTCACGGTTGTATTCCCCGGAAGCCTACGGGCTGTTCTCCCTCTATTCCTCCCTGGTTGCCACCGTGACGGTGGTGGCAGCCCTGCGGTACGACATGGCCATCATGCTGCCCAAGCACGACGCAGATGCCAAGGTTCTCAAACGGGGCGTCACCTGGCTGATCGTGGCCGTGAGCGTGGTGGCCACCGTGGTGTGTGGTCTGAGTTCGCCGATAATCGCCAACGCCATGGGCAAGCCGGACCTGGCCCCGTGGCTGTGGTTTGTGGGTTTGAGCATCTTCACCCTTGCCGAAATTTCGGCCCTGACGTATTGGCTCAACCGCCGCAGCGACTACAAGGCCATCGGCATCAACAGGGTGCTGCAAAGCGGCGGCACCGCCCTAGCCCAGCTTGCCCTGGCCCTGGGAAAGTTCGGGGGAGTGGGGGGCCTGATCGGCGGCACCCTGGTGGGGCAGACCGCGGCGCTTTTGATCCTCCGGCGCAAGGGCCGTGATGTGCGCCAGGGGCTGGACGAATCCCAGGAGAGCATCCCCGGGCTGTTCAAGAGGTATCGCCGTATGCCGCTGCTCAACGGCCCCAACGCGCTGGTTGACGCCGTCCGCACCAACGGCATCAACCTGATCATTGGCATCGTGTATTCACAATCGATGTTGGGGCAGTTCTACATGGCTTGGAAACTGTTGGAGGTGCCGCTGGGATTGATCAACGGCGCACTGGCGCAGGTCTTCTTCCAACGGCTGGCCGTCATGGAGCGCGGTACCATGTTTGCCTTCGCCAAGACCACCGTGTACCGCTCGGCGGTTTTGGGAATCATCCCCTTTGTGCTCATCTACTGGCTGTCGCCGTGGGCGTTCCCCGTGGTCCTGGGTGCGCAATGGGCCGACGCGGGTCTCATCGCCCGCGCACTGGTGCCGTGGCTGTTCATGAGCCTGATCACCTCACCCATCTCCACGATCTTTGTCGTCACCGAAACCCAACACCTGATGCTTGCCCACGCCCTGGTGTACACGGCCGTGCCACTGTCGCTGCTGTTCTTCCTCAAGGGCGATATTGTGGCCAACCTGACGGCGGTGTCCTGGGCCATGGCCGCGATCCTTGTGGCCTTCACTGTCATGGCGCTGTGGGTGGGGCGCCGCTTTGACCGGGGACTTGATCTGAAGGCTGCTGTCCTTGAAGGCTAGACACTCGCGATTCCCACCCCGTCCCCACCGTCCGGTGCGCCAGCGCGGCACCGTTTCAAGAAAGTTTCAGCCATGGCCCGCATGATCTACCACGTACCCTATCCATTGAACCCCCACGCCAAGACCGGCAGCGGCCTGCGCCCCATGCGCATGCTTGAAGCCTTCAGGGACATTGGGTACGACGTGGAGCTGGTCTCCGGGGAATCAAGGGAACGCCGTGTGCTGATCAAGGCGCTGAAGAAGCGCATTGCGGCCGGTGAGAGCTTTGATTTCCTGTATTCGGAGAGCCACACCATGCCCACTGCCCTCACCGACGCCGACCACCTGCCCCGCCATCCGTTCATGGACGTGATGTTCTTGCGCTTTGCCCGCAGGAATGGAATCAAAGTGGGGCTGTTCTACCGGGATGTGTACTGGCGCTTCCCCGAGTACAAGCAGCGCCTGAACCCGGTGGTCCACACGGCCACCAGGGCGCTGTACCACCTGGACCTGGTGGCTTACAATGCCGCCGTGGATACGTTGTACCTGCCATCGTTGGACATGGGGAAGTTTGTCCCGCACGTTCCCGCGAGCCGCCACAAGGCACTGCCCCCTGGCGGTGACATTGTCGACGCACCGTCGACCGAGAAGGACGGCGTTCACCTGCTGTATGTGGGCGGGTTGGGTGGCTACTACAACATGCACGGCTGTGTTCAGGCCGTTGCGGCGTCCAAAAATGCGTGGCTGACCATTTGCACCCGCGAGGATGAATGGGAGCAAAACGCACACGAATACCGGGGCCTGATGAATGATCGGATCCAGGTGGTGCACAAGAGCGGCAGCGAGCTGGTGCCTTACTATGAGCAGGCCGATATTTGCATGCTCTTCATCGAGCCCAGCATCTACCGTTCCTTCGCGGCGCCCATAAAATTTGCCGAATACATTGGATTTGGCAAGCCGGTGATCGTCAACGACGGAACCAATGTTGCACAGTTTGTTGGTGCCCATGGCAACGGATGGGCGGTGCCGTTCGAACCGGCCGGGCTCACCGCCTTGCTTGACGATCTGGCCGGGCATCCTGAAAAGATTGCCGCCGTCACCACCAAAGTGCTCCAGCTGCAAGAAGATAATACGTGGACGGCCCGTGCCCGCCAGGTGGCCAGCGACCTTTCTCCGGCAACCTCCGCTTGAAACGACAGTATTTAGAAGGATCCGTGAACAAGGTGCGCAGCGTCGCCTCAAGGTTCCAGCCGCCGCTCATGCCGGGACTGCTGATTGCTGTCATCGCGGCGGTGGCGTTCCTCACCAGACTGCTGCCGCTTTTACTCACCGGCACGCTGGGTGGCTTTAGGGGATACGACGACGGCGTCCACTATGCCGCCGGTGTGCACCTGATAGCCGGGTCCCTGCCATACCGAGACTATGTCCTGGTTCACCCGCCCGGGATCGCCTTGCTCATGGCGCCGTTTGCGCTCCTGGGCCATCTGATCTCAGATACTGCCGGCATGGGGGCGGCCAGGGTGTTGTTTGTGTTGATCGGAACACTGAACACGGTGCTCATAGGGGTTTTGCTCAAAAAGTGGGGATACCTGGCGGTTATTGTAGGGGCTGGCCTGTATGCGCTCTGGTCCGTGGCCACCATAGCCGAACGCTCCGTCATGCTCTCACCCATCCTGAATGTGTGTGTCTTGGCGGCCTTGCTTGCCCTCAGGAGCGGGCGGCGCCCACCCCGCCGGGCGGTCACGCTGGCGGCAGTATTTCTAGGGCTGGCCCTTTG
Source organism: Arthrobacter alpinus (assembly GCF_001294625.1). Taxonomy (NCBI): domain Bacteria; kingdom Bacillati; phylum Actinomycetota; class Actinomycetes; order Micrococcales; family Micrococcaceae; genus Arthrobacter; species Arthrobacter alpinus. The sequence goes on along the minus strand of NZ_CP012677.1, from coordinate 2,373,364 downwards.
TTTCAAGCTGTGGGCTGTGCTGCCTATTCTGGTCATCGGCGTCCTGGTGGCCGTGCGGTTTGGCCGGTGGCTCCTGCTGCGCTTTGCGCTGGTTGGTGCGGCGGTGTGCACGGCAGTCATGGGACTGTTCTTTGTGCTGGCACCCGGGGCCATGTTCACCGACGTGGTCATGGCACAGCTGGTGCGCACCGACGGTGCGGGCAAGGCCTTGATGTACCGGCTCCGGGAATTTGCCGGGGTTGACGCGCCGGAGGTCCTCATCCTCGCCGTGGCGGCACTGGGAGTGCTGTGCATCGTGGCCACGGCCTACACCGGACTGGCCGGGCGCCGCCGCCTGCGTGCGTGGGGGGATGAGGTGTGGTGGGCGTTGCTGGCTGTTGTGATCTCCGCCGTGTTGCTGACCTCCGACAGTTTCTTTGACCACTATCCCAACTTCGTGGCACCTTACTTGGCGCTTTGCCTCGGTGTGGCTGCCGGTGCTGGCGCCGGGGCCCTCTCACGCAAGATCCGGGGCCAGCTCAGCGGGCCCCGGAGGAATCTCACGGTACCCTTGGCCGCCGTCGTCAGTGTGGTTCTACTGGCGCCCACCGGCGTGAGGGGGTTTGTCCTGGAGCCGGCGCCGCTGCCAAACGTCAACAGTGCGTTGTTGATTGCCGCGGCGCGGCCTTACGACTGCATCTTTTTCACCTACGCATATATGGGTGTGGTGAGCGATTCACTGTCGCGGTCAATGCAGCATGGCTGCGCTTCGGTGGTGGATGTTGGCGGCACACGCATGGTGGACGGTCTGCAAAGCGGTGGACCGGGGACACCCCTGACGAGAGGGATGTCTGCTCAGGAGTTGCAGGTGAGCCAGCTTAAGGTCGCCCAAGCGGCGGTGGTCCTTTCGCCGTTTCTCTACTACGGGATGTCAGCCGGTGCAATAGAAGAACTCCGTTCAGACTTTGTGCTGACCGCCAGTTCCGGGACCTTCCAGGTCTGGGCTAGACGCTGACGGATCAGACGCTTCCGGGCCGGCTGCCTTGTTGGCACCCTCCCTTTCGGATTCCCACGGCTTGCCTGCTTCTTCCAAGGCTATGTGGCGGGACAGGGTGGTAATTGACTTCTCAAGTTGCCGGAAGCGATGGTTGGTGGTGGCCACCGTGACAAGGAAGCCCACAATGAGAGCGTAGAGGACCAGGTCCGTTCCACGCCCAACCCCTAGAAACCTGGCCAGGCGGGTCAGCGTAAAAGGGAAGAAGACCGAGAAAGCGGCAACGCAGGCAAACAAGGCCAGCAGCAGGCGGCGAATGGCCAGATGCCGGGCGTTGGAGCCGCCGCGCATGAGCGCCACCGAAACAACTATCACGGCGAGGACGAGTGCTATCTGAACAATGATCTGCATGGTCTTACCTAAAAAGGAGGTCCGTGAGGATGTTGACGGAGTTGAGCAGAGACTGTCCCTTGGCCTTGGAGTAGTCGGTATAGATGATTTCCACGGGGTGCTCCACCCAGCGTGGCTTGAGCTCGGAGAGCTGGTGGACCAACTCGGAAGCATGCGCCATCCGGTTTTGGGTGAGGAAAATTTGTGCAGCCGTTTCGGCGTTGAAGGCGCGCAGGCCGTTGTGGGCGTCGGTGAGTGCCATCCCCGTGGCCCAGCGTGACTGGATGGCGGCCACCCGGAGCACAAGACGCTTCAGGGACGAGACCTTTGTGCGGCGATCTAGGAATCGTGAGCCCAGAACCACCTCGGCTTCACCGGATTGGATACGGGCCACCATGGCTCTGGCGTCTGTCACCCGATGCTGCCCGTCGGCGTCGAAGGTGAGAATCTCAGTGGTGGCCGGGTCGCGAAGGGCGAAGGAGAGGCCTGTCTGCAAGGCGGCACCCTGACCCAGATTAACGGGGTGATCCACCACTGTGGCCCCGGCTGTACGGGCTATCTGGGAGGAGCCGTCGGTGCTGCCGTCGTCGATGCACACGACGTGGCTGAATTCGGAAAGGAGTCCTTTGACAACGTCGCCGACAACGGATCCCTCGTTGTACATTGGGACAACAACCCAGGTTCGACTCACGGTTCAAGTATCCCATGGATAAATTCACCGGCACACGTGTAGCCGTTTAGTGCTCCGGTGATGCCGTCGGCCCAAAAGTGGCGAGCAGGGCCGAGACGGTGCGTTCGGCGGCGTGGCCGTCACCGTAGGGCGTGGCGTCGGTAAGGATCGGGGTGGCCCGGTGAACGGTGGAAGCCAGCAGGCTCAGATCCTCGCTGACAAGAACATTCCACCCCAGCTCAACGGTTTCAACCCACTCGGTTTCCGGGCGGAGAGTGGTACAAGGGACCCGCAGCAAGAACGCCTCTTTTTGTAGGCCTCCCGAGTCGGTAACCACGCCGGCGGAGTTCCTTGCGGCATTGATCAGCTGCGGGTAGGCGAGCGGTGGGCTCAGCACGATGTTTCCCTGGTCCAGCTTGATCCCATGCTGTTGGGCAAGGCTGCGCAGGCGTGGATGGGCCAGCAACAGCACCGGCTTGTCCAGGCGCGCCAGCTCCCCGACGATGGCGCCGAGGCGGGCGGGTGAATCGGTGTTGTCCGGGCGATGGATGGTGGCAACGTAGTAGCCCCCGGGAATCAGCCCCTCAGGCGCCTGCGCCCTGGTGCGCTCGAGGGACGCCCGCACCTTGTAAAGGACGTCGGTCATGACGTCTCCCACCAGGATGGAGCGGGAGGCTAGGCCCTCGGTGGCCAGATGCCCCATGGCAACGTGGGTGGGGGCCAGCAGCAGGTCCGCGCTGTGGTCTGTCAGGACCCGGTTGTGCTCCTCCGGCATGCGGCGGTTGAAGGAGCGCAGGCCGGCTTCCAAATGTGCCACCGGGACATGCAGCTTGGTTGCGGCAAGGGCGGCAGCCAAGGTGGAATTCGTGTCCCCATACACCAGGACACAATCCGGTTCGGACCCTTCAATGATCCCCTCCAGCCCGGCAAGCATGGCCGCAGTCTGCGCCCCGTGTTTGCCGGAACCCACGCCAAGATTGAAATCGGGGGCAGGAATATCCAAGTCCCGGAAAAAGACATCGCTCATGAGTTCGTCGTAGTGCTGGCCTGTGTGGGCTATCAGGTGTTCTGCCCGGCCCCGCATGGCCTGTGCGATGGGGGCAAGTTTCACAAACTGGGGGCGGGCGCCGACAACACTGAGAATTCGCATGTTTCAAGCTTAGTTGCTGACGCCGCACGGCCGTGGATCTGGCATCCGTCGCGGTCAATGAACAGCTGTAGCTGCTTAATCGTCGGACAGCGGCGCGGTGAACAGCCGGCAATGGCTGTTCCACGTATCGGTGAGGAAATGATCTGCGTAGGCACCGAGCAGGTTGCCGCCGCTGCGGGTATACCTGAAAAGCTCTTTTGAATCCAGGCCGGTAGCGAACCAGTTAAACCCCATGGGATGGTTTTGGACTGCCCGGGCCGTGATGGTGCGTTCGGCCAGTCCCAACAAGCCCGCACGGCGCAGCACGTTCTTCACGGCATCGCGCTTGCCCTGGGAAATCTTGGTGGCGGCGAAGGTGCCGATCTCCTGCCCGGTGGCGACAGCGTACCGGCGGTTGACGTAGCCCTCGTACCAATCGCGGTTTCGGGTGACACTGTGGTGCAGATCACCCCAGGCAAGATACACCTCGCGGTCGAGCATGGGCAGCGCCCAGTCATAGCCGAAGAACTCGTAGTTGCGCAATGAGTTATTGATGTATTTGGTCTGGCGTTCGCGAACATTCCAGTATTCCAGCGCCGTCAGACGGGACACCACGGAGCCGTCGTAGCCGATATCGCCCAGGAAGCGCTCGATCGTTGCGTGGAGCCTGGAGTTGGTGGTGGCATGGCTGTTATCTGGTTGCAGGGTGTAGTGGTGTTGCAGGATCAACTCCTTGATCTGATCCGCGGACACGCTCTCCGCGTCCAGAATCTGCTCGTCATGCATGTTGCCCACGATCGTGTGGCCGGGCAGGAAGATCGCGTCGTCCTCAACCAGACCCTCCTGTTTAAGCCATCGAACCGCATACCAGTCCTGGATATGGGGCAGAGATGCGCTCGCATGCGTATATTTGATGAACTCCGCGGTCTCCGGAGCGTCCCAGGCTTCTTTGATGGTCTCTTCCTCATAGGCGCAGAAAAGCCACTTCTGCCCCAGTGCGGCGGCAACTGATTCACTGATCAACACCTCCCGGGTCCTGCCCACCCCGTACGTGAAGTTCACCACATTCTGGTAGCCGACCTCTTTCAGGTACACGCTGAGCAGACGTGAATCCAGGCCGCCGCTGAGTGGGACAACGATTTGGCGACCATTGGCGTGTTTGAGAAAGCGGGACATGGATGTGTGGAGGGCGTCGGTGAAATGCGCATCCACAGCTTCAGTTTCTGAAATGTCCAGGCCCGTGTAGCGGTTTCTGCGGTACACCGTGGAGGTGACGCCGCCGTCGGGGGTAAGGGTGACGAGTTCCCCTGCCTGGACCTGTTTGACCCCGGCATAGAGGGTGTTGCTGCCAGCCACATAGGCGGAGTGACGGAATTCTATGCGGGAGTCGAAGTCCGCCACGTAGTCCTGGGCAACGCCGGTCAGGACAAGGGCGTCGTCGGACACTGCCACGTCACCGCCTGCCACCGAATAAAACAACGGGAAACTGCGGATGGGGTCCTCCACCAGGACCGTTTCGGCCGGTCCCATGAGGATGGCGGCGAAATGGCCGGTGACCGCTCGCAAGGCGTCCATGTCAAGGGCGCCGTCGTGCAGGGCACCCAAAAGTTGTTCGTCACAGTGTTTGCCGCCGACAACCCAGAGAGTCTGCGCATCGTTGACGGTATGGGCGCGCCACTGGCTGCGGGTAAGGCGGGGGGAGGCGAAAGGCATACCTGTATTCTCTCATTCCAGTCCGGACGGGAGTTCCGTACCGGGACCACGGGCACAGCCGTAGAATGTCAGTGACCTGCGCCGACAACTAAGGGCACTTTTGACATGCATATTCTTTTTGTACCCTCCTGGTATCCCGGCGACGAGACCGACTTCTCCGGCAGTTTCTTTATTGAACAGGCTGCTGCCATCGTTCAGGCAGGGCACCAGGTGGGTGTTGTCGCCGTCAACGGTATCCCTGTGTATGCGCGCGCTGAGCGGCGGGCCCGCGAACATGGAATTCGCCACACCGTTGAATCGGGCATCGAAACTTACCGTCTGGACAGTGTTCTGCCGTTTCCCAAGGTGCCCGGAGGCAATCAACGCGTCATGCTCTCTGCCTGGCGAACACTGCTCACCCGCTACATTTCCGAGCACGGCCGCCCGGATGTGCTCCACGCACACGCAATGTTCCCCGGTGGGGTGATAACGCACGCCTTATCCGACGAGTTCGAGATTCCGTTCATCGTCACAGAACACCGGCCCTCCTCCATGGAACGGCTTGCCGAACGGTGGAATGGGGTTCACGGGCGCAGGTCCGCGGTGGCCGCATCTTCCCTGGTCGCCGTCGCGCGCGGGTTCGCCACGGAACTGAACCAGGCTTACGGCGTTGGCGAGGAAAAGTGGCAGTACGTTCCGGGCCTGTTGAGCCCACAATTTCAGGACATTGCGACCCGCCCGGCGCCTGCCGGCCCTTTCATCTTTGGCCATGTCTCCCATCTGGACCCCGGTAAACGCGTAGACCTGCTGATTGGCGCTTTTGCCGATAAATTTGCTGACTCCCCGGACGTGCGATTGCGGATCGCCGGTGGCGGTGTCCACAAGGACGAACTCGTGGCACTGGCTGCCCGGTACGGTGTTGGTGACAAGGTTGACTTCATGGGTGCCGTGCCGCGGACCAGGATTGTTGAAGAGTTCAGCGTCTCCCACGTCTTTGTCCTGCCCAGCGCCGCCGAAGCGTTTGGAACCGTCCTGTGGGAGGCGATGGCGTGCGGACTGCCCTTGGTTGCGAGCAAGACCTGGGCCGGAAGGAACGCCGTCACAGCCGAGAACGGCTTGTTGGCGGGCATCGACAACCGCGCTGAACTGGGCGAGGCGATGGTGAAAATCAAGGAGAACTTCGAGCGCTACGATCCGGAGGCCATTCGAGCCATCTGTCTTGACCACTGCGGGCGTGAGGCCTTTGTTTCCCAGTATGAGGTGTTGTACGCCAAGGCCATCGCCGGGTAGCTTCCTCCACCGAGCACACCCCGGCCGGTGTTATCCACAGATTGTTTTTTGCCTCTGGCGCGTCCGGTGACGGCGGTCTAAGCTCCACAGGAAAGGGACAAGGCAAGAACCGCGATGGGGCGGATATACGATGGACGCACTCGCATTGGTGGAGGATGAGGTTCGTGAGCTCATCCGGCGCAGGGGCTTGGACCCGATGCGCCAAAGCCATGAGGTGCGTCATCTGGTGGATGCGGCAGTCAACGACTATGACGAACGGTCCCTGGTGGGGACTGTTCCGCCTCTCATCCACGCAGGTGAGGCCAAACAATACGTGTTCGACGCCGTTGCCGGCTTTGGTGAACTCCAACCGTTTCTGGATGACCCCAGCATTGAGGAGATCTGGCTCAACGCCCCGGACCAGGTTTTTGTTGCCCGCAACGGCGAGTCAGAACTGACCTCCCTAGTCTTTAGCCAACAGCAGGTACAGGACCTGGTGGAGCGCATGCTCAAGAATTCCGGGCGCCGCCTTGATCTGAGCAATCCGTTTGTGGATGCTGCCCTCCCCGACGGTTCCCGGCTTCATGTTGTCATCCCGGACATCACCAAAGCCCATTGGGCCGTGAACATTCGCAAATTCACGGCAAGGGCCAGCCGGCTGGACCATCTGGTGGAGTTGGGGTCATTAACCCCGCAGGCGGCCAGGTTCCTGGGCGCAGCCGTCAGCAGCGGGCTGAACATTCTGGTCTCCGGGGCAACCCAGGCCGGCAAGACCACCTTGTTGAATTGCCTGGCCGCAGGTATCGGCTCCCGCGAGCGGGTGGTGACGGTGGAGGAAATTTTTGAACTCCAGCTCCCGCTGCGTGACGTGGTGGGGTTGCAATGCCGCCAACCCAATCTTGAAGGGGCGGGGGAAATCCCGTTGCGGCGCCTTGTCAAGGAGGCCTTGCGGATGCGCCCCGACAGGCTGATCGTGGGGGAGGTGCGTGAAGCCGAAAGCCTGGACATGCTGATAGCGCTCAACAGTGGTCTGCCGGGCATGGCTTCGGTGCATGCAAACTCAGCGCACGACGCCGTCGTAAAGATTTGCACTCTCCCGCTCCTTGCCGGGGAGAACATCTCGGCAGCCTTTGTGGTGCCAACCGTCGCCGCCTGCATAGACCTGGTGGTGCACTGCATCCGGCTGCCCAACGGCCAGCGCCGGGTGGGGCAAATCCTGGCACTGGGACGCCGCGTGGAAAATGGCATCATCGAATCGGGCATGGTTTTTGACACCGTTGACGGCCACCTCACCGTCTCCGAAACTGCCATGCCGTCGCCGGAAAAGTTTGCCGCCGCCGGCTACAACCTTGCCAAGCTCATGGGTGACCCCTGATGACAGCCCTTGTGGGTCTTCTGGGCGGGCTGGGCCTATTCCTGATCTGGACTGCCTTCTGGGCCAGGGCGGAGGTGCCGCCGCGTCTTGCCAGACACAGCAGGCTGGCGGACTTGCTGGTCCAATCCGGGGTGACACAGGTGAGTCCCGCGTCGTTGGCGTTCAGCACGGCGTGCCTGGCCGTGATGGTTGCTTTGGTGGTGTGGCTGCTGACCGGCGCCGCAGCCATTGCCCTGTGCTTTGGACTATTTAGTGGCTACCTGCCGTTTGCCCTGTTGCGGTGGCGGGCACGACGCCGGGCCGCCGTTTTGCGCGAGCTCTGGCCTGACGTGGTGGACCACTTGCGCTCGGCGATTCGGGCCGGGCTGTCCCTGCCCGAGGCCCTCATCCAGCTCGGAGCCAAGGGCCCTGCCGAACTCCGCGGGGCGTTCCTCATTTTCGCGGCGGACTACAGGGCCACGGGGCGTTTTGAAGGGGCTTTGGAGGATCTCAAGGCACGGTTGGCGGACCCTGTGGCCGACAGGATCATTGAGGTGCTGCGCCTGACCCGTGACGTGGGTGGCAGCGATCTGGGCCGCCTTTTGGGGACGCTTTCGGAGTTTCTCCGCGATCACGCCAGAACACGCAGTGAGCTTGAAGCCCGGCAGTCGTGGACAGTTAACGCCGCCCGGCTGGCTGTGGCGGCGCCATGGATCGTGCTGATGCTGATGTCCACCCGCCCGGAAGCAGTCCAGGCGTACAACTCCGCCGCCGGCTGGCTGGTGCTGGGCGGGGGCCTACTGGTTTCGGTGGTGTGTTACAGGCTCATGCTGCGCCTGGGGGCGCTGCCGCAGGAACAGCGCGTACTGCGATGAACACGCATATGGCTGCCGTTGTAGCTTCGGGGCTCGGCTTGGGGCTTGGCCTGTGGTTGGTCTTTGCCCGTCTGCCGGTTATGCGCAAGCCCAGCTTTGCGCAACGGGTGGAGCCCCAGCTGCGCAGCAATGCTGGCCGGTCCAGGCTGTTGGCAGCGGAGGAGAGCCGCGCCTTGTTTGGACCGTTAGAGCGAATCTTTGCCTTGTTGCTCTCCGACGCCGTCGGCTGGCTGGGGCGCTTCAATATCAGTGTCAAGGGGCTCACCGCCCGCCTGGAACGAGCTGGGCGCAAGGAGTCAGCGCTGGAGTTCCGGGCAGTGCAAGTGCTGTGGGCGGGGGTGGGCATGGTACTGGGTTTGGCGGTATCCCTGGTCTTGATCTGGTCGGGACGGGCGAACATCATGGGCGGGCTGGCACTGACCCTTGGGGCGGTTCTGGGCGCGTACCTGCTCTACGACTATCTTCTGGGTGTCCGCATCAAACACAGGCAGGCCAGGATCCTCGCCGAGTTTCCTGCCTTGGCCGAACTCATGGCCTTGGCCGTTGGTGCCGGGGAAAGCGCCGGCAGCGCCCTGGACCGGGTTGCCCGGGCCTCCCGAGGCGAACTATCACGGGAATTCACGTCAGTTTTGGCGCAAACCCGAACAGGGATCCCGCTGGTGGAAGCGCTCTCCAGCTTCTCCGAACGGCTCAACGTGCCTGCCCTGAGCCGTTTTGTTGACGGCATCAGTGTGGCCGTGAACAGGGGAACCCCGCTGGCCGACGTTCTGCGAGCCCAAGCCCAGGACGTACGCGATGTTGCCAAACGGGACCTGATGGAGATGGCAGGGCGCAAGGAGATTGCCATGATGGTTCCGCTGGTGTTCGGAGTGCTTCCACTCACCGTCGTCTTCGCTGTCTTTCCCGGCCTGGCACTGCTGGAGTTCGGTCTGTGATGCGTGCCGCCAACCATTCACCATCGCCAGCATGTCAAGTACCGCACCATCACCGAGAAGGGACACACCATGGAGTCGACGAGGAAGATTCTGGACCTGACAACAACGCTGATAATCGCAGGAACGCAGCTCCTGGCGCTGTGGATGCGGCGCGGGATGCACTGGCTGCAAAGGTTACGCGTGCGCCCGGCCACCGAACGCAGCCGGGCCGACGTGCCAGGCTGGGTCCTGATCACCTTGATGAGTGCCATCCTGGTGGCAGGACTGTTGGCGATAGCCGGTCCGGCGCTGGAGAAATTATTCACCGAGGCCATGGACCAGGTCAAACCCGGAGCCTGAGAGTCGGCAGGGACAGGGGAACAACACCTCGACACCCCGAAAGCGGTGCCGCCGTGGTGGACTTTGTGCTCGTGTCGGCTCTGCTGACGATCATGTTTCTGGCCCTGATCCAGCTGGCACTCGTGTTGCATGTGCGCAACACCGTGGCCGACGCGGCGTCCTCCGCTGCCAGGTATGGGGCGCTGGCGGACAGGACAGCCCAAGACGCACAAGTGCGGGCTGAACAACTGATTGAGGCTGCCTTGGGCGCAGCATACGCTGGCGATGTCACGGCAACGGTTTCTGAGGTCAACGGCATTGCCATCTTGACTGTCTCCGTCACAGCGCCGTGGCCCATAGTAGGAATGCTCGGACCAGGGGAGAGCCTGCAGATGAGTGGACATGCGCTCATTCAACGGTGAGTACGGGCGGCGCCGTGTCAAGGACTGCCCCGCCACAAAATGGCCCACCCCAGACCGGGCGCCCACGCCCGAGCGGGGGAGCGCCGTGGTGGAGTTCGTCTTCCTGGCGGTGCTGCTCATGGTGCCCGTGGCGTACCTGATCCTCACCGTGGGTGCCCTGCAAGGCGGTGCCTACGCCGTTGTGGGCGCCGCCGATCAGGCAGCCAGGGTCTACGTGCTCCAAGGTGATGAGGGCACAGCCCTCCAGGCAGCCAGGCAGGCCGCGGACATCGCCGTCACCGACATGGGCTTTGACCCGGCCAAGTCCACACTCACCATCACCTGCGACGGCGGCTGCCTCACACCCGGTGCCACCGTCACCGCGCAGGTGCGCCTGCGCGTGGACCTGCCCCTTGTCACCGGTATCCCCGGGGTGGACCTGCAGGCAGCAACCGTGGAATCGGTGGCCACACAAAAGGTTGGCCGCTTCAAATGAGCACGCACCAGCCGCAGGGCAACGGAAAGCACGACGACGGGCACATCATGGTCTTGCTCATCGGCTTCGTCTTGCTGGCGCTGTTGCTGACCACCGTTGTGGCCGCTGCCTCCAGCTTGTACCTTGGCCACAAAAAGCTGCTGTCCATGGCAGATGGTGCGGCGCTCGCAGCCGCGGACACGTTCGTGCTCAACGGGGGCACCGCCAGCACAGACCCCGGCACCCTGCTCACCGACCAAGGTGTCAGCGCCGCGGCGGCAGCCTACCTGGCAGACAGTCCCACCCCGCAGTCGCTGGCCGGCATCACGCTCGCAGCCGGGACGGGAGCCGCCGACGGCCGCACCGCACAGGTGAGCCTGACCGGCGTCGTGCATCCGATCTTTATCAACTTTCTGGTGCCTGAGGGCATCCCCATCACCGCAACAGGTACAGCCCGCGCCCAACTGGTGCGTTGACGCTAAGGAGTGGACTTCCGGAGCACGCCCGCACATGCCGTACGCTTGAATATCATGGCTGAGACCGACTTTCCCGCAGAGATCCGGGCGCTGCGCGCCACCTACAAGTCCATTGAGCAGGTGTCCGAGGTGGACAAGCTCCTTGAGGACATTGAAGATTTGTCCGACCAGGCTGGTTCCCCCAACCTGTGGGACGACCCTGCAGCGGCACAAAAAGTGACGTCAAGGCTCAGCTATGCCCAATCGAAGCTGGAAAAGCTGCGTAGCCTCCAGTCACGCATTGACGATCTGGAGGTCCTTGTTGAGCTGGCCCAGGACGAAGGCGACGCCGATTCGCTAGCTGATGCCCACAAGGAACTCGCCGGCTTGCAAAAGTCCCTGAAGGATTTGGAAATCGTGACGCTGCTGGCTGGCGAATACGACGAAAGGGAGGCCGTAGTCACCATCCGCTCCGGCGCAGGAGGCGTGGATGCTGCAGACTTCGCCGAAATGCTGTTGCGCATGTACCTGCGCTGGGCCGAACGCCACGGCTACCCCACCACCGTCCTTGACACCTCCTACGCTGAAGAAGCAGGGCTGAAATCGGCCACTTTCGAGGTCAAAGCCCCCTACGCCTTTGGCACCCTCAGCGTCGAGGCCGGCACCCACCGCCTGGTCCGCATCAGCCCCTTCGACAATCAGGGCAGGCGCCAAACCTCCTTCGCCGCCGTCGAGGTCATCCCGCTGATCGAGTCCACGGACAGCATTGAAATCCCGGACAACGACATTCGCGTGGACGTGTTCCGCTCCTCCGGCCCTGGCGGGCAGTCGGTGAACACCACCGACTCGGCCGTGCGCCTGACCCACATCCCCACCGGCACCGTGGTGTCAATGCAGAACGAGAAATCACAGATCCAGAACCGTGCCGCGGCACTGCGGGTGCTCCAGTCACGTCTGCTCCTACTGAAAAAGGCCGAAGAAGACGCCACCAAGAAGGCCATGGCCGGGGACGTCAAGGCATCTTGGGGGGATCAGATGCGCTCCTACGTGCTCAACCCCTACCAAATGGTCAAGGACCTGCGCACCGAGTACGAGGTGGGCAACACCTCTGCTGTGTTGGATGGGGAGATTGATGACTTCATCGACGCGGGCATCCGCTGGCGGGCAGACAACCGCAACGCCGCGAAATAATCGAAGGCCTCGACACACCGGCAAGGGTCACGAAAAGCCGCTAGTTGGTGCCTATAGTCGTAGGGCTGGTGGTTTCTTTCCCCAAACCAAAGCCCAGTCACCGGCATGCCAGTTACGTTCGCTGGAAGGGCAACGAAAAGTCATGATTCGTTTTGAAAATGTGAGCATAGCTTACGACCGTATGAGAAAACCGGCCCTGAACGACGTCTCGCTGGAAGTTGACCGTGGCGAGTTCGTGTTCCTGGTGGGTTCCTCAGGCTCCGGCAAGTCAACGTTCCTGCGCCTGGTATTGCGAGAGATCAAGACCGAACACGGCCAAGTCCATGTGGCCGGGCAAAACGTGGCCAATGTGCCCAGCTGGCGAGTGCCCAAATTCCGCCGCGGCATTGGCGTGGTCTTCCAGGATTTCCGCCTGATCAACTCCAAAACTGTGTTCGCCAACGTCGCCTACGCCATGCAGGTCCTCGGCAAGAGCCGCGCAGCCATCCGTCTGGAGGTGCCGCGGGTGTTGGAACTGGTGGGTCTTGAAGGCAAAGAACGCCGGCTGCCCACCGAACTTTCCGGTGGCGAGCAGCAGCGTGTGGCCATTGCCCGCGCCATCGTCAACCAGCCGGACATCCTGCTGGCAGACGAGCCCACAGGAAACCTTGACCCGATCACCAGTGCCGGAATCATGGATATCCTGGACAAGATCAACCAAAATGGCACCACCGTGGTCATGGCCACCCACGATGACGACATTGTGAACTCCATGCGCAAGCGAGTCATTGAGTTGCGCCACGGCGAGGTCATCCGCGATGAGGCCCGCGCCCAATACACTTCAGCGATTCCCATAGTCCCCGCCGCCGGTGTAGTGCCTGCCGTGAAGGATTCCCCGGACGAGCCCCAGACCCGCCGTCAGCGCACCGTCAGTGCCGCCAACGCAGGAGCCCTGCGGGAAGATGTCATGCCGCCGCGACTTGAACGCAACCGCGACCGCGTGTACCCCGATCCCACGGCAGCAACCATGAATGAGGACCAACTGTGAGACTTGCCTTCATCATGAGCGAGTTGGGAAGCGGCCTGCGCCGCAACCTGACCATGGTCATCTCGGTGATCTTGGTGACGTTTGTGTCGCTGACATTTGTTGGCGCCGCCGGCGTCCTGCAACTGCAGATCGGCCAGCTCAAAGGATTCTGGTACGACAAGGTCCAAGTGACCGTCTACCTGTGCACCGACGTCCCCAGCAACACCAACTGCGTGGCCGGACCCGTCACCGACGAACAAAAGAACCACATCCAGGAACTACTCGGTTCCGCTGCCGTGAAGCCGTACGTTGAGAAATGGACGTTCGAGACCCAGGAAGAGGCGCTGACCCACTTCAAGGAGCAGTTCGCCAGCTCTCCCATGGCCGACTCGGTAGAGGCAGGGAATTTGCCGTCGTCGTTCCGCATCAAGCTCACGGACCCGGAAAAATACCAGATCATCAATGAAACCTTCGCGGCAACGCCAGGAGTGGATTCAGTGGTGGACCAACGCAAGGTGCTGGAACCGCTGTTCTCCATGATGAACATCGCCACCTGGGTTGCGGTGTTCGTCGCAGGATTGATGATTCTTTGCGCGGCTCTCCTGATCGCCACCACCATCAGACTTTCGGCCCAATCCAGGGACAAGGAGATCGGTATCATGCGCTTGGTGGGTGCCTCCAAGACGGTGATTCAATTGCCTTTCGTTCTGGAAGGGGTCATCGCAGCCACCATCGGTGCCGTGCTGGCTTCCGGTGCTGTGTGGGCCATGGTCACCTTCTTCATGAACGGCTACCTGGCCAACGGAAATTCCGGCATGCCGATGATCTCTCCCAACCATGCACTGAAGATCTATCCGGTACTGATCTTGATCGGGATAGTATTGGCCGGCATTTCCTCGGCAGTCTCACTTCGCAAGAATTTGAAAGTTTAGGAGCTAGGCGCCATGTACCGGACATCACAGGATGCGACACCACACGGAGGAAGCAGCACCGTGAAGACCGGCCACGCGAAACGCCGCTGGCGTTCCGGGGTTGCCGCCGGACTGACGGCCCTGACCATGCTGGGGATGCTGGGCCTGGTGGTTCCTGCGCAGGCAGACGAGCTCCACGACAAAGCCTCGGCTTTGGAGCAACAGGCTCATGACGCGGCGGGTGCCCTGGAGTTTGTGGACGCTGGCATTGCCAAATCAGCCTCCGACCTTGTCCTCTTCCAAGGACAGCTCCCCGGCGCCCAAGTCGCGTTGACGGATGCCCAGACTCGGGTTGGGGCAGCTACGGCACAAGTGAGTTCGCTGGCGGCAAGGATCGATCTTGCCCAGGAAAGCAAGGACAAGATCACCAGCCAGATCGCTATTGACACCAAAAAGGCTGCCGAAACCAAGAGCATGATCGGCCAGATCGCAGCCCAGTCGTACAAGGGCGGTGGCATCTCGCCTAACCTTGCCTTGATTTTGGGTATTGGTTCCCCGAACGACCTTGCAAATTCGATCGACATGGCCGAACAGGCTATGCGCAGCCAGAACGCTGCCCTGGAGCAGCTCACCTCACAAAAGGCGACCAATCAAAATGCGCAGGCACGATTGGCCGCCGTTGAGGCTGAAATCAAGGATTTGAAGACCCAGGCCGATGCCGCCCTGGTTGCCGAGCAAAGCGCGCGGGACCAGGCGGCCGCGCAAAAGGCCACGGTGGACAAGCTAATCAGTGACTCCGCAGTCATCAACGCCCAGCTTGAAGCCCAGAAACCGCAGATCCAGGCAAAGTTGAAAGTTGTGCAGCAGCAACAAAATGACGTTGCCGCACAAATTGCCGAACAACAACGCCAGGAACTTGCAGCCGCCGCGGCTGAAGCAGAGCGTATCGCCCGCGAACAAGCGGCCAGTGGCGGCGGTGGTGGCGGTGGCGGCACCTACGTTCCCCCAGCTCCTGGCAACCCCTCGGCTTTTGGCTTGCAGCACCCGTTTTCCGGGAACATCCCCATCACCTCAGGGTTTGGCTGGCGGCCCACCCCGACCGGCACCATCGACTTTGAAGGCACCGGCGGGTACATGCACACTGGCGTTGATTTCGGTGCTACCTGCGGCACCCCTGTCTATGCTGCTGCGGCAGGAAACGTGGTGATCGGTGGCTGGACGAACGGTGGTGGCGGGTATACCGTGCAAATTTCGCACGGCGTGATTCAGGGCAACGCACTGACCACCATTTATTATCACAATAGTGCTGCACTGGTCTCGCCCGGACAACGTGTCAGCCAGGGCCAGCTCATTGCCTACTCCGGGAACACCGGCAACTCCACAGGCTGCCACGCCCACTTTGAAACCTGGCTCAACGGACGCGCCGTGGACCCCATGGGTCTGCTCTAGGGAACGGACGGGCTCAGGTTATGGCGAACACCGGAACAGCATGCTGTTCCGGTGTTCGCCGTTTAAGGCGTAGTGCGGGTTGTTCAATGAACTTGCAGCTTAGCCAGGCGAGGACGGCGACGATGCCGACAGTAGCCGAAATGAATGCCCAGTAGGGGATGGATTGGTGCGGGAAGGCAAGCGCCAGACATTGTTGGACCGGCCAGGCATAAATGTAAACCCCGTAGGAAATGTCGTATTTTGCACCAATGCGTTGTAAGGGTAGAACCTGTCCCAGCAGGATGAGCAAAAAAGTGAATGGCAGGTGAACGAGCGCACTCGCCAGATTCATCGAGATGGAAACCGCCACGAGAGCCACCGCCGCTGAAACGGCCATTGGGTTGACACGTATCCGGTTGGCATAGATGTGAAGCAGTGCCCCGGCCAGGAACGCAATGGCGAGAGGCAGCACGCCGGAAGTCAGATGGCCAAGAGTCACAACCTCCCATGCAGACAGCAGCCGAACGCCGGTTAGCGCCACAAATGCTGCCAGCAGCACCATCCCCACATATTTCCTAGCCACAAGGCTGACCAAGACCCCTATAGCCATATAGCATGCCGCTTCGTACCAGATGGTCCAGAGGGAACCGTTCCATGTGTCAGGGACAGCGACGCCGGAGGAAAGCGTGTCTGCGATGGAGGATTGGCCCGCAACAGGGGGATAGAGTGCCAGATTGCGGAAGAAGAACGTGATGGCGTCCACCGGGCTGTACGTGCCGCTGGAGCCAAAGAAGTGGGACAACGGAGCCATCACGAAAGCCACCAGCAGCAGCGAGACGACAAACGCAGGGAAGATCCGCAGAACCCTCGCTGCGTAGTAGTCACTGACTGGACGACCGGAGAGCCTGCTCCTTGTTATCAGGAAACCTGAGAGCCCGAAGAATCCGAAAACGGCCCACCGGCCCAGGGTTTCCCCACTAACCAAAATCTCGGGACTGTAACCCCCCAGGGCCGCACTGTGGGAAATAATGACCAACAACGCCAATGCCAAGCGCAGCGCGTTCAATGAATTCCTGCGTGGATTAAACACGGATTGCAATAGCACAGGACCCCGTCGGAACTAGAAGCACCAACTGTCAGGTGCACGTCTTCCAATAATACGTCCGACGGCTGCACCAGCCCAAGGGGGGCCGTGGCCAGAAGGCAAAGCCGAACCGGTGCCGAAGCGGGAGCTGAGCCCCATGTGTAACCCCGCCGCTGCGTGCGGTTGCTAGACTAGTCCTTCCAGCCCTAAGCTGGCATCACCTCATCCACGAAGGAGTCCGCAGTGCCTAAGGAAAGTGGCCTTAAAGTGGTGGCCACCAATCGCAAGGCCCGGCATGACTACCACATCATGGACACCTACGAGGCCGGCCTGGTGCTGATGGGCACTGAGGTGAAGTCCCTACGCGAAGGCAGGGCCTCACTGGTGGATGGCTTTGCCACGTTCTACAACGACGAACTCTGGCTTGAGTCGGTTTACATTCCCGAGTACCTGAACGGCAGCTGGACCAACCACACGGCCCGCCGCCGCCGCAAGCTGCTGCTGCACCGGGAAGAACTGGAAAAGATTGCGCACAAGACCCGCGAGTCCGGGTTCACCATCGTGCCGCTACAGCTGTACTTTTTGGATAGCCGGGCCAAGGTGGAAATCGCCATAGCCAAGGGCAAGAAGGATTACGACAAACGCCAGACGCTGCGCGAAAAGCAAGACAACCGTGAAGCGTTGCGCGTTATGCGAGAGAAAAACCGCGGATAGGCCCTGATGCCGGCACTCAGCGATTTTCTTGGAACCTGGAGCCTTGACAGATGGGCGCTGGGTTTTCTGCTGGTGTCAGGTGGGCTTTATGCCTGGGGCCTGCTCAGGGCATCCCGGGCCGGCATCCACTGGCAGCCCTGGCGTGTAGCAGCTTTCTACCTGCTGGGCTTGGGCAGCTACGCGGCGCTCAGCTTCGGTTTCCTGGGCACATATTCACCTGACTTGCGATGGGCGTTCTCCATACGGATTGCGTTGCTGCTATTTGTGGTCCCCGCCGGGATGGCCCTGGGCCTTCCCCTCGGCCTTGCCAGGGTGGCTGTTCGCCCCGGACGCTTGCGTTCGGTTTTGGCGGCAGCAGCACGCCAACCTGTCCGGATCTTCTCCAACAGCGCCGTGGCGCCCGTTCTCGGGTTGCTGGTGCTGTCAATGATGTTGACGCCGCTGGCTGGCATCACCCGCATGAGCCCGGTGTGGGAGGGCTTGCTCGGCATAACAATTCCGCTGTTGGGGTTGTTGATGGTGCTGCCCATGGTGGAGGAGAAAACCCGAATCAGCACCGCGTTGATCATGGTCCAATTTGTGTTTGCCTTCATTGAGCTGCTGGCGGACGCCATCCCGGGCCTGTTGATGAGGCTGACTCCCACCATTTTCGACGGCGCAGCCGCCTTGGGCAGCGCACGGCCTGCCTGGTTTCCCACCGCTCTGGCTGACCAGCAACTCGCCGGAGACTGGCTGTGGTTCATTGCAGAAGTCATGGACCTGCCCATCTTGATCCTGCTCTTTGTTCGCATGGCCAAATCTGACAAGGGAGAACGCAAGGTCTTGGACGAACTTACTGATGAACAGATGGACGAACTCAACGCCGCCCACCTGCACCAGCGCGGATAGGTGGGCCCATGGCACTGACCCGCAGGCATTGGTGGATCATTGGCGTGGTCACAGCGGTGCTTTTGGCCGTGATCGCCGTGGCAGTCACCGCTTCTTTCTCACTGCGTTCGACGACGGCCGCCGGTTCGGGGTCCACGGCAAGTTCCTCAGCACCTCCTGCCACCCCAAGCACAGCGTCACCGCCGCCCAGCATCGCAACATCAGCTCCGGCGTCGGGCACGCCTGTCCCATCCAGTCCTGGCAAGGATTTAGCGGCCCAAAGGCTGGCCGCCATGACACTGGAGCAACGGGTAGGGCAAATCCTGATGGTCTCCTCCCCGGTGACGGGCGCTGACGCCAACTCACTGTACGCACTCGACACGCTGTACGTGGGTAATGTGTTCATCAAGGGGCGCAGCACGGCCGGCGTGGAAGGGATCGCGGCGCAGGTGAGCGCCCTTGTTGCGCACGTTTCCGGGGACCGCACACACGGGGTGCGCCCCTTTGTGGCCACGGACCAGGAGGGCGGCTTTGTGCAGATCATGCGCGGACCCGGCTTTGAGGACATGCCCCAGGCCGTCGAACAAGGCCAACTGGCACCGGATGCGCTGGCGGCCGATGCCACCCGCTGGGGCCAGCAGCTGGCCTCCGTGGGCGTCAACGTGAACCTGGCCCCGGTGATGGACACCGTGCCCGGCGCCGCATTTGCGCCCCAGAACGCGCCGATCGGCACCTTTGGCCGCGAGTACGGATACACGCCCGCCGGCGTCTCCAGCCATGGCCTGGCCTTCGCCCGCGGCATGCTGGCCGCCGGCGTCGCACCCACGGCCAAACACTTTCCCGGACTGGGGAGGGTCACCTTGAACACCGACGTCTCCGCCGGGGTCACCGATGACATCACTGTGCGTGAGGACGCGTACATCCAACCGTTTCGCGACGCCGTAAACGCCGGTGTGCCGTGGCTGATGATCTCCAATGCCCTCTACCCAAAGATTGACCCGAGTAACCTTGCGCCTTTCTCCTCGGTGATTGTCCAGGACATGGTCCGGGGCGACCTGGGCTTCACCGGCGTCATTGTCAGCGACGACATCTGCGACGCCGTGCAGGTTTCCGGCGTGCCCGTGGACAGGCGGGGCGTTGACTTCATCGCCGCCGGGGGCACCATGGCCCTGTGCACCAATCAGGCGCTGCTGCCGCAGATGTACCAGGGGCTGGTGGCCGCGGCGCAGGACGATCCAGGCTTTGCCGGCCAGGTTGATTCCGCCGCGTTGTTGGTGCTGGAGTCCAAGGCCGCCGCGGGGCTGTTGAGCTAGGGAATAAATCCCCCACCGGATGCGCTAGCATGGATAGTCACGGAGAGTTCCTTTGGGAACTGGACGTGGTTTGAAAAAACAATAGGGGATGATCGGTTTCGACGGTGTTTGTTGAGACAGGTGAAGCGGGTCGAGGATACAGGGTTATCTCGTAAACGATCTCTGTAAAACAATAAGTGCTGAATCAAATCGCACTGACTTCGCTCTTGCTGCCTAAGCAGTAAGACAGTCCGTCAGCCCGGGAATGCTCTCGTCCCGGATCCTGGCGTCATTTAGAGGGCCACTGCTCTAAGTTCTTGTTGTAGGCACTTAGGGGACTCTTATACAACTGGGCCTGGCAGCTACTTGTTTGCGAGATAGCTGGGGCCGAGAAAAACCGACGCGAACTGCACCCGGAGAAGCCCTGATGACGCAACATCGGACGGGAGTTCAATTCTCCCCATCTCCACATCCCTATTGGGACCCGTTCCACGCCTCGCGGCGGGGGACGGGTCTTTTTTGTTTAACTTATGCGGTGGATTCGGGCGCGGTTATGCGCATGGTCGTTTATGCGCGGGGCCCGGTTCGGGTTGTGCGCATAAGCTCACGCTCCTGCGAGGCGCCGGACATACCCTCGGTGTAGTGGGTGGCGTAGAACATCACGGCCGGGATGATCCCGGCAGCCCCGTTCGTCGGGGCCGTCACGACCCGCCCGCCGGAGGCGTTTTCCTCATTCACGGCCAACGCCACCAGATTCACCCATTCCTGCCAGAACTTCGGATCC
This sequence comes from Arthrobacter alpinus, assembly GCF_001294625.1. Taxonomy (NCBI): domain Bacteria; kingdom Bacillati; phylum Actinomycetota; class Actinomycetes; order Micrococcales; family Micrococcaceae; genus Arthrobacter; species Arthrobacter alpinus. The sequence continues at coordinate 2,353,151 of NZ_CP012677.1, read as the reverse complement.
CGGTCCGGGTCCTCAGCCAGCAGCCGGGCATGCCAGTCAGGGGCGCGGCGGCGGACCTTCAACCCACCCGGCAGCAGCCCGGTGCGTTCCAAGGAGGCGTTCTTACATTCCTCCATGACGTCACGGATATGCAACAGCCCGGCCCGGATCTCCTCCTCGGAACGGGTCACGAGCTCATTGGCAAGCATCACGTCACTGAAGTTCCCGCCCACACTGGCACAGTGTTCCAACAAGGTCTCAGCAGTCCGGAACGGGTATGGCAAAAGTTCCTTGGAGTGTTCCAGCTCCGCCACCGCAGCCTCCACTTCCCCCTCACGGATGATGAAGCCACCACCGACGGAGAAGTACGTGGCCTCGTGCACCAGCACCCCGGCACTATCACTGACAGCCAGCTTCATACCGTTGGTGTGGCGGGGCAGGATCGTCAACGGGTGCAAAATAATATCTTCGGTACCGTACTCAAGAGCCACACTGCCCCCGAGCAGCAAGGGCGCACCGGCAGCAAACGCCGCCAGACGGGACTGGACCTCGGCCGGCAGAATCAACTCCGGCTCCCGGCCCTCCAAACCCAGCAACACCGCCGTCATGGTCCCATACCCGCGCCCGGTCGCCGCTAGGGAACCATACAAATCCACCCGCACCGAGCCGACCCTACCCAGCAACCCGCCCCCCACCAACTCCGCAGCAAACGCCGCAGCAGCCCACATCGGCCCCACAGTATGCGAACTCGACGGACCAATCCCCACCGAAAACAAATCAAAAACACCAACAGACATGGCAGCAAGCCTCTCTCGCCGCGCCCGGATCGGCTCCGACGTCTCGCCTCTCACGGTGCTACTGATCGGGCATCACCGGATCATGGCGCGGAAGTTTTCTGCCAGCCGTGAACAGACGCTTGCATTCTAGGCGCCCGGTGCTCTGGAAAGGTCGGTTTCCGGTGGGTGGGCGATGCCGGGCTAGGAGGGGAATCACGCCAGCCGGGGAGTCGCAATTGTCCATTCGGAGGGCTTAAACGCATAAGTGGTGACCCGAAATTAATCCGGCCACCACTTACCCCCAAAGTTCTGAGTGTCCGGCCGAGACATTGACCGTTCACACAATCATTAGTATGACAGATTCTAATGGAAAAGTGAACACGGTGTTCTTAAACTGTCACGGGCCGTCGTAGGAAGGAAAGCCAGACAAGCGCCAGCCCCGTGGCCACGAACAGGATCGAGGAGAAGGACAAGAGGTCCAATAACAAAGAATTATGCCACGCCGACATTTGGATCAAGGACGCAGCACACGCCATAAGGAAGCCGATGGACATGGACATGGCCGCTGCCCGGTACAGAGGCGGGCGGCGAGAAAAGGCTGCACGCCACGTGGGTAGAACCGCGCACAGTGCAGCAAAGGCCGGGTACAGCCTCCCAAACCACGCATACGCTTGCACCGACGGTTGGTTGAAGAACCCCCGCAGGCCCGCACTTGAGCCGTCCAGATCGGAGATGAGGTAGGTGATACAGATGCCGGCTGAGGAGACAAGCAACAGGGTCAGGCCGACGGGTCCGCGGATAAGACGCCGCGCAAGCGGTGAATCGTAGGCGGTGGCAACTTTAGAGGCCAGCAGAAAGAAGACGACAAAAAGGCTCAGGCGCAAAAAGACGTTGACGAAATTTACGCCGCCAAGGGCTCCGTCCACGCTCAGGTAGATGGCGGGAATACTCAGCGCCACGCTGAGAGAAACCAAGGCGAACGCCCAAAACAAGCCGCGATTGCGACCCTGAAACATGGCGGGGAGGCGCCAGAGTGTGCAAGCTACACACACCGCTAGTGCCATCCATTGCAGAATCGCAGTCATCCTAGATTCTCCCAAAGCTGTTGAGCTGCAGCAGTGTCAGCTTCGATGCGTTTCAAGGTCCGGCCCAGCGAATCAAGCCGTTCAGCTGCGAGTGAGACAAGTGTGCTGTCAGGTGTCTGACGCAAGGTAATTGAGCGGGCTCCGGGCAGCCAGCCAGCCTCATCCGGGGCGAGGAAACCTGTGGCTACCAGCCCGTTGGCAAGCCCAACACCGGCGATCCTGGCGCTGGAAATAGCCAGTTCCGCCGTCAGCCTGTTGGCGCTGATTTGTGCTGACAGGTTCTGCGGGGCAATCCCGACCTCCCTGGCCAGTTGCTGGCGCAGATCGGCCGGGCCGACGGCGTCCAGCCAGGTCCGCACCGAGGTCCGGTGCGGCACCGGGGAAAGTTCTAGCAATGCGGTTTTAGCGCCGGTATCCGCGGCCTTGCTCCTGTTGAGAATTTCAGTCAAGAGATCCGTGTCGGAGATTTGACTAAGCAACTCGGCCTCGGACGGCTCTCGCAAGCCAATGGAAAGGTCCTCAAACTTTTCGAATGCAGATAAGGACTCGACAACCGGGCGGTGCAGCGAGCGGCTGACGGCGGCAACTGTTGCCACCGAGACCCGGCCCCTGACGAGTTGCTGGGCCAGGGTGGAGCGCTTGATGCCCGCTGCGCGGCACACTGCTGCCCGGCTGGTGGTGCCGGCCACGCCGTCGAGCCACTGCTGAAAGGCCTTCGCCGAAACAGTCACGACAGGGGTCCTCTGAGAATGCCTGGGCGAGTTGGCGTGGGTGTCATGGTGGAACTTTTCCCTAGGGGTCTTGCAGGTCTTGGGAGTCGACTATGCCACGGAAGCGGCTGCCGACACCGTCAAATTCGCTGCGGCGCCAACCTGGGGCGGGGGAGGGGAGCTCGTCGTTGTAGTGGAAGTCGCACAGCACAAAGGTGAACTCGGGCCACCACTTCTTGGGCCGGGCAATTTCATGGAAATCGCACAGGTAGCAACGCAGCTCCACCCAGATGGGGCGTTTTCCGGTGGAGTTGGCTCGCGACTGGGCAAGCCAAGCCGGAGGGTTCGCGTCGAGCTCGTTGACCTCGGAGGTCTTCATCCGTGAGGGGATGCCATTCCGTGCGGCCATTTCCGGCGGAATGTTAAGCGCCTGGGCGATCTGCCGGCGGTTCAGTGAAGGGTTTGAAGTCGAGGAGTTGTTTGCCATGTTCCCATAAGGATATGGCGTACTGCGCGCAAGAGGGAATTTAGAGGCCAAAAGGCGAGGGCCCGGCGTAGAGAATTCACGGCCATGCACCAGTACACCATGCGGTGCGGGCCCCGGCAATTGTGACGTGATAAACGCCACAATACGGGAGTGTCTTTGTAGAAACTTCCCGTCTTCTAGAGCAAGTTGAAGGAAAAGTCGGGACCGTACCCTATGCTGTGGGAAAACAGCGGGAATTTAAGGGCGTAAATCCGGCTTTGAGGAGCTATGATGGGGCGCTGAAACACCCCGCCCAAACCACGAGCACTTCAGGAGTTTGAAAACCGCATGGCAACGGATTACGACGCACCCCGCAACAAAGACGAAGACCACGAGACAGAGTCGCTCCAAGCGCTCCAGGTTCAGCGCGGCGGTGCCCAGACGGCTCACATTGACGTCGAAGATTCTGACACAGCCGAAGGCATGGACCTTCCCGGCGCCGACCTCTCCAACGAGGAACTCGTTGTCCAGGTCATACCGGCACAGGACGATGAATTCACCTGTTCCTCCTGCTTCCTTGTCCGTCACCGCAGCCAGGTAGCCCGCGAAAAGAACGGCATGCTGTTCTGCAAGGACTGCGAAGGCTAAAACCGGCGCACGCCTAGCTTTGGCGTCCGGCACCAAGGAAAACGATGATTCACGCGCACGATGGTGGTGACGGGCTTTTGGACACCTTCGGGGTGCCCGGGGTATCGGCAGCGCAATTGTTGTGCGACCGGCACCCGGGTGACAACATCGCATTCACGGTGACTGACGCCAATCTGGGCACTATAGATCTAACGTACAGTGAACTGCGCGAGAAATCCGCGCGGTTCGCTGCTGCCCTACGCAGCCTTGGCGTGTGCCGCGGCGACCAGGTGGCCACGCTGATGGAAAAGTCGGTGGAACTGCTCATTGCGTTGCTGGGCATGTGGCGCCTAGAGGTCAGCAACGTCCCCCTGCCGACAGGTTCCACCCATGACCAAATGGCCCTTCACCTGCACTCCAGCGGTGCGCGCCTGGTGATTTGCGACGCCGAGTACCGCCGAAAGCTCCTCCCGCAAGGCGGGATTCCCAACGACGCTTCACCCCTAGTGGTTGTGGCCCGTGGTGAGGCCTTTGGCTACGACGTGGCCTTTTCTGAGATGGCCGCCGGTACCGGGGCCTTTGCTCAGGACGGCGCTGCCTCGGAACAGGAGCTCTAGCATGGGCCGGCGGAAGGCTACTGCGGTGAAAACCAGCTGGCTCAATACGGACCTAGCAACAATGCTGGTGGCTGGTGTGGGCTTCGCCTTGGAAGTGGCGATGATCGCCGCATTCCTGTTCTGGGGCTTGCGGCAAAGCAGTCCGTGGAACCTGGTGCTGGGCATCGGCATCCCGGTAGCGGTAGTGGTGCTCTGGGGTATCTTCATGGCCCCGCACAGCGAACGACGGCTTCCAGAGAACACCGTCAGATGGGCCGCACTGGGAGTCTTCCTTGTGGCCGGGGTGACGCTGCTGGCCGCTGGCACCTTGGTGCCCGGAGTGGTCATGTTGGTGGCCACCGGCGGGTATTTCGTTGCCGAAAGAGCACTCGCCCGCAACTAGGACCCCGGGTGGTCCAGCGCGTCGGAGTGGGGTGTCATGAGCGATCCGCCCGTGAGTTCTTGCACGGTGCAGCCTGGGTGGTATCCCTGTGTCGTGACCCAGAGCGACGCCGCAGCCTCGTCGCCCAAGTTCAGGTGGCCGGCGTCGTCCGTGTCAGCCACAGCAGTGCCCTGTGGGCCTGTGTCCGGCACGCCGGGGGAGGTGATCCTGCGGACCTCCAAGGTGCCGCCAAAGGGGCGCCTGCCAACAATTTCCAGCTCGGTGTCTAGGCCGATGCCGTGCTGGCCCAGGTAGCGCAGCAGCTCCGGATCGTGGTCGCTGATGCGGCTGACGCAACCCCGGTGCCCGGGATCCAGCTCGTCGAGACGGTGCGATGGTGGCATGCTGATGCCCCCATGCGGGTCGGGGATGGGGTCGCCGTGCGGATCCCGGGTGGGGTGGCCCAGCTTGGCGGACATGCGCTCAATGAATGTCTCGGAGACGGCGTGCTCCAACTGCTCGGCCTCATCGTGGACCTCGTCCCAGGAATAGCCAAGCTCACGGACCAGGTAGGTCTCCAGCAAGCGGTGGCGGCGGACCATGGCTAGGGCAAGCTTCAGGCCAGGCTCCGTGAGGTGGATGGGACTGTAGGGTTTGTGGTCCACCAGGCCCTGATCCTTGAGCTTGCGGACCATTTCCGACACCGAGGAATTCGCCACGCCGAGCCGCACGGCAAGCTGCGTGGACGTGATCGGCTTGTCCTGCCACTCGGTGAACGCGTAGATGACCTTGACGTAGTCTTCGATGCTGGAGGAGGTAAGGGGCGCTTTCACGTGTTCTAGCCTACCGGTTACGCCTTGCCGGTGAACGTTAGCCACAGCAGCACACCATTGAGGGCCACAATTAACACCACGCTCACCAGGGAGGCCAAGCGCAAGGGCAGCCGGTCGCGGTGAATGCCCATGAGCTCTTTACTGGAGGTCAGGCGCAGCAGCGGGACCAGGGCAAACGGGATGCCGAAGCTCAAGACGATTTGGCTGATGATCAAGGCCCATGTGGGGTTCACTCCCAGCCACAGCAGGCCGATGGCCGGAATCAGGCTGATGACGCGCCTGGTCAGCAGCGGGATGCGGACTTTCAGGAGGCCGTTCATGATGGTGGCACCGGCATACGCCCCTACTGAGGTGGACGCCAGTCCGGAGGCGAGCAGCCCCACAGCGAACACGACGCCGATCACCGGGCCCAGGCTCTCCACAATCGCGGCGTGGGCGCCCTCGATGGTCTCCGTGCCGGCCACTCCCTCCAAAGTGGAGGCGGCCAGCAACAGCATGCCAATGTTCACGGCACCGGCCAGCAGAAGCGCAATGATAACGTCCCAACGGGTGGCCTTGAGGATGTGGGCTAGACGTTCCGGGGTGCCGCGGGCATCCGTGTGCCGGTCCTTGGCTAACTGTGAATGCAAATAAATGGCGTGCGGCATGACGGTGGCGCCAAGCATGCCGGCGGCCAGCAAGATGCTGTCGGCGCCCTGGAACCGCGGCACCATGCCAGCCAACACTCCGGCCGGGTCTGGCGGGCTCAGGACCAACCCCGCCAGGAAACCCACGGTGATGATGACGAGCAAGAAGATGATGATGGATTCAAAATGGCGTTGGCCACGGCGGTTTTGCACCGTCAACAGGGCCATGGAGGCAATGCCCACGATCAGCCCGCCCAGCGGCAGCGGCACGCCGAACAGCAGGTTCAGCGCGATGGCGCCACCCACCACCTCGGCCAGATCGGTGGCCATCGCGACGAGCTCGGCTTGAACCCAGAATAGTCGCCGTCCGGAGGTGGAGAGTCGTTCGCCAAGAAGCTCCGGAAGGGATTTTCCGGTGACAAGGCCCAGTTTTGCCGACTGGTACTGGATCAGCATGGCCATGAAATTCGCGGCAACCAGCACCCACACCAGAAGATACCCGTAGGTGGCGCCGGAAGTGAGGTTTGCGGCCACGTTGCCAGGGTCCACGTAGGCGATGGCGGCGACGAATGCAGGCCCCAAGAGGAAGAACAGTCCACCCTTGCCTCGTCGTGCCGGTGCGGAGGTGACGTCCGTGGTCTCCAGCAATGCCATTCCCTTCCAGAATCCTAAATAGTTAATTTAGGCATACCGAAATTATAGCCGTGGCGGGGCTTTCCTGTCGAGGCGAGAGCGGGTGTTCACACCCTGGCCCGCCACGTCTGGGTGAAATAGGGCAGCTCGAGTTCTTCGCCCGGAGCATGGCCCAGATGCTCGAATAAGTACCAGCGAAGATTGCCCTGGACCTTGGCCCGGATGGTGTCGTTGGCTTTCAAATAGTAGCTACGGGATTTGACTAGCTCCAGCAGGTCCTCGGGCGTGGCTACCTGCATCCAGAGAGTTGCATGGCTTTGAAGGTCATGAAATTCGGGCCCCACGTCGGGGCGAAAGCCTGGCTTGTGGACGTCCCCTGCATGCATGATCCGGGCCAGCCGGTGCACCCACGGCACGCTGACATCGAGCTGGTTCCAGATGAGCCCAAGAATTCCGCCAGGGCGCAGCACGCGGGCAAGCTCCGTGCTGGCCAGCAATGGATCGCACCAGTGCCAGGCCTGCGCCACCACGGCCACGTCAACAGAATCCGCCGGCAGGTTAAGGTCCTCGGCCCGTCCCACCAGGGCCTGAACCTGTGGCAGCTTGTGCCGCAGTTGCTCGAGCATGTCCGTTGAAGGGTCGACGGCGGTCACCGCCCACCCGCGCCCTGTCAACAGTTGGGTGTACTTGCCGGTTCCGGCGCCGACGTCCAGTGCATCGCGGATATCGGCGCCGGCGCTAAGCCACTCCAATGACGCCAGCGGATAGCTTGGGCGGACATCGTCATAGTGTTTGCCGCCCGCCTGAAAAGCGTTGGCCATCTCTGTGCGCCGCGTGCTGTCAAAGACCGGTCCGCCCGTCCCCGCCATGCCACTCCTGAATAGTTGTGCCGTTTCCGCCGTCCACTCTACCGGGGTCCGGACAAGCTCGAGCTCCGGAGCACCTCAGTCGGTGGCGCAGGGGGCTGCGCCGGCGGTTCCGGGCGTGTTCGGCGCCCACGATGGAAAGGTGCGCGAATCGTTGGCGGGCACCCAGCGTCCGGCGTCCACTACATAGTCCCAGCCCAACCCGTTGCGCAGGAGGGCGCCCACGCCGTCGATCAGACGCTGCGCGTCCTCCAGCCGGGAGCCTAGACCAAAGCTGGCACGCAGCGACCCCGAGGCCAGGCCCAGGCGGCGCAGCGCCGGGTGGGCGCAGAACTTGCCGTCACGCACGCCCACGCCATGCTCGGCGGACAAGTAGGCGGCGACCAGTCCGGCGTCGTACCCGGCGATGGAGAAGTTCACTACGCCGATGGAACCGCACTCGGCGTAGGCGTCCGAGTCGGTGAAGAGCTGGTGGACCGTGACGCCGTCGAGCTCCTGAAGCCCGGATACCAGGTGGGAGCGCAGCTGCTGCTCGTGGTCGTGCCATTGATTCGCGTCCAACGCGCCGAGTACCTGGGCGGCCCTGGCCAAGGTGGCGGCGCCGAGTACGTTGGGGGAGCCGGCCTCATGCCGGGCCGGGCCCTGCGTCCACAGCACCGATTCCATCCGGACGTCCTTGACGGCGCCGCCGCCGGCCAGATGCGGTTTGCCTGTGTCCAGCCAATCGGAGCGGCCAACCAGCACCCCCGCACCAAAGGGTGCATAGAGCTTGTGCCCGGAGAACGCCACGTAGTCGATGCCGCTGGCTGCGATGTCGATGCGCCGGTGGGGTGCCAGCTGGGCCGCATCCACCACAATCCGGGCCCCGTACTTGTGGGCCAGGGCGGAAAATTCCGCCACAGGGAGCACTTCGCCTGTCACATTTGAGGCGCCCGTGATAGCCAGGAGCACCACATTTCCTGCCCGCAGCTGCGTCTCCACACGGGACAATGTGGCGGCGATGGTGTCACCTGCGACGACCGAACGGTGGGGCAGCGCCTGCCACGGCAGCAGGTTCGCGTGGTGCTCAATGTCCAGGTACAGGACCTCACCGTTGGCGTTGGAGTTGCTTTCCAGCAGGGTCTGCACGCAGCCAGCCAGGAGGTTCAGGGAATCGGTGGTGTTGCGGGTGAAGATGACGGTGTCATCGGGCCGGGCACCGAGAAAATTAGCCACAATGTGCCGTGCATTTTCATACACCGAGGTACTCACCTGTGAGGCGAATCCTGCGCCGCGGTGCACACTGGCGTAGTAGGGCAGAATCTGCGCCAAGTGCGCGGCCACATCCTCCACAGCCGGGGCCGACGCGGCGTAGTCCAGGTTGGCGTACCGGACACTAGCGCCGTGGATCAACGGGGCTTTGAGGTCGTTGCCCACCACGGGCAGCAACGGTGAACTGGCGAGGGAAATGTTTTCCAAGATGGCAGAACTCATGAGGCTTCCTTAAAGGAAGGATTCTTATCTGACCCCGCCGTCAAAAAAGCAGACAGAGCCAAAAAATCCGCGCTTGCCATGACCGCTCCGGCCAGGCCAGGTCGTCACCCGGGGCACCCCGCCGCGAAAGGAGGGTTGCCGGCCAGCAAACCGGGGTTTAGCGCTGGCACTCGTGACCTATGCAAAAAATAGTAGCCCAACGGCGGGCCCGACGCATTTGTTACGCCGGGTAACGGGCGGTGGTGACTACCGAGCAAAGGCAAAAAAAGTACGACGGCGGTGACCGCCGTCGTACTTAACTCACCTGTGCTTGATGAAAGGATTAGGCGAGGAGGTCATCCCAGCCCGGGTTCAAGCGGCGCAAGACCTCTGCGTGCAAAATGGAATTAGTGGCCAAGGCGTTGCCGCCGAAGGGTCCATCCACGCCCTCGAGCGAGGTGAAGCGTCCGCCGGCCTCGGTGATGATCGGTACCAGGGCGGCCATGTCATACAAGTTCAGCTCGGGCTCGCAGGCAATGTCAACGGCGCCTTCGGCAACCATGCAGTACGACCAAAAGTCGCCGTACGCGCGGGTGCGCCACACGTCGTCGGTGAGCCCCAGAAATTCCTCCCGGTTGCCGCGTTCGGCCCATCCGGTCAGCGAGGAGTAGGAAAGGGAAGCGTCGGAGAGCTCGGTGACGTTAGAGACTCGGATGCGGGTTGCGGCGGCCAGGGATTTGCCCATGTACGCTCCGGTGCCCTCGGCAGCCCACCACCGCTTGCCTAAAGCCGGCGCGCTGACAAGGCCCACCACCGGCCGGCCCTCGTCGACCAAGGCGATCAATGTGGCCCAGACCGGAACGCCGCGCACAAAATTCTTGGTGCCATCGATCGGGTCGATGATCCAACGCCGCGAGCCGTGGCCGCTGCTGCCAAACTCCTCACCGAGCACGGCATCGCGGGGACGGACCCGGGACAGCTGGCTACGGATGGACTCCTCGGCCGCCTTGTCTGCATCGGTCACAGGCGTCAGATCCGGCTTGGTCTCAACCTGCAGATCCAGGGCCTTGAAACGGGACATGGTCAGGGAATCGACGGTGTCGGCCAGGACATGGGCCAGGCGGAGGTCATCGTTGTACGTCTGTGGGGGCGTCATACTCACCACGTTATCGGTAGTTGGGGGACTAGGCTGGCTGGCACGCGGGCGGGGAACAGGCCGACGCGTCGGATAGTCGCCGGAAAAATGCCGGATCGCCTGCGGTGGCGAGTTGGCCAGGTCTCGACCGCCGGTCAGTCGATCTGGCCAAGTTCCTTGGCCTCGGCGCGCCCTTCGGTGCGGTCGCTGGTGCCCAGCAGGCGCCGCAGCGACGCCAGCCGTGCCGGCCCGGCGTCGCCGGCATGACCGGCGGCAACATACGGGTCCAGGCCACAGTTGACGGCGACGCTGTCATGCTTGCAACCGCGTTCGCAGTCGTCGGTACCTGGTTGCAGGTCGGGGAAGGCCGCCAAGATCCTGTCGGGGTTCACATGGGCCAGCCCGAAGGAGCGGATGCCCGGGGTGTCAATGATCCAGGAGCGGGGCTCGCCGTCCTTCAATCGCAGGGCCAGCGCCGAGGATGAGGTGTGCCGGCCGCGACCCGTCACGGCATTCACGCCGCCCGTGGCACGCTGGGAGCCGGTGAGCGCGTTGACCATAGTGGACTTGCCCACACCCGAGTGCCCGACCATGACGCTGACCTTGCCGTCAAGGAATTCCCGCAGCTGTTCGACGGCGCCGCCAGCCAAAAGGGCGGAGTCACCGTCGTCGCTGCGCGCGTCAATGGCGGAGGCGGCGTCTGCGGCGCCTGCGGAAGCAGTGCGGCTGATGATGACTGTCATCTCCAGGTGCTCGTAGTTGGCCAGCAGTTCGGCAGGGTCCTTGATGTCTGCCTTGGTGATCAGCAGAATCGGGGCGATGCCCGAATCGTAGGCGGCCACCAGGGCCCTGTCGATGAAACCCGTGCGCGGCTCGGGGTTGGCCGCGGCCACCACGATGACCAGCTGGTCAGCGTTGGCCACCACTACGCGCTCAATCGGGTCCGTGTCATCGGCGCTGCGGCGCAACAGTGTGCGGCGTTCCTCCACGCGCACCAGGCGTGCCAGGGTGTCCGGCTTGCCTGAGGTGTCACCCACCAGGGCTACGAAGTCGCCGGCCACCACGGGGGAGCGGCGCAGTTCGCGGGCCCTCGCGGCGATGAGTAGGCGCTCGGTGGGCAGGTCCTCGTCCACGATGCCGGTGTAACGGCCACGGTCCACCGTGATGATGCGTCCAATGACGGCGTCATCATGTGCCGGTCGGTCCTTGGTGCGTGGCCTGCTGCCCTTTTTGTTGGGCCTGACCCTGACATCTGATTCGTCCCAGGTGCTGTAATCGTTTGCCATCGGCCTACGCTTCGGTCACAGTGGTCTGGGCCACCATGTCGGCCCACATCTGCGGGAAGGCAGGCATGGTTTTGGCGGTGGTGGCGATATCTTCCACCGTGACGCCGGGCACGGCGAGCCCGATGATGGCACCGGCCGTGGCCATGCGGTGGTCCTCGTAGCTGTGGAACACCCCGCCGTGCAGCGGGGCGGGGTTGATGATCAGCCCGTCCGGAGTTTCGACGGCGTTCCCGCCCAGGGCGTTGATCTCGGCAACCAGCGCCGCGAGCCGGTCCGTCTCGTGTCCGCGCAGATGGGCGATGCCCCGCAGCCGAGACGGGCCCGTGGCTAGGGCGCAGAGGGCGGCCGCGGAGGGGGCAAGTTCGCTGGTGTCGGCAATGTCGACACCGAGAATTTCGGGCCCTCCCGTCACCGTCAAGACGCCGTCGTCCAGGCTGACGGTGGCACCGAACTGTGGCAGGATCTCACGCCACTTATCTCCGACTTGGGTGGTATTCAGCGGCCAGTTCGGGATCCGCACGGTGCCGCGCGAGGCCAGAGCGGCGGCCAGGAACGGGCCCGCGTTGGAGAGGTCCTGCTCCAGGACCACGTCAAAGGCCGCAATGGGACCCGGGGCAACTATCCAGTGCTTAGGGGTGGAGTCATCCACCGTGACACCCAGGGACCGCAGCACCTGAACCGTCATGGAAATATGGTCAACACTGGGCACCGATTCTCCGGTGTGCTCCAGGTGCAGGCCCTGCGTGAACCGGGCGGCCACCAACAAGATGGCCGAGATGAACTGTGAGGAGCCGGCGGCATCGATGGCCACATGGCCGCCACGAACAGTGCCGGTGCCGTGGACCGTGAACGGCATCAGCCCGTCGGCACCGTCACTGACCTTGACACCCAGACCCGCCAGGGCGGCCACAATGGGGGCCATGGGGCGCACCCTGGCGGCGGGGTCGCCGTCGAAGCTCACCTCCCCTGACAGCAGCGCGGCCAGCGGGGGGACAAAACGCATGACAGTCCCGGCTAGCCCGCAGTCGACGGACGCATCCACGCAATGGCCAGCGGGGATGGGGGTGACCACCAGATCCGGCACGGGTCCGCTCCCGGGTACTTCCTGGATCCCCGCGCCCAGGGCGCGCAGGGCCTGGATCATCAGATCGGAGTCCCTAGAGGCCAGGGGCGCGCGCAGCCGGCACACGCCGTCGGCCACGGCAGCCAGAACCAGGTACCTGTTGGTCAGCGATTTGGATGCCGGAATGGTGACGGTGGCGTCCAAGGGTGTTGCGGCAAACGGTGCGGGCCAAGGGGCGGATGTCATGGGGTGGTTACTGTCCTGTCACGTCGTGGGCGAGCGCACGAACGTTCTTGTCTGCGGTGTGGATCTTCTTGGTGGCGGTCTTCTTGCCGGACTCGATGAGCCGTTCGGCACGCCAGGCAAGGCCCGGGCGGCCTGCCGTGTCAACGCTGGCCAGCAGGGCCCCGCCCAGCAGCCCGATGTTCTTGGCTAGCTGGCTGCGGCGGTGTGATTTTCCCTCCTTGGTGTCCGTGGCGGCGCTGCGATACTCCACAACGGTGCCCAGCCCGGCCGTCATGGCCAGAACGACGGCGGCGGGACGGGAGAACTTTCCGGTGGCCACCAGCACGCCAGCACCCACCTGAACTCCAGCCAGGATCTTGGCTAGGGACTTCTCGCTGGTTTGTACCGGCAGTGCGGCAGAAATGCGGCTCAGGACGGGGGAGAGCTGCTCCGCCGTCTGGTCTGCATGACGCAGCCGTTCCAAACCGGAAAGGATGAAGGACGAGGCAAGCATGGGGCGGGCAAGTGCGCGAACTAGTGACAAGGTACGGCCTTTCGTTTAAGTGCTGTGAAACCTCTGGTGCTACGGGCGAACGTTTGAACCTTGTTCCAAGTCTCGCACTTTGAGACGTGGTTTGCGGAATATTCGACGGCGTTGCCGGGTTTGCATGTGTACAAACAGCGGCGCATAGCCCGACTTGGGAGGGTATGAACCTATGAGGAAAGGTGGCAATGCAGACACTGACAGTAGACTTCTCTGTAATGAACATTTCCGAGCCTGAGCAAGTCATTGAGTCCGACGCGCAACGACGCAGCGGCCTTTCCCGCGAGGTTGCGGCAACGGTGAATACCGATGTGGATACCGTAGATGTTGCCACCGAGACGGTGGAGGCCCGCCGTATCCGTTTTGAACGTGACGCCATGCAATACGTTGACCAGTTATATTCGGCAGCCATGCGCATGGCACGCAATCCCAGCGACGCCGAGGACCTGGTGCAAGAGGCCTACACTAAAGCCTTTTCGGCTTTTCACCAATACAAGCCCGGCACCAATCTCAAGGCGTGGCTGTACAGGATTTTGACCAACACGTACATCAACTTGTACCGCAAACGTCAGCGTGAGCCACTGCAGTCCAATGCTGATTCCGTTGAGGATTGGCAGCTGGCACGTGCCGAGTCGCACACCTCCAGGGGCCTGCGGTCCGCCGAGACTGAGGCCCTGGATCACCTGCCGGACTCCGATGTGAAGAGCGCGTTGCAGGCCATCCCGGAGGAGTTCCGGCTGGCAGTGTATTTTGCCGACGTCGAAGGTTATGCGTACAAGGAAATTTCAGAGATCATGAACACCCCTATCGGGACCGTGATGTCACGGTTGCACCGAGGGCGGAAGCTTTTGCGGGACATGCTGGGCGAATATGCTGTGGAACGCGGATATGCCAATGGCACCGCGAACGAACTTAAGGAAACGGAGAAATAACGATGGGCGACTGCCAGAGCCTGGGTGATTGCGACGACGAACGCATCGCCCGAATTTATGAATACCTCGACGGGGCGCTGTCCCGTGCGGACCTTACGGAGATCAAGACGCACCTGGACGGATGCGCCGACTGCTCCCAGGAATACGACCTCGAGTGCGTGATCCGGACAGTGGTGAAGCGTTCGTGTAAAGAAGCGGCCCCCGAGACGCTCAAGGCGGCAATTTTGGCCCGCCTGCATGCGGGTAGGCCCGCGGGAGTTTAGCCTTCTGGTGGGCCCTCTAGCCCTCGGGCAGCCGCATCGAAATGGTGCGGTGCTGGCTTGCAGCCCGGCCCGTCACCCGGCGATGCAAGGATCCGGCGATCAGGTGTGCCTGGACCTTAGCCATCTCCGCCTTTTCGCCGCTAAAGAGTTCATCAACAGTGGTGCTCCACAACTGCAACCAACGGTTGAAATGAGCCAGTGTCAGGGGCTCCTTGACATGGATGTCGACGTGGATCTTCAGCGCATTCCTGCTGTAAAGGCCCGCCTTGAACAGCACTGTCTGCCAAAAGTCGGCCATGATGGGCATATGCCTGACCAGGTCCATGTGCACCACCTCCGTGAAGATGGGGCCGATGAGCGGGTCGGCAAACGCTCGCGTGTAAAAAGTTTCCACGAGCGTGAGGATGTCTTCCCGGGTGGCAATATCAGGACGGGTCGCGGCGCTGTCCTGGTGCGTAGGCTGGTAGGCGTTCAAGTGCGACGCCGTTCTACCGGATTTTAGGTGCTGGCTGGCCTGTGCCGAGATGCCCATGGGAGCTAGGCTGCCACAGCCAGCACGATGAGGATGCCGGCTATGGGCAGGGCAAGAACTTTCAGCCCCTCGGACGCGATGTAGGCGATGTGCATGGCGGTGCCGATCTTGGCTTTCACGGGAGCGGCGCCGTCGTGCGTCACCGCAGTCTGGGCCAGGGCCTTGGTCCGCTGGCCCATGGCCGGGCGCAAGACCAGCATTTGCAGCCCCAAGGCCGCGATGGACAGAATCAGCAACGCGCCAGCCATCGCGCTGACCAGCTCACCAGCGAAGAGCCAGGCCGCCACAATTGCTGCGGCCAGTAAGGCCTCCACATAGTTCAGCGCCGTGAAGACTAGCCGGCCAATACCCACGCCCAGCGCGTGCGTCATTCCCGGTGCACGGAACTTCAACGGCGTCTCAATGAAGGAAATGGCCACGATCATGCCAAACCAGACGAACGGCAGCATGGTCAGCAGTACCAGGGCAAACATGTCTACGGCTTTCTGTGGAGGAATTTCACTTCCACTCTATCCACAACGCAAAGGCCCGTCCCACCATCATGGCGGAACGGGCCTTTGCGCGTAAGTCAAGACTTATGCGTTGGGGCGCTTACCGTGGTTTGCGCCGCTACCCTTACGGTCCCGACGCTTGCGTGAACGCTTTGACATGGCTGCCTCCAATCATTGAAAAGATCCGAATAAGATCTGCCCCCAAGTATCCCATAACTGAAGGTTGCGCACCTAACCGGGGCGGATTTCTACAGCTGGTTCCAGCGGCGCAAGAACACCAAGGCCCCTGAACCAAGTACCAGCAGGAGAATCCCGCCGCCCAGCCATGCGGCGGTGTTGTTGGCGCCGGTGGCAGCCAACTTCTCATCCGTTGAACCTTGGGGGAACTGCCTTGAGCACTGTGGTGATGGTGGCACCCACAAAGCCTGCGGCGGTGTCGTCTGTCGGTTCCCAGCTCACGGATGCGCCGGTGGAGCTGGTGGCACTGTGCACTGCTGCCAGCTTGGTGGCCGCACTGGGAAGGGCCGGCTGGAGGCTGGTATCAATGGAAACCGCCGCCTCGGTTGTTGTTTGGACGCTATTGGCATCTACGGCGGACACCGTGGCCTTGCCCACGAAGGCTGCGGTGTAGGTGTGCGTTGCCGTGGGGCCGGGGGTGGTCTGATCAATGATGCCGTCGCCGTTGAAGTTCCAGGCAAAACTTGCAAGGGTGCTGTTGGGTGAGTAGGACTGCGAGGCTTTGAAGGTGATGGCTTCGCCGACCGGGAGGCGAATACGACGGGTGTGCCAAAATGGCCACAGGAGGCACAGCGGACGGCACTACAGGGTAAAACCTGACCTTCGCGTAGTCACCGAGCGCACCGAGGGCATTCACCTTCGCCAGCAGAGCGGGAAGGCTGGGCAGGACGGCCGGGCTCAGCTGGGCATCAGTGAGCACGATCACGGCCTTCGTGGCGTCAGGGCGCCAAGTGAGACCGGACAGTGGCGTGGCAAGGTCCCCCACCACGCCCTGAGGTGCTGTGTCGGTCCCTGAAGGAATAATGGCATCCAGTTTGGCCTGAACGTCGGCGATGGTGGTGGAGAAGTCCGAGAGCGCGGTGGCGGAGTTAGTGGCGCTATCCGTGTAGCCGACCGGTGCAATGCTGCCATTCATGGCGGCGAGCTGGCCTCCCTGAAATGGTGCCAAGTTCCTGGCCAGGGTCACGTTGGGCGCCATGGACAAGCTGGTGTCCAACACCAGGGCAATGTCAATGCCGGACGCGTGGACATTGGGCCCGGAAGTGGGTGCCGGGTTGTGAGCGGTGGTGTCCAGGAACTGCGCCAGAAAAGGCTTGGCCCTAGCAATCCGGGCGGCCACTTCCTGCGTCGCGGCGTCGATGGGGCTTTGCTGGGTGCTGCTGGGCACGCCGTAAAGTCAATGCCCGGCGGTTTGGAGCAAGTTCTTGCTGGAGCCGCAAACGAAGTCGCTGGTGTTGCACCAGGTGCCGGTATTCAGTGTGAACGCCGCCGGGACATAGGGGCTCCTCAGGCAGCTGCAGGTTGGGATCGCCAAAGGGTGCGTTAAAGACAACTTTGCTGCGTCGAAGATCGGTCAACACGTCGTTGTAGGTGGTCTCGGCAACCTGGGCGCCCTGCGAATAGCCGCCAATCACAAATGCGGCGTCGGGGCAGGCCTGCGACCTGGCATTGACGTAGGCGCCGAGTTCAGCCACGCCGGCGGCAACGCTGGCCGCGTAGTCAAGGGCGGGCTGGGCGGTCAAATCTGCCGTTGCAACGGCCGGGTACAGGTGGCCGTCGATGGCTTCACTGCCCAGCTCATAACTGTGGACGGCGCCAGGTACGGTGATACGGGCCTTGAGGCTTGCCTCGAAGACGGCTACCTCTTCCCCGGCAGCCCCCACGGCCTGGCCGGATCACCGGGCAAAAACAGACTCGATGTTGGCACAGGGGGCGGCAATAACACCCGTAGCCGTCCGGGCTGCCGGGAGGAAAATAAGGCCGGCAACAACGCTCCATGCCGTGGCGGCGGCCAGGGTGGATGCAAATGGTCTGTGGCTCGTCAAAGCTGCCTCTCTGTCTGGAGAAGATGCGGGTATGCAAAAAGTGCCCTGGCCGCCATGGGAAGCCAGGGAGCTTTTTCACACTAACCCCGTCTCTGGGTCTTTCCTAGAAATACACTGGAAATCTAGTCATAAGACGCGAGGCTTTCGGATTTCGGCAGGCTCAAGCACCGGGACACCGGGTTAGAGGACGTCGGGGAGATCCAGCCACTGGTACCAGCCCCGGTGCAAAACCAGCCACGCCATCAGGCCGTAGCCGGCCTGGCCGGGGGAGCCGTTGTTGGCCGCCACATCGTTGCGCCATTGCTCGTGGTTCTGCAACGGCGAAAAGGTGTCGACATAGTGGTGCTTGCGGCGTGTGGTGACGTCGGCAAATGCCGTGTTCAGCTCCGCCAGCTTGCGGTTCAACGCCGCGTCAAGCGACGGTGGCGGGCCCACCACGAACACCGGGATGTTCAGCTGGGTGGCGCCATCCAGGATGTTGGCCAGGTTCAACCGGCTGCGGGCGGTCGAGAGACCGTATTCGATGTCCCGGCCCGAGAGGCCAATGACGAGGCGGTTTTCGTGGAAGTCGTCAAAACGCTTGCCGGCCTCATGCAGCCAACGTCCAGCCAGCGCCTCTGTGCCTTCCTTAGGGCTCGCCAGCACATATGGTTCAACCGTGACGCTCTCCTGCGGCGTCCGCGCAAGTACCCTGCCAAGCCAGCCAAGTGCGCGGGGATCGCCCACTCCGGCAACCAGCTCGTCTCCAACGGCCACAATTCGCAGCTCCCGCTTTTCCACGGTTCCCCTTCTCATCACATACATTCAATGAAAGATGCCCGGCCTGTGTTGCAGACCGGGCATCGACCAACTTCTTAGTTGCGCTCGAACGCTTGCTTGACGAGCAATGCCTGCTCCACAGCATGGATCTTTGCAGATCCTGTGGCCGTGGCAGCTGACGCCCGACGGGAAACCCGTCCAAGCTTCGTATCCAGCTCGGGAGCCAGATTCAGGCCCATGAACGGCCACGGGCCCTGGTTGGCGGGCTCGTCCTGAGCCCAAACAACCTCGGCGTTCGGGTACTTGGCCAGCTCAGCCTTGATCTCCGCCAGCGGCAGCGGGTAGAGCTGCTCCACGCGGACGATCGCGACCTTGGTGTCCGCACTTTTCTCTCGTTCTGCGAGCAGATCGTAGTAGAGGCGTCCGGAAACCAGTATGACGCGGTCCACGGTGTTGTTATCCAACGTGACATGGTCGCCGATCACGGGGCGGAAACCGCCGGTGGTGAAATCCTCCACGGAAGAACCGGCAGCCTTCAGGCGCAGCAACTGCTTGGGGGTGAAGATGATCAGCGGCTTACGGGGGCGGCTGTAAGCCTGGCGGCGGAGCAAGTGGAAGTGCGACGCCGGGGTGGTCGGATTGGCGACTATCATGTTCTCCTCTGCACACATCTGCAGGAAGCGCTCGATGCGGGCCGAGGAGTGGTCGGGGCCCTGGCCTTCGTAGCCGTGCGGCAGCATCAGCACCAGTGATGAGCGCTGACCCCACTTTTGCTCGGCGGAGGAAATGAACTCATCGATGATGGTTTGTGCACCGTTGACGAAGTCGCCGAACTGGGCTTCCCAAATAACCAAGGCGTCGGGGCGTTCCACCGAATATCCGTATTCAAAGCCCATGGCTGCGTATTCGCTGAGCAGTGAATCGTAGATCCACAGCTTCGCCTGGTCTTCGCCCAGACCCGTGATGGGTGTCCAGACGTTGCCGTTGGCACGGTCGTGGAACACTGCGTGGCGCTGCACAAAAGTACCGCGGCGCGAGTCCTGGCCGGCCATGCGGATCGGGACGCCCTCCAACAGCAAGGAGCCAAAGGCTGCAAGCTCCCCGAAGCCCCAGTCGATGCTGCCTTCGCGGGACATGGTCTCACGCTTTTCAAGCAATGACTTCAGCTTTTGGTGAACCGTGAAGCCTTCAGGAACTTCGGTATGCACGGTGCCAATTCGGGCCAGTGTGGCAGCAGAGATGGCGGTGGTCTGGGGATCGTTCACACCGGTATCGGTCTGTTGGGCTATGGGGCGCTCCAGATCGAAGACGGCCTGGGCATCCTTGGTCACGATCGGAATTGGTGAGGTCTGGGCTGCATGCGTTTCGGCAAAGACGCGTTCTAGGCGTTCCTGGTAGTCGCGCAGCAATTGCGACGCCTCGTCCTCGGTGATGTCGCCGCGGCCGATCAGGGCCTCCGTGTAGAGGCGGCGTACCGAGCGCTTGGCTTCGATGAGGTTGTACATCAGCGGCTGGGTCATTGAGGGGTCGTCACCCTCGTTGTGCCCGCGGCGGCGGTAGCAGACCATGTCGATGACAACGTCCTTGCGGAAGCGCTGCTGGAACTGGTATGCCAGCTGGGCTACACGGACCACGGCTTCGGGATCGTCGCCGTTCACATGGAACACGGGCGCCTGGATCATCTTGGCCACATCGGTGGAGTACACCGAGGAACGGGAGGAGGAGGGCGCCGTCGTAAAGCCAACCTGGTTATTCACCACAACGTGGATGGTTCCGCCGGTGCGGTATCCACGCAGCTGGGAGAGGTTCAGCGTTTCAGCCACCACGCCCTGGCCAGCAAACGCAGCATCGCCGTGGATCATGATGGGCAGCACGGGGAAGTTCTCCCCCTGATCAAGGCGGTCCTGCTTGGCGCGAACAATGCCCTCGAGGACAGCGTCAACGGCTTCCAAGTGTGAGGGGTTGGCCGCCAGGTAAACCTTGGTCTCGTTGCCGGCGTCGGAGGTGAACGTGCCCTCGGTGCCGAGGTGGTACTTCACATCTCCGGAGCCCTGCACGCTGCGGGAATCCTGGGTACCCTCAAATTCACGGAAGACTTGGGCGTAGGTCTTGCCGGCGATGTTGGTGAGCACGTTCAGGCGACCACGGTGGGCCATGCCGATGGCCACCTCGTCTAGGCCGTCGTCGGCGGCGTCGGAAATGATGGAGTCAAGCAGCGGAATCAAGGATTCCCCGCCCTCCAGAGAGAACCGCTTCTGGCCAACAAACTTGGTCTGCAGGAACGTCTCAAACGCCTCGGCAGCATTCAGCTTGGAGACAATACGCAGTTGCTCCTCACGGCTGGGCTTGGAGTACGGATGCTCCAACTCGTTCTGGAACCATTCGCGCTGGGAGGGCTCCTGGATGTGCATGTACTCGACACCTGTAGTGCGGCAGTAGGCGTCACGCAGCACGCCAAGGATGTCGCGGAATTTCAGCATGGGCTTGCCGCCGAAACCGCCTGTGGGCCATTCGCGGTCCAGGTCCCACAGGGTCAGGCCGTAGGTGAAGATGTCCAGGTCCGGGTGCGTGCGCTGAACGTATTCCAACGGGTCTGTGTCGGCCATCAAATGGCCGCGCACACGGTAGGAGTGGATTAACTGCTGGATGCGGGCAACCTTGTTGATCTCATCTGCGGGGTCTACTTGCTGGTCCACGCGCCAACGAACGGGCTCGTAGGGGATACGCAAGGACTCAAAGATTTCGTCGTAGAAGTTCTCAGCACCGAGCAGGAGCGCATGGACCTTCTTGAGGAACTCGCCCGAACCGGCTCCCTGGATGACGCGGTGGTCGTAGGTGGAGGTCAGCGTCAGGATCTTGGAGATGGCGCTCTGGGCGACGATTTTCTCGCTGGCACCTTGGAATTCGGCGGGGTAGTCCAATGCGCCGACGCCGATGATGGCAGCCTGGCCCTTGGACAGGCGCGGCACGGAGTGAACGGTGCCGATGCCGCCGGGGTTGGTCAGTGACACCGTGGTGCCCGAATGGTCATCTGCAGTGAGCTTGCCGGCGCGGGCGCGCTTGATCAGGTCCTCATAGGTGTGCCAGAACTCGGCAAAGTTCAGCGTCTCCGCCTTTTTGATGTTCGGCACTATGAGCAGGCGCGTTCCATCGGGCTTGGGCATGTCAATGGCGATGCCAAAGTTCACATGCGGCGGCTGGACTGCGACGGCCTTGCCGTCGATGACGTCGTAGTAGACGTTCATGGAGGGGAATTGGCCAAGTGCCTTGATGACGGCGTAGCCGATCAAGTGGGTGAAGGAGACCTTGCCGCCGCGGGCGCGGGCCAGGTTGGAGTTGATGACAACACGGTTGTCGATGAGCAGTTTGGCCGGAATGGCGCGCACGCTGGTGGCCGTGGGCACTTCCAGACTGCTGATCATGTTCGCGGCAATGGCCTTGGCCGGTCCGCGCAAAATAGAGGTGACGGCTTCGTCCGGGACAGAGGTGTCCTTGGCTGTTTTGGGCAGCTGGGCGGGGATGGGCGTGGCGCCGGTGCGGGCAGCATCCTTGGCGGGTGCTGGTGGTCGCGGAGCCGCCGGTGACTTCGGCGCCACAACGGGAGCCGCCGGTGCACTAGGGGCCGGGGCCGCCGTCGAACTGGCAACAGGGGCCTCAGGCCGGACCGGGGAGGAAACGGCCGGGGGGACTGCCGGAATCTGTGCCGTGATGGGCGTTGAAGTTGCTGCGGTGTGGCGTCCATTGCCGGCTGCATCGTCGGCGTCAAAGGACTCAAACAGTGACCACCACTTTGTGTCCACAGAGTTTTTGTCGCTTTGGTAGCGCTCGTACAGTTCATCGACGAGCCACTCGTTGCCGCCAAATTCTTCGGGTAGACGGTGGATGGATTGCTCTGGCACGTGTGTTACGCCTCTTCCATGAGTTTTTGTTGCCCGCTGTGCATGTTTTGCACCCCGCGCATGCCCCGGTGACGGACGCATTTACGCAATGCAAGCTTTTTTGATCGATGGTCTGGGTCCAACAAACCCCTACCGCCTGTAAGTCTAGTGAGCATTTTGGTTAGCATGCCAATCTGGCTTGTGGCGCGTCCGATCTAGATTGTTCAAATGGCAACCTTTTGCGGTGAACGGGCGGCTTTCGTGGTTGACTTCCCTTGGCGGCACTCCTGGCCGCCTCGACCGCCTTGTTTTCTCGCTTTTTGGAGTGCTCATGCGTTTTCTTACCCCACCGGCCACTGATCTGACATACTCGGACGTTTTTCTTGTCCCTTCGCGTTCAAAGATCACCTCCCGGCTCGATGTTGACCTCTCCAGTGGGGATGGCACCGGGACCACCATTCCGCTGGTGGTTTCGAACATGACGGCGGTGTCCGGCAAGCGGATGGCGGAAACCGTGGCCCGGCGTGGCGGGATGGCCATTTTGCCGCAGGATGTTCCCCTGGAGGTGCTGCGCTCGGTCACCGACTGGGTAAAGTGCAGGAACTCGCTCTACGAAACGCCGTTGGTGATGACCGGGGCCGACATCGTCATTGACGCCGTGCACCTGATGAGCAAGCGGGCGCACAACGCCGTGGTGGTTGTGGACGACGGCGTTTTTGCCGGGGTGGTGCGCGGCGCCGACTGCGAGGGCGTTGACAGGTTTTCTTCCCTTGCCTCCGTGATGCGCTCCGCTGTACTGACTCTTGACGCCACACCCTTCGACGTTATCCGGACCCGGGCCGACGGCGGAACCCTCACGGCAGCGGATGCCAAGGCGGCCACCGACACCGCACTGCGGGCGGCCTTTGCCATCCTCGACTCGGCAGGTACCGACTTCGCGCCAGTGTTGCGCTCGGGCGTTGTGGTGGGTGCCCTGACCCGGACGGGGGCGTTGCGATCCACCATCTACCAGCCGGCCGTTGACGCTTCCGGACGCCTGCGGATTGGCGTGGCCGTGGGCATCAACGGCGACGTCGCCCAGAAGGCCGCTGCGCTGCTGGAGTACGGCGTGGACACGCTGGTGGTGGACACCGCACACGGGCACCAGGAGAAGATGCTGGAAGCCCTGCGGGCCGTACGTTCGCTTGCGCCTGCAGTGCCTGTGGCAGCCGGCAATGTGGTCAGCGCCGACGGTGTGCGGGACCTGGTGGAGGCAGGTGCCGACATCGTCAAGGTGGGGGTGGGCCCGGGCGCCATGTGCACCACCCGCATGATGACCGCTGTGGGCCGGCCCCAGTTCTCCGCCGTGCTGGAGTGTTCGGGCGCGGCTGCTGCGCTGGGTGCGCACGTGTGGGCCGACGGGGGAGTGCGGTACCCGCGCGATGTGGCCCTCGCCCTGGCCGCCGGAGCCAGCCAGGTGATGATCGGGTCCTGGTTTGCCGGCACCTACGAAAGCCCGGGGGACCTGCAGGTGGATGCCGGCGGACGGCGGTACAAGGAGAGCTTTGGCATGGCCTCCGCCCGGGCAGTGCAAAACCGCTCGGCCGGCGATCAGGCGTTTGAGCGTGCCCGGAAAGGGTTGTTCGAGGAAGGCATCTCCACCTCCAAGATGTACCTTGATCCCGCCCGTCCCGGCGTTGAGGACCTGTTGGATATGATCACCGCCGGGCTTCGCAGCTCCTTCACTTACGCGGGGGCCTCATCCCTGGCCACGTTCCGGGAGCATGCCATTGTAGGCGTCCAGTCCGCCGCAGGCTATGAAGAAGGACGGCCGCTGCCACAAAGCTGGTGACGGGAGAATAAGTAATGGCCGGTTCTCTTTGGTTTCCCAAGGCGAACCGGCCATTACTTAACGCAGTTGCTTGTTATGGCTACTTCACGCTGCCGGCGGTCAGACCGCCCACAAGGTAACGCTGGAAGGAAAGGTAGAGGACAACAACAGGGACTGCGCAGACAAGCGCAGCCGCCATCATCTGGCTGTACACCGGAATGGCGCCACCTTCCTGACTCGCGGCGAAGACCTGCAAAACGATGGCCGCGGTAGCAGTGTCGGGCTTGGTGAAGATTGATGCAAACAACACATCGTTCCAACCCAGGAGAAATGCGAAAATTGCGGAGACGACAATTCCTGGCCAGCTCAAGGGCACGATGATTCTAAAGAGAATCCCCAAATTGGAGGCGCCGTCAATCCTGGCCGCCTCTTCGAGTTCGCGGGGGAGTCCACGCAGGTAGGTCACCATGACCCACGTTGAAAAGGGCAGCGCGAACGTCAAATAGGCGATAAAGAGTCCCCATAGCGTCCCTATGATCGTGATGCCTATCCACGAGCCAATGGACGCGAAGAGCACGAAGACTGGCAGCAGCATCAACGTGCCGGGAATGCTCTGGAGTCCCAATAATCCGCGCAACATTGTGAGCCGGCCGAAGAAGGAAAACCGCACCAGAACGTAGGCGGTGCCGATGGCAATGATGGCTGAGACGACTGCCACGGAGCCGGAGACGATCAGGCTGTTGATGATGCCCTTGCCCAAACCGACACTGCTCCAGATTTTCGTGTAACTATCAAGGGAAAACTCGCTGGGCCAAAACTCGCCACTGGCAACACCGGTGTCGGTGTTTAATGACGCCAGGAAAATGTAGCTCACGGGCACAAGGACGAAGACACACAAAAGTGTGGTCAGAATACCGATCAACCACGTAGGCATGAGCCGGGTGACTTGGGCACTTCTACCTTTACGGGGGTCCTTGGTTGAGCGAGCTGATTTGGTTAGGGTACTCATTTCTTCCCTCCATCCTCTGAAACGTCAAGCTTGACTGCGCGTAGGTAGATGAATAGCGGAATGGCAATCAGGATCAGAGAAACCACTGCCATTGCAGCGCTGAGACCGAAACGAAAACTCTGGAAGCTTGTCACATAGACCAGGATGGGCAGGACATTCACATCGGCCGGGGCGGGTGCCCCGAACAGGACGAACGGAAGGGTGAAGTTGTTGATGTGGTTTAGGGTGCCCAGCAAGAAGGCCAGGGAGACTGGGCCCTTCAGGTAGGGAAAGATGACTTCCCGAAGCTTGCGCCACCAGAGCGCGCCGTCGATCGCGGCTGCCTCATGGACTTCATGGTCCACGGATTGGAGCCCGGCAAGCGCTAGTAGATAAATGAATGGCCACGCAGCCCAGATTTCAACGAAAACCAGCGTCCAATAGGACATGGGGCCGTTGAGCCACAAGGTGGAGTCCATACCGATGTTGTTCAGGATGCCGTTAACGATTCCGTCTGGCTGGAGCATCGTGCGCCACACCGTGGCGACCACGAACGAGGGCAGAATATAAGGCACCAAGAAGATTGCTCGTACCACTGACCGTCCACGGAAGGCGTTTTGGGTCACGACGGCGGCTGCCACGCCAAGGGGGACGGTCACGGCGGTTGAAATCACGGCGAAAGATACGCTGATCCAGATTGAACGCAGTAAGTCAGTTTTGGTGATGGCTTCAACAAAATTTTCCAGGCCGATGAACGGTGTGGCTAACCATTTTCGCAACGTGTACTGGTCCAGGTCGATGAGTGACATGTACACGGCCAAGGCGAGTGGGATGAGGATGATGACGGTGATGAGGAGGCCGCCAGGAGCCAGCAGCCACAGAGGGCGGTCCCGTTCAGTGACACCCTTGCTCATCTTTTTTTGGGGGAGGGGAGCTCCCCCTGCAAGATCAGTGGACTGTTCTTGCAGGGGGACCGTTGGAGTCTCGCTAGACATGGGATTGCTCTTTCAGTGACTGGCTACTTAGCCCGGTCTAGGGCGGCTTGGGCCTTGGATTGGGCATCTGTGATGCGCGGCTTCAGCGCCGATTCGCTGACGGACCCGGCGGCCAGATCAGGGATGGTCTGGACGGCAGTGTTGGTCAAGGCCAGCTGCACATCTCCCCAGGCTCCGCTGAAGGGGGTTGCCACTGACTTTGCTGCCGCAGCGAGTGCTGGCGCGACGAGGGGATCGGAGGAGAGGGCCTTGGCGGCTTCGGCGTTGGTGGGAATTTCACCAAAGATCTTGTAATAATTCGCTTGGGCAGGGGCGTCAGTGATCATTTTGATGAACGCAAAGGCCAAGTCCTTGTTTGCGGAGTAATCGGCAACGACCAAGTTGTCACCCGAGAGGATGCTGGCCGCTTCCACACCGCCAGACGGACGTGCAGTTGCTCCTGGCGGAATCATGGGCAAGAGGGCGTACTGGTATTTTCCCTTGACGACAGACTTATCCAACGTGGGAATGCTCAACGGTGAGGTCATGGGCAAGTATGCAGCCTTGCCGGCGGCGAACGCGGCGACTGCTTGAGCATTTCCCCAACCCACAGACGCGGGATCCACAGACTTATCCTTCGTCAGCCAGCCAAAGTAGGACTCATAGGCTTTGATCACTGTTGGGTCATCGATACGGACCTTCTTGCCGTCGATGATGGGGTTGCCAGCCTGGATTGACATGCCCCACACGAATTTCCACGGATCGAAATTGTCTTTATAGGCGATGGCAAGTCCGTATTGGTCTCCACTTGTCAGCTTCTTGCCGTGTGCGGCAAATTCGTCCCACGTCGTTGCCGGCTTGTCGATACCGGCAGCCTGCAACAGTTCGGTGTTATAGGCCATGACAAATGGTCGGCTGACGAAGGGGACACCAATCAAGTTGTCTTTGTCTGGTCCAGAAATCCCCAGCGTTGCAGGAACAAATTTGTCCTTGCCCCCGAGTTGCGCCCATTCGGTGTCCCCGAGCTTGACGAATGCGCCAGTGGCGTAGGCAGTCGGGGTGAAGGTGGTACCTAGACCGTAAACATCAGGGCCGGTTCCAGCGACAACGGAAGTCTGAATTCGAGTCATTTCGTCGTTCGCTGTGGCGAATGTTTCCCACTGAACAGTGGCGCCAGTCAAGGTTTTGAAATCAGCAGCAGTCTGTGCGAACCAGGCTTTTTGCTCATCGGGGTACTGCGGCTTGGTATTGAAGAGGACTGTAAGAGTCTTTCCGGTGCCGTCAACCTTGCCCGGGGTGCCACCGGAGCCGGATGTTTCAGACTTCCCTCCGCAGGCGGCAAGTGCGAGCGAAAGTGCACCGAGCCCGCCGACGCTAACAAGAAAATTCTTGCGGGTAATTTCCATTATTCACTCCTTCAAAAGATACCAAGAATCAGGGTGTGATCCACCTCATAGGATCAGCGCTAATGTCAGACTCTATAGTCCGGGCAATATATATGCAATCAGTTGCCAAATTTTTGCCAAACATGTTTGATTGATAGGAGATTGGTCATCCGGCCGTAACCAAAAATCGTTACGTAGCTGACGGCTTGCGCCCTATCTGGGTGCTTTGGAGAGGAATGGTAAGTGGATGCTCAGAGAGTAAATGGCGAGCGCGTGACGCTACGCGACGTTGCCAAAGTTGCCGGCGTGGCAACCTCTACCGTGTCCCGAGTCCTGTCCAACCCTGGCCGGATCAGCCCCCGAACAAGTGAGGCTGTTTTGAAGGCCGCACGGGATCTTGGTTATGATTCCGCCCGGCGGAGGGAAGTGCTTACCGCGGGACAGTCCCGGTCGGTGGCACTGCTGGTCCCGGATATTGGCAACCCGTTCTATTTCGACATCATCCACGGCATGCAGGAACAGCTCAAGGCCGCTGGCTACATTCAGGTCTTGGTGGACACTGAGGAATCCGCAGAAGTGGAGGAATCGACACTGGAGAGCATGATGTCCACGTCCCAGGGCGTCATTCTGGCCGCGTCAAGACTTTCCACTAATGCTCTCAAGCGGGCCGCTGAACGAATTCCCTTGGTGGCGTTGAATCGCAATGATGGCGGCGCGCCCGCCGTCCTTATTGACGCGACCATCGGCATACATCAGGCATTTCAACATTTGGTGTCGCTGGATCATAGGAGAATTGCCTTTATTTCTGGACCGGAAAAATCGCTTTCCAGTCAGTGGAGGTGGCAGGCTTTTGTTGATGCCGCGAGAGAGCACGGTGTTGAAGCAATCCGACTTGGCCCCTACGCTCCCAAGCAAACCTCCGGCGCAGCTGCCGCTGATGCCATGCTCACGAGTAGGGCCACGGCCTGCATTGCCTTTAACGACCTTTTGGCAATTGGCATGCTGCGGCGTTTTCGTGTTCGCGGGGTCAGGGTTCCGGCCGATGTGAGCATCATTGGTTTCGATGACATTTTCGGGGCCGATTTTTGTCAGCCCCCACTGACTACCATTACGGCTCCCATCGAGCGGGCGGCTCGGGTAGCCACCAGCATGCTCTTGAATCGGCTCGACCCTGGCTCCTCTGACGCTCGTAAGATGGTGCGGCTTCCTACTTATCTCACGGTACGTGAATCCACAGGTATGGTTGCGGCGCGGTAGCACGTGTCCCGCCCGGAACTATTGGCAATCGGTTGTCAAAAGACTGCTAGGGCTATAGGCTGTTTTTATGCAGAAATTTGTGAAATGAGTCACTGGAGCCTAGCTGGCGCAGCTCGTCTACAGTCCGTAATCCGCACCTTGGAGGCCTCTGATGTCTAACACCCCCAATCCCACCTGGACTCTGTCTGGCTTTGGCGATGAAATCGACCCGGATCCCCGGATCCAGGCAGCGGTACTGCTGGCACTGGGAGCCAAACACATCGAGGTTCGCAGTGCGTGGGGAACCAATGTGGTGGAGCTTGATGATACCCAAGTGTCCGATCTTAAGAGCATCCTGGATGAAGCCGGCATGAAGGTTTCAGCAGTCGCCAGCCCCTTGGGCAAAGTGGACGTCAGCCTTCCCATAGAGCATGAAGTGATCCGCTTGCGCCGCATCATTGAAGTAGCGAAGGTCCTTGATACCCGCTACGTGCGCATGTTCTCCTTCTACCGCGCTGCGGGGCAGGAGCCGGAGGAGATCCGCGACGCTGTCATGGAACGGCTTTCACAGATGGCAGCTGTGGCCGAGGAAGCCAACATCATCTTGATCCACGAAAACGAAAAAGACATTTACGGCGACACGCCTGAACGTGTTTTGGATATCCTGGAAACCGTCAACTCGCCGGCTTTGCGCGCTGCCTGGGACAACGCCAACTTTGTTCAGGTCGGCGTCAAGCCCTACACCGACGGCTATGCCAAGCTGCGCCCCTATCTGGAATACCTCCAGGTCAAGGACGCCATTGCCGCCACCGGCGTTGTGGTTCCGACTGGCCACGGAGATGGCGAACTGGTGGAGACAATCACGGCACTGAAAGAAGACGGTTACACG
Source organism: Arthrobacter alpinus (assembly GCF_001294625.1). Classification (NCBI taxonomy): domain Bacteria; kingdom Bacillati; phylum Actinomycetota; class Actinomycetes; order Micrococcales; family Micrococcaceae; genus Arthrobacter; species Arthrobacter alpinus. The sequence goes on along the minus strand of NZ_CP012677.1, from coordinate 2,323,667 downwards.
GGGTTCGCCTCACTGGAACCACATTTATCGGAGCAGCATGACTTGGGTGGCTTCTCCGGTGCAACAGCATTTGGGCAGGCGGCGCGTGCCTTCCGGAGCACCGCTGACGCCATCGGTATCACCCTCGCCTGAGCCAACCGAAACCGCACCACTGCCAAGGAGCTTGCCATGCCCAGAGTTGCCGTTATTGGATGCGGAGACGTTTCAGCGATCCACTTTGCGGCGATAGTGGGGATTGCGGAGGCTGAACTGGTGGCTGTGTGTGACACAGACCCCGGGAGGCTTGCCGCCGCTATGGACGCCTACGATGCTCCAGGCTATACAGACTACTCTGAGATGTTTGACTCGGTCCGCCCTGATGTGGTCCACATTTGCACCCCTCACGCCGAGCATGTGGATCCTGCCATTGCCGCCCTGGAACGCGGTATCAATGTCGTTGGGGAGAAGCCCCTGGCCAGCACTTTGGAGGACGGCGACAGGTTAGTTGCCGCAGCGGCCGCTAGTTCGGCCAGGATGGGCGTGTGCTTTCAAAACCGCTACAACGTCGCCGTTCGCGTTATGGCGGATCGGATTTCCAGCGGTGAATTCGGTTCCGTGGTGGGCGGGGCAGCGACTGTCATGTGGCATCGCACGCCTGAATATTATCAAAACCGCCCGTGGCGTGGCACCTGGGCCGGTGGTGGCGGCGGTCTTTTGATGAATCAGGCCATCCATACCCTTGACCTGTTGCAGTGGATGCTGGGTGAGGTCACGGGCGTGTCCGGGCATGCTGCCACCCATTCGCTGGCCGATTTCATCGAGGTAGAGGACACTGCGGAACTAGTGTTGACCCATGAAAATGGTGCGCGCAGTGTTTTGTACGCCACCTTGGCAAATTCACTCAACGCACCTATCACCGTCAGCGTAGAGATGGAAAAGGCTCAACTGGAGTTGCGCGGGGACCTGACGATCACGCATTCCGATGGACGCGTGGAAACTATTCAGGAACGCCGGGCCGCATCCGGCGGACGCGACTATTGGGGTGTCTCGCACGAGCTCCTTATTGCCGATTTTTACGCGCAGTTGGGTCAGGATGGTCCCTTTTGGCTCGACCCGGCTGAGGCAGCCAAATCACTGCGCATCATCAAAGCTGTTTATGCGCAAAGTTACCCCGAAAAATTGGCGATCATCGCCTGAGCAGTTTTGCACAAGCAGCCCCAGTGGGGTAGCTGAAGACGAGGAAGAAGCGCCGGGGCTGTTCCGGTTGCCGGCCAATGGAAGGAAATACCATGTCAAAAATCGGTGTTCAGGCAATGATGCTCAAGGGCAGCTTTGCTCAACTTGGTGCGTTCGACACGCTTAGGAAAGTCAGCGAACTGGGCTATAACGCCGTCGAGGTATCCCAAATACCCATGGACGCGGCCCACGTCAATGAGCTGTCGCGCGCACAGTCGGAACTGGGCATGGACATAGCATCGCTCTCGGTCATGCTTGAAAAACCTGTGGGACGGCCGGGCGATTCCCTCCGTGAGGACTTTTCGAAGATCATTGACGATGCCCAGCGACTGGACACCAAGCTGCTGCGCATCGGCATGCTGCCGCATCCTGCCATGAAGTCACTCGAGTCAGTGATCGACTTCGCCAAGGAGGCCAACGGCTATGCTGAACGACTCCGAGAGCACGGGATTGGCCTGTATTACCACAACCACCACGTGGAGTTCATGAAGTATGACGGAAAGTACATGCTTGATGTCATCATCGAAAATTCACCGGCCATGGGACTTGAGCTGGACGTCCACTGGGTCCAGCGAGGTGGCTTGGACCCCGTACGGACGATTGAGAAGTATGCCGCGAAGACCGCGATGGTCCACTTGAAGGACTACCGGATCGGTCAGGTGCCACAGTCCGCGTTCGAGCTTCTTACACAGGGTGACAACGAAGGATTTATGGCTGCTTACAAGAACATTGTCGAGTTCGCAGAGGTGGGGGAGGGCAACCTTGATTTCCCCTCCATCATTGAACATTCGCTCGCAGCAGGTGCGCAATACATGCTCGTTGAGCAGGACGAGCTCTACGGGCGCACCGTATGGGAGGCACTGGAAACGTCTCAGCGCAACCTGACGTCCATGGGCTTCGCGCACCTCTTTTAATCCTTTCGGACCCGTCCGGGTCCAAGAACTAAATTTCTGTCAAGAAACGGAGTCACAACTGTGGGTAAGAAAGTACGCTTGGGCATTATTGGCCTGGGTCAACAAGGCAGCGCCTACGCAAAGTTCATCGCTAACGGCCAGGTTCCGAACATGGAGATTGGCGCCCTGGTCGACGAGGATCCGGCCAAGCGTGAGGAATTTGTTGCACTATACCCGGGTGTTCTGATGTTTGCTGACCACCTGAGCATGATGGACAGCGGCAGCGTTGACGCCGTCGTCACCTGCGTCCCGCACTACCTGCACCCCGAAATTGGAATGGCGGCGCTGTCGCGGAATCTGCACGCCCTCGTGGAAAAGCCGGCAGGTGTTTACACCAAGCAGGTCAAGGAACTGAACGCTTTCGCCGCAGCCCGGCCGGAACTCTCCTTCGCCATCATGTTCAACCAACGCAACAACCCGCTGTACAAGCGGGTGAAGGAAATCATCGACAACGGCGAGATCGGTGAAATCCTGCGCAGCAACTGGATCATCACCACCTGGTGGCGCCCCCAGGGCTACTACGACTCCAGCGCCTGGCGTGCCACCTGGGGTGGCGAGGGTGGCGGCGTCCTGGTTAACCAGGCCCCCCACCAACTGGATCTGTGGCAGTGGATTTGCGGTGTCCCGAAGTCAGTCTTCGCCAAGGTGTCCTATGGTTTCCGGCGCGACATTGCCGTTGAAGACGAGGTGAGTGCCTTCGCTGACTTCGGCAATGGAGTTACCGGCGTTTTCGTCACGGCCACCCACGACATGATCGGCACCGACCGCTTCGAAATCCTCGGCGATGCCGGCAAGATAGTGGTGGAAGGGAGCAAAGCCGCCACGGTGACCCGGCTGTCAAAGAAGGAACGAGAAATCAGCGCCTCAATGGACATGGAAGACGTCAAGGTCCTCTTCTCCGGCGAAGGCAATTTGGATCAGTTCCTCAGCACCGAGGTCATCGAGTTTGATTCCGTATGGGGCGAACAGCACGCCGGAGTTCTGCAGAATTTTGCCGCGAACATCCTCGATGGCACACCACTGCTCGCACCCGGCTCCGACGGCATCAACGGTGTCCGCCTCGCCAACGCCATCCACCTCTCCAGTTGGAAGGGCGTGGAAGTTCCCCTGGACTTCGACGAAGACGAATACCTTGCACTGTTGAACGATCGCATCCGTGCCGAGGGCAAGTACCCCGAGCGTTCCTAGGGGCCAAGAACCGGCTGTCACCCGCCGTTTTGATGGGTGTCAGCCGGTTCTTCTACTGCCCTGAAGTGGCCGTCGGATCGACCTGGCAGAATCGCGGCTCGTGCGCCTGCGTTCATGTTGGATTGCTGATGACAGCAACCCTGCACTGCAACGCTCCACCGTTGTCGGGCGGCAATGCAGCTCGTTGGCGAACCGGAAGAATAGGACCGCGACAGCAATTTCCGAGATACGGTAGTGGCATACCGACCAAAACGAAGGACCCTATGAGCGAGACCACCGGCCCCAAGGAAACGCGGGCGCGTTCGACGAAGCGCACTTCTGGCAAGAACCAGGCGCCGACAATATATGACATTGCGGAAATGGCCGGTGTCAATCCCTCCACGGTGTCCCGCGCTCTCAGTAAGCCAGGCCGGGTAAGCGCCAAGACTCAAAAGGTCATCGAGGAGGCGGCCAAGGAGTTGCATTACCAAGTGAACATGTTCGCCCGTGCACTGCCCACCGGACGCACACAAACCATCGGGCTTATCGTTGCCGATATTACCAACCCTGCCTATTTCGACATCATCCGCGGAGCCGAGACCGCCGCGGCCGCCCGCGATTACACTTTGATGCTGGCTGATTCCACCGAGTCAGCGCAGCTGGAATTGACGGCGGCCCGACGCATGCTGGCGAGTGTGGACGGACTGATACTGGCCAGCCCAAGGCTTTCTGATGCGGAAATCCAGGACCTTGCCTTGAAGAAGCCTGTGGCCATCATTAACCGAAACGTGGCTGGTGTTGCCTCGGTAGTAGCGCAGATGAATGCCGGGGTGAGCGATGCGGTGCGGCACCTGGTTGCGTTGGGGCACACCGAGATTGCTTATGTCGCCGGCCCCGAACGATCCTGGATGTCCCAAAACCGTTGGGAGTGCATCAACGCACGCTGTGAATGGTCTGGCATCAAGGCCACGTTGCTGGATTCCGAGGATCCCACGGTCGACGGCGGCCGGCGTGCGGCCGTGGCGGTCAGGGCAGGTTCGGCTACAGCAATATTTTGCTATAACGACCTCATGGCCATTGGGCTCCTGCGTGAGCTTCAGGCGGCTGGCATTAAGGTGCCTGCTGAGTTGAGCATTCTTGGGTTTGACAACATTTTCGGTTCAGATTTCACCACCCCGCCGCTATCTACCATCAAGTCACCGCTGCATGAGTCCGGGGCAGCTGCACTGCTAAGAATTCTTGACCAACTCGATGCCGAGGCACCCGTTCGGCCAGATCCGACGTTGCGCACCGAACTGGTTTTGCGCGGCTCTACAGGGGCGAAGATAGGCTAGGCTCTTCGCCCTTCCAGTGGTTTTTCGGGGCGCATTTTGCGCCATATTTTCGCATCCTTTTACTAAGAGTGTTCTCTAAGTGGGCCAATTTCCCCGGAGAATAATTCTCAAGAGAAGCCTAAATTGCTTGGTGAGGAGTGAAATATGGTGCGAAATGTGCAATCAAGGGCCTGATCGACTGCCCGAAATCCAGGATTCGCCGCTATGTCGACCGAATTGGCAGGATCACCCTCGAGGGTATTTTCGAGGACCTAACCACAACGAGCGGATGTACCGGAAGTAGCTACTTTGAGCTGAGCGGTCCCAAGCGCGTGTGAGCGCTGCTGTTCTGGTGAATTAAGCGCCCGGGCCCATTTAGTCAAGGTTCCTCGAAGCGAATAATCATTATGGCAACCGGTTGACAAAGTATTTCATTTTGGCTGACTATTGAGCTATGTCACAATCCCTTAGCGCCCTCCCGGCCCGCAACCCGTCCACCGTTGAGACCGCTCCTCCCTTAGCTGGGGATCCGGACCGGCTGCTGCCCGCGGACCCTGGAACCCGGAGCATTGCCCGAGATCTGCTGGCCCGGGTTGAAGACCTCCCCATCATTTCTCCCCATGGGCACGTCGAGGCGAGCATGCTCGAACTTGATACCCCGTTCCCGGATCCGGCGACTCTACTGGTAAGCCCTGACCATTACGTCACCCGCTTGATCCATGCCAGCGGGGTGCCCTTGGAGCGGTTGCGGGTAGGCGGCGGAACTGCCGTGGAGCCCCGTGAGGCATGGCGTGAATTCGCCAAGGCCTGGCCGCTCTTTGACGGCACTGCCTCGGGCTACTGGATGCGTGACTCTTTTGAACACGTCTTTGCCTTGAGCGCCGAGCCGTCAGCAGAGAACTCCGACGCCCTCTTTGATGAGCTGGACGCCAAACTAAAGAGCCCCGCGTTCCGTCCCCGCCAGTTGTTCGAGGATTTCAACATCGAGGTTCTCGCCACGACTGACGATCCATTGGATGACTTGGCCGCGCACGCCGCCATTGCCAAGGACCCGAATTTCACCGGCCGCGTAGTGCCCACCTTCCGCCCGGATGCCTACATTAAGTTTGCAGCGGCGGGTTGGACCGAGCGGGTTCAGCAGCTTGTCGATTCAGCCGGTGATGGGCTAGCCGGTTACGCGGGTTATATCCGGGCGATGGAGAACCGCCGCCAGTACTTCGTAGAACACGGTGCCGTCTCCTCAGATCATGGCTCCCGCACAGCCATGACGCTGCGTCTGGGCGAGACGACCGCTGCGGAACTGTTCGAGAAGGCCCGCCACGGTAAGGCCAGTGACGCTGATGCAGATATCTTCGAGGCCCACATGATGTACCAAATGGCCCGTATGGCCGTGGCCGACGGTCTCGTCATGACGCTCCATCCTGGCGTATTCCGCAATCACCACACGGCGTCCTTCAACAAGTTCGGTGTGGATACCGGTCACGACATCCCGTTCCCTGTCAGCTACACGGAAGCGTTGCGCCCCATGCTGGAGGACTTTGGCACGGCGCCAGGCTTCCATTTCATTCCTTTCACTATTGACGAGACAGTCTTTTCAAGGGAAATTGCCCCGCTGGCCGGTTTCTACCCGTCAGTGTTCATTGGCGCCCCCTGGTGGTTTCTGGACGCCCCCGATGCCATGCTGCGCTTCCGTTCGGCCGTCACCGAAACGGCCGGCTTCTCCCGTTCCTCGGGATTCATCGACGACACCCGCGCCTTCTGCTCCATCCCGGCCCGGCACAACACCTCACGTCGCATCGAGGCGAGTTTCCTGGCGCGCCTCGTGGCTGAGCGCCGAGTCAGTGAAGCCCGCGCCCACGAAATTATCATCGACATTGTCGATGCCGCTCCCCGAAGGGCCTTCAAACTGTGAACACACCCAACCCGACCCTGAACCGCAGCACAGCCAATGCCCCTGCGGCCGCCCCCGTACGCATTGTCCACCTAGGCCTTGGTGCCTTTCATCGGGCGCACCAAGCCTGGTATACCCAGCACGCAAGTGACGGAGCCCAGTGGGGGATTGCCTCCTTTACGGGCCGACGCCCGGATGCCGCCGTCGCCCTGGCGGCCCAGGACGGGCTGTACACGCTAATAGAACGTGGCGAAAACGGTGACAATTTTGAGCTGATGACGAGTATTTCCCAGGCTCATGACGGTGCGGACCTCGTAGCACTTCGGCACTTCGTTGCCGCACCCTCGACCGCGGTCGTGACCCTGACCATCACCGAAGTTGCCTACAACCTCAACGCCGAAGGCACACTAGAGCTGAACAATCCCGCCGTGCAAGGTGACATTGCGGCCCTTCGTACGGGGAATAGCGACGTCGCTGTTACGGCTCCCGGACGTTTGTTGAGTGGTCTAGCTGCCCGACGAGACGCGGGTGCTGGACCCATCGCCGTGGTCTCTTGCGATAATTTGGCCAACAATGGCGGTGCCGCGCGTGCTGCCATTGTTGGGCTGGCCCGTGCAGTTGACCCTGTTTTGAGTGAGTGGATCACGGCAAACGTCAGCTTTGTGAGTACGTCCATCGACCGGATTACGCCCCGAACCACTGACGCGGAGATTGCCCTCGTAGCAGCCGAATGCGGCTACGCAGACTCCTCGCCCGTCGTTTGTGAACCGTTCAGCGATTGGGTCCTTTCCGGCGGCTTCCCGGCTGGGCGACCGGACTGGGCCAGCGCGGGCGCTGTATTTGTGGAAGACATTGAAGACTTTGAAAACCGTAAGCTGTGGCTGCTCAACGGCGCCCACTCACTCATGGCCTACGCCGGCCAACTCCGTGGACATGCCACTGTGGCGCAGGCACTTGCCGACCCTGTGTGTGCGGCGTGGATCGCTGAACTCTGGGATGAAGCCGAACGCAACCTTCCCATGGAGGGCTTGAACATCCCCGCGTACCGGCAAACCCTCCTGGAACGTTTTAGCAATGCCCGCATAGCCCACCACTTGGCCCAAATCGCTATGGATGGCTCAAGCAAATTGCGCATGCGGGCCGTGCCGATTTTGCGGGCAGAATTGGCTGCTGGTCGAAGCGGCGCCGGTGCTGCGCGCATGATTGCGGCATGGGTGGCGTTCCTGCGCACTTCGGCGGCCAAAGGCACGGCGATTTCCGATGCGGCTGCCACCGAGCTACACACGGCACTTGCCTTGCCTGAAACCGAAGAGTTGCGTGCTTTAGTGGGGATTCTGGATGGTCAGCTGGCCCGGGACGCGGCGGCCATGGCGGTCATCGCCGCGCAACTTACGGAATTTGTCCGCATAAAAGAGGCGTCCCGTTTGCCAATATTGGCAAACGGTTGCCATTCTGTTCTGAACAATGGTTGACTGGTCTGTAACACAGCTCACTCAAAGCGTAAGTTGCCTAACTTATGCCCTGTTTGAACTCTTTGGAAGGAACCACTCGAAGTGAAAATCATTTCTGCTGAAGTATTTGTGACCAGCCCGAGCCGTAACTTCGTGACGTTGAAGGTCACTACCGATGAAGGTGTTGTCGGTATTGGCGATGCCACCCTGAATGGCCGCGAGCTGGCCGTTGCCGCGTATTTGAAGGAACACGTGGCCCAGCTGCTCATCGGCCGGGACCCGCACCGCATCGAGGACACGTGGCAGTTCATTTACCGCAGCTCGTACTGGCGCCGCGGCCCGGTCACCATGGCCGCCATCGCCGCCGTGGACATGGCATTGTGGGACATCAAGGGCAAGATCGCGGGCCTGCCCGTCTACCAGCTGCTCGGTGGCGCCTCGCGTAACGGCCTGCGCGCTTATGGCCATGCCTCCGGTGCCGACATCCCCCAGCTCTTTGACTCGGTCCGCGAACACTTGGAGCTTGGTTATAAGTCCATCCGCATCCAGACCGCGATCCCCGGTATCAAGGCGGTCTATGGGGTGGCCGCCCAGGCTCAGGCCTCGGGGGAACGTTACGACTACGAGCCCGCCGGCCGCGGGAACTACCCGCAGGAAGAGGATTGGGACACCCGCGCGTATCTGCGCCACCTGCCCACAGTCTTCGAGGCGGTCCGGAACGAGTTCGGCCCGGAAATTCCACTGCTGCACGATGGCCACCACCGCATGACCCCGATCCAAGCCGCCAAACTGGGCAAGTCTTTGGAGCCCTATGACCTGTACTGGCTTGAAGACTGCACCCCGGCGGAAAACCAGGAGGGACTGCGTCTGGTCCGCCAGCACACCACCACCCCGTTGGCGATTGGTGAGGTGTTCAACACGGTCTTTGATTTCCAGACCCTGATCAAGGAACAACTCATCGACTATGTTCGGGCCGCCTCGACCCACTTCGGTGGCATCTCGGCGCTAAAGAAGGTCATGGACTATGCGGCCCAGTACCAGATCAAGTCCGGTTTCCACGGGCCCACCGATATTTCACCGATCGGCTTCGCCGCGCAGTTGCATGTGGGTTTGGCCATCCACAACTACGGAATTCAGGAGTACATGCAGCACTCGGATGCCACGAACGAGGTCTTCGAGCAGTCCATGACGTTCAAGGACGGCTACCTGCACCCTGGCGACGCCCCCGGCATCGGGGTGGAATTCAACGAGGAAGCCGCCGCGGCCTACCCGTATCAGCAGGCCTACCTGCCCTACAACCGCCTGGTCGACGGAACAGTCCACGACTGGTGAGCGAAACTCACACCGCCAAGATCGTGGTCATGGGTGTTTCCGGGTGCGGCAAGACCACGGTTGGTGAACGCCTGGGCCAGGAACTGGGACTGGCGTTCATTGACGGTGACTCGCTGCACCCGGCGGAGAATGTTGCCAAGATGACGGCGGGCACACCCCTGAACGACGCCGACCGCGCACCCTGGCTGGCCGCGGTAGGCCGGGAGCTGGCGGGATCGCCCGGTGGCCTCGTCATCGCTTGCTCCGCGCTCAAACGCCACTACCGTGACGCCATCCGCGCCCAGGCCCCGGAGGTCTTCTTTGTGCATCTGGCGGGCAGCCGCGAGGTCCTGGCCGCCCGCATGGAGGGGCGAACAGGGCACTTCATGCCCGCCGGGCTGCTCGACTCACAGTTGGCCACCCTAGAAAAGTTGGGTGCCGATGAGCTGGGAGTGGTGCTGGATATTTCGGCGCCGCCAAAGATCCTGGTGGGTGCCGCCGTCGTACGCCTTGAAGACCAGCGAGCAGGCCAGCGAAGGTCCGGCGCCCGGCGCTAGAAGACACATAACGCCCATAATTGAGTTGCAAGGCCTGGCGCGGGGGGCCGATGCGGACGCCCGCGCCAAGCTTTGGTATACAAGAGAGTATGGATACGCCCGTGCACACACCTTTTGGTTCTTCCCACACACCCCCTACCATCCGTGTCGTTGTCATGGGTGTGTCGGGTTCCGGAAAAAGCACCATTGGCGCCTTGGTGGCAGACGCCATGGACCTGCCGTTTTTGGACGGAGATTCCCTGCACCCCATGGTGAACATCCACAAGATGGCAGCCGGCACCCCGCTCACCGACGAGGACCGCTGGCCATGGCTGGAGATCGTGGGCAACGAGCTAGCCCACACCACCGCCAGAGGCGTTGTCATCGCCTGCTCGGCCCTGAAGCGCAGCTACCGCGACGCCATCCGGTCCAAGGCCCCCGACACCATCTTCTTGCACCTTGACGGCTCCCTTGGCGTGCTTAGCTCGCGGCTGGAAGGTCGCTCCGGGCACTTCATGCCGCCGGCGCTGCTGGCCTCCCAGCTGGCAGCCCTTGAGCCGTTGGGCAGCGACGAACGTGCCGTAATCATCGACATTTCGGCGGGCATCACCTCGATCCTGGACGAGGCCGTGGCTGGGATTAACCGGGCAGTTACACCGTAAACTGGCCGTATTATGAGTGAATCGCAGGCAGGGAAGGACGACGGCGGCGCCACCTTGCGCGGTGCCGAATCGATGAGCGTGGGACAGGTTGCCGAACGCGGCGGGGTCAGTGTGTCGGCCCTGCATTTTTATGAGCGGCAAGGCCTGATCTTCAGCACCCGCACGGCAGGCAATCAGCGCCGCTACACCCGTTCGGTGCTGCGCCGGGTGGCCGTGATCCGGGCAGCCCAACGGGCTGGCATCCCGCTGTCCTTGGTGTCCACCGTTTTCGCCGAGCTGCCCCGCGACGGCGTTCCCACCCAAGCCGACTGGCAAAGGCTCTCCGAGCACTGGCAAGTGGAATTGGATGCCCGCATCAGTGCCCTGCAAAAACTGCGCGGAAGTCTAGGTGGTTGCATCGGCTGCGGCTGCCTCTCGCTCGCCGAGTGCGGCTTCGTCAATCCCGGTGACCTGCATTCCCGCAAGGGGCCCGGCGCCCGTGCCTTTGATGGGATCAAACGTGACGGGACAGAACAGGCCCGGTAGTGGCAGTGGTGGCCGTCACTGCGCCGGGATTTGACCTGAACTATAGTTGAGGTTCTAGAGTCGTTGGTGGTGCGGCATTCTGCCGTGGCCTTGATGAGAGGAACCGTTTCATGACGGCGCATCCGGTTTCCGGCACGGAATCAAAAGTCACCCGCGACTTTAAGTCTGCGTTTGGCGGCCATCCGGCAGGGGTTTGTATTATCACCGCGGACATCGGCACCGGCCCGGTTGGCATCACCGCGTCATCGGTTGCCTCAGTGTCCGCCGAACCTCCCATCCTGGCGTTTTCGCTCGCGGCTGCAACGGGCTCGGCGGCGGCCATAGCCGTTGCGGATTCCTTTGTGGTGCACTTGCTCACCTCCGATGACCTTGAGCTGGCCCGAACGTTTGCCACCTCCAACGCGGAGCGTTTCACCGGTTCCATGGTGTGGACACGCCTGGAAACGGGAGAGCCGTTGCTCATGCACGCCGGCTACGCCCTGCGTTGTCAGGTCCTAAGCCGCACCCAGGCGGGCAGTTCGCTTCTGGTGGCAGCAGCAGTGGTTGAGGTCATCGCCCCGGAAGTGCAGGGCGACGCCATGGTGTACCACCGCCGCGCCTTTCATGGGCTGGGCCAACACACCGTGCTTCCCACGGATCAAAAAGCGTAGATTCAACCAGCGGTGCACCTGGCGCTCATGTAGACTAAAAATCCTATGGAGAGTAAATCTAGGGGCCGGCACAACGGTTCGCAGGGTGGCGCCAGCCGCTCGCCCGCGAACGTTGCACAAGCCGGCAAACCCCGCACACGTCAGAACCGTACATCCACCTCCGCACCGGTTGGCCTCAGCGCCGACCGCCCCCCGCCGGCGACCAACCCCGGCAGCATTGACACGCAGACGGGGGCTTGCTGATGGAATGGCTCCTCTTGGCAGCTGGTTTGCTGCTCATCCTTGGCACAGGTTTCTTCGTGGCCGTGGAATTCTCCCTGGTCGCCCTGGACCAATCGACTGTCCAACGCGCCGTTGACGGCGGCGACAAGGGCGCCGAACCACTGCTACGCTGCCTGAAATCCCTTTCTACCCAGCTTTCCAGCTGCCAGCTCGGCATCACCTTAACAACGCTGCTGACCGGCTTTCTCATTGAACCCTCCCTGGGGGCGCTCCTTGCCGTGCCGCTCGATTCCCTGGGTGTGCCCGCGGCGGCGTCGTCCACGATCGCCCTCGCCACCGCCATGGTGGTGGCGACCCTGCTCTCCATGCTGATTGGCGAGTTGGTGCCCAAGAACATGGCCATTGCCCGCTCCTTCCAGATCGGCAGGGCCGTGGCCCGCCCGCAGCTGGTTTTTACAGCCATCTTCAGGCCCGCCATCGTGGTCCTCAACGGCTTTTCCAACAAGGTGCTGAACTTATTCGGCATGGAGGCCAAGGAAGAGATTTCCGGTGCCCGGTCCCCGGCTGAGCTGGCCTCCCTGGTGCGCCGCTCGGCAGCCATGGGCACCCTAGATGAAGGGACCGCCCGCTTTGTGGCCCGCACCCTCAGCTTTGGTGAACGCACGGCCGCCGACGTCATGACCCCGCGCATGCGCGTGGAAACCATTGAATCCGAGCAATCGGTGGCCGACATTATCGATGCCGCCCGGCGCACCGGCTATTCACGTTTCCCCGTCATCGGGGATTCGCCCGATAACATCCTCGGCGTTGTCCACCTGAAGAAAGCCGTCTCCATCCCATTCCGCAAGCGCGCCGACATCCAGGCCGGTGCCATCATGACCGATGTCCTGCGCGTTCCCGAAACAGTCCACCTGGATGCATTGATCATTGAACTCCGTGAGGGGAACCTCCAAATGGCCGTGGTCCAAGACGAGTACGGTGGCACCGCGGGTGTCACCACCTTGGAGGACCTCGTGGAGGAGATCGTTGGCGAGGTCTCCGATGAACACGACCGGACCAAGCCCGGACTCCTGCAAACCGCCGACGGCGACTGGTACTTCCCGGGGCTCATGCGCCCTGACGAAGTCTCCGAACGCATTGGTGCGCTGAACGTGCCTGACGAAGCCAGCTACGAGACAGTGGCCGGGTTCATGATGGCCGAGTTGGGCCGCATCGCGGTGGCCGGCGACACCGTCGCCGTGGAAGGCGGGACGTTGGTGGTGGACCGCTTGGAGCGGCGCCGCATCGATCGGATCCGCTTCATTCCGGCACCTGACCCGGACACGGGCGAGATACCCGCCGTGCCCGAAAAGTCCGTGCCCGGAAATACCGTGCCCGACGTTGGTGATTTCCTGTGAGCCCCTGGGCAGGAATTGCGTGGCTGGTAGTTCTTTTGTTGGGCAACGCGTTTTTTGTGGCGGCGGAATTTGCCATCATGTCCGCCCGTCGCAGCCAGATAGAGCCCCTGGCCGACGCGGGCTCCAAGCGCGCAAAAATCACTCTTGACGCAATGGAAAATGTTTCGCTCATGCTGGCCTGTGCCCAGCTGGGCATCACGGTGTGTTCGCTGTTGATCTTGAATGTGGCCGAACCTGCCATTCACCACCTGATCTCCGATCCGCTGCATGCCCTCGGTGTTGCCGACTCTATTTCCAGCCCGGTGGCCTTTGTGGTGGCGCTGCTGATCGTGACGTTCTTGCACGTGACCTTCGGCGAGATGGTGCCCAAGAACATGAGCGTTTCCGCCGCTGATAAGGCTGCGCTGCTGCTGGCACCGCCGCTGGTGTTCATCGGTAAGGCCGTGCGCCCGGTCATTGTTGTCCTGAACTGGTCGGCGAACCACATTGTGCGCTGGTTCCGGATCGAGCCCCAGGATGAGGTGGCCTCATCGTTCACTCTGGAAGAGGTGCAGTCCATTGTGGCTGAGTCCACACGAAGCGGCCTGGTCGATGACCAAACTGGGTTGATCAATGGCGCGCTGGAGTTTTCGACCCAAACAGCACAGGGGATCATGGTGCCGTTGGAGCAGGTGGTGACCCTGCCGGCGTCGGCCACTCCCGTGAACTTTGAACACATGGTGGGCAAGACCGGGTTCTCCCGCTTCGTCATGACCGACGACGCCGGGACCATGCTGGGGTACCTGCACCTGAAAGACGTGCTGCCCATCCCGGTTGAGCGGTACGAGCTGCCCATTGGCGAGGCCAGGATCCGTTCCATGGTTAACCTGACCATGGACGAGGAGATCGAAGATGCGCTGGCCATCATGCAGCGCACGGGATCGCACGTGGCCCGCGTCATTTCCCCCGAGGGGCGCACCCAGGGCATCTTGTTCCTTGAGGACGTCATTGAGCAATTGGTGGGGGAGATTCGCGACGCCACGCAGACGCAGATTCAGGAGCGCAGAAAGGCTTGATGCGAACGGTTCCCAATATAGGCTAAGCTGTATCTATTGGTAACAATTCTCATTAGCACTACGTTAGGAATCGCATGCGTTTAAGCCACCCCCGCCCCCCAGCCCTGGTCATCGGCCTTGCCTTGGCAGTCACCTTGCTGCTGGGGGCCTGCGGGAGTGGTGCCACGCCGCCGACGGGAACGCCGGATGGCAAGATTTCCGTTGTCGCCTCCACCAACGTGTACGGTAGCATTGCCGAGGCCGTGGGCGGGGAGTTGGTGTCCGTGCACTCGATCATCAACAAGCCCGGGGCGGACCCGCACTCCTACGAGGCCAATGCCCAGGACAAGCTGGCCCTCTCCAAAGCTGCCGTGGGCATTGAAAACGGCGGAGGCTACGACGACTTCTTCGTGCAGCTTGCCAAGGGAACGCTGACGCCGGAGCAGATCCTGAACGTCAGCGACCTCTCCGGCCTGGACACGGGCGCCGACTTCAACGAACACCTCTGGTACTCGCTACCCACCATGGCTCTGGTGGCCGACAACCTAGCCGCACGCTTCACCGCGGCGAAACCAGCGCAGTCCGCCGCGTTCACGGCCAACGCAGCCGCCTTCAAGGACCACCTCTCCGCACTGGAAACACGCCTAGGCGCGTTGCAGGCATCCCACGGCGGGAAGGGCGTGGCCATCACCGAGCCCGTGCCGCTGTACCTCTTGGAGCAGGCGGGGCTGATGAACAAGACCCCTACCGAATTCAGCCTGGCCGTAGAAAACGGGTCGGACGTGCCCGCCACAGCCATGGTTGACACCGTGGACTTGATGGGATCGGGAACCATCGCCCTGCTGGCCTACAACAACCAAACCGAAGGTCCCCAGACCAAAGCCGTAAAGGCCACTGCGCAGAAGGCCGGCGTCCCCGTGCTGGACTTCAGCGAAACCCTGCCAGCCTCCATGGACTACATTCAGTGGATGGATGCAAACGTGGCACAACTTGAAAACGCGCTGGGCCGTTGAGCCCGAACACGTCCCGGCCCACTGTCATCAGCTTGCACGGAGCCCAGCTGAGCTACGGGCCGCGCACCCTGTGGGATGGCTTGAGCCTTGATATCGCCGCGGGGGAATTCCTGGCCGTCCTGGGCGCCAACGGCAGCGGCAAGACAAGCTTTTTGAAGGTCCTGCTCGGGCTTGCCCCGTTGAGCGCAGGAACTGTGATGATCGACGGCGCGCCAGCCCAACGCGGCCACCGCAGCATTGGCTACGTCCCCCAACACAAGAACTTTGCCCCGGACACTGCGCTGCGGGCCCGCGACCTGGTGGGCCTGGGTGTTGACGGCCACAAGTGGGGGGTACGGATCCGCGGCCGGGCCTACAACCAGCGGGTGGATGGGCTCCTGGCCCAGGTGGGCGCCACACCGTACGCCAAGATTCCGGTGGGGATGCTCTCCGGGGGTGAGCAGCAGCGCTTGCGCATTGCCCAGGCGCTGGCATCCAACCCTCGGGTGCTGTTGTGTGACGAACCGCTGCTCTCCCTTGACCTGCACCACCAAAAAGCAGTCAGCGCACTGGTGGGCGAACAAGCGAAGGCGAACGGGACCGCCGTCGTTTTCGTCACGCATGAGATCAACCCGATTCTGGAGCATGTGGACAGGGTGCTGTACCTGGCGGACGGGCGATTCACCATTGGGACGCCGGCGCAGGTCATGAGAACCGAGGTGCTCTCGGAACTGTACGGCACCCGGGTTGAGGTGCTGCACAGTAACGGACGGATCGTGGTGGTGGGCGCCGCCAGGGTGGACGGCCACGCCGCACAGGAGGTGGTTCCCTCTTGAGCTGGACCGACTTCAGCGACGCCGTCTTGAACTTCTCCAACTATGCACAACTGCTGCCGCTGTTCCGTGACACCTTGCTGGCGGGGGCCATACTTGGCCTGGTGGGTGGGCTGATCGGCACGTTTGTGATGATGCGCGACCTTGCGTTTGCCGTCCACGGCATTGCCGAACTTTCCTTTGCCGGGGCAGCCTTCGCCTTGCTGATCGGCGCAGACGTGATTTTCGGGTCCCTGGTGGGCTCGGTATTGGCTGCCCTGCTGCTGGGGGTGATGGGTGTGCGCGCACGGGAAAAGAACTCCGTCATTGGCGTGATCATGCCTTTTGGGCTGGGGCTGGGCATTTTGTTCCTATCCCTGTATGAGGGCCGCTCGGCCAATAAATTTGGTCTGTTGACGGGGCAGATCGTCTCGGTTGACACCACACAGCTCTCCGTCTTGGCGGGCACCGCCCTCGTGGTCATCGCCGGGCTGGTGTTGATTTGGCGTCCCCTGACCTTTGCCAGCGTGGACCCGGACATCGCCACGGCGCGAGGGGTGCCCGTACGCACCCTGTCGCTTGTATTCATGTTCTTGCTGGGCATTGCCGTGGCCCTGTCCATCCAGGTGGTGGGCGCACTGCTGGTCCTTGCCCTGCTGATCACTCCGGCCGCCGCAGCCTTGCAAGTGACGGTGGCCCCGCGCATGGTGGTGCTGCTTAGCGTTGCCTTCGCCATGGTGTCCACCGTGGGCGGCATCATGTTGGCCCTGGGCGGGCGGATCCCCATCTCCCCGTACGTGACCACCCTGTCCTTCCTGATCTACGTGGTTTGCAAGGTGGTGGGCACGTGGCGGCGCAAACGCGGCTGGTCCGTGCGGTCCGAGACGGCTGCGGCTTAGACCGGTCCTGTTCCGCGCCCTGTTCGTATCGGGTGTTGCGCACAACAGTGTTATGCGCCCTGCTCGCGACGAGTATGGCGCATAACAGTGTATTCCGGCGCCGGGGGATCTAGCGTTGAGGCATGGACTGGTTCGGAGCGGCGAACGCGGAGCTGGCGCGCACGGTGCTCCAGCGCGGGATCGCGGTCATTTACGTGATCGCGTTTGTTTCCAGCGTGCTGCAGTTTCCGGCACTGCTGGGCGAGCACGGCCTGCTCCCCGTTCCACGGTACCTGGCCCGGATCAACCGCCCGCCAGGTCCCACACTCTTTCGCTGGCGTTACAGCGACACGCTTCTGCGTTGGGTGGCATGGACCGGGGCAGTGCTGGCATCGGCCGTAGTGCTGGGCCTGCCACAGCGCGGGCCTGCTTGGGTGCCGATGCTGGTGTTCTTGGCCCTCTGGCTGCTGTACATGTCCATCGTGAACGTGGGGCAGGTCTTTTACGGCTTTGGCTGGGAAATCCTGCTACTGGAGGCAGGCTTCCTGGCCGCGTTCCTGGGCTCGGATCAAACCACGACGCCGGTCCTCACCCTTTTCGCCTTTCGCTGGCTGGTGTTCCGTCTGGAGTTTGGGGCGGGCCTGATCAAGTTGCGCGGCGACCCCGCCTGGCGGGACCTCACAGCCTTGTACTACCACCACGAAACCCAGCCCATGCCGAACCCGCTGAGCTGGTGGTTCCACCACCTGCCCAAACCCCTGCACCGGGTGGAGGTCCTTGGCAACCACGCGGCGCAGCTGGTGGTGCCGTTCTTCTTGTTCGCGCCGCAGCCATGGGCCACCGCGGCGGCCGGCGTGGTCATTGTGACCCAGTGCTGGCTGGTCCTCTCCGGCAACTTTGCCTGGCTGAACGCCATCACCATAGTGCTCGCCTTCTCGGCGGTGGATGTACCCGCCCTGGCCGGCCAGGCGCCCGGGGGACCGGGAAGCCCGGCGTGGTTCCGCGCCGTCGTCCTGGCGGTGGCGGCGCTGATGCTGGTGCTGAGCTGGTGGCCGCTGCGCAACTTGTTCTCCCGGAACCAGGTCATGAACGGCAGCTTCAACAGGTGGCGGCTGGCCAACGCGTACGGCGCCTTTGGTTCCATAACGCGCGAGCGCTACGAGGTGGTGGTGGAGGGGACCTGCGGCAACCCCGAGACAGGCGTCTGGCTTGAATACGGCTTTCGCGGTAAACCTGGGAAACCGGGACGGATGCCGCGGCAGTTTGCGCCCTACCACCTGCGGCTGGACTGGCTCATGTGGTTCCTGGCACTGGGCTCGCCCGGGCTGACGTGGTTTGTGCCGTTGTTGCACAAGCTGCTGGACGCCGATCCGGCCACCTTGAAGCTGTTGCGCCACGACCCGTTTGCTGGCAGGCGCCCGGAATGGGTCCGGGCACGGGTGTTCAGCTACAGGTTCACCAGTTGGCACGAATGGCGGGCGAGCGGCGACTGGTGGGTGCGCGAGCCGCTGGGTGAGCTGGTGCCGCCACTGAGTTGTTGAGCCAGTTTCTTAGTGCGCAGCCGGCAATGCCTGGCGTTGCGCCAGTTGACGTGTGGCGCACTGCCAATGGTGTGCAGTTGCGCATGAGGGAAGGCCGGGACTATAAGGCGGCGGTGCACTCCGGGCACAGACCATAGATCTCCACGGTGTGCTGAACCTGCGTGAAACCGTTTTCCTTCGCAATGGTGGCGGCCCAGCTCTCCACGGCCGGGGCCTGGATCTCCACTGTCTTGCCACAGTTACGGCACAGCAGGTGGTGGTGGTGAGAGGTGGCCGAGCAGCGGCGGTATACGGCCTCGCCGTCGCCGTTACGCAGGGTGTCCACCAGGCCGTCCTCCGCCATGGACGCCAGAATCCTGTACGTCGTGGCCAAGGACACCCGAACGTCCTCATCCTGGAGCATGCGGTGCAATTCCTGCGTGCTGACAAAATCGACCAAAGTATCCAAAGCCGCGCTGATGGCCAGCCGCTGCTTGGTGACGCGCTGTTCCTTCACCGGCACTTGCGACATCTGTCCAACCTCTTTCCCCGCTTTTGCTCCAATCATCCAGCCTATCGCATTTAGCCCAAGATCTACCGGCTGCTTGGGGTGGCCCGGTCCTTGGCACTGCCCAACCGCAGGCATATGCTGGCACCATGTTGCTGACCAAATTCACCCACGCCTGTGTCCGCCTCGAGAAGGAGGGCCGCGTGCTGGTCGTAGATCCGGGAATTTTCTCGGAAACGGCGGCGGCACTGGCAGGGGTCCAGGCCATCTTGATCACGCACGAACACGCCGACCACTTTGATCAGGACGTGGTTCTTGGGGCACTGGCGGCCAACCCCGGACTTCCCGTCCATGCCCCCGCCGTCGTGGCGGATGCGCTTCGCGCGGGCGCCCCGGCCACGGCGGGGCAGGTCCACAACACCGCCGCCGGGGACACCTTCACCACGGCGGGCTTCCGCGTCGCCTGCTTCGGCGGCCAGCACGCGTTGATCCACCCCACCATCCCGGTGGTCGCCAATGTGGGCTACCTGGTGGACGGCGCGCTCTACCACCCGGGCGACTCCTTGATTGTCCCGGCGGGGCTTCAGGTCCAGACGCTGCTGGTGCCCGTGCACGCGCCTTGGTCCAAGGTGGCTGAGGTGGTGGACTTCGTGGTGTCGGTGCGGGCGCCGCGGGCGTTCCAGATCCACGACGGCCTGCTAAATGAGAACGGGCTGTCCTTCACCGAATCGCACATTGCCCGGGTCGGCGCCGAGCATGGCACGGACTTCCGCCACCTGGCCGCGGGGGAGTCCGTGGAACTTTAGCCGTCCCAGCGGCCCGTCGCGAAGAAGTCCGCAATGGTGGCAAGGTGCGGGGCCGGGTCCAGGCCCTTTTCCGCCAACCACACGGGGTTGTTGTAGCTGCCCGCGTACCGTTCGCCGCCGTCGCACATCAGCGTGACGATGCTACCGCGCTCACCTGTGGCTACCATCGCCGCCACCAGCTGCCACACACCCCACAGGTTGGTGCCCGTGGAGGGGCCCGCAGACATTCCAGCGAGCTCGCGGAAGTGGATCATGGCGGCCACCGAGGCGGCGTCGGGGATCTCGATCATGGTATCGATCACCCCGGGCACGAAGCTGGGCTCCACGCGTGGGCGCCCGATCCCCTCGATGCGGGAGGAGCGCCCCGTCACCACCGACATGTCGGAGTTCTTCCACGCCGGGTAAAACGCCGACCCCTCAGGGTCCGCCACGGCCAGCTGCGTGGAGTGCCCGTGGTAGCGGATGTAGCGGCCAATCGTGGCGGAGGTGCCGCCGGTGCCGGCGCCCACCACCACCCAGGCGGGTTCGGGGAAGCGCTCGTGGGAAATCTGGCTGAAGATGGACTCTGCAATGTTGTTATTGCCGCGCCAGTCGGTGGCACGTTCGGCGTAGGTGAACTGGTCCATGTAGTGCCCGTTCGTTTCCGCAGCAATGGCGGCCGCCGCCGAATACACCTCATCCGCTGCGTCCACGAAGTGGCAGCGCCCGCCGAAACTCTCGATCAGGGCCACCTTTTCCGGGCTCGTGGAGCGGGTCATGACGGCCACAAAGTCCAGGCCCAGCAGCTGGGCGAAGTATGCCTCGGACACGGCGGTGCTGCCTGAGCTGGCCTCCACCACGGTGGTGCCCTCGTGGATCCAACCGTTGACCAGCGCAAACAGGAACAAGGAGCGGGCGAGACGGTGTTTCAGGCTGCCCGTACGGTGGCAGGATTCGTCCTTGATGTAAAGGTCAACGCCCCAGTGCGCGGGCAGCTCAACCTTGTACAGGTGGGTGTCGGCGCTGCGGTTGTTCTCGGCCTGGACTTTTTGCATGGCTTGGTGAGTCCACGCCCACGCCTCTTGCTGATTGTTCATAAAACCAGCGTAACCTGCGCGGTGGCGATAGATTTGAGCTAAACACCTTACGAGTTGGAGCCTGAGATGAGCGTTCTGATCACCGTTGCGCAGTTGCAGCAGCGGCTGGCCGCCGGGCAGCGGACCGTGCTGCTGGATGTGCGCTGGGTGTTGGGCGACCCGCACGGACACGACCACTACCTGGCAGGACACCTCCCGGGGGCGGTTTTTGTGGACATGAATACCGAGCTGGCCAGCCACGGCGAACCCCGCGACGGCCGCCACCCCTTGCCCGCCGAAGCCGACTTTCAGGCGACAGTGCACCGCTGGGGCATCAATACGGCAGACACCGTGGTGGTGTACGACGACGCCGGATCGGCCGCCGCCGCCCGCGCCTGGTGGTTACTGGGGTACTCAGGCATCGGCAATGTCTTCCTGCTCGACGGCGGCCTGGCGGCCTGGCGCGCCGCCGGCCTTCCGCAGCGCACTGGGGAGGTGCAGGCACAGGCGGGTGACGCCGTCGTACGGTTCGGGGCAAAGGGAACCCTTGATGAAAAGGAGGCTGGGCAGTGGCCCGGCGTCCTGCTGGATGCGCGTGCGGGGGGGCGGTACCGGGGCGAGACCGAGCCGATTGACCCGCGAGCGGGGCACATTCCGGGGGCTGTGAGCGCACCCACCCTGGAGAACCTAGCGGCGGACAAAACGTTCCTTTCGGCGGAGGCGCTACGGGCGCACTTTGCCGCCCTGGGGGTTGCACCGGGAGTGGAAATTGGGGTTTATTGCGGCTCGGGAGTGAGTGCAGCGCACCAGATTGCGGCCCTGGAAATTGCCGGTTTCCGCGCATCTTTGTTCCCAGGCTCATGGTCCGCGTGGTCCAATCGGGCCGAATTGCCGGTGGAGACCGGCCCCGGTGGCGATAGGGTTGAACCATGACGCACGCAAAAGCATACGCAGCCACCTCTGCCACGTCCGGATTTGCCGCCAGCACCATTGACCGCCGCGAACCCGGCGCCCATGACGTGGAGATCGCCATCGACTTCTGCGGGCTGTGCCACTCCGACGTGCACACCATCCGCTCCGAGTGGGGACCGGCCAAGTACCCCCTGGTCCCGGGACACGAAATCGTGGGCACCGTGAGCCGTGTGGGATATGACGTGGTGGGTTTTGCCGTGGGCGACCCCGTGGGTGTGGGCTGCATGGTGGACTCCTGCCGCGAGTGCGACTCTTGCCTGGAAGGTTTTGAGCAGTACTGCGAAAACGGCAACATCGGCACCTATGGCGCGGTGGATAAGCGCAACGGCGGCACCATCACCCAGGGCGGGTACGCCTCCTCGATCGTGGTTGATGAGAACTACGTGCTGAAGGTGCCTGCCGGCCTGGATCCAGCCGCCGTGGCGCCACTGCTGTGCGCCGGCGTCACCACCTACTCGCCCCTGCGCTACCTCGATGTCCAGGACGGCGACCGCGTGGGCGTGATCGGCCTGGGCGGGCTGGGCCACATGGCCGTGAAGATCGCCAAGGCACTTGGTGCCACTGTCACCGTGTTCACCACCTCACCGGCGAAGTCCGACGCCGCCCGCGAGCTGGGTGCCGACCACGTGGTCATCTCCTCCGATCCCGCGCAGATGGCCGCCGCCAAGGGCTCGCTTAACGCCATCTTGGATACCGTGGCCGCCGTGCACGACCTCAACCCGTACCTGCGCACCCTGGACCGCGACGGCGCCCTCATCCAGCTGGGCCTGCCCTCCGAAAAGATGCCTGCCGTGGACCCGGGGCTGCTGATCCGTAGGCGTCTGGCCTATGGTGGCTCCCTGATCGGCGGCATTGCCGAGACCCAGGAAATGTTGGACTTCTGCGCCGAACACGGCATTGTCTGCGACATTGAGCTGGTCGCCGCCGACCAGCTCGATGAGGCCTACGACCGCATGGTTGCCGGGGACGTCAAGTACCGATTCGTGTTGGACACCTCAACCCTCTAAGGAGCCTTTTCGTGAGCACATTGTTCAGCAAGATCATCAACGGCGACATCCCGGGTCGGTTCCTATGGAAAGACGAGGACGCTGTCGCCTTCTTGACCATCGGCCCGATTACTGACGGGCATGCGTTGGTGGTACCGCGCCTTGAAGTGGACAAGTGGACCGACGCCGCCCCGGAGCTCATGACGAAGCTGATGGCGGTGGCGCAGACCATCGGCCAGGCTCAAGTTTCGGTGTTCGGTGCCCCCCGCGCGGGCGTCATCATCGCCGGCTTTGAGGTGGAGCACCTGCACATCCACGTTTTTCCGGCCTACGGGTTGGAGAACTTCAGCTTTGCCGCCGTGGACAACAACCCGGACCCTTCCGTGATGGACGCCAACGCGAAGAAGATCCGGGTTGCCCTGCGTAACGCCGGTCACGGGGCGTTCGTCCCGGAGGCCTGACACCTGCGATATTCGACACCTAGGCGGCGCTGGCGGCAAGATGGAACCATGCCGAACACCGAGCACCCGAACACTGACCACCCGGACACCAGCCGACCCGCCACTGAACCCCACCCGTGGGTGAAGAACTACCAACCGGGTGTCCCGGCCGAGATCGAGCTGCCCACGGAGTCGCTCGTGGCAATGCTGGAACGGTCGGTGGCGGAGGCCGGGGACTCCCCAGCCATGGAGTTCTTCGGCCGCCGCACCTCCTACCGCGAGCTCGGGGAGCAGGTGAACCGGGCCGCGGAGGGGCTGCGCCGGCTCGGCGTGCGCGCCGGAGACCGGGTGGCGTTGGTGCTGCCCAACTGCCCCCAGCACGTGGTGGCCTTTTACGCGGTACTGCGACTGGGCGCTGTCGTGGTTGAACACAACCCGCTGTACACCTCACGCGAACTCCGCCACCAGTTTGAGGACCACCAGGCCCGCGTGGTCATCGCTTGGGACAAGGCCGTGGCCGCCATCCGGGAATTCCCCGCCGACGTCGCCATCGAGCACGTGGTTGCGGTGGATCTGTTGTCCGAGTTTCCCGCGGTGAAACGAATGGCACTGCGCCTGCCCGTGAAGAAGCTGCGGGCCACCCGGGCGGCACTGGGCGGGCCGGCTCCCGGAGCCATGCCGTGGAAGGCGTTGCTGGCCAACGGCGGCATCGATCCCTCGCATACACGTCCCGGCGTGGGGGACCTGGCCGTGATCGGTTACACCTCCGGCACCACGGGCCACCCCAAGGGCGCCATGCTCACGCATTTGAATCTCTATTCCAATGCGTTGCAGGGTGAGGCCTGGATGCACGGCGCCCAGTTGCGCAAGGAGGTCCTTTACGCCATCTTGCCCATGTTCCACGCCTTCGGCATGACGCTGTACCTCACCTTCGGCATCCGCAAGCAGGGCCTGCTGGTGCTTTTTCCCAAGTTCGACACCGACCTAGTACTGGCGGCCATGAAAAAGACCCCGGCCACGGTCTACTGCGCCGTCCCACCCATCTACGAACGTACCGCCATGGCCGCTAAGGAGAAAGGGGTCTCCCTGCGCTCGTGCAAATACTGCATCTCCGGCGCCATGAACCTCCCTACCCATGTGGTGGAGCTGTGGGAGTCGGTCTCCGGCGGCCTGTTGGTGGAAGGCTATGGCATGACCGAGTCCTCCCCGGTAGCTTTCGGCAACCCGTTTTACCCCACCCGGGAGAACGGGACCATTGGCGTGCCGTTCCCCTCGACCCTGATGAAGGTTGTGGAGGTGACGGATCCCGCCGTCGAGGTTGCACCAGGGGAACCCGGGGAATTGCTGATCAAAGGACCCCAGGTCTTTCAGGGATACTGGAACAACCCGGAGGAAACCGCCAAGTCACTCACGCCCGACGGCTGGCTGCGCACCGGGGACGTTGTCACCGTCGGGGCCAACGGCTTCACCACCATCGTGGACCGGGTCAAGGAACTGATCATCACCGGCGGGTTCAACGTCTCCCCGTCCGAGGTGGAGGCGGTGCTGCGCCAGCACCCCGACGTGGTGGACGCCGCTGTCTTTGGCAAGGCCCTGGAGCGGGGAGGCGAGATGGTGGTTGCGGCCGTGCAGTTGGAGCCCGGCACCGAACTGGACCAGGCCGCCCTGCGTACCCACTGCAAGACCTTGCTGGCTGGCTACAAGGTTCCGGTCCGGGTGGTGGAAATTGCGGATATGCCACGGTCCATGTTGGGGAAGATTCTGCGTAAAAAGGTCAAGGAAGAGGCGCTGCCGTCACTGTGATGGCGGGCCGAGTGAGCACCCAAGCGGGCGGGCGTAGCCTTCCCCATCTAAAAATCCCGGTCGCGCCTGCGAATATGCGCCTATGCTGGAGAAATGTCAGAAACCAAGAACAAACCACCGATCCACCGCTGGGTCTTCTGGCCGGCAGCCACGATCGTCGTCGTCTTCGCGTCATTTGCCATGATTGCTCCGAGCAGCGCCGAGAGCTTGTTTTCCGGGATTCAAGGCACCATCGTGGGCTACTTCAACTGGTACTACGTGTTGCTGGCAACCGCCATCGTGATTTTCTGTCTCTGGGTCGGCTTTGGGAAATTTGGCGATATCAAGCTGGGTCGGGACGACGATAAACCCGAGTTCTCGCTTGGTTCTTGGTTCGCCCTGCTCTTCGCCGCCGGCATGGGCATTGGCCTGGTGTTCTACGGGGTCAGCGAACCCCTGAGCCATTTTGCCTCCCCCAAGCCCGGCACCACCGGGTCCCCCGCTGAGATCGCCCAGCACGCCCTCTCGCAGACTTTTCTGCACTGGGGAGTCCATGCATGGTCGATCTACGTGGTCATCGGGTTGGCCTTGGCCTACGCCATCCACCGCCGCGGCCGCCCAGTATCTATTCGCTGGACGCTTGAACCCCTGCTGGGAAAGAGGGTCCGCGGCGGATTGGGCAACCTCATTGACGTCGTGGCCCTCGTCGGCACGATCTTCGGTGTCGCCACCTCACTGGGACTGGGCGTGCTGCAGATCAGTGCCGGTCTGGAAAGCGCCGGGCTGATCACCTCCTCGCTGTTCATCGACATGGTGATCATTGCGGTGGTCACCTGCCTCGTGTTGCTCTCGGTCCTTTCAGGCGTGGGCAAGGGCATGAAATGGCTCTCAAACACCAACCTCATCCTCGCCGGGATCTTCGTGCTCTTCTTGTTGGTGGTCGGCCCCACTCAGTTCCTGTTGCGCAACTTTGTGCAGTCCACCGGCAACTACCTGCAGAATTTTCTGGGCATGGCCTTCAACGTCAGCGCCTTTACCGGTGCGGAGGGCGAAGCCTGGCAGTCAACGTGGACCACGTTCTACTGGGGCTGGTGGATCTCCTGGGCCCCGTTCGTGGGCATCTTCATCGCTCGAATTTCCAAGGGCCGCACCGTGCGCCAATTCGTGGCCGGGGTCATCCTGGTACCCACAGTGGTCACCATTTTGTGGTTCAGCGTACTGGGCGGCACCGCACTGTACTCTGAGCTTTCCGGCAAGGGCGGGCTGGTGGGTCCGGACGGAACGGTGGATACCGCCGGTGCCCTGTTTGCGATGCTGGCCCAAGTTCCCGGCGGTGCCGTGCTCACCATCGGTGCGATCTTGATGATCGTGATCTTCTTCGTGACCTCCGCCGACTCCGGCGCCTTGGTCATGGGCATGATCGCCAGCGGCGGAGACGTGGAACCCAAGAATTGGATCCGCATCTTCTTCACCTTGGCCACCTCCTTGCTGGCCAGCGCGCTGCTGCTCTCCGGCGGACTGGAGGCCCTGAAAACCGCGGCGATCATCATCGCCCTGCCTTTCAGTGTGGTGCTGATCCTGATCTGCTGGTCCACCTACCGGGCGTTCTCCCGTGAAACCCGGGCTTACGAGAAGGCTAAGCGCGTGGCGTTCGTGGACCATATTGGAGACTTCTACGGGCTGGAGGTCGAAGACCCCAACCAGGACTCCCCGCTGCTAAACCTGCGTGCGCTCACGGCCATGCTGCGTCGTCGGCTCCCGGCCGAGCAGCGCACGCGCATCGATCCGTTTGGCCACCACCGGCAGGACCCCGGGCCCGACGGCGGCCAGGCCCCGGGCGGCGTTGCCCCCGCAGCGACAAGCGAGACCGAACCATAGTTAGAAAACCGTACAGGCCGCCGCCGGCCGCGCCGCGCCCTATTCGAAGTGGTAGCGGCATGGCAGGAGTTCATGCTCGACGCCGGACCTGTCCTCCAGGCGGTCAATGGCACCGCGCAGGCGCCGTGCATTGGCAGGGGAAGCCATCACGAGAGGTTCTTTCCCGGAGCGGGTGATAACAACTTCTTCACCGTCATTCTGCACAGCATCACGGGCTGCCGCATGGTTGGACCGGGATTGCGAATAACTCATGGTTTGCATACCACGCTCCTCACGTACACGTAATTGTGCGTGAGGTGCGTGTGGCTGCACATCGGTGAGATGGCGTCGGTAGATGGTTTCGGGGACGGGTTAGGCCATGGCCTTGGTCATCGCCACCCTAATCCGCTTCTCCGACACCGAATGCGCCGTCCCCAGCTCCACGGCAAACAAGCTCACGCGTAGTTCCTCCAGCATCCAACGCACGTGCTCCAGCGCCGCAGTAGAGCGCTGCCCGGGCACCAAGGCCGCCACGGCGTCGTCGTACTCATCTTCCAGGCGCTGCACGGCCGCCATCGAGGCCGCGTCGCGAGGCACATTGGAGGGCAGCTTCTCCAGCCGCTTCTCAATCGCCGACAAATAACGTGGCAGCTGGCTGAGCTGGGCAAAGCCGGTCTTGGCCACAAAGCCCGGATAGACCAGCAATTCCAGCTGCGCCTTGATGTCGTTCAGCGCGCTGATGAGCGGCAAGCTGTTGCTGGCCCGCAGCGCCTTGTCGATGCGCAGTTTCGAGGCTAGGACGCGTTCGACGACGGCGGTCACCGAGAACACCGTGTCAATAAGTTCCGCCCTGACGACTTCATACAGCGCCTGGAAGTCCTTCTCCGTCCATGGCAGCTGCGCAGGAGTGAGCTTGTCGATCGTGGCGAGGGTGCAATCGGCGATCAGGTCCGTGACGGAACCGTGCGGGTTCTGGCTGAATGTGAGCTTTTCGGTGTTGCTCAGGTGGTCCAGGACGTACCTGTCGGGAGAGGGGACCTTCAGCGCCAGCAGGCGGATCACGCCGCCGCGCATGGCGGATTCTTGAACGTCCTGGCGCTGGAAGATACGGATGCCCGCAGTGGCGCCTTCGTCGACGAGAGCCGGGTAACCGGTCACGGTGTGCCCGGCCACCAATCGTTTGACCTCCCGGGGCAGGGAAGCGATGTCCCATTCGGTGATGCCGGAACGCTCCTGAATGCCGGCGGTGCCCGCGCTTGGGCCCACGGCCGCGAGGGACCCGCCGGGAGCTTGCGTTTGGGGGGAGCGGCTGGGGAGCGAGACCGTCTTCGGCGTAGCGCCCAGCGACTCGGCGATGGCCCGGCGGGTGGCACCGGCGAGCTCGGCCTGCAGTGCGGAAAGGTCCTGGCCCTCCTCCAGGATCTTGCCGTTTTTATCCACCACGGAGAATGTCATGCGCAGGTGTGTGGGCACGGCATCCCAGTTCCAGGATCCGGGTGGGATGACATGGCCCTTGATCCGGCGCAGCGCCAGTTCCAGGGAAGGTTCCAGCACGTCAACTGACGGATCGAAATCGGACGCCAGCGCGGCGGCCGCCTGCCGGCCCACATCAGGGGCCGGGATGAAGTTCTTCCGAACCGCCTTGGGCAGCGACTTGATCAACGCCGTGACCAGTTCGGCGCGCAAGCCCGGAATCTGCCAACGGAACGGGGCCTGGTGAAGTTGGTTCAGGAACAACAGCGGCACCTGCACACTCACGCCGTCGGACGGGTTCGGGGCAGCGCCCGGCGCCGTGGGATGGAATTCGTAGGACAGGGGCAGCACAAACTCGCCCTCCGTCCAGATTTTGGGGAAGGCGGTTTCGTCGAGCGCGGGCTCCTCGGCCATGACCACGTGCGTGTCAAAGTCCAGTAGCGCTGGGTTTTCGTGCCGGGCCTCCTTCCACCACTTGTCGAAGTGCCGTTCGGAGACCACCTCGGCGCCCACGCGCCCGTCGTAGAACTCAAAGAGCGCCTCGTCGTCCACACGCAGGTCGCGGCGGCGCATGCGGGTTTCCAGCTCCTCCACCTCGGCCAGTACGGCCTGGTTGCGGTGGAAAAACTTGTGGTTCGTGTGCCAGTCGCCCTCCACCAGGGCGTGCTGGATGAACATCTCACGGCACAGCTCCGGGTCGATCCGGCTGTACTGGATGCGCCTGTCGGGCACGATCGGAACCCCGTAGAGCGTGACTTTTTCGTGCGCCATGACCGAGCCCATTTTCTTGGACCAGTGCGGCTCGCTGTAGGTACGTTTGACCAGTCCGGGGGCCACCTCCTCGGCCCACAGCGGGTCGAACTTCGCCGCCACCCTGGCCCACAGCCGGGACGTTTCCACCAGTTCGGCGGCCATCACCCAGTCCGGCGACTTTTTGAACAGGGCCGAGCCTGGAAACACCATGAACCTGGTGCCGCGCGCGCCGGCGTACTCACGCTTTCGCGCATCGTAGAGGCCAATATGGCTGAGCAGGCCGGTCAGCAGGGACTTGTGGATGGCGTCGTGGTTGCCCACCGGGTCGATGTTGGAGCCTGCGACCTTGATGTCTAGCGGCTTCGCCATCTGCTTGAGCTGGGTGAACAAATCCTGCCATTCGCGCACGCGCAGGTAATTGATGAATTCGGCCTTGCACAGGCGCCTAAATGCACTGGAGGACAGCTCCCTCTGCTTGTCCTTGATATACCGCCACAAATTCAGGAACCCGGTGAAGTCGGAGTTTTCGTCCTGGAAGCGTTTGTGCTTTTCGGCGGCGAGCTGCTGTTTGTCCGTGGGCCTTTCGCGCGGGTCCTGAATCGTGAGGGCGGCGGCGAGCACCATAACCTCGGCGGCCACGCCGCGCTTGGCTGCTTCCACGATCATCCGGCCCAGTCGCGGGTCCACCGGTAGTTGGGAGAGCTGGCGTCCGACGTCGGTGATCCCGCCTTGGGCGGTCACGGCGCCCAGCTCGCGCAGCAAGGTTACGCCGTCGGTGATGGCGCGGGAGTCCGGCGGCTGAACGAACGGGAACTTTTCCACGTCCTTGGGTCCCTTTGCAACGCCCATGGCTGTCATTTGGAGGATGACGGCGGCCAGGTTGGTGCGCAGGATTTCCGGGTCGGTGAACTCGCTGCGGGCGTTGTAGTCCTCCTCGGAGTACAGCCGGATGCAAATACCGTCGGAGACGCGCCCGCAACGGCCCGAGCGCTGGTTCGCCGATGCCTGGGAGACCCGCTCGATGGGCAGTCGCTGGACCTTGGTCCGGTGTGAGTAGCGGGAGATGCGGGCGGTGCCGGTGTCGATCACGTACTTGATGCCCGGCACCGTCAGCGAGGTTTCGGCCACGTTGGTCGCCAGCACGATTCGCTTGCGGCTGCCCGTGGTGAACACTGCGTGTTGTTCGGCCAGCGACAGACGGGCGAATAGCGGCAGGATCTGGACGTCGCGCAGCCGCGGGTTGGTTTTCACCCGGCCGGCCAGAGCATCTGCGGCATCCCGGATTTCACGTTCACCGGAGAAGAAGATCAAGATGTCCCCGGGGGCTTCCTTGGAGAGTTCGTCCACGGCGTCGCACACCGCATCCAACGGGTCCCGGTCCTCCTCACTGTTACCCCCGTCTTCCCTGTCTCCTACGAACTGGCGACGGTCCGCGCCCGAGCCCAGTTCGTCGTCGTCCTCCCCTGTGGCAGGACCGCTCAAGGGACGGTAGCGGATGTCCACGGGGAAGGTGCGCCCGGAGACTTCGATGATGGGGGCTGGGCCGTCGGGGGAGGCGAAGTGGGCGGCGAAGCGTTCGGGGTCGATCGTGGCCGAGGTGATGATGATCTTCAGATCCGGGCGCTGGGGCAGGATTTGGCGCAGGTAGCCGAGGATGAAGTCGATGTTCAGGGAGCGTTCGTGGGCCTCGTCGATGATGATGGCGGAGTATTTGCGCAGTAGCCTATCGCGCTGGATTTCCGCTAGCAGGATGCCGTCGGTCATGAGCTTGATCTTGGTTTTCGGACCCACCTGGCCGGTGAAGCGGACCTGGAAGCCCACCTCCTCGCCGATCTCGACGTCGAGCTCGCTGGCGATACGCTCGGCGACGGTGCGGGCGGCCAGGCGGCGCGGCTGCGTGTGGCCGATCAGGCCCTTCTCGGCCAGGCCCAGCTCCACGCACATCTTGGGGATCTGGGTGGTCTTTCCCGAACCGGTCTCGCCGGCGATAATGGTGACCTGGTTGGCGGCGATCGCGGCCATGATGTCCTCGCGACGCTCGGAGACCGGCAGCGCGGGAGGGTAGGTGATAGTGAAAGTCATGGTACCAACCAGTTTATGCGGTGATTGGGCTAGGTGTTCCTTCCCCGACCGTGGTGCGGATTTTCAAAGCTCCTTGGGCCGCCAGAAAGAGTTGCGCAGCGCCAGCTAAAGCCAGTGCCGCCCCGGCAACGGTGATGATGATTGACAGCCCGGCAACGATGGCCGTGGCGCCGAAACAGGCCAGCAGCGCACCGCCAGTAAAGCGCAGCAGCAGGCACGCTGAAACTTCCCGCCATTGCCGATCCAGCGCCGCCATGCGGGGGTCCGGCAACGACACCGTGGTTGAAATACGGCGCAAGGCCAGGTATGCGGCGCCGGCCAAGACTATGGTGCCCACGATCAGTGGGACGCTCTCGGCCCAGCCGAACTTGACCTGCGTGCTTAATGCGGCGGCCACCAGGCAGGCAAGGAACGCCAGGAATGCCGCAACGGGCACAATGAAAGCGGTCCCGGCAACAAGGCGCTGAGGTGTCCCGGGCAATTTTTCACGGGACGGCAGTGCCGAGAACATCAGCAGCCCACCACTGGTGCTCAACACTGCTGTGAGCACCACAGCCATGCCAGCCTGGCCCACCTGACCGGCCAGAGCGATGGATACCCGGAACAATGCGACAAACATGATGATCGAAAAAATGATCGCAACCGCTGTGGGCAGTTGAGCGCGCACCATGGCCTTCTTCCGCTCAGCGGCGCTCACCTGGCGCGGTCCGGGCCCGGCAGTGATGGCCAGCGGTGCCTTCTTCTTGGTGATCCACGACGCGAGAGCCGTAACTCCCCATGCCAGAGCCGCGAGCACGGCAAGGACGACAATCAATTTGGTCATGGGCAAACTCTGTCATGGATAGCTGAAGATACTTCATCGTCACCGTGCGGGGAAGATATAACTTATGACTCTGACTACCTTCGCGCTCGCCGACCAGAACTTCACGCTCAGACGGGCGCTTGGATCCGACGTCGGACCCATTGTGGAGTTAATAGCCCGGGACCAGCTGCGAGCCGCAGTGGAATCGGGTGCCCCCGAACACCGAGCACCTTATCTTGCCGCGTTTCATGTCATCGATGCTGACCCGGCCCAGCTGCTGTGCGTGGTGGACTCCGCCGACGGGGCAATGGTGGCGACCATGCAGTTGACGTTCATTCCCGGGTTGGCCCGAGGGGGTGCCCTGCGGCTGCAGATTGAGGCTGTGCGGGTCGATGAGGGACTGCGCGGGAACGGATTGGGTTCTGCCATGATCTCCTGGGCTGTTGGGGAGGGGCGCCAGCGCGGCGCCGCACTGGTGCAGCTGACCAGCGACAAGTCCCGAGTGGAGGCGCACCGCTTCTACGAACGCTTGGGCTTTACTCCTTCCCATGCAGGGTTCAAGCTGCAGCTTTAGCAGGTGTGCCCGCTTCATGTTCGACGGCGGTGGCGGGGGGACAACTTTCGGGGATGGAAATAGTTGTCCACAGATTTTCGAAAAGGGCCCATTGTGGGCGGTGAATGTCAGTACCCAAATTTAGAATATGAGTAGCAAAGAAAAAAGTGGTACTCAAACGCATAGTCTAATTCAGTGGTTCGGGTTCAACGGGCGGGTGATGGGCATGGTGGTACGGGAGTGGTTGGAGTCCTCCCCATGGGGTGCCCGTGCGGCCGCCGGTGCTGCACCCGTTGGCGTCAGTCCTGCCGAGGCCGCTCCGACCCCGGGAACCGCTGATCAGGGGCTCGATGTTCGTTGCGGCACGGTCCTAGTGGCGGCGGGTGTGCTCGTGGAGGCGTGTTCGCGGTTCTTTGACCCGGTGGTACTGGCGCAGTTGGACGCCGCCCTGGCCTACGAGCTGGCGGCCCAGGCCCGGAGCACAGCCGAGGATGCAGTGGCCGAGCTTGACCGGGGTGTCAGGGAAGGCCGCAGTGCCGAATCGTTGGCCGAATTTGCCCAGTACAGCTCCGGTGTCGGGGCCGCGGCCCGCAAGGCCGGTTCCCTGTCGGACCAGGCGGCGAGTGTGTTGCTTGCCCTGCGCGGTAGCGGCCCGGTAAACGGCCCGGTAAAAGGCCCGGGCGGGGCAGGTGCGGAGGTCTGCGGTGCGGACGTCTCCGGGGCGGCCCTGATCGAGATCATCGGGCGTCTGGAGGAGACGAAGAACGCCGTCGCCGCCGTGCAGGCCCAGGCGCAAGCCTTGTTTGTGGGCCAGCAGCGGCTGGCCCAGGCGAAGGCCGGGATGCCCCGCAATGCCATCGGCCGGGGCATCGCGGCGCAGGTGGGCCTGTCCCGGCACGAGTCCCCGCACAGGGGCCGGCAACTGTGCGAACTCGCGCACGTGCTGGTGCGGGAACTTCCACACACCATGAATGCGTTTGTGGAAGGAAAACTCAGCGAGTACCGGGCCGGGATCATTGCCAGGGAAACGGTTTTCCTGCAGTTGGAGGACCGTCTCCGGGTCGACCAACTCATCGCCGCGGACGGCGATGCCCTGGCGCGGATGGGGACGCGTGAGTTGACGGCGGCCACGAGAAGTGCCGCGTACGCACTGGACCCGCAGGTGTTTGTGAAACGCCACGAGATGGCGGTGGGGGAGCGCCATCTTTCCCTTCGCCCGGCTGCAGACGGCATGACCTTCTTGACCGCACTGATTCCGCTTCGGCAGGGCGTGCGAATCTTGGCAACACTGACCAAGGTGGCCGAAAGCGCCAAGGCCTCCGGTGATGAACGGGGTAAGGGCCAGCTCATGGCCGACGCCCTGATACACCGGCTCACAGAACACGCGCCATGCGATGCCGGAGCTGGCGGGGTGGGCGACCACAGGGGAGTCTCGGCCGGTGGGACTGGCACAATGGAAGCAACTGGCCTGCAGGCGGCATCACCGCTGGGTGGGGCCGCCACCGGGACGTTGTGCACCACGGTGGATGAAGCTAACATTTCACTTGAACTGGTCATGACGGACCGTGTGCTCTTTGGGAGCGCCAATGATCCAGCCGTTCTGGCCGGATACGATCCCATTCCCGCACCTCTGGCACGCAGCATGGTGCTCGGCGGTGACGGGGCTGGATTCTCACCCAGGGTCTGGCTCAAACGCCTCTTCACCCATCCTGACAGCAATGCGCTTATTTCCATGGACTCAAAGGGAAGGCTCTTTCCCGAGGGGATGAAGGAATTCCTGCGCCTGCAGGACCAGCGCTGCCAAACACCGTACTGCGACGCGCCCATCCGTGAATACGACCATGTCAAGGCATACGCCGCCGGAGGGCTCACCAGCATCGACAACGGACAGGGTCTGTGCACTGCGTGCAACCAAGCCAAGGAAGCGCCGGGCTGGGCGTTTGAGCGCAACACCGTGCCCGGGGGCGGCCTGGTCAGCACTGGAACCATCACACCCACGGGTCACCGCTACATCTCCACGGCCCCGCCGCTTCCCGGGCCGTCGCGCGGGAAGCCAAGCCGCAGGGCAAACAGGCGATGCTGACGGCTCACCTCGCTTCGCAGGCAGGACCCCTCAGGCCAGGCGCACCGCTCGGAGGACCTCGTCGTGGATGGTGATGGTCTGGCCGTCGGGCCCCAACGATGTTCGGGACCGGGCTTGGGACACCAGGAGCTGCCATGCGGCTGGGTCCAGGGCCGCAGCCATCTGCTCCGCGGTGAAGAACCGGTCCGCGCCGAAATGCGCGTGGACGCCAGCCTGAACATCCTGCGGCGAATGCCCCACCAGCAACAGCGTCCCGCCAGGGGCAACAGCGTCTGCCAAGCGAGCAAAGAGAGGTTCCCGATCCGGGCGGGGCAGGTGCATGAACTGCGCTGACACCAGATCAAAGGACCATGCCGGGGGAGTCCAGACCAGAAGGTCGTGGTGCTCCCAGATGACCGACCCGGTTAGCTCGCGGTCGGCGGCATGGAGGGTGCCCTTTTCCAAAGCCACGCTGGAAATGTCGACGGCGGTGACCTGCCAGCCGCGCTCAGCCAGCCATACGGTATCCGCGCCCTCACCGCAGCCGACGTCCAAGGCAGTTCCCGGGGCCAGATCCGAGGCCTCGGCCACTAGCTGGGGGTTGGGGTGCCCGCTCCAAAGCGTACCGTGCTGGCCATAGCGATCATTCCAATAATTCTCATCAAATATTGCAGTCATGGTGCCAGCGTATACGCCAGCACACGCTCCGCGTCAGGGCAAATTTACCTCGACTGGTGAGGCGGTACGGGCCGCACGCTTTTGCTTGCTCCGGACGCGAAGGATCCAAATAATTCCCGCAATTGTCAGTACAAAGGCGGCGATGCTGGCGTAGAACCAGATAACGTAGTTCCCGGATGTCGCACTGAGTTCCTTTTGGGACTCATCTGAATTCCAATAGGAATCATAGTTGCCGGGCTGGGTGGCAGATACGACGGGGACTTCTGGAAAGGAACTGAGCGCGGGCTCCTTTTTGCTGCATTTGATGCGTTGCATCAGTTGATTTGTATCCCCGTAGGCGTTGGTAAATTCATACACGAGGCAGTACCAAACTGTGGTGGTGTGCCGCTTGCCGTCTGTGGTCCGTTTGTCTTCCACGATATCTACGGCTTTTGCTGTGGCTTCCGAGCCAGCACCGGCCCGGAGTTCTTGAAAATTCTTCAGGGTTACAGAGGCCTCTGGCATTATTTGATAGGTCATAGGTATCAGCAAGCCGAGCACGATGGCTAAAAGAACTAGTGAACGCTACGTACCAAATTTGGCACGAATCACCAATCCTATTGCAAGCTTAAGTTCACGAATT
This sequence comes from Arthrobacter alpinus, assembly GCF_001294625.1. Taxonomy (NCBI): domain Bacteria; kingdom Bacillati; phylum Actinomycetota; class Actinomycetes; order Micrococcales; family Micrococcaceae; genus Arthrobacter; species Arthrobacter alpinus. The sequence continues at coordinate 2,287,707 of NZ_CP012677.1, read as the reverse complement.
ACCCTTCCATCATGTCCGGCAGGGCCTGATGCGTGGCAGCAGCGAGCCGGTTCCAAACATTGATGGCCGAAATGGCCATCAACAGCATCGGCAGTTCCTTGCCCTGGAACTGATCAAGGTGACGGCAATGGCTGCCCGTGCTTCCTTGGCGTGCATGTCCAGGCAATAGGCGCAGCCGTTAATTTGTGAGGCCCGGATCTTCACCAGAGCCAGCAGGTCCTCGCCGAGGGAGCCGCTGCGGTGACATTGGCGATGCTTCTTCCTAGTGAACGTGTTCCAATGGCTTCTTTAAGCTTCCCGCCACATGCTGGTTTCGGCAAGGGTGGGTCCGCGAACCGTTGCCAAGTGAGCTGAGTCACGCATACTTCAAGTCATGGCCACATTAGATCCGGCCAATGCCAGCAGGGGGATGGCCGAATCGCTTCCCAAGGCCGCATTGCCCCAGAGTTCCCAGCCGGCACCTGTCAGTCGTGCGTGGCTATGGCATTTTGCGCTCGCCTGGTTCGGTTTCTGGCTGCTGGTGATGCTGCCGGGCCAGTTCATGGTCGCCAAAATCAGCGCAACTGTGTCCCCCGAGAACAAGGTGGGCGTGGCGTCGTTCCTCATCGCTGAAACGGCCATCGTAATCCTGCTGTCGGTGCCCGTCATCGGCGTGCTGTGCGACCGCACCAGCAGCAGATTCGCCCGACGCCGCAGCTGGGTACTAGCGGGATTTGCGACGGCGGCCGTCCCCTTCGCGCTGGTAGGCCTGCAAACGAACTGGGTCATCATCGCGCTGCTGGTGGCCGTGGTCGCCTTGGGCGAGGCGGCCGTTTTGGTGGCACTCTCCGCCATGATCGCCGACCAGGTCCCCGTGAACCGGGCCAGCTTGCGCCATGCCATCACGCTGCCCCGGCCCAGCGGCTACCCCGGCTACTACTGGGCCATGGCCTCGCGAGTGCTGATCCACGCCGGTAACCTGGTCGGCACCACGTACCTGTTCTTTTTCCTCTCCGACGTCCTGGGTGTCAAGAACCCCGACGATTCCCTGCTCATCCTGATCTTGATCTACCTGGTAGCTTGCGGGTTCACCAGCTGGCTCGGCGGGGTGCTTTCGGACAGGTGGCGCCGGCGGCGGATCTTCATCGCCCTGGCTGCCGGCCTGCAGGGCGCCGCCGCGCTGCTGCTGGCCGCAATGCCCACCTGGGACGCGTCCATGGTGGCGGCCGTGCTGCTGGGGCTTGGTTTTGGCATGTTCTTGTCCGTTGACCAGGCGCTGGTGACAGATCTGCTGCCCAATCCTGAAACCCGCGGCCGCGACCTGGGCCTGGTCAACACCGCCCAGCACATTCCCATAGCGCCCATCGTCGGCTGGCTGGTGCTCAGCGTGGCCGGCTATCGCAGCCTGTACCTGGTGGCGGCAGTGATCATGCTTGCCGGCGGACTCGCCGTGTACCGGATCAAGAACGTGCGCTGACCCCAACCGGCCCGCCCGCTGACCGCACCCGAACGCCGTCGTACTTTAAGGAGAGCACCGTCCCATGAAAGCCATAGTTGTCCTGTTCGACACGCTCAACCGCCGTTTCCTGCCGCCCTATGGCAACGACTGGGTGCAGGCGCCGAACTTTGACCGGCTCGCCGCGCGCACCGCCACGTTTGAGAACTGTTACGGCGGGTCCATGCCGTGCATGCCCGCGCGGCGGGAATTACACACCGGACGCTACAACTTTTACACCGGGGCTGGGGGGCCTTTGGAGCCCTTCGATGATTCGGTGCCCGAAATACTCAAGCAGGCAGGCGTCTACACCCACCTGGCCACCGACCACCAGCATTACTGGCTCGACGGCGGCGCCACCTACCATCCGCGCTTCAACACCTTCGAACTGGTGCGCGGGCAGGAGGGTGATGAGTGGAAGGGGCACGTGGCCGATCCGGATCTGTCGGGCATCCTGGAGTTTTCCAGCAACCAGATGCTGCGCCGGCGGGACCGCATCAACCGCGGCTACCTCCAGGATGAAGGCGACCACCCGCAAACCGGAACCTTTGACGCCGGACTGCACTTCATCGAGACGAACCATGGCCAAGATAACTGGATGGAGCAGATCGAGACGTTTGACCCGCACGAACCCTTTTTCAGCAATGAGCAGTACAAGGCCCTGTACCCGCACGACTACGACGGACCGGAATTTGACTGGCCCCGATTACAAGCAGACCACCGAGTCTGCCGCGGATATGGAGCACCTGCGGTACGAGTACGCGGCACTGCTGTCCATGTGCGACAACTCGCTGGGCCGGGTGCTCGACACAATGGACGAGCATGCACTGTGGGAGGACACCTTGCTGATCGTGTGCACCGACCACGGGCTGCTGCTGGGCGAACACGAGTGGCTGGGCAAGAATGCGCCGCCGTTTTACGACGAGACCATCCACACGTCGCTGTTCATCTGGGACCCGCGCTCGGGTGTCCGGGGGGAGCGCCGAGACGCGCTGGTGCAGACCATCGACCTGGGGCCCACGCTGCTGGATGTCTTTGGGGTGCCTGCTACGGCGGACATGCAAGGACATTCGCTGCAGGACACGGTTCCCCGCGATACCCCCGTGCGCGAGGCCGGGCTATTTGGCATCCACGGCGGGCACGTCAGTGTGACCGACGGCCGCCATGTGTACATGCGGGCCTGCGCCCGCCCCGGCAACTCGCCACTGGTGGACTACACCTTGATGCCCACCAACATGCGCGGACGCTTTCCCGCCGAGATCCTCAGCCGGGCCGAGCTCGTGCAGCCGCTGCCTTTCACCAAGAGCATGCCGGTGCTGCGCGCGCCCGCCTACAGTTACACGGACCCGCACAGTTTCGGTACGCTGCTCTTTGACCTGCAGAGCGACCCCGAACAGCAGACGCCGCTGCAAGATGATGAGTTGGAGCTGCGCATGGCCTCGTTATTGGTGGAACGTATGCGCCATAACGCGGCGCCGCCGGAGCAGTTTGAACGCCTGGGACTGCCCAAAACCGGGCCCGTGACTGCTGAGCACCTGCTGTTGCGGGCGCAATGGGACCAGGTGCTCTCCTCGCGCAGCGGCCCCGTTGCCGCGCAGAGTTTTCCGGCGGCCGGATCAGCGTGAACCAGCCACTGCGGGAGCTGCTGGCCGACCCGGCCGCGCTCGCCGTGCTGCGGATGCGGCTCGGTGCCCTGGTGGACAGCCCGCTGCCTGAGGAAGCCATGGGCATGACCCTGGTGGAAATCACCAACCTGGCCTTCGGCATCATCACGCACGACGCGCTGCGGGCGATCGACGGCGACTTCGCTGCTCTCTCCAACAGGCAGCCTGGCTAGACGGCGGCCCCGCCCTTGCTGTTCCGGATCAGCTCCTGATACCAGTAGTAGGAGTCCTTGGGCGTGCGCTTCTGGGTTTCGTAGTCAATGTGGACCAGGCCGAAGCGCTGGGAGAAGCCAACAGTCCATTCGAAGTTGTCCATGAGCGACCAGTGAAAGTAGCCGCGCACGTCCACACCGGCATCCATGGCGGATTTCAGGGCGCGGAGGTGGGCATCCGTGTACTGAATCCTGCGCACATCCCGCACCCGGCCGGCGTCGTCCGGGCCATCGTTGATGGCGGCACCGTTCTCCGTGATGTAGATGGGCGGCAGCTTCTCGCCGTAGCGCTCCTTGAAGCCCACCAGCAGCTCGGTGAACGCCTCGGGGACCACGGGCCAGTCGAAATCGGTGCGCGGGTAGCCTTCCAGCTCGCGAAGGGAGAACGGCAGCGACGCATCAAGCTCGTAGCCGTCGACAAGCGCGGCGTCATCGGTGGTGGGGGCGCCCACAAGCGTGGGGTTGTAGGAGTTGATGCCGTACCAGTCGATGGGGGTGGAGATGGTGGCCAAGTCTCCGTCGGGGATGGGCGGCAGGAACGGGGCCAGTTCCTCGGGGTAAGCACCGGTGAGGACGGGGTCGGCAAAGATCCAGTTGGCGATGTTGTCGTACAGCCCGGCCGCCTGCAGATCTTCCTCATTCTGGCTGGCCGGCCAGGTGAGCGCATGGTTGTTCGCGATGCCAATGTTGGATGCCCCCGCGGCACGCAGCGCTTGGACGCCGAGGCCGTGCGCGAGCAGCAGGTGGTGCGCGGCGGGCAGCGCGTCAAAGCCCAGTGAGAGCCCCGGCGCCTGGATGCCGGCCCCGTAACCGAGCATGGTCAGGACCACGGGCTCGTTGATGGTGATCCAGCGCGGGATCCTGTCGGCGAAGTGTTCGCCAACGATCTGCGCGTAGTCGGCAAAGCGTTCGGCGGTGTCCCGGTTGAGCCAGCCGCCAGCCTGTTCCAGTTCCAGCGGGGTGTCCCAGTGGAACAAGGTGGGGCTGGGGGTGATGCCGGCCTCGAGCAGGCCGTCAACGAGTTTGTCGTAAAAGCCCAGTCCGACGGCGTTCACCGCACCTCTTCCACCCGGCTGGATGCGGGACCAGGAGAAACTGAAGCGGTACGCGTCAACACCCAGCTCCTTCATGAGCGCGGTGTCCTCCGGATACCGGTGGTAGTGGTCGCAGGCCACCTCGCCCGTGTCGCCATTGACGATGCGTCCGGGCTGGGACACAAAGTCATCCCAACTTGAGGGCCCCCGGCCACCTTCGGTGACCGCCCCCTCAATCTGGTAGGCGGCGGTGGAAACCCCCCACACAAAATCGGCGGGAAATAAAGGTAACTCGGGCTTGTTCATGGAGACCTTTCATCGACTGTCCGTGGCCTGAGCTTTTCGGAGGTTGGATGGGAAGTCAAGGGATCGAGGCAATGTGTCGGCCTGGACCGCTGCAGTATGTGCTCCAGCCGGACCGCGATGGCTGCAAGGCCCGGAATCGATCACCAGCCCCGGTCCAGCGACGTCTCCCCGCACCACTGGTCCATATGGAGACTAAGGAGAATATGGTCTGGCTCCTCTCCGCCAGCCACAACGTTCAGGCGATCTATCAGCGCTACATGGGATGGTTCGGCAACGGTGGCTTCCGATGGGCAGTGATGCCCATCGCGTTGGGGCGCACGTTCTCACTACGATGAGGGCGGAACCCTATCCGGACAGGCCGGGAAACAGATGACAAGGAAGTGAAGCAGATGCACGCACCCGCTATGAAGTCAGTGACCTTGGCCCATGCAGCAGAGGAAGTGTTCGCCGCAGTGGTGAAGACTGTGGAGGGCGGCAAATTTGAAATGGCCGCCGCTGATCCGGCAACACTCAGTGCCACATTCTCCAGTGGCAAGACAGCGTTATCGTGAGGCAATCTGTACATCGCCACTGTGCGGCCCGAGCCCAAGGGGACCATCCTGGAGTTGGTCTGCGGGGGTGTGGACAATGCCCCCAAGGCGCTGCTGGACAAGTGGAAAAATTCCAAGACTGCTGACAAAACGCTCGCCATCATCGCATCGAACCTCCCCTGACCCGCCCACCACGAGCGAACTAGTGCGACAACGATGTGTGAGAGTGAGGGACCGGAGCGCAAAAGAAAAAAGTCCGAAGCTCCAACCTGAAACAGTTGGAACTTCGGACTAACGGTGCCCTCGATAGGATTCGAACCTACGACCTTCCGCTCCGGAGGCGGACGCTCTATCCCCTGAGCTACGAAGGCGCGGCAACCGTGGTTGCCAAAGGGAACGAGAAAGAGTTTAGCAGGTGAGGGGCGCTTGATGGAAAACCGGTAACGTTGGGGCAATGGTGAACACATGGGCGCAAGAGTGAAACAGCGGGCTTGGCTATTCGCGGCGGCCATCATCTTGACCGCGCTGACCCTGCGCGCGGCCGTGACTGTAGTTCCGCCGTTGATCTCAACCATCAACAACGATCTCCCGCTGACCCCCGCCACCATCGGCTTCTTGGGTATGCTCCCCACCGCTGCTTTTGGCTTGTTCGGCTTCCTGACTCCCTATGTGATCCGCTGGGCCTCGCTTGAACGGCTCATCGTCATCGCCGTCCTGGTGGGCATGGTGGGCCAGCTTGCGCGTGTCATGGCGCCGAACACCATGCTGTTTCTGGTTTTCTCGGTTGTGGCATTCGGTGGACTCGGCGCCGGAAACGTCCTGCTGCCGCCGCTGGTGAAGAAACATTTCCCCACCAAAATCGGCCTCATGACGGCACTTTATGTCACAGCCATCTCCGTGGGCACCGCCCTGCCCGCGCAACTCTCGGTCCCCGTCGCCGACGCCACGAACTGGCAATTCTCCCTCGCCTCCTGGGCCGGGATCAGCACCATTGCGCTGATCCCGTGGCTTGTTGCGCTCTTTTCCCAACGCACACCTTCCCCAGGCACGACGGCGTCCGCCGCCTCCGCTGGCACCGGGCCTTCCGCCGTCGTACTTGCGCAGGAGCTGAGAGTGCATTCGTCCCCGGTGCACGTGGCTGTGCCGGAGAAGATGAACCTGTGGAAGTCGCCCACGGCATGGGGGCTCACCTTCATGTTTGGCTGCACCTCACTGAATACTTATGCAATGTTTGCGTGGCTGCCGGAGATCCTCACCCAGGCCGGTCTTGACAGGGGCCAGGCCGGCTCCATGCTGGCGCTCTTTGCCGCATTGGGTCTGCCGTTGAGCCTGTGCATCCCACTCATCGCCGCCAAGATGCGCAACCCCTTCCCGGCGGTGGTGGTGATGCTGGGCTGCTTTGTTGCCGGCTATCTGGGCCTGCTGCTCGCGCCCGCAAACGGCACCTGGCTCTGGGTGGCGCTAGCCGGTCTGGGGCCGGGCACGTTCCCGCTGTCCTTGCTGCTGATCAACCACCGCACGCGCACCCAGCTTGGTGCCGGAGCACTCTCCGGGTTCAGTCAGGGCATGGGCTACACGTTGGCCTGTGCCGGTCCGCTGTTCTTTGGCCTGCTGCGGCAGTCGACGGGATCGTGGACGGTGCCGTTTGTGTTCTTGTTCGCCACGTTAGTGCTGCTGGGCGCCGGAGCGTGGATCATTTGCCGCCCGAAGATGCTTGAGGACGACTTCGCAGAAGCGCGCCCCATCCCGGCTTGAGTCGCCCGCCGCTGAGAAACCTCGTTGAGGGGACACATCACCCCTCGTTGAGGGGACAGATCTTCGCGCCGGTGATCCGCCCCCTCAACGTCTAAAGCCCCAAGAGCCCGCCCCGGCGTCGCCTCCGTCATTGGTTCTGCAGCTCCTGCGGGTGTTGGGAGTCAGCACGCGCAGAAGGTGCAAAACAGACGGGATCAGGCAGGAGCTGCCTGAATCTCAGCGCGGCCCTGTTCATCTTCGCGGCGGGGATGATCTGCCCCCTCAACGAGGTAGGACCATATTTTGGGCGGATTGCAGGAGCCAAGCGGTGAAACCGTACACTTGGAGACGTGACTCCTGAAGAACTTTCTGCCGCCATTGCCACCTGCCTCAAAGAAGCCTTCGACGCCGGTGAACTCAATGTTCCCGCCCAGGCCCTGCCCACGGAAGTCCGTGTGGAGCGGCCCAAGAGCCGCGAGCACGGCGACTGGGCCACCAACATCGCCCTCCAGCTGGCCAAGCCGGCAGGTGTTCCGCCGCGCAAAATCGCCGAATTACTCAGCACGCGCCTGGCACAGATCCCCGGCGTATCCAAGGTCGACATTGCCGGCCCCGGCTTCCTGAACATCATCCTTGATGCCGCCGCCGCCGGCGAACTGGCCAAGGCCATCGTGGAGGCGGGCAAAAGCTACGGCACCACCACGGCGATGGTCGGCACCAAAATCAACCTGGAATTCGTCTCCGCCAACCCCACCGGTCCCATCCACCTCGGCGGCACCCGCTGGGCCGCCGTGGGCGATTCCTTGGCCCGGATCTTCTTGTCCCAGGGTGCAGACGTCACCCGGGAGTACTATTTCAACGACCACGGGAACCAGATCGACAAGTTTGCCCGTTCCCTGCTGGCCAGCGCCAAGGGCGAGCCCGCACCGGAAGACGGCTACGGCGGTGCGTACATCCAGGACATCGCCGGCGAAGTCATGGCGAACAACCCGGACATCCTCTCCAGCGAGGACCCGCAGGAAGAATTCCGCGCCCAGGGCGTGGAACTCATGTTTGCCGCCATCCGCGCCTCGCTGCACGAGTTTGGTGTGGACTTTGACGTGTACTTCCACGAGAACTCCCTCTTTGAGGACGGCGCCGTGGAGAAGCTCCTTGAGCAACTCAAGGGCTCCGGCAACATGTACCTCAAGGACGGCGCCTGGTGGCTGAACTCCACCGACTACGGCGACGATAAGGATCGGGTGGTCATCAAGTCCGACGGCAACGCTGCCTACATCGCCGGGGACATCGCGTACTTCAAGAACAAGCGAGACCGCGGTTTTGACCTGTGCATCTACATGCTCGGCGCTGACCACCACGGCTATGTGGCCCGCCTAAAAGCCGCCGCGGCAGCCATGGGCGATGACGCCAACCGCGTCGAGGTGTTGATCGGCCAGATGGTCAACCTGGTCCAGGACGGCAAGCCCGTACGCATGTCCAAACGCGCAGGCACGGTTGTCACCATGGAAGACCTGGTCGAGATTGTTGGCACCGACGCCGCCCGCTACTCCCTGGCCCGCTTCTCCTCCGACTCCAACATCGACATCGACCTGGACGTGCTGACCAAGAAGTCCAACGAGAACCCCGTGTTCTACGTCCAGTACGCCCACGCCCGCACCTGCGCGGTGGGCCGCAACGCCGAGGCCGCCGGCGTGGACCGCAGCGCCTTCGACGCCGGCGCGTTGAACCACGCCACCGAGTCCGAGCTGCTGGCCGTGCTGGGCCAGTACCCGGGCGTGCTGGTTCATGCTGCTGCGTTCCGTGAACCGCACCGCGTGGCCCGCCACCTGGAAGTCATCGCCGGCGCCTACCACCGCTGGTACGACGCCTGCCGCGTGACCCCCATGGGCGAGGAGGCAATCACCGACGTGAACCGCACCCGCCTGTGGCTCAACAACGCCGTGGGCCAGGTCCTGGCCAACGGGCTGTCCCTGCTGGGCGTCTCTGCCCCGGAACGGATGTAGGACATGACTGACTCCACAACGCGGCCGGTTACCGGCGCCGAGCTGGCCCCCGCTTGGCTGCCTCCTGCAGGAGATGTCAACGCACTGGTTCCGGCCCTGTGGGCGCACGACGTCGAACGCGTCGGACACGGTGAACTCACCATTAGCGGCATCCCGGTCAGCGAGCTCAAGGCACAGTTTGGCACGCCATTGTTTGTCATGAGCGAGGATGACTTCCGCCTGCGCGCGCGCACCTTCAAGGACGCTTTCGATGAGGCCTTTGGCGATATCTGCGGCGGCGTGGACGTCTACTACGCCGGCAAGGCGTTCCTGTCCGTTGAGGTGGCCCGCTGGGTCGACTCCGAGGGGCTGCGCCTTGACACCTGCTCAGGCGGTGAACTGGCCGTGGCGGCCCGTGCCGGGCTCAAAGGCGCGAACCTGGGCCTGCACGGCAACAACAAGTCTGACGCCGAGATCAACCGCGCCCTAGACATGGGGTTGGGCCGGATCGTGGTGGACAGCCTGCACGAGCTGCAGCGGGTGGCGGACATCGCCGCGGCCCGGGGCGAGAAGGCCAATGTCATGTTGCGTCTGACCCCCGGGGTGCACGCACACACGCATGAATCCATTGCCACCGCGCACGAGGATCAGAAGTTTGGCCTCAGTTTTGTCGCCGAGGATCCGGAAGCTCCGGGCATGAGCGCCGCCGAGGCCGCCGCGAAGCTGGCCGTGGAAGCCGAAAGCATCAACTTTCTGGGTTTCCACGCCCACATCGGCTCGCAGATCTTTGAGGCCGAGGGCTTTGAAATTGCCGCCCGCAAGCTGCTGCACTTCACCCACGAAATCCAGGACAAGTACTCCATCACACTGCCCGAGCTGGACTTGGGCGGCGGCTACGGCATCGCCTACACCGCTGTGGACACCCCGCGCCCGGCGGCCGAGGTCGCCCAGGCGATGGCCGCCGTCGTCCACGAGACCTGCGCGGAACTGGGCATGGTTCCGCCGCGCATCTCGATCGAGCCCGGACGGGCCATCGTGGGCAGCACCACCTTCACCTTGTATGAGACCGGCACACTAAAAACGGTGCAGGTTCAGGTGGACGGCCAAGAAGATGTGACGGCCCCGCGCCGTTATGTGTCGGTGGATGGCGGCATGAGCGATAACGCCCGTCCGGTGCTGTACGAGGCGGATTATTCGGCCGTTGTGGCCAACCGCGCCTCCGCGCAGGCACCGGCTTTGTCCCGAGTGGTGGGCAAACATTGCGAGAGTGGTGACATTGTTGTTAGAGATGTATATCTGCCCAATGACGTGGCGGCCGGTGACCTGCTTGCAGTTCCCGGAACGGGCGCGTACTGCTGGGCACTGGCCAGCAACTACAACTATGTGCCCAGGCCGCCCGTGGTCGCCGTCAAAAACGGCATCGCACGCTTGATAGTGCGGGGCGAAACAGAAGACGATTTACTGGCACGCGATTTAGGGATCTAGAGAGACTTTGACAGAGCGCAACACCGCCGTGGTTGACACGGACACCCCCCGCCCGAAGACCCTGCGGGTCGCCCTTTTGGGCGCAGGCAATGTTGGCGCGCAGGTGGCCCGCATTTTGCTCGACGACGCCGAATCCCTGGCCGCGCGCACCGGCGCACGCCTGGAACTGGTGGGCATAGCAGTGCGCACCATCGACGCCCCCCGCGAGGTGGAGCTGCCCCGTGAGCTATTCACCACCGATGCCTCCGCCCTGGTGCGGGACGCCGACGTCGTCATTGAACTGATGGGTGGGCTGGAACCGGCCCGCACGCTGATCCTGGAAGCCATCGAACACGGCGCGTCGGTTATCACCGGCAACAAGGCGCTGCTGGCAGTGGATGGCCCCAGCCTGTATGAGAAGGCCGACGCCGCCGGCGTGCAGCTTTCCTACGAGGCCGCCGTCGCCGGGGCGATCCCCATCCTGCGCCCCATTCGGGACTCACTGGCCGGGGACAAGATCACCCGTGTCATGGGCATCGTCAACGGCACCACCAACTTCATCCTTGACGCGATGGACACCACGGGCGCCGAATTTCCCGACGCCCTGGCCGAGGCCACCCGTCTGGGCTATGCGGAGGCCGATCCGACCGCCGACATCGAGGGACACGACGCCGCCGCCAAGGGTGCCATCTTGGCCTCGCTGTCCTTCCACACGCGTTTTGCGTTGGAGGACGTGCACTGCCAGGGCATCACCGCCGTCACTGCCGATGACATCGCAGCGGCCAAGGATGCCGGGTTCGTCATCAAGCTGCTGGCGATCGCCGAAAAACTGGAAACCACCGGTGCCACAGGTGTTGGCACCACGGGCGTGAGCGTGCGCGTGCACCCCACCTTGATTCCCCGCGAGCACCCGCTGGCCGCCGTGCACGGCGCGTTCAACGCAGTGTTCATCGAGGCCGAGTCCGCCGGGGAGCTCATGTTCTACGGCCGCGGCGCCGGCGGCACTCCCACGGCGTCGGCCATCCTGGGCGACGTCGTTTCGGCCGCCCGCCGCATGGTTTTGGGCGGCCCGGGACGGACGGAAACCACCACGGGCGTTTTGCCTGTCCTGGGCATCGAGGCCGTCACCACGCAGTACTACATTGGCCTGGACGCGGCTGACCAGCCGGGCGTGCTGGCCAAGATTTCGGCGCTCTTTGCCGAAAACGGCGTCTCCATAGAAACCATGCGCCAAACCGTGCACCGTGAGAGCGACGACGGCGGGAACGGTTCCGCCGAGCTGCGCATCGTCACGCACCGTGCCAGCGAGGCTGCTCTGGCAGCAACTGTCGAGGCCATCAAGGGCCTGGACATCATAAATTCCGTAACGAGTGTGTTGAGGGTGGAGGGAGTCTGATGGCTCACCAGTGGCGCGGAGTAGTCCGTGAATATGCAGAGCGTTTGCCGGTAACTGCGGATACCCGCATCATCACGCTGGGGGAGGGTGGCACACCTTTGGTGTTCGCCCAGCACCTTTCGGCGCTGACGGGTTCCAAGGTGTACCTGAAGGTTGAGGGCATGAACCCGACAGGTTCCTTCAAGGACCGCGGAATGACCATGGCCATGACGGCGGCAGTCGCCGCCGGTGCCAAGGCAGTGGTGTGTGCCTCCACGGGCAACACCTCTGCCTCGGCGGCCGCATACGCCAAACAGGCCGGTCTGACGTGTGCCGTCCTGGTGCCCGAGGGCAAGATCTCCATGGGCAAGTTGAGCCAGGCCGTGGCACACGGGGCCACCATCCTGCAGGTCAACGGCAACTTTGACAACTGCCTCGATGTGGCCCGCAAACTAGCCGAGTCCTACCCGGTGTTCCTGGTGAACTCCGTCAACCCGGCCCGCATCGAAGGCCAGAAGACAGGCGCGTTCGAGGTGGTTGATGCCTTGGGCGACGCTCCGGACTACCATGTGCTGCCCGTTGGCAACGCCGGCAACATCAGCGCGTACTGGAGGGGCTACAAGGAATACTGCGCCCCCTACGAGTCCGCCACCGCCGGCACGCTGGAGGCCGTCTCCACGCACACCCCCATCATGTGGGGCTTCCAGGCGGCCGGTGCCGCACCGTTCGTCGCAGGCCACCCCATCACCGAGCCGGACACGATTGCCACTGCCATCCGCATCGGCAACCCGGCATCCTGGGACATGGCCATTGCCGCCCGCGACGAATCCGGGGGCCTGATCGACTCGGTCACCGATGAGGAAATCCTTGCCGCGCACCGTTGGCTTTCGGCCAAGGAAGGCGTGTTCGTTGAGCCGGCCTCGGCTGCAGGCGTTGCCGGCATTTTGAAGAAGTACGCTGCCGGAGAGGTTCCCAACGGCAAGACCTTCGTGGTCACGGTCACTGGGCACGGACTGAAGGATCCTGACTGGGCGTTGAAAAACACCGACGGCAGTGCCGTGGAGCCCACTAAGGTAGAGTTCGACGTCGTCACCGTGGCCACAGCACTGGGCCTAACGGACTAGTAGCGCACCCTTCCATGACAGGTCCCACTATGACGTCCCCGCTTCACGCCGCCGTTCTGAAAGTTCCTGCTCCGGGTTTCACCGCCACGGTGCAGGTACCCGGAACCAGTGCCAACCTGGGTCCCGGCTTTGACTCCCTGGGGCTGGCCGTTTCGCTGTATGACACGCTGAGCGTGTCGACCCTGCCGTCTTCGGGCCAGGGTGGCGGGAGCATGGATGCCGTCCTGGAATTTGATCTGCGGGGGGAAGGGGTGGCGCAGCTGCCCCTGGACGCCACCCACCTGGTGGTCAAGGCCATGGACCTGGCCTTTGCCCGTCTGGGGTACCGGCGCGGGGGTTTGCGAATTGCCGCCGAGAACGTGCTGCCGCACGGGCGGGGGCTGGGTTCCTCCGCCTCGGCTATCGTGGCTGGCATCATGGCGGCTAATGCCCTGGTCGACAGTGCCGACCAGCAGGATTCACAGTGGATCCTCCAGCTCGCCTCAGAAATGGAAGGCCATCCGGATAATGTGGCACCGGCCATCTTTGGCGCCGCCGCCATTTCATGGCGTGAGGGGCAGAGGTACGCTAGTGCCAAGGTGACGCCGTCGGGGGCCGTGATCCCGGTGGTGGCCATCCCGAACTTTGAGGTCAAGACCGAGCTGGCGCGCGGCCTGCTGCCGGCGACCGTGCCCCATGCCGACGCCGCCGCCAACTCGGGCCGGGCGGCCCTGTTGATCCACGCACTCAAAGACGCACCCGAACTGTTGGGTGCCGGGACGCGGGACTTTCTGCATCAGGACTACCGTGCCGCGGCCATGCCGGAGAGTGCTGCGCTTGTGGCGAAGCTGCGCGAGGATGGTCATGCTGCGTTCATCTCCGGTGCCGGCCCCACGGTGATGGCCCTGGCCAACGGCGCCTTGGAGGCCGACGCCATGGTGGCTTTCATCGCTGGTTTGGGCGGCGAGGAGAAAAAGACATCCAAGTTCGGCGTGTCTTGGCGTGTTCTGCGGCTGGCAGTGGACCTTGAGGGTGCTAAAGTAGAAGTGCATCCGGGTTCACAAGCGCTCTAGGGCTGTTTGCCCATAGTTTGTAGCCCAGTTTTGATGCCACCATCTCCACTACGCCAGTCTCTTGGACGTGCGGGATGGAACCTCAGCTGATTTCCCTGCCCCAACCAGTGCGGTTGCGGCTTCGCAGTTGACTTCAATCATCGCGGCCCCGCCTTAGGGGTTCGCCATCGAGGGGGAAGGATCCTTCGTGACAGAAATCGTAACTACAGCCGCAGGTACCAAGGCGGCTGAGTTGAACGACACCGCAAAATCGGCTGGAACCGCCAAGTCGGCTGGTTTGGCTGGTTTGAAATTGGCCCAGCTGCAGGCACTAGCCGGCCAGTTGGGTATTACGGGCGGTTCACGCTTGCGCAAGGGCGATTTGGTGGATGCCATTTCGGCCCACCAACGTGGCTCTTCCGTGGCAGACCGCCCCGCTGTTGCAGCAAAGGCCGAGCCAGCTGTTGCAGCCAAGGCAGAGGCCCCGGCTAAGCGCACCACCCGGTCCAAGTCAGAACCCGTTGCAGCAGAGTCTTCCGAGCCTGCCGTTGCACCCGTCGCCAGTGAAGTAGCTGAGCGAGGCGTCCGAGGGCGCGGCCGCAGCCGCCGTGCTGCAAGCAGCGACGGAATCATCACCACCGACGCGGGTGTGCAGAGCATGGTTGTTTCCACTGAGGTGGCGGCACCTGCAGCTGTTGAGAGCGTCGCAGCCACCGGTACCAGCGCCGACGCCAGCGCCGACACCGATGTCGAGGTGCGCCGTCAGCCGCGCACCCGCAACCGCAGGGCACAAGGCGGCGGCCGCACGGCCGACACCGACGAGGCCGCAGTTGTTGCTCCGGCGCAGACTCCGGCCGGCAACGGTGAGAGCCTCCCGGCCGAGAATGCGTCGGAGGAGACCGGTGAACACACCGAGCACTCCGAGCGTAATTCCCGCAATGGTCGCGGTAACCGCAACCAGCGCAACAACGACCGTGCAGAGCGCAGCAGCACTGAGCGCACAAACACCGAGCGCACAGCCGGGGAACGCGGCTCCAACGAGCGCACCGCCGTCGAGCGTCCCGCGGGCGAGCGTAACTCCAACGAGCGCAACTCCAACGAGCGCAACGACGACGAAGACGGCTCACGGAACAACCGCAACCGCCGCAATCGCCGGGACCGCCCCGCAGCCGAGACCAACGACCGCAACGATCGCGGCAACAACAACGATCGCGGCAACAACAACGGCCGCAACGATCGTAACGATCGTTTCCGGGACCGCAACGACCGCCGCCGCGGCCGCACCCAGGGACCGGACTTCGATGACTCCGAGGTCACCGAGGACGACGTTCTGCTGCCCGTGGCTGGTATCTTGGACCTGCTGGACAACTACGCGTTTGTCCGTACCTCCGGCTACCTGCCCGGTGCCAACGACGTTTATGTCTCGCTTTCCCAGGTCAAGAAGTACAACCTGCGCAAGGGTGACGCCGTGGTCGGTGCCATTCGTGCGCCGCGTGAAGGTGAAGACCGCAGCCAGGCGACCAGCGCCCGGCAGAAATTCAACGCCCTGGTGCGTGTTACGAGCGTTAACGGCAAGAACCCGGATGAGCTCAAGGACCGTGTTGAGTTCTCCAAGCTGGTTCCGTTGTACCCCTCCGAGCGCCTGCGCCTGGAGACCGACCCCAAGAAGATCGGTCCCCGCGTCATCGACCTGGTTGCCCCCATCGGCAAAGGCCAGCGCGGCTTGATCGTGTCCCCGCCTAAGGCTGGCAAGACGTTGATCCTGCAGTCCATCGCGAACGCCATCACTATTAACAATCCTGAGGTTCACCTCATGATGGTTCTGGTTGACGAACGTCCCGAAGAGGTCACAGACATGCAGCGCACCGTCAAGGGTGAGGTCATTGCCTCCACCTTCGACCGTCCCGCCGATGACCACACCCAGGTTGCCGAGCTCTCCATTGAGCGCGCCAAGCGCCTGGTGGAAATGGGCATGGACGTTGTTGTTCTCCTGGACTCCATGACCCGTCTGGGCCGTGCGTACAACAACTCCGCTCCGTCCTCGGGCCGTATCCTCTCCGGTGGTGTCGACTCCGCAGCGCTGTACCCGCCGAAGCGCTTCTTCGGTGCAGCCCGCAACATTGAAAACGGCGGCTCGCTGACCATCCTGGCCACGGCATTGGTGGAAACCGGTTCCAAGGCTGATGAGGTCATCTTCGAGGAGTTCAAGGGCACCGGCAACATGGAGCTCCGCCTGTCCCGCCAGCTGGCAGACAAGCGCATCTTCCCGGCCGTTGACGTCAACGCCTCCGGCACCCGTCGCGAAGAGAACCTGCTCTCCCCGGAAGAGGTCAAGATCATGTGGCGCCTGCGCCGCGTCCTCTCCGGCCTGGAAATGCAGCAGTCCCTTGAATTGCTCACCTCCAAGATCCGTGAGACGCAGTCCAACGTCGAGTTCCTCATGCAGATCCAGAAGACCACCCTGGGTTCCAAGGCCGAACAAGACAAGTAGCTAAGCACAAGAGGCGGGGCCGTACATCACTGTGCGGGCCCGCCTCTTCGCGTTGGTACTGCCATCGTTATTAGACTTGACACACGTCGAGAGAGGTTTTGAAATGTTTGAATCCATCCACGGGTTGCTTGATGAGCACGCCGAGTTGCAGATGCGCCTCAGCGACCCCGCTGTGCACGCCGATCAGTCGTTGGCCAAAAAGCTGGGCCGCCGGTATGCGGAATTGAGCGGCGTGGTGGAGGGCTACCACCAGGTTGAGCGGCTCACCGACGATCTTCAGGCCGCCAAGGAAATGGCGTCGGAGGATCCCGAGTTTGCCGCCGAAGTACCCGTGCTTCAGGAGCAGCTTGCCACCGCCCAAGAGAAGCTGCGCCGTCTGTTGATCCCGCGCGACCCCGACGACGCACGGGACGTGATCCTTGAGGTCAAGGCTGGCGAAGGCGGAGACGAGGCGGCCCTATTCGCGGCGGATCTGGTGCGCATGTACACCCGCTACGCCGAAACCCGGGGGTGGAAGACGGAGATCATCTCGGCCACGGAGTCGGATCTGGGCGGTTACAAAGACATTTCAATCGCCGTCAAGGGCCGTTCAAACGATCCGGCTGAGGGTGTCTTTGCGCGCCTGAAGTTTGAAGGCGGCGTGCACCGCGTACAGCGTGTGCCTGCCACGGAATCTCAGGGACGCATCCACACCTCGGCTGCCGGGGTGCTTGTTTTACCTGAGGTTGATGAGCCTGAAGAGGTTGACATTAGCCAGAACGACCTCAAGATCGACGTCTACCGGTCCTCGGGCCCCGGCGGACAGTCTGTTAACACCACCGACTCCGCCGTGCGCATCACCCACTTGCCCACAGGTATCGTGGTGGCCATGCAGAACGAGAAGTCCCAGCTGCAGAACCGTGAAGCGGGCATGCGCGTGCTCCGCGCCCGCATCTTGGCTCACCAACAGGCCATCATCGATGCCGAAAACTCCGCCGTGCGTAAGTCCCAGATCCGCACCATGGACCGCTCCGAGCGCATCCGCACCTACAACTACCCGGAAAACCGGATTGCCGACCACCGTACCGGTTACAAAGCTTACAACCTGGACGCCGTCATGAACGGCGATCTGGAACCTGTGGTGCAGTCGGCCATCGAGATGGACGAGCAGGCTCGATTGGATGCGTTGGGTGACTGACACCTCCGATTCCCTGGCCGATGTGGTGAAACGTGCCACGGCGGTCCTTGCGGCCGCCGGAGTGCCCTCTCCTGCGGTGGATGCGCAGCTGTTGGCAGCCCATCTGCTGGGCGTGGGCCGGGGTGAACTGGTGGCCATGTTATTTGGCACAGCTGTGGCACCGTCCGGCTACGACGCCTTGGTGGCGCGCCGGGCCGC
The DNA here is from genome assembly GCF_001294625.1 of Arthrobacter alpinus. NCBI lineage: Bacteria > Bacillati > Actinomycetota > Actinomycetes > Micrococcales > Micrococcaceae > Arthrobacter > Arthrobacter alpinus. The sequence goes on along the minus strand of NZ_CP012677.1, from coordinate 2,269,911 downwards.
TCGGGAACCCCTGCAGCACATCACCGGGACGGCCTACTTCAGGCATTTGGAGCTGGCCGTGGGCAAGGGGGTCTTTGTGCCCCGGCCGGAGACGGAGTCTGTGGTCCAGCTGGCCATCGACGTATTAACACAGCTGAACCAAGAACGTGGTGCCGGTGCCTCCACCCTTGCCGCCGACCTCGGCACCGGCTCGGGTGCCATTGCCGGCGCCCTGGCAACCGAGGTCCCCGGTTGCGCGGTGTTCGCCGTCGAACTCAGCGAAGACGCCTATCCGTGGGCCGACAGGAACCTGGCCGGCACGGGGGTGACGTTGGTGCACGGGGACATGCGGGAGGCGTTTGCGGAGCTGGACGGCACGGTGGACGTGGTGGTTTCCAACCCTCCCTACATTCCCGCCAACGCCATTCCCCGAGACCTGGAAGTGCGCCTGCACGATCCCCACATGGCGCTGTACGGCGGGGGAGCGGACGGCATGGAAATGCCCACGGCCGCGGCCGCCACCGCTGCACGCCTGCTGCGTCCAGGCGGGTACTTCGTTATGGAGCACGCAGAGGTGCAGGCAGCACAGATGGTGGCGCTGTTCGAAGGCAGCGGCAAGTTTGAGAACATCCGGACCCACGTAGACCTCACGGGACGGGACCGGGCCACCAGCGGCTACCGCCGCTAACTCCACGTCGCAAAGCGCTGGGGACGGGTAACGCGTTCATCGTCTTGGGCGCAGTAGTGAAAGAATGAGCCAGTGAGTACCACTTCGTATAACTGCACCAATGAACCCCAGCGCGCCGAAGGATTGGCGCACGCCCAGAAGGCCATCGCGGCCAAACAGCTAGTTGTCATGCCGACGGACACCGTCTACGGCATTGCCGCCGACGCATTTTCCCCGCAGGCGGTTGCCACGTTGCTGGCCGCTAAGGGCCGCGGCCGCAACATGCCCCCGCCCGTTCTGATTCCGCGCATTGGCACCATGGAGGGGCTGGCCACTGATATTCCCGACGACGCCCGCAAGTTGGCGGAGAAGTACTGGCCGGGCCCCCTGACCTTGATCTTCCACGCCCAGCCGTCACTGACTTGGGACCTGGGTGAAACCGTGGGCACCGTGGCACTGCGCGTGCCAGATGACCAGCTTGCGCTGGATCTGCTCACCCTGACCGGGCCGTTGGCTGTCTCCAGCGCCAACCGCACCGGGCAGCCTGCCGGGCAAACCGCGTCGCAGGCACGGGAGCAGTTAGCCGAGTCCGTCGAGGTGTACCTGGAATCCGGGTTCAGGCCCCTTGAGGGCACCGAGGCGGTGCCCTCGACCATTGTCGATGCCACCGGACTGCGCCTGCGTGTTGTCCGCGAAGGTGCCATCTCCCTCGCCGAGATCCAGCGCATGATCCCCAGCGCCCTCGGCAACGTACCGGAACCGGAAGTCTGGTCCCCGCCGAGCCTGGAAAAGACTGCGCCGGAACCTCAAATCTGGTCCCCGCCGAGCCTGGAAAAGATTGACACCCCGGATCTTGAGACAGAGGTGTCGCCAGAGACAGCCAACGATCAACTGGGGCAGGACAGGTCCTCTCCGGAAGAGCACTAGCTCCTAGTCTTCATCGCCACGTGCCTGCCGCAAGACGTCGCGGAGCGCCGGTTCCGGGACCAGCCCGGCTCGTTCGGCCCAACCAGGGCTCTGGGCCTGGCCAAACCACATGAGCTCCACCCTGCGCAGGGGCCCCTGCAAGCGTTCACCTGCCAGCTTTGAAATGCCATATCCTGCCGCCAGGATGCTCCGGCACAGCCACGCTGGCAGCCGCAACGGGTTCCGTCCGCCGGCTGCGGAGAGGACCTCAGTGACGTTCAGCCCCTCCCATGGTTGCAGGACAAGGGCAGGTACCGCGGTGCCGTGCAGACCGGTCTCCACAACAAACCACGCCAAGGCGTTGATGGAGCTGACAGGTGTCTGTGCCGTCCCCGGTGATGCCACGGACGCAAGGGGGGAGGCTGCTATCCTGACCAACGACCGCGTGGTGGGTCGGGTGGGCCCCTGTACCGACGTCGCCCTGACGGTCACCACGGCGCCTCCCACTGTGTCTCCCGCGAGAATTTCCAAAACTTCCTCACCACGTGCCTTGGAACGGGAATACGCCGAAAAGGGTGCCCGTGTAGGGCTTTCGTCAATGCTGGCGGTGTGGCCCTGGACAGAGGCGCTGCTCAGATGAACAACGCGGCGCACACCGGCAGCGCGTGCGGCAAGGACTACCATGGCCGGCAACAAGGCGTTCGCCCCGGTCAGTTCTGGCGATTCACCGTCCCCGGGGGTGGCCAGGCCAGCGGCGTTGATCACCACATCCGCGCCGTCAAAGACGCGGCGCAGGGTCGCAAAAGAGGGTTCCTGGGGGGAGCTGGCCACGGCAACGGCCTCAGCGGCAATTTCCTGTGCCGTGCTTGCCTCGCAGCGCAGCCGGGGAGCAGACACCGCCGTCACCGGCAAGGCGCGTCCCTGGAGTTCTGCCATGAGTGCCGAACCTACAAAACCGGAGGCACCCACCACCACCCAGCGCGAAGGCCTCGAATTCTCGGCCTCGCTGCGCACCACGCTACGCACCACGCTTCAATGGCGGCATCGGGGCCCAGGAGGAGTCGCTAAGGATACGCCGGGATTCCCGCCAGCCGCGCCAGAGCTTGGCACTACCGTGCAGTGTCTTCTCGACGGCGAGCAAACGGAAAACTTCCTTGGCGGCCGTCAGTGCTGTGCCGACGGCGAAACCAACAGGGTTGTACTTGCCATGGGTGCGTAAGTACCCGGCCACCAGACCGCGGTTGCGCATCATATAAAAGCGGCTCAGATCCGAGGAGTCATTGAGGTGCCGAATGCCCAGATCGATGCTTCGTTGCGCCCTGGCCTTGTGCAGTACAAAGGCGTTGACGTACATGACGGGGCGTTCTTGCGAGATGAGCCAGCCGTAGATGACGTCGTCCCCGGTGATGAAGAACCGGGGGTCGGGCAGCCCCGCACCGGCCACGGCGTCGGCATGCACCAGCATCCCTTCAAAACAGCCGACATTGGTTGAAAATTCGTTGCTTCCCTTGAATACATCCCCTGCCACGGGAAGGTGGATGCCTAGAAAATCATTGAACCTGTGCTGCCAGAAGAAAGGCTTGCCAACGGCGTCGTAGCGGCGCCCCACGATGGCGTCGTATTTGTCCATCCACTGACCCAACGCACCGATCGCGCCGGGAACGGTGGTGACGTCGTCGTCCATCAACCACATCCACTGGGCGCCCTCAGCCAAGGCGCGATCCACCCCCGCACTGAAACCGCCTGCACCACCGACATTTTCGCGCAGCTCATGGTGGATTACCGGAACCGGCACCGGCAGGGCAGCCAATTTACGCTGCGCCCCTTCCACCACGGCAGCCGTACCGTCGGTGCTGGCATTGTCCACCACGATCACCCCGTCCGGGGGCGGGGACAACGAAGCGATAGAAGCAAGCAAATCGTCGAGGTAGTCGCAACGATTGAAGGTGGTGATGACGATGAAAAACCGTTCCCGACGGCCTGGCCTCAAAATTTTTGGCCCTTGATGGGACCAAATTTGGTCCCTCGTAGCCCTGCCCCATAGGTGCCAGCCCACTTGAGGAGGCCCCTCACGTCGCCCTTTTTGAGGAAGTACAGCGGGTACCCCACAACGTCGGCCACAAAGGAGCGGACGCGACGGTGCTTGCGGGTGAGATAGCCGCGATTGCGGTAGTAGTAAAACCGCTTGAATGGTGTTTCGGGAACCAGGACGTGGAGCCGGTCGCCAATGAGCTCGTGCACCTCGCCCCAACCAACCGGGTGGGTTAGTGCCACCGTGGTGACGGTGCCGAACTTGACCTTGGCCGCACGAAGCCGCAGCATGAAATCGACCTCGTCACCGCGGATGAACAGGCGCATATCCGGCAGGCCCACCTTGAAGAACACGTCAGAGCGCACCAGTGCCCCATTGAAGAACTGGCCCACATTTTCAATGAAGCCCAGCGGTTCAACCACGGAGCGATCATGCGTGAGGTGCCCGTCAAGACGGAAGGGGAAGGACAGCTTCTCCGGTTGTCCTGGGGCCACAATCAAGGGCACCACCACGTCCAGGCCGCGTTCCTTGGCGGTGGCCAACAGCGTGGCCAGGCAGTGCGGATCTTCCGGGTGGGCGTCGTCGTCCATGATCCACACCCATTCGGCACCTGAGGCGATGGCGTTCAGGATGGCCAGGGAAAAACCGCCCGCCCCGCCCAGGTTCGCCAAGGAGCGCACATATGTAACGGGGGAGGGGGCCTGCGCGGCGATGCCCGCCACAGATTCCGTGCCGGAGTCCACCAGCGCAATGGCATGCGGGGTGTGGGTTTGCTGTGAAAGGGCACCCAGCAAGGTGCTTACGTCCTCAGGCCGGTCAAAGGTGACGGCGGCCACGGCCACGGTATCTTGCAAGTGAGGATCCTCTCGGCCGGAGCTCAACGCGCACGGCACGGCTAATACAGTGAGTAATCTTGGAAGCGATTACTATTCATTAATAGCTTCCACTTTAGTACAGCCCGCTTCCTCGCAGGCTGTCGAAACAGATGACCGCAAAGCGCGAGCCACAAAACCGGGCAGAAAACGGAAATACGAATCACGTTGAACAAGTCGAGCAACCAAGTATCTAGGCTACCTGCCACCCCCTCCGCGGATGGCGACAACAAACCCCGCCTCTGGCTGTGGTCGCAGGCCATTTTGGACTCGCTGGCCTGGGCCGTCGCCTTGGTTTTGGCCGTGTTGCTGCGGTACGAACTGGATGTCAACCTCATCAACGTCCCCGGTATGGTGGCGCTCATTGCCGTCGCCGTGGTGACCCAACTCATTGCCGGCTGGTCGTTGGCACTGTACCGCGGGCGCTACACCTTTGGCAGCATCCACGAAGCTCGGGTGTTGATGGCGGCAACCTTGATTGTCGCCGCAGTGACCAGCGTGTTTCTCTTCCTCACGATCAACGAAACACAAATGGCGCGGTCCGTCGGGGTCATCGCCTTCCCGTTTGCCGCCCTGCTGATGGCGGCCGTGCGCTATGCCAAGCGTCTTTACGTGGAAGGTAAGCCCACCTTTGGCGAGGAAGCCCAACGGACCCTCATCTATGGTGCCGGTTTCCTGGGCAACTCACTGGTCACACGGATGGTGCAGGACCCGGAATCGCCGTACGTGCCTGTGGGCCTGGTTGATGACAATCCGGCCAAGAAGCACCTGCGCCTAAGCTCCGTGGGCGTCTTGGGCCAGGGTGGAGAACTGCCCGAGCTCATCAAGCGCACCAAATCCACGGTGTTGGTGCTGGCCATGGCGCACCTGGACGCCAAGAGGATCAGGGAAATCTCAGACACCGTCTCCGGGCTGGGCGTGAAGGTGCTGGTGCTGCCGCCCCTGCAGGAGATGCTCACGGCGGACAACAACCGGGACAACAAGGGCGGTTTGACCGATTTTCGCGAGATCGACGTCCAGGATTTGATTGGCCGCAGCCCCGTAGACATTGAGGTGGAGCAGATTGCCGGCTACATCCGCGGTAAGCGGGTGCTGGTCACCGGTGCCGGCGGTTCCATCGGCTCGGAGCTGTGCCGGCAGTTGAACGGCTTCGGCCCGGCAGAGCTGATCATGCTGGACCGGGACGAATCGGGCCTGCAACACACGCAGCTTTCGATCTTTGGCCATGGACTGCTCAACGACAACTCCACGGTGCTGGCAGACATCCGTGACGCGGATTCCTTGAATGAGATCTTCGCCCAGCGTCGCCCCGAGGTGGTATTCCATGCGGCCGCGCTCAAACATGCTCCGCTGCTGCAGATGTACCCCAAAGAGGGATGGAAGACCAATGTCCTGGGCACCTTGAACGTTTTGAGTGCCGCCCGCAGTGTGGACGTGGAGACCTTTGTGAACGTCTCAACCGACAAAGCCGCCAGCCCCACCACGGCGCTGGGCCACTCCAAGCGGGCCGCCGAGAAACTCACCTCTTGGATGTCCGGCGAAACAGGCAAACGCTATGTTTCGGTCCGGTTCGGCAATGTCATTGGCAGCCGCGGCTCCATGCTGCCGCTGTTCACCGAACAGATCAACAACGGCGGGCCCGTCACCGTCACACACCCAGATGTCACCCGATTCTTCATGACCATTCCCGAGGCGTGCCAGCTCGTCATCCAAGCCGGAGCCATCGGCCACGGCGGTGACGTGCTGATCCTGGACATGGGTGAGCCGGTGCGCATCATGGACGTGGCCGAGCGCATGATCGCCATGTCCGGTCGGGACATCAAGATCGAGATCACCGGCCTGCGCCCGTCGGAAAAGTTGCACGAACAATTGACGGGGGACGACGAGATCAAGGATCCCGACGGCCACGTGAAGATATCCCACACCCACGCACGCCCACTGGCACCCTCCGAGCTCAGCCTGGAGTTGTGGCTGGAGCGTTGCAGGGATGAAGCGGGCGGGCAGGCTCCGAGTATTGACGAGTCCGACGGCGACGTCGCGGCGGGGGCATGATGAACATCGGAGCCCAGATCGTGGTCGGCGCCATCGCCTTGGTGCTGGCACTGCTGCTGCCGTTGGTGGTGCGTCCCCTGCTTTCCAAGGCGGGAATGCTGGATGTGCCCAACGCCAGGTCCTCACACCAAACCCCCACCATTCGTGGCATGGGAATTACGACGGCGGTCGCGTTGTCCCTGGCCCTTTTGGCCGCTATTCTACTTCCCCAGGGCGACGTTGACGGCGCACGCGCCCAAGCCACCCTGACGGTGATATTGCTGGTCGCTGTGAGTGCAGCCGCCATAGGCTGGGTTGAAGACATCAGGGGCCTGGGCATCAAGGTGCGGGCATCCTTGCAACTGGGTGTGGGCGCACTGGCCACAGCGGCCGTGGCCATCATCGATCCGGGCGCCCAACAATTGTGGTGGATTCCCGCCGGGGCAGTTGCCGTTGCCGCCTACATCAATGTCACAAACTTCATGGACGGCATCAACGGGATTTCCGGAACGCACGGACTGCTCGTGGGCGGTTTCTACGCGTTTGCCGGTGTCATGAGCGACACGCAGTGGCTGGTTTACGCAGGGGTGGCCATTGCCGGCGCGTTTGCAGGCTTCCTGCCGTGGAACCTGGCCAGAAACAAGGTCTTCTTAGGAGATGTGGGCAGCTACTTGCTGGGTGCCGCCATAGCTGTCACGGCGATGGCTGCGTTCTTGGCCAAGGTTCCCGTGGAGTATATTTTCTCTCCCGTACTGATCTATCTGGTGGACACCTTCGTGACGTTCCTGCGTCGCCTGCTCGCTGGGGAACGCTGGTACGCCTCGCACCGACAACATGTCTATCAGCGCTTGAACATTGTGGGGCTCAGCCATATGCAGGCAACGGGAGTTGTCTGTGCTGCAACGGCGCTAGTGAGCATTCTTGGAATAATTGCGGCACAAGGCGAGCCCACCGTGCAAATTGTTGCCACCGCCTTGTGCGTGCTGGTGGTGCTGGCATACCTGCGCACCCCCACCTTGTTTCAGCGGTACCTGCGCCGCAAGGCGGGCAACAATGTCGCTGGCTAGCCATGTGACGCCGGTCAAGTCGGAGTCGACTTCTATCTGTTGTAGAATTTGTGGTGGTGACGTTCTCCAGTCACTGTCTCCCGGGTTCGCGGGCTCGACCTCCCCAGTGATGGAGCTTCCATGACGGACAAAAGTGCCATAAACGGTGCTGCGCGGGGCCAGAATTTTGCCTCGGGTCCTTCAGCTGGTCCCAGTTGGAACATCCTCAAGAAATGTTTAGGGGTGGGATTGCTGGGCTTGGCCGTCATGGCCATTTTGGCGTTCTTCTTCACGGATGTGCATGGCATGCTCAGCGTGCTATTCGCTTCCTTGTTGGTTATGGCCTTCTTTGGCTTGAGCCTTCTCGTGGGTCACCTCGTTGCTAAGAGGAAGCCGCAGGCGGTGATGAACGCATTCTTCTTGAGCTACATTGTGAAGGTCTTCGGATTCGCGGGGGTGCTCCTATCACTAGGAGTCCCCACCTGGCTGAACAAGCCCTGGTTTGCTGGGTCGGCCGTCGTGAGCGTTTTGTTGTGGCAGGCCACCGAGGTGGTTGTTTTTAGCAAGCAACGGTTCCTCTTGTTCAATGAAGACGCTCCGGGGACCGGCACGCAGACAAGCAACTCAAAGGACAGTTCCAATGACCAATGAGGATGAATCCGATTCGCAGCCTGACCACGTCGTCATGCCGCTGAATTCGAATGCCGGGAAGCTGGACTACACCTACATTGTTGGCGGAATTCTGCTCTGGTGTTTGATAGGGTGGGGACTGAACTTTCTATTGCACACTAGCTGGATTGTGTTTGCTGCTGCTCCGATCGGGGCGGTGTGCGGCTTTTTTCTGGCCCGGCATCATCAACGGCACGGCAGCCGCGACGATGGTCGGAAGCAATGAAAGCCGACACCAGACTTTTTCACGGTGCTGACCATCTCCTGATGGGCCACCACATTTGCCCTTTGACCGAAACTGCAGAGAGGACAGCGCGTTGACCGCGTTTGCGCTTCCGATGGCCTCGTATACCGATAAGTTCATCCCACCGACGATCAGTGACACCCACCTCCCAGACCTCCTTCCCTGGATGGCCGAATACGGCACTGGGTTTGGCAAGCAGATGTTGATGATCATCTTTTCGGTGGTTTTGATCTCTTGGTTCTTTATGGCCGCGATCCGAAAGCCGAAATTGGTGCCGGGTCGGGTCCAGTTCTTAGCCGAAGGCTTCTACAGCTTCGCCCGCAACACCGTTGGCCGGGACATCATGGGTGAGAAGAACTTCCGCCCCTGGGTTCCGCTGCTGTTCGCGACGTTCATGTTTGTCTTCCTGAACAATATTTTCGGTGCCATTCCGTTCCTGCAGTTGCCATCGTTCTCACACGCTGGCAGCGCGTACGCCATGGCATTGATCATTTACTTCGTCTGGATCGGCGTTGGCGTACAAAAACACGGCATCCGCTACTTCAAGCTGGCAGTAGTTCCCACCGGTGTCCCCGGCTGGATTCTGCCGCTGCTGGTGCCGTTGGAAATCATCTCGAACTTCATCGTTCGCCCGATGACGCACTCCTTGCGTTTGATGGCGACGATGCTGGCCGGGCACATGATTGTAGTTCTGGCCGGCAGTGGCGCCGCGTACTTGATCACCCAACAGGACAACATCTTGCTCAACGCCACCGGCGTGGCAGTGGTTGCCGGTTCCGTGGCCATGTACTTCCTGGAGCTGCTAATCATGGTTCTGCAGGCATTTGTGTTCACCCTGCTGACAGCGATCTACATCCAGGGCAGCCTGGAAGCTGACGCCCACTAAATTTTCACCAGTAACACCTACTAGTTTTCCTCGAATAAAAAGAATCACCTCACAACCTGCCGGCACAACGCCGGTATCTTGAAAGGAACGAAATAATGCACGGCTCCCTTAATATGATCGGCTACGGCCTGGCCACCATCGGTTCGGCAATTGGCGTGGGTATGATCTTCGCCGCTTACATCAACGGTGTTGCACGCCAGCCGGAAGCACAGCGCATCCTCCAGCCGATCGCCCTGCTTGGCTTCGCCCTTGCAGAAGCTCTCGCCATCTTGGCCTTGGTCTTCGCCTTCGTCATTGGTGCTTAGTCCCAGAACGACTTGGTTCCCCTCTTCGGGAGCTGGCGTTTATGGACAAAGTACAGAAAAGGATAAGTGAGAAATGATTACCGCAGAAGTAATCCTCGCTGCTAGTGAGGGCGCCAACCCGCTCATTCCTAACTGGTGGGAAATTCTGGTCACCGGTGTGGCTTTCGCTGTCCTGCTCTACGTGGTGAAGAAATTCATCGCACCCGCCTTTGAGAAGTCCTACACGGATCGTGTAGAAGCTATCGAGGGAGGGATTGAGAAGGCGGAAGAAGCCCAGGCTGAAGCCAACGCCCTCTTGGAGCAGTACAAGGCGCAGTTGTCGGAGGCTCGTACCGAGGCCAACAGCATCCGCGAGACAGCACGCGAAGAAGGTGCACAAATTTTGGCGGACCTAAAGGCGAAGGCTGCAGAGGAATCTGCACGCATCACCGCGCAGGCCCAGGTGCAGATTGAATCTGAGCGCGTTGCCGCAGTGAACTCCCTCCGCATCGAGGTTGGAACTTTGGCCACGTCGCTGGCGGGCAAAATTGTCGGCGAAGCCCTTGACGATGATGCACGCTCCAACCGTGTGGTCGAGCGTTTCCTGTCCGATCTGGAAAACCAGCAGAACGCGGGTGTATCGAACTAATGGCAGGTGTATCGAGCACGTCATTGGCAGCGGCACTTCAGTCTTTGGAGCCCAAGCTTGCCACGGCGTCAATCGCATTGGCCCAGGAGCTCTTTGGAATATTGGGACTCCTGGACAGCAACGCCGGCCTGCGCCGCGCCCTGACTGATCCGGCTCGTGAGAGCGGCGAAAAGGCTGCCCTGGTCTCTACCCTCATCGGTGGCAAGGTCAGCACGGAAGCAGAATCCACTTTTGCTTCACTGGTTGCCTCACGCTGGAGCTCGGCACGTGACATTGGCGATGCATTGGAAGTCTTGGCAGCAACAGCAGCGATAGCGGTTGCTGAAGGTCAGGCTGACGGCTCTGCCAACCTGGACAAGCTTGAAGAGGAACTCTTCGCGTTTATCCGTGTTGTTGGGTCCAGTCATGATTTGCAGCGTGCACTTGATGATGCGCAGGCAACAGATGAAGCTAAGAGTGCCCTGGCATTGAAGGTGCTTCCCCAAGCCAGCGCAGTGTCGGCGCTGTTGATCCGCCAGGCCGTCGTGTCCCCCCGGGGACTGAAGCCCACGGCACTGGTGCAACGGTTCGTGGAATTGGTTGCCAAACGCCAGCAGCGTTGGATTGCCTTCGTCAGTGTCACCCGTGACCTGAGCGCAGAGCAATTGAGTCGTCTGCAGGCCGGCTTGAACAATCTTTATGGTCGCGATTTGAAGATCAATGTCAATATCGACCCGACATTAGTCGGCGGAATAAAGGTTACCGTGGGGGATGAGGTTGTTGACGCAACCGCAGCCACCCGGCTGGCCGAGCTTCGCCGCCGGTTGGCAGTCTAGGAAAACGTTTTTCGTTTCCTAGCAGCCAGTCCACAACAGACTGAATCAAACATTTAGGCTGCTGCCCACACCTTTTGAGGTGGCAGCCACAACTTAGGAGAGCAGGGACTGCAGATGGCCGACTTGACCATCAATGCCGACGACGTCCGCAATGCCTTGAATGAGTTCGCAGCGTCCTATGAACCGGGCAACGCAGAGCGCGTCGAGGTTGGCCGCGTCACCACCGCAAGTGACGGCATTGCCAAGGTAGAGGGACTTCCCTCTGTCATGGCCAACGAGCTGCTTCGTTTCGAAGACGGCACACTGGGCCTGGCCCAGAACCTGGACACTCGCGAGATCGGTGTGGTCGTCCTTGGCGACTTCGCCGGCATCGCCGAGGGCCAGCAGGTTCACCGCACCGGGGAGATCCTCTCCGTGCCGGTGGGAGATAAATTCCTTGGCCGCGTCGTTGACCCCTTGGGCCAGCCGATCGATGACCTGGGTGAAATTGAGTCCGAGGGCCGTCGCGCCCTCGAGCTCCAGGCCCCTGGTGTCACCGAGCGCAAGTCGGTTCACGAGCCGCTGCAGACCGGTATGAAGGCTATTGACGCCATGATCCCGATCGGTCGAGGTCAGCGTCAGCTAATCATCGGTGACCGTCAGACAGGCAAAACGGCTTTGGCCGTTGACGCCATCATCAACCAGAAGGCCAACTGGGCCTCCAACGATGTCAAAAAGCAGGTTCGTTGCGTTTACGTGGCAATCGGCCAGAAGGCATCGACTATTGCTGCTGTTCGCCAGACCCTGGCTGACAACGGTGCCCTAGAATACACCACCATTGTGGCGTCCCCGGCATCCGACCCGGCCGGTTTCAAGTACTTGGCTCCCTACGCCGGTTCGGCCATTGGCCAGCACTGGATGTACGCGGGCAAGCACGTCTTGATCGTCTTTGACGACCTGTCCAAGCAGGCTGAAGCCTACCGTGCCGTATCACTGTTGCTGCGACGCCCGCCGGGCCGCGAGGCATACCCGGGTGACGTGTTCTACCTGCACTCCCGTCTGCTGGAACGTTGTGCCAAGCTCTCCGATGCCCTCGGAGCAGGCTCGATGACCGGTTTGCCGATCATCGAAACCAAGGCAAACGACGTATCGGCGTACATCCCGACCAACGTCATCTCCATTACCGATGGCCAGATCTTCTTGCAGTCTGACCTCTTCAACGCCAACCAGCGCCCCGCAGTGGATGTGGGTGTTTCTGTTTCCCGCGTCGGTGGTGCAGCACAGGTCAAGGCCATGAAGAAGGTTGCCGGTACCTTGAAGCTGGAACTGGCTCAGTACCGCGACATGCAGGCATTCGCCATGTTCGCCTCGGACCTGGATGCTGCGACCAAGCAGCAACTGACACGCGGTGCGCGCTTGATGGAACTGCTCAAGCAGGGTCAGTATGCTCCGTTCCCGATCGAGAACCAGGTTGTTTCAATCTGGATGGGCACCAACGGATACCTGGACAACGTTCCGGTGGAAGATGTGCTCCGCTTTGAGACCGAGTTCCTTGACCACCTGCGTCACCGCACTTCGATCTTGACCACGTTGGCTGAAACCAACCTGCTCGAGCCCTCGACTGTTGACGCGCTCAAGTCCAACATTGACGACTTCAAGAAGGGCTTCTTTGCGGAGGGCGACGACCAATTGGTTGGCGCCGGCCACGAAGAGTTCGGTGCACTTGCCGCCGAGGACGTCGACCAGGAAAAGATCGTCAAGCAGAAACGCTGACACCATCTCCCACTTAGCTTGTCGGTCCGTGATGACCGGCAAGCTAAGTATAGGAAAAGGAAAGGACAAACATGGGAGCCCAGATACGGGTTTACCGCCAGAAGATCGCGTCGACCACGTCGATGCAGAAGATTTTCAAGGCGATGGAACTTATCGCAGCGTCCCGTATTGGGAAGGCACGGGTACGTGTCACGGCTTCGTTGCCGTATTCCAATGCGATCACCCGTGCCGTTTCTGCCGTTGCGTCCCAGTCCGAGGTCGACCACCCGCTAACTACCGAGCCCGCACAGATCCGCCGGGCCGCGGTATTGGTGATGACTTCAGACCGTGGTCTTGCCGGTTCCTACTCCGCCAGCGTTTTGAAGCAGGCGGAGCACCTCATCGAATTGCTGCATGAAGATGGCAAAGACGTCACGACCTACCTGGTCGGCCGCAAGGCACAGGCATACTTTGACTTCCGCGGCCGCGATTACGCCAAGGTATGGACCGGTGGAACTGACTCCCCGGAATTTGAAACTGCACGTGAACTGCGCGAGGCCCTACTGCAGGACTTCGCAACAGACTTTGAAGAGGGGGGCGTGGATGAGATCCATGTCGTTTTCACCCAGTTCAAGTCAATGGTTGTTCAGGAGCCGACAGTAATTCGTCTGCTGCCACTAGAAGTCGTGGAGGAAGAAGTTGAATCCTCCTCCGACCTGTTGCCGCTGTACGAGTTTGAACCGGAGCCGGAAGACGTCTTGGACGCCTTGTTGCCGCGGTACATCGAATCACGCATCTTCGCAGCATTGTTGCAGGCGGCAGCTTCCGAGCTTGCCGCACGCCAGCGGGCTATGAAGTCCGCGGGCGATAATGCCAGCGATCTGATCAAGAAGTACACGCGACTTCGTAACAACGCCCGGCAGGCTGAGATTACGCAGGAGCTCTCCGAGATTGTTGCTGGCGCTGATGCGCTCAACGCCTCGTAGCTGCCCCATTCATACTTATTCAATGCCATCCACACAAGTGAAGTGAGAGAGATGACTGCCCAACTCAACGAGCAGGGAACCGCTGCGAAGGCCGGTGCCACAGGCCGCATTGCGCGCGTTATCGGCCCGGTTGTCGACGTCGAATTCCCGGCTGACGGCATTCCCGCCATTTACAACGCACTCACCACCGAGATCACTCTCAATGGTGAGACAAAGACCATCACCTTCGAAACCAGCCAGCACCTCGGCGACGGCCTCATCCGTGCCATCTCCTTGCAGGCCACCGACGGTCTCGTCCGCGGGACCAGCGTGCAGGATAAGGGTGCTCCGATCACCGTCCCCGTAGGCGACGGCGTCAAGGGCCACATCTTCAACGTCTTGGGCGAACCCCTGGACGTGAAGGAATCGGAACTGAACATTTCCGAGCGCTGGCCCATCCACCGCAAGCCCCCGGCCTTCGCCAGTCTCGAGGGCTCCACGGAGATGCTCGAGACCGGTATCAAGTCCATTGACTTGCTCACCCCGTACATCAAGGGTGGAAAGATTGGACTGTTCGGTGGTGCCGGTGTCGGCAAGACCGTTTTGATCCAGGAAATGATCACCCGTGTGGCCCGCAACTTCGGTGGTACTTCGGTATTTGCCGGTGTTGGTGAGCGCACCCGTGAAGGTAACGACCTTTGGGTTGAAATGGAAGAAGCCGGTGTTCTCAAGGACACCGCGCTAGTCTTCGGCCAGATGGATGAGCCGCCGGGAACGCGTTTGCGCGTCGCCCTGTCCGCATTGACCATGGCTGAGTACTTCCGTGACGTGCAGAACCAGGACGTGTTGCTCTTCATTGACAACATCTTCCGTTTCACGCAGGCCGGTTCCGAGGTTTCCACACTGCTGGGGCGCATGCCTTCAGCCGTGGGTTACCAGCCCAACCTGGCCGATGAGATGGGCCTCCTTCAGGAGCGCATCACCTCGACCAAGGGTCACTCGATCACGTCCATGCAGGCCGTTTACGTGCCCGCTGATGACTACACCGACCCGGCCCCGGCCGCGACCTTCGCCCACTTGGATGCGACCACGGAGCTTTCCCGTGAAATCGCTTCCCGCGGACTGTACCCGGCCATCGATCCGTTGACGTCCACGTCGCGAATCCTTGACCCGCAGTACGTCGGACACGCCCACTACAACACAGCGGTGCGTGTCAAGCAGATTCTGCAGAAGAACAAGGAACTGCAAGACATCATCGCGATCCTCGGCATTGACGAGCTCGGTGAAGAGGACAAGATCGTTGTATCGCGTGCTCGCCGTATCCAGCAGTTCCTCTCGCAGAACACGTACACGGCCAAGCAGTTCACCGGCGTCGAAGGCTCAACGGTTTCCATTGCGGACACCATTGAAGGCTTCACGGCGATCTGCGACGGTGACGTCGACCACATTGCCGAGCAGGCGTTCTTCAACATCGGCGGCATGGATGATGTTGAGCGTCAGTGGGCTGCAATCCAGGAATCGACTAAGTAATCATGGCTAATCTCGAAGTTGAAATCGTAGCGGCAGACCACGCTGTGTGGTCTGGCACAGCGACCCTTGTGAAGGGGTTTACCAGCGAGGGCGAGATCGGCATTCTGCCCGGTCACACCCCGCTGCTCGCGGTTTTGGCGCCGGGCTTGCTGGAGATCGCACCCGTGGACGGCGACCGTTTCACGGTTGACGTCGACGGTGGCTTCTTCTCCGTTGACAGCAACCGGGTCGTGATCGTTGCTGATGGTGCCCGCCTCCAAGAGGGTGCATCAGCAAACGCAAGGATTCGCTAGCAATCAATTGATGAACGAACTCAGCACCCCGTTCATCGTCCTGGCCGGTCTATTCCTGTCAGTGGTTATTGCACTGTGCCTGTTTGGGGTGCGCCGCATACAATTGCGGCGCGCCCTCGGCACGTTTGACGCCTCCATCTGCCTCGCGGACAATCGCTGGGCGATGGGGGTTTGTCGTTATCAGGAGTCGGACCTTGAATGGTTCCGGCTCCTTTCGTTAAGCCCAGTGCCGCGCCTGAGAATGGTGCGTAGTTCCATTGTCATGGTGGGCCGCCGCGCACCTGCGGAGGCCGAACTCACCAGGGTTCCGCCCGACGTCGTGATTGTCATGTTGGAATACAATGGGGCCGACGTCCTGCTGGCCATGAAGTTTGGGGCCTACACCGGGCTTTCCTCTTGGCTGGAGGCCGGCCCCGTCGTGGGCATTGGTACGTGGCGCTAGTTCCCAGCTGGTTGTGCAAATTCTGAGCTAGTGTCATAGTCGGTGCCCCGAGATTCGGTGCCTTGGAACCAAGATTAGCGGTGGGATTTTGAATTTTGTGTACGGCCTGAGCCTGCTCACCGGACCGTTTCCCACCATTGCCCTCGTTCTAGGTACCGTGGCCCTGGCGTTTCTGGTGGTTCGCCGCAGCGTCAAGTGGTGGTTTTTTGCGCTGGCTTGTGCAGCCTTTGCGGCCGTGCTGAGTTTTGCCGGTGGCTGGGCCGTCATCCACCTTTGGTATTGGTGGCCAGAAGAGCTCCCCAACACTGTTTTGCTGTACGTGGGGATCACCCTGTGGGCAGTGATCTTGGGGTGTGCGACGGCGGTGGACGGTCTGATGCGCCACCGCCGCTTGGGTGCGGGCACCCTGCACACCTCGGTGCTGCGTTCTACCGCCGCAGTGGTTGCCATGGCCCTGGTCGTGACGGTCTGTGCCGTGCAAATCAATGCTTACTTCGGTCAATACCCGACCATCGGGAGTTTGATCCAGAGCGCCCCCGTCTTGACGCAGGGCGTGCCTGATTCCGCCCCTGCCGAAAACTCCCAACGTTTCATGAAAACCCCTGTCAGGTCCCGATGGACGGGGGCAGATGCGCCGAACGCCCAGGGAGAGGTCCGGTCCGTGGGCATTGCCGGCAAATTTTCCGGCTTTCACGCACGCAATGCCGTGGTGTACCTGCCACCGGCATATTTTTCGCCACAACGTCCCCTTCTGCCGGTCCTGATCCTTGTCAGCGGTCAACCCGGATCTCCGGAGTCGTGGCTGTCCGCCACAAATCTAAAGTACGATCTTGACCTGTTTGCCGCCACGCATGACGGGCTCGCGCCCGTCGTCGTCATTCCTGATCCCAATGGAAGCGATGAGGCCAACACGATGTGCATGAATTCGGATCTGGGCCAATCCGACAGCTATATGGCCAAGGATGTTCCGGAATGGATCAATTCCCATCTAGAGGTTGATTCCAACCCGGCCCATTGGGCCGTGGGCGGATTCTCTTATGGCGGCACGTGTGCGCTCCAGATGGTGACCCGGCACCCCGATATCTTCCGGTCATTTGTGGCGATTTCGCCGGAACGCGAACCTGCCCTGGCGGTCAACCGCCAGGTGACCATCGATAAGGCGTTCAACGGCAATGCCGCAGCCTTCGATGCGATCCTCCCGCTGACGTTGCTTGGCATCAACAAGTACCCGGACGTTCAGGGACTTTTTGCCTCCGGGCATTCGGATGCGCTGTACAGCGAAAATATTACGGTCCTAGAGGAGGCTGCCCGCAAGGCAGGCATTGTAAGTACCAGGGAGTCTTTCCCCGGAGGACATTCATGGGCTGTGGCCAACGCGGCCCTGCCGTCCGCTTTGAGTTTTCTAGAGGGCAGGCTGGGCTTTAAATGAGCTCCGGAAACAAGACGCCTCCTGTCGGCACCCTGCACGGGGAGCTCAGACGCAGGGGAGGCCTTGCCCGGGCGGCCGGTACGTGGGTGCGTCGGGTACCTTTCACCCTGGCCGTCATCGTCCTCACCCTGGTGGTACGGTTCGGTTTCGGATCGCCGTTGGGGAATTTGCATACCTCCGTTAGCGAACCTTGGGGCTTTCAAAGCCGGGACTTGTTGGACGGGCAGTGGTGGTCCATTGTCACCACTATGTTCCTGAGCGCCAACCCGGGAGCTTTGCTGGCCGCGATTGTGGTTTTGGCCGGCGTGCTCGGACTTGCGGAAACCACCATGCGCACGTGGCGCACGGCCGTACTTTTCTTCTCAACCCAGCTGGTCGCCGTCGTACTTTTTGCCTTGACGGTCGAGGTGGGTGTGGCAGCAGACATGGAATGGCTCACGGGAATGAGCCATGCCAGCCTGTTGGGCCCCTTCGCCGCGGCTGTGGGGACGCTGATGGCTGCCAGCCGGATGATCAGCGTGATGTGGCGCCGGCGGGTCCGTGCGCTGACCATGGCAGCGGCGGTGATGCTTTCGCTCTATGTGGGACACGCCCAAAACCTGGTGATCTTGCTGGGGGCAGTGGTGGGGCTGGTCCTGGGCATGGCCGTTGTGCCCGCACCAGGGCGGTCCATCATTGCCCGGTCCACCAGTCGCGAAGTGCGCACCAACCTTGCCATTGTGGTGGCGGTATTTGCCATGGGTCCGCTCATTGCGGCACTTGTCCACGCGCCGGTAGGACCGCTGGCCGTCCTGCGGAACCTGATACTGCATCCGGTTCCCACCCTGACCCAGATCCAAGGCAGTTGCACGGCCGCGGAACGCGGCTGCCAGGCCTTGGCTCACGGTTCCGGCCTGCTGGGGCCGGGTGGGCACCTGCTGGCCCTGATGCCGGTGCTGCTGTTGTTGGTGTGCGCCGAGGGGCTGCGTCGGGGAAACCGATTCGCGCTCTGGACGGCCGTGTACCTGCACCTGGTCATAGGTGTGGTCAGCGGCATTTACCTGCAGGTCTTTGCTGGGTTTGGCTTGCCCGTGCAGCACGGCCACCGGGTGATCAGCTTCGACGCTTCCCTGTGGGAGGTGCTGCCGGTGGTGTTGGTGCCGTTTTTGATAGCTGCGCTGCTGGTGGTGTTTCGGCGACACTTTCACATTGACCCCGACCCGGCGCTGCGCCGTCGCGCTTTTCTCTTGCTACCACTTTTGCTGGGCGTCTTCGTGGCGCTGTACGCCGCGGCGTGGGTGGCTGAAGGCAACGCCAACGGCCAGTACGGTCTGATAGCTCTTGTTGCGAGTTTGCCCAGGATCCTGCTGCCCTACCCGTTCCCGTTTAGCTATGGTGCGGCCGTGTATCCGCACGGCTTCTTTTCCATGCTGCTCTTCAGTGTGGGAGGGGCGGTTTTGTGGTTGGCAAGCCTGTTGAGCGTCCTGGCCCTGGTTCTGAGCCGGCGGGTCATGGACGGTTCGCCTGGCAGTGACAAGGCCAAGGCTGCGAGGCTGGTGAGGCGCGGTGGGGATTCGCTGTCGTGGATGACCCAGTGGCCCAACAACGACTACTGGTTCAATGCCACAGGTAGTGTCGCCATCGCCTACCAGGAACACTATGGCGTGGCCGTGACAGTGGGAGGCCCCATCGGTGAGAGGGACCACTTTGAGAGCGCCCTGGATGAATTCCTGGACCACTGTGGGCAGGAGTCCTTGACGCCATGCTTGTATTCGTTGACGGATGAGCTGTGGACGCCTTTGCGAGAGCGGGGTTTCCGGCGGGTGGCTGTTGCCTCTGAGACGCTGCTTGACATCCAGAGCATGGAATTCAAGGGCAAGGACTGGCAAAACGTGCGCACAGCCTTGAACAAGGCGGCCAAGTTGCACATCACGGCACAATGGTCGCGATACTCGGAACTTCCCACCGGGATGCGCACCCAAATTCATGAGATTTCTGAGGAGTGGGTGTCGGGACGGGCCCTGCCGGAGATGGGCTTCACTTTGGGTGGGGTGAACGAACTCAAGGACGACGCCGTCGTGCTCTGTCTGGCGGTGGATGAAGGCGGGCGCATCCACGGGGTCACCAGCTGGCTGCCGGTGTATTCCAATGGCGACATAGTCAGCTGGACCCTTGATTTCATGCGGCGCAACACAGACGCCTTCAACGGTGTGATGGAATTCCTGATCGCCGAGGCAGTGCTTCACTTCAAGGATCAGGTCTCCACGATTTCACTGTCGGGATCACCGCTGTCGACAAACCCTGACACCGAAGCCGCAGCCGACGCCGACGCCGACGCCGACGGCGCGGCCTGGGGCGCGGCCCGGGAGGCGGGTGGCCCTCGGGAACAGGAGCCGCTGCACCCTTTTGCCACATTGGAGGATTCATCCATGGAGCGGATACTGGGGCTGCTGGCACGGACGCTTGAACCAGTGTACGGCTTTGCCTCACTGGCCCACTTCAAGAGCCGTTTCCAGCCCCGGCACCGCACGTTGTACATGATGTATCAGGACGCCTTGTCGCTGCCTGCCATCGGGCGAGCTGTGGGGGAGGCCTACATGCCCAACGTTTCAGTCCGTCAACTGGCCAGGCTGCTGCGCAAGTCCTGAGCCGGTTTTCCTTAGTGGTTCCTCCACATGCTAGTAATTGTGGGTAGTTGTCCACTTTCTGGTATTAATCTTCTAATAGTGTCGGTGGGTGCCGGTAAAGCTAGGGGTATGGAAGCAACGGCAGGGAGGCCGGGTTATCCCGGATCCACAGGTAGCGGCACTGGTATTGGTGGGCACATCCACCAATTACTGGCCCTTGCCACGGCCCTAGCCCGAACGGCCACCCCGAGCTTTGCAGGCACTGGCCCTGCCACGGCTCCTGCAAGCACTGGCCCTGCCACTGCGCCTGCCACCGCTCCTGCCAGCATGGCTGAGGGGTCCTCGGGGGTCGGGCGGGCCCCGTTCGGGTTGGAGTTGGGTGCGCTCAGCGATACCGAGTCCATGGATTGGGCACAAACCCTCGAACATCTCTCCCGGCTCCTGGCCGGGCTGGGGGTGCAGGCCGCCGCGGACCTCGCGGACCGGGTCCGGGCCGGCCGGTACGACAAAGACGGCTTCCGGACCCCGGCAGAGCTACTGACCAGCTCCTTGAAACTGGGCCGGGGCGAAGCCCACCGCCGGCTCCGCCTAGCCGAGCACCTCCTGCCCGCCACCGATGGTTTGACCGGCACCATCACAGCCCCGACACAGCCGGTGCTCGCAGCAGCATTCTTTGCCGGAGACGTCTCACTCGAGCAGGCACTGATCATCTCTTCCTTCACCGACGAAGCCACCCACCTAGCCCAAGCCGGCCAGATCCCGGAAGGCACAGACCGGGAACTGGAGGAAACCCTCACCAGCTACGCCCTGGTAGAGCCCCCAGACTTCCTACGCCCCCTGGGCCTACAAGCGGTGAACCTGCTAAACCCCGACGGGCAACGCCCCACCGAGGGTGAACTATTAGCCAAGCAAGGCATCTTCTTCCGCCGCCCCCGCCGCGGACTGGTCGGCTTCGACGGCCATCTCACCATCCTGCAATACGAAACCATGCTGGCCAGCATCGACTCCGCCACCAACCCCAACCAACACACACCCATCAACAACATCAACCCCGACGGAACCAACGACGTCACAGAAACCGACAATGGTGCCGCAGGAACCAGCGGTGGCACAGGCAGCCACACACCCGCCCCGGAACCGCCACTACCGGGACAAATAGACATCACGGACTTCATCCGCACCAACCTCAACACAAACACGGGCACAGACGCAGACAACGGCGCTGGTGCTGATGCTGGCACCGGCAACTCTGGTGGTGCTGGTGGTGGTGTTGGCGGCATGGGCCCGGAGAGCTGGCCGCCACCCTCGCAGGGCCCGGCCCCGGCATGGGCATGCCCCGGCAGTCAGGAGCCCTTCACCACCGGGTGGGAACCCACCATCAATGACAACAAGGACTGGTCCACGATCCACGCACCCCACCACCCACCCAACAACCCTGGCGGACCTGACAACGGCGGCGGCCCTGACAACCCTGGCGGACCTGACACCACCCAGGACCGTGGTGCCCGTCCGTGGCCACACCTACTCAATGGCACCAGCGTGCCCGAACCCGGCAGCGAAGAAGACCTACCCGGCCTAGACCCCATCGATCCACACTCCACCGACCCAGCCGTAACCGACCGACGCACCCACGGACAAAAACTCCTCGACGGGCTCATCGACTGCCTCAAACTCGCCGCCCGCACCGGCCTACTCCCGATCACCGGCGGCCTCAGACCCCAAGTATTCATCAGCACCACCCAAACCGAACTCGAACGCAAGAACACCGCCGGGGAACCCCTGGGCATCGCACTAGCCCCCTACAGCGGCCCACAACCCCTAGCAGCCTTCGCCGAAACCCTCTGCGACGCCGACATCACCGGCACCATCCTCGGCGACGGCAGCGAGATCCTCAACGTCGGCCGCACCCAACGCCTCTTCACCACCCCACAACGCAAAATCCTGCTCGCCCGCGACCTCGGCTGCACCTTCCCCGACTGCACCAAACCCGGAACCTGGACCGAAGCCCACCACATCCTGCCCTGGTACGAAGGCGGGGAAAGCAACATCAACAACGCCGCACCACTCTGCGGCCCCCACCACACCCTCACACACCAAGGCGCCTGGACCGTCCGCCTCAACCACGGCATCCCCCGCACACAAAACCCCACCAACTAAGACCACCAGAACCCGCCAGGCTCACTCACCACGGGAGGGGACTAGCTAAGCCACTCCCCGGCGCGCATGACACGCTTGAGCACCAAATCGCCGTCCACTATCAAGGCGTCAGCGCGCAGCCCACGGCGCAACGAACCAACCTCGTCGGTCAGCCCCAGCACCCCTGCCGGGACAACAGTTGCCGAGTGCAGGGCGTCGGTGAACTTGACTCCGGCACCCACTGTGCGCCGCACCACATCCAGCAATGTGGCCGTCCCGCCAGCAATCGAGCCGGTGGCGTCCAGCGTCGCCACGCCGTCCTTGACGGTGACGGGGGAGGGCCCCAGCATGTATTGGCCGTCGGCCAGCCCGGCAGCGGCCATGGAGTCCGTGACCAGCAGGATGTTCTCGGCACCCACCAGCGCGAATACGGTCTTGACGGTTTCCGGGTCAAGGTGGGTGTTGTCGGCGACGAGTTCGACGGCGGCGTGACCGGCCTTGGCTGCCCGCAAACAGGCGGCCACCGGGCCGGGGGAGCGGTGGTGCATGGGAGGCATGCCGTTGAACAGGTGGGTGACAGTCGGCCGTCCGGAGATTCCATCGAACCCGGTGGAATCCAAACCTTCACGGGCCTGGTCAAGGGACTCTGACGCCGTGATGGTGTCGCAATCGGTGTGGCCAACTGACGGGGTTATCCCGTGGGCGGTGAGCAGATCCACGAGATCGGCAGCACCGGGCAGTTCCGGGGCGTACGTCATGGTGCAGATGTGCCCTTGGCCCGCCTCGATGAGGGCTGCTGCCAGTTCAAGGTCGGGTTCCAGGAGGAAAGCCGGGTTCTGGGCGCCGCAACGAGTGTGGGAGAGGAAAGGTCCTTCCAAATGGATGCCGGCCAGCAAACCTTCCTCGGTCAACCGGGCGTAGAGGCGGATGCCGTTGAGGAGGTCTTCGGGCGAGGCCGTAACCATACTTGCCAGCAGGGTGGTGGTTCCAGCACGGTGCAAGAACTCCACGGCGGTGCGGGCCGACGACTCGTTGCCGCTGGGGAAGTCCCCGCCGTTTCCGCCGTGATTGTGTACGTCAACGAGTCCGGGAATGATCCTATGTCCGGCTGGGACGGCGAAAACGTTGGCGGCATCGACGTCGGCCGCCTCAAAGTCCGGGTCGTCAAAATGGTCGGCGCGGCCGGCATAGACAATGCGGTCGCCGGCAATGGCCAGCAAGCCGCCTTCAATCACCCCATGATCAGTGACGATGGAACCGTGAATCAGTTGTTTGATAGGCAGGTGCGCGGCGGTGTCATGGGATTGCGTCATGGCAGTAAGTCTAGCCAAATCCTGCCCTGCGGGGCTTGACCAGGGTGCGCAGCCGCTAGAACAGGCGTGTCTCGCTGTCATCGACGCCGCGCATGGCGTCGTAATCAAGGGTTTTGCACTCAATTCCCCTGTCGGTGGCCAAAACCCGTGCCTGCGGTTTGATCTGTTGGGCGGCAAAGATGCCGCGCACCGGTGCCAGTAGCGGGTCCCGGTTGAGCAGCTCCAGGTACCGGGTGAGCTGCTCCACGCCGTCGATGTCGCCGCGGCGCTTTAGCTCGATGGCTACCGTGGCGCCCTTGGCGTCCCTGGCCAGAATGTCCACGGGGCCGATCGCCGTGAAGTACTCACGGCGGATTAAGGTGTAGCCATCGCCCAACAGGTCAATCTGGGCGGCCAGCAGGCGTTGCAGATCGGCCTCCACACCGTCCTTGATCAGGCCCGGATCCACGCCAAGGTCATGGCTGGAGTCGCTGATGTGTTCGTAGATGTTGATGATCAGTCGGTCGTCGGTCTTGGCAGATTGCACTATCCACTGCTCGACGACGCCGGTCTCAAGATCGACGTCGTCGGGGCTGAGGGTCCGCATGTTGGCCGGTGGGCTCATCCAGTTCAACGGCTTGTAGGAGCCGCCGTCGGAGTGGACAAGAACAGAACCGTCGGCCTTAAGAACTAAGAGGCGAACGGCCAGGGGAAGATGGGCTTTGAGGCGTCCGACGTAGTCGACGGAGCACTTGGCAATCACTAAACGCACGCCTCCCACTTTAGCCGCTGGGCGGAGCGCTTGGTTCGCCACTGGTCATCGCGGGGATAGTTACCCAGGTTCGCCGCGGGCTGACCGGTGCGGCACAATGGAACGATGCCCCGCTCAAACCATCCGCGCCGCCGTCGTACCTCCTTTTCAGGAGGGAACGCTGCCGAGCCGGAGCCTGAGCTGGAGCGGGCTCGGCTTGGCATTCCCCAGCGCGAATCCGCACCCGACGGGGAGTGGGCGGTACGGACCATCACAGCCCAGAATGCGCAAAAGGTCTACACCTGCCCGGGGTGCCACCGCTCCGTGGTCCCGGGCGTGGCCCACGTAGTGGTGTGGCAAGAAGATGCCATGTTTGGGGCCGAAGCCGGATTGCGGGAGCGCAGGCACTGGCACAGTAACTGCTGGCGCACGCGCAGCTACCGGTACAGATAGGGTTGAAGGCATGGCTTTTGACCCTGCATCCCTTGACTTTGTCGATCCCGGAACACCCAGTGCCATCCGGGCATCCACCATCTTGCCCGCACATCGGGAGAACATTGAATTGAGGACCGCCGACGGGCTCACCTTGGTCGGTGAGCTGGCACTTCCGGCCGACGGCGTTGTGCGGGCCACGTTGATCACCCTCCACCCGCTGCCCACCCACGGCGGCTTCATGGACTCGCATGTGTTCAAGAAGGCCTCCTACAGGTTGCCGGCCCTGGCAGGGATTGCCGTACTGCGTTTCAACACCCGCGGCACAACCTCCCCGAGGGGGACCAGCGATGGGGTCTTCGGTGAGGGCGATGCCGAGCGTTTGGATGTTGCCGCTGCCGTGCAATTTGCTGTGGACCGGGGGCTGCCGAACAGGTGGCTGGTGGGCTGGTCCTTTGGTACCGAGCTGGTCTTGAAGTACGGGGCGCTGGCACCCGTGGCGCAGGCAGTAGAAGGCGCCGTTCTGCTCTCGCCGCCGCTTCACAGGGCTGGTGACAGCGACCTGGCCTTGTGGGCAGAGCTTGGCAAACCCCTGACGGTCCTGGTGCCCGAATTTGACGACTACCTGCAACCGGCAGCCGCCGCGGAACGCTTTGCCGCTATCCCGCAGGCACACCTGGTGGCTGTGGCCGGTGCTAAACACCTCTGGGTGGGTGAGAAGTACGCGGCACGTGCCTTAAATGAGATCGCCTCGACGGTGCTGGGGGCCGCCATGGACCTTCCCGTGCAATGGCAGGGCCCGGTAGCGGTGCTACCCGCCTAGTTCTTGTCTTGCCTGGCGATGAAGACTTCCCGCACCAACAACATCACTGCTGCGGCGGTGGGGATAGCGATCAAGGCGCCCAGGACACCGAGCAAACTGCCACCGGCAATCACCGAAATGACGGCCACGGCGCCCGGGACGGCGACTGCTTTTTGCATGACACGCGGCGACACAAAGTAAGCCTCAAACTGCAGGTAGGCGATGTAGCAAATGGCGTAGATAAGGGCTGTCTGCCAGCCACCTGTCAGGCTCACCGCAATGACCACCACGGCCGCCAACATGCCGCCCACCAACGGGATGAACGCCAGCAGGGCGACAATGAACGCCAGCAAGACGCTGTAGGGAACATTCAAAATGGTCATGAGGATGAAAGCGAACGACGCATTGAGCGCTGCCACACACACTTGGCCGATCACGTAGTTGCCGACGCCACGGGTGATTTCCTCACTCAGCTCTTCCACGCGTGCCCGGCGTGAGCGCGGCGCCAAGCGGTATCCCCACTTTTTGATGCCGGGCATCGAAGCCAGGAAATACAGGCTCAGGACCAGGACGATCAAGGTCCCGAAGAGGGCATTGGCGATGGTGGTGCCAACACCCAACACGCCGCCAAAGATGCCACCCACTGCCTGGGCGTTCTGGAAGAACTTTGCAACCTGTTCGTTGATGGTGTCCAGCACGTGGTACTCGACGTCCAGCTGCCGGAAGAAGTTGGAGTTCAGAAAATCGTTGATCCATCCCGGAGCTTTGGTGACAAGCTGGGTGGTCTGCTCAACGATGGTGGGAATCAGCGTGGCAAAGAAGATGGCCACCAGGCCCAGAAGTGCACCCAGGACCAGTACGATGCCGAGGGGGCGCGGGACCTTGCGCCGTTCCAGCCAGCGCACCACTGGATCCAGACCCAATGCTATGAACAACGCAGTGACTATCCACAGCAGCAGCGACTCTGTGTTCGCCAGTATGTAACTCAGGAACAAGGCAATGCCAACACCGACCGTACCCATAAAGCCAAAGTAAATAGGGTGCCGGAACATGCTCCCGGCTGCCGCGGGTTCATGGTCGGTGGGTTCCGGGGCTCCGCTTGTTGTACCTGCGGCTTCAACGGGGAGGTCGAACCGGACACGGGGTTGGGCGCCGGGCACTGGTTGCCTGATCTTGTCCATGATCCATGACTGCAAGCGCCCGTGGCGTGGGGGGCTTTCCGGGGCTTCCTGCGGGACTACGGGAAGGGCAGGGCGTTCAGCTTCAGCACCATGGTCGGTAGCGGAGTCCACGTCTGGGGGAACAACGGGGGTACCGGGCTCAGGTACTTCTGATTCGTGGGGGGAGCTCAAGGAAGGCTGCCTTCGTGTCCGGGTGGCACGAGCGGAAAATCTGACCCCGCTCGTTCTTGGTGACTTGACATTACCAGCGCGTTTGCTCACCAAGAGCCATTTTGGGCGGGTGGGTTTCCGTGGGTTCCGACAAAATGGCAGGAGCACAAAGTATCGCTAAGAGTGAGATTTGACTCTCAAACACCCTCAAAGATAACGATTCGGTTACCCTTGAGGAGACGATGAAAGTAGTTTTCCGCCGATGTTAGGTATGTACTTGCGTTCAAAGATTGCAATTGTGTTGGCTATATTGGGCCTGCTTGTTCTGGGATTAGGGATAGGACAGCGCACTGTTTGGCTACCCCCTGCCACTGTCACGGCAACGGTGGGTGACACTGTTGCGGCAGCGCCGCTGACAGTTATCTCTCCGGAAGTGCTGGCCACCGCTGATGGAAAGTTCACCTTGACCATCAAGTCGGCCGGGCCCATCCAGCTGGCCGTTGGGCAGCAAGCCGATATTTCCGGCTGGGTTGGCGATGCCGCACACACCACGGTGACCGGTGCCAACGGCGATTTTTCGGCGCTGACCACAGAGAGCAAGACAGGCGCAGAAACTGTTCCCAATCCCGCTGGATCTGACATGTGGGTCAGCGAGGAAAAGGCCACCGGTGAACTCAGCTACACGTGGGAGAGCCCGGGGCACGGGGACTGGGCGCTTTTGCTCTCCTCCGATGGAACAGCACCTGCTCCCACAGATATTTCACTGACGAAGACCAATGACACAGCGACCCCGTGGGCGGTGCCGTTGATGATCATCGGCTCGGTGCTGCTCGCGCTGGCGGCCCTGATGCTGTGGGTTGCCCCGCGCAAGCCACAGGTGGCCACAGCCGGACGTCGTACGGCAGGCAAGGCTCCCTCGGATCCCGCAACAGGCGCCATGGCAGTGGCAAAGATAGTTGCGGCGAAGGAAAATGCTGGCAACGACGGCGCACCGACCCAGCACTCCACCATCTCCGCGTTGCACAGCGCCGAGCGGGAAGCGATTGCCGGTCACAGCGACCCCGAGAGTACCGGGGCGGACCGCGACGATACGCCGGTGCACCCCGGCGCTGCGGCGTCCTTGCCCACAGGTGTTTTTGATGCCGTAACTGCGGAGGTGGCCAGCGGCGAGGTTGTCGGCGAGGTCGCGGGAGCCGAAGAGTCCCCTGCCGAGGGCACGGATGCCCCGGAAGATGATTCAAAAAATGACCCCGACAACACGCCCGACGGCCCCTCCGGGAACGGCACTGGCCTTGACAATGATTCCAGTGGCGGCCAGGAGGGCAAACCGGCCGAAGGCGCCGACACCAGCCCCGCCAAGGGGAAAGGCGCCGGCAGGAAGCCGCGGAAGCCTAGGAACCCCGGGAAGGCTGAATTTTCTCTTCCGCCCGCCACGGACGGGCCACCTGCAAGGACACCAGGAAAAATGATGGGCATGTCGGTGAAGGCCATGTCGGTGAAGGCACGGTGGGGTGCGGCACTGACAGCCATCCTGCTGGCAGGCAGTATGGGCCCGGCAGTAGCCGAGGACGCCACCCCCAGCACGGCTCCCGAAACGGCAGCCAGCGCCACGCCGTCGGCCACAGCATCAGCGCCCGCGAAAGCACAGAAGGCTGGTTTTCCGACGCTGTTGGAAAGCCAGGTGCAGCGTATTGCCACCTCCGTGGCCACAGCGGTGGCCACGGGAGATAACGCCAAGAACGCCACGGAGCTTGACTCCCGCGTTGCAGGCTTGGCACTGGCATCCCGTGCGGCCAACTACAAGATCCGCTCCACCGTGGACACCGAAGCTGCGCCGCAGCCTGTCAATAGCTCTAGATTGCTGGCCAGGGTCGTGCCAACGACTTTGACATGGCCGCGGACGGCGATGTTTGTGACCCAGGGCGAGAACAACCCCCTGCCGCAGTTGCTCACACTGGTGCAGAACAGTCCGCGCGAACAATACAAACTCGTGACGGCGTCCCCGTTGTTGCCCGGACAGACTTTCCCTGCCGTGGACAAGGAAGGCTCCGCCAGCGTGCCCTTGGATTCAGCCACCGGCTTGTTGATGAGCCCCAAGGATGCTGTGGCCGGATTGAGTGACAGCCTGATCACGGCCGACAGCAAGTGGAAGGCGAGCTTCAAGGAGAGCGTCTACACCACCGATGTGGCTGCATATCAGGCCAAGACTTTGGAGGATTCCAAGGACGCCACCGTGGTGTTCACCCACAAGGCCGACGACAAGTTGACATTTGCCATGCGCACTGCCGACGGCGGCGCCATGGTGGTGGTGGGGTACACCTTCTCCGTGGATTCCACACCCAAGCAGGATGCCAAAGTCAACGTGCCCAGCCCTGCAGCAGCTGCCTTGGCTGGTGGGCAGGAGTCCGCCACTGGCGTGGTGGTTGGCTTTGCGGAACCGGTCGTGATGTACATCCCGCCGACCGCCGACGGCCAGGTCACGATCGTCTCCGCGACGCGTGACTTGATTAGCGCAGCGTTCAAGTAGCAGTCCGCAAATGAAGTTTCGCCCGCGGCGTGAAGTAGATCCTCGCGGGCGCTGCACAGTTAGAGTGGGTTCATGAGTCCAAACAGTTCCGTCCCTGCCAGCCCGACGTCCGGGATCAACCTTCGCGGCGCCGTCGACCTTTCTGCCTTGAAAAACCGTGCCACGGCACCGGCGCCGGGCGAGAATGGTGGTTCACCATATGCCGTTGACGTCAACGAGCAAAGTTTCCAGGAATTTGTGGGCCTGTCCCAAAAGGTGCCTGTCGTTGTCTCGCTGGGATCGGCGCGCTCACAGCAGTCGGTATCACTGAACGCACTGTTGGAACGGCTCATGAATGACTTTGGCGGCAAGATCGCCTTGGGCCGGGTTGATGCGGACGCTAGCCCGCAGATCACCGCGGCTTTTGGCGTCGTCTCACTTCCCACCGTGGTGGCCTTGGTCAAGGGCCAGCCCGTTCCCTTGTTCGAGGGCGACATGCCCGAGGAGCAGGTTAAAGCGTTGCTGGATGAGCTGTTGAAGGTGGCCGCCAGCAATGGCGTCACAGGAAACCTTGGGGGTGCCCCGGATCCGGAGGCTGCCCTGGCCCCGCCGCTGCCGCCCCTGCACCAAGCGGCTTTTGACGCCATCGAAGCAGGGGATTTGGCTGGCGCACAGGAAGCGTATGAGAAAGCCTTGGCGGAGAAGCCGAACGACGCCGACGCGAAGGTTGGGCTGGCACAGGTTCACCTCATGCGCCGCACGGCTGAGCTGGATGTGGCGCAGGCGCAGGAATGCAGGGCGCGCGCCGCCGGGGATCCGCACGATCTGGAAGCACAGCTGGCAGTGGCTGATTTGGATGTCACTGGCGGCCATGTAGAGGACGCCTTTGCCCGGATCGTGAAGTTCATTTCGGTGCATTTTGGTCCCGAACGTGAAACGGCCCGGGTGCGCCTGCTTGAACTGTTCGAGGTCATCGGGGTCGGTGACCCGCGGGTTTCCACCGCACGCCAGGCATTGGCCCGCGCGTTGTTCTAGTCCCTTGGCTCCCCGAGGCAAAGTCATCCTTAGGGATGGCGGTGGCTGCTGTCACAGTTGTTAGTGTGGCAGTATGACCGAGAATTTCCCGCTTAGATTCGATGCCCCGGCCGGTTCCACCAAACCCCCGGCGCTGTCCATCCGTGGTTTGCGGAAACATTTTGGCGCCAAAGTTGCCGTTGACGGCATCGACCTGGATGTCCCCGCAGGCTCCTTTTACGCCCTCGTCGGGCCCAATGGCGCCGGCAAGACCACCTCCTTGTCCATGGCCACGGGACTGTTGCGTCCGGATGCCGGGGCGGTGTGGGTGCACGGGGTGGACGTGTGGGCCAGCCCCTTGGAAGCTAAACGGCTGATGGGGTTGCTGCCCGACGGGGTGCGCCTGTTTGACCGGCTGACGGGCGAACAACTGGTCAGCTATGCCGGGCTGCTGCGCGGCATGGACAAGGACACTGTGGCAGAACGTGTCCACGACCTGCTGGCCGTGCTCGACCTGGCCAAGGACGCCGGCACCTTGGTGGTTGACTATTCAGCCGGCATGACCAAGAAGATTGCCCTGGCCGCGGCCATGATCCATGCACCCAAGCTGCTGGTGTTGGATGAGCCCTTTGAGTCGGTGGATCCAGTGTCCGCGGCAAATATCCGTGACATCCTCACCGACTATGTCAGCTCCGGCGGCACCGTCATTGTTTCCAGCCACGTCATGGACCTGGTCCAGCGCATGTGCGACCATGTGGCAGTCATTGCCGGCGGTCACGTCCTGGCAGCTGGCACGGTGGAGGCTGTGCGCGGCGGGCAGAGCCTGGAAGATAAATTCGTGGAACTCGTAGGCGGACGGAACCAGACTGCGGGGTTGAAATGGTTGCGCAGCTCCTAAGACTCAAACTCACGCTCCTGCGCAACTCGCTCAAGCGCAGCACCATGCAAATCGTGGGGCTCATCATTGCCGGAATATACGGATTGGGCATGCTGGGCTTGGTGTTGGTGGGGCTCGCCGCCCTGGGCGCCGCCGATGCGCAGACCATCGGCACAGTGGCGGTCCTGGCCGGATCCGCGGTGATTCTAGGCTGGCTGGTGATCCCCGTGGTTGCCTCTGGCCTGGACATGACCCTGGACCCTACCCGTTTCACCACCTACGCGATACCCATGAAAAGTCTTCTGGTGGGTTTGGCACTGTCCGGGTTCATCGGTATTCCCGGGGCTGTGACACTCTTGGCCGCGATGGGCACCGCGGCCTCCTGGTGGCGCCACCCCGTAGCGGGTGTGGTGGCCCTGATGTGCGGCGCGTTGGCGGCGCTGACCTGCATTGTGGCCTCGCGGGCCATCACCGCAGCCAGCACCAGCCTGGCGTCCTCAAGGAGGTTCAAGGATGTCAGCGGCATTGTCCTGCTGGTGCCGTTGATGCTATTGGGGCCCATCATTGGCAGTGTCTCTGCAGGCATCAGCGACCTCTCGGCATACCTGCCGTCCCTGGCCAACACCCTCTCCTGGACGCCGCTGGGAGCCGTCTGGGCCGTCCCCGCCGAGGTGGCCCAAGGCGCCTACGGCGCGGCGGGGCTGAAGTTCCTCATTGCCCTTGCAACCATTGCCGCGCTGGCCTGGATCTGGAAAGTGTGCCTGGCCAAGGCCCTCGTCACGCCCGCGTTTGCCGGCGGCAGCCAGCGGGGTGCCGGCAAAATGGGCTTCTTTACTTGGTTCCCTCAAACCCCTACGGGAGCTGTGGCCGCCCGGTGCCTGACCTACTGGATCCGCGACCCCCGGTACAGTGCCGGGCTGATCATCGCACCCTTGTTGCCGCTGGTGCTGGTGTTTGCCGGTAGCCAGGCGGGCGGGCTGGGCTCGATGGGTACGGTTCTGGGCTACGGCGGCGCGTTTGCTGCATTCATGATTGCCTGGAGCATCTCCTCTGACATCTCCTACGACAACACGGCGTTCGCGCTACACCTTGCCACGGGCATTTCCGGCCGGGCTGACAGGTCTGGGCGAGTTGTGGCGGCCGCTGTCCTTGCCCTGCCACTGGGCCTGCTGTTCTCGATGGTAGGCGCTGTTGTCTCAGGCAATTGGGCGGCATTCCCGGCAACGCTGGGGCTGGTGTTTGTTGCCACTGGTGCAGGTCTGGGCCTGGCTAGTATCTTTTCCGCACGCTTCATCATGAATGTGCCGCTTCCGGGGGAGAGCCCCATGAAGTCCAAACCCGGCAACAACTTTTCCTCAGTCCTGGTCCAGCTGGCCGGATTTGGTGGCGCCGGGCTGCTGTGCGTGCCTGTCGCGGTCCTGGTCGTCATCGCGGCAGTCTCCGGGCAGCCGATGTTCGGCTGGCTGGCACTCGTGGCCGGAGTGGTGTTCGGCGCCGGCTATGTGGCATTGGGAATCCGGTGGGGTGCGCGGGAATATAACCAGCGCGGGCCGGAACTGTTGCTCGCCGTTTCAGTTGACCGCTGACACTGGATAAGGTTAGGGCTAGAAAACAACAAGTCACGGCAATAGCGCCCTGTCCAGCCGCCGGTCTCCGGCAGGGTGTTGACGGGGCGTTGTTGCATTGTGTGAGTCTAGCTGCGAGAAGTCGCAAACGTACCCGTACCGGGTGCCGTGAAAGGAAGCGTGTTATATGGAGGTCATCATCCTCCCGAGCAGCAAGGAAATTGGGGCGCTTGCCGCCGACGCCATCGAAGCCTTGGTGCGTAACAAGCCCAACGCCGTCCTTGGCCTGGCCACCGGGTCCTCCCCGCTGCCCATCTACGACGAGCTGGCACGCCGCCACGACCAGGATGGCTTGAGCTTCGAAGAGGTCAGCGGTTTCGCCCTGGACGAGTACGTGGGCCTGCCTGTTGGCCACTATGAGTCCTACCGGGAGGTGATCCGCCGCGAGTTCACCAACCGTGTCGACGTCGGTGCCGCGAACGTGCACGGACCCGACGGCTCAGCCGAAGATATTCAAGGCGCTTGCGAAAGCTATGAAGCGGCCATCAAGGCAGCCGGCGGAATTGACTTGCAGATCCTCGGTGTCGGCACCAACGGGCACATCGGTTTCAACGAGCCGGGTTCATCCCTGGCCTCGCGCACACGCATCAAGACCTTGGCCGAGCAGACTCGCCAGGACAATGCGCGCTTCTTTGACAATGTAAGACAGGTTCCACACCACGTGGTGACCCAGGGCCTGGGCACCATCATGGATGCCCGTCATGTGGTCCTGGTGGCCTTTGGTGCCGGGAAGGCCGACGCCGTTCGCGACTTCGTGGAGGGCCCCGTCTCGGCATCGTGCCCCGCGTCCGTGCTGCAGTTCCACCCGCGCGCCACGATCGTCATTGACGAGGCCGCCGCGGCCAAGCTGGGCGGAGCGCCCGCGTACCGCCACGCGTTTGAGAACAAGCCGGCCTGGCAGGGACTCTAAAGTCCAAGCACTCAAGGAAGTCCGGCAGGGACTCTAGGGAACGACGGCGGGGGTGGGGTTGTGATGAACCCCGCACCCCGCCGTCGAACTTTTTTGCCAGCGGCAGGTTCCTTGGTGAGTCGTTGCGCCGAAGAGGCTAGAATGTTCTCATGAGCTTGCCACCGGACCCCTTTGAAAACGATCCCCTTTACGGACCTGGCCAAACCGGCGGATCCACTGCTGTCATTGAGCGCACGGAGCTGAGCCCCGTGGTGGAGCCGGGCGACAGCGAACGCTTCTCGCACTATGTGCGCAAGGAAAAGATCATGGAATCAGCCATGACCGGCGATCCCGTGATTGCCCTGTGCGGCAAGGTCTGGACGCCGGGCCGCGATCCCAAAAAGTTCCCTGTGTGCCCCGATTGCAAAGCCATTTACGAGGGTTTGAACCCCGAGGGCGGCAAGGGCAAGGGACCTAAGAATCCCAAGAAGTAACAGCAGTTTCAAGGGCGCTG
Organism: Arthrobacter alpinus; assembly: GCF_001294625.1. Lineage (NCBI taxonomy): Bacteria > Bacillati > Actinomycetota > Actinomycetes > Micrococcales > Micrococcaceae > Arthrobacter > Arthrobacter alpinus. The sequence continues at coordinate 2,235,666 of NZ_CP012677.1, read as the reverse complement.
TACGGGCCCTTATTTTGGCGCGCCCAGCAAGAGGGCGCGCATATGGAAGAAGTGATTTGATGGCGGGGAATTCGTGACGGAAACATTGTTTGGTGGCCCGTCGCTGCCTCCCGCCTACCCTGATCGTGCCGCCTGGGGTACGGCGCAAAAGTTGCGTGCCTGGCAGACGGAGGCCATGGCGAAGTACTTTGCGCAGAGCCCGCGGGACTTTCTGGCCGTGGCGACGCCCGGCGCCGGAAAGACCACCTTTGCGCTGCACGTTGCCACTGAGCTGATAGCTCGCGGCACCATCAACCGGATTACGATCGTTACGCCCACCGACCACCTGAAGCGCCAGTGGGCTGATGCCGCCGCGAAAGTTGGCATCTCCATTGACCCGAACTTTAAGAACGCCGACGGCCGGCATGGCAAGGGCTTCATTGGCGTGGCAGTCACCTATGCGCAGGTCGCGAGTAAACCGTTGCTGCACCGGGCCAAGACCGAGGCCGCACGGACACTGATCATTCTCGATGAGATCCACCACGGCGGCGACGCGCTGAGCTGGGGTGACGGGATCCGTGAGGCGTTTGACCCCGCCGTACGCAGGCTGGCGCTGACAGGAACCCCTTTCCGTTCAGACACTGCCGCCATCCCGTTTGTGGAGTACGCCGAAGACCGGGACGGCATCCGCCGCTCCAAGGCCGACTACACCTACGGCTATGGCGAGGCGTTGAAGGACCACGTGGTCCGACCCGTCATGTTCATGGCCTACTCCGGGGAGATGCGCTGGCGCACCAGCGCCGGCGAGGAAATGGCGGCCACCCTGGGTGCCCCCGTCACCAAGGACGTCACCTCGCAGGCGTGGCGCACGGCGTTGAACCCTGCTGGGGAGTGGATACCGGCTGTTTTGGCTGCCGCCGACAAACGTCTCCTGCAAGTGCGCCGGGCCGTGCCCGACGCGGGCGGACTGGTCATCGCCACCGACCACGAGGACGCACGGGCCTACGCCGGACAGCTAAAAAAGATTACGGGCGAATCACCGACCGTTATCTTGTCCGACGATGCCAAGGCCTCGGATAAGATCGACGAGTTTTCTGCTGGGGAATCCCGCTGGATGGTGGCCGTTCGCATGGTGACCGAAGGTGTCGACGTGCCGCGCCTGGCGGTTGGCGTGTACGCCACCTCCACGGCAACGCCGCTGTTCTTTGCCCAGGCGATCGGGCGTTTTGTGCGTTCCCGAAAGCGCGGCGAAACAGCGTCGGTGTTCCTGCCTTCGGTGCCGAACCTGATGGAATTGGCCAACCAGCTTGAGTTGGAACGAGACCACGCCCTGGACCGCCCCGACAAGGACCCCGACGGGTTCATGGAGGAAGACGCCGAGATGGAGGAAGCCAACCGCGAGGAAAAGGCATCCGACACCATGGAGAAATTCAAGTTCGAGGCGTTAGGGTCCCAGGCCTCCTTTGACCGTGTGCTGTTCGACGGTGGCGAATTCGGCACCGGCGGGGAAATCGGCAGCGACGACGAGCTGGACTTCCTTGGCATCCCGGGTCTGCTCGACGCCGAACAGATGGGCGTGCTGCTGCGCCAACGTCAGGCCGACCAGCAGTCACGCCGCCGTCGCAAGAGCGCGGCAACAGGCGATGCGCAAGCGCCGGAACCTGTGGTGATGGATCACCGCATGCTCATGGATTTGCGTAACGAGCTGGCCAAAAACGTCTCCGCGTGGAGTGCACGCTCGGGGATGCCACACGGCATGGTGCACAGCGAACTGCGGCGCATCTGTGGCGGACCGGCAGTGGCCCAAGCCAACGAGCCCCAGCTGCAGCAGCGCATGAAGAAGCTCCAGGACTGGTTCCTCGGGAAGAAGTAGGTCCAGTTTGTCCAGACCCGGGGGCCGTTGTGGTGATTCGAGGGTGGCCGGCCCGCCTCGAATCACCACAACGCCCCCCGGGACAACGGCCTATTTAATCTCGACCCCGGCGTCCTCGAGCTCTTCGAGGGCTTCCTCGCTGGCATCGTCATCCACGCCGGCAACGTAGTCGCGCAACACGGTGGTGTTGTAGCCGGCTGTGACGGCGTCAAGTGCCGTGGCGCGGACGCAGTGGTCGGTGGCCAAGCCCACGATCACCACGTCCTGGACGTCGTTCTCCCGCAGCCAGTCGTCAAGGCTGACAGGCGTTTCAGCGCCGTCCTCGGCGGACTCGTGCGCCTCGCGTTCGCCCACGGCAACCTCGTCCTCGGGGGCCAGCAGGCCGTCAAAACCTGAGTAGGCGGCGTCGAACCTGCCCTTGCGGAAGTACGCGTCGATGTCCTCGGTGTCCAGGTTGCGGTGCAGCGCCGCGCCCTTGGACCGGGCCACACAATGCACGGGCCAGCTCGTGCGGAAGTCGGGGGTCTCGGAGAAGTGGCTGCCCGGGTCAATATGCCAGTCCTGGGTTGCCACGATGAAATCAAAGTCGGAAGCCTCGGAGATGAACTCGGTGATCTCGGTGGCGAGAGCGGCCCCGCCCTTCACAGCGAGGGAACCGCCTTCGCAAAAATCGTTTTGCAGGTCCACAATAATGAGTGCCTTGGCCATGGGGGTGTCCTTCAAGTCGCGGTTGCTAATTGTTCGTATTCTGTGGGAATGACGGGGTCGCCGCGTTGGAGCCTGCGTGCGGCGCCCGGCATCTCCGCCATGGAAGCGGTGTGGCGGGCAGCAGCCCGGCGCACCCCTTCGGCTCCCGTCCAACCGGGCGTGAGCACGCCGTCGGCGATGAATTGCTGGATCAGGGGTCGGTCGTTGCCGTCATTGGCAGGCATGGACCCGATTCCCACCACCTCACTGGTAGCCGTTCCGCGTTCGTTGAGCCGGCGCAAGGCGTACTTTTTGCCGCCTACGCTTGCCTTGTTCTTGGCCGCCTTGGCCACGGAGACGAATTCGCCGTGGTCGTCCTCGCGGGAGACCAGCTTGTAAACCATGGAGGCCGTGGGGGCGCCGGAGCCCGTCACCAATGAGGTGCCCACACCATAGGAGTCCACCGGGGCTGCCGCCAACGCCGCAATGGCGAACTCGTCTAGGTCCGAGGTGACGGTGATGCGTGTGCTGGTGTTGCCGAGCGAATCCAGCAAGGACCGCACCTCGTGTGCCTGGGCCACCAGGTCCCCGGAGTCCAGCCGCACGCCACCTAAGGCGGGCCCGGCAAGGTCCACGGCCAGGCGGACGGCGGTTTCGACGTCGTACGTGTCAACGAGCAAGGTGGTACCTGTGCCCAGGGAGGCCAGTTGGGCGCGGAAGGCATCCTCTTCGGTGTCGTGCAACAAGGTGAAGGAGTGGGCGGCAGTACCCTGGGTCAGCACGCCGTAGCGTAGGCCGCATGCAAGGTTGGAGGTGCTGTGGAAACCGGCGATCACGGCGGCACGTGAGGCGGCCACGGCAGACTCCTCATGCGTGCGGCGTGAGCCCATCTCAATGCACGGGCGTGAGCCTGCAGCGCCGATCATCCGGGAGGCGGCCGAGGCGATTGCGGAGTCGTGGTTCAACACCGAGAGCACGTACGTTTCCAGGATGCAGGCTTCGGCAAAGGTGGATTCGATGGTCAAGATGGGCGAATTGGGGAAATAGAGTTCGCCCTCTGCGTAACCGTAGATGTCGCCGGAGAACTTAAAGTTGGCAAGCCAGGCCAAGGTTTCGTCATTGACCACCTTGTTATTGGCCAAAAAATCCAGCTCGTCAGTCCCGAAGCGGAAGTTCTCCAAGCCTTCCAAAATACGTCCGGTTCCACCGACAACCCCGTACCGGCGGCCGTCAGGCAGGCGTCGGGCGAACGCCTCAAAAACCCCGCGGCGGTGGGCGGTCCCGGAATGCAATGCCGCCTGGAGCATGGTCAGCTCGTAGTTGTCGGTAAACAAGGAGGTGCGGGGTTGGCCCCATCTTGATGCGGTAGTCACGGAAATTACTCTAGTGCCGCGACACTAGAATGGACACATGAGTGTCAGCACAGCCCCGGAAACTGATCGGGATCTATCCACCCAAACATTCTCCGCACCGGACATCCCCTGGGATTTGCTCGTGTGGAACGATCCAGTGAATTTGATGAGCTACGTCAGCTATGTCTTTCAAAGCTACTTTGGCTATTCGGAGGCGAAAGCGGCCCAATTGATGCTTCAGGTGCACACGGAAGGCAAATCCGCCGTCGCCCATGGCTCGAAGGAAAAAATGGAAGCCCATGCGGTGGCCATGCACGGTTTTGGCCTGTGGGCCACGGTTCAGAAAGGTGACGGACGTGGCTAAAGCATTCACCTCCGGCCGGCGCGGGATCACCGGCTACCTTGAACCTGCGGAGCGAGACCTGCTGCGCAAGCTCTTCGCCGACATCATCGTCATGTTGGAACCGTCCTCACCCGCCCATCAGGACCCGCTGGCGGCCCTGATCGGTCTGGACATGGACGTTGCCGTACCCACCGATCCGGCGCTGCTGCGGCTGCTGCCGGACGCTGTGAAGGACGACGGCGACGCCGCCCTTGAGTTTCGCCAGCTCACCGAACGCTCACTGCGGGAAACAAAGATCGGCGCCCTGCGCGCCGCCTCCTTGGGCCTTGAGAGCGAGAAGCTTGTCCTGGACGCCGGGGCCGCCAAACTGTGGTCAATGGCCTTGAACGACGTCCGTCTGGTCCTGGGCGAGCGGCTGGAAATCCGTGATGAAAACGACGCGGAGCGGGTCCACCAGGTCCAGGACTGGGGCGACGCGGACGACGTCGAAAGCTACCTTTCGCTGGTCTACAACTTTGTTTCCTGGTTGCAGGAAAGCCTGGTCCAGGCGATGCTGGCGGGCCTGAAGAGCGGAAAGTAGTGCCGGTGCGGGTGTCTGTGACAAAGCAGACGAGGCGAAATCCCCCCACGTGGGCGGGCTTGCATCTATCCTGAGACGATCATGAGCACAACACCCTGGGACATTCAATCCACAACTCAGCCGGTTGCCGCAGCAGGCCCGCAAGCGATGGCCGAGCGAGCCATCGGCATTTTTGACTCCGGCGTGGGCGGGCTGACCGTGGCCAGGGCGGTCATCGACCAGCTGCCCAACGAGTCCATCCTGTACGTGGGGGACACCGCCAACGGCCCGTATGGCCCCCTGCCCATTGCCGAGGTCCGGGCCAACGCCTTGGGTGTCATGGACGAGCTGGTCGACGCCGGTGTGAAACTGCTTGTCATCGCCTGCAACTCCGCCTCCGCGGCCGTGCTCCGTGACGCGCGCGAACGCTACACGGCTAGGTACGGAATCCCTGTGATCGAGGTCATCCAGCCCGCAGTGCGCCGGGCGGTGGCGGCAACACGCAGCGGTAATGTGGGCGTCATTGGCACCGTTGCCACGGTGGGCTCCAAAGCGTACGAGGACACTTTTGCCGCGGCGCCAGAGCTGCGGATTACCTCCGTGGCGTGCCCGGAATTTGTCCGGTTCGTGGAATCGGGCATCACGGCGGGGCCGGAAGTGCTTTCCGCCGCAGAGGCCTACCTTGCCCCGCTGAAAGCGGCAGCTGTTGACACGCTGGTGCTCGGCTGCACCCACTACCCGCTGCTAACCGGGGTGATTTCCTACGTCATGGGGGATTCTGTGACACTGGTCTCCAGTGCGGAGGAAACCGCCAAGGACGTCTACAAGGCCCTTGTCAACCACGATCTGGAGCGGGTCTCCACGGCGCCGCCCACGCACAATTTCCTTGCCACCGGTGACGCCGGGCAGTTCGGTGTGCTGGCCCGGCGTTTCCTGGGCCCGGAGGTGCGCAGTGTGGAACACGTCAGCCACGTCTCGGCGCACTACCCCACCGGATCAATGGCCAAGATCACCCCCGAGATGATCGGCGCGGCCAACGCCTCCTCCTCCGGCGGCACGTCATCTCGGATGTCCAATTTTGTTTTGCACGACTCGGTCGGCAAACTGGCTATTCCGGGCATTGCAATGGGGGAGCGTACGTGAAATTGACGATAGTGGGATGCAGTGGTTCCTTTCCCGGGCCGGCGTCACCGGCGTCCTGCTACCTGCTGACCGCGCACGACGGTGTGAGGCCGTGGCGCATCCTGATCGACTTGGGCAGCGGGGCCCTGGGTGCGGTGCAAAACTATATGGATTTAGAAGACATCGACGCGATCTTCCTCAGCCACCTGCACCCGGACCACTGCATGGACCTGTGCGGCCTGCATGTGGCAGTGCGATGGAGCCCCCATGGCTGGAATCGCGGACGCATCCCCGTGTGGGGCCCTGCCGCAACCGCGGACAGGCTCGCCACCGCATACGGCCTGGATCTGGACCCGGGCATGCGTGAAGAGTTTGATTTCCAGCTGTGGGCCGAACGTGTTCCCGTCACAGTTGGCCCGTTCAAGGTCACCCCGTTCAGCGTCAACCATCCCACCGCAGAGGCCTACGCACTGCGGGTGGAATCCACCGAATATGATGGCACCGGTGTTGACCGGACTGTGGTTTTGACCTACTCCGGCGACACGGATTCCTGCCAAGCACTTGAGGACGCCGCCGAGAATGCGGACTTCTTCCTCTGCGAGGCGGCCTTCGAGGAAGGCCGCGACGACGCCATCAAGGATGTGCATCTGACGGGCAAGCGGGCTGGTGAGGCCGCCACCCGGGCCAATGTCCGCAGGCTGTTGCTGACCCATATTCCTGTTTGGACGGATGCCAACACCGTGGTGGCCGAGGCTCGAGGCGTCTATTCCGGGGACGTTGCAGCTGCCGTAGCCGGCGTGCACTACATGATCTAGACCCATACCACTGGTTGGCAGGCAGGGCCGCGAGTGAATCCCGTCCAAAAGGATTACTGGTGTTGTGCCGACAGACGGTTAGGCTCGAAGGAAGCAGACGGGGACTGTGCCGTCGAAGAAGACACGAAAAGGACTCACTACATATGAGCAACATGCCGATGCCAAGCTACAACCCCGAATGGTCGGGACAGTCCGTAGTTGCCCTGCCGGAACGCCCGCAACAGATCCGCTGGGCCTTCTGGCTCATCATGGCGGCGGCGGTCATGCAGGTCATCTCCGCAATTTTCGGTGTTCTGTTCATGTCCACGGCCGCCTTCAGGGATAGCATTGCGGCGGAGATCGCCAAGCAGGATGTGCCGGCAACAAACCAAGACGTCGTGGGGATCACGGTGTCCTTCTCCATTGGCACCGTCATCGTCACCGCAGTGCTGGCCGTCATTTTATACGTTGCCATCGCCTTCTTGATCAAGGCCGGACGAGGCTGGGCGCGCATCGTGGGCGCCGTGCTGGCAGCCATCTCGCTGACACATCTGTTGAACCTGACGATGCCCGACGGTATCTTCACCATTTTGCAGGTCCTGGCCGGGATTGTGGCGCTCATCTTTTGCTTCATCGCCCCGGGCTCGAAGTATTTTTCAGACATGAAGAACGTCCGCCTCGCAAACAAGGGTGGCAAATAAGCCACCACGGCGGCCGTTGACGGTTACCGGGCTCCGCAACCTCGCCGCGCTCGGCCGGGGCCCCTACGCCCGTTAAGCTTGGTTCATGACAACTAGCGAAACCTTGCGCGCCGACGGCCGCACCCCCGACCAGCTCCGCGACATCACCATCACCCGCGGCTGGTCCAAGCAGGCCGAAGGCTCGGCCCTGATCGAGTTCGGCAACACCCGTGTACTGTGCACAGCCTCCCTGACGCCGGGCGTGCCGCGCTGGCTCAAGGGCGAAGGCACCGGCTGGGTTACGGCGGAGTACGCCATGTTGCCGCGCGCCACGAACACCCGCAACTCCCGCGAGTCCGTCAAGGGGAAAATCGGTGGCCGCACGCACGAGATCTCCCGCCTGATCGGCCGCTCGCTGCGCGCCATCATTGACACCAAGGCGCTGGGCGAGAACACCATCGTCCTGGACTGCGACGTCCTGCAGGCCGACGGCGGCACCCGCACCGCGGCGATCACCGGCGCCTACGTGGCCCTGGCCGACGCCATCGCCTACGCCAAGGAAAACAAGCTGATCGCCAAAAACGCCCAGCCGCTTGTCGACACGGTTTCGGCCATCTCGGTCGGGATCATCGACGGTATCCCTATGTTGGATCTGCCCTATGTTGAAGACGTGCGCGCCGAGACGGACATGAACGTGGTCGTCACCGGATCCGGCAAGTTTGTCGAGGTTCAGGGCACCGCCGAGGGCGCGCCGTTCGACCGCGACGAGCTCAACGCGCTGCTTGATCTGGCCCTAATCGGCACCACGCAACTGACCCAGATCCAGCGCGAAACCCTCGGCCTCTGATGCCTGCACCCAAACTGGTCCTGGCCACCCACAACCAGGGCAAGCTGCGCGAACTGCGCGAACTGTTGCGCGGCCAGGTACCCGGTTTGGACGTGGACACCGACGTGGTCGATGCTGGAGCCCTGCATGCGCCCGACGTCGCCGAAACGGCTGTCACCTTTGCCGGAAACTCTCGCCTGAAGGCCCAGGCCGTGGCACGGTTCACTGGGGTTCTGGCGATTGCCGACGATTCCGGACTGGCCGTTGATGTCCTGGGTGGGGCGCCGGGCATCTTCTCGGCCCGCTGGGCAGGAACCCACGGCGACGACGCGGCGAACCTGAAACTGTTGCTCGCCCAGCTTTCAGATATTGCCCCCGAATACCGTGGCGCCCGCTTCGTGTGTGCGGCCGCCCTGGCCAGCCCCGACGGAACGCTGGACGTGGTGGAAGAAGGAACCTTGGAGGGAACCCTGCTGGCGGCGCCTCGGGGAGAGGGCGGCTTCGGCTACGACCCCATCCTGGCGCCCATGGGCCTTGAGGTCTCCTGCGCCGAGCTGAGCTCCGCGGAGAAGAACGCCATCAGCCACCGGGGCAACGCCTTCAGGGCGCTCCTGCCGCACATTGTGAAGGCCCTCTCTTAATCCGGCCCACAAACAGAAGGCGACCCCCGGCTCTCAAGCCGTGGGTCGCCGTCGTTGGTTAAGGGTAAGGGTTAGGACTTCTTGGCCTTGCGGCTGGAAAGGAAAGCCTTGGTGAACTCAAAGATGATCGGCAGCACCGAGACCAGCACGATCAGGATGAAGATGATGTCCAGATTCTTCTGGACCCACGGGAAACGGTTGCCCAAGGCGTAGCCGAGCAGGGTCACACCACCGGCCCACAGGACGGCGCCAATGGCGTTGAAGATGACAAAGTGGCGCATGTTCATCCGGGCCACGCCCACGATCACGGGGACAAAGGTGCGCACGATCGGCACGAAACGGGCCAGGATCAGGGCCTTGCCACCGTGCTTTTCAAAGAAGGTGTGGGCATGCTCCACATGTTCTTTCCTGAACAGCTTGGAATCGGGCTTGTTGAAGATGGCAGGGCCGGCCTTGGCTCCGATCAGGTAGCCCACCTGGTTGCCCACAAAGGCGCAGAGGATCAACATGGACATCAGGGCCCAGATGTTGATGGGCATGTGGCCGGTGCTCACCAGCAGGCCAGCGGTGAACAGGAGCGAATCGCCGGGCAGGAAGAAACCCACCAGCAGGCCGGTCTCGGCGAAAATGATGGCGCAGGCGATGATGACAACCCAGAAGCCGATGGCCTCGTTGCCGAGGATCACCTGGGGGTCCAGCCAGTCAGGGAGGATGCTCAGAGTTGGGGCAGGGCCGTGACCCATGAGTGCGGGCAGGGCGAAGTCGCTCAAGGCAGAAAGTATCACCGTCCAAGATTACGGTACATAGCTGGGGGAAACCTCCGACCGCGGGTGGAAACCGATCCTTGACACCGGTCCCATCGACCTCGCACTTAGTTTCATGAGTAGTGAACCAGCTAAGCGATGGGCCTTTCGGCAAGGGCCTGGATCGCCGATGTCCGGGGTCCGTCGGTGATCGACGACAGCAAGCCGAGCTTCTTGCAGATTGCGCAAATGATTGAAAGCGACATCGTGGATCACGTGTTGACCGTATTGGTGGGCAGGCGCTGCGATGATTTTTATGACCAATACGTCAGCCCGCTGGCCCGCGAAGCAAGAAAGCCTGGCATCGACGGTGACCAGCTGGCACAAATGCTGGCGCGCGAACCCGGCGCCGTCAAGACAACCCTCATGTCCATTCTCACCGCCCAGGGCTTTGCCAGTACCGGCACCGAGTCAGTGTTCGGACAGCCCCCTATGAAAACGACAAGGTACTGAGCCGGATCTGTTTAATCCGGGAATCCCAAAAGTACCCCGACGACTGCGCGCTTCCGCTCAAGCGTTGTATCAACAAGCTCTCCCGCGGCCAGTTGTCGGCCGTCGGTGTGATCATCGGACTTGCCTCCCGGGCCGAGCTCACTTTCTTCGACGAACCCTATCTGGGCCTGGACGCCGTGGCCCGACAGCTCTTCTACGACCGCCTGCTGCCAGACTACGCACAGTCCCCGCGCACCATCGTGCTCTCCTCCCACCTGATTGATGAGGTGCCGAACTTGCTTGACCACGTCATCGTGATCGATCAAGGCAGGATCATCGTGGACGACGACGCCGAGAACATCCGCGGATCCGCCGTCAACGTCGCCGGTCACAGTGCCCGGGCGGAGTCCTTGCGGCCGGACGAAAGATCCTGCACCCTCAGAACATTGGGGCGCTTGTCTCCTTGACCCTCGACTCCGGGGCTGCGGACGCGAAGCCAGGGCGCAACTCATCAATAAATGGACGTTCCTGGGCATACCGCCAGTGACCCTGGTGGCCTCCTTCGCTCGGGGAATCCAGTCCCTGACGCTGACCTTCCCCCTCTCCCAAGGCCTGGGCGTGAGCCGGCGCAGCTTCTTCATTGGCACCGTCGACTTGTTTGCCGTGGTGGCGGCCGCCGTTTCGGGGCTCTACGTGGCCCTCGGCGCCGTGGAAACCACCTCGCAGGGGTGGGGGCCTGAACGGGCGCATGTTTGCCCTCCAATGGGGAGCCACCGGCTACAAGCGGTGGCAAGCGACCGGACCCTGGTCATGGGGCTCTCCCTTGCCGTGGCCGCCGTCGCCGCGTACCTGACGCTGCGCCGCGCCACTCCCTAGCTGACATACCTAGCTGGAGGACGACGGCGGTGGGCGGGGTTGGACGCGGATCCCGCCCACCGCCGTCGTTCGGTGTCGGGGCGGGGAGGTAGCCTTGAAGGGTGCCTGTGGACTTTACTGCTATTGATTTTGAAACCGCCAACGGATTTAGGGGTTCCCCTTGTTCCGTGGGCCTGACGAGGGTCCGCAGCGGAGTGGTGGTCGAGGAAGGCTACTGGCTGATGCGTCCGCCGGAGGGCCACGACCACTTCGATTCACGCAACATCACCATCCACGGGATCACCCCCGACGCGGTGGTGACGGCGCCGCGTTTCCGGGACGTCTTCCCCGAGGTGCAGGCATTCATTGGCGCCGACGCGCTGGTGGCCCACAATGCCGCCTTCGACATTGGCGTGATCCGCTCCGCCTCCGAGGTTTCTGGGATGGCTGCCCCGGGATTTGACTACGCGTGCACGGTGGTGCTGTCGCGCAAAAACTATTCCCTTCCTTCCTATTCGTTGCCCTTTGTGGCCGAGGCCGCCGGCGTACCGCTGCTCAACCACCACGACGCCGTGGAGGACGCCCGGGCGTGCGCCGGCATCATGGTTGACATTGCGGGCAAGCACAACGCTTCCAGCGTGCGCGAGGTCTTTGCATCGATGAAGCTGGCCATGCCCCACATCGACTCCTACGATCCGACCACGGATGAAATGTCCAAGGCCACGCGCACAGCCCTGGAGAAAATGGCCGAGTTGAAAGCCGGCGGCGGGCCTGCCTCCGGCCGGGGCGGGAGTTCGGGTTGGGCCACCGAGGGACCCAACCCGGTCCCCAACCCGGCGGCGGAACGATCGCACCCCCTGTACGGGCAGACGCTCGTCTTCACCGGAGACCTGGGTGTGGGGCGCCCGGAGGCGAAGCGCCGGGCCGCCAGCTACGGTGCCCAATGTGCCAGCAATGTGACGCTCAAAACCACGGTGCTGGTGGTTGGCAGCGGCTTCACTGCCACGGACCTGCGCAGCGGCCGGCTCACCTCCAAGGCACAACGCGTGCTCGAACTCCAGCGCCGCGGCCAAGGCATCGAGGTGCTCTCCGAGGGCGAGTTCATGCAGATGGTGGCTTAGCGCAGCCCCTGCCCAACGTCATGCAAGGCAACAATGCTTGGGCGCCTGCGCTGCTTGGTCCTACTCTGGGGAAATGACCGAGCTCAGCGATCGCCGCTCCACCGCCACCGAGTTCATCCAGGTGCCCCAGCGCAGCCGGATCAAGGAGCTCTTTGCCTTTCCCAACCCCGTGAACGAGCACGCCGCCCGGTTCACCGCGGGTCTTGTGCTGGTGTTGGCACTGGCCGCGGTCCTGTCGGCACAGATCTGGTTGGTGGCGGCAATCGCGGCAGGCTTCCTCTTGCGGGTGGCTTTTGGCCCCCGCATCTCACCGGCAGCCATCTTCTCGGTCAGAGTTCTGGCTCCGCTGCTTGGCGAGCCCAAACTCGTCCCCGGCCCGCCCAAGCGATTCGCCCAAGGCATTGGCGCCGTCCTCTCGATCAGCGCCTTGGTGCTTTTGCTGCTCGGGGTGCCAATGGCCGGCTGGGCCTTGATGGCGCTCTTGATGGTGGCGGCCTCGCTGGAGTCCTGCATGGGCCTGTGCCTTGGCTGCATCATGTTCGGGGCGTTGGCGCGGCGAGGTTTGATCCCGGCCGGCCTCTGCCAGGAATGCACCAACCTCACGCCCGGCCAGGCCTGAGGCGTCCCTAGCCGGCGGTGAGCTTGATGAACTCGGCGCCAAGGTGACGGATCAGCGCCGGAGCCTCGGCGAGTTTTAGCCAGGCCAAGGGAAACGCTGACTCCCCGTAGAAGGCGCCGAGGATGTTCCCGGCGATAGAGGCGGTGGAGTCACTGTCGCCGTCGTGGTTGACGGCCAGGCGCATGGCCGCTAGAAAATGCTCCACAGGCGAAGCCGAGTCGTACGCGGTGGCAAGAACGGCGTAGATACCCACGGCGAGGGCTTCTTCGGCCACCCAACCCAGCCCCAGCGCATCCGTCAGCGAACCACCCGAGAGGGGGGCGCCGTCCTTGGCGGAGAGGGTGAGGGCGGCGTCAAGACGCGCCAACAAGTCCGGGTCCGCCCCGGCTTCCTCCTCGGCCCTGGCCTTGGCAGATTCGGCCGCCCCGCGCAGGGAGAGCCCACGGATGGCAAGGGCGTGGATGAGCCAACTGAACGCCCCCGACGACTGGCGCGCGGACGGGTGGCCGTGGGTCAAGGAGGCGGCATCGAAGCTGATTTTGTAGATAGTCTCGGCGGGAACGTTCGGCAGCAGGCCGTACGGGGCCGACCGCATGACCGTGCCGCAGCCCTTGGAATCGGGGTTCACAGGGCGGAAAGTGGTGCCCATTTCCCCCGTGGCAAGCCCGGTGACGCAGGCATTTCCCGGGTGCCGCTGGTGGTGGAGCACGCTTTGGCGGTCAATCCAGCGCGACGGCTGCTCCGGGGCGTGGCCGGCGGCCCGGATGCCCTGGGTTTTCAGCCAGCGCAGGTACGCCAGCCACTGGCAGGCGTTGGCATCTGCCCCCACCCCGCCGTTTGCCCACTCCAGAACCTCCAACAGGCCATCGAGGGTGTACAGGGTCATTTGCGTATCATCGGAAAAGTGCAGCTGACCGGAGGCCTGGGACAAGTCCAGCAGGCCGGAGGGCCCAAACGTGGTCTTGATCTCGGACAGCGAATCGAACTCCACCAAATATCCCAACGTGTCACCCAACGCCCCGCCCATGAGCGTTCCATGCACTCGGGTGGCAAAATCGGCCGGGGGAGCGTTGACGGGCTCGGATGCAATAGTCATGAGACCCAATTTACCGGCAGGGGGCCGTGCCCGCCCACACCCGGTGCGCTGCCGGTGCGCTGGCACTGGCGGTGCGGACATGATTTCGATAACAGTGGGCCGTAGAATCGAGGCTAAACCACCAACTTGAAGGAGAAGCATGCGCGACCCCGCTTGGCGCCGTACAGGGAAAACACCTGACTACAGGTTTTCCCTGGCCAATGAAAGGACTTTCCTGGCCTGGGTCCGCACCGCGTTGGCACTGCTGGCAGGGGCGGTGGCCATTGACCAGCTGGCCCCGGAAATTGCACCGACTGCCGTCCGGGTCATCTTGTGCATGGTGCTGGCCTTGATTGGCGCTGCGCTGGCCGTTGTCAGCTACCGGCGTTGGGCCCATCAGGAGCAAGCCATGCGCAACGATCAGGAACTGCCGCACTCCTGGCTGCTGATGGGGATGACAGTAGTGGTGTCGGCCGCCGCAGTGGTCTTTGCCATCTTGATCCTGGCCCGGCCCTAGACGGTGGAAGACTCCCCAGCAATAGTGCGGGACCCCGGGCTGCAACCTGAACGCACCGCCCTGTCCTGGCGACGCACCATCATGAGTGCCATCATTGCCGCCATCCTCATCTGGCGCGGCTGGTTGACCGCCCTGACGCACGAAAATTCCGGTGGGAGCACCGAGGGCCTGTTCAGCCAGGGATACTCGGCCCACGTGATCGGCCTGGGCATCTGCGCCATGGTGGCCTGCCTGACCACCCTGACGTTGGTGGTCTGTGCGGTGCACCGAATACGGTTGCTGCGCGCCGGCGTCGCAGATCTGGAGCACGAAGGTGACATCGCCGTTTCGGCGCTTACCTTACGTACAGGATCGGCCGCTATAGTAGCTCTGGCTGTTGCCGCGATCTGCGCCATTGCCTTGGGCATGTGAGGCAACTTTCGTCCATCGACGCCACGAACTTTTCTTCTTTCTACGCAAGTTTCTACGCAAGGACTTTTCCATGAGAACATCTGGAACGACGCCGGCCACGGTGCAGGCCTACCCGCTCAGTACCCGAGTGGCTCTTGAGGCTTTGGGTAGCTTCTTCATCGTCTTTGCCGGACTGGCGACTGCGTTGTTCAGCCCCACAGGCTCGGCGGCGACCATCGGATTCGCCTATGGTCTGGCACTGTTGGTGTGCTTGATTGCCTTCGGACACGTCACCAACGGCTACTTCAACCCCGCGTTTTCACTGGCCATGGCCGTGGCAGGGCGGATCAAGTGGCTCTCCATGGTGCTGTACGTTGTGGCCCAGACCATCGGTGCCCTACTGGCGTCTGTGGTTCTTCTGGCGCTGCTGAAGGTCATGCCGGCGGGGGCAACCCCGGAGACCCCGAAGCTCTTCGGGGCGCTCGCCAACGGCTTTGACTCGCATTCCCCCTCACAGGTACCCATGGTGGGTGTGTTGATCGTGGAGATCGTCCTGATGGCCGTGCTGGTTGCCGTGCTGCTCGGTGCCACCTCCTCACGCAACAAGTCAACGATGGGCCCCATCGCCGTCGGCCTGGCATTCGCCGTGGCGATCGTCATCACCATGCCGCTGAGCAACGGTTCGCTGAACCCGGCCCGTGCCACGTCCGTGGTATTCCTTGCCGACTCCTGGGCCATGGGCCAGTTGTGGCTGTTCTGGCTGGCACCGCTCTTCGGGGCAGCCCTGGCCGCCGCCATATACCGCTCTTTTGCCCCGGCCAGTGCGCCGGCCCCGGTGCAGGAGCCGGTGGACGGCCTTGTGTCCTCCGACACCCCTGAGCCAGCCACTGCTCCGGCCGAGGACGACGACGAGTCAGCTCTGCCCAAACCGGTCCCTGCCGTCCCCGCTGCCAAAGAATCACCGGCCGCCTCAGAGGCTGCAGCGAAGAAGAACGACGCCCAGGACTTCTTCGACTCCAAGGGCAAATAACTCGCCCAGCTGGAATCCGGCCCAGAATGTCGGTGGCGTCGGATAGCTTTGAACCATGAAGTTACTGCATACCTCGGACTGGCATTTGGGCAGGTCGTTTCACGGCGTGGGCACGCTGGAGGCCCAGCGCCGCTTTGCGGACCAGCTGCTGGCCACGGTGGTGGACGAAGGCGTGGACGTGGTCCTGCTAGCCGGGGACGTGTACGACCGGGCCATGCCCAACGTGGATGTCGTGAACCTCTTTGATGACATCTTGGCCCGGTTGAACAAGGCTGGTGTGCCGATCATGATCACCAGCGGCAACCATGACTCGGCCACCAGGCTGGGCTTTGGCGGGCGCATCATGGAACGCGGAGGCGTCCACTTGCGTACGCGCGTGGCCGACCTTGCCATACCACTGCTGTTGCCCCTCACCTCCGGGGAAGGGGGGGCGCAGCTTGCCATCTACGGCATCCCGTATCTGGAACCGCGGCTTGTGGCTGATGAACTGGGAGCGGAGGCCCCCACCCACTTCGCCGTCACGGAGGCCGCCGTGCAAAAGATCGCCGCGGACCTAGAAACGCGGGCGCCGGGGAGCGCCGCCGTGGTGCTGGCCCACACCTTTGCCAGCGGTGGAATCACCTCAGCCAGTGAGCGTGACTTGTCGATCGGTGGAGTGGGGGCTGTTCCCCTGGACCTGTTCGACGGTTTCAGCTATACCGCCCTGGGGCACCTGCACGGGCGGCAGAAGCTCAGCGAAACCGTGCGGTACTCGGGGTCCCCGCTGCCGTATTCCTTCTCCGAAGCCGCCCACACCAAGGGCGCCTGGCTCGTAGAGGTCACCGCCAGCGGACGCGGAGAGGTCCGCAAGGTCGACTGGCCGGTGCAGCGGGGACTTTCCCTGCTGCGCGGAAAGCTTGAGGAGCTGCTGGCGGATCCGCAGTGGGCGGCGGCCGAAACCCACTTTTGCCAGGTCACGCTGACAGATAACAACCGCCCGGCCAACGCGATGGAACGGTTGCGCACACGCTTCCCGCACACTCTGGTGCTCATGTTTGAACCCGAGAACGCCCGGGATCTGGCACAGAAGTCGTACAGCGAAAGAGTGGCAAACGCGGTCGACGAGCTCGACTTGTGCTGCGGCTTCCTTGACCATGTGCGGCACCGGCCCGCCGACGACGACGAACAAGTGGTCCTGCGCGAGGCCTTGGCCGCCGTGCACGCCCAGGAGGCGGCCCTGTGAGAATCCACCGTTTGGACATCCAAGCCTTTGGCCCCTTTGCCGGGCAGGAATCAGTGGACTTTGACGCACTTGGGGCACAGGGGCTGTTTCTGCTCAACGGCTCCACCGGGGCTGGCAAGACCAGCGTGCTCGACGCCGTGGCCTACGCCTTGTACGGGCAGCTGCCAGGCGCCCGCAAGAGCTCGCTCAAACGCTTGCGCAGTGACCACGCCGCCGAAGGCACGGGGCCGGAGGTGGTGTGCGAGTTCAGCGCCGGCGGTCGGCGGCTTGAGGTACGGCGCAGCCCCGAGTGGATGCGGCCAGCGAAACGCGGCACCGGCGTCACCAAGGAGCAGGCCAGCACGCAACTGCGTGAAAAGATCGACGGCGCCTGGGTGGCCCTCTCGCAGCGTAATGACGAGGCGGCCAGCGAAATCCAGCGGCTGTTGGGCATGTCGATGGAACAATTCACGAAGGTGATCCTGCTGGCGCAGGGCGAATTTGCGGCGTTCCTTCGCGCCAGCGCCAAGGACCGTGAAGAACTGTTGGAGAAGCTCTTCGGAACCGAGGTCTACCAGGACCTGGAGCTGCGCCTTGGCACGGACGCCAAGGAAGCGGCAGCCCAGTTGGGTACCGGCATGGCACAGCTGACGGCCCACGAACAGTTGGCACGCAGCCAGGCGGCAGCGGTACTAGAAGGGGCTGGCCTGGTCGACGGCGACGTGCCTGGGGGAGAGGACGTCGCCGCACAGGAGGACGATGCTGCCGCCGCACAGGGGGCCGATGCTGCCGGTGCCGGTACTGTGGCTGCTGCCGCCGCGCCAGTAGAGGTGCCCGATCAACCGGGCCTGCATTCCAACGGCGCCGAGCTTTTTGCCTGGCTGGCCGAATCGGTGGCCCAGGCTGTGCACCGGGCCGCCACCGACCTTGCTGACACCGAACGCCGCGCCGCCCTCGGAGCCGAGGCGGTGGCGGCCGCGGAACAACGCGCCAGCAGGCACGCCATCAGGGACGCCGCCCTGGCGGAACAAGAACGCCTCAAACTGCTGGCTGCAGACGCCGAACAATGGCAGCAGACTCTGCGCCGGCACCATGGCGCCCGGGTATTGGCCGCCGTCGTGGACGCGGCGGATCAGACGGCCGCAGAGCAAAGCGGCGCAGAACTCGCCGTGGCTCGGGCCCGCGACGCCTTCGCCGGGGATGCCCTGGCAACCCGGGTGGGTGCCGCTCAGGCCAACGACGCGACCGCGTCAGAGACTGCCACCCATTCCTTGCTGGTGTTGGCCGAACCGGAGCTGCCCTTGCTGGAGCTGGTGGAAAAGGAGCTGGCCGCCCAGGTGGCCGCGGTTACCGCCGCGATGCCCGGCGAGCAGCGCGTAGCGCAGGCCCGAACCCAGCTGGTCGCAGAGGAGGAAAAGCTCGCGGCGGCCACCGCCGAGGTAGCGGCGCAACAGCTTGCCGAAACAACGGGCAGGGAACGGCTGCTGGCGGCCACGTCGGAGGTGGCAGTGCTGCGCGAGGACGCCGTTCCCGTCCAGCAGGCACGGGAACGGCATACCGGAGCAACCGAGCTGGTCACCAGCATCATGGCACACACCGCGCAGAAGGCCGCCACGGAGGAACTGACCCGGGCCGAGCTGGCGGCCCGGGAACTCGCCGTGAGGGCGAGGGCGAACTGGCTTGACGCGGTGGAGCGCCGGCTGTCACTGGCGGCCGGGGAGTTGGCGGCCACCTTGGTGGATGGTGAGCCGTGCCAGGTATGCGGCAGCACAGCGCACCCGGCGCCATCGGAACAGGCCGGGTCGGGGGCGGACGCCGTCCAGGTGGAAAAGAAGGCCAAAACAGCCAGTGAGGCCGCCGAGAAACAGGCCGCCGACGCCCAGGGTGTGCTTGCCCAGGCCAGGCAGAAACTCGCGGTCCTCGCCGAACGCGGCGGCGACGGCGAGCTGGCCCAGGCGCGGGCCGCGGTCGTGCTCGCCAAAGAGCAACGCGATACTGCCGTCGCCGCAGCGGCGCGCTTGGTGGCCCTGGCCGCAGCCGTCGAGGTCGCCGAGGCTGCCGTGTCCGCAGCCCAAACCGCCCTGCTGGCGGCCACGGGAGTCGTTGCCTCGCTGACGGCAGGGAATGCAGGGCTGGTAAGGGAAATTGAAGGTCTGGAGGCGGGGCTGGCCGTGGCCCGGGCCGGCTTTGCTTCGCTGGCGCAGCGAAAGGCGGCCATCGCCTCCGCCCAGCAGGCCACGGGTGCGCTGATGGCCGCGCTGCGCAGGGAAGAATCCACGGCCCTGGCCAGTGTGGCTGCGGCCCAGGCGCTGCTCGAGGCGCTGGGCCGGAGCAGTTTTGAGGACGTAGGGCAGGTTCGTGCCGCGTTGGCGGCGCAGCCGATCGTGGAAAAATTGCAGCACCAGGTGGCGGCGTTTGAGCGATCCGGGACATTGAACACGGCCCAGTTGGAACGGGCTGAGGTTGCGGAGGCGGCGCTGGAAGCCGGGGCCGGGCTCGGCGCGCCCGGAGCGACGGAGCTGGCGCAACTGGGCGAGGATGCGCTGCAACTGCGCACCGAAGCAGCAGCGGCGGCCGTGGACCTGGGGCTGGCCAGGAAGGCCGCGGCGCAATTGCGAGCGACGCACGCAGCCTTTGCGCAGTGCGAAGAGCAGGTGGTGCCACTGCGGGAGCGGTCGGCACTGCTGGCCGGGCTGGCCGAGGCCGTCCGCGGCGGGGGCGAGAACCAGCTGAAGATGACACTGACCAGCTATGTGCTCGCCGCCAGGCTGGAACAGGTGGCCAGCGCCGCCTCCTCACGGCTGTCCACCATGAGTGGGGGCCGGTACACGCTCAGCCACACCGATGCGAAGGCCGGCGGCAACAGGAAATCGGGGCTCGGCCTGGAGGTGGTGGATGAGTGGACCCAGCGCAGCCGAGACACCTCCACCTTGTCGGGGGGTGAATCGTTCATGGCGTCCCTGGCCCTGGCCCTGGGACTGGCGGATGTGGTGCAGCAGGAATCCGGGGGACTGGACATCGAGACGCTCTTCGTCGACGAGGGCTTTGGCAGCCTCGACGAGGAATCGTTGGACCAGGTCATGGATGCGCTGGAGGGACTGCGCGACGGCGGCCGGGTGGTGGGCCTGGTCAGCCACGTGGCGGAGATGAAGACCCGCATCCCCGTCCACCTCCAGGTGACGAAGGGGCGCAACGGTTCAACCCTGTCCATCGGCGAACTCTGAGCCGGCCGCGGATTCTGGGCTGTTTCCGCGCCGGGCGGTAGACTAGAAGGGTATTTGGGTTCGGTGCACCGGGTGGGGGGACGGTGCACACTCTTTTTACGCTGACCGGATGCTGATGACTTCCCCTAAATTCCCTGTTCCCGATTCGCCCACCTCCGACGCGGCTCCCGGCCCTGGCACGGACACGGCCAGGGACGCCACGCCCGCACCGGATGTTGTTGCACCCGCTAAAAAAGTGGGCCGCTATTCGATGCTGCCGCGCATCGCCGGCAAAAGCTATATTCCGCTCGGCCTGTTTGCACGCGTGCCTCTGGCGATGCTCACCATTGGCGTGCTGACCTTGGTCACGGCCGTGAGCCAGTCCTATGCCATTGGCGGGTTCGCTGCCGGCGCCGTAGGGGTGGGCGCCGCGATCGGCGCCCCTCTTATCGGCTATCTGGCCGACAGGCTTGGCCAAAAACACGTCTTACTGGTCGCTGCTGTGCTCAACGCCATCGCGGTCGGTGCCGTCGTCGTTCTTGTGTACGCGACGGCCGAGTTCACCACCGCTGCCACTGCCGCCGTGCTCGGCACGACGTTCCTGGCCGGGGCATCCTCGCCCCAGGTGGGCCCCCTGTCCCGGGTGCGGTGGATGGCGCTGATCAAGAAGATGCCCACGGAACAGCAGGGCCCGCTGGTGGACACGGCCTTGTCGCTGGAAGGAACCGCGGATGAGGTCACCTTCGTGCTTGGACCCGCTCTGGTGGGCCTGCTGGCGTTCATGGTGGCGCCGTGGCTGCCGCTGGTCCTGGCCGCCGCCATGACCCTGACACTGGTGACCATGTTCGCCGTCCACCCCACGCAACTTGCGGTCACCGGGCGCCATTCCGGGATCGCCGACAACGCTGGATACCTGCCCGCGGAATCGGTCAACTGGTTCAAGGTGGCGGTTCCCGTGGCGGGCATGGTGTGCATGGGCGCCTTCTTTGGCTCCTCCCAAACAGCCTTGACAGCCTTTACTGGCGTGTTTGGTTCGGTGGACCAGGCAGGGCTGATGTATGCAGTGATGGGTGCCAGCTCGGCGGTCACCGCCTTGTCGGTGGCGTATTGGCCGGTGAGTTTCAAGCATGCGTGGCGGTGGACGCTGACAGCCGGGCTGATGGCTGCCGGCGCCGTGATGTTCTTGCTCCCCGACTCGCTGGACACCATGATCGTGGTGCTGTTGCTGGTGGGGCTTCCCGTGGGCCCCACCATGGTCGCCATCTTCAGCGTGGGCTCGGTCATTGCCCCTCCGCAGTGGATGGGCACCGTCATGACGGCGCTGGCCAGCGGTGTGGTGGCCGGCACCGCTTTGGGCTCCTCCATCGCCGGGGCCCTGGCCCAATCTTCCGGCTACCAGAGTGCGTTTGTTGTGCCGATCGCGGCCGCCGGGTCCTTGTTCCTGCTGGGACTGGCCAGCGCCATGGTCCTGCGCCGCCAGGTGACTGTGCGCTAAGCCGGTGCGCTAAGCCAGTGCGGCTTCGATGCGGGTGGCTGTGGCGCGGACGGCTTCACCTATGCGCGCGTCCTGTTGCCCCGTCTGAACATAGACAACGGCGACGGCGGCCGGCCGCTTCCCCGGAATTCTCACGGGTGCGGCCACAGAGGAGAGTCCTCGAATGACTTCGTCATGGCTTGTAGCGTAACCATGGATCGCGGCCGCAGCAGCCTCGGGACGGTAGTCCTGGGTGGGCACCAGATTGCGCCATTGCGCCGGGGTGTACAAGGATTGCAGGGCAATTCCTGGGGCGCCGACTGCCAAGGGATGCCGGGTCCCGGGATGCTGGGCCAAGGTTGCGTCCGCGTTCCGGGGTTCCACGGCTACTAGCGTTACGCACTCCTGGTGATCCCAGACCACCACAAACGCGGTCATGCCCACCTCCTCACACAGGCGCGTCAGCTCCGGCAACGCCGCGCCTTGCAAATCGGTGGATACGCTGCGCGCCAGGACGGCCAAGCCCGGGCCGGGCGTCAACCGTCCGGCGGAGTCGCGCACCACCAGCGAGTGGTCCTCGAGTGTGCGTAAGATCCTATAGGCGATTGACCGGTGGACGCCCAGCGCTGTGGCCAATTCTGCAATGGTCAGCGGGCCCGGCGCCTCGGCAAGAAGCTCCAAGGCCCGGATGCCGCGCGAGAGTGTCTGGGAATGTGGCGGCTGCCTGTCGGTTGGGGCGGCAGTTCCGGATTCGGTGGGGGTCCAGGTCATGGCCTTATCTTAGGCGTTGGCCCAGCTGGTGCAGAAAAGTACATCCCGCACCTTGTGGCAGTGAATTGCCCGGCCAGCTGGAAAAACCGGCGGGTGGCCGGGCGGGACCACAACTTGTGAGCGGGCGGTTGTCGGCTCACCATCCGACAGGGACCCAGCCTACCCGGAATGTGCCGCTGACCTGTGGTTATAGTTTCCATGAATCCTCCAGATTGGTGTCCGTGTCCTGCCTGTTTTCCGCGGCTGACGATCCGCAGAAAATCACCTGATCATAAGAATCCACTGATACGAAAACAACGCAAGCGTAGAGAGTAAGAAACGTTCGGAAAAGGATGATGGGTATTCGTAAAAAGGGGCGGGAAAACCTGATCTGAAACAGCCACTCTCTGATGAGCTCGCCGCACTGAGCGGTACTTTCGAAGGTTGCGGTGCAGTCCCCATCGAAGGGTCCGGCGGACTAGTTGCCGTCTGCGGAAGGGTGGCTCCCATGCGCCGAATGTCCTTGAAGACGTGTACTCACGTTACGCCGCTGGAGGAGCCTTTTCGCGCCTCTTTGCCGACGTCGTCAACATGCGGCACAGCGTCTCCGCCCTGGGTCCTGCCATCGCGGCACTGGACGTTGAGACGAGTCCACCACTGCGTACCTCTACCCAGGGTTTCAGTTCGACCGAACATCGGGCACGGTCCACGACGTCGTCCCGACGTTGATCGGCGCGGCGCGCGCCCAAGAGATGGACGACGAGGACCTTGTCTTTTGGCTATGCTCGCCGTCCCGGTACTTTGACGATGACCTCGCCGTCGAGCATCTCTTGGATGATCCGCGGATAGTTGAGAAGTTCGTGGCTGGCGAGTCGATCTCGTGGTAGCGAAGGTGCCGAGAGCGAAAGTGCCCTCTCATCCTCTTGAGTTCACACTTCCTGCGGGATCGGGCGTGCACAGTGTGGCCAGCACCGACCGACATGCCAATATCTTCAATCCCGGCGGCTTCCTGCCGCCCAAAAGTTATCGGGACAAGACCGGCACCAGGCTCTCGGTGGGCCGCGACCTCAGTCTGGCGTCCTTCCTGAGGCTCGGCCTGAAACCGTTGAAGGTCGAACAGACTCAGCTCATCGACACGCCGCCTATCACCTAAGACCGCACGGTGGCCTAGGCTCAGGCCGCGCACAAAGCCGGTTTCGAGGGTGCCGTCTGGATGAGCCGACGCTGCAACACAGACCAAGCGTACGTGCTGGTCGCCGATCGGGTGACGCCGGCAGATCTGGTAATCGATTCGGCGTCTGGCCAGGTCCACCGCGCTGGCCGTGACCTGGACTGGCTGATCTGCTTCTGCGCCCCGCCAGGGCCAGGACCTATGGCCGGGGATACTTGTCGATGGCTGCCAGCACCTGCGCGTCACTGACCTGATCGAAGAGCAGATAGGCCTCGCTGACCGCGTGCATGGCAGGCCACGGCTGCAGGCAGGTCAGCGCGTCACATACGGCCTCAAGTTCCCGGCAGGCGCCTGCCGGCCCCGCCGGAAGGCAGACGTGGATGGCCCCGGCCCCGGCCTCCCGCATGAGGCTGACAGCTGTGCGCATGGTGGCTCCGGTGGCCAGTCCGTCGTCGCACAGCAGGACCGTGCGCCCGGAGATCAGAGGCTGCCTCCCGTTCCCGAAAAGCGTTTGCTGCCTGGCCAGCTCGGCACGTTCGCCAGCCTCCACGGCATCAAGTTCGGCAATGGTGTAGCCGTCCCGGCGTAGGTGGTCCATGACGAACGGCAGGTGGGAGAGGTGAGTGAAACCCCCGTACGTCGCGACGGCGCCAAAGGCTACCTCTTCAGAGCCGGGCACGCCCAGTTTACGCGCCACCAAAACGCCTAGGGGAAGGTCCAGGGAGGCTGCCACCTCGGCCGCGATCGGCACTCCGCCCCGGCTCAGCCCCAGCACCACCGGCCGGGCCACCCCGGCATGCTGTTGCTGCGCGCGCAGGTGGTGGAGCTTGAGCGCAAGGCGCCTCCCGGCGTCGTGCCTGTCATTGAAGGGGAGCCACGGCTTAGGCTCGGTGGAATGTCCCATGGCTTCAGTATGGCTGCCGGCCCGTCTCCGGCCAAGGGGGGCGAACATGCCCCGTCCAGGATTCGCCATCAGCGCCCGTGGACCGTGCCCCGTGCCCCGAAAGTGGGCAAGGGGACCGTTCCGGCGGTGACGGTGGTGTGCAGGCGCCCGGTGCTTTCCCCCGAGGCGGGGTCCACCACGGAGACCTCCATGGTGTCCCCGGGCACAACCAAACCCGAGCCGGCAGGGGTTCCCGTCAAGATCACGTCCCCGGGCATCAGCGTCATCACCTGCGACAGCTCGGCGATGAGCCCGTTGATGGGGAACAAGAGCCCGGCGGTGGTGTCATCTTGGACCAGTGTCCCGTTGACCCAGGTGCGCAGTTCCAGTTGTTCCGGGTCCACACGGCTGGCGTCCAGCAGGAAATGCCCTAGCGGGGTGAACCCATCCCCACCCGTTGCAAGCAGTGTGGAGCCCTTTTGTGCGCTCGCCAGCTCGTCGAGACAGAGGTGGTTTGCGGCCGTGACAAAGGCAATGTGCCCCCACGCGTCAGCCATGCTGACATGCCGGGCCACAGTGCCGATGATCAGCGCAACTTCACCTGCCAAGCTCAGCTTTTCCAGGCCCGCCGGCCGCTCCACCGTGCCGCCGCTGAGGCTCAGCGAGGACGGCGGCTTCAGAAAGTATGACGGCATTTCCGGAAACCGCCCCCGCTGTTCGGCCAGGCCGCGGTAGTTCTCTTCGACGGCGATCACTTTTCCTGCGCCGGATAGGGTTTCCTGGGTAACTGTTGACACGCCATCTCCTGACGGTGGAACTTGTGTTTCCAGTGTGTGACGGTCGGGCAGGTGCGTCAAGCCTCAGCCCAAAAAAGCGATGGCTGCTTCCTTGAAGTCCCTGCTGGTCACGGCGTTGTTATGGGTGCGCCCGGGGATGATGTGCTGTTGTGCCTGGCCGCTGAGCTCGGCCAGCAGGGCCATGCTCTTGGCCCGTTCATCCAGCTCGCCGGCCACCAGCAAGATCGGCATCTTGGGCACTGCGTCAGTGGGGTCGAACGGTTCCATCTTGATGGCCTGGACCAGGGCCAGCAAAGCGAAGATGTCGTTGGAGGGGATCTGCTGTGCCATCTCCAAAAGCCAGACAGTGGAGGCGTCCGCGATGGGGGTGCCGTCATTGAGGAAGTTCTGTGCGGCTTCGAGATCAAAATCAGCCAGCGGATCTTCGGGGTTGGGCCCTCCCAGCACCATCTTGCGCACCAGTTCAGCTTGGGTGGCGCCGAACTCCCAGGCGAGCCGGGACCCTAAAGAATAACCGACCAGGTCCACGCCGGAAGTGGGATCGTCCGCACGCAGCGGGCGCACGCCCTGATCAATGAGGATCTGCAACAGATCGGCCCTGATCTTTCCAGGCGTGTAGGAGTCAATATCGTAAGGGGAGGTGCTTTTGCCGTGGCCGGGAAGGTCGACCGAGAGCACCCGGCGCCCCGCCCGGTTAAGGGCACTAACCCAGCCGCTCTTGACCCAATTGAGCTCAATCGAGGAGGCGAAGCCGTGGATGAGAAAGACGGGCGGGAGGGCGGCGGCGGTGTCCGGGTCAAAGGCGGCGACGTTAAGGCCGGGAAGGGCGCCTTCGATCATGTGGGTGGGAACAGCGGAGGCGTGCTTGCCGTGCGGAGACATAAGGTGACCTTTCCCTCGGTGGCGCGTGCCGCCGTCGTACGTCAACAGTAGCAAAGCAGGACCGCACGCTACCGCTGGGAATTCAGCCCGTGGCACGCCTGCGCTTGCGCCTTTCCGTCATCCAGCAGACGACGGCGATGCCCGCCACGAGCGCGAAGGTGCCGAACAATTGCCCGCGGCTTCCCTCCCCGATGAATCCGACGGTGAAAATGGCCGCCAGCAGCACCAGGCCGAGAATTGTCAGGACGGGAAAGCCCCGCATGCGCAGGGGGAGTGCGGTGCCGTCGCGGTCAGCCCGGCGGCGCAGGATCAGTTGGGAGACCAGTGCCGAGCCCCACACGATCAGGCAGGTGGAGCCTACCAGATTCAACAGCGCGTCCAGGACCTTGCCGGGGAAGACAAGCTCTAGGACCGCCGCCCCGAAACCAAACGCCACCGATACCCCAACAGCGGCCAAGGGGACTTGGGCGGCGGTGATGAGGGAGAAAATGCGGGGGGCCTCGCCGCGCTCGGAGAGCGAGTAAACCATGCGGGAAGCGCCGTACAGGTTGGCGTTTAGGGCCGACAGGAGTGCGGCGACGGCGACCAGGGTGATGGCCTTGCCCGCCCATGCGGCGCCGGCGGAATTGAGTACGCCGGCGAAGGGGGAGGCCAGCTCGGGTGAATCCCAGGGCAGCACGGCGACGATCACAAAGATCGAGCCAATGTAGAACACCAGGATGCGCCACACCACGGTGCGTACCGCGATGGCTACGCTGCGTGCCGGATTTGCGGTTTCGGCGGCGGCCACCGCCACGATCTCGGTGCCGCCGAAGGCGAAAATCACCACGAACAGTGCCGTGGCAATGCCGGCCAGGCCTTGCGGGGCAAAACCGCCGTGGCCGGTGAAGTTGCTCAGGCCAGGGGAAGCAGTGCCGGGGATCCAGCCCAGCAGCAGCGCCGCGCCAAAGGCGAGGAACAACACGATGGTGCCCACCTTCAGCATGGCAAACCAGAACTCAAACTCGCCGTAGTTCTTCACCGACGTCAGGTTCACGGCCGTAAAGACCGCCATGAAGATCATGGTCAGCACCCAGACGGGCAGCACCGGCCAGATGGACACCAGGAGGGCGGCGGCACCGAGGGCCTCTGCCGCGATTACAATCACCATTTGCAACCACCACAACCAGCCCACGGTGGACCCGGCAACCACGCCCATCGCTTTTTGGGCGTAGACGGAGAAGGCGCCCGAGTTGGGGTTGGCGGCTGCCATCTCACCCAGCGCCCACATGACCAAGATGATCAGCGTTCCGGCCACCACGTAGGAGATCAGGACGGCCGGGCCCGCTTCCATGACCCCCTTGCCCGAGCCTAGGAAGAGGCCGGCGCCGATGGCACTGCCCAAGCCCATCATGGTCAGTTGACGTTGTTTCAGGGAATGGCCCAAACCGACCGTGGGCGGTGTGGATGTTGCGGCAGCCAGTGGCTGGGTCTTCATGGGGACAGTGCCTTACTTTTGCCGTGGCTTTTTGTTGCGGGCCGGGCCCGGCCCGCCGGGGCGAATTGATGCGCTCACCAGTGAAATTATCTCCCACGGGCATGCCATCCCCAAGCCGGTCGGCATTGGCGGGCAGATTCCCTCTCGGGGGCGTACGGGGATGCCGGAGCTCAGCAGATGCAGGCCGACTTGTCAGTGGACCCCCTGTGGCCTGTGCCGTCCTCTGCCTTTCCTGGCGCACTCATGGACCCGGCGGGCCAAGCCCCCACGCGGTGGCAGGGCCCGGCTTCCGTGGTGGATTAATTTGTTTCAGCGGACGAATCGTCGTAAACTTAGTTGTAGTCATCTTGACCTTAACTAGGTGGAAGCCGGGTAGGCGCCATGGAACGAAGCATATTTGCCAGTGCGGCCAATGTTAGTGAGCGGCTGGAACAGCCCCCGGCGTTGGCCATCTCCACTGTCATCTTCGCGCTGCGACCCAGCGAATCAAGTGGGCGCCCCACGCTCTGGCTGCCGCTGGTACGGCGCATTCGTGAGCCCTTCAAGGGTCTGTGGGCGCTGCCTGGGGGTCCGTTGATGCAGTCCCAGTCGCTGCAGGACGCTGCCGCCACCAACCTGGCGGACACCACGGGGCTGGCACCGAACTACCTCGAACAGCTGTACGCCTTTGGTGGCCTGCACCGCTCACCGAGCCAACGGGTGATTTCGATCGTCTACTGGGCCATGGTGCAGCCCACCGAGGCGGCGCTGGCCCAGGAATCGGACAACGTCCGGTGGTTTAGAGCCGACGGCTTGGCAGAGCTGGCTTTTGACCACAACCAGATCGTTGACTACGCCTTGTGGCGGTTGCGCAACAAGATGACTTACGGGTCCATCGCCTACCACCTGTTGGGGGAGACGTTCACCCTGGCACAGGTGCGCGAGGTGTATGAAGCCGTGTTGAACCGCACGGTGGACCCGGCCAACTTCCGCCGCCAACTCAAGCAAACCGCCCACATCGAGGCGACCGACGAATTTCTGCAGGGCGGCAAGCACCGCCCTCCCCGCCTCTACCGCTACACGGGGGAGCCGAACGCCGAGAATTCCGGCTCGCCCCCGTCCATCTCCTAGCCACCGCCTCAGCCAAACCCTTATCGCAATCCCAACGTCACTGCCTCACATCCTGGAGCAAGCCATGTCATCCGTGAACACCACCATCCAACTCATCACCCGCAGCCAGGCCGAAAAACAGGCTGCGCAGCTTGTGGGCACACCGGGCCGGGCGCAGGAGAGCTGCGACGAGGATCTCGCCAAGGGTCCTTGGGAGTTTGACCTGGCAGAGGCGCTCGCCGGCACCCCCGGCTACGGGCCCGGAGCCTCCAACGAGGACACTGCACCGCCGGCCACCCCGGTGCAGGGCCAGCTGCCGCAGGAGTACAAGGACGCCTCCGATGCCGACCTCAAGTCTCGGATCGTCGCCGCCAAGGCGGAACTGGGCGAACGCGTCGTCGTGCTGGGGCATTTCTACCAGCGCGACGAGGTGCTGGAGTTCGCCGACTTCGTGGGGGACTCCTTCCAACTGGCCAACGCTGCCAAGAACCGCTCCGAGGCCGAGGCCATCGTGTTTTGCGGCGTGCACTTCATGGCGGAAACAGCCGACATGCTCTCCGGGGCCCACCAATCGGTGATCCTTCCCAACTTGGCGGCGGGCTGCTCCATGGCCGACATGGCCGACCTCCCCTCGGTGGAGGCGTGCTGGGCTGAGCTGGCGGCGTTGTATGGCACCGAGCCCGACGACGACGGCCGGGTTCCGGTCATCCCGGTCACCTACATGAATTCCTCTGCGGCACTGAAGGCGTTCTGTGGGGAGCACGGCGGGATCGTGTGCACCTCCTCCAATGCGGCTACCGTTCTTGAGTGGGCTTACGAACGCGGCCAGCGGGTACTGTTCTTCCCCGACCAGCACCTGGGCCGCAATACCGCCAAGGCCATGGGAATCCCCGTGGAGCACATGCCACTATGGAATCCCCGCCTGCCCTTGGGAGGCAATAGCGCCCACGCCATGGACGAGGCACAGGTGATCCTGTGGCAGGGATTCTGCTCTGTCCACAAGCGCTTCACGGTGGCCCAGATCGAGCAGGCCCGGATTGATTTCCCCGGCGTGCGGGTGGTGGTGCACCCGGAATGCCCCATGGAGGTGGTGGACGCTGCGGACGAGGCTGGCTCCACTGACTACATCCTCAAAGCCATTCAAGGGGCGCCGGACGGGAGCACCTTTGCCATCGGTACCGAGATCAACATGGTCAACCGGCTGGCCGCCCAGTACCCGCAGCACACCATCTTCTGTCTGGACCCGGTGATCTGCCCGTGCTCCACCATGTACCGCATCCACCCCGGCTACTTGGCCTGGGTGCTGGAGGGCCTACTCAGGGGTGAAGTGCTGAATCAGATCACAGTGCCGGAAGCCAACGCGGTCAACTCCCGGGTGGCGCTGGAACGCATGCTTGCCGCCAAGCCGCGTCAGGCCCGGGCCGTGGCGCCTCAGTGATGAGGGAACTCGACGCACACTTGGTGGTGGTGGGCAGCGGGGTGGCGGGCCTGTACGCCGCATTGCTGGCCACAGAGGCTGGGGCGCGTGTGACCCTGCTGAGCAAGGGTGCACTGGCACACAGCAACACCCACGTCGCCCAGGGCGGGATCTGCGCCGTGCTGAGCCCGGACGATGCGGAGCCCGGGGACACTGTTCAGGCCCACATTGCCGACACCCTCAAGGCCGGTGCAGGACAGTGTAACCCCGCAGCCGTGCACATCCTGTGCGGGGAAGCCAGCTCCGACATCGCCGCCATGGAACGCTTCGGTGTGGTTTTTGATACCGACGGTGCCACGGGGCGGCGGGCGCTGGGCCTGGAAGGGGCCCATTCCGCGGCACGCATCCTGCACGCGGGCGGTGACGCAACCGGTGCGGCCATTGCTGACGGGCTGATCCGGGCCGTCCGCGGTGCCGCCACCCGGGGGACCCTGACGGTCATTGAGCACGCGTATGTGCATGAGCTGCTGGTGGGGCACGGCCATGTCTCGGGGGTGGCCTACCAACGGCACTTCCCTGAAGGCGGGCCCCCTGGGGTCTCCAGCATCATGGAACTGAGGGCCGACGGCGTGCTGCTCGCGACCGGGGGAGCCGGCCAGCTGTTTGACTTCACCACTAACCCCGCCGTGGCCACGGCCGACGGCGTTGCCCTCGCTTGGCGGGCCGGGGCCGTTGTGGCCGACCTGGAATATTTCCAGTTCCATCCCACCGCCCTGGCTGTGGGCGAGAACTTCCTGATCTCCGAGGCTGTACGTGGGGCAGGAGCCGTAATCCGCGACGCTGACGGTGCAGCGTTCATGCCCCAGTACCACCCCGACGGCGATCTGGCCCCACGGGATGTCATCTCCCGCAGCATTGCCGCCCACCTGAGCAAGGGCCGGGCCGGGCAAACAGTGTTCCTGGATGCCACGGGTGTCGAAGCCGCACACGGGGAAGGCTACCTGGCCCGCAGGTTCCCCACTATCGCTGCCACCACCACGGAGCTGGGCTTTGATTGGACCCGGGAGTTGCTGCCCGTCACCCCGGCCGCCCACTACTGGATGGGCGGTATCGCCACCAATCTCAACGGGCAAACCTCCCTCAATGGCCTCTACGCAGCTGGCGAGGTGGCCTGTACTGGTGTGCACGGAGCCAACCGGCTGGCCTCGAACTCCCTCCTTGAAGGGTTGGTGTTTGGCCGGCGTGCCGTGGGAGCCTTCATGGATCAGGCACTGACTGCTGAAAGTTACACCCATGCTCCGAACACCCAAATACCGTGGAGCCGGCCCGAGATCGAGCCTGCAACATTGCGGAGCCTGCCCACCGACCTGGCCCCAGATCCTGCCGAACCAGATGCTGCCGAACCAGATGCTGCCGAACCAGACAGTGCCGAACCAGCCGCTGAGCTGTCCGTCAAACTGGCCAACGCGCCCGCCTTCAGCAAGGAGGCCTTGGGCCAGCTCATGAGCGCCCACGCCGGCGTGGTCCGTGACGAGGCTGGCCTGCACCACGCGGCAACCGTCCTGGCAGGCTGGCGCTCGCAGCTGGAGGGTCGCCCCGCAGGGGTGAAGGCCACAGGCCGGCAAGCCGCTGAAGAGTCGAACCTGCTCACCGCGGCCCAACTGTTGGTTCAGGCTGCCCTGCACCGCACGAGTTCCATCGGCGCCCACTTCCGCAGTGACTTCCCGGATGCCCCGGCCGCCGCTTCAGGGCGGACCTCGACCTTCTGGGTCGCCTTGGCGCCTCATCACCACCAGCACGTTCCCACCACTCTTCCTGTCCTTGAAAGTGAAACCGCATGAACACTAGTGCCCTCGTCCCTCCAGTCCACACCGCCGGGGCCACGCTGCCAACCCTGCCGGCCACATCTGTGGAGAACATCCTGCGCAGCGCTTTTGTGGAGGACGCACCGTATGGGGACATCACCTCCGCCACGCTCCTGCCAGCCCAAGCGAAGGCCACCGCATGGCTCGTGGCACGCGAACCCGGCATCTTCTCCGGCGGTGAGGTGTTCCGGGCAGCCATGGTCATGCAGGACCCGGACGCGCAAGTGGAGCAACTGGTTGCTGACGGCCAGCCCTTCGCTGCGGGGGCAAAGATCATGCGTGTCACGGGGCTGGCCCGGGGTGTGCTGACAGCCGAGCGCATAGCGTTGAACCTGACCCAGCGCATGAGCGCCATCGCCACCCAGACCGCCGAGTACGCCACGCTCATCGAAAGCACCAAGGCGCGTGTCACCGATACCCGCAAGACAACTCCCGGGCTGCGCGTCCTGGAACGGTACGCCGTGCGCTGCGGCGGCGGGCACAACCACCGTTTCTCGCTCTCAGACGCGGTCCTCGCCAAGGACAACCACCTGGCGGTCCTCACCGGCGGCGACCCAGCCAAGCTGACGGCGGCGCTCGCAGGAGTCCGCGCCCAGCTGCCGCACACAGTTCACTTTGAGGTGGAAGTGGACAGCCTGGAACAGATTGAGCCCGTCCTGGCCACAGGCGTCGACACCATCATGCTGGACAACTTCAGCAATGCCGACCTCGTGGCAGGCGTGGCACTTGTCAACGGCCGTGCCCTGGTGGAGGCCAGCGGCAACGTCAATCTGGCCACCATTGCAGCGATCGCCCGGACAGGAGTGGACATCATCTCCGTCGGCGCACTGACCCACAGCGTCCGGGCATTGGACCTTGGCCTGGACGTCGTCATCGAGACATCACCCTCTGGGCCTAGCCATGATCTTCCTTGACGCAGCAGCCACCACCCCTGTCCGCCGGGAAGTGATCGAGGCCATGTTCCCGTTCCTGACCAACCAGTTCGGCAACCCCTCCAGCCATCACGAGCTGGGTGAGCAGGCTGCCAACGCGCTGGAGTCAGCCAGGGAGAAGTGCGCCACCGTGCTTGGCTGCCATCCGGAGGAAATCACTTTCACGGCCAGCGGCACCGAGGCCGACAACCTGGCGCTGAAGGGCATCGCCCTGGCCCGGCGGGCCGCCGACCCCCGGCTCAACAGGGTGCTGATCAGCGCCATTGAGCACCCCGCCATCGCCGAATCCGCAGACTATCTGCGCCGCATCCACGGCTTCGTGGTCGAGGTAGTCCCCGTTGACTCCGACGGGTTGGTGGTAAGCGCTGATTTTGCCCGCATGCTGGGAAGTTCGACGGCGGATAGCGGCGTAGCTGCCGCAGGCGCGGCTCACGCAGCTGGGTCTGGCGCCAGCCCCGCCCTCAGCGACCCGGCCGCCAGCCCCGCCCTCAGCGACCCGGCCGCCAGTGACGTGGCGGTGGCCTCCATCATGTATGCCAACAACGAGGTGGGGACCATCCAGGACATCCCAGCGCTGGCTGCCGTCGCCCGCAAACACGGGGTGCCCTTGCATTCGGACGCGGTGCAGGGGGCCGGCTGGCTGGAATTGGATGTGGCGAACCTGGGGGTGGCAGCCCTGAGTATATCCGGGCATAAGCTTGGCGCCCCGAAGGGAGTGGGGCTTCTGTACGTGCGCGGGGACGTGCCCCTTGAACCGTTGCTGCACGGCGGCGGGCAGGAGCGCGGCAACCGTTCGGGCACACAGAACGTGGCCTTTGCGGTGGCCCTGGCCACGGCGCTGCGGTTCACCGAAGCGGGGCGGGAGGCCGCCGTCGTCCGTGCCACGGTGTTGCGCGATGACTTCATCGCAACAGTTCTGGCCCGCATTCCCACGGCCTTGCTGACGGGCCACAGGAGTCAAAGGCTGCCGTCGGTGGCGTCGTTTTGTTTCCCGGGCACCAGCGGGGAGTCCGTGCTGCTGGAACTGGAGCGGAAATCGATCATCTGCTCTTCCGGCTCGGCGTGCGCGGCCGGATCAGACGAGCCCTCGGCAGTGCTGCGTGCCATGGGGATTGAACGCGGCGTGGCGCAGACGGCGTTGCGGTTCAGCTTCGGGGCTGACGTCACGGCCGCAGCCCTTGCCACGGCGGCCGAGGAACTGGTCGACGCCGTCAGCAGGATTTTGCGGCTAGGCAGGTAGCGGCGCTGGCGGTGCCGGCACCGCACTTGCTCATGCCCACATCACGGATCCCCATGCCGGCTAACCGGCCACCTCGCTGCTGGCATCCCGGCACACCAGCGCCACGTCGGCGGTGACGCGTTCTGAGCTATGCGGGTTCACCAGGGTTCCGCGGCGGTACTCGGTGGTCATGACCGGGACCAATGCGGTTAGCGGCATGCCGTAGTGATCATCCAGCAGCGTCGCCAGGAAGCTGGTGGCTTCACGGTTCAGCTGCATGCGCTGCGCCGGTGCGCCCGGAACTGTTCCAGTCCGGCGGTGTCGAAGCCGGCGGAGGACGTGTACCGTCCGTGGTCGGGGACAGGGCAAAAGGTGCGGAAACTGGTGGCGGCGTGCGTCAGCCGCTCATTGAGCATGGCATTGGTGCGGGCCGTGAGAATCTGGGCAGAGAAGGTGAGGGCTGAGGAAAAGGCGACGGCGATGAGCCTCACCATCGCCCCGACAATCCGGGCCAGCCGCGGAGTGTGCATGCTCCGATCCTCCCTCATTGGCGCCCGGAGCGGATGAGGCCCGGATGAGAATTCTCTTATCTGCCCCGCAGTTTAGGCGGTGGCCGTCCGCCCGGCGCCATCTGTCTCGGGTAGGGTCGGGCGCAGCCGGCGAAAGATCCAGTACCGCAACAACAGGAATCGGGTGATGGCAGAGGCGATGTTGCCCGCCACGATCACGCCCAGTTCCACCGTGATGGAGGCGTGCGGCGCGATGGCCCACAGCAGCCACAGACTGCCGCTGGTGATGCCCAACGCTAGGAACATGATCCACAGGCCGCGGCGCTGGTCCCGCCACCAAAGTTCCTTGCCTGTTACACCAAAGCTGAAGCGTCGGTTCAAGTCCGTGTTCAGGACCGAGCACAGGATCAAGGAGATGGCGTTGGCCCACTGGGTGCCCAACGTTGGGCGTAGGCCGGCATAGATGGCCATGGACGTTACCGTGCAAATGACCGCAACCACGCCAAAGCCACGCAGTTGTGCGGCCAGGACGGGGTAGCGGCGCCACACCGGTGACTTTGTCATCAGTGTGGCCCTGGTGGCGCCAATGCCGGGCATTGGATTCAGGGCTGCCGGTTCGGCAGGAAGTTTAGTTGCCATAGGAAACCGATTCTGCCACCAACTGTTGAAACGGCCCAAAACAAAGCCTGGGTATTGTCTATGAGTTGCTTGGGCCGGCTACTCGCCGGCGACCACCAGGTTGCGCAGCTCACCAATACCGCCCACGCGGCAAATGACCTCATCGCCAGGGTTGATTTGGCGGCATTCGGCCGGGAAACCGGTCAGGATCACATCACCGGGCTGTAGCGTCATGAACGAGCTCAGGTACACCAGGATCTCCTCCACCCCCCAGCCCAAATCGTCGCTTGAGGCGGCGGTCAGCTCGGTGCCGTTGTGCACAATGCTGATGGGCGTGCCCTTGTCCGCCAGGCCTACCACAATCCACGGACCCAGCGGGGTAAAGGTGTCCGGGCTCTTGGCGCTGATCCACAGTTCGTCCGACTTTTGCGCATCACGGGCGGAGACGTCATTGCCGATCGTGAACCCGAGGATCGCCGTACGAGCGTTCTCCAGTGTCAGGTTCCGTGCTTGTTGGCCTACGACGACGGTCAATTCCGCCTCCGGGTCAACGTACCCCACGTTGGGGCTGAGCTTGATCGCGTCGCCCGGGCCAACCACCGAGCTCGCGGCCTTGTGGAAAGCCTGGGGAGGCAGTGACCGGCCGGGGGCGCCGGTGTTGTGAGCCATGCCGAACACATTGACGGGGGCGCAGGGGGCCAAGAAGGTGAACCGGTCCTCGGTGACGCTGGCTCCGGGCGTCCAGCCTTCGCGGGGGGCGCTGTTCTGGTTGGCGGCCGAGGCCGGGAACGGCGTGGGGACCAGCTGCCACATCCGACCCTCGGGGCTCTCAAAGTCCGCGGCGTCGTTGCGCACAAAGAACTGCTCAGACAGGGGCGCCGCCACGGCGTCGAGGGGGCGGACACGGGCAAGGCGGTACGGGGCAACAGTCATGAGGACATCCTACCTCTAGGGTGGGGGCTATTCGTCCAGGTTTTCACTGACGATCTCCAACGCCAGCGCCTTGGCGGCGGTTGCTCTTTCACCCAGTTCCTCAGTGAGCGCGGCAATGAGGCCCTCCATCAAGATGGTCTGCGGAATCCTGCTCGTGACGGTGACCTCCTCGCGAAAGCTCAGCTCACCCATGCCCACCACTAAGGAGAACTTGGCCATGCCAGCCAGCGGAGACCTGGCGAAAGCGGTGATGACCACCAGCGTGGCCCCGGCGTTGGTGGCCGCCTTGGCCACGCGAAGGGTTGAGCTGTTGGCTCCGCTGCCGCTGATAATCAATAGGGCATCGGAGGGGGAAAGCAGCCGTGCGGCAATTTGCTGGCCAATGACATCCACCGGCGACTCCGCGGGCCGTCCGATGGCGCTCAAGCGTGCCGCCATGTCCTGAGCCAGCGGGGCAGAGAGCCCGTTGCCCACCACCAACATCCGCCCCGCGGCGGCCATCGTCCTGACGGCGCCGGCCACCGCCGCAGGTTCCAGCAGCGCCGCCATCGAAGCTACGGCAGCTCCCACCTGGACAAAGGCGTCCGCCACCATCCCGGCGGCGCCCACGCCCCGGGGGCGGGGGGCCTCGGCGGCGTATCCGGCG
The DNA here is from genome assembly GCF_001294625.1 of Arthrobacter alpinus. Classification (NCBI taxonomy): domain Bacteria; kingdom Bacillati; phylum Actinomycetota; class Actinomycetes; order Micrococcales; family Micrococcaceae; genus Arthrobacter; species Arthrobacter alpinus. The sequence continues at coordinate 2,198,902 of NZ_CP012677.1, read as the reverse complement.
TCGCGCGCCAGCAAGACCCGGAGCTGTTGGTAGCCGGAATAGCCCAGGCTTTGACAGGTCCGCACCACGGTTGCCCGGGAAGCCCCGGCGAGGTCCGCGACCTGCTGTGAGGAGAGTTCCACAATCTGGTGGGTGTGTTGCAAAAAGACCGCGGCCACTGCTTGTTCTGCGGGCAGCAAAGACGGTTGGGAAGAACGGATGTGGGCCACGACCTGGCCGGGGGCATGCACAATCACTGGCTAATCTTTCCTGGTAGGGCTGGCGGTTTTTTGGGAGACGGGGCCGCCGGCGAGCAGTTCGGCGTCGGTGGCGGCGATCGTGGCAGAAATCCCTGCCACCGCGTCCGGACCAAGGTCGAAGACAACAGCAGGGGTGATCGCCGGTGGCAGCGCCCGGTGGATGGGCACGGACCGGAGCAGGGTCCGGCCCCCGGTGCCGTGCTCAGTTGCGGGCACGGATGTCAGTGTAACCAGGGTCCCGCCGCTTCCGGCAAGGGCACGCTCGTGGCCGGGTGGGGCCAGGACGTCGTTGGTATTGACCACGCCGTCGGTCACCACCACGGGGATGACCCCCGAGTCGGTGTTGAACATGTCCATCAAGTGGTGGTGGTAGTGGCCGCTGAGGATGGCCAGAACATCGGTTCCCTCGAGCGCCTGCGCCAACGCGGGGGCGTTGATCAGCTCGATGCCCTGGTGCAAGGCCGTCAGAGGCGGTACGGGCGGATGGTGGATGACCAGCACCGTCCCGCGGGGTGAGTCCTTGGCCAGCACTGAGCGTAGCCAGTCCAACTGGGCGGCGTCCAGGAAGCCGTGCGTGCGGCCGGGCACGGAGCTGTCGAGTGTGAGGATCCTATACCCGGCCACCTCGCTGACGCCCACAACCGGTGCGTCCATGCCCGGATAGCCGGAAGGCGAGGCAGACACCCCTCCCGGGTGCCCGTTGCCCAGGACCTCCCGGAACCCGGCGCGCTCGTCGTGGTTGCCCATGGCATAAATGGCCACGGCCCCGTGCCGGGCGGCAAAGTCGCCGGTCAGCGAACGCAAGGTGCCATAGGAAGCCGGGGACCCGTCGTCGGAGGCGTCACCGGAAACCACCACCACGTCAAGCGGGCCGGCGTTCTCAAACGCTTCAAGGATGAACGTGTAGGCGGCCACGGTGTCCACGGCGCCGGAGTGGAGGGTTTCCGAGCCGATGAGATGGGTGTCACTGAGGTGCAGGATGCGCAGGGCGGTCATGATGCCAGCCTAGGCGCCCGCCACGTACCGTGGATCAATTTGTTGCGCACGGCCCCGGAGATCTGATCGATCACCATGGTGACGGCGATGACCACCAGCAGCAGCATGCCCACGGCGTCCCAATTCCTGAACTGCACATTGTCCTGGAGCATTTTGCCAATACCGCCGGCACCAATCAAGCCAAGGATGGCGGAGGCCCGCACATTGATTTCAAAGCGGTACAGCCAGAAAGAGAACACGTCGGGGGCCGCGGAGGGCCACACTCCCCAACGGATGAGGGCCAGGGTGCCCCCGCCGGTGGAACGGACGGCCTCCTTGGGGCCGGGATCCACCCCCTCGAAGGCCTCGTACCCCCATTTGCCCAGGGTGCCAACCGAGCCAACGGCCAGGGCCAGCGCACCCGTGAACGGGGTTAGGCCCGTGACGGAGAGGATCAGGATGGCAATGACAACTTCGGGGACCGCACGGATCACGGCAAAGATGAACCGCAGCGGGGCGTTGACCACCCGCGGTGCCAGCCCCTTCGAGGCCAGAAAACTAAGGGGGAAGGAGATGATGATGCCCAGGACGGTGCCGATCCAGGCCATCTGGACCGAGAGGATGGTGGCGTTGAGCGCCTCGCCAAACTGGCTCCAGTCCGGCGGGATCAGCATCAGGGCGATGTATTTGATCAGTTGGGCGGGGAAATCGGCCAGCGTGGACCACTTGATCTTCACCGACCAGAAAGCGGCCACGACGATTAAGGAGACAAGCAACCAGAGCGTGGTGCGCAGCCGGGACGTGGGCTTGACGGGGCGGGAGGCGCGGGGGCGCTCGGTGGTTGAGATTGCCACGCTACACCAACTTCTTGCGAAGCCAGGAGGACGCCGATTCCAGGACGAGCACGAGCACCAGAATCTCCAAAATGATCAGGGACAGCTCGTGGTACCTGAAGAAGCTGCGCACATTGTCGATCAGGATGCCCAGGCCTCCGGCGCCCACCAGCCCGATGACGGTGGAGGCGCGGATGTTCAGCTCAAAGGTGTACAGCACCTGAGAGGCGAAGCTGGGCAGAATTTGCGGCAGCATGGCCGCACGGTTGGCCTTGGGCCAGCTTCCACCGGTTGCCAGGGCGGCCTCCTGGGCGCCCAGATCCTCGCCGTCCAGGGACTCGGAGACGAGCTTGACGATGATGCCGATGTTGAACAGGACCAGGGCCATGATGCCCGACAGTGCGCCCACACCCACCACAGCCACCAGGATGGCCGCGTACAAGATGTCTGGGACGCTGCGGACCATGTTCATGATAAAACGCACGCCCAGGAGCAGGCGGGGCTTGGGATTTGTGGCCCGGGACGCCAAGAACGCCAGTGGAAGCGAAATCGTGGCACCCACGGCCGTGGCGATGACGGCCATCTGCAGGGTCTCCAGCAGGGCCGGTACGGTCTTGAAAAAGAAGCCATAGTCCGGCTGGAGCAGCTGGATAATATTGGCTGTGGCGTTGCGCCAATTAGCCACGATCGCCGGGAGGTCAACCTGTATGCCGATCCCCGCCCAAAGGGTGATAGCCATCAGGAGTACGACGACGGCACCGGACATTGCGCCATGGCGCGGCTTGGTGGGGCGGGCTGTTCCTGGGTCTGGTGCGAAGGCTGGGGTGCCGGCCCCGGGCGCGGCGGAGCGGTTCACAGGGAACCCTTGGGACTGAGAACATCCTCGGCTGTCAGGGATCTGCCGTAAATGTTCTCAAAGACCGATTCGTCGGCGTCGGCGCCGGCACCGTCAAAGACCACCTCGCCGGAGCGCAAGCCAATCAGCCTCTCGCTGTAGCGCCGCGCCAGATCCAGGAAGTGCAAGTTCACCACCACGGTGATGCCCAGTTCCGCGTTGATGCGCTGCAGGTCCCGCATCACCACGTGGGAGGTGGGCGGGTCAAGGGAGGCCACGGGCTCGTCGGCCAGGATGACCATGGGCCGCTGGGCCAAGGTGCGCGCGATGGCGACCCGCTGTTGCTGCCCGCCGGACAGGCTGGAGGCTTTCTCATACGCCTTGGGTACAATTTCCACTCGTTCCAGGGCCGACATGGCCAGCTCGACGTCGTCGTTGCGCCAGGCACCCAGCAAGGTGCGCCAGGCGGGGGAGTGATACAGCCTGCCCATGAGCACGTTGTTGATGACGGTGGTGCGCTTGGCCAGGTTGAAGCTTTGGAAGACCATGCCCACAGTGGAGCGCAGTTCCCTCAAGTCCTTGCCGCGCAACTGGGCCGCACCGCGCCCGCTGAGCCGGTGGTCGCCCACCGTGATGTGGCCGTTGGTGATGGGCACCAAGCCGTTGATGGTGCGGACCAGGGTGGACTTTCCGGCCCCGGAGAGCCCCACTATTCCCACCATTTCACCGGCCGGGATACTCAAGTTGATGCCTTTGAGGCCGGTGAAACCGTTGGGATAGGTCACTGACACATCGTGAAAGCGGATGTCCGCCCCGGTGCGCTCCATTGGGTCTACTTTCTTTTACTGTGCCCTGCGTTGTCGTTGTTGCGCACTATTGCGGAGCCGTGATCAGCCAAGGCCGATGGACCGTGCTGCTTCCTGGGTCTTCTGCAGGCTTTGCGGGTCCGCCGGCTTCATGCCGGTGATCTGGTAGATGGCAGTCAGGGCTGCTACGCCGTCGGGGGTGCCAGCGAAGTCCAGCATGGCGTCGCTGATCTTTTTCTGCCAGTCCGGGCTGAGCTTGCTCGAGATGGACATCCCGTCATTGGGAACTTCGTTGGTCAAGGCGAAGACAACCACCTTGCTGCCGACGTCGGGGTTGTCCTTGGCGACCACCTCGCGGGCGTCCCAGTAGCTGAAACCGACCTCGGCGTCGCCCTTGTAGACGGCCAGCACTGAGGCGTCATTGGCAGTGACCTTGATGGGGGAGACATCTTCGACGGCGACTCCGGCGGCCTTCATGGCGGCCACGGGGAAGATGTAGCCGGCCGGGGATGCGGGGGAGAGCATGGACACCGTGGCGCCCTTGATCTTGGCCACGGAATCCAGCCCGGCAGGGCCATTGCCCGACGAGGTGCCGTTGCAGTACAGCATGCCGTTGGGGCCCGCAGCCGGCTTGTCGGTGCAGTACTTGTCAGGGTTGTTGGTGAACATCTGGGCGGCGTAACTGGACTTGCCCTTGCGGAGCGTCTGCAAGGCTGGAACGGCGCCGTACTTGTCGCAGGCCTGGCTCATTTGCAGCGAGGGCAGCATACCGATTTGGGCCTGGTTGGCGCCGATTGCTTCCACGGCGGCCTGGTAGTCGGCGGTGATGACACCCTTGACAGGGATGCCGAGGCGGCTGGTCAGCGCCTCTTCGAGCGGCTTGACAGTGTCAACCAACTTCTTGGCATCACCTGAGGGAACCAGGGCAAGGGTCAATTTTGTGGGGGAGGCGGCCGATGCGTCGCTGGTTCCCGTGCAGGCCACGGCGGGGTTGGCACCGCCGGACGCCGAGTCCGCTGACTCTTGGCTGACGCCACAGGAGGAAAGTGCGAGGGCGCCAGCCAATGCCAGTGCGCTCCAAGCTGCGAGTGTGGAGACATTCTTTTTCACAGTGGTGCCTTTTCTGATGAGGGAGTGTAAGTGCTGGGAAATTTTGCGGCAAAGCCTGCTGGGTTCTGCGCCCATGCGGTGATTGCGTCAAACAGCAGTTCAAATTGGGGAGCACGCAGATTCGCCGCCCCGGTACGGTGGTCAAAACGGTCGATGAAGGCTGTGGCACACCCCAAGCGGCCCGGCAGGTCGATGTCATTACTCCAGACATCGCCCACACTCAAAAGCTGTGCCGGCGCCTTGTTCTGGAGGAGGGCGGGGAGAAGATCGTTGAATCCTGCGGGTTTGCCGGCGTCGTGAATGATCAGATCCACCGAGTCGCTCAAGCCCAAAGCTGCGAGTGTTTCCGGCACTCCGGTCAATGGTGCGTTGGTGAGCAGGATACGGAAGGCCACGCCGGACAGGTTGTCCAGAAAATCGGCCAAGCCGGGGGCCGCACTGATTTCAACAAGGCCGGCGGCAAGTCGACGGCGGCTTTCCGAGTACGCCCAGTTGAGTCCTGCGGAATCGAGCAAACCTTCCGCAAGGGATGCGACTGCAGCGTAACCGTCCTTGTACGCGGCGGCGGAAGGGGAATGAGCTAGGAAGGCTGCCAATCCCTCCTGTAATGCTTTTCCAACCGGTTCGGGGATTTGTTCGGCCACTGCGTCGGCATAAGCCTGGACGGGTCCGTCGCCTAGACAGAGGGTGCCGTCAAAATCCAGGACCAGCAGGGGGAGGGGTTGCTGTGCTGCCAGGCTGGCTGGCGTAGGTATGCTCACAAAAAATAGCGTACGTGGCGATGAACACAATGTCCACGAAAATACGAACCTTGAAACATCTGTTCATTTGGTGTTAACGTGGGATTTGCCGGTGTCCGCCGAAGTTCAGCCAATCGCCGGTCCGGTGGCATAGAATCCGTGTCATGCCTAAAGGATCAGCAGCATCGTTGAATCGTGCCGTGGCCGCCGCGCTGGCAGCCGGTGCTGCCGGCACCGCCGCCGTCATGGGGGCGCGGGCCTATCTCTCCGGGTCTGGCACTCCCGTGGGTGACTTTGGTGCCGGGCCGAGCCTGGAGAGAATTGGTGTTGAGTATGCCCAGCTTGCCGCGGATCAGCTCAGCGAACTCATTACGTTCCGCACCGTCTACTCAAGTCTTCGCGACCAGATTGAGCTGGAACAATTCACTGGATTCATTGACGCTCTCGAGAGGCTATACCCCGCGGTGCATGCGGGGTTGACGCGGGAGCATGTCAACGGCCATGCACTGCTCTTCAAATGGGCAGGCACGCGGCCAGACGCCGGTTCCAAGCCCACAGTGTTAATGGCCCACTACGACGTGGTCCCCGTTGATACCCGCGATGACTGGACACACCCAGGTTTCTCCGGGCATCAGGATGGTGAGTACGTGTGGGGGCGCGGTGCCCTCGATGACAAGGGCGCCGTTGTCGCTATTTTAGGGGCGATTGAATCCCTGCTGAACCAGGGATTTGCCCCGGGCTATGACATCTACCTTTCCTTTGGCAACAATGAGGAAACGGCCGGCGACAGTGCGGTGGTGGCGGCTGCGCTGCTGAACGAACGTGGCGTGCGTCCCTGGCTGGTGCTGGATGAGGGCGGAGCCGTGGCGGAGAAGGCGTTCCCCGGCTTGAACGTTCCGGCGGCGGTCATTGGCGTCGCCGAGAAGGGGATCCTGGAGCTGGAGTTGCTCACGCGCAGTCCCGGCGGACACGCCTCGACGCCGCCGAGAATGGGGGCCACTGCACGCCTGGCCCAAGCCATCATGGCGCTGGAGGAAAACCCTTTTCCGTCGTCAATGCCTGCTCCCATCGTGGAAATGTTGCGCAGGATTGGAAATCACAGTAGCTTCGCACTGCGGCTGGTGACAGCCAACATGTGGGCGTTTAAGCCGCTCGTAAAGCAGGCTTTCGCGCTGGTGGGTGATGAAACCAGGGCACTGACCAGGACCACTGTGGCCATCACTCAACTTGAGGGCAGCAAGGCCTCCAATGTCTTGGCATCCACGGCCCGGGCCAACGCCAATATCCGTATCGCCGTGGGGGAGACGGTGGATGGTGTGGTGGAGAAGGTGCGGGAGATCATCGACGATCCCGGCGTTGAATTGACGGTGCGCTCCGGGCACGATCCTTCACCGTTATCCTTGTTCGACAACGAACAATTTGCGCTTCTTACCCGCTGTGTTGCCGCGTCATATCCGCAGGCGATGGTGACGCCCTACGTACAGACTGGAGCAACCGACGCACGGAACTTCACTGGAATTTGTCCGGCGGTATACCGGTTCTCGCCCCTTCTGATGGACGACGGCGACCGCGCCAGTTTGCATGCCGTCAACGAGAAAGTGCGGATCTCCTCGCTGGGTGCAGGTGTGGTCTTCTACCGGGAGCTGATTCAGGGACTTCGCTGAATGGTGGGTGAGTCCGGCTCATTGGTGGTTAGCAGCCGGTGCCTTGGGGGTTGGTGATGCAGTTCTCGGCGTAGTTGCGGGTGATGGCGCGCCAGACGGTGAGGTTTAGGGGTGCTGAGGTGATGTGGCCTTGGTCGGGGATGGGGAGTGTGGGTCCGTTGTTGACGGTGTAGTGGCCGTTGAAGTGGGTGGTGAGGGTGATGGTGTGGTGGCCGGTGGTGGTGTAGGCGTGGCTGGTTTGGGTTTGTTCGCCGATTCTGTTTTCGGGTAGGGGTGCGCCGGGGCTGGTGGTGGGTCCGCGGGTGGTGCCGTCGCCGTAGTTGAAGGTGTAGGCGGCGGGGGTGGCGGTGATGGTGATGTGTTGGCCGAGCATGGTGAGGTTGAAGGTTTGTTCGGTGGCGTGGGCGTGGAGGTTGGTTTCTTGGCCGCGGAGGGTGTGGGGTCCGGGTTGGCTGCCGAGGGTGGCGGGGGCGATGGGTGTTTGTTGGAATTCGTGGCTGATTTGTGCGGCGATTTCGGCGAGGATGTCCCGGGGTTTCTCGGAGTAGATGCAGACTGGACCACTGAAAAATGTCCACGACGGTGGGGAGCCTCCGGCCAGAGACCTGTACCAGTACATGGCAACGCCATCGGCTGCTTGGTTGCAGCTTGGCAGATTCTGCGTGCATTCTGGTAGAAGGGTCCCATCGGTGCCTTGGCAGGCAATTTCGAGTTTGTAGACATAGGGGTCGTTTGGCCCAGAGGATGGAGTCTGCCCGTAGAGGTTGGTTTCGGGAATTCTCTCCCACACCTCAGTCCCGATGGTGTCATCATCCCATTTTGGTTTCGGCCCGTTCGCAGCATTGGCAACTGTAGCCGGTGGAACGATGAGACCGCCCAAGAAGACCATGAACAGAAATTTCTTTGGGAGTTTTCGCATTCTTAGTCCTTCGCCAAGTGTTCAACTGTCCGTGCTGTCCACGACCCGTAGGAATAAATTGCGACGACGATGTCGGCTCGAGCAATCGTCGGCGGATAGGCGGTATCCAAAGTCCCATCGGCGTTGATGTAGCTGACAGGCGACTGCTGGGCCATAAGGATCGCTTGGTATGTTCCGTTCGGAGCTTTCTCGAACGAGCTGCTTGCCGAATGTATTGTCATGAGTCCGCCGACTATCCAATTGCCAGCGGCAAACCACTCGTTGACCGGACCGCCGACGTTTGAACATGGTTTGCATCCTGGGTCTTTGATGGCCGTCATGGGTGCCACGTCGCCTGTTTCGTAGGCGTAGCCGAGAGTGCTGTACCAGTGGCGGGCAAAGGCTTCGAGGCCCTCTTTGCTGAATTCCTTGGCCTTCTCTGGAAGGACGGGGGTGGGGACGTTTTGTGCGGGCGCGTTGGCAGTTGCCGGCATGTAGGCCGGTACGGGTGCCGGGCCCGGAGAGAGCGGCGGTGTGTCAACCTGGGTGGCTGCCGGTGATTGCCCCGCAACAGTGCTGCTGGCGGTGGGTGGGGTGGGGCTCGTGGTGCAACCGCTCAGCACAAGCAGTGCCGCGATCGCCGCGACCTGCCAGGCCCCGCGCTGGCATGCCGTTCGCTGGCGTGAAGGTGCTGGCGGACGTGCTGCTTCATCGGTCATCTCAAGCCCCCGCGGGTCTCGGTGCTGTCCCCGCCTGGCCGGGACCTAATTTGCGATAGTTCCCAACCTAGACCCAAAGCAGGAAACACGCCACGAGTTATCCACAACTAAACACTGCCGGGCACCTACTCGTCGCTATGATGGGCAGCAATGAGGCACTTCGGAAATGAAGAACCCTAGGGGAGATAACATGCCACGTTGGCCCGGACTAAGCCGCATGCCGGTCGGAAAGCCGCGGATGGCGGCTGCCCTGGTCCTCGTCGCCACAGTGTCGCTGTCGGCCACGCTGTCGGGGTGTGGGGTATCCATCGTCGCCTCCGGACCAACAACCAAGGTGAGCCAGTCCGCCGGAGCCGGCGCGGCGTCGTCGTCCGCTAGCGCATCGCCAAGCGCCATCCCGCCCAGCGGTATGACGCCAACGGGCACTCCTGCTCCGCAACGTATGGCGGCGCAATGGAAAACCTATGTGGATCAGGGCAAGTCTGTCAGCTTTGAGTTGCCCTCTGACTGGACTACCGCGCTGGTTGCTGGAACGTCAGGGTCCTTGCAGGTCGTGGAAGTCAGGGACGCGGCAGGTACTAAGATGGCGACGCTGACGACAGGTGGCGGCGGCCTCGGTGGTGCCTGCGGGCCGGATACCCAACGCCCCTACACAGTGCTGGCCAGCGTTCCCTTGGGCATCCCGACTTTTTCGAAAGACCCGGCGGCCGTTGACCCCCGTTTTGTGTATCGCTTGATCCAAGGGGCCAACAGTTTCTTTGCCTCGTATGGGATCGCCGACCACCCGGCAGGCGCCGACGGCATGGCGTGTTTGTTCTATAACACGGTGACGACGGCGAAACTGGGCCTGGTCTCCTTTGGCGACGTAGTCCAGCTCAGGAGTGATCCCGAGGGAACGCCAGGTACGCGGGCCTTTGCCAGCATTGCGGATGCGCAGGCCTACATGCAAACCGCCGAGTACCAAAACATCCAGCGGATGATCACTTCTGTGAAACTGCTGAGCTAGCGGCACGCTCCGCCACCGTCGTCCGCAACTTAGTGGTGAGCTCCAATAAAATGGTCATCTCCTCATCGGTGAGCGCGTCCTCCATGAGGTGCATGATGTTCTGGACATGTGCCCGGCCCACTTCCTTTTGCAAGGCAGCGCCCGCCTCGGTAAGTCCAATCAAGACGCCCCGTTTGTCGTCGTCGGGCGTCCTTCGCTGGATCAGACCGCGCGCCTGAAGCCTGTCCACCAACCGGGAAATGCTCGGTTGTGTGAGTAGGACGTTGTCGTTGAGCTCGTTGAGTCGCAACCACCCGGTGGGGCAGCGGGAAAGGTTGTACAGCACGTCATATTCGCGGCTGCCCACCTTCTTGAAGATGGGTTCCTTGTGTAGTTCGCGCATGACCGACACCTGGGACCGCAGGAGGGATTCCCACGCGTCGGTTGCAAGGCGGCGGTGGGCCGCGGCCGAGGTCATGACGGATCCTTAGCGGTTCCGGCCTCGGCTGCCAGCTTTGCGGCCTTGCGTGCCTCGAACGTGGGTGCGTCCGGGATGTTCGCCGGACGATTGGCGGCGAATTCTGCCCGCAGGGTGGGCAGTACCTCCGAGCCGAACAGGTCCAGCTGCTCCAGCACAGTCTTCAGCGGCAGGCCCGCGTGGTCAACGAGGAACAGCTGGCGCTGGTAGTCGCCGAAGTAGTCGCGGAAAGCGAGTGTCTTTTCGATCATTTGCGCCGGGCTGCCCACTGTCAGCGGGGTTTGCGAGGTGAAGTCCTCCATGGACGGGCCGTGGCCGTAGACGGGGGCGTTGTCGAAGTACGGGCGGAATTCGTTGATGGCGTCCTGGGAGTTCGGCCGGATGAAGAACTGTCCGCCCAATCCCACGATCGCCTGTTCCGGGGTGCCGTGGCCGTAGTGTGCGTAGCGCTCCCGGTAGAGGTTGATCAGCTTGATGTAGTGTTCCTTGGGCCAGAAGATGTTGTTGGCGAAGAATCCGTCGCCGTAGTAGGCGGCAATTTCGGCAACCTGCGGGGTTCGGATGGCGCCGTGCCAGACAAAGGGGGCAACGCCGTCGAGCGGGCGGGGTGTGGAGGTGAAGCCCCGCAGCGGTGTGCGGAATTTGCCTTCCCAGTTCACCACCTCCTCATCCCAGAGCCGGCGCAGTAGGGCGTAGTTTTCCACCGTCAGTTCCACGGAATCCTGGTTGTTCTTACCGAACCAGGGGTAGACGGCTCCCATGTTGCCACGGCCCAGCACAATGTCCGTGCGACCGTCGGAAAGATGCTGCAGCGTGGCAAAGTCCTCGGCTATCTTCACGGGATCGTTTGTGGTGATGAGCGTGGTGCTGGTGGAGAGGATGAGCTTTTCCGTCTGTGCCGCAATGTAGCCCAAGATGGTGGTGGGGGAGCTGGGGTAGAACGGCGGGTTGTGGTGCTCACCGGTTGCGAAGACGTCCATGCCGACCTCTTCGGCATGCTTGGCAATGGTGGTGATGGCCTTCAGGCGTTCGTGTTCGGTTGGGCGGTGGCCGTTGGTGGGATCGACTGTGATGTCGCCAACACTGAAAATTCCGAACTGCATGATGTGCTCCTTGGTCCGCAGACACTGCGGAATATATATGCGTATGCATCTAATATAGTCTCCAACCGGCATTGTTGCCAAAATGTTCCCGCGCAACAAAGCCGCATCCCGGACGTACATTACCGGCTGGTATTAGGATGCTCTCAGGCAGTATGTCGGCTAGGTCAAAGTATTGGCGGAGGGGGACTTTGTGGCTTCAATAAAGAGCAGGACAGTGGGTCCGGGGTTGCAGGTGGGCCCCACGGCCGCAGCAGTGGTCGGCTTCTTGGTGCTGGTGGAACTGACCAGCGGAATCCTGCAGGGTTATTACACCCCGCTGCTCACCGACATTGCGCGCTTTTTGGGCATCCACGACGCCGACGTGAACTGGTTGGAGGCCGCCCAGCTCATGGTCAGTGCACTGGTGGTCCCGGTGCTGGCCAAGCTGGGCGACATGATCGGTCACCGCAAGATCCTACTCATCTCCACAGCCCTGACCGCGGCCGCATCCTGGGGTGTGGCGTTCGCGCCAAACTTCTGGATCTTCATCATCGCCTGGGCCCTGCAGGGTTTTTATGTGGTCTGGCTGCCGCTGGAGATCGCCCTTATCTACAGCCGTTCCCACCACCGCCCCGACGGTGCCGCATTGACCCGTAAGTCCGCGGGCATCCTCGTCGCCGGGCTGGAATTCGGCGTGATCGCCGGCGCCCTCGCCGGCGGCTTCATTGGCGGCGCCCTGCCCGGCAAACTGTGGCTGACCCTCATGATCCCGGCCATTGCCGTAACCCTGTGCTTCTTTGTGATCCTATTCGGCGTGCCGGAATCTGAAAATCGCACCGGCGGGCGGATCGACATGATGGGTCTGACACTACTCTCCACCGGCTTGCTGTTCATCACCGCCGGGCTGACATTCATGCGCATCAACGGCCCAGGCACCTGGTGGGCCTGGGCCGCCGTCGTCGTGGGCATCGCCGCCCTCGTCCCGTTCACCCGCCACGAACTCGGCCACAAGGACCCGCTTATCGACATCCGCCTGCTTCGCCAGCCCAGCATGTGGCCGGTGCAGTTGACGGCGTTCTTGTTCGGCGTCTCCGTCCTGGGCGCGCAGGCCCCTCTATCCACCTTCGCCCGCACCAACCCCGACGAGGTGGGCTACGGCCTGGGTGCCAGTTCCGGGCTGGTCTCCATCCTCATCGGCGTCTACGTACTGGGTTTGTTGGTGGGCGCGCTGCTCTATCCGGTGATCACTAGATGGACGACGCCGAGAGTCACCTTGATGGGCGCGGCGCTCCTGGTTGCCATGGGTTATCTGTTGTTCCTGCCCTTCCATGGGTCCATGACCGAGGTGCTGGTGAACATGGCCATCGCCGGCATCGGAAGTGGTGCGCTCGTGGCCGCCCTCCCATCCGCCGCCGCCGCGGCCGCCCCACTGACTCAAACCGGCATGGCGACAGGCCTGACCAACGCCACCAAGACAGTAGGTGGCGCCTTCGCTTCCTGCGTGTTCGGCATTGCATTGGCAGGGCAGGCGCTCGGTTCCATCACGGCGGGAGCACAAAACACTGCAGCACCACTGTCCGGATACATGCTGGTCTGGACCATTTGCGGGGTCACAGCCCTCGTGGCGGCGGTGGCCCTGTTCTTTGTGCCCAAATTGGCCTTCGGCGCCACCCTCCCGTCCTGACCATACCTGCCCAACTGTGGCGCACTTGGTGCACCTAAATGTGCCGCTTCCGCTGTAGGTGCTGCGTCAAAGATCGGCGGGCCGTCGTAGGGACGGGCGCCAGCCACGGTCATTGAGTGCATTGCGGATCTTTCGGACGGCTTCAGTGGCGTCGTTGGCCATGTGATCCTTCATGATGCGAACCTCCTTCCAGCCGGCGCGGGCACAGTCTTCCGCGCGCCGGACGTCCCGAGGGACCTGATCGGGGTGTGCATGTGTTCCGACGTCGTATTCCACGGCGACCTTTTGTTCTGGATAGGACTGGTCCGCAAGTCCGCCCCACACCTAAACCAAGCGGTACCTTGACGTTGAGCTGAGGTTCCGGCAGCCCAGCATGACCGCCAATTCCTCCAACGTTGCGTAGGGCTCAGTGCGCCCCTCAAATTCCGGGCGCGGGATGCGTATGAAGTGGTCGGCGACGACCACGAGTTCATCGATGCTCATCTTGCGGGAGCAGTCCAGCCACGTGCGGACCCTCGTGGTGATCCACAGGCCCTTGAATAAGAGGACCTCTTTGTTGAAGAACTTGGTCCGGTGGCCGCAGACACCGATCCGGCGTGGCGTGGGATGCCGCGGAATAGCCGGTGACCGGCGTGAAGGGGCGGGTCAACAGCGCCAAGGAAAGGTCGCTGTCGTTCTTGAGCGCCTTGATGCCACGGTGAAGGGCGCGTTGTGCGCATCAGCTGAGTGGCAGCCTAAAGGTGTCATGCCCTCAGCATGGCAATTTCCCGGTCACCCCGTTTGAGTTATCCACACTTCGCCAGACCACCCGATTCTTTGACGCAGACGTTGTACGAATAAGCGTCAAAACGGGCCAAACTGGTACATTATGTGCGTCACGGTTGGGGTGGGGCTAGTCTGCTGCGGCCCGCCGGCCGCGGACCTTGGGGATGGCCCCGGTGGTCCAGTCCTGGAACTGTGCCGGGTGGGGCTCCGGCACAGCAACAGGCGATGAGCCGGCCTGTGGCGGTGCAACACCCGTCTCAGGTGCCTCCTCAGCGGCGGCATTGCCGGCATTCGAATCACCCGGCGTTGGCACATGGACCACCTGCAGAGCTTTGATGAGCTCCCGGCGTTCCTTGCGGCCCTCAACCAAACGGTACAAAACCGGCACCAGAATCAATGTCAGCACCGTGGAGGACACCAGACCTCCCACCACCACGATGGCCAGCGGCTGGGAGATGAAACCCCCGCCACCTGTCACGCCCAAGGCCATGGGTGTCAGCGCAAAGATGGTGGCCAGAGCCGTCATGAGGATGGGGCGCAGGCGTTGGCGGGCACCGTGTTCAATGGCGTCGGCAACATTCATGGCCGGGCGGTCCCCTGAAGGGTGCCTGTACTGGTTGATCAGGTCAATGAGCACGATGGCGTTAGTCACCACAATGCCGACCAGCATCAGCATGCCAATAAGGGACGGCAGCCCAAGGGGGATGCCCGTGATCAGCAGCAAGGCGATGGCGCCCGTGGCCGCGAACGGGATGGAAACCAACAGGATCAAGGGTTGAATCAACGATTTGAAGGTGGCCACCATGATCACGTAGACAATGGCGATGGCTGCAAGCATGGCCAGGCCCAGCTGGCTAAAGGACTCTGCCTGCTGGGTTGCCGCCCCGCCAATCGTGGCAATGACCCCCGCCGGCAGGACAGCGGAGTCGAGGCGTTTTTGCACCTCGGCACTGAGCGAGCCCAGCGAATTCGCATCCGGTGTGACCGAAACGGTCGCTGTGCGCTGTCCGTTAGAGGAGGTGATGGTCAGCGGGGTGTCGACCTGTGCCACGGTGGCCACCGAGGTTAACGGAACGGGCCCCGACGGCGTGGGTATCTGTGCGGCGGCCAGGGCGGCCACGGAATCAAACTTGGTGCCTGTTCCCACCTGAACCTTGTAATCAGTGGTGTCGATCCGCACGGTGCCGCCCGGGATGGGGCTGACGGTGGCGGCCAGCAGGCCGGTGATCTGTGATTCGTCCAGTCCGGCTGCAACGGCCTTGGCCCGGTCTACACTCACCTGGACCACGGGCTGGGCGGCGGAGAGGTTGCTGGCCACCGACTGGGCGCCGGGCAGACCGTTCATCTCCTTGACCAGCGAATCGGCGGCCGTCTGCAGATCGGCCCCGGTGGTGGCCTTCACCGTGATGTCCACCGTGCTGGAGGTGCCAAAGCCACCGCCGGAGGCGCCGAGTGAAATCTTCCCCGCATCCTTGATCCCGGCGATGGCACTGCGCACGGTGTCCTGCAACTTGACCTGGTCCTCATCCGCAGTGGTGATGACCTGGAAGGAGGCGGTGGAGGCGCCCGAGGACAGCAGTGCGGAGAACCCGCTGGAGCTGTTGCCAATGGTGACCTGGACGTCCTGGACACCGTTGATCTTTCTCACCGCGGACTCGACCTTCTGTGCCGCCGCGCTGGTCACCTCAAGGCTGGTGCCCGGGGGCATATCCTGGGAGATGCTCATGCTGTTCTGGCCGGTGTCCCCGAGTAGGTTGGTGGGCAGCAACGGGGTCATGGCGAAGGTGGCAACCAAGATAACGCCACCGGCAATCAAGGTGTAAACGGGGTGCTTTTGTGTCTTGGCCAGGATGGGGAGGTAGCCGCGCTGTAACCACGACGTGCGCTCCTTCGCCTCAACAGCGCTCAGGAGTGCTTTGCCCGTGAGGGGGGCGCCGGCGTCGGAGATGTGGGGCGTGGCCTTCAGGAACCAGTAGGCAAGCACCGGCACGATGGTCAGAGAGACCAGGAGCGAGGCGATCAGCGCGAACGTGACGGTGAGCGCGAACGGGCGGAAAAGTTCCCCGGCCAGGCTGCCAACAAAGGCGATGGGCAAGAACACCGCCACCGTGGTCAGGGTGGACGCGGTCACAGCCCCGGCAACCTCGCGGATCGCGGACAGGATGGCAGTCTTCTTGTCTTCGCCATAACTCAAATGACGTTTGATGTTTTCAATGACCACAATGGAGTCATCGACCACCCGCCCAATGGCAATGGTCAGCGCACCGAGCGTGAGAATGTTCAACGAATACCCGGTGGCCCACAGCCCGATGAACGTCACCAGCAACGAGAGCGGGATGGAGATCGCGGTGACCAAAGTGGAGCGCACCGAGAGCAGGAAGATCAAGATCACCACGACGGCGAACCCCAGTCCCAGCAGGCCCTCCACGGTGAGGTCATGGATGGATTTTTCAATGAACGGAGCCTGGTCCAAGATGGTGGTGAACTTGGTATTGTGCCCCAGCGACGCTTCCAGACCGGGCAGTTCGGCATTGATCTCGCGGGAGAGCGAGACGGTGTCCGCGGCGGGTATCTTGGTGACGGACAGTGCCAGGGTGGCCTTGCCGTTGGTGCGGGTGATGGAGGTGGTGGTGTCGTCGGCCAGGGCGACACTCGCGACCGACCCGAGGGTGGGGATCGCGGCGTTCGGCTTGGCCGGGCCGCTGGCCGCCAGGGGCAGGGCCTTGATGGCGTCGAGGGAATCGACGGGGCTGCCCGCCTGGATGGACAGCGTCTTGCCGTCGGTACTCAAGGAGCCAATGGGCACCAAGGTGCCGTTGTCCTTCAACGCGCTGGTGATGGCGGCGACGTTGACGCCGGCAGCGGCCATCTTGGCTGGGTCCGGCAGGATGGCGATGTGCTGGGAATTCGCGCCAGTCACATCGGCGCTGCGCACGCCGTCGATCTTCATGAGTTTCGGAACGGCCACCCGGGCCAGATCGGTGTTCAGCGCGGCCAGGTCCTGGTCGGAGGAAACAGCCAAAAAGACGATGGGGAAATCGGCAATGCTGCCGGCAATCGGCTGGGGTTGCACGCCGGAGGGCAGCCTGGCGCTGACGTTGGAGATGGCGCGGTCAATCTGGTTCCGGGCACGGTCCAGATCGGTGCCGTAGGTGAACGCCAGGTTGATGGTGGAGATGCCGCTGCGCGAGGTGGCGGTGCTTGATTCCAGACCCTCGACGGCGTTCAGGGCCGCTTCCAGGGGTTCGCTGACTTGTTTGTCAACGACGTCCGGGGACGCGCCCGGCATGGCCGAGACCACAGTGATTTGTGGGAACTCGATGGAGGGGATGAGCTCCTGCTTGAGCGAACCGAGCGTGATCACCCCGAACACCACCGCAAAGATGGTGATCAGCGCAATCAACGCCCGATTCCCCAAGGACATCTGCGCTAAACGAAACATAAGGACACTCCCACTGTGTTATGCCGGTTCCGCTTAGCCGGGTGACTCAAAAAACGATCAACTTTAGTCCGTCTTCAACTGCAAGGTGGCAGCAGTTGAAGCTAAAGTTTGCTCAAACAAATCTGCATTCTCGTTGAGTTTGGTGCCATAGGTAGGCATCATCTCGCGCAGGGAATCCTGCCATTCCAGCTTGAACTTGCGCGGGAAGCAGCGCTGCAACAACTCCAGCATAATAGGAACCGCGGTGGATGCTCCCGGCGAAGCGCCAAGCAGGGCCGACAAGGTGCCGTCGGCTGCTGTGATGACTTCGGTACCGAACTGCAGCACGCCGCCCTTCTTGGCATCCTTCTTGATGATCTGCACACGCTGCCCGGCCGTGATCAGCTCCCAGTCCTTGCCGTCGGCTTCGGGGAAGTACTCATGGAGCGCCTCCACCTTGCCTGCATGGGTCTTGGTGACCTCGCTGACCAGGTACTTCACCAAGTCCAGGTTGTCCTTGCCCACAGCCAGCATCGGGATGATGTTGTTCGGGCGGATGGACCCGGGAAGGTCCAGGTAGCTGCCGGTCTTTAAGTACTTGGTGGAGAAACCGCCATACGGTCCAAACAACAGTGAACGCTTGCCGCCGACGTAGCGGGTATCTAGGTGCGGGACCGACATGGGCGGGGCACCCACCGACGCCTGGCCGTACACCTTGGCGCTGTGCTGCTTGGCAAGCGTCTCATCGGTGCAGCGGAAGAACTGGCCGGAGACGGGGAACCCGCCAAAGCCCTTGCCTTCTGCAATGCCGGAGAGCTGCAACAGGTGCAAGGCCCCGCCGCCACTGCCAATGAACACAAACTTGGCCTTGATCTTGCCGTGCTCACCGGACTTGGGGTACTTGAGCGCAACATCCCACTGGCCGTCCGTGGTGCGCGAAACATTCGAGACGCTCGTGCCGTAGTTGATCTCGACGTCGTTGTTGTCCATGTAGCCCATGAGTTCACGGGTCAGGG
This sequence comes from Arthrobacter alpinus, assembly GCF_001294625.1. Classification (NCBI taxonomy): domain Bacteria; kingdom Bacillati; phylum Actinomycetota; class Actinomycetes; order Micrococcales; family Micrococcaceae; genus Arthrobacter; species Arthrobacter alpinus. The sequence continues at coordinate 2,180,652 of NZ_CP012677.1, read as the reverse complement.
CGCCAAAGTCGACGTCGGTTCCCTCGGCGGCGCGGGTGGCACTCACCTTTTGTGTGGCGTCCCGGCCCTTCATGACCAGGGGGGCCCACTTGGCGATCTGGGCAGGGTCTTCGGTGTACTCCATGGAGGAGAACAACGGATTGGGCGCGAGCGCCTGGTGGCGGGCCTTGAGGAACTTGCGGTGGTCCTCGCCAATGACGAAGCTCATGTGCGGGACGGTGTTGATGAAGCCCTTGGGGGAGCCGATCATCTTATTGGCCACCATGTGGGACCAGAACTGGCGTGACAACTGGAACTGTTCGTTGATGTCAATGGCCTTTGCCGGATTGACGGAGCCGTCCTTGGCGGCCGGAGAATAGTTAAGCTCGCAGAGCGCGGAATGGCCGGTACCGGCGTTATTCCAAGGACTGGAGGATTCCAAACCGGGTTCATCAAGCTGTTCAAACAGCACGATCTTCCAGCTTGGTTCGAGTTGCTTGAGCATGGTGCCCAGCGTGGCGCTCATGATGCCGCCTCCGATGAGGACAACGTCAGCGTCTTTGGTGGTCGAGATGAAAGTCACAGTCCAACTCCGAATAGAGGCTCTTCCTAGCGATAGAAGCGTATCGCGGGAGTGAGCCTATGAGTAAATCAGGGGAGCCACGTCACACGGGACGGGTCCGTGGGGGGAGGTGCCCGGCGTCGTCCGGGGCCCAAATGCGGGGGCTAACCAGCCGAGGGCTTGTTGAATGTGACGTGGTTGAAGACTTCGTTGAGCACCGGGCTGAGCGGGTAATTGGCTACGCGGTCAGAAAGCGCGATCGCCGAGATGGGGAAGGCGATGGGCACTGCCGGGACCGTGGCGGCGATCTGCTTGCTGACGGATTCGTAGGCCGCGGCCCGCTCGGCACCATTGGGCAGGCTGCGGGCGCGGGTGATTTTGGAGACCAGTTGCGGGTCAACTAGACCCAACTCGCCGTTGGGGGAGCCGAAGAGAGGCCCCACGAAGTTGTCCGGATCCGAGTAACTGCCATTCCAACCCATCAGGCTCAGCGCGTGGTCGCCCGGGCTGGTTACGGCAGCAACGTAGCCGTCGTTCCAGGCGATGGGAACCGGCTTGATATTCAAGCCCACGGCCGTCAGCTGCCGGGCGATCTCTGCGTAAACCTTTTCAGGCGTGGGCAGGTAGGTCCTGGCGGCGTTGGTGGGGTAGTAGAACTTCAGCTCCTCACCCTTGTAGCTTGACTCGGCCAGCAGCGCCTTGGCCTTGGCCGGATCGAAGGCTATGCCCTGCACGGCATTGTTGAAGCCGCTCAACTTCGGTGGGATGAACTGGGCTGTGGTGGCGGTTCCGGCGATGAAAAAATCATTCACCAAGGTGGTCTTGTCAATGGCAGCCGCAATGGCTTCACGCACCTTCAAGTCCGCCATGACCGGCACCGTCTGGTTGATGCCCACATACATGACGGAGAACGGGTCCCGCTGCAGTACCTGCTTGCCGCTTTTGATGAGCTTGTCGAAATTACTCGGGGTTACGGGGTCAAAACCGTCCAGGGTGCCGTCTTCCAGGGCGGCCAGCCGGGCCTCAGGCTGGCTGTAGGTGATAAATTTCAACGACGTGATCTGGCCCTTCTCACCCCAGTATTTGGGGTAGGCGATCATGGTGGTGACCTCATTGGCGGCCGAGGTGAAGGTAAAGGGCCCCGTCCCCACAGGGTGCAGGGCATACTTTGAGACCTTGTTGGCGCCCATTGTCTGATCCAAGACATTGGCGCTACCCTGCGCAAGGGACGCCGGGGAGGAGATGGCGAAGGCCGGCATGGTCAGTGCCTGCAAGAACCCTGTCAGCCGCATTTTCAGGCTGAGGGTCACGCCCAACGGGCCTGTCACCGTGCAGCTGTTGTACAAGGAATCTGCGGGGCTGTCCGAGAAGCCCCTGAAGACCTGCTTGAACATGGCCGATGAGCCGTCCCCGCGCGTCGCCACGGGCATGGTGTACCAGCGGTTGAAGTTCGTGCACACGGCCGCTGCGTCAAAGGCGGTGCCGTCGTGAAAGGTGACGCCCGGGCGCAGCTTGAAGGAGTAGCCCAAGCCGTCGTCGAGCTCTTTCCACTCGGTGGCCAGGCTCGGTGCCGGGGCGCCGGTGACGGGGTCCACCGTCACCAGGCCCTCCAGCACCTGCCGGGTCACCCGGTAGGACTCGCTGTCAGAGACCAGGGCGGGGTCGAATCCTCTCGGGTCCGCGGCCGTGCCCAGAGTGAAGGTGACAGGGGCGACTGCGGGCGTGGACGCCGTCGTGTCAGTGGGATCAGGAACCAGAGGATTCGTGCAGCCGGTGGCCGCCAGAAGTACGACGGCGGCAATCGCCACTGCACGTCGCCCTGCCTTGAGCAGGTGGCCGGCGTCGGTTGGCACGAGTTGTGTCTCCTTATGCGTGGTGGAATCCCATCAGCCACTTATCTTAGTGGCTGATTCTTGGCATTGGCCGCGGGCGCACACCTTACTGTCTTCGGGTGGTTCAAATGCACGGTAGTATTGTCACGTCTTATAGACATCACGCGCGAGTGGTGGAATTGGTAGACACGCAGGTTTTAGGTACCTGTGCCTTCGGGCGTAGGGGTTCAAGTCCCCTCTTGCGCACCAAATGAAAGCCCCGCAACCGGCTATGGTTACGGGGCTTTTTCATGTGTGGGTTATGAGGGGTCGATATTCAAATCACGGCGCAACTTCGCCACGTGACCGGTAGCTCGAACGTTGTACTGGGCCAAGGACACCTTGCCGGCTCCGTCAATCACGAGGGTGGAACGGATGAGGCCCTGATAGGTCTTGCCGTAGTTTTTCTTCTCACCCCAGGACGCATAAGCTTCCGCGACGCTGTGGTCCTCATCGGAGAGCAGCGGGAATGGAAGTTCCTCTATGGCTGCGAATTTCGCGAGCTTGGCGACAGGGTCGGGGGAGATGCCCACCACTTGGTAGCCGGCTGACTGCAGCGAAGCTAGATTGTCGCGAAAGTCGCAGGCCTGCTTGGTGCAGCCAGGCGTTGAGGCCGCCGGATAAAAGTAGACCACCACATTGTGGCCGGCAAAGTCCGCCAGGGCAGTGGTTCCACCACTTGCGTTCGGGAGGGCGAATGCGGGGGCGGTGACACCGGGGACGAGGCGTTCGGTCATGGAGATCTCCTTCTGGCCACTGCGCGGCAGCGTCCTAGGGGGCTTGGGTCCTGTGGGGCGGGGGTGTTGATTCCAGCGTAGGCCAGTTGACGCCCGGACCGGTGAGGGGTGTCAGGATTGTTGGGGAAAACGAAACAACCCCCGACTCGCCTGCGCGAATCGGGGGTTATTCTTAACCGTGCACCCCTCCGGACTTGAACCGGAAACCCATTGATTAAGAGTCAATTGCTCTGCCAATTGAGCTAGGGGTGCCTCTTTCATTCATTTGCGTAAAAAACCGTTCCAACACCGCATGTTACCAGTGTTGGAACGGTTTTACCCGTGCACCCCTCCGGACTTGAACCGGAAACCCATTGATTAAGAGTCAATTGCTCTGCCAATTGAGCTAGGGGTGCATCGTTCACTGCTTAGAAGCCCAAAGGAATGAATCCCTAGTGTTCCTCGCAACGACATGAAACTATACGGGTTTTTTTGTGGAGTGTGAAATCGAAAAGCCACGTTCTGTCAGTTTTGCGGCATGAATCACAGTTCAACCCGGTAGATTCCGCGGAATCTAGGGGTTCTGACACGGGGATTTTGGGGAAGAATTTCTCGCCACCAGCCCGAACGGGCCTGAAGGTGGCCTAGCTCACGCCCCGGGTAATAGACTGGCGCTCATGAGCGCGGAAACTAATTCAGCGGACGACGTGGTACGTACAGCAGATGGCAAGCCTGACATCAAACCCCGCAGTCGGGTTGTCACCGATGGCATCCATGCCGCCCCGGCCCGTGGAATGTTCCGCGCAGTGGGCATGGGGGACGATGACTTTAGGAAACCGCAAATAGGGGTGGCCAGTTCGTGGAATGAAATTACGCCCTGCAACCTTTCCCTGAACCGTTTAGCGCAGGGTGCCAAAGAAGGCGTGTTTGCCGCTGATGGCTTCCCCATGCAGTTCGGCACCATCTCCGTCTCGGATGGCATCTCCATGGGTCATGAGGGGATGCACTTCTCTCTGGTCTCGCGTGAGGTGATCGCCGACTCCGTGGAAACCGTCATGATGGCCGAGCGCCTCGACGGATCGGTACTGCTGGCTGGCTGCGACAAGTCCCTGCCCGGCATGCTGATGGCAGCCGCCCGCCTGAACCTGGCCAGCGTGTTCTTGTATGCCGGATCCATCATGCCCGGCTTTGCGAAGATGGAGGACGGCTCGGAGAAGGAAGTCACGTTGATTGACGCCTTCGAGGCCGTAGGCGCGTGCGCGGCCGGCAAAATGAGTATGAAGGACCTCGACTCGATCGAGCGTGCGATCTGCCCGGGCGAAGGCGCCTGTGGTGGGATGTACACGGCCAATACGATGGCCTGCATCGGCGAGGCACTGGGCATGTCCCTGCCGGGCTCGGCCGCCCCTCCCAGCGCAGACCGCCGCCGGGACATGTATGCGCGCAAGTCCGGCGAGGCCGTCGTGAACTTGCTGCGCCAGGGCATCCGCGCCCGCGACATCATGACGAAGAAGGCCTTCGAAAACGCCATCGCCGTCACCATGGCCTTCGGCGGCTCCACCAACGCCGTGTTGCACCTGCTGGCGATCGCGCGCGAAGCACAAGTGGATCTCACCCTTGCCGACTTCAACCGCATCGGCGACAAAGTCCCGCACCTGGGTGACCTGAAGCCCTTTGGTCGCTACGTCATGTTCGACGTCGACAAGATTGGCGGCGTGCCTGTCATCATGAAGGCGCTGCTCGACGCCGGTCTCATTCATGGCGATTGCCTCACCGTTACGGGCAAGACGGTTGCGCAGAACCTCGCCGAGATCAACCCGCCGGATCCGGATGGGAAGGTCCTGCGCGCCATGGATAACCCCATCCACAAGACCGGCGGCATCACCATCTTGCACGGCTCCATGGCCCCGGAAGGCGCCGTCGTCAAGAGCGCCGGCTTCGATCTGGACGTTTTTGAGGGCACCGCCCGCGTTTTTGAGCGCGAGCAGGCGGCGCTGGACGCGCTGGATCAGGGCCAGATCCACGCCGGCGACGTCGTCGTCATCCGTTACGAGGGACCTAAAGGTGGCCCGGGCATGCGCGAGATGCTTGCCATCACCGGCGCCATCAAGGGCGCTGGCCTTGGCAAGGACGTCTTACTGCTCACCGACGGCCGGTTCTCCGGTGGCACCACCGGCCTTTGCATCGGCCACGTCGCCCCGGAAGCGGTCGACGGCGGCCCCATCGCCTTCGTCCATGACGGGGATAAGATCCGTGTCGACATCGCCGCCCGCTCCTTTGACCTCCTGGTTGAGGACTCCGTGCTTGAATCCCGCAAAGATGGCTGGGCGCCGATTCCGGCCAAGTTCACCACGGGAGTCTTGGCCAAGTATGCCAAGCTGGTCAACAGCGCCTCCACGGGCGCCTACTGCAGCTGATTTTTCGCATGCCCACAGGGTGGACACCGGGTCCACATTGTGAGACGAGCAGCGGGGCTGTTTGCACTCCGGAGCTGAAAATGGGAGATTACAAGTATGCAATTGAAGCTCGTAGTCGTCATTATCTAGCGTGTGACGCAAAGTGGCCACACCCTAACGGTCACGACTCTCTGACATCCCAGAGGAAGAGAACGTCGCATCACGCGCAAACCCCTCCATGAGAGCCTTCTCGGCTGAGGGGTTTTTTTGTTTCCACACCACCGGCAACTCCTATTTACTGCGTAACTCACCCAAGAACGCAAACAAAAGAAACACCTAAGAGCATGAGTTCCCCAAAGGAAGAACCGATGAGTAAAGGATCGCCCGCCAGCCCAGCGCTGATGGCAAGCAAGCCCCACGGACATGGTGGTAACCCAGGTGGCAGCAGTGGCACGCTCAGCACCACCAACCCAGCCTCCGCCGTCGTAGGTCCCAACAATGTTGTGGCACCCATCCGGATGCTCGGCTCCGAGGCCATTGTCCGCTCCCTTGAAGAACTTGGTGTCAAGGACATCTTCGGTCTCCCAGGCGGCACCATCTTGCCCACTTATGATCCGCTCATGGCTTCTTCGTTGAATCACGTCTTGGTTCGGCACGAACAAGGCGCAGGCCATGCGGCCGAAGGCTATGCGATGGTCACCGGCCAGGTGGGTGTCTGCATCGCAACCTCCGGCCCCGGCGCAACGAACCTTGTCACGCCCATCATGGACGCTCATATGGACTCCGTTCCGCTGGTGGCCATCACCGGCCAGGTCTCGAGCCATGTCATTGGCACAGATGCGTTCCAGGAAGCTGACATTGTGGGCATCACCATGCCCATCACCAAACATTCGTATCTGGTGACAAACCCCGAGGACATCCCGCGCATCCTGGCAGAGGCCTTCCATCTGGCCTCAACTGGCCGCCCCGGTCCCGTCCTGGTCGACATTGCCAAGGACGCCCAGCAGAGCCAGATGACGTTCTCCTGGCCACCGGTCATTGACCTGCCCGGTTACCGTCCCGTGTTCCGCGGCCACTCCAAGCAGTTGCGTGAGGCAGCACGGCTGATCCGCGAAGCGAAAAAGCCGGTTTTGTATGTTGGCGGCGGCGTCATCAAGGCCCATGCCTCCAAGGAACTGTTGGTGCTCGCCGAGCTGACCGGCGCACCGGTTGTCACCACGTTGATGGCCCGCGGCGCCTTCCCTGATTCGCATCCCCTGCACGTGGGTATGCCGGGAATGCACGGCACCGTGTCCGCCGTGACGGCACTGCAGCAGTCCGACCTGCTCATCACCTTGGGGGCCCGCTTTGACGACCGCGTCACCGGCGTGTTGAGCAGCTTTGCCCCGTACGCCAAGGTCATCCACGCCGACATCGACCCTGCGGAGATCTCTAAGAACCGCACCGCAGATGTACCGATCGTGGGCTCCGTGAAGGAGATCATCCCGGACCTGGCGGCCGCAGTCAAGGCCGAATTTGAGGCCAATGGCAACCCCGACTTGGGCGACTGGTGGACCTTCTTGGGCAACTTGCGCGACACCTACCCGCTGGGCTGGACCGAGCCCGAGGACGGTCTGATGTCCCCGCAACGTGTCATCTCCCGCATCGGCGAGCTGACCGGCCCCGAGGGTGTTTATGTCTCTGGCGTTGGCCAGCACCAGATGTGGGCGGCACAGTTCATCAAGTATGAGCGCCCCCACTCCTGGGTGAACTCCGGCGGCGCCGGCACCATGGGGTACTCGGTGCCCGCGGCAATGGGTGCCAAGGTGGGCGACCCGGACCGTGTGGTCTGGGCGATCGACGGCGACGGCTGCTTCCAAATGACGAACCAGGAACTGGCCACCTGTCGGATCAACAACATTCCGATCAAGGTTGCCATCATCAACAACTCTTCCCTGGGGATGGTGCGCCAGTGGCAGACGTTGTTCTATGAAAGCCGCTACTCCAACACGGACTTGAACACCGGCCACGACACCATTCACATCCCTGACTTCGTCAAGCTCGCCGACGCCTACGGTTGCGTCGGCTTGCGCTGTGAGCGTGTGGAGGACATCGACGCCACCATCGAAGCCGCACTGGCCATTAACGACCGGCCGGTCGTCATTGACTTTGTGGTCAGTCCGGACTCCATGGTGTGGCCGATGGTGCCCTCCGGAGTCAGCAATGACCAAATTCAAGTTGCCAGGAACATGACCCCGGTGTGGGAAGAAGAGGACTAGAAATGACTCGACATACTCTTTCCGTCCTGGTTGAAGACAAGCCAGGTGTCCTGACCCGCGTGGCGAGCATGTTTGCCCGGCGCGCCTTCAACATCAACTCCTTGGCCGTTGGCCCCACCGAAGTCCCCGGGGTGTCCCGGATGACGGTGGTGGTCGACGCCAAGGGCGACTTGATTGAACAAGTCACCAAGCAGCTGAATAAACTAGTCAATGTCATAAAGATTGTTGAACTTGTTTCAGAGAATTCCGTGCAACGGGACCACATCCTGGTCAAGGTACGTGCGGATGCCGCCACGAGACTGCAAGTCACCCAAGCTGCAGATCTCTTCCGTGCATCAGTGGTTGACGTGTCCACCGACTCGTTGATTATTGAAGCGACCGGCCACCCGGACAAGCTCGCGGCACTGCTTAATGTGCTGGAGCCTTTCGGCATTCGTGAGATCGTGCAATCCGGCACCTTGGCTATTGGTCGGGGATCCCGTTCCATGAGCGACCGGGCACTGCGCGCTTCCTAGCGACTGCGGGGCCGTTGAAGCCCCATAGAAACTGATTTGAAAAACTAGCAGTTACACCATTCATACAAGGAGTTACACAGTGACCGAAATGTTTTACGACGACGATGCAGACCTGTCAATCATCCAGGGCCGCAAGGTCGCCGTTATCGGCTACGGCAGCCAGGGCCACGCACACGCACTTAACCTGCGCGATTCCGGTGTTGACGTCCGCGTCGGCCTGAAGGCAGGATCCAAGTCCATTGCCAAGGCAGAAGCTGAGGGCCTTCGCGTCCTTAGCGTTGCCGAGGCCACGGCAGAAGCCGACCTGATCATGATCCTGACCCCGGACCAGGTCCAGCGCTTCGTCTTCGCCGACGACATTGCACCGAACTTGAAGTCCGGCGACGCCCTGTTCTTCGGCCACGGCTTCAACATCCGCTTCGGCTACGTCGCCGCGCCGGACAACGTTGACGTTGCCCTGGTCGCCCCGAAGGCGCCGGGACACACCGTGCGCCGCGAGTTCGAGGCAGGTCGCGGCATTCCGGACCTGATCGCCGTCGAGCAGGACTTCACCGGCGGCGCCAGGGCCCTGGCCCTGTCCTACGCGAAGGCCATCGGCGGCACCCGCGCCGGCGTCATCGAGACCACGTTCACCGAAGAGACCGAAACCGATCTGTTCGGGGAGCAGGCTGTCCTTTGCGGCGGCGCCTCACAGTTGGTCCAGTACGGCTTCGAGGTTCTGACGGAAGCCGGCTACAAGCCGGAAATCGCCTACTTCGAGGTGCTGCACGAGCTCAAGCTCATTGTGGACCTCATGTGGGAAGGCGGCATCGCCAAGCAGCGCTGGAGCGTCTCCGACACCGCAGAGTACGGCGACTACGTCTCCGGCCCGCGCGTGATCACCCCCGAGGTGAAGGAGAACATGAAGGCCGTTCTCGCCGACATCCAAAGCGGTGCCTTCGCCAAGCGCTTCATTGAGGACCAGGATGCCGGCGCTCCGGAGTTCCTGGCGCTGCGCAAGAAGGGTGAAGAGCACCCGATCGAGGCGACCGGCCGCGAGCTGCGTAAGCTCTTCTCCTGGGTCAGCAGCAGCGACGACTACACCGAGGGCTCCGTCTCCCGCTAGCAGTACTTGCCGTCCCGGGAAATCGTCGACGCGGTTTTTTCGGGACGCTGGCAAGCGTGGGACCAACGTTTCTCCGTTGTGTGACGTGCGTCGCTTGCGTCGCCGTCGTCTCGGATTGTTACGGCACCGAAGCCGGTCTCCCATAAACTGGAGACCGGCTTTTGTCGTCGCAAGGGCGCCGCAAGAACCATTCACCAAAATCCCCACCAGAACATAAATGAAAGCTAAAGAGGTCACCAGGTGAGCGCCACCAAGCCCGTAGTACTCCTCGCTGAGGAACTTTCGCCCGCCACGATCGAGGCTCTTGGCCCCGATTTTGAAATCCGTCACACCGACGGTGCCGACCGTGCCCAGCTGCTTTCCGCTATTGTGGACGTTGATGCGATCCTGGTTCGCTCCGCAACATTGGTTGACGCGGAAGCCATCGCTGCTGCCAAGAAACTGAAGGTCATTGCACGTGCCGGTGTGGGGCTGGACAACGTGGACATCAAGGCTGCAACACAGGCCGGGGTCATGGTGGTCAACGCGCCGACGTCGAACATTGTCTCCGCCGCCGAACTCACCATTGGGCACATCCTGTCCCTGGCCCGGCACATCCCGGCCGCTAGCACCGCGCTGAAGAACGGTGAGTGGAAGCGCTCCAAGTACACCGGCACTGAACTGCTGGAAAAGAAACTCGGCATCATCGGTCTGGGCCGCATTGGCGCCCTGATCACCGAACGCGCCAAGGCCTTCGGCATGGAGATCGTCGCGTACGACCCCTATGTCACCTCGGCCCGCGCCGCCAGCCTCGGTGTCCAGCTGCTCACCCTCGATGAGCTGCTGGAACAGTCGGACTTCATCACGATCCACATGCCGCGCACGCCCGAAACCCTGGGCATGATCGGCACGAAAGCGTTCGCAAAGATGAAGAAGAGCGCTTACGTTATCAACGTTGCCCGCGGCGGCTTGATCGATGAAGCAGCCCTGAACATTGCCCTGCGCGAGGGCGAAATTGCTGGTGCCGGCATCGACGTGTTCGTCAAAGAACCCGCCACTGATGTGGACTTCCTGTCCCTGGAGAACGTCATTGCCACCCCGCACCTGGGTGCCTCCACGGACGAGGCCCAGGAAAAGGCCGGCGTCTCCGTGGCCAAGTCGGTCCGCCTGGCCCTGGCCGGCGAGCTTGTGCCCGATGCTGTCAACGTGGCCGGTGGCGTCATCGCTGCCGACGTCCGCCCGGGCATCCCGCTAATTGAGAAGCTGGGTCGCATCTTTACCGCACTGACTCACGCCTCCGTCACCCAGATCGATGTTGAGGTTGCCGGCGAAATCGCCGCACTGGACGTCAAGGCGCTGGAACTCTCCGCCCTGAAGGGTGTCTTCAAGGACGTCGTCTCCGAGCAGGTCTCCTACGTCAACGCGCCGGTTCTGGCCGAACAGCGCGGCATCAAGACCAACTTGATCACCACGCTCGAGTCCACTGACTACCGCAACGTGCTCACGATCCGCGGCGCACTCTCGGATGATTCACAGATCTCCGTCTCCGGCACACTGACGGGCCCGAAGCAGATCCAGAAGATCGTTGCCCTCAACGGCTACGAACTGGAAATTCCCATGAGCGACCACCTCCTGGTGATCTCCTACGCCGACCGCCCCGGCGTCGTCGGCACCTTGGGTCGCCTTCTGGGTGAGAACGGCGTCAACATTGCCGGCATGCAGGTTGCCCGTAACACCGAAGGCGGCCAAGCGCTGTCCCTTATTACGGTCGACAGCTCCGTGCCGCAGAACGTGCTCGATGCTATCAAGACCGAAATCGGTGCCACCATGGCCCGCGAGGTGGACCTAGAGGACTAACACCCTCCCAGCTAAGAACGACGACGACGGCCCCTTCGCCCGCTCAATGTGGGGGCCGTCGTCGTCGTTCTTGTTACGAAGCGGTGTTTTGCCCCGGTTCACGGTAAATTCGTAGGGTGACATCTTCTGAATCGGCCAAGACGCCTTACTACCTGACCACCGCCATCACGTACCCCAACGGTGACCCGCACATTGGGCACGCCTATGAGTACATTGCCACCGACGCCATGGCACGCTTCAAGCGCCTGGACGGCTTCGATGTCATGTTCCTGACGGGCACGGATGAGCACGGCATGAAGATCGCGCAGACGGCCGAAAAGGAAGGCCTCACGCCCAAGGAGCTCGTGGACCGCAACGTCACGATCTTCAAGGAGACGCACGCCGCTCTGGGCATCACTTATGACCGGTTCATCCGCACTACGGACGCCGACCACTACGCCGCCTCTGCGGCCCTCTGGAAGAAGATGGAAGAGGCAGGGGATATTTACCTGGGCAAGTACGAGGGCTGGTACTCGGTCCGCGACGAGGCCTACTATGGTGAGGATGAGACCGAACTGCGCGAGGACGGCAAGCGCTACTCCAAGGTCACCGACACTTTACTGACCTGGACGGAGGAGGAAAGCTACTTCTTCCGGCTCTCCAACTACCAGGACAAACTGCTGGCGCTCTACGCCGATCAGCCCGAATTCGGGGCCCCGCGCACCCGCTTCAACGAGGTCATCAGCTTCGTCAAGGGCGGCCTGGAGGACCTTTCGGTCAGCCGCACCACCTTCGACTGGGGCGTTCCTGTGCCCGGCAACGAGAAACACGTCATGTACGTGTGGGTTGACGCGCTGACCAACTACCTGACCGCTGTGGGCTACCCGGACACCGAATCCGAGGCGTTCCAAAAGTATTGGCCGGCCGACGTGCACATCATCGGCAAGGACATCTCCCGCTTCCACGCCGTCTACTGGCCCGCGTTCCTCATGTCCGCCGGGCTGGAACTGCCCAAGCGCGTCATGATCCACGGCTTCCTGCACAACAACGGCGTCAAGATGTCCAAGTCCCTGGGCAATGTGGTGGCCCCGGCCGACTGGGTGGCCCAGTACGGTCTGGATCAGGTCCGCTTCTTCTTGCTGCGCGAGGTCCCCTTTGGCGCCGACGGCTCCTACAACCACGACGCGGTCGTGAGCCGGATGAACTCCGATTTGGCCAACAACCTGGGCAACCTGGCCCAGCGTTCGCTGTCCATGGTGGCCAAGAACTGCTCCGGCGTTGTGCCGACGCCGGGAGCGTTCACCTCCGCGGATGAGCAGATTCTGGCCGCGGCCCGCGCCTTGCTGGAGCACTCGCGCCACGCCTACCAGGGGCAGGACTTCCACGGCTCGCTGGAGAAGATCTGGCACGTCCTTGGTGACACCAATGCCTACTTTGCCGACCAGGCCCCCTGGGTGCTGCGCAAGACCGACGTGCCCCGCATGGAAACCGTGCTGTACGTGACCATGGAGGTGCTGCGCATCGTCTCGATCCTGATCCAGCCCGTTATGCCCGACGCCGCAGCGAAACTGCTTTTTGTTCTGGGCCAGGGTACTGCACCGGACGACGCTGTTCGCCAGTTCGCTGCCATTGCGGCTCCTTTGGTTCCCGGTACTGTGCTACCCGCCCCGGCGCCGATCTTCCCCAAGTATGAGGAGCCGGCCCCCGTAGAGGCGTAGCCGCGCTGCTTTGCCGCCAAGTGGTGATCTGGCGCAGTCCAGCTTGCCGAAGCAGCCGTTCGAGAAGGGTCCGGTTGTTGACTTCCTGACAGGTCCATCGAACAAATCGAACGCCTTGGGGCCAGATGGAGTCCTCGCGTTGCTTCTCCCGCCACAGCCGATCCGTCATGGACAGGCCGCCGCCGAAGTCAGCAGGCAGATATTTGCCGTTGCCATCGAATGCACCGGCCAGGTTGAGTTCCTTAAACCAGAAGTCCACGAAGGCTTCGCTGCCATTTCGCAGCGTGAATTTCTTCTGAAGGACGGGAGCGGGAAATCCAAGCTGGTGCATCTTGGCCCGACTGAGCTACTCGCCAGCCGAACCGGACCTAGCAGAAGAAAACTTGATGACTGCAAGTGTTCGGGCCCTGGCGGCGTGGCTGGGCAGCCGTTGTGCAGCGGCAACGAGTTCCTCTTTCCTCAGTGGTTTTCCTTGAGGGCAGTCGGTGTCCCCAACCGCATCGAAGAATGCCATCACTGCTGGCCCCGATTCATCGCCGTACGCCGTTGCGACTCTGTCCGCCCGTTGTTACTTCCGTCCTGACATGCAAATCAGAGGGCGTTCCCACAATCCATTGTCCCCATAACAACGCAGCCGTGGCATAGGAGAATACCAGCTCGGATGGCGTAAGGCTGCGGAATGCCTCCGCATGCAGTCCATATTGTGCCTTCGGGCTGAGCTTGGTCAGAGTCCGAGGATCTTGGCCGGCGATGCCCAGATCGGAACTGAGGATGAGGCGTGGATTGTCCATGTGCATCAGCGTGGCACTGGAAGGGAGGCTCCGAAAGTGGCCCGGCAGCAACTGTGGAGAACGGAGCGCCGCCGGAGGGGTGTGGAGGAAGCTATGGCGGACAGTTGCGTCCGGGAACGCCCTCAGTCGGGTCCTCCACGGGCAATCGCGTGGGAGCCCTCATGGGAAATGATCCCGATCCCGCTTTCTGATCCAGAAATTCCGGGATCAGAAAGCGGGATCGGGATCATTTTTGCTAACAGGTGCCGGCCTCCATCCCGGTAGAACGCGAAAAGTCAGTCCATCGCGAGCCCTTCAACGGGGGAGAGCCTGGCGGCCCGGCGTGCCGGCACCACGGAGGCGAGCAGCCCGGCGACGGCGGCGACAGCCACCACGGCAATGATCTGGCCCCAAGGAATCACGGCCGTTACCTCCGCAAAGGTACCCAGCGCCGATTGCGCCCCGGCCCAGCCGTAGAGCGTACCCAGCACGGAGCCGATGATAGCGGCAACGCCGGCGATCAACAGGGCCTCTAGGGCCAGCATGCCGCGCAGCTGTCCACGCGTCAGGCCCAGGGCCCGCAGCAGCGAGTTCTCGCGCGTGCGCTCCAGCACAGACAAGGACAAGGTGTTGGCCACCCCGATCAACGCAATGAAAACGGCCACTGCCAACAGCCCGGTGACAACCAGCAGCAGCATGTCGATGACCTGGTTGAACATTGCCTTCTCCAAGACTGATCCGGAGACGAGGTACTCATCAACACCCAAGGTGCTGGCCAGCGACGTGCGCAGGTCCATCAGCGCATTCGCGTCCAAGGAAGGGTCCACGGAGATCCACAACGGCGCCACTGTCCGCTCCCGGAGCGGGTCATCAGCAGCCAGCGGCGGGAAGGCATCCAGCGAGACCAGGGCGGTCATGCCGTAGTTCGTGGCGTTGGTGGCCGTGAGGTTGGTTGTCTGTGTGCCTGCTTCCAGGGTAGCCGAGGTGGCTGTGGAACCTTTGGGAAGAATTGCCGAGGTGCGCGTGGGCCTGTTGGCTCGGTTCGCCAGTAGCGCGGCAGCGTCGGCGTCGGAAATTCCGTACGCGGGAAGCTGCGTACCCCCGGCCGTCACGGTGCCCACCAAGTCAAGCGTGGCAATGTGTGCCACCCCGGGCAGGGCGGCCGCCGCGGCAATACGGGCAGAGGAAATGGCAGGCTCGCCAGGATAGGTCTGCGCCGTGATGTCCACGGGGTAGCTGCTGTCGAGTTGGGTGTCGAAGGCCTGCCGGGCCGTCGCGGCACCGGTCATCATCATGGTCACCAGTGTGACGCCGATGAGCAGCGCGGACGCCGTCGCGGTGGTCCGGCGCGGATTGCGCACGGCGTTGGCCGCGGCCATCCTCCCGGGGACTCCGGCGGGTGCGGCCAGGGTTCCGGCCAGGGAGACCAGCTTCGGCACGAACAGCGTTGCAGCCATGAGGAAACCGACAAAGGACGCCGCGCCGGAGGGCAATGCCAGCATCAGATTCGCCGATACTCCGCCGTATGCCAGGCCCGCCCCGCCGGCCAGAAGCAGCAGCACTCCAACAGTGAGGCGCACCCTTCCACCGGGATTGTGGACGGAGACGTCGTCGGCCGGGCGCAGTGCAGCCAGCGGCGCTACCTTGGTTGCCGCACGGGCAGGCACCAGCGCAGCCAACACAGTGAGCACGGTGCCCACCAGGATTCCGGCGATAACGGCCGACGGCGGCACCGCCAACGTGGCGAAGGCAAAGTCGGGGTTATGGCTCAGCAGGGATAAAACCAGTGCCATGACTCCGGTTGCGGCGAGCACGCCCAGCGCGGAGGCTATCAATCCTACAATCAGCGCCTCAAGAACCACGGAATTGCGCACTTGTGCACGGCTCGCACCAACGCAGCGCAGCAGCGCCAATTCACGGGTCCGCTGTGCCACCAGGACGGAGAAGGTGTTGGAGACAACCAAGGCTGAAACCAGCAGGGCAACTCCGGCAAAGGCCAGCAAAACAATGGTCAGCTGGTCCTGGCCGCCGGTCATGGTGGAGACCGTTTGGGTGGTCTTCTCATCAGCGGTCAGGATATTTTCAACGGGCTGCTCAACTGCGGTTGCAAGTGCCAACTTCGCGTCGGCAAGTGAGACCCCATCCTTGAGGTTCACGGAGATGGTGTTGAAGACGGTATCCGGTGAGGTGAGCCTGTCGACGGCTGCAGCAGTGCCCACAAATTGGGCCAGCCCTGAGGTAATGGGGTTAGCTGATGCGGCCGTGATGCCCGAGACCGTGGCGGTCAAGAGCGGGGTGCTTTCAGTGGATGTGGCCGCACCGGTCAAGGTGACCTTGCTGCCCACGGTCAGCGAATTTCGTTCTGCCGCAGTCGTATCGATCGTGACTTCTTGGTCATTGGTCGGCCACGCGCCCGAGGTCAAAGCAACCGGTTCCAGTGAAAGTTTGGCCGGCATATTGCGGAACGTGGCGCCAACGGTGGTTGTGCCCAGCTCTGCTTGAAGGTACGGGGTCCGTTGCGCATAGGACTCCGCGACGAGAGGTGAGGCGGCCACGGAGGCAGCGTCCGTCGTCGTTAGTGGTTGCTCCTGGGTGGGGGAGATGACGAGCTCGGCGGAGGAGTAGGACTGGCCGAGGGAGGCCTTCAGCGACGCCTTGGTGGAGGCGTTGACCATGAGGGTGGCGGAGAGGAAGGCGACGGCCAGCAGCACCGCGAGCGTGATGGCGATGAAGCGCCGGGAATGCGTGCGAAGTTGACTCAGGGCGACTTGCAACATGGCTTACGCCCCCAGCTGCGCCAGTGACGCCAGCACCGATTCGGCCGTGGGATTCTCCAGCTGGCCCACGAGTTCGCCGTCGTTCATCAACACCACGCGGTCGGCGTAGGAGGCGGCGACGGGATCGTGCGTGACCATGATGATGCTCTGGCCCATTTCGCGGGAGGATCGCCGCAACATACCCAGCACCTCGGCGCCGGAACGCGAATCCAGGTTGCCGGTGGGCTCATCGCCAAAGATGACGTCGGGGCGGGTGAGCAGGGCCCGGGCCACGGCGACGCGCTGCTGCTGGCCGCCGGAGAGTTCGTGCGGCTTGTGCGCCAGCCGGTCGACCAGGCCCAGGGTCTTGGTGATGAACGTGAACCACTCCCGGTCCACGGTGCCCCCGGCTAGTGCCACGGGCAAGGTGATGTTGGCTTCGGCGCTGAGTGTGGGGACCAGATTGAACGCCTGAAAAACGAAGCCGATCCGGTCGCGGCGCAGGTGTGTTAGAGCCTTGTCGTTCAGGGCGGTCAGCTCGGTGTCGCCGAGGTGGATAGTTCCGGCAGTCACCGAGTCAAGCCCGGCCAGGCAATGCATCAGGGTCGATTTTCCGGACCCGGAGGGGCCCATGATGGCGGTGAACTGCCCTGCCGGGAAGTTCAGGTCCACACCCTTAAGCGCGGTCACCTCGGTCTCGCCCCTGCCGTAGGTCTTGCGCAAACCGCGGGCCTGAACCGCTATGGTGCGTTGGGAATTCTCAGTAATGATCGTCATGGTCCCAGCCTAATTTCCACGCGAAGCCGGGGGATCGGAGCCGGGGTGGAGATCACTGAAAAGTTCGACGCCGGTTCCTCCTACCAGGGGTGGAGCCGCCGCCCGCGGGGGTGGACGCCAGTCGGAGTGTGCCGGCCACAATGGGGCATGAGCATAGTGCTGAAAACCCAACGCATGGTGTTGTGTGAGTTCACCGAGGCCGCACCGACAACAAATTCCTACCTGCGGTCCAAACCCGGACGCCCTGCCGGCGAGCCGGAGCGTGGTTACCGTCTGTGCAAAACGGCCTGGGGACGAGGACTGGCCACGGAGGGGAGCCATGCGCTGATCGACCGCGCCTTCCTGAACCCCGCGGCTAGCAGGGTTATGACGGAGACTATGGCCGCCCGGATGGTGGCCGGGCATGTCGGACCGGAGCCACAGGTCTAGTCCACGTCCTCCTGCGGTTGGTTTTGAGGGTGTACCTGCGGCAGGACCTGGGGCGCCGGGCGGAATTTCTTGAGCCAATACTCGCTCTGGGCGATGTGTGCGGCGGTGGCCGTGGCTGCCGAGGCCGGATCTCGGTTCCGGATGGCTTCGAGAATGTCGCGGTGGCCCTTGTTGCTTACCTGGCGCACGGTTGCCCCCTCAACACTGTCGAAGATGTTGAAATGCCGTCCGCGGGAACGGAACAGGCCCATGAGGCCCGTCAACGTCGAATTTCCCCCTGCTGTGCAGATGGCCTCGTGGAAGCGAGCATCCAAATCTGAAATGTCCGCGGAATCCTCCGTGGCCTCCATCTTAGCGGTGAGGTCGTCGAGTTCGGCCAGGAGTTCCGGCGTGCATTTTGCCGCAGCGCCGGCCGCGGCGTGCGACTCAAGAGCCCGTCGGATTTCAAATAGCTCAAGGACGCTGTCGAAGGGGAAGAGGTCAACCAGCAGTGCAAACCCCTTGAGGATTTCGGCTGGTTCCAGGGATGACACATAGGTGCCGGATCCATGCCGCGCCTCCATGACGCCCAGTGCCGACATGGCCCGGATAGCCTCGCGAAGGGAACTTCTGGACACGCCAAGCTGCGCTGAAAGTTCACCTTCCGGCGGACATTTTTGGCCGGGGGCCAGTTCCCCGGATGCAATCTTGGACCGCAGCCCCTGCATGGCCGTTTCCACTGCACTCACGGTAGGGCTCCTTGGGTCGGGGCGGCGGGCACCGCCGCCAATCATTGAACTCATCATATGTGTTTTCAAAGTCATCGGACATCTTGCGCCGCGAAGAGGCTACGGAAGCATCTGATTCGCAAAACTTTAGAAAGTCATCTGATGAATATTGGAAGTGACGTCTTGTCTTAGGTTTTTTTGTGAGATAGCTTACAGGTACTTCGATCCGCCTGACAGAAAGTCCAACGTGTCAATCCCCGCACTGACCGCACCGTCCCCGCTGCTCACCCCCGAGGGCGCCCCGGCCATTTCCGATTGGTCCATTACGCCGGGCAAGGTCCACCTGAACCACGGCTCCTACGGGGCAGTTCCCCTCGCTGCACAACAGCAACAGCTGCGGCTCAAGGTTGAGATGGACCAAAATCCCTGCACCTGGTTCATGGGACAGGCTGCCACCCTGGCCGGAACCCGCGTCGGCATTGCGGAATTCCTGCGCGTCCCCCACGAGGACATGGCTCTTGTCATTAATGCCAGTGCCGGCGTCAGCGCCGTCTACAACTCGCTGCCCTTTGCCGACGGCGCCGAAATCGTCACCACCGACCACGCCTACGGCGCGGTTCTTGAAGGCGCAAAGCGCATTGCCCGCAAGCACAACGGGAAGGTGCAGGTGGCGTCCGTGCCGCTCGACGCCGACGCGGCACTTGTCCTGGAACTAGTGATGGCGCAGGTCAACGACCGCACAGCCCTGATTGTCATCGACCAAATAACTTCCGCCACCGCTCGCCGCTTCCCCGTCGTGGAGATTGCCGCGGCAGCGGGGAAGCTTGGGGTTCCCGTACTTGTCGACGGCGCCCACGCACCAGGTGTGCTTGCCGAACCCGTTCCCGACTTTGACGGGTTCTGGGTCGGAAACCTGCACAAGTTTGCCTGCGCCCCGCGTGGCACGGCGGCGCTGGTGGCGCGCGGGGCGTTCCGCCGCTACCTGGAGCCCTTGATAGATTCGTGGGGCTTCCCCCATGTCTTCCCCGAGAGCTTCGACCACGTTGGTACCCAGGACATCACGTCATGGATGTCGGCAAGGACGGCGTTTGACACGGTGGAAGCCAGATATGGATGGGATGGGTTCCGCAGCTACGCCGCCTCCCTCGGCGACTACGGCCAGCACATTGTGCAGCATGCCTTCTCGGCCCTGACGGGGGAGGACGCGTCGGTGGGCGTGGGGATGCCTGTTGATCCGCTCCGGCTGATCAGGCTGCCGCGTGGCCTTGCCGAAACCCATGAGGACTCACACGCGGTGCGGGCACTCATTTCCGACGTGCTCGACTTTGAAACGGCCATCACCACCTTTGGCGGAGCAGGCTACCTCCGGCTGTCCACCCACCTATACAACACCCCAGCCGACTACGAAGCATTCGCCGAGCGTGCCGTCCCCGCCCTTGCCAAGCTCGCCCAGGCCCGCTGACAAGGGAATTGGCCGAACTTTCCTGAACAAAAAACAATCTCTGCTTCACACCCCTATGAAAGGTCATCCATGAAATCCAAACTCACGACCATAGCCGCACTGGGTGTGGCAGCCGTCCTGGCACTCTCCGGATGCGGCGGCGCTGGCGGCAAGGACGCCGCCAATGGCCAGGTCACCCTGAAAATGGTTGAAAGTCTGACAAACCCCACACGCACCGACACCATCAAGAAGCTTCTCGCGGGCTTCGAAAAGGACAACCCCACCATCAAGGTTGACCTGATTTCGCCTCCCACCGACTCTGCCGACCAGAAGATCCAGCAGATGCTGCAGTCGGGCAAGGGCATAGACGTTGTGGAGGCCCGCGACATCACCGTCGGTTCCTTCGGCGCCAACAAGTGGCTCTACGACATGAGCGCCGACCTGAAGGGTTGGAATGGCTGGGCCGACCTGACCGACAACGCTGTGAACTACTCAAAACAGGACGACAAGACCTACTACATCCCCTACGGCTTCTACGGACTGTCCCTGTTCTACCGGACGGACCTTGTCAAGGCCGCAGGGTTCAGCGGCCCGCCGTCGAGCTGGAAGGACCTGATCAACCAGGCCGAGAAGCTCAACGACCCCTCGGCCAACAAGTTCGGATACGCATTCCGCGGCGGCCCCAACGCCAACTCAAACGCAGTGGCAGTCATCGAGGCCTACACAGCGGACCAGGTCAACAAGGAAAACGCGTTCCTGCTGAACAACGGCAAGACCATCTTCTCCGCCCCTGAGGCGCAGACGGCCATGGACGACTACATGAAACTGTTCAAGAAGGGCTCGCCACCGTCGTCAGTTGCCTGGGGCTACCCGGAAATGGTGCAGGGCTTCAGCAACGGCTCCACAGCGTTCCTGCTACAGGACCCCGAAGTGATTGCAACAATCAAGGAATCCACCTCCGTCAAGGAAGACCAGTGGAATGTTGCACCGCTGCTGGTCGGCCCCACGGGCAAGGCCATCCAGCCGGTGGCGTCCGCGGGTTGGGGCATTGCCGAAAGTAGCGCCCACAAGCCCGAGGCCGTCAAGCTGATCAAGTACCTGGCGCAGGGCGAACCGGCGACCACCTTCAGCAAAGACAACAGCCTTGTCCCTATCCTGAAATCGGCTGCAAAGGACCCGTTCTACAGCACGGGCCCGTGGGCCGCCTACGTGACAATGACAGAAAATCCCGACACCTACATATCGGCCGTCCAGCCGCGCGGTGTTGCCTGGTGGACCGAATGGATCAAGAAGTCCGACGGTGAACTGCAGCGGGTCCTCACGGACAAGATGTCCACCAAGGAACTGCTGGCCAGCTGGGATTCATACTGGACCGAAAAGATGGCGGGATAATTCACCGTGGCTTTCAATGCACAGCGGACGGTGGTGCGCAGACCGGAAACGGTCAGCGCACCACCCGGGCCGTCCCCGGAGTACCGCAGGAAGAGGCGTTACAACTCCCGAACTGCCTGGACCATGGCAGCCTTTATGGCGCCAGCAGCCATTTTCGTTGCAATCTTCACCTATTACCCCATGATTTCCGGAAGCCAGATGGCGTTCAGGAACTGGAACCTCAATGACCTTTCCGACACGTCCTGGGTTGGCTGGGGCAACTTCATCACGTTGTTTGAGAATCCGGAATTTGGCACGATCGTCCGCAACACCGTGGTGTGGGTTGTTGGCTCACTTGT
Source organism: Arthrobacter alpinus (assembly GCF_001294625.1). NCBI lineage: Bacteria > Bacillati > Actinomycetota > Actinomycetes > Micrococcales > Micrococcaceae > Arthrobacter > Arthrobacter alpinus. The sequence goes on along the minus strand of NZ_CP012677.1, from coordinate 2,159,107 downwards.
GCCACAGGTTGTCATCGGTTTCGCCCTGGCCCTGTTCCTGAAGCGCAAGTTCAGGTTCCGCAGCGGCTACCAGGCGTTGATCTTCTTCCCTTGGGCCGTGTCAGGTTTCCTCATCGGCATGCTTTTCCGCTGGATGTTCAATGCCGAGTTCGGCGTGGTCAACGACCTGCTGATGAAGGCGGGCATCATCCAAACGCACATCCCATGGCTGGCGGAGCCCGGCTTTGCCATGACGGCAATCATCATTGCCAACATTTGGTACGGCGTGACGTTCTTCGCAATCATGATCCTGGCGGCACTGCAATCGGTATCGGATGAAATGTATGAGGCCGCGGCGATCGACGGCGCAGGCAAGATTCGCACGCTGTTCAGCATCACGCTGCCAGCCATTGCCGTGACGCTTGGCTTGACGATCCTGCTGCGCATCATCTGGATCTTCAACTTCCCTGACATCATCTGGGCCATGACGGGCGGCGGTCCGGCGGACCAGACGCACATCATCACCACCTACATGATCAAAATTACGCAGGAAGGCGATTACGGCCAGGCATCGGCACTGGGACTCATCGTGATCTTCACTTTGATGCTGTTCGCAGTCTTCTACCTGATGGCCATGCGCCCCCGAAAGGCAAACCGATGATTGACAAACAAACCGCCTTTGGCCGGGTCAGCAAATTAGTTTTCCTTGGCATCTGCCTGATCGTCACGATATTCCCGCTGTACTGGATCGTCGTCACCTCCCTCAAGGCCCCGGGTACCATCTATTCGCTACCCCTGGATTACTGGCCCAAGGAACTCTCTTTCGAGAACTACATCGGCTTGTTCACCAAGAGCGACTTCGGCCGGTACATGATCAACAGCCTCGTCGTGGCGACCGTGGCGTCTACCGTGGCGACGCTGATCTCGTTGCTCTCCGCCTACGTCCTGGCCCGCTTTCATTTCGCCGGCAGGGGCGCCGTCATGGCCGCGTTCCTGCTGACCCAGATGATCCCAGGATTTATCGCCCTTGGCCCGCTATACATGATGATGACAAACTTCGACCTTGTCGATTCCAAGACCGGTCTGATCCTGGTGTACATCGCCATTTGCATACCGTTCTGCACCATCATGCTGCGCGGCTTCTTCGAAAACGTGCCCGATGCGTTGGAGGAGGCGGCCATGATTGACGGCTGCTCCCGGCTCAGCGCGCTGTTCAGGGTCCTTGTCCCCGTCATGATGCCTGGCATCGCCGCCAGCTTCATCTTCAACTTCGTCAACTGCTGGAACGAGTTGTTCCTGTCCGTGACCCTGATGAACTCCGACGAAAACAAGACCATCCCGACCGCGCTGGCCGGTTTCATCTCCAGCTTCAACATCGACTGGGGTTCAATGTCCGCCGCAGCCGTGCTGACGGTTGTCCCGACGCTGGTGATCTTCGCCTTCGCCAGCAAGTTCATCGTCCAAGGCCTCACCGCGGGAGCGGTCAAGGGTTAACCCCTTCGGGTCAGCGCGGGGTGACGATCCCGGTCTCATAGGCGATGACCACCACCTGCACCCGGTCGCGGGCGTGGAGCTTGGCCAGGATGTGGCCCACATGGGTTTTGACGGTCGCCTCCGACACAAAGAACCGGGTGGCTATCTCCGGGTTGGAGAGCCCGTTGGCAATCAGCTCAAACACCTCGTGTTCGCGGGCCGTCAACGATTCGACGGCCGCCGTGTGGGCCTTGTTGGCGGGGCTCGGTGCCGAGAGCATCGGCGCCACATGATCCAGCAGCCGCCGCGTGGTGGAGGGGGCGATCACGGCGTCCCCGGCAAAAACAGTCCTGATGGCGCCCAACAGTTCCTCGGGCGGGGCATCCTTGAGCAGGAAGCCGCTGGCGCCGGCCTGGATGGCGGCCAGCGCGTATTCGTCCAGGTCAAAGGTGGTCAGCACCACGATCTTCAGCTCCGCCAGCCACGACCCGGCAGAGGCTGCCTTGGTGCGTTCCACGAGCCGGCGGGTCGTTTCAATGCCGTCCATGCCGGGCATACGCACGTCCATGAGAACCACGTCGGCGGCGATGGCGGAGAGCCCTGCCAGGGCTTCGATCCCGTTCCCGGCTTCGAGCACAACCGTGAGGTCGGGCTGGGAATTGATGAGCATGCCCAATCCGGAACGGACCAGTTGCTGGTCGTCGACCAAGGCGACGCGGATGGGGTTGGAAGTCATGTTAAGTCTCCGTGTAGGGGATGAGAACGGTGATGCCGAAGCCGCCGCCGGGCAGCGGCCCGGCGTTCAGGGTTCCGTCGTACAGCTTGACTCTTTCGGCCATGCCACACAAGCCGTTCCCGCCAGCAGTGGTGGGCTTGGGCGCTGTGGGGGTGCCGCCGTCGTACGTGGGGAGGGGGCCGGTGTCAACGAACGACGCCGAGGCCCCCCTGCCGTCGTCCGTCACCGACACTTCCAGCCCCCGGGCGGTCCAGTTCAACCTCACGGTGGCCACGACTTTGGGGCCGGCGTGTTTGATGACATTGGTCAGGCCCTCCTGGACCACACGGTACGCAGTCAGCTCGGCGCCGGCCGGCAGCATCCGGCGCGGCTCGCCCCTGACATCGAAGGAAACAGGGAGCCCGGCAGCGCGGATACCCAGCAGCAGCTCATCCAGGTCGGCCAGGCCAGGCAGGGGCCGCATGGACGCGTCCTCGTCGCCGCGCAGCACGCCCAGCAGCCGGCGCATTTCCTGCAGAGAGGACCGGCCGGTCTCGGCGATGGTGGCCAGGGTGGCCGGGGCGATCTCGGGGTTGGCCACGGCGGCGTAGCGGGCGCCGTCGGCCTGAGTGATGATCACGGAGAGGGAATGGGCCACGATGTCGTGCATTTCGCGGGCGATGTGGGCGCGTTCGTCGCTGGAGGCCAGCTCGCGTTCGTGCTGGGCCTCAATTTCCAGCCGGTACGCGCGGTCCGCCAGGGCCTGTTCGCGCAGGCGCTTGGTCCGGGTCAGGTCCCCGGCCGTCCAGCTGAAGAGCACCAGCACCCAAACCACCAGAATCAACACGGCGCCGTAGGGCAAGTCAACCAGCGAGGCGGAGGTGAGGTTGTAAAAGTAGCGGGTCACGAGCATGACGGCGCCCATGAGTGCCAGCCCGAGCCCGCCCAGGCTGGCCCAACGGGGGCCGAAGGCGGCCAGCGGATACACAATGAGAGGAACGGCAATGTTGGAGGGCATGGGCTGCACGGCCAGGGCCCATTGCGCAATGGCCACAACGGCAATGATGATGCCTGCCATAACAGTTCGTGTGCGCCTCCATGCAAGCGGCACTACCAGGGCCGTGGTGAACACCATGCCGCCGGCTATGTGGGGGACGGAATCTGCGGTGGCGCCGGTGGTCATCAGGCTGAACGGCATGACTGTCAGCCACAGTACGGCCATGAGGACGAAGTCGACGGCGAAACGGTGCCGGCGGAACCATTCGTAGAGGGGATGCATGATCACCCAATCCACTCTAGGGTGCGCGGCGTGCGGTGGCATCCTGCCCTGGTAGGAGCTTGACTGGCAACTTGCTCGTGACCGGCCGGGCCTGGCGGGTCCATCCGGGACCTGCCGGGGGCTGGCGGGTCTTAGGATTGTTGAGCCGCGGCGGCGGTGATCCTGGTGGCCATGTTCTTGAAGATGATGCCGTGGAAGGGAAGCACGGCCAACCAGTACAAGCGCCCGGACAGGCCGCAGGGGAAGAAGATGGCCCGCTGGCGGAACACGCTGCCCGTCTCCACCCCGCCCGCAAGCAGCGGGGTAACCTCAAATTCGAGCCAGGCACGTCCCTGGACGATCATTTCTGCCCGCAAGCGCAGCAGCTTCCACCGCTCCAGGGTTTCCACCCGCCACCAATCCACGGTGTCGTTGAGCTGCAGGCTGTTGCTGCTGCGCCGTCCGCGGCTCAGGCCCACCCCGCCGGCGAGCTTGTCCATCCAGCCGCGCACCGTCCAGGCGAACGGTAATGAGTAGTAGCCGTTCTGGCCACTTATGCCCTCGATGACCTTCCAGACATCGCTGGCGGGGGCCGTGGTGGTTTTTCTGCGTTCATCGGTGAACACCGTCAGCCCCGCCCAGTCGGGATCGCTGGGTAGCGGTTCTGCCGGAGCGCTCACGGCGTGGGCTGTGGCCTAGCTGGTTTCCACGGTATCCGCCTCGATCTTGTGCAGCGCCAGTTCCACGGTGCGCGTATAGGGTGTTAGCCCGCAGTCGGCCTCGGGAAGGTAGTTGGCAATGTCGGTCTCGCTGGCCACGCAGTCATGCTGCAGTGACTCCGCCAGGGGGATGTCCAGGCTGCGGTGGACAGGGGTGACTAGATTGACCCACTGGGCGGCAAGCCATGGCGTCAGAACGGGAAGGGGCAGAACTACAAGCTGGCGAAAATTGGCTGCCGCTGCGTAGCTGCGCATCATCTGTGCGTAGCTGAGAACCTCCGGTCCGCCAATATCGAAGGCCCTGTTTACCCCTGCCAACAGTTGGCAGGCGCCCACCAGATAGTGCAGCGCATCCCTGACGGCGATGGGTTGGATCTTGTTCAGGACCCACTTGGGGGGCGGGCATGACCGGCAAGACCTCTGTTAGGTGCCGGACCATCTCGAAACTGGCAGAACCGGAGCCTATGACCAACCCCGCTTGCAGAACAGCCGTAGGGATACCCGAGGACAAACCAATCTCGCCTACTTCCGTGCGGGAGGACCAGATAGCGGCTTAGCTTTCCCTGCGGACGTAGGCCAGAAAGATAAATGAGCCGGCCGACTCCGGCATCTCTGGCAGCATTGCTGAGGTTCCGCACGCACAGCCTTTCCACACGTTCAAAATTGGCGGACGCGTGTTTGTCCCCGGACATGGAGTGCACCAGGTAGTACACAATGTCGGCTCAGTGACCCAGATTCTGTGCCCTCTGCGGATCCTCTATGGAGCCCACCGTGATCTCCACCTGGTCGCGACAGGGCACATCCCGGAGCTTTTGTGGAGTGCGAGTCAAAAACCCGCACCTCATGGTGGGCTTCCAATAGCAGGGGCACCAGGCGCCCGCCAATGTATCCGGTGGCTCCGGCAACGGTTATCACGCTCATGGTGCAAACTCCTTGTTGAGTGAAACTTTACAAACAGACTTCATTCGACCATTATGTAATTAGATTTTCTGATAATCAATGGTTGGAGGTGTTCCTTGCAAAACTCACACGGTGGTCCTGCCCCAGGACGGATGCATCCGGCGTCGGTGCTGGTTCGTCACATCCTTGTTTTGAATGAGGTAATGGAGTTCATCATGCGCCGGGAAATGGACCTGAACGAAACCGACTTCCAGGCCATGCAGCATCTGATGAAGCAGCGATCCATGTCCCCTGGCGAGTTGGCAAAGTTGCTGCACCTTACGGCGGCAGCCACAACCACGGTCATCGACAGACTGGCGCGTAAGGGGCACATCACCAGGACCCCCCACCCCACTGACAGGCGGCGATTGCTCATTAGCCCAAGTGAACAATCCGAGAGAGCAGCCATGGAAAAGCTCATGCCGATGATCATGGACGTTGACAACAAGGTGCGCAGCTACGACGATGGCGAACAAGCCGTCATTGTCGACTTCTTGGGTAGCGTGGTGGCCTCCATGAGTAGCCGCGTGGAGGACTTGAAAAATGGCCACGCCCCGAGTCCCGCAACCGAGCAAAATGATAGCCGGAAGGTGTAACGATCATGCCAGCGAAGAACGAAAGCCAACTAGCCCAGCCAATCGCCCGGAAACCCGGGACACAAGGTGAAACACTTTTGGTCGAGCGGGGAAATTGCTGCGCCTCGACCGCCCAAAACCCGGCAATACCTTTGGGCTGGGCGGACTTTCAGATCAGGGTCAAAGAGGTGCTGGAGCACTACTTTGCTGCTCAACGTCAACGTGCCGAGGGGTACTCGCCAGCATTTGGTGAGTTGTGGGATCGCATGGCGGCCACAACGAGCGGGGGGAAATGGATGCGTCCCAAACTGGTCTACCTGACCTTTGAAGCTTTCGGGGGGGATGACTGGCGGGCGTGCAGCGAACTCGCTGCCGCCTTTGAGGTGCTCCACGCAGCATTGCTGGTGCACGATGACGTGATTGACAGGGACTTTGTTCGCCGCGGTGTGCAAACACTCGGCGGTAGCTACCGGGACGTGGCCACCCGTGCCGGCCACAGTAGCATCGACGCAGACCACGCCGGATTCTCCGCCGCCATCATTGCCGGGGATCTGCTCCTGACGGGTTCCCTGAAGCTGGCAACCTCTGCAGCCACAGGGCACGGGCAGGGCTCAGCGATTCTCGCCACCATACATGAAGCGATCTTTGCCTCCGCGGCGGGCGAGCTTGATGACCTGTTGTTCTCACTGGGGAGCAGCGATCCTGATCTGCGTGAAGTTCTGAACATGGAGCGGCTGAAAACTGCCGTTTATTCCTTTGAAATGCCGTTGCGTGCAGGAGCCCTGTTGGCGGGTGAATCAGTGGCCACCGCCGACGCGCTCGCTGCCGTGGGCCGAGACATCGGAGTGGCCTACCAAGTGGTCGATGACGTTCTGGGAACCTTCGGCCAGCAGTCCCTCACCGGCAAACCTGTTGATTCGGACCTGCGGGAAGGTAAGCACACCACCCTGACATCATTCGCCGAGGGTTCCGGAGAGTTTGTTGCAGCCATGGCGGCTTTTCGTGCAGGTGAGGGCGACGCCGAGGCTGTGCGGGCCGTGCTGCGCCAGCTCGGCGCTCGGGAGCATGCCCTGGCGCTGGCCAAGAGCCTGGTGGTAGACGCCATTGATAAGGCCACGGAGCTGGACTTGCCCGAGTCCTTGTTCATGGAACTTACGCAAATCTGCGACTACGTCCTGAGCCGGAGGAGTTAGCCATGGGAACCGAACCCCTGAGGCACTATTCCGAGACCGCCACGCGAAGCGCGGCAGTGGTTATCAAAAGCTATTCGACGTCGTTCGGCATGGCCTGCTGGTTACTAGGGACCAAGGCTCGCCGGGAAATAGAGAACATTTATGCACTGGTACGGGTGGCCGACGAGGTGGTAGACGGCGCAGCCGCGGCGGCAGGCCTGGGCCAGGAAGCAGTGCGCGCCCAGCTTGACACCCTGGAACGGGAAACCGAGCAAGCCCTGTCTAGCGGCTACAGCACCAACCTGGTAGTTCACGCTTTTGCCGGCACCGCGCGGCGGGCAGGTATTGACTCCTCGCTGACCAAGCCGTTTTTCGCCTCCATGCGCACGGACGTTTCGCAGAACACGCATTCACCGGACACCTTAGCCGAGTACATTTATGGCTCAGCTGAGGTGGTGGGCCTGATGTGCTTGAAAGTCTTCCAGACCATGGACGGTGCGCAGGCCGGTCACGAACAGCAGCTGCTGGATGCGGCCCGCAGCCTGGGCGCCGCATTCCAAAAGGTGAACTTCCTGCGCGATCTGGGGGCCGACAGTGCAGAGTTGGGGCGACTGTACTTCCCGGGACTGGACCCTGCGGCGTTCAACGATCATCACAAGGATGCGCTGCTTGCCGAGATTCGCCACGATTTGGCAGTTGCCCGGGCCGGTATGCCTTTCCTTCCCCCGCCGGCCCGGCGGGCCGTGCGGTTAGCCCACGATCTCTTTGCCGCCCTAGTCGCCAAACTGGCCCGCATCCCGGCGGCCCGACTCGCCCAGGAAAGGGCCAGGGTTCCTGGCTGGCACAAGGTGATGATCGCCGTGACGGTGTGCCTAGGCGGAAATCGCCCAGGCACCAGCGAAAGTGTTCCAGATCGGCCCCGCTTTCCGATTCCAGAACCGCAGGCTTCGGACTCTAAAGTGCACGATTCAACCGTGGAGGTTTCCTCATGAATGGCACGCGCCGACCAGACTTGCTCATGAAAAGGCTGATTCCTGCCTTGGCCAGGAAAGGAAGCGGCAGGCCTGCGGATAATGCCTCCGGGCCATGCGTGGTGATCGGCGGTGGTATTTCCGGCCTGGCCACGGCGGGTCTTCTGGCCAAAGACGGGCACGCTGTGACGGTGCTGGAACAGCAGGAGCAGCTCGGGGGTCGGGCCGGCCGCTGGGAACGCGATGGTTTCACCTTTGACACCGGCCCCAGTTGGTACCTCATGCCGGAGGTCATTGACCATTGGTTCAAGATGATGGGCACCAGTGCGGCCGCGGAGCTGACATTGACCCGGCTGGATCCTGCCTATAAGTTATGGAGCGCCGCAGGCGGTCAGCAGGGGGCTGATTCCACGGTGGTCCGCACCGGACGTGCCGCCGCTGTGGACTTGTTCGAGTCTCAGCAACCACGCTCCGGGGCGCAATTGGAGAAGTACTTGGATTCCGCCGAACTGGCCTACACCCTGGCCAAGAAACATTTCCTCTACGACCCCTTTGGCACGCTGCGGGGCTTGGTCACGCCGGCGGTGTTGCGTCATGCCCCACGGCTGGCCCAACTTTTAACCCGTTCCCTGCACGGTTTCGTGGCGGGCCGGTTCACTCATCCTCTACAACAAAAGATCCTTGGGTACCCTGCCGTATTTTTGGGAACCAGCCCCTACAAAGCGCCCTCGATTTACCACCTCATGAGCCACCTGGATCTCCAGGACGGCGTACTGTACCCGCAGGGTGGCTTTGCCGCGGTGGTTGACGCCATGGAACGGGTCATCCGCAGGGCCGGTGTCCAGATCGTCGCCGGGGCCACGGTCACGCAAATTGTCACTGGCCCGGCGGACGGCGGGGCGCGGTGCGAGGCAGTCGCCTGGCGGGACCGGGACGGCGTGGAACATCGCAGCGGTGCCAAGCTAGTGGTTGGTGCCGCGGATCTGCACCACATTGAGTCGGCACTGTTGCCGGAGACGCTGCGCACGCGATCTGCCAAAAAGTGGGCCAAGACTGATCCCGGCATCAGTGCGGTACTGGTGTGCTTGGGCGTCAGGGGCGGCCTACCACAGTTGGCCCACCATAACCTCCTGTTCACTGACGACTGGCAGGACAACTTCGCCCGGATCGTTGACGGACAGGCACTGGCGGACACCACCTCCATCTACGTTTGCCGTCCGAGCGCCACCGATTCCTCCGTGGCGCCTGCCGGTACCGAGAATCTATTCCTACTCATCCCGGCACCGGCCCTGCCGCAGTGGGGCAGGGGAGGGTTCGACGGCGGAGGCTCGTCGCACGTGGAAAAGGTTGCTGACGCGGCAATCGCCCAACTGGCGATCTGGACAAACACGCCGGACTTGGCCGAGCGGATCATGGTGCGGCGCAGCTACGGCCCGGCGGATTTTCAAGACGACGTGAACGCTTGGCAGGGAAGTGCCTTGGGATTGGCGCACACGCTTCGCCAGAGCGCCTTCCTGCGCCCCGGCAATGTGAACCACAAGGTCAGCGGGCTCTACTACGCCGGCAGTTCTGTGCGCCCCGGCATTGGGGTGCCGCTGTGCATGATCAGCGCCGAGCTGGTGCTCAAATCGGTGCGCGGAGACAAGACCGGCGGACCCTTGGCTGAGCCTGAACCCGATGTGCCGGCATCAGTTTCTGGCACAACTGTGGCCGAAGGCATGAGGGCACCGGACACTGATCATGCTGTGCGGGTGGTCGTGCCTTGATCTACCTCATCATCTTGATGCTCCTGCTGTGCTGCATGGCCCTGCTGGATGCGCGATGGAAGCTGTTCTTGTTTGCCCGCCCGTGGGCAGCGGCGGCCGTCTTGGCCCTGGGCACCGCCTATTTCTTGGTGTGGGATGTAGCAGCGATAGCGGCCGGCATCTTCTTGCACAGGGAATCTCCTCTCATGACGGGTATCATGATTGGTCCACAGCTGCCCTTAGAGGAAGCATTTTTCCTCTTGTTTCTGTGCTACCAAACCATGATCTTGTTCACCGGAGCCGTGCGTTTGTGGCACCACCGAGGGACCCTGCGCCGGAAAGGGGAGCAATCATGAACTTTTCCCAGCTTAACGTCATCTTTGTGGCCGTGGCCGTGCTGGTCATGGTGACGGCGCTGGCGCAGCATCGAGGGGAAACCGGTCGGCGTGCGGTGATTGCCGTCGTCGTCGGAACCATTGCAGTCCTGATTGTTCTGACGGCCATTTTTGACAACCTCATGATTGCCTCGGGACTCTTCGACTACGCCGGGCACACCTTGAACGGCATTCACGTCGGCCTGGCACCCATTGAGGATTTTGCCTACCCGATTGCCGCCGGATTGCTACTGCCGGGCCTGTGGCTGTTGTTCACACGGGGGCGGAAGGCATGAAGACACTATTCCTCTCGTCCCGCCCGGTTTCCTGGGTGAACACCGCCTATCCCTTCGCGGCTGCATATTTCCTGGCCACCGGGAGAATCGACTGGATATTTGTGGTGGGGACCGTGTTCTTCCTGATCCCCTATAACCTGGCGATGTACGGCATCAACGACGTGTTCGACTACGAATCCGACCTTCTCAATGCCCGCAAGGGCGGTATTGAAGGTACCGTGCTGGAGCGCACCCACCACCGCCTCATCCTCGTGTCTGCAGCCGTGGCTGTGATTCCTTTCGTGGCTGCGCTGCTAACTCAAGGCGGGGTGCTGGCCAAGTCGGTGCTGCTGATATCCCTTTTTGCCGTGGTCGCTTACAGTGCGCCCGGGCTGCGTTTCAAGGAGCGGCCGTTCCTTGACTCCATCACCTCCAGCACCCACTTTGTTTCCCCGGCCGTTTACGCCCTAGTGTTGGTCGATGCGCCCTTCACCCCCGGCATCTGGGCCTTTCTTGGGGCATTCTTTCTCTGGGGCATTGGCAGCCACGCCTTTGGTGCCGTGCAGGATATTATTCCTGACCGCGAGGGTGGGTTGGCCTCCATCGGCACAGTCATGGGGGCACGCGCCACTGTTGCCTTCTCCGTGCTTGCCTATGTCGGTGCCGGGGTGCTGATGCTCTGGACGGCGGTGCCGTTTGCCGGCCTGCTGGCGGTGCCGTACCTGGTCAACGTTGCCTCCTATCTGCGGGTCACCGATGCTACCTCCACATCCGCCAATGTGGCCTGGAAGCGCTTCTTGTGGCTGAACTACCTCACTGGTTTCCTGGTGACCATGACTTTGATCTGGCTGGTCTTGAACCGCTAAGGCGGAACGAAAGGTGTATGAGATGACCATTTCCCTGGTCTGGTTCCGTGATGATCTGCGCGTGGCGGACAACCCTGCCCTGCTTGCTGCCGTCGCCGACGGTGGGGCCGTGGCCCTGTACGTCCTGGATGAAGAGTCCGCTGGTATCCGGCCGCTGGGCGGGGCCGCCAAGTGGTGGCTGCACCACGCACTGGCGGATCTCAGCAGCGAATTGGCTGAACTGGGCGTCCCGCTGATGCTGCGTCGCGGCCCCGGGGCGCAGGTTATCCAGACAGTGGCCTCCGAGCTGGGGGCTGGCGCCCTTTACTGGAACCGGCGCTACGGCGGTCCGGAACGGGCCGTGGACACAGCCGTGAAAGAGTGGGCCGCCGGGCGGGGGCTCCACACCGAAAGTTTCCAGGCCTCCTTGCTGCATGAACCCTGGACGGTCCGCACCGGGGCCGGCAATCCCTACCAGGTGTTCACCCCCTTCTGGCGGGCGCTCTCGGAACGGGACTTCCGGGCGCCGCTGGGCAGGCCCGACGCCGGTCACGGGTTTGGCGGGGACCTCCCGGTGAGCGACCGGCTGGCGCAGTGGGCCCTGGTGCCAACCGCCCCGGATTGGTCCGGCGGGCTGGCCGCAACGTGGCAGCCCAGCGCCGCGGCCGGGCAGGAAGCATTGGCGGATTTCCTCGCCAGCCGGGTGCGGGACTACTCGGACGCCCGCGACCGGCCGGACCAGCCGGGCACCAGTCGCCTGTCCCCGTATCTGCGATGGGGCCAGCTCAGCCCCTTCCAAGTGTGGGCCGCGCTCGCAGACCTCCGCAGCGAGGGAACCTCCGGCCCCGCAGTGTTCGCTTCGGAGCTGGGGTGGCGGGAGTTTTGCTGGCACCAGCTCTTCCACCACCCCGACCTGGCCACCACCAACCTTCGCCGGCACTTTGATGCTTTCCCGTGGCAACTGCCGGACGCAACGGATGCAGCCTACTCAGGGTCCGCCGTCGAGCATCTGCGTGCCTGGCAGCAGGGCGCCACCGGGATTCCGCTCGTGGATGCCGGGCAACGCGAGCTGTGGCGCACCGGGTTCATGCACAACCGTGTCCGGATGGTCGCGGCCAGCTTCCTGGTCAAGAACCTGGGGATTCACTGGTGCGTGGGGGAGGCGTGGTTCTGGGACACCTTGGTTGATGCCGATGCCGCGTCGAACCCAGCCAACTGGCAGTGGGTGGCAGGATCGGGGGCCGATGCCGCCCCGTTCTTTAGGATCTTCAACCCGCTCACGCAGGCAAAGAAGTTCGATCCGGAAGGGAAATACGTCAACCGCTGGGTACCGGAGCTCCTGACCTCCGACTACCCGCAACCCGTCGTCGACCTCGCCGACAGCCGGCGGGCGGCCCTGGACGCCCTTGCCGCTACCAAGTCAAGTCTCACTTAGTGAGATGGCTTGCTCATCATGTGGATAGTTTCGTTAGGCTGAAATCATGAGCGCATCGATTGACATTGCAGTTATCGCCGGCGACGGCATCGGCCCCGAGGTCACCGCGGAGGCTGTGAAGGTCTTGAAAAAGGTCACCGCAGCGGAGGGTGTCGAGCTGACACTCACTGACTACGCCCTGGGAGCCGAGCACTGGCTGGCCACGGGGCAGACCCTGCCCGAGGAGACCATCCAGGCCCTCCGCGGCCACGACGCCATCCTCTTTGGTGCTGTCGGTGCAGCCCCAGGCGACACGCGCATCCCGTCCGGCCTAATCGAACGCGAGATGCTGCTCAAACTTCGCTTCAGTCTGGACCACTATGTGAACTTGCGCCCCTCCTTCTTGTACGACGGCGTCGCCTCACCCCTGGCGGCCCCCGGCACCATCGACTTCGTGGTGGTCCGTGAGGGTACCGAGGGTCCCTATGTGGGCAACGGTGGCGTGCTGCGCAAGGGCACCATGCACGAGGTTGCCACGGAGGTCTCCGTCAACACCGCCTTCGGTGTGGAGCGGTTGGTACGCGACGGCTTCCGCCGAGCCAGCGAACGCCCCCGCAAGAAGTTGACTTATGTGCACAAGCACAACGTGCTGGTCTACGCAGGGCACCTGTGGAAGCGCACCGTGGAGGCCGTAGCCAATGATTTCCCCGAGGTCAGCGTGGACTACCTGCACGTCGATGCGGCCATGATCTTCCTGGTCACCGACCCGGCCCGCTTTGACGTGATCGTCACCGACAACCTCTTTGGTGACATCATCACCGACCTGGCCGCGGCCGTCACCGGCGGGATCGGCCTGGCAGCCTCCGGCAACATCAACATGGACCGCACGGCGCCGTCCATGTTCGAGCCGGTCCACGGCTCCGCACCCGACATTGCGGGCCAGCAAAAAGCGGATCCGACGGCGGCCATCTTGTCCGCGGCCCTGCTGCTGAACCACGTCGGCTACCCGGGCGCGGCCACCAAAGTCGAAGAAGCGGTGGCTGCGGATATCGCAACCCGGAACCCCGCGGCGGCGCGCACAACCAGCGCCATCGGTGACGCCATCGCGGCGGTCCTCTGAGCAACAAAGCCGACGCGCGGGAGAATCGGTGGGCAGGAGTACGCTTAACTTATAGAGTGAGTGCACCGTAACTGAAGGGTTCGGCGCACCACCACAAGTACTGCGCAGAATTCTCAGCACTCAACTCCGCCTCAAACTGGTACTACCAATGACGGGCACAACCATGTGGAGGAAGCATGACCCAGACAGCCAGCGAGCCGACCTTTTCCCGGCAGCGCAACGAGAACCCGAAGAGCAGTGCCGAGCGCGAGGCTATTTTGGCGAACCCCGGCTTCGGTGACTACTTCACGGATCACACGGCTGTGGTCGACTTCAAGGTTGACGCGAACGGCGAGGGTGGCTGGTCCAACGCCCGCATTGAGCCGTACGGCCCCATCGCCATGGACCCGGCCGCCGCCGTGCTGCACTACGGGCAAGAGATCTTTGAGGGCATGAAGGCCTACCGGCACGCCGACGGCTCCGTGTGGACCTTCCGTGCCGAAGCCAACGCTGCCCGCCTGAATGCCTCCGCCCGCCGTCTGGCCCTGCCCGAACTGCCACCTGAGGTGTTTCTGGAATCGCTGCGCGAGCTGGTGGCTGCGGACCAAGAATGGATCCCCACCGGAGACGGCGAAGCCCTATACCTGCGCCCGTTCATGATCGCCACCGAGGCATTCCTGGGTGTCCGCCCGGCCCGGGAGGTTTCCTACCGCGTCATTGCATCGCCCGCCGGCAACTACTTTGGTGGCGAATTGAAGCCCGTCTCGATCTGGCTGACTACCACCTACGCCCGCGCCGGCGAAGGTGGCACGGGTGAGGCCAAATGCGGCGGAAACTACGCCGCATCCCTCGCCGCGCAGATGGAGGCCGAGGCGCAGGGCTGCAAGCAGGTCCTCTTCCTTGACCCCTTCAATGACAACGCCATTGAAGAACTTGGCGGCATGAACATCTTCTTCGTCTTCAAGGACGGACGCCTGGTTACCCCTGCGCTGAATGGGCACATCCTGCACGGCATCACCCGCTCCTCAGTCATGCAACTCGCCGCCGACCGCGGCCTGCAGGTCCAGGAACGCAAGATCACCATCGATGAATGGCGCGACGGCGTGGCTGCCGGGGAAATCACCGAGGCGTTCGCCTGTGGCACCGCGGCCGTGATCACCCCGATCGGCGAGCTGAAGATGGCCGACGGCGTCATCGCATCCCCGGGAGAGGGTATCGGCGAGGTAACTGCAGCCATCCGCGAACAGTTGCTCGGCATCCAGACCGGCGTGGTGGAAGACCTTCACGGCTGGCTGACCCGCCTGGTCTAGCCCCTGCCGGTGCTACCGCGGCGACCAGCCATGTTTGCGCCCGTTCCCCATTAATGCGCCCCGTACACCGAGCTCATTGATGGGGGACGGGCGCATTTGTGCTTAAGCACGATGGTGGGTGGCCGCCTAGGTGCGCCGCCCGCCTTTGCGGCTGGCTACCAAAGAGCAGCGGAGCTGACATTTCCTATTGTTCCGTCATTGCATGAGGAACAGCTGCCTAACTGTGGTGGGGCTTCAAGCGTTCATTATTTGCATTGACTGTCGGGGGAAAATTGAAAGCACTCTTTGATCTATCGTTCACGACGTTTGTGGCTCCTAGCATCGCCTGGATTGTCTATATTCTGCTCATGGTGGCCATCGGGATTTTCTACCTGATCTCCGTCATTGTCGCCTTCTATAGCAGTACCGGGTTTGGCCTGTTCATCATGGTCATTGTGGGCCCGCCCGTTGGCCTGTTTTACCTAGTGTTGGCGCGGGTGGGAGTTGAATCGTTGATTGCCACAATCCGCACGGCCAAGAACACGGCCGAACTGGTCCGCCTACAAGGCGGTGCCCAGCCCAACGCTCAATTCGGCCCTCCGGCTAACTACCCGCCGGTTCCGCCCTTTTCTCATCACGGCCGGGAGCATCCGCAAGTCAGTGCCAGCGCAGGTGCGGGTCATGCTGGGTGTGATTAGCCCAGACCTGCCCGGGAAGCAGATCCACACGTGCGCAATACCTGCGCAGCGTGGAGCTGGCTGGCTTGCGGAGATAGTTCACAAGGACGTGGATAAGGCTGGGCTCGTGCCCATGCCTAGGTGCCCAGGCCTTGTCAGCGTGGATTGGCTCCTGCGCCGTTGGGATCGGCTGGCTCCGTAGTCCGATCCTCGACCTCGGGTATCATTTCCCAGCGCTGGCGCGGCAGCGAGGACGGGTGGGTCCGTTGGATGAATCCCACCATGGATTCCCTGACCAAGCAGCGCAAGTCCCAGAGATCGTCACTGTCGGCGGCACTGACAACAACCCTGATCCGGACCAGGCTGCCAACGGCGTCGGTCACTGCCAAGTTTCCGGTGCGTCCATCCCATAAGGGTGTGGAAGCCAGGAGCCTTTCCAGGTGAGTGCGCAGATCGGATACCGGTGTGTTCCAGTCAAGGTCGAGCTCCACGCTGCCCTTGATTTTAGGGTTGTTGCGGGTCCAGTTTTCAAAGGGGGTGGTGGTGAAGTACGTGGAAGGCAGGATCAGCATCCGTTCGTCCCACACCCGCACCACCACATAGGTCATGGTGATCTCATCCACCTGTCCCCACAGGCCTTCCACGACCACCACGTCATCAATTCGGAGTGCATCAGTGAACGCCAGCTGTACGCCGGCAAAAACATTGGCCAGGGAGCTCTGAACGGCGAGACCGGCGACGATGGAGATTAGTCCGGCCGAGGCCAGAATCCCTGTTCCTAGTGCCCTGACTTCAGGAATAGTCAGCAGCAGACCGGCCACGGCCAAGGTGATCACCAGCGCGCTAATGACCCGCCGTCCGAGGGTGACTTGCGTGGTGAGCCGGCGGCGGCGCCTGCTGTCGGTGACGCGCCCGCTGAATTGGCGCAGGAGAATGCGTTCGGCCACTGACAGGGCCGCCAGGAACAGCCAGCACAAGGCCGCGATGAAGGCCGCCACCAAAATGAAATCAACGGCAGCGAACCATGGTTGTCCGGACACGGTGGAGGCGAGCGCGATCCGCAATCCCACCGTGAGAAGGACCACGAAAACCGGAGCCTTGGCTGGCGCGGAGCGGCGTTTGAAGTCCGTAATCTTACGGAAGGCGTGATTGGTGACCAGGCGCAGCACGTATGTCGCCAGCAGGGCAAAGGCGATGGCGGCCAGAATCGCTAAAACTGGTCTGATCGCTAGTTCGAGTTGTTCCATCCCTTGATCGTGTCAGAGAACCCTGGGGGTTTGTCCAATCAGATAAGGGCAGGATGCCGGCCGGCGGCGCATCGCAGAGATTTTTCACAGTGCACGTAAGCAGTCTCACCTGGCATATTATGCAGTGAAAAGCGATGACGGCAGCTGACCCACCGATCACCGCACAGGCGCTGGGAGGAAAGACTATGGACGATGACCAACGTAGGCGAGAGCTCGGTGCGAACGACGCCCCCGTGGAAGAAGAGCTGGAAACATCCTTCGACCTCATTGTGGACGAGGGGGCGCAGCGGTTACACCGTTCCTGGCCTTCGGTGCTTGTCACCGGCGTGTTTGGTGGGATGGAGGTGGGCTTGGGGGTCATGGCCTACCTCGCCGTGGAATATGCCACGGGAAATCAGCTATTGGCGGGGCTGGCCTTCAGCATTGGTTTCATAGCCCTGCTGTTGGCCAAGAGCGAATTGTTCACGGAAGGCTTTCTGGTTCCCCTCGCCGCCGTCGCTGCCAAGGAGGCCCGGGTGGGGCAACTGCTGAAATTGTGGGGCGGAACGCTGGCGGCCAACCTTGCCGGTGGCTGGGTCATCATGTGGCTGGTCATGCAGGCGTTCCCCGAATGGCGCGACACCGTGGTCGAATCCGCAGCCCACTTTGCCTTGGCGCCGTTGTCCTTGCAGACGGCAGTGTTGGGCATCCTCGGTGGCAGCACCATCACGCTCATGACACGCATGCAGCACGGCACGGAGTCCATGCCGGCCAAGATTGTCGCGGCCATAGGCGGGGCGTTCCTGCTGGCCGGCCTGCCGCTGTTTCACTCGGTGCTGGATTCGCTACTGATTTTTGGTGCGATCCAGGCAGGGGCGCCCTTCGGCTACTTGAACTGGCTGAACTGGTTTTGGTACACGGTACTGTTCAATGTTGCCGGGGGAGTGCTGCTGGTCACGGCGCTGCGCCTGGTGCGCACCAAGGACCTCGTCAAGGAGAAGCGAAAAGAGGCTGCTGCCAAGGGCAGGCCTGCCGGGTAACTGCTGGACCGAGCGATATTCCGGCTAGACTCGGTCCCATGCGTATAGCCCGTTTTGTTGTAGATAATGACCCGATGTACGGCATTGTGGAAGGGGAGACCGGCAGTGAAGTTGTCACTGTCATTAAGGGCGACCCGTTCTTCAACGGCGTGGAGCCCACCACCATCAAGTACCCGCTGGAGGATGTGCGCCTTGTGGCCCCGATCATCCCGCGCTCCAAGGTCATCGGTGTGGGGCGCAACTTTGCCGAACACGCCCGTGAACTGGGCAACGAGGTCCCCGAAAGCCCGCTGCTGTTCCTGAAACCCAACACCTCCGTCATCGGCCCGAACGAGCCCATCGTGCTGCCCGATTTCTCCGAGGAGGTCTCCTACGAGGCCGAACTGTGCGTGGTCATCGGCCGCATCTGCAAGGACGTCCCGGAGTCGCGCGTGGACGAGGTCATCTTCGGTTACACCTGCGGCAACGACCTCACCGCCCGCGACGTCCAAAAGGGTGATGGCCAGTGGGCCCGCGCCAAGGGATTTGACACCTCCGCGCCACTGGGTCCGTGGATCGAAACCGAGCTGGACCCCGACGACGTCACCATCAAGGGCTGGCTCAACGGCGATCTCCGTCAGGACGGCAGCTCCAACCAGATGGTGCGCAGCGTCCGCGAGCTCGTCTCGATCATCTCCCACGCCTTCACCTTGTTGCCCGGAGATGTCATCATGACCGGCACCCCGGCCGGAGTGGACCTGCTCAATGCCGGGGACCGCTACGACATCGAAATCGAGGGCATCGGCCGCCTTTCCAACCCGGTGGTTCGGCGCTAGCGTCCGATTTTTTCTCTCACCTTTGTGCCGCCGTCGTCCTTGAAGAATCCACCCACGCCCGCAGGGTTCCCAGACTGACGTACCTGATGGGGGAGTGGGTGGGGAACGACGGCGGCACGTGAGCATGATCCCCACGTGCAGGGCGATCGGCATGTACTGCCAATACTTCTTCCCGAGTGTGCCGGCGGCGATCTGTGCGGTGGCGCCCTGGTTGGGCTGGCGGTGGCCGGTGAAGACAACCGCCGCCCCTGCGGGCCCGTACCCCTGGTGGGGCGGTGCGGGCCAGCAAGTGCGGCGGCTGTTTTTCCTTGACTACCGTTAGCTGGCGCTTTCTGCTCGTCGCGTTGCCGCGCGGCGACGGAGCATGATCGTCATGGCAATGGCCACCAGCAATGCCCCGATGATTGCCAGGATGGGCACCGGTGCCGCGACAGCCCCGGCGGGGGTGACGGCGGAAACGCCGGTGAGCAGCTCCGAGGTGCCATCGGCTACCTGGCTGTTGCCCACCGCCAGTGTTTGTGCTCCGTCCGCCATACGGCTGGCCCCGGTGGAAAGACCTGACGCTCCGGCAGCGAGCTTGGCGTTTCCGGCTGCCAGGGTGGTGCTGCCTTCAGCGAGCTTCCCGGCACCTTCGGCAAGTGTCTTGCTGCCTTCCAGCAGGCCGGACCCGGCGATCGCGGGAGTCCCCGCCACGCCCTCGTTGAGTGCCTGCGTACCGGCAGAAAGCTTCGCCGTTCCCGATTCCAGGTTCCGTGTGGCATAGAGCAGACCGGGGCGCTCGGGATCTCCGGGGGTGCCATCCATGCCAAAGACTAGCTGTTGGGTGCCCGTGGAGAGTTTTTTCGTGCCCGCTGAAAGCGTTGAGCTGCCGGTGGCGAGGGAGGCAGCGCCGTCAATGAGCCCGGGCTTGCCTGCCGTGCCCCTCAAGCCGGTCGCGATTTCTGAGGTGCCGCCGCTGAGCTTGCCCGTTCCAGCCGAGAGCGCGCTGGATCCGGCTGCTATGGACTTCAAAGCGCTGAGCAGACCGGGCTGGGAAACATCATTTGGCTGGCCGTGGACGCCCACCACCAACTGCCTGGTCCCTGCATACAATGCCGTGGTGCCCTCCGCGAGTTGCTTGGTTCCGGTGGATACCTCAGTGGCGCCCTCGGCAAGCTTCATGTTGCCAGCGACAAGTCCCGGGTTGGCAGGGTCGTTGGGCACTCCGTTGAGCCCTGCGGATAGTTGCATTGTGCCACCGGCAAGCTGCTGGGCTCCGGCCCAGAGCTGGTTGGCGCCGGCCACCAGTCCCGGATTGGCTGGATCGGTGCTATTGAGCTTTTTCCCCAGCACGCCAAAGCCACCCTGCAGCTGCTGGCTGCCAGCCACAAGTTGGGTGCTACCTTGTGAGGCCTGCTGGGCGCCTGCCTCCAGCGCTGTCAGTTGGTCTAGCAGGGCACCCAAAGGGATCCCTGGGGTGGCTAGTGCGGCGGCCCGCAGGCTGGACAGTCCCTCACGCAGGGCCGCGACGCCGGTGGCATCCACGCCGGGAGTGGAACCGTGTCCGGCCAGTTGTGCTGCTCCGGCAGCCAACTGGTTTACACCGTCGGCCAAGTTCTGTGGATCCGCGCCGTTTGCAGACGGAGTAAGTCCGGCTGAGAGCTGGCCAACACCTGCGGCCAAGCCCTGAGAGCCCGCATTAACTTGCTGGGCTCCTGCGTTTGCCGCCGAGGCCCCGGCACCCAGTGCAGCGGCACCGGCTGAGGCAGCTGAGGCACCTGCCTTCAGTTGCTGCGCACCGGCATTAAGTCTGTTGGCACCGGCAGCGGCATCCCCTGCGCCCTTGTCCACGGCCACGATGCCGGGGGCTAGCTGGGTGGCAACACCTTCGGCCACGGTGGCAGTACCAGACTCGAGTGCTTTGGATCCGGCGAACAGTTCCTGGGCCCCAGCGTTGGCGGCGAAGACGCCCGGTGCTAGCTGGTTCTTCACTCCGTCAGCGATGGTTGCTGCGCCTGCATTCAGTTCCGTGC
Organism: Arthrobacter alpinus; assembly: GCF_001294625.1. Classification (NCBI taxonomy): domain Bacteria; kingdom Bacillati; phylum Actinomycetota; class Actinomycetes; order Micrococcales; family Micrococcaceae; genus Arthrobacter; species Arthrobacter alpinus. The sequence continues at coordinate 2,138,495 of NZ_CP012677.1, read as the reverse complement.
CACCGGCAGCCAACTGATTGGCACCGTCTGCCGCTGCGTAAACGCCCGGGGCGAGCTTGTTCCGGACGTCGTTCGCCGTCTTGGCGGCACCCTCGGTCAGCGCCTGCGCTCCGTCGTTGGCGCTGAAGAGCCCGGGCGCCAGCTTATCTTGGATGCCTTGGCTCAGGGCGGTGGCACCGGTGGAAAGTTTTCCGGCACCGCTCTCGGCGGCAGTGGCGCCTACGGCCGCTGAGGCCGCACCCTTCGACAATGCCGCCGCACCCGCGTCGAGGTCCGCGGCGCCCTGCTTGAGTTTGTCGGCACCGGCGGAGGTTAACTTGGAGCCATCATGGAGTTGTGAGGCGCCGCTGGCAATTTTGGTGGTGGTCAGGGCGAAGAACATGATCAAACCCAACACAAGGAGGCTCAGAAGGGCATGTGCGATGTAATGGTTTTTGGTGGAGCTGCGCAACGGTGCGCCTACGGTTCTGCGGGACATGGGCAGTTCCTCACGAAAGTTGGGTGCGTGTGATGTAGCTAACAACTTAAGCTACTGACGAGTAACATACATGAGGCATTGGCAGTTAAGTCAGCCGTTATGTAAACGTGACTAAAACTCGAAAAAGGGGCAGCTCTGGTTGAAGGTGGCGTTTGTTGGCTCAGACCCCCTTGCCAGTTTGCACGCGCCACCGCTTGCACGCGCCACCGCTGGGAGCCGCCATCCAAGCGGAGCCCCAGCGGGATACCGGCAATCTGGTCAAGGCGTCTAAACTGGAAACATCATGACTATTGCAGCCCAGATCCCCACTGTTACCGCCGAAACCCCTGTCCGGGTAAGGTTCTGCCCCTCACCGACCGGCACGCCCCACGTGGGGCTCATCCGCACGGCCTTGTTCAACTGGGCGTACGCCCGGCACACGAACGGAAAGATGATTTTCCGCATCGAGGACACCGATACCAAGCGCGACAGTGAGGAAAGCTATCTCCAGCTGCTCGATGCGATGAAGTGGTTGGGCATTGACTGGGACGAGGGTGTTGAGGTTGGTGGCCCTCACGAGCCATACCGTCAGTCGCAGCGCAACGACATCTACCAGGACGTCATTGCCAAACTGGTTGCCGGTGGCCACGTATACGAGTCGTTCTCCTCCCCTGAAGAGGTTGAGGCACGTCACAAGACGGCCGGCCGGGACGTCAAGCTTGGTTACGACAACTTCGACCGCGACCTCTCGGCAGATCAGATTGCCGCATTCAAGGCCGAAGGCCGCCAGCCTGCCCTGCGTCTGCGGATGCCGGATGCGGATATCACCTTCACGGATTTGGTCAGGGGCGAGATCACCTTCAAGGCAGGATCAGTTCCGGACTACGCGCTGGTCCGCCCCAACGGTGCACCGCTGTACACGCTGGTGAACCCGGTGGACGACGCCTTGATGGGTGTCACCCACGTGCTGCGCGGCGAGGACCTGCTTTCCTCCACGCCACGCCAAGTGGCTCTCTACCAGGCCCTGTACGCCGTGGGGGTTGCCCAGTACATGCCCTTGTTTGGGCACCTGCCCTACGTCATGGGCGCCGGCAACAAGAAGCTTTCCAAGCGTGATCCCGAGTCAAACCTGTTCCTGCACCGTGACCGCGGCTTCATCCCCGAGGGCCTGCTGAACTACCTGTCCCTGCTGGGCTGGTCGCTTTCCGCAGACGAGGACATCTTCACCGTGGAACAGCTTGTGGAGCACTTCGACATTCACGACGTCCTAGGCAACCCGGCACGCTTTGACGTCAAGAAGGCCGAGGCCATCAACGGCACCCACGTGCGCATGCTTGGGGCCTGCGACTTCCGCAACCGCCTGGTGCCATACCTGCAGGCTGAAGGCGTCGTGGGGGAGACCCTCAGCGCCCGTGAGGAGGAAATCCTCACCGAGTCCGCCCCGCTGGTGCAGGAGCGGATCACCTTGTTGGGTGAGGCTCCACAGATGCTGGCGTTCCTGTTCAAGAGGGACGACGGCGTCGACGTCGCCGACGATGCGCGCAAGGGGCTGCCAGAAAACCTGACCGAGGTGCTCGATGCCGCCTTGGCGGCCCTGGAGCCCCTGGAAGAGTGGACCGCGCAGAGCATTCAGGCAGCCCTGAAGACGGCCCTGGTGGAGGGCCTTGGTGTGAAGCCGCGCCTGGCCTTCGGCCCCGTCCGTACGGCACTGTCGGGGCGGCGCATTTCCCCACCGCTGTTTGAGTCCATGGTGATTCTGGGCAAGGAATCCTCACTGACCCGCCTCAAGACGTTCCGCGGCTGATCAAGTTGACGTCCAGCGCTTTGCAAGCAGCCCCTGACTCGCCCTTTTCCTTGGGGCGGGTCGGGGGTGTCTTGTTTGACATCGACGAGACCTTGGTGGACCTGTACGCCGCCATGCAGGCTGCCATGGAGGTGGCGGGCAGGGAGCTGCTGCCGGCCAACACGGCTCAGGACTGGGACACCTTCGCCGCCATCTATATGGCCGACACGCACAACTATTACGACCGCTATGTGGCTGGGGAGTTCAGCTTTGCCCAGCAGCGAGGCCTGCGGGCCCGCGTCGTCTTCGACCATCTGGGGTTCAGTGGTTTCGACGACGTTGCCGAGCAACGTTGGATTGCCGATTTTGAAGCCGCCCAGCCGCTGTCCATCAAGGCTTTTGAGGACGTGGTGCCCATCCTTGACACGCTTGATGAGGCAGGAATCCCATACGGCTGTGTGAGCAACAACGTCCACGACTACCAGCGCGCCAAGCTGGATACAGCCGGCCTGCAGCGCATCGAGGTACTGGTGGGCATCGACACCCTCGACGCGGCGAAGCCGGCACCGCAGGTGTTCCTGGAAGGTTGCCGCCAACTGGGTACCCACCCGGCGCAAACGCTGTACGTGGGGGACAACTACATGCTCGACGCCGTCGGCTCCTCCCAAGCCGGGCTGCGCGGGGTCTGGCTGAACAGGGAGAACGTGCAGGCGCCGTCGTGCGAGGGCGAAGCTGTGGACGCCCTGGGCGGGGTCCAAGAAATCGCAAACTTATTCGAACTGGCCCTCCTTTTGGCACTGGAACCGCTCAATACGCGGCTGTGACGTACCGCTCAGCCCATTTCTGTCTTCTCGTTTTGGTGTCTGGGAAACTATCGGGTAGAGTCTTATCCCGGCGCGAGGGCCGCTGAAAGCCCGGGGAAACCCGAGGATTTCACGGCAGAACGTGGCCATTGGGATATGGTGTAATTGGCAACACATCGGTTTCTGGTACCGACATTCTAGGTTCGAGTCCTGGTATCCCAGCGCTTGTAAAAGCCGCCCTTCGGTTGGCGTGAGCAGCAAAATTCGGGTAATGTTTCTGAAGATTGTTGAGCAAAAACCGAATGTATTAGGGCCCCATCGTATAGCGGCCTAGTACGCTGCCCTCTCACGGCGGTAACGCGGGTTCGAATCCCGCTGGGGTCACAAGCAAGGCCGGAAACCTACGGGTTTCCGGCCATTTTGCTTTAACAAACCCGCCAATTGTCACACCAAAGGGTTTGTAGCTGGCATTGAACTGGCATGATGATGTTGTGAGTCCAATCATTCTTCCCTCCGATGACGGCGGCACAGCCAAGGCGAGCCTCGCCGCGCTGGCGCTGCTGGAAGCGGTGCGTGCCGAACTCGAACGGTTGCAGCTTCCCCTAGAACTGCCCGGAACGCAGGAAGCACGCAACACGGCGAAGGCGTCGCTGAGGCAGCTCGAGGACTACATTCTGCCGCGCTACCGCAGCCTGGAGGCCCCGCTGCTGGCCGTGGTGGGCGGCTCCACAGGCGCCGGAAAATCAACGCTCGTCAACGCGCTGGTGGGGCACCCCGTGACCCGGGCCGGAGCCATCCGCCCCACCACCCGCCAACCCATCCTGCTCCACCACCCGCAAGACACCGACTGGTTCAGTTCCACGCGGGTCCTACCCTCCTTGGCCAGGATCCGCGGGGAACGCGCGCCTGCGGGCACCGCCGCCACCGAGGCGGGCCCCACCCCCGACCCGGCCGCCATGAACTCACTGGCTCTCGTGGCCGATCCGGCAGTGCCAAAAGGAGTGGCACTGCTTGACGCGCCCGACGTCGACTCAGTCTCCGATGACAACCGCGAACTTGCAGGCCAGCTCCTGGCGGCAGCGGACTTGTGGCTTTTCGTCACCACCGCAAACCGCTATGCTGATGCCGTCCCGTGGCGGCTGCTGCTCGATGCCGCCTCGCGGGACATTCTCGTGGCCGTGATCCTTGACCGAGTACCCCAAGGCGCCCAGACGGAAGTCAGTGCCGATCTGCGCTCCATGCTGGGGCGCCAAGGATTGACGGGCGCGCAGCTTTTTGTGGTGCCGGAGACCGCCCTTGACGAACTCGGCATGCTGCCGTCGGAGGCCACGGCACCTATCAGGGCCTGGTTGGAGGGCATGGCAGCCGACGTTTCCGGCAGGGCGGACATTGCCCGTCGCACCCTCAATGGCACCGTGCGGGCGCTCTCAGGCAAGGTGGAACTGCTGGCCTTGGCCGCCTTGGACCAGCTTGAGTCAAGCTTGCAGTTGACCGACGACGTCGTAGCCGCCTTTGAGGATGCCGCCACCAAAATTTCCCACGCCACCAGTGACGGCTCGCTGCTGCGCGGGGAAGTCCTGGCCAGGTGGCAGGACTTTGTGGGAACAGGTGATTTCTTCCGGGCCCTGGAAAGCGGCATTGGCAGGGTCAGGGACCGTGTGGGCGCGTTTTTCAGGGGGCAACCGCCTCCGGCCGTGCAGGTGGAGGCTGCCATCGAAACCGGGCTGCAGGCCGTCATCGTGGCCCAGGCCGCCCGGGCCGCCGAGGACGCCGACCAGCGGTGGCGGGCCGATCCCGCCGGCAGGGCGCTGCTAAGTGCGCAGGACCTTTCCGGAGTTACAGCAGATTTCCCCGCTACGGTTGCGGCGGAAATTAGGGCCTGGCAGTCGGATGTGATGGCCTTAATCCGCTCCGAGGGTGCGGCCAGGCGGTCGCAGGCGCGCTGGCTATCCTTCGGGGTCAACGGCTTGGGCGTGGTGTTGATGATCGTGGTGTTTTCGCTGACAGGGGGATTGACGGGGGCCGAGGTGGGAATCGCCGGAGGTACCGCCGTCGTGGGCCAAAAACTCCTGGAAGCGGTCTTCGGCGAGGATGCGGTGCGGCGCCTGACCCATGAGGCCCGGCAGTCCCTAGAAAAGCGGTGCGCGGCCCTTTTGGCGGGGCAGCAGCAACGCTTCCTGGAGCGGATCGGCCCGTTAAGCTCTGGTTCCTCCCCTGCCGTGGAACGGCTTGAGGCGTTGGCGAAGCGGTTGGCGACGCTGGGGGAGGGCGCATGAGCCGGCACCGGGAGGCGCGTACCGAGTCCTCGCTGGCGCAAAAGTTGGCCGCGCTGAACAAGGCCCGCGAACTCGGTGAGGGACGCCTGGACGACGCCGCCTTACAGGAGGCGTACGACGTTCTGGAACGGGCCACCTCGCGGCGCTCGCTCAGCGCCGGGCACACCGTGGTGGGATTCTTTGGCGCCACGGGCAGCGGGAAGTCCACGCTATTTAACGCCGTGGTGGGGGCCGGGGTGGCCACGGTTGCCGTGCGGCGGCCGACCACGAGTGAGCCGTTGGCCATGGTGTGGGAGCTAGCAGGGAGCGGGCCGTTGCTTGACTGGTTGAAGGTTGCCGACCGCCGTGAGGGCAAGGCGGTGCCGGGCCTGGGGGACGGCTGCGGGCTGATCCTTCTGGACCTGCCGGACTTTGACTCCGTGCAGTTTTCGCATCGGGAAACGGCACAGCGACTGGCCGGGCAGGTGGATGTCCTGGTGTGGGTGGTTGACCCGCAAAAGTATGCTGACGCCGCCATCCACCATGACTTCATCCGGCCCTTTTCGGCCCACGGGGCCGTGACCATAGTGGTGTTGAACCAGGTGGACACGCTGGCCCCCCACGAGGTCAAGCCCGTGCTTGCCTCACTGGCCGGTATCCTCGACCGTGACGGTTTGACCCACGTTCCGGTGCTGGCTGTTTCGGCACTGGCGGGAACCGGTGTGTCCGATCTGCGTACGCGGCTGTCCGCCGTCGTGAAGGCTAAGGCAGCCCAGTCGGCACGGCTCGCCGCCGATGTTGCCGTGGCAGCGCGCAGGTTGGCAGAGGCCTCGGGAACGGGTGAGGCTGCGGGGGTTCACCAGCAGGAGCGGAGGGCCTTGGCCGCCGGGTTGGCGCAGGCCGCACATGTGGAGCCAGTAGTGGCTGCCGTGCGTGCCTCCTACCGCTTGGAGGCCACGAAGCGGACTGGTTGGCCGCCCACGCGGTGGATCTCGAAGTTCCGCAAGGACCCCCTGCGCCAGTTGAGTTTGCGCAGAGAAGGTGACTGCGCTGTTAACCGAACCTCGCTACCGCAGGCTGGCGTCGCCGAGCAGGCGCAGCTCGATTCAGCCGTACGCGACTTTGCTGACGCCGCCAGTGCCGGGGCCTGCGGTCCGTGGCGTGCCTCCATCCGGGCGGCTGCGCGCAGCAACCGCCAGGGCCTCACTGACGCGTTGGATCAGGCGGTGGCTTCCACCGATGTGAAGGCCAATGCGCGGTCCTGGTGGTGGCCGGTGTTCTCCGCCATCCAATGGCTGGCCCTGCTAGCGGCCGTTGCCGGCTTGCTGTGGCTTGGCGTGCTGGCCGGCCTGGGATACTTTCAGATGCCGGTCCCTGAAGCGCCGAAAGTCGAAGGCTGGCCCGTGCCCACGCTGCTCGTGATCGGCGGTGTGGTGTTGGGAGTCTTCCTGGCGCTCACCAGCAAATTCATCGCCGCGGCAGGTGCGGCACGTCGTGCGTCCCAGGCACGACGGCGGCTGCGCGAGAGTATCGGTGCCGTGTGCCAAACACTGGTGGTGGAACCCGTCGAGGCCGAGATTGCCCGCCATCGCGCGTTTCAGGACGCCCTCGCCGCAGCATCTTAGGCCATCGCGTCGCGGCACTTCAGGAGCGTGCGCAAGTTGCGGGTCGTCGTCGTGCTCTTGTAACGGGCCCTGGCGGAAAGCTTGCTGAACGGGCTCTCCAGCGTGCCTCCGGCTGGGGCCAGCCAGGCCAAGGCCTCAGGGCTTAGACGGCGCAGTTCGGTGGCGGGCAGGTCGCGGCCCAGCGCCTCAAGCTCGTCCAGCATGTCCGGCTGCGAGGAAAGCGTCACATAGCTGTGGGTGGCCTTGTCGTCGGCAGGGTAGGGGCAGGTCTCGATGATGGACTTCAGCCGAGGCTGGTCAAGGACCACCACCCACGCGTCGTAGCCAAATTTTTCCCGCAGGCAGTCTTCCACCAGCGCCTTAACTTCTGCGACTGGCGCATCGCTTGAGCACACCACGTTCCCGGAGGCCAGCAGCGTCTTCACGTTTTCAAGCGGCAACGCCGCCAGGGCCAAGCGAAGCTCGGCCATCTTGATGTTAATGCCCCCGACGTTGATGCCACGCAGGAAAACGGCGCAATTAGTCATGGGGAAACACTACGCGCCTGTGAGTTCTACCCGTGAGTTCTAGTCGTTGCTTTTGCGAAGGGCCTCGGTCAGGATGCGGGAAGCGTTGCATACGATCTCGGCGTGCAGGCGGCCGGGCTGGCGGGTCAGGCGCTCAATGGGGCCGGAGATAGACACCGCCGCAATGACGCGGCCGGAGGGGCCGCGGACGGGCGCCGACACCGAGGCCACCCCGGGCTCACGTTCGCCCAGGGACTGACCCCATCCACGCCGTCGTACACCGGCCAAAACGGTGGGTGTGAAACGGGCGTTGTGCAGGCCCTCGAGCAAACGCTCGTGATCTTCCCAGGCCAGCAACACCTGGGCGGCGGAGCCGGCCTTCATGGTCAGCTGGGTGCCTACGGGAATGGTGTCGCGCAGGCCGATAGGCCGCTCAGCAGACGCCACACACACGCGGGAATCGCCCTGGCGACGGAAGATCTGGGCGCTTTCACCGGTGGAATCACGCAGTTGCAGAAGTACGGGGCCGGCGGCGGCAATCAGGCGGTCCTCACCGGCGGCGGAGGCCAGTTCCACGAGGCGGCTGCCCAGCACAAAACGGCCCTGCATGTCGCGGCTGACCAGCCGGTGATATACCAAGGCAAGCGCCAGCCGGTGCACTGTTGGGCGGGCCAAACCGGTGGCCGCAACAAGCTGGGCCAAGGTGGTAGGTCCTGCCTCCAGTGCATCAAGCACGAGAGCCGCTTTATCGATAACGCCAACGCCACTAGAATTGTCCATGTAATGATATTGACGTCTCATTATGTGAGATGCAAATCGACGGGCTAGCTTCTGTGCCAACGGGGCTGGAACAGTAGGACTATACAAACCACAGGTGCGCGTTCCAGTCATTCTACTGGAGGCACGCATCTCAACAGATGAAGGGAGCTGGCCGTGACCGAGGCAACCACACCCGAAGCGCACGACTCAGCAAAGCTGCCGACCGTTTCGACGACGACTGCGCGAAGGACCGCGAAGACGCTCGCTGAAAAAGTATGGCGCGACCACGTTGTCAAGCAGGGCGAGGGTGACGGCGATGCCGCACAGCCGGACCTTCTCTACATCGACCTTCACCTGATCCATGAGGTCACCTCGCCCCAGGCCTTCGAGGGTTTGCGGCTGGCCGGTCGGCCATTGCGCCGCCCGGATCTGACCATTGCCACGGAGGATCACAACACCCCCACGCTGGACATCTTCAAGCCGATCGCGGACCTTACCTCCCGCACCCAGATCCAGACGCTGCGCAACAATTGTGCCGAATTCGGTGTGCGCCTGCACTCGCTGGGCGACGCCGAACAGGGCATCGTGCATGTGGTGGGCCCGCAGCTGGGCCTGACCCAGCCGGGTATGACGGTGGTTTGTGGAGACTCGCACACTTCAACGCACGGTGCAGTGGGCGCCCTCGCTTTTGGTATTGGCACCTCCGAGGTGGAGCACGTCATGGCCACCCAGACACTGCCGCTGAAGCCGTTCAAAACCATGGCCATCAACGTCGAGGGCACGCTGCGCCCCGGCGTGACCTCCAAGGACGTCATCTTGGCCATCATCGCCCAGATCGGCACCGGTGGTGGCCAGGGCTACGTGCTCGAATACCGTGGATCGGCCATCCGTGCACTGTCCATGGACGCCCGCATGACCGTGTGCAACATGTCCATCGAGGCGGGCGCCCGTGCTGGGATGATCGCCCCGGACGAGATCACCTTTGCTTACCTCAAGGGCCGCGCTCATGCACCGGTGGGTGCGGACTGGGATGATGCCGTTGAGTACTGGAAGTCCCTGACAACAGAGGACGACGCCGAATTCGACGCCGAGGTGTTCCTAGACGCAAACACCCTGGAGCCCTTCGTCACCTGGGGCACCAACCCGGGGCAGGGCGTCTCCCTGAACGACGCCGTTCCGTTCCCGGAGGACTTCGGCGACGAAAACGCCAAGGCCGCCGCCGAACGGGCACTGGCCTACATGGACCTCGAAGCAGGCACCCCCATGAAGGACATCCGTGTCGACACGGTTTTCCTGGGCTCTTGCACCAACTCCCGCATCGAGGACCTGCGCGCCGCCGCGGACATCATCCGCGGCCGCGAAAAGGACCCCAACATCCGCATGCTGGTGGTGCCCGGATCCGCCCGCGTCCGCCTGGAAGCCGAAGCCGAGGGCCTGGACAAGGTGTTCGTCGACTTTGGTGCCGAGTGGCGTTTTGCCGGTTGCTCCATGTGCCTGGGTATGAACCCTGACCAACTGGAACCGGGGGAGCGTTGCGCCTCGACGTCCAACCGCAACTTTGAAGGCCGCCAGGGCAAGGGCGGGCGCACCCACCTGGTCTCACCCGTCGTCGCAGCCGCCACGGCTGTTCGCGGCACCCTCAGCTCGCCGTCGGACCTCTTGCCGGTGGTCGAGCCTGTCGAGACCACATCCGCCCAGACCGTAGCGTAAGGAGCTCACACCATGGACAAGTTCTCCACCCACACCGGTATTGGTGTCCCGCTGCGCCAAAGCAACGTTGATACCGACCAGATCATCCCGGCCGTGTACCTCAAGCGGATCACCCGTACCGGCTTCGAGGACGCCCTGTTCTCCAGCTGGCGCAAAAACCCCGAATTCATCCTCAACCAGGAGCCGTACAGCGCTGGCTCCGTGCTGGTGGCAGGCGCCGACTTCGGAACCGGTTCCTCCCGCGAGCATGCTGTTTGGGCGCTGAAAGACTACGGCTTCAAGGCCGTGCTCTCCTCACGCTTTGCCGACATTTTCCGCGGCAACTCGGGCAAACAAGGCTTGGTGGCCGCCGAGGTGGCCCAGGACGACATTGAGCTGATCTGGAAAGTCCTGGAGAACGCTCCGGGGACGGAGGTCACTGTGGACCTGGTGGCCAAAATGGTCACGGCGGGCACTGTTGTGGCCCCGTTCCAGATTGACGACTACACCCGCTGGCGCATCCTGGAAGGCCTGGATGACATTGGCCTGACGCTGCGCGACGAACCGGCCATCACCGCGTTCGAGGCCACGCGTCCGACCTACAAGCCCACCACGCTGCCGGCGAAAAGCTAGTCCCCGAGCCCTCCCCAACTTCAGCCGTTCGTGCGGCTTCTGCTGTGGACCACTGGGTGTGTGGCCCCAGGGGTGCGTGGCCTCAGCACACAGGAAAGCCGGTCCATCCCTCCCGGGAAGGGCCGGCTTTTTGCTGCCCCGATTACAGCCGGAGCACACCCGGGGGGCCGTTGTGGTGATCCGCTCCTGGCCGGCCAGCGGCGAATCACCACAACGGCCCCCCGGACCTCGTTGACGCTACAGATTTCGCGACGGCAGGCCGGCCGCGTGCAACAGGCCAATGAGCCGCTGTGGGTCCTGGAGGTCTGCCCACACCCATCGAACCACTTTGTAGCCGAGCGCTCGTAGCCGGTCCTCCCGCTTTTTCTCCTCAACCACCACCTGGGACGGGGTCTTACCCTTGAGGAAGCGCTGCGCTGAGTATTTCTCGAAGCCATCGAATTCGCCAAGAATCTTCAATTCCTTCCATTCAAAGTCCGGATAGCCGATGAGACCCCGGTCGTCGTAGTACGAATTTTGCAAAACCGGTCGTGGGAAGCCGTGTTGGATCATGATGGCACGGCTCCATGACTCACCCGCCGACTGCGAGAGCCCGTCCGCCACCTCCAGAACTCTTTCCACCCTGCGCCGCTGCGTGCCATTGGGAAGCAATGCAGCTGAGGCACGCACATGGTCAGCAGTGAAGATCAGATTTACATTGTGAGGAGAGCCCGGCAGGATCTCGCGCTGCATCAACTTGTCCATGGCGGGCAGCGACTGGGACAGTGGCAGCTGCAGCGCCAGATCGCGTGCGGTCTCCGCCGGCGGGGTGACCTTGAGCCCAAACATGGTCCACGGTACGGGATCGCCCTCCACCGAGCCGGTGCGGCGCACCCCCTTGCTGCTTTGGCCCCCGCGCAGGCCCGGGGCCACGACCGTTTGAACCTGGCGCGGCGTATGAATCAGTGGCAGTCCCATGACCAGAGCTGCGGACTCGCGGGCAAAAATCGGATGACGGCTTGCCAGCACATCAACTGCCTGGATCCGCATCCGTTCCTGCTCCCACGGCTTCATGCTTTCCCACACCGAAGCTGGCAGATAAAGTCCCCGGCGTACCCTGACAAGTTTGCCGGAGGCAGTCTGGCGAGAAAGCCTTCGGGCCGAGTATTCGTCCTCATATTTGCTGTCCGCGGTGATAAACGGCGGCACCTGGAAAACTGTCATGCTTCGATGATCCATCCGGGGAACGGGCCTGGCATCTTGAATCGTGGCGATTGTGGAAAGTACCGGGCACCCCGGGCCTGTGGAGGAGGCAAGGGTGCGGGTCGCCACCTGTTCCGGGTACGACAGGGCATTCAGAGGGGGCCGTTGTGGTGACTCGCCCCTGGCCGGCCAGCGTCGAATCACCACAACGGCCCCCTCTGTTGCGGAACCGATTCATAGCGGTGGCGAATCACCACAACGGCCCCCGCGGTGGGACGCATTTGGTTCCGGCCAGGGCGCCCGGATACGCCTGGGCCAAGGGACGACGCCGGATCCTGCTCCCGCGGAAACCGCGCGTTCGCTGCCCGCCAGCCTCCAGCAGGGACAGCCATTTCAGCATCTAGTGGGGAGAAACTATGCTTGACTGAGGCCCGGCGAAGGTTCGGCGGGTGGTGGTGGAACGAAGGATTAGGTGAAGATGAGCAGGATTCTGACGGTCCGTGGCGGTGTCCCGCTCAAGGGACGCATCCAGGTACGTGGTGCTAAGAACTTAGTCCCCAAGGCCATGGTGGCCGCATTGTTGGGCAATGCGCCCTCCACGTTGCGCAATGTCCCGGAGATCAAGGATGTGGAGGTTGTGACCTCGTTGCTGCAACTTCACGGCGTCACGGTGGTGAAGGACCCCGTCACGGGGGACCTGACACTGGACCCGGCCAACGCCAAGACTGCCTCCAGCTCGGAGATCAACACCCACGCCGGTGACTCCCGCATCCCCATCCTGCTGTGCGGACCTCTCATTCATTCCATTGGTCACGCGTTCATCCCGGACCTGGGCGGCTGCAAGATCGGTGACCGACCCATCGACTACCACCTCGAGGTGCTGCGCAAATTTGGTGCTGTGGTGGACAAGACCGGCGGAGGCATCCTCATTTCCGCCCCTCACGGGCTCAAGGGCACCAAGATCAGTCTGCCCTACCCCAGTGTTGGCGCCACCGAACAAGTGCTGCTCTCCGCCACCCGGGCCGAAGGCATCACCGAGCTCAGCGGTGCGGCCACGGAGCCGGAGATCATTGACCTCATTGCGATCTTGCAAAAAATGGGCGCCATCATCTCGGTGCAGACCGACAGGACCATCCGCATTGAAGGCGTGAACGAACTCAGCGGCTACGTGCACACCGCCCTGCCCGACCGCAACGAGTCCGCATCCTGGGCGTCTGCCGCGCTTGTCACTGGCGGTGACATATACGTCGAAGGCGCCAGCCAGCGGGACATGATGACGTTCGTGAACACCTTCCGCAAGATTGGTGGCGGCATGGACATCCACGACGACGGCATCCGTTTCTACCACAAGGGCGGGGACCTGAAGCCGCTAGTGCTGGAGACCGATGTCCACCCGGGGTTCATGACGGACTGGCAGCAGCCGCTCGTGGTGGCCCTGACCCAGGCCGAGGGTGTCTCGATCGTGCACGAGACCGTCTACGAGAACCGGTTTGGCTTCACCAACGCGCTGACCAGGATGGGTGCCAACATCCAGCTCCACCGCGAGTGTCTGGGCAGCGTCCCCTGCCGCTTCGGCCAACGGAACTTCATCCACTCGGCAGTCATCTCCGGCTCCACCCCTCTGACGGGAACCACCATCGACGTCCCCGACCTGCGCGGCGGTTTCAGTCACATGATCGCCGCCTTGGCCGCCCAAGGCACCTCCACCGTGACGGGCATTGACATCATCAGCCGAGGCTATGAGAAGTTCACGGCCAAACTTGACGGGTTGGGCGCCGATTTTGACGTGCACGAGTCCAGTAAAGTCTTGAGGTAGGGTCGTGGCCGCTGACGTTTCCGGACAGGACCTGCCCGGCCGGCGCAAGCCAGCACGCAAGCGCCCCTTCAAGCCCGTTGGTATGAGTCTGCGGACCTGGATGGTGTTTGCGTTTGTGGCCGGCGTCGCCCGGACCGCGATCACCCTGCTCATGGGCAAGGAATGGTATGGCCTTGACCGACTGCCGGTCGACGAGGGCTTCATTGTGGTGCCCAACCACTGCACCGAAATCGACCCGATCGTGGTCGGTCACCTGCTCTACAACCAAAACGTCATGCCGCACTTCCTGGCCAAGGACGGTTTATTCAAGACCCCGATCTTGGGACCCATCCTGCGCGGCGCACAGCAGATTCCTGTTGAGCGCAGCGGAGCAGGGGCCGGCACGTCGCTGTCCTTTGCCCAGAAGGTGCTCGACGGCGGCGGCGCGGTGGTGGTCTATCCCGAGGGCACCCTTACCCGTGATCCGGATCTGTGGCCCATGAAAGGGCGCACGGGGGCGGCCAGGCTGGCCCTGGGTACAGGTGTCAAGGTCATCCCCGTGGTGCATTGGGGGGCGCAGGAAGTGTTCCCCCGCTATGCCAAGGGCTTCAAGATTTTCCCGCGCAAGAAGGTGAAGGTCGTGGTCGGTGACCCTGTGGACCTGAGCGCCTTCGCCGGGCATGCGGCCGACAAAGCCACCCTGGAGGCCATGACCGATGTCATTATGGTGGCCATTACGGCCATGCTGGAGGAGCTGCGCGGCGAGAAGGCCCCGGCCCAGCGCTGGGACCCCGCGGCCCACCACCAGTCAACCCATGGCAGATTTGAGGAGCGCGGCTCCCAAGGTCACAAGCAGGATCATCAGAAGAACGACGTCGGACCAACAGAAACAGGTGATCCCCAGTGAGCTACGTGGATGGCATTGCGCCGGTCAAGATCGCGGTCTTGGGTGCCGGCAGCTGGGGAACCACGTTCGCGAAGATCCTCGGCGACGCCGCGGCAGGCACGGATCGCAAGATCGTGGTGTGGGGCCGGCGCCAGGAGGTGGTGGACCAGATCAACATCCACCACCGCAACCCGCGCTACCTCTCCACCACCGAGCTGCCCGCCAACATCGGCGCCTCCACGGACGCCGTGGAGGTACTCAGAGACGCTGAGCTGGTGGTGCTTGCCGTTCCCGCCCAAACGTTGCGTGAGCAGCTGCGCGGGTGGGCCGGTCACCTGGCTAAGGACGTCGTCGTCGTCAGCTTGATGAAGGGCCTGGAACTGGGCACCGACCAACGCATGTCCCAGGTCATCGAGGAAGAGCTGGGGCTCACCCCGGACCGGGTAGTGGTGATTTCTGGCCCCAATTTGGCCATGGAAATTGCCCGCCAGGAGCCCACCGCCTCCGTGGTGGCATGTGCCGATGAGAACACCGCAAAATGGGTGGCGAGCGTGTCCACGCCGCCATACTTCCGCCCCTACACCGTCGATGACGTGGTGGGCGTGGAGATTGGCGGGATCGTGAAGAACGTCATCGCGCTATGCGTGGGCATTTGCGAGGGACAAATGGTGGGCGACAACACCAAGGCCTCGGTGATCACGCGTGGCCTGGCGGAGACAACACGGCTGGCACTGGCGCTGGGCGGCAAGGCCGAGACCATGGCCGGGCTGGCCGGGCTGGGCGATCTAGTGGCAACTTGTTCCTCCTCGCTGAGCCGCAACCACACGGCCGGTCGCATGCTGGGCGAAGGCCTCACCCTAGATGAGGTCAACAACCGCATGACGCAGACGGCAGAGGGCATCAAGTCCGGCCGTGCCGTCTCGGACCTGGCAGCGAAAATGGGCGTCGATATGCCCATCACCAACGCGGTTGTGGGCGTGCTTGAAGGTAAACTGACTGTCGATGAACTGGGCCCGCTGCTACTGGCCCGCCAACTGAAATCCGAAGGCGACTAACGCGTGACTACTGATTCCCCCGCCCCAACACCGCGCATTCGTGTCGCCATCTTGTTTGGCGGGCGCTCCAGCGAGCACGCCGTCAGTTGTGTCACTGCCGCCGGCGTGTTGGGCGCCATCGACCGTGGAAAGTACGACGTCGTCGCCATCGGTATCGCGAAAAATGGCCAGTGGGTTTTGGCTGGGGACGAGGTTTCTGGGTGGTCGTTGGCGGGCGGAGCACTGCCGGAGGTCAAGGCGGGGGGGCAGAGCGTTTCGCTGGCACACCTTGGTGGTGGACACCAGCTGGTGGTGCAGGAAGCAGCCCAGGTTCCGCAGGAATTGGGGGTCGTGGATGTGGTTTTCCCGCTGTTGCACGGACCGTGGGGCGAGGATGGCACCATCCAGGGCATGCTGGAACTAAGCGATACCCGGTACGTGGGTGCGGGTGTTTTGGCGTCGGCCATTGGTATGGACAAGCATTTCATGAAGGTGGTTTTTGAAGCGGCCGGACTGGCTGTGGGGCCGTTCATTGCGGTGACCGACCGAGAGTGGACCGTCAATCCCGGGCGTGTGCGCGATCGGGTTTCCGCTCTTGGCTTCCCCGTGTTTGTGAAGCCTGCCCGCGCCGGATCCTCCATGGGCATCTCCAAGGTTGATTCGGTCGACGGGCTGGATGCCGCGATTGCCGCGGCACGTGAGCACGATCTCAAGCTGGTCATTGAGGCTGGCATTGTGGGCCGCGAAATTGAAATTGCCGTCCTGGAGGGCCGGGGGAGCGCTGCCCCTCGCGTCTCGCTGCCGGGCGAAGTCACCATGATGGATGGGACCCATCACGCGTTTTACGATTTTGAGGCCAAGTACGTCCACGGCGACGCAGTGACGCTGAGCTGCCCGGCGGACATGCCCGAAGTAGACCTCGCCCGAATCCGGGAACAGGCAGCACTCGCGTTTGACGCCGTCGGGGCCGAGGGCCTGTCCCGGGTGGACTTCTTCTACACCGCGGCCGGGGACCTGATCATCAATGAAATCAATACGATGCCCGGTTTCACGCCCAGCTCCATGTACCCGCAGATGTGGGCCGCGTCCGGGCTGTCCTACCGGGACCTCATCGACGAGCTTGTGCAACTGGCACTGACCCGTAAGGTTGGCCTGCGCTAACGCCGGCGGTCGAGCCAGTCAGTACCCAATGCCCGTGGGCAATACAGCTAGCTCACCTCACTGCGCCATTGGATTTGACCTGCGGGCAAGCCGGAGTTCGTCACCGCTAAACTTAGAGGGTGGCTGATCTTCGAAAAACTCCCACTACACAATCTCACAGCGGGACACTCGCTCTTGGCCAGTTGGCGCCAAGCAACTTATGAAAAACCAGGAGCACATCCCTATGGCCACCGATTCAGGCGCTGCCCCCACCATTTCGTGGATACACGACGGCGAAGAGCGCAGTGCAAGGTGGCGTTCGATCAACGGATCTCCGGCACCGAAAAATGTGGTGTTGGTGGATGACTCCCTGACGGCCGACGACGCCTACCGGCTCGCTGCCCAGGGTAAGGCCATGCTGTGGCACGGTGACTATCACAATGCCCGCCAGCTTCTTTCCGCCATGGCGCGGCGTACGCCGGCGGGCAAGAAGCGCGACGGCGAGGACGTTGCGGACGCTTTCTACCGCTACCGGCAGGCCCGCTCCCAGCGCGCCAGGATCCTGGGACTGCTGCTCGTCCCGCTGGAGCCGGGCCCCGGCGTTGCCCTGCGCCGTGCACCGGACATCTCACAGGCTTGGCTTGGTGCTGCAGGGGAAGTTCATGGGCCGGAGGTGACCCCGCTGCAGGATGTCCTCGGGGCCATCGGCGCCTATGAATGGCGCAGGAACGGCCTCTTTGTTGACGTCCTCGATGCTAAGATCCATCCGCACTATGGAACCTTTGCCCCCATCCGCAGCGAGTACCTGGAACTGGTGGCCCAGGCGCCCCTACCCTCCACGGACCTGGCCTTTGACATTGGCACCGGCACCGGCGTGCTGGCGGCGATCCTGGCCAAACGTGGCGTGCAAAAAGTCATCGCGACCGACAGTGAGCCCCGGGCCATCGCCTGCGCCCAAGAGAACATCGCCTCCCTAGGCCTTGCGGGCCAGATTGAACCGGCGCTGACCGACATGTTCCCGGACGGTCGGGCGCCCATCGTGGTGTGCAATCCGCCCTGGTTGCCGGGCACCCCGCACACCTTGTTGGACAATGCCGTCTACGACCCCAAGAGCCGCATGCTCAAGGCGTTCCTGGCCGGGCTGCCCGGTCACCTGGAACCCGGGGGAGAGGGCTGGCTGATCATCTCAGACCTGGCCGAACACCTGGGCCTGCGCAGCCGCGAGGAACTGTTGGACTGGATTGAGGCGGCCGGGTTGGTGGTGCTGGACAAGCGGGACACGCCGGCCAGGCACCCGCGCTCCATGGACCGCAGCGACCCGTTCTTTGACGCCCGCTCACGGGAGGTCACCTCACTCTGGACGCTCGGGCTCAAAAGCTAGCCCGGCCCGCCATGGGCTATTTGCCAGCCGGTAGCTCCAGGTCCTCGGTCCCGACACAGGCCCGGGTCGCCGGGATCTTGGCGGCGGCATTGGCAAGTTCGGGCAGGACCGAACTTGAGGCAATTTTCTTCGGGTCAAAGATGATTTCCGTCGCGGGATTGCGGCCATAGGTGGTTAGTGTCCACGCCGGGTCGCCCTCTTTCATGACCCAGTCGACACCGTTGACACTCACGCAGCTGTCAGTGGTGGGCCCCGGAACCGGCACACCGCACCGCAAGATGAGCAGGGATGGATCTCCCCAGGCGGCCGTGGCCTGGCTCGAGGTGGTCCGCTTGGGTGCGTCGGCGAGGCTGTCGGGCAACGCCACCATCATCGGCGCGCACGCAGGATTATTGGAGTCCTCGGCCGCAGACACCTCCACGGACGGGGCGCAACCGGTCAAGAGCACAAGGGCACAAACAGCCAAGGGAGCGGCAATCCGCCCGGACAGAGATTTCAAACGCATGTTTCCAGCCTATCCGCTGAACAGGGCAGAGGGTGCCGCGTTGCCCAAGTCTGGGAGTTGCCGATGAGTTAGGTCTCAGAGCTGCAACAATGCTGCAATCCGCCAGTCTGGCGGGGCAAATTGGGCACAAGTGGTGGCACTATTGCGACTATGAGCGAAGGTGATGGTGCCCCTGGTTCGGCACGACGTAGACGCAATATAGGCCGCGGCGTGCTATGGAGCGTGCTGGCCGTTTTTGTCATTGCGGCAGTGGTCAGCGGACTGTTTGTGGCAAATCTGGCTCACAACTTCGACGCCAATGTGCAACGTCTCCCCACGACCTTCCCCAACGACGTGTCCCGGCCCGTGAAGCCAACGCAGGGTCCGGCGTCGAACGCGGAGAACATCTTGCTATTGGGCAGCGACAGTCGAAGCGACGACGTGGATCTGGCCGAGCAGGGCCTGCCCTCAAACCAGCGCTCGGACACCATGATGTGGGTCCATATTCCAGCGGACCGCAAAAACATCTACATGATCTCGATCATGCGGGATACCTGGGTCACCATCCCCGGACATGGCGAGGCGAAGATCAACGCAGCCATGGCGTACGGGGGAGTGCCTTTGGTGGTGCAAACGGTGGAAGGCATGTTCAATAGCAGGATCGATCATGTGGCTGTGGTTGATTTTGAGGGTTTCAAGGCCGTCACCGATGTTCTGGGCGGGGTCACTGTGAACGTCCCGATTCCCTTCACCTCCACCCATGGAAATTACACCTTCCCGGCGGGGCCGCAGAAGATGACTGGTGATCAGGCCCTGGGTTTTGTGCGCGAACGCTACGCCTTTGTGGACGGCGATTACCAGCGGGTCAAGGATCAGCAGATCTTCCTCAAAGCGGTCTTGAACACCATTTTGACCCCGTCCACCCTGGGTAACCCCATCACGGTCACCAATCTGGTCAAAGATGTTTCACCCTATGTCAAGGTTGACCAGGATCTCACGGCCCCAACACTGGCCGCACTGGCCTTGAGTCTGCGTGGGGTGCGCGGCTCGGATGTGAAGTCGTTCACCCTGCCAACCCTGGGCACCGGGACCAGTGCCGATGGCCAGTCGATCGTTTTGCGCGACGACGCCGCCATCTCGGCCATCGCTGCTGCCCTCGCCAATGATTCCATGGGGTCATACATGGCCGGCGCCGGGCTGCACTAGAAGTCCATCTGTCTGGAATCACAGACAAGTTTGTGGGTGCGCCCATGCACATTACCTGCTCCTTGGGCTTAGATAAGGGATAAGAGATTTTGTGGTCGGCCAGACACGTTGCGGATACCCTTCCTGCGGGCCCCACACCGACGAACACAAAGGAAAACACCATGGCGACGATGCACGATCCTTCCCGTTCCATTCGCGCAGACCGCGGAACCACGTTGTCTGCCAAATCGTGGCAGACGGAGGCGCCGTTGCGGATGCTCATGAACAACCTCGACCCGGAGGTTGCCGAGCGCCCAGAGGACCTGGTGGTGTACGGCGGGACCGGACGGGCAGCCCGTTCCTGGGAAGCGTATGACGCGATCGTGGCCACGTTGAAGACCTTGGACGACGACGAGACCCTCTTAGTACAGTCCGGCAAGCCTGTTGGTGTGTTCCGCACCAATGTGTGGGCGCCCCGGGTGCTGCTGGCCAACTCGAACCTGGTGGGGGACTGGGCTACGTGGCCGGAGTTCCGCAAGCTCGAGGCCGAGGGCCTAATGATGTACGGGCAGATGACGGCCGGTTCCTGGATTTACATTGGCACTCAGGGCATCCTGCAGGGCACCTTTGAAACCTTCGCCGCCATTGGTGAGAAGCGCTTTGGCGGCACGCTGGCCGGGACATTCACGCTGACCGGCGGCTGCGGCGGCATGGGCGGGGCGCAGCCCCTAGCCGTGACGCTCAACGGCGGCGCATGCCTGATCGTCGACGTGTCGGCGGAGCGCCTGCAGCGCCGGGTAGGCAAGCGCTACCTCGACGAGGTTGCCCCCGACCTGGACTCAGCCCTGGCCCGGGTGCTTGAGGCCAAGGCGTCAAAGCGGCCAGTGTCCGTGGGTGTCGTCGGCAACGCTGCGGAGCTCTTTCCCGCCATCTTGGCCCGCCACCGGGCAGGTGAGTTCACGGTGGACATCGTCACAGACCAGACCAGCGCCCATGACCCGCTGTCCTACCTGCCCACTGAGTTCTCTGTGGAGCAGTGGGCCAGTGAGGCTGAAGCGGACCAGGAGGGCTTCACAAAGAAGGCGCAGAACTCGATGGCCCGCCATGTGCAGGCCATGGTGGAATTCCAGGATGCCGGCGCCGAGGTCTTTGACTACGGCAACTCCATCCGGGACGAGGCTCGTAAGGGTGGCTACAGCCGCGCCTTTGACTTCCCCGGCTTCGTCCCGGCTTACATCCGCCCACTGTTCTGCGAGGGCATGGGCCCGTTTCGCTGGGTTGCGCTCTCCGGCGATCCCGAGGACATCCTGGTCACTGACGAAGCCTTGAAGGAACTGTTCCCGGACAACGCCCACCTACACCGCTGGATCAACGCAGCCCAGGAGCACGTGGAGTTTGAGGGCCTGCCGGCCCGCATCGCCTGGCTGGGCTATGGCGACCGGGCCAAGGCCGGCGTGCTGTTCAACCAGCTTGTAGCCGACGGCCGCGTTTCCGCGCCGATTGTGATCGGCCGCGACCACCTCGACTCCGGTTCCGTGGCCTCACCTTACCGCGAGACCGAGTCCATGAAGGACGGCTCCGACGCCATCGCTGACTGGCCGCTGCTGAACGCCATGCTGAACACCGCATCCGGCGCCACCTGGGTCTCCATCCACCACGGCGGCGGCGTGGGAATCGGCCGTTCCATTCACGCCGGCCAGGTCTCCGTGGCAGATGGCACGCCGCTGGCCGCGGAGAAGCTGGCCCGGCTGCTGACGAATGATCCCGGCATGGGCGTCATCCGCCACGCCGACGCCGGCTACGAGCGTGCCATCGAGGTCGCCGCCGAACGTGGGGTCCGAATCCCCATGCAGGAGCAGTAGGCGCCCCAGTTTGACGGCGAAGACCCCGCCGCGGATTCATTTCCGCAGCGGGGTTTTCACTTTTGCTGGCCCGCGCCGTGGCGGGCCGGGAGTGGGTGGTGGGTGCCCGGCGTCGTGCATCACTTCCTCCAGTAGTACGGAATGGTGGTGGAGACCTTCAGCAGGCCCGAGCGTTCCAAGATGGGGCGCGAAAACTCGGACGAGTCGCTGTGGACCAAGGTCTTGCCCTGCGCCATCGCGGAGCGGGCCCGTGCTGCGGTCAGGGCCCGGTAGATGCCACGGCCGCGGTAGGCCTCGAGGGTGGCCCCACCCCAAATACCAACGAATTCCGTGCCGTGCACCGGCTCGAGCCGGCCGCAACTAACCATGCGTCGCTCAATTTCCGCAACCCAGAGTTCCATGCCGTCGTTGCGGTCCAGGCGGGCCAGCAGGGCATCAGCCTGGCGTGTGTCGACTGCTTCGCCGAAGGCCTCGTCGGCCATGGCGGACATGGCACGCACGTCGTCCTCGGTGGTGACTGTCCGCAATGTGACGCCAGGGGGCACAGGAGCGTTGGTGCATAAGCCCTCGAGCGGGCCCATCATGATGGATTCGGCCTCTTCGGCGACGAACCCTAGCGCCACAAGGGCCTCGGGCAGCCCCGGAGAGGCATCGTGCAGGCGCGCCTTCCACTCAACCTTGTAGATCTCGGGATCTGTGCGGTAGTGGGCCAGGGCGGCGGACACCAGCCCCGGCATGTCCGCAGCCACGGCTCCGCCCAAATCCCTATACGTGATGAAGCCAAGACCTCCCGCAAAGGTGGCCAGTCGCAGCGGACCCCAGCGGCTCACGCGCAATGCGCTGGGCGTTTCGGCGTCGGTGCGCAGTTGTTCGTCGTAAGTAAGAAGGTAGCGCTCTTTAATGTCCATTGGCAGCAGTTTTGCAGGATTGGACGCCCGGTGCAATGGGTTGGGCGCTATGTGGGCCGCTACTGGCGGTAGCCCTCAACCTCGCTTTCCGAGCGCAGTTGCGCGTCGTCGGGATTTGCGCCTGCACGGATTCTCGCCCCGCGCTGGCGCAACAGGTCCCAGCACCGGTCCAGCTGGACCTCGATGGCGCGCAGCTCTGCAGCGCGCGCGGGCAGTTGGGACTGATCGGCTGTGGCTTCCCGCAACTCTTGTTCAGCCCGGACCAGCTCCTCGATCATGTGGTGCACTTGGCTGTTGTCCATCCCGCATCTCCTTGGTTGTTGGTTGCGCTGACCTACGTCACTATCCAAATTCAGGGTAGTTCGGTTTTCTGGCGACGGCGAGGGCCAAGCGATGTCAGTCCCACCCGCTACGGTTAAAGCATGAGACTCACCGTGGCCCAACTCTCCGAATCCGAGCTTCTGGCGCGCATCTTCCCGCGCCTGCACGCCGGCACCTCCACGATTCTGGGCCCCGGAGACGACGCCGCCATCATCGCCGCCCCCGACGGCCGCACCGTCATCTCCATCGACACCCAGGTACAGGATCAGGACTTCCGCCTGCGTTGGCCCAATGGCTACGCCACCACCGGCTTTGATGTGGGATGGAAGGCCGCCGCCCAAAACCTCTCCGACATCAACGCCATGGGCGCCGAGGCCACCGCCATGGTGGTCAGCCTCACCCTTCCGGGCACGACGCCGGTCAGCTGGGTTGAGGACCTGGCCGACGGTTTGAGCGCGGCCATCGTTGCACTGGGTGCCGGCGCGTGTTCGGTGGCCGGTGGGGACCTCTCCGCTGGTTCGGAACTCGTTGTCACAGTGGCCGTCACCGGCTCCCTGGAGGGACGCGATCCCGTGCTGCGCAGCGGGGCCCGCCCCGGTGACCAGATAGCTGTGTGCGGCAACCTCGGAGTGTCCGCGGCAGGCTGGGCACTGCAGGAAAGCACGATCGTCCCGGACCGGTACACACCGGCCGCCGCGCATGCCGCTGAGCTGTTCAACAGGCCGTGGCCTCCGCTGGTTGCCGGGCCCGCCGGTGCGCGTGCCGGAGCCACCGCCATGATGGATATTTCCGACGGCCTACTGCGCGACGCCGGGCGCCTAGCCGCGGCCAGCGGCACCGGATTGGACCTGGACGCCGGCGTTCTTAGAGAACTCGCCACCGCTCTGGAGGACACCGCTGCCGCACTGGGGGCAGACTCGCTGGAGTGGGTCCTCACAGGCGGGGAGGATCACGGTATTTTATCCACATTCCCTGCTGCCACGACACTTCCAGCCGGGTTCATTAGGATAGGCTCGGTAGTGTCTGCGGAAGCCAATCAACCGGCTGTCACCATCAGCGGACAGAACTTACGAAGCGTCATAACAGGCGCTGTGGGATGGGACCATTTTGCAGTCTAAGATTGCCGCCACTGCCCCCGTAATTCGCCGATGGCTGGCCATGGCGGAACAAACCCTTGCCAATCACAGCGACCGGCTCAACGCCATCAACATCTACCCGGTCGCGGATGCCGATACGGGCACAAACCTCTACCTCACCGTCAGGTCGGCGTCTCAGGCGTTGGCCGACATGGAGCCGTGCGACGTCGGTGCCACACTCGCCGCCGCCGCCCGTGCCGCCATGGAACAAGCCCGCGGAAATTCGGGCACCTTGTTTTCGGTGTTCCTTAGCGCCATGGCCGAACCTCTGGCCGGCCAGTCCCGGCTCAGCGCACCCTTGCTGGCGGCATCCTTGCAACGCGCCCAACTGCGGGCCTGGAGCGCTCTGAGTGAACCCGTGCCCGGCACCATGCTCTCGGTGTTGGAGGCTGCGGCGCGCGGGGCATCGATCATGGAGGGGTCCCTGAACGGGGATGACTCCAACCAGGCGCTGGCTCAAACCCTTGACGCAGCAGTGCAGGCCGCCTACGACGCAGTGGTGCTCACCGAATCCCAGCTGGGCGTCCTGGCCGACGCGCATGTGGTGGATGCCGGAGGCGTGGGGCTGCTGCTGATCCTTGACTGCCTGCGCTCCGTGGTTTTGGGCGAACCGCTGCAGGAGCAACTGCTGGACGGGCTCTCCGGCTACAAAGTCCAGGACCCCAACATTGCCCTGACCATGCCGGAGCAAGACGGTGTGGAAGTCATGTGCACCATCAACTTGACCCCCTTGGCGGCGGCAGGGCTGCGAATGCAACTGGACGAGCTGGGTGACTCTGTCATCATGAGCGCCGTGACCGAAACAGCCGATGACACAGGCGCGTACCCGTGGCGGGTCCACGTCCATGTTCCGTCGCCCACCATAGCCCTTGACGCCATCCAGGCCGTGGGTGATCCAAGCAATGTGAGCATCTCCGCGCTCAGCCCCACTGCCGCCAACGACGCCCATGACCTCCTCTGACCCCAGCGCCGCCTATACGGATCTGGGCCTGGAGCTGTCACGGCTGGTGGGTGTCGCCACGGCCAAATCGGTGGCCAAGGCGCTGGAAATCACCACCGTCGGGGAGATGCTGCACCAATTCCCGCGCCGCTACCTGGCCCGCGGGGACCTGACCGATCTGAACCAGCTGCCCTTGGATGAGGAAGTCACCATCCTCGCCCGCGTCGTGGGCCTGTCCACCCGGTACATGCAAACCCGCAAGGGCACCATCAGCGACGTTGTCATCACCGACAACTCGGGCCGGCCATCGGCGCTGAAGATCAGCTTCTTCAATGGTTTCAAGGCGAAAAAGGAGCTCCAGCCCGGTGTGCTGGCCATGTTTTCAGGCAAGGTCACCCTCTACGGCGGGAACAAGTCACTCACCAACCCCGGCTATGTTCTGTTGCCCGACGACGAACTGGCCGAGCACGAGGTGGAGGTCCAGGCCGCCAAACCCGTGCCCATCTACCCGGCAACGGCCAAATTCCCCAGCTGGAAAACCGAGGATGTCATCGAGGCCCTGCTGCCAGCCCTTGACTTGGCGCGCGTGCCGGATCCGGTGCCGCCGAAGTTTGCCGCACGGGAAAGACTGATCCCGCTGTGGGAGGCCTATGAGCTGATCCACCGGCCCACCAGCATGGAGGACTTCCCCCGCGCCAGGAAGCGGTTCCGCTACCAGGAAGCGCTGGCCCTGCAGACCTCTCTGGCCCAGAAACGGTTCGAGGCTGTGCACCAGGACGCCACGGGTCGGCCGTTGCGCCCGGGCGGTCTGTTGGACGCGTTCGACGCGCAACTGCCCTACACGCTCACAACGGGGCAGCGCGAGATTGGCGAGGTGATCGCCGCGGAGATTGCGGCGGGCCACCCCATGCACAGGCTGTTGCAGGGGGAGGTGGGTTCGGGCAAGACCGTGATCGCTTTGCGCGCCATGCTTCAAGTGGTCGACGCCGGAGGCCAGGCGGCGTTCCTGGCCCCCACCGAGGTTCTCGCCGCCCAGCATCTGCGCTCCATCGCCGCTCTGCTGGGCGGGCTGGGCTCCGGGCCCCTCCTGGGCGGCCCCCACGCCACAACGCTGACCCTGCTGGCGGGATCATTGACGGCAGTCGCCCGCAAGAAGGCTATGCTGGCCGCCGCCTCCGGGGAGGCCGGAATCGTAATCGGCACCCACGCGCTGCTGTCCGAGAATGTGCAATTTGCCGATCTGGGCCTGATTGTTGTTGATGAGCAGCACCGTTTTGGTGTTGAACAGCGCGATGCCCTGCGCTCCAAGGCGCACAAGCCTGCGCACCTTTTGGTCATGACGGCCACCCCCATCCCGCGCACAGTGGCCATGACCGTTTTTGGTGATCTGGAAGTCTCCGAGCTGACGGAGTTGCCGGCCGGGCGCGCACCCATCACCACCCATGTGGCCCCGTTGGCCGAGCACCCGGGCTGGGAGAAGCGGGTGTGGGCGCGCACCCGGGAAGAGGTCGACGCCGGGCACCAGGTCTATGTTGTTTGCCCGAAGATCGGTGACGACCCAGATTCGGTGATCGAGCCGGCCGAGATCAGGGGCGGTGAGGCGCGCCCCATGGCCGGGGTGCTTGACGTCGTCGAGTATTTGCGCACGGTCCCGGCCCTAACAGGCACCCGCATCCAGGCACTTCACGGCCGGCTGGACACAGGGGACAAGCAGGAGACCATGGCGGAGTTTACCGCCGGTAACATTGACGTTTTGGTCTCCACCACGGTGATCGAGGTGGGTGTGGATGTCCACAACGCCACCTTGATGGTGATCCTGGATGCCGACAGGTTTGGGATGTCACAGCTTCACCAGCTGCGTGGGCGGGTTGGGCGCGGCGGTCATCCGGGGACGTGCCTGCTGGTGACGAGTCTGGAACCGGGGCATCCGAGCCGGAAGCGCCTGGCCGCTGTGGAGGCTACAATTGACGGGTTTGTCCTGGCGCGGGAGGACCTGGAGTTGCGGCGCGAGGGTGACATCCTGGGGGCCAGGCAGTCAGGCGGGCGGACCGGCCTGCGCATGCTCAGCGTGTTGCGAGATGGGGAACTGATCGAACGCGCCCGGGCGGATGCCACAGAGATTGTGGCGGCCGATCCGGGCCTTGAGTTCCACCCGGCGCTAAAACTTGAAATTGAAACGTATGTGACGGAGAAGAATGAGGCATTCCTTGAACGTGGCTAGTGAACCAAAGACGTGCGAGGCAGTGCAGTGAGCCGCATTGTTGCCGGGGCAGCTGGCGGCATGCCGCTGGTGTCGGTGCCCGGGGAAGGCACCAGACCCACCACGGACAGGGTCAAGGAGGCGTTGTTTTCCCGGCTCGAGTCATTGAACATGCTCGCCGACGCCCGGGTGCTGGACCTCTACGCCGGGTCCGGCTCCCTGGGGGTGGAAAGCGCCAGCCGTGGAGCCAAATCGGTGGAGTTGGTGGAGTTCAACGACAAGGCCGCCGCCGTCTGCCAGCTTAACGCCGAACTTGTCAACAAGGTCTTGGGGTCCAAGGTGGTGAAGGTTCAGCGTTCCAAGGTTGAATCGTTTATGGCACGCGTAGCCGACGCGGGCGTGGACCAGTGGGATCTGGT
This sequence comes from Arthrobacter alpinus, assembly GCF_001294625.1. Lineage (NCBI taxonomy): Bacteria > Bacillati > Actinomycetota > Actinomycetes > Micrococcales > Micrococcaceae > Arthrobacter > Arthrobacter alpinus. The sequence goes on along the minus strand of NZ_CP012677.1, from coordinate 2,111,112 downwards.
CTTCTTGGACCCGCCCTACCCGCTGACCGAGGAGGAACTCACCTTGGTGCTGGAGTTATTGGGGCCCCGGCTGAGCAGCTATGCGGTGGTTGTGGTGGAGCGCTCTGCCCGCACGCCCCAGCCGAGCTGGCCGGTGTCGTTGGAGCTGTTGTCGGGGAAGAAATACGGGGAGACACGGCTCTGGTTTGCCGAGCCGGCGGGGGAGTAGCCAGCTGGCTCATACTGCTCCGTTGAGGGGTCACATCGCCGCGGTGCTTACGAGCCGTTGAGGGGTCACATCGCCGCGGTGGCCGCCAGACGGGGACGCCAAAATTCCTCGGCTGTACTCGGCCTACGCCAAGAAATAGCGAGTATTTTTGGTCCTAGCGGACTTCACCGGCCAGGCGCTCTGGTCAGGGCTGGCCCATAACTTCATATTCAGGCCGTTGGGATTCGTCCTGGCTTCGGGCCAGGGTTCACCGCCGCGACCGTTCCTCTTCGTTGAAAGGACCTGGTCATGCAATACATAACCCCGTTCATACCCGCAGTCGTTGTGATTGTTGCTGTGGTGATAATCCTCCTGCTGATCCGGGCTGGTGTGAAAATGATGTGGCAGGTGGCCGAACCCAATGAGGCCTTGATCATCTCCGGTTTCACCCGTGGCAATGTGGGCACCACCGACGGCATGGACTTTAAGATCGTCACCGGCAAGGGGGCCTTCGTGATCCCGGGCCTGCAAACCGTGCGGACGCTGTCCCTGACACTTAATGAGACCGAACTGCAGGTCAACTGCGTCACCTCTCAGGGCATCCCGGTGGTGGTCCAAGGCGTGGTCATCTTCAAAATAGGGGATTCGACGCCGTTCATCGCCAATGCCGCCCGGCGTTTCCTAGGGCAGCAGCCCAAGATGGAAAGCCAGGTGTACAACGTCTTTGAGGGTCATCTGCGTTCCATCATTGGCAGCATGACGGTGGAGGAAATCATCAGGGAACGCGACAAGCTCGCCTCCCAGGTGCGCAGCGCCAGCGGCATTGAAATGGAGAAGCTGGGACTGGTGGTGGATTCGCTGCAGATCAAAGATTTGGAAGACCCCACCGGCTATATCCAAAACCTGGCAAAACCGCACATTGCCCAGGTGGTCATGGAGGCGCGCATCGCCGAGGCCACACGGAACCGTGAAGCGGCCGAAAAGGAAGCGGAGGCGGCCTCGTTGATAGCCGACGCGCAAAGCATCTCGGCGATCAGACAATCGGCGGCGCTTGCCAACGCGGAAACGGCCAAGGCTAACGCCGCTCAGGCAGGGCCGCTGGCTGAGGCAAGCGCACGTCAGCAGGTGGTGGTGCAGGAAACACAGGTGGCCAAGCTGGAAGCTGATCGTGAGGAGCAAAAGCTGCAGACCTCCGTGCGCAAACCGGCCGATGCCAAGGCGTACGCGCAACGCACCGAGGCGGAGGCCCAGAAAGCCGCTGATATCAGTGCAGCCGAGGCCCGGGCACGGAAGACCGAGCTTGAGGCGCAGGCCAATGCGACGGCGGCCGCGGCCACCGCCGGAGCCACCAGAGTCACCGGTGAGGCAGAAGCAGCCGCAACCAAGGCGCGTGGGGACGCAGCGGCGTCGGCTATCAAGGCCAGGGCACTGGCCGAGGCCGAGGGCATCAAAGCTCGTGCGGAGGCCTTGGGAACCAACCAGGAAGCCGTCATCAGCCAGCAACTGGCCGAAAACATGCCGGCCATTGTGGCAGCCGCCGCCGAACCATTTGCCCATGTGGGGCAGCTGACGGTGCTCAACGGCGGTGACGGCCTAAACACCATGGTGGGCGGCATCCTCTCCCAAGTGGGCAACTACCTTCCGGCGCTGACGCACGCGCTCAAGAACGGGAAAACGCCAGCACCACAGCCGCCGGAGACGCCCCGTGCGTAGGGATCTTGACCGGAGCCTGACGGGGAAGATTGGCCGTGTCACGGGGATGATCGGTCCGGATACTCTAGGCGAGGTCATGCTGGCTTTCCAGGGCGGCACCAACGCGTTCATGGCCTGCCCCTACGACGGCACAAGTTATTATCCTGTCGGCGAGAGGGTCCTCGTGATGTATTTCGAACCGCCGCAGACGGTCTATGTGGAAGCTATGCCCGAGTTTCTCAAACACGATGAATGAGCGGCGCCGCGACTGACGCTGCTTGAGGGGCGCGCTTATTGGTGTGAGCAGCATTGCCGCAGTGCACATCGCCGGGTGCCGATGCGCCGCGGCCGCAGTGGTGGCATGTTGCAACGGTAGCCGCTACCGCCAGGGGCGTGGCTCAGGGTTCACCACTACCCACCCAGCAAAAGTGCGATAGCGTTCGGGAAAAATCCGCCCAAGCTGCGAGAGCGTAGGGATTAGCCGGTCAGCTCGTCCAGTTCCACGCCGGCCATGACGGTGCCCGGGTGCGGGCCCGCAGCGAGCAGGGCCTGCCCCCAGTCCGCCGGCCAGGGGCTGTTGCTGCCGAGCAGGATAATGTTGCCCGGGTAGCGGCGGGTGAATAGCATGCTTGTGCCATAAGCGGCCACATGGGACATGGCCTCCTGCAGCGCCTTGGTCTGGCTAGTCACCAGCGTGAACCCGGGCTCGTCACCCACGTTGACGGCCAGGATCCCGCCCGGTGCCAGCACCGCCGCGGCCTCGCGGTAGAAGTCCGCGCAGGCAAGGTGGGCCGGCGCGTCGGGTCCGCTGAAAATGTCCAGGATGACGACGTCGAACGTTAGCTGCGCCGGCAGCGCGCCTAACTCCTCGCGGGCATCGCCCACATGGCTGCTCAAGTTGGTGCCGGCCGGCAGGGGCAGGTGTTCCAACACGAAGTCAAGAAGCTCGCGCTCCAGCTCCACGGCGTGCTGGATTGATCCCGGCCGGGTGGCCTGGATGTACCGGGCCAAGGTCAGGGCTCCGGCGCCCAGGTGCAGGGCCGTGATGGGCTCACCGGCCGGCTTCACCAGGTCCACGGCATTGGCGATGCGCCGCAGATACTCGTAGAAGACCTCTTCCGGGTGGGCGAGGTTGACCTGGGACTGCTCGGCGTTGTCGATGCTCAGGACAAACGCGTGCTCATGCCACGGATCCTTGTCCAGGGTGGCGTGGACGCCGCTTGTCCGCAGGAACCTGCTGGCCAGCACCATCAGAGTTTGCCCGCCAGGGTTGCCAGGCGTTCGGCGGCTTCCTCTAGGAGCGGGACCTTCTTGCAAAACGCGAAGCGCAGCAAGGACCTGGTTCGGTGAGCACCCTCCGGGTGGCAGAACACCGGGACCGGGATGGCTGCCACACCGATCAGCTGTGGCAGCCTCCGGGCCAGGGCAGTGGCGTCGGTGATGCCCAGCGCAGCGGTGTCCACGTTGACGAAGTAGGTGCCTTGGGGGGTCAGCACGTCCAGCCCGGCCGCGCGCAGGCCCTCGCTAAGGATGTCGCGTTTGCGCTCCAGCGTCTTGGCGGTATCCGTGAAGAAGCCCTCTTCCATGCGCAGTCCGGCCGCGATGGCGCTCTGGAACGGTGTACCGGAGGAATAGGACAGGAACTGTTTGACCGTCCGCGCCGCGGCCACAAGCTCCGCCGGTCCCGAGAGCCAGCCGATTTTCCAGCCGGTGAAGGAGAACGTCTTGCCTGCCGAGGAAATGGTCAGGGTGCGTTCGGCCGCCCCTGGCAAGGTGGCAATCGGGATGTGCCGCACACCAAAGGTGAGGTGTTCGTAGACCTCGTCGGTGAGGATGACGGCGTCGTACTTGATGGCCAGGCGCACCACTTCACTCAACACCTCCCTAGGGAAAACAGCGCCCGTGGGGTTGTGCGGGTTGTTGATGACGACCATTTTGGTGCGCGGGCTGAAGCTGCGCTCCAGCGTGGCCAGATCCGGCATGAAGTCCGGGGCCAGCAGGGCGGCTGTGGTGTGGGCAGCCCCGCTGAGGCCGATCATGGCCCCGTAGGAATCGTAGAACGGCTCAAAGGTGAGGACTTCATCGCCGGGGCCGGTCAGCGCCAGGATCGCTGACGCGATGGCCTCCGTGGCTCCTGTGGTGATGATGACCTCGGTCTCGGGGTCGGCGGTGAGCCCGTAGAACCGTTCCTGGTGCTCGGCCACGGCCTGGCGCAGATCCAGGATTCCCTTGCCGGGGGCATACTGGTTATTGCCCTGGGCTATGGCCTGCTGGGCAAGGCGGCTCAGCTCTGCAGGGCCATCCTCGTCGGGGAAGCCCTGACCGAGATTGATGGCGTTGTGCTGGTTGGCCAAGGTGGTGATCTCTTCAAAGATGGTGACGGCCAAGGAGCCGTCCGGCCCCAGCAAATTGGCACCTTTGGCGGTGCGTTGCCATGGGTGGGACATTACTACTCCTTTGCGGAACCGGCTTGTGGTGGTGCCACTACTTGCGCGGCCGGGCGGCCGGTGAAGTGATCCATGCTGTTGTAGACCTTGAATACGTTACCGGCCACCACGTCCCAGACCCTAGTGGGCAACACGCCACGCAGGCCCATGGCCAGTTTTGCCGTCCACGGGGTGAGCTTTAGCGGCGTGCCGTTGAGCATCGCCCGCCAGGCGCGGTCGACGGCGACATCCGGGGTCATCAGGGGGGTGAGCAGCGGTCCCTTGACACCGGCGAACATGCCGGTGCTGATGTAGCTGGGGCAGAAGGTACTGACCAAAACCGGTGATCCTGAGCGTTCCAGTTCGAGCCGCAGAGAATCGCTCCAACCGATCACAGCCCACTTGGAGGCCGCATACACGCTCATGTTCGGGTTGGCCAACGTTCCGGCGGCCGAGGCAATGTTCAAGATCCGAGCCGCCCTCCCCGACTTCATCATGGCGGGCAGGAACTCTGCCGTGACAAACATGGGGGCCATGGCGTTGATGGCCATGATGGCCTGGGTGTGTCGTTCGGAGTCGTGCTCCCAGAACGGGCCGCCCTTGACAATGCCCGCGTTGTTGACCAGCACGTCCGGGGCGTCGATGCCGTGCTCTTCACGCAGTGTTTGGGCTGTCGCCGTGATCGAATCCAGGGTGGCCAGATCCACCGTCTGGACCACAGCCCTGGCGCCAAGGGCACGGACTTGTGCGCCGACGTCGTCCGCGGCCTTCTGGTTCAGATCCCACAGCACCACCGTGGAAGCGCCCTCCCTGGCTGCTCGCAAGGCGTAGAGGCGGCCCATGCCCATGCCGGCGCCCGTGATCAAGATGGTCTTGCCTTTCAGTGTGAAGGGGGGTGCAGTTTTCATGGGATTCCTCTCAACGGCGGGGTTACTGGTCAGTACATCACGGAACTGCCGTGACATGGCGGCAATCAACCATGCGCGGCGCGATTGATCGGCTAGATTCTTGTGTATGCGACGCGCGGTATGCCCCGGATCTTTTGACCCCATCCACAAGGGCCACATTGAAGTGATCACCCGTGCCTCAGGACTGTTTGACGAGGTTATTGTGGCTATTTCCACCAATTACACCAAGAAATACAGGTTCACATTATCTGAGCGCCTGGAAATGGCCAGGACCACCTTCTCGGCACTGTCGGGGATAACTGTGGAAGCCATGGGGGAGGGTCTGCTCACCGAATACTGCCATGCTCGAGGGGTCTGCGCCATTGTAAAGGGGCTACGGTCCTCCTCCGATTTTGACTACGAGCTGCCCATGGCAACCATGAACCGCCAGCTCTCCGGTGTGGAGACCGTGTTCCTTCCGGGGGACAGCCGCTACCTGCACCTGTCTTCTACCTTGATCAAGGAAGTTCACGCACTGGGCGGGGATGTCTCGGACTTTGTGCCGCGTGCGGCGCTGCGCCGGCTGCAAGGTGACGTGGGTCCGGACACGCGCCCCGTGACCGTCGTCCCGCCGAGGCTTTAGCGGACCTTCGCTGCTCTGTTATGCGCCACGCTCATGCCCGGCACGGCGCATGACACTGTTCTGCGCCACGCTCGTGGCGAGGGTGGCGCAGAATAGGACGCGCGTCAGGCGGCCCGGGATTTGCTGGCGGACGACTGGTTCGCAGCGGGTCTGGCGCCTGTGTCCACGATGACCAGGACACCTGTCACCTTCCGCTGCGGTGACACCAGCGAATCCTCGGTCGGCTGCCACGGGGGATAACTGTCCACGAGGCGGAATTGTTGCTGGTTTCCCGGGACTGGAGCCCACGCCCGCCTCCCGGGATACGCACTCGCAAAAAGCCAAGGACACGATCGCCAGGGAGTCCACGCTCCCGCGGACTTGGGGGAAGCTGGTGGGGGCCGCCCCGTCACCGCTGGTGCTGACGATCCCGGTAAATCTTCCCTTACCACTGACTCGATGTGGGGCATCCCAGTACAGGGAGAAGCCTGCGCACCGCAGCTCGGTTGGAAAGGCGCCCCGGACGCCTCCCGGGTGCTCGGTCAGCGGCGTTGCCGTAGCTGCCACGGCAACCTCCTGCCCAAAGGAGCCGTAGTGCATGGCCGGATTGCCGTCGTCACTGGAAAAGACCAGCACACGGTGGAACGGTTCACCCACCACGGGGACGGCAATGTCTCGGGAGCCGATTTGCCACTCGGGGATGAACGCGGAAAGCCTCATGAACCCACTATGCACGGAACCGCCCATGGTCGATAGGCTTTCCCGCTTGTTGTGGCTCAGATCATTCCAGTGCACACGCGCGAACCTAACGAACTATCTCGCGGGGCCCTTTTTTCGAATCGTGAGGTTCAAGATGCGAACTGAAATGACAAATTCTATGGCGGAACGGTCATATTGGGTCTAATTTTGGAGAACCCGGTCGGCTCTGACTGGAATTCTGGTCGCATCGGCCCGGGTCCTACAGTGAGGACGCGCGATGATGAGCAGCCCAGTTGTCAGGATATTTGTTCGTTCATCGATGGTCGTCGCCGTGGCGATATCTTTGACCGGGTGCATTCCGGTAACCATCGGCCCTCCTCCCGGGGGCACTCAGCCACCGACGACACCAGATGCCGTGGTGATATCCGAGCCGTCACCGCCCACTGCTACTGCGACCGTGCCAAGCACCTGGCAAGAAACCAATGCCCTTGCTGCAAACGGAGTTGTAAAGTTTGAAACGGCCGATTGCCAAGGCCGCAGCTGGATAGGGAGCGGATTTCTCATCAGCCCGAATCTCATTGTCACTGCGGCCCACGTGGTGGAGGATCAATCCTCTATAGATCTGGTGCTTACTGATTCCACTAGATTGCAATCTTCACCCGCAGAAGTGCTTGGCATAGACAGTGAACTGGACCTTGCCCTGGTTAGATCATCTGTGCCATTTAGCGGGCACGTTTTCACCCTTTCGCAGCAGGCACCCAATATCGGGCAGGAAGTTGCCGCGCTAGGGTTCCCACTCGGGTATGGCTACAAGATGACAAGGGGCGGCATCACTGGATTTGGTGAGAAGGGAAGTTCCATTGCCAGCCTGGAGAAAAGCAAAATTCAAACGGATGCGAGCATCAACGGAGGGAATAGTGGAGGTCCCCTCGTTTACCTCGATGGTGTCGTTGCAGGGATCGTTGTCGCAACACTCAGCGAGGAATATGTGGGACACAAGGTGGACGGTTTTGGCTATGCAGTTGATGCCACCGTTGCGGCACCGCAGGTCGAAGTGTGGCGGAATTCGGCAACAGTCATTCCACTGACTAGCTGCGCCTCCCCGAAATCCACGCCGGCACCGACGTCACAAACTAGCCTTCCTATAGTTGTCAAGACAACTAGTCCCAGCTCCCAAGAGATCGCAAACTTCCTGCTCTGGCATGCACTGTCTATCAATAGGCAAGACTATGAGGCAGCGTTCGCTGACTTCACTACCCAGGAACAAGCTCAGATGGGTGGGCTGCAGGTATGGCGTGCAGGCCAACAGAGTTCTGCATGGCAATCAATTACTTTGGAAACTCTGAGCGGTTTTGACACCACAATGCTCGCAGGTGTGTCGTTCAGGACATACCAAGACGCCGCGTACGGCTACAGCGGGCAGACGTGTTCTGACTTCAGTGTGAATTACACGCTCGTCTACTCTGGAGGCAGGTGGCTCATAGAGTCAGCGAAATCGCCTTCGGGGTTTGAAGCGCCACGTGCTTGCGTGCGTCCTTCGTAGCGTCCAGAACCCGGCCCCGGTTCTGCGCACCCGCGACCAGCGAGCACAGCGGCAGGCAACGGTGCCAGCGAAAGCTGGCCAGCCGGCGTCGCGCGTTAAGAGAGTTACATCACGGGCGGCGCGGATGGATGGGTTCGCCGTTAAGCCACGAACTGTCGTAGACTGAACAAGGCCGAATTGGCTTTGGTACCGCTCGTTTTGAAGCCCGTGACTATTCGGGCTAAGATAGTGCGTCGGTCATATGTTTTTACAGGAGTTCTCATTAGCGCAAGCACGTTGGGCAACAAGTCCAACCATGGCACGCCCCTTACCATTGGTATCAGGGAGCTTGGGCGAAGCCCCGGCAATATGCACTCCTTTGTTGAACATATACCTGTGCCAGAGCAATTTGGTACCCCGCTCATCAGCGTGACGCCCGGAACTGATTTGGATCTGGAACTGCGTTTTGAGTCTGTTCATGAGGGAATTTTGGTGTCGGGCAGTGTGCTGGTCGAAGTGACTGGCGAATGCTCCCGATGCCTGGAAACCTTCGAGGATGATCTTGAAGTTGATGTGCAAGAACTTTTCTTCTACGAGGAACCGCCTGCGGACTTCCTCGAACAAGAAGAAGATCAGCAACGTTGGGTCGAGCACGATTCTATCGATCTTGAACCGGTGTTGCGGGACGCAGTGGTAACCGCCCTGCCGTTCCAGCCGGTGTGCCGGGAAGACTGTGAGGGCCTGTGTTCCGAATGTGGAATACACCTTGCAGATGAGCCGGGGCACCATCACGAGGTTGCAGATCCTCGGTGGGCTGCCCTACAGGGCTTTACCGGCGAAGAAGACTAGCAAATAAGTTTTACTTGCGGGCATGTGCCTGTGAGTTATCGAGAGAAAAGAGTTTGCCGTGGCTGTTCCGAAGCGGAAGATGTCCCGCGCCAATACGCGCGCACGCCGTTCCCAGTGGAAGGCCACCGCGCCTGCTCTGGTCAAGACCATCGAAAACGGCGAGGTTGTTTACAGCCTGCCGCACCAGGCCCGGGTTGTCACCGACTCCGCCGGTACCGCACTGTTCTTGGAATACAAGGGCCGTAAGGTTGCTGACGTCTAAGACGTCCGTTCGGCCAACAGGTCCGTTCGTTTAGTGGTTAATATTTTTGCAGGAGCTGCTCATGTCCTCTGATCTTCAAACTTCGAAGCTCGAGGACGGGCATCGCCAGCTGTTGAAGCGTCTCGGTGTCAATATTGATGCCGGGACGCTTCGTCTTGCCCTGACGCATCGCTCCTACGCGTATGAAAACGGTGGCATCCCCACCAACGAGCGCCTGGAGTTCCTGGGCGACTCGATCCTGGGTTTCTCCGTCACCGACGCCTTGTACCGGGACCACCCCAGCCTTCCCGAGGGGGATCTGGCCAAGCGCCGCTCCGCAGTGGTCTCCACCCGGGCACTGGCGCAGATCGCCCGAGAGCTCGGTGTTGGCGAGTTCATTTACCTCGGCCAAGGGGAGCGCCTGACCAAGGGCCGCAATAAGTCCTCCATCTTGGCCGACACCATGGAAGCGCTCATCGGCGCCACCTACATCACCCACGGCATCGAAACGGCCCGCGAACTTGTTATGCGCCTGGTGGGTCCGCTGCTGGCCGACGCCGACGCCCTCGGCGCCGGGACCGACTGGAAAACCAACATCCAGGAAATTGCCGCAGCCCGCCGCCTCGGTGCCATCGTCTACGACATCACCGGAACCGGCCCAGATCACGACCGCTCCTTCACGGCACGACTGATGATTGGTGGCCACCACTTTGGCACCGGCACCGGCCCGTCAAAGAAGGAAGCCGAGCGTGCCGCTGCCGCTGCCGGCTGGTTGGTGGTTGATGATCGTTTCAATTCTTCCAAGCACGACGCCGGAGCCTCCCGCGATGTTCAGTCGCCCGCCGCCCCTTCCGCGACTTCAGGCGGGATTCCCGCGTAACCATGCCTGAACTTCCCGAGGTAGAAGTGGTTCGGCGCGGACTGGAGCGCTGGATCGCTGGGCGGAGCATCACCGAAGTGTCGGTGCCGGACCCCCGGTCCATTCGCCGGCATCCCCTGGGCGTCGAGGATTTCCGTGGCAATCTTTTGGGAGCAACCGTCCTGGACGTGGTCCGGCGGGGCAAGTTCTTGTGGATGCCCCTGACCGATGCGCCGGCGTCCACGGGGCCGCCGCACACCGCGCTGGTGGCCCACCTGGGAATGAGCGGGCAACTGCTGGTGGAATCCCCGGATCAGCCACACGAAAAGCACCTCAAGGTTCGCCTGTCCTTTTCGCCGCGTTCTGATGCGCCGCAGGAACTGCGCTTTGTTGACCAACGGATCTTTGGCGGCTTGTTTGTCACCTCGCTGGTGCCCACGGAAGACGGCCTGCCCGGTGGCTGCGGATCCGCGCTGGCCCTGATCCCAGCGGAAGCCGCACACATTGGCCGCGACCCCCTGGATCCCCACTTCTCCCTCGAGGCCCTGCACAAGAAGCTCCGGGCCCGTAAAACGGGCCTCAAACGTGCCCTACTCGACCAGGGGATGGTCTCAGGCATTGGCAACATCTACGCCGACGAGGCCCTGTGGGCGGCCAAAATGCACTATGCCCGCCCTACCGAGACCTTGCGCCTGCCGCAGACGCAGCGGATAATCCACGCCGCGCACGACGTCATGTCCAGGGCCCTGGACGCCGGCGGCACCAGCTTCGATTCCCTATACGTGAACGTCAACGGCGCCTCCGGCTATTTTTCCCGCTCCTTGAATGCCTACGGACGTGAAGGCGAACCCTGCCTGCGCTGTTCCGCACTGGGCCTGGCCACCGTGATCCGCCGCGACACGTTCATGAATCGGTCTTCTTACAGTTGTCCGGTGTGCCAGCCGAAACCTCGCAACGCCCGCCTGTAACGGCGTGATCGGACTTGTCGGGACGGTGATCTCTGCACGCCCACCCACCGACGGCGGCCCACCCACCGACGGCGGCCCACCCTGGGAAGGTGGGCCGCCGTCGTCGTGCCTTAGACAACGGCTAGCGCTGGCGCACCTTGCGGTACGGGTGGGTGCGCACGCGTTCGGTAACCTCGGAAATTAGCTCCGCTCGGGAGACATTCTTGCGGGCACCGGCAATGAAACCCCGTGTTACGCGGGCTGCACTGAGAAGGTTCATGGGGCGACCTTCAATGCCGTAGAGCAGGCGTGCCCACTCCGGGAGCAGGGACAGCACACCGTCCTGGACGACGACGCCCGCCCAGATTTTCGCCGGGTTCCCCCTGAGGTTGGGCTTGCGAAGTCCGCGAGAGATCTCGGCGGCAGGCAGGCTCAGCGCCATCCAGGTTTTTTGCGCCTCCATGTAGGCGTCAAGTTCGGCACGGGTGCAGGCGAGCACGGTGGGTTCGATGCCGACAAGGCTGGCTGCCTTGTGCTGTTCGCTCACGAAGTCATCTTGCTGGTGCACGCTCAGTTCGGGACCGAAGGCGTCAGCGGCCCGAAGAATACCCCACACCAGCGTGTTATGGGTCCAGACGAGCCAGTCATGGGTGTTAGCGCGCAACTGGACACCGGTTTGCGGGTCAGTCCAGTTGGCATGCTGGTGCATGCGGCGTACGGAGGCCCCGGCGGCATCCGCGTGGGCCCGGTCACCAAAAATGGTGGTGTCGATGTACCTGCCGGTCCGCTCGGCCCGCCCGTCCACGTCGGTGGCATAGCCGCTGGTCTGAGCGAACAGGCGCATCATCATGGGGTTCAGGGCCTGCAAAAGAATGGCGACAACGCCGCCCAGCTTTGCGGATGGGTCCGAAAATAGTATCCAGCTCACGCTGCCCGGACCGAAATACCCGTCATTGGCAACCGTTGCTTCGGTGCTTGTTCTCTCTGTCATAATCCTCGCCAAATTCTTCTTAGGGACATCCGCACAAGCAGTAGTGTGACTGCGGTTTTGTGCTGTGGGATGTGGTGGTCAATGCGTGTGTTCCTAGCGCCGCTTGGTGGAGTTCCTGCGGCGGCGGGAGAAGAGCAAAGCCAACAGTCCGGCGCCGAGGATCGATGCGGACCCGCCAAGCATTAGAGCTGAGCCGTTGGCGCCGGTCGCGGCCAGGTCAGTCTTCTGTGTGGTGCTGCTGGCAGGGACCACCTTCTCCGGGACAATCTCGTCCGGGACTACCGGCAGGGCCACCGTGATGGCAGCTTCTTGGATCGAACCCGCATGGTTGAGCGTATCGGGAAGGAATTCGGCGCTCAGCATGACTTCACCCGAAGCCTTGGGCGTCCACGGAAGGGCCGCCATGCCCAGCGGCTCAGCGACTACTTCGCCGATGCGGACACCGTCTGCGTAGAAACGGACGGTTCCCGACAGGGGGGCGGCGCTACCGGCGGCGGCGTCGAGGAATTCGATCCCGGCGTGCAAGATGGTGGTGCCGGTCACGGTGGTGGCCGAATCAACTGTTCCCCCGACATGAATCTGCAGCGAGGTCCGTGCAGCTTGCGTGGTCACCGAATACGGCATGTGGGTGGCTTCCGTGAACCCACTGCGCGGGTGGAAGTGTGCCCGGAGGTCAAAGCTGTCGGGGGAGCCAAGCAAAATACTGGGTTCGTCACCATGAATCGGGCCGTACCCTGCGCGTCCGGTGCACTGAGGTCCTCATCGAGGCCGGCAAAACCGCGGCCAATGTGATTGCTTCCGAGCAACTGTGCAGTGCCAACCTCCACGCCGTCCAGGGTGAGAACAACGGTTCCGTCGGGGGATCCGTACTGTGCAGAGTCCTCCGAGGCCACCGTCACATCCACGCCCATCAGACCTCCGGCGTAGGCCGGGAGCTTTGGCACGGAGAGGGACAGGTTTGCCGTGGCGGGACCCACTACCAAAGCGCCGAGTTCCAGGGTTCCGTCAGAATACGCGTCATGGCCCGAGTAGAGAATGCTCACCTGGGAGTCATTCCCGCCAGCCAGGGGACGGATGACGAAGCTGGCCAGCCCGTCGGTGACCGCGCTGGCCTGCAACGCTTCGCCGTTTACCATCAAGAAAACGAAGCCGGACGCCGCCGGTGAGCCGAGCTGGCTGCTGCCAACACTGACGCCGATGGCTGCCGTCTCCCCCGAGACGACGGGGCCTGGCAGGCCGGAGGATGTGATGACCGGTACCAGCAGGTCGGCAGCGGCGGCGTTGCCAACGTTCGCGGGGTTGGCCGAAGCCTCGGCGAGGGAACCGCCGTCGTTAGCGAGGGCGGGCATGGCTCCGGCAAATCCAAACGCGGCCACCGCGAGGGTGACGGCCACGGCCATGGTACGTGTGCGCGGGCGTGATGGTGAGACCTTGGAGGGGTGGGGCTTTGTTGCCTGCATGGTCAATCCTTTCTCTGAGCAGAAGGGCCGGCAATGGGCGAAAATGCCCCGGAGCGCACAGGAAGTGCACAGGAAATTGCCGGTATCAACCCAGCATGTCAGTAGAAAAAGGCAGAAATCCGGGTCTGGGTAGTCTTCCGCGTAACATCGGGTAGCGCCATTAAGGGAAGACTGATTTGCCTTTGCTCTATGTGACGGGAAGAAGCTGCCGGCGGTCGCTTACACCTAGTTTTGCGTAGGCCCGCTGAAGGTGACCCTCCACCGTACGCGGCGACAAGTACAGTTCCTCGGCGATCGAGACATTGCTGTCACCGCGGGCAGCGCGGGCGCACACCTCTCGCTCGCGCTCGGTGAGCACTGCGGGCTGGATGCGAATGCGCCCCAGCGACGGGGTGTTGACACCCACCAGGGGGCGTGCCAGCTCAGCGGACAGCCCAAGCAAGGCCGAGGCACGTGCACGATTGCCGGCGTCCCGGGCCAGGGTCGCGGCCCGGTTGGCCAATTCGGCGGCATAGAGAGCCCTGCCAGTACCAACATGCTCGGCCACCACCTCCTCGACGCAGGCAGCCTCTGCACCCTCCTCCACAGGTTCCAGCACCTGTGCATACCGCAGCAGGCTTCGTGCCAAGGCGCCTTGCATGCCGACGGCAGCCTCGGTGATGGAGGAGGCGGAGTCGTGCAGGCCAAGGCGCCACGCATCGTGGAGAAGCCGCATCACCAGCAGCTGCCGCCCCCGCGCCCGGGCGTCTTCCACCAGGCGGTCGCAGTACATGGTGGCGGCGTCACGGCCGTGCAGGAAGAGCTCCACGCTGAGCAGGGAACGCTCGGCATCTGCCCGGAGGGCATGGCCGCTGGTCACGGCGGAGGCCTGGAACAGGGCGTATGACTCCACCGCCTGGTCCCGATCGCCGAGCATGACTGCGGCGACGGCTTGGTAGGCGGCAATGAGGCCACGGAGCCGGTGCGGGTCGGCTGCGTCGACCATGGCCTGGGCCTGCCCGGTAAGATCCATCGCGAGTGCGGCGTCGCCTTGTTCCAGGACGGCACACGCTTGCGCGATGACAAACGTAGCGTGGTCAACGGCGAGGGTGTCCCAATCCAACCTGGCCTTGATGGCGGTGAGCGCCGGCTGATGGATGCTGTCATGGATTCCGGCCAGATGCAGGGCATGAAGTAGTTCCCCGCGGGCGCTGGGCGAGGCAGCCTGCCAGAGTTCACCGTCGAGCACCTGCCCAATCCCCGCCAGGGTATCGGAAGGGGCGCCACGATAGATTGACTCGGCCAGGAGCTGGCTGTGGATGCGTAGACGCAGGTCGGCGGGCAAGGCGGGATTCGCTGCATCAAGGACCAGTGCCTGGATATCGCAGGGCTGGTTTCCAACCAGCAGCAGCAGACGGGCAAACACCTGTACCTGCGCCGAGTCATCCTCGTGGGCGGCCAGATGGGTGAGCGCACCGGGCAAGTTGCCGCGGCCGCTGAACTCAACCCAAGCCGCACTCATGCGGACACGCTCATCGCCCCGGGCTGGAACCGCGGCAAGGACCTTCATGGCATCATCGACGCGACCGGCCTCATGAAGTGCCTGCGTACGGAGGAGGGCCAGTTCGGTCCGTGCCCTCTCATCGGACCACTGGGCAAAGCTCGCGTCCTCCACCATGCGCGTCAAGACAATGACCGACTCAAACTGGCGGGCACGGCACGCCACTACCGCATCCAGCAAGAGCTCCTCCGGGCTGGCAACAACATCCAGGTCCTGGCTGTGCAGGGCCAGTGCAAGCCGGGTGTGCGGGTGCATGTCTGCACGCGGCAGAGTTGCGCGAATGAGGGTGGAATGGGCCCGAAGGGTGCGACGCCCCAAGGTCGCCAACACTGTGTGGGGTGTCAGCGCAGAGCCCAGAGACACCCGTGGCACGGGGCCCAAGGTACCCTCAATGTCAACGAGCCCGGCATCGTGAGCTCGGTCCAAAACCTCAGGAGCAAGAAGCATCGAGGCAAAGTCAAGGGACAACTCACCTGTCAGGGCCAGAATCTCCACCGCCTCACGAACCTCGGCGGGCTGCTCCGACAAGCGGGTCGCGACAAGCTCTGCTATGCGCTCCCCGCGGGGCCGCCAGCCAGGGTTCAGCGTCCAATAGCCCCTGCGCACTGCGAGGGATTCATGGGCCTGCGCATCGAAGGCAAGCTCACGCAGGTGCAGCGGGTTCCCGCCTGAGTAGCCAAGCAGGAAGCTGACCGCGCTGACGTTCACACGCCCACCAAGGAATCCCTCAAGCAGCACGACGGCGTCGTCAAAGCCAATTTCCTCCAGCCCCACCCGGTGGGCCCCGGACGACACGGCGAGCTGGCGAACCGGCGCGGGGAGGGCGGCCACGGAACGGGCAATGCAGACCAGTGACAGGACCCCGCTGTCAGCCAGTTGGGCAAACACCGCCGCACTTTGAACATCGATCTCTTCGGCGTTGTCAAGGAGAATGGTGGGCCGTTGCGTGGCGGCGATATGGGCCAACGTTGCAAGGAGATGGGCGGGCGTGCCGGCACGCAGCGTGACCCCTGGCAATTGAGCAACGACGGCGGCGAGGGCGGCAAAGGGAACGCACCGAAGGGCGTGGGCGCCAGTGAGCCGGTACACCGGGTTGCCGCGCTGCGCCCGTGCTAGGAGAATCCGGCCCGCAAACGCGGTACGCCCGCTGCCGCTCCTTCCAAGAACGATGAGCGGGGAACCGGATTCAGCGGCACGAAGCGCTTCATGCTCGAGATGCTTTCGCGAGGGCAGCATCACGGGAATGGAAGGCACTGGTGGACTCATGAACCTTATTGTAGTGCCCACTGTTTGCGCAATGAGGTATCCCTAGCCGCAGTATCAAGTAGTTGACAGACGGGGCACAGGCGCCTAGAAAATTAGCTCGTGTGGTAATGTGCGGCGAGCCGCGCCAGACCCTCGTCAATGGAGACCGAAGGGGCCCAGTCCAGGACTGCCTGGGTGTGCCGCTGGTCAAACCAATGGGCGGTGGAGAGCTGTTCGGCCAAGAACCGGGTCATGGGAGGCTCATCGTGAACCCAGCCGCGGGTTCCGGCAGCCGTCCAGGCCTTTTCAATGACCGATCCGGCACCCCTGGCCAGCCAGCCCGGCACCGAATATCCGGGTGCCGGGACGCCCGCCGCCGCACAGATCCCGGCGATGAGTTCACCGACCGGACGAGGCTCGCCGTTGGTGACCACCAGGGCCTGACCGTGGGCGTAGTTCATGCGTTCGAGGCCGCGCACAATGGCGTCGGCGGCATTGTCCACGTAGGTGGTGTCAATCAGGGCGCGGCCGCCATCGAGCAGGGGAAGCCGTCCGGTCCTTGCCCGTTCAATAACGCGTTCCACCAATTGGGTGTCACCGGGGCCCCAGACGATATGCGGCCGGATGGCTGTGACCTGGAATTCGGGGCAGTCCTGTGCCAGGGCCAGTTCTTCTGCAGCGGCCTTGGACCGGGCATAGTGTCCGTGGGCCCGCGACTGATCGGCAGTGCCGGCCCCGGCCCCCACAATCGAGGAGCCGAAGTGGGCCACCGACGGGGAGGAAACAAACACGAAATCCCGCACCCCGGCACGCTGCGCCGCGGTGATCAGTTGACGGGTGCCAACGACGTTCGTGACAACAAAGTCGTTCCACTCGCCGGTGAAGGAGACCTTCGCAGCCAAGTGGATGACGGCGTCAACGCCTGCCACGGCGCGGGCAGCCACGTCGGGATCCGCCACGGAACCCTGGATAGACTCCCAAGGATCCGTTACGGCGCTGCGCTGCAGTGTCCGCACCGTGTAGCCCCGGTTGTGCAGGAGCTGTGCAACGGCCCGCCCCAACATGCCGCTGGAACCTGTCACCAAGACCTGCCGGGATGCCCCGCCGGCACCGCCGCCTTGAGCCTTGCCCCGCCCCTGCGGTGAGGAATCCGGGGGGCCGGCGGCCGCCGTCGCACGCCTGCTCACGGCCGGCCCGCTTTCTGCCCCGTCAGCATGCGCGAGGCCCACGCGGAAAGTGCCGTGCGGTCAATCTTTGAATTGTGCCGGATGTCGGTGGGCATGGCGTCGATGACAAGCACCGCCGCCAGCTCCATGCCCGCTCCCAGCGCAGCGGCACGGACGGCAGCGGCCACTGCGGCATCCGCCAGACCAGACTGCTTTGCAGGAGGCTGGGTTTCAATGATGGCGACAGTCACCTGGGTGCCTGCTGGCCCCACCCCCACCACCGCGGCGCGCGTCACTACGGGCAGCAATTCCAGGGCCTGTTCGCCGGCCACGGGGGTCAACGCCCCGCCGGCGGTGGTCAGCACGTGGGCCAGCCGGCCTTCCACCCAGAGCCGGCCCTCGGTGTCCAGATGGCCCACATCGCCTGTGCGGTGCCAGCCTGGAATGGATGTGCTGAGTTCCTGCGTGATCCACAGCCTGTCGTAGCGTGCCTTGACGTGCGGGGCACAGACCAGGATCTCGCCCGTGACGTTGGCGTCAGTGGTCGGTTCACAGACCACTGTTCCGTCGGGATTCAGCGGGGCAATTGCCACGGTGGCACCGCTGACGGCACGCCCCACGCACACTCCGTTCCCTGCCCCGGCGCCGCGAATACCGGCCAGGTCAATGTCCGTCACAGGCAGGGCCTCGGTCATGCCGTACGGGGTATGCAGCACGGCGTTGGGGGCGAGCAGCTGCACCTGGGCCAGCAACGGCTCGGCTAAGGGGGCTCCTGCTGAAAGGACCAGTTCGACGCCGGACAGTGCGGCATGCGCGTTGGCCGTCAGTGCATCCTGGGTGGCCACCACGTTGACAAGTGCCGCAGGGGAGGCAAAAACCACTGTTGCGTGGATGGCCGCTGCGGCCTCCCCGAGGGCCAGCGCCGTCAGGGTGCGAGGCGCCGTCACGTCCATGTCGGGGGTGACGGTGGTAGCACCCAGGGCCGGCCCCAAAAGGGCGAACGGGGCAAAACCCGCCACCAGGGCGGTGCCGGCCGCCAGCTTGTACGTGTCCTTGAGGGCGTCGCGCATGGCCGCCAAACGGCGGTGCGTGTACACAACGCCCTTGGCCGGACCGGTGGAGCCGGAGGTGAACAGCACGGCGGCATCATCGTCCGGATTGGCTGTGCCAAGGGCCGGTGCCATGCCGGCCAGACGCAATGCCCGGCCGTCGGCCAACAGCTGGGGCACTGTTGCCGCCACGGAAAGCAGGTTCGCCTTCAGGGCCGCCCCGGTACCGGAGAAGTCGTCGGCGGCGATCTTCACACCCGGCCAGTTGTAGAGCCTGGCACCAGCCAAGGCCCGCTCAATACCAATCAAGTATGCCGGTCCGGCTCCCTTGATGGCACGGCTCATGCCCTTCGTGCCCAGGCCTGCATCGGCCACAACTATGACCGCACCAAGTCGCAGGCAGGCATAAATTAGCGTTGTTAGGTTAATTCCTGGTGGGACCAGCAAGCTGACGCGGTCACCGGCTTTGACGCCCAGATCGGCAAGACCCACGGCCAGATCGTCGACATCACGGGCCAGTTCGGCCCAACTCAGGGCCCTTGTGCTCCCGGAGCCGAGCATGTCCACGATGGCGGTGGAGCCGTCATCGCGACGGGCATCCAGCTCGGCCAGCATGGGGCGGTACCCGGGTCTCGACGGAGCTTGACCAACGGGGACGGCTTGACCAACGGCAGCGCCCGGGACGTTCTTGGCGAGCCAGGCAAAAGTGGGGGTGGCGATGTCCTGATCTTCCTGGACCAGGTGGCTGGCGCCCTCGAAGCGGTGGACGTTGGCCTGGGGAAGCCGGGTGAGTAGATCCTGCAGGTAGCGGTCGGAGAACACGGGGTCCCGGGGGCCCCACATCATGAAGGCCGGCACGCCCAGGGTACGGATGCCGGAGGAGACGGCATCCAGCGCCGCCCACGACGGGTGGGCCGGGGTGGCGGGGATGTCTGCCACAAAATTGCCCACGCCGGCGCGGCGCAGTGTTGTTGTGTAGGGTGCCATGAAGGCGTCACGCACCTCCGGGGCCAGGGCGGGCTGCGCGAGTCTGTGAGTCACACGCAAGAAGGCGGAGGACGTCGTCGTGCCCCACTTGTGGACGGCCGGGTGCAGAGCGAGTTTCAGGGCACGGGGCAGCGAATAGCCTGCCGGGTGGACGGCCGTGTTGGTCAACACCACAGCGGCCAGCTGATCGCGGTGGCGGGTGGCCCAGCCCAGGGAGATGAGCCCGCCCCAGTCATGGCCCACGGTCACCACCGGCCCTGACAGTGCCAGGGCAGAGGTTAGGTCCCCCAGATCGGTGATCCGGTCCTCCAGACGCCGGAACGTGCCGGTGCGTTCGGAGAAGCCCATATCCAGCTGGTCGACGGCGATAACCCGCCACGGGCCGGCCGCGGCAAGCGTCTGCGGGGACGTCGCCCCGGCAAGCAGGCAACGCCACAGGTAGGACCAGGTGGGGTTGCCGTGCACGCACAGCAGGGTTCCCACCGGTTCCAGACCGGTGGCGGCAACGTCGGCGTCGTTGTCAAGAAAGTGCCATTGGTGGCGGGTCCCGGGGGAGTCAACCGCTGCGGTAGAGGGCACCGAAAGGGTGCGGCGCCAGCTGGCCCGCACACCCGGCCAGGGGTCCGGAAAAAGCGGGCCAGGGGCGGTGGCAGCTACCACGCAATTTCCATCATCGCGGTGTTCAATCCCGAGCCCACACCCATGCAGAGTACCCGGTCCCCGGGGGTGAGCGTCTGTGCTTCCTGGGCCAGTGTCATGGGCAACGAGGCAGGACCCACATTGCCCCACTTGGGGAACGTGATGGGCACCTTGCTGCGCACCAGGTCAACGGCCTTGATGATGGCGTTCGTGTACGAGTTGGACACCTGGTGGGTGACGTACCGGTCCATTTTGCGCCAGTCCCAGCCGTTGCTGTGGGCCTCGTGCCAAGCGTCGGTGACCAATTCCAAACCGTTGTCCAACAGGCCCTTGGTGTCGGTGAACATGCCGTCAGGGCCGCCCACACACAGTTCATGATGCGAGGTCCCGGCCCGGGACACCCCGCCTAGGATGCGGTGGCCGCCGGGGTGCAGGTCCGCCGGTCCAATGACAGCGGCAGCGGCACCGGAGCCCAGCGTCAAGGTGGCAAACTCGCGCAGATAATCGGCACGCGTGGAGGATTCCTGGTTCAGGCGCCGGAACGTGGTTTCCTGGGTGGCCTGGGCGTCCTCGCCGGCCACAATGAGGGCATATTTGATTTGGCCGGAGTCGATCATGTTCGCGGCAAGCGTGATTCCGTTGACGAATCCCAGGCAGGCGTTGGCCAGATCAAAGTTCAGGGCGGATGATGGCAGGCCCAGCCCGTTGTGGATCTTCACGGCAACGGACGGTTCCAGGTTGCGCCGGGTGACGGAGGTATTGATGAGAAGGCCAATTTGGTCGGCCTCAATTCCGGACTCTGCCAAGGCCTTGGCGCCTGCCTCGATGGCGGCGTCGTCAAAGTCTGTTCCCGGCGCCCACCAGCGGCGCTCCTGCACCCCGGCAACCCGCTCAAGCATGCGCTTTGAAAGCCGCAAACGCTTCAGGCTAGGGGCCAAACGCTCGTCAAAATCGGCGGAGGTGACAACGACCGGGGCTTCCACACTGGTGACGGCGAGTAAGGAGGTGTTGTGGTGACGAAACGTTGCGTTGCCGATCAAATTCCAGCCTTTTTCTTCTGTGTTCCGGGGGCGCCCAAGAGCGGATTGCTAGCCTGCCCAACCAGCCACCCGTGGACGCACAGCGGCGGCGTCCCCGGCCCGATATCTAGTCTCAGCCTTAACTATGCACCTTCAACGGGGGTTCATGCACATACCCCATCGCGCATACATGTACGGTGAGACCCCGTCAGGGAATGATTCCACGGTAGATTAAGCAGTGAAAACCTTTTCGCTCGCAGGAGTATAAAACAGTTTGTATCTAAAAAGTCTGACCGTGCGTGGATTCAAGTCATTCGCCTCGGCCACCACCTTCGACTTTGAACCCGGGGTGACGGCCGTCGTTGGCCCCAACGGCTCGGGTAAATCCAATGTGGTTGACGCCCTGGCCTGGGTCATGGGCGAACAAGGGGCAAAAACTCTGCGTGGCGGCAAAATGGAGGACGTCATTTTTGCCGGCACCTCCGGGCGGCCGCCCCTGGGCCGTGCCCATGTTGCCTTGACCATCGACAACGCCGACGGCGCCCTGCCGATCGAATACTCCGAGGTCACCATCTCCCGAACCTTGTTCAGGACCGGCGGCTCCGAGTACGCCATCAACGGCACCGCCTGCCGGCTCCTGGACATTCAGGAGCTACTCTCGGATTCGGGCTTGGGCAAAGAGATGCACGTCATTGTGGGCCAGGGCCAGCTGGACAAGGTGCTGCACGCCAGCGCGGAGGACCGCCGGGGCTTCATCGAGGAAGCCGCCGGCATACTCAAGCACCGCCGCCGCAAGGAAAAAACGTTGCGCAAGCTCGAGGCCATGTCCGCCAACCTGGCCCGCCTGAACGATCTGACCGGTGAAATCCGTCGCCAACTCACCCCGCTGGGCAAACAGGCAGCCGTGGCCAGGCGGGCCCAGGCAGTCCAATTCGACGTTCGCGACGCCAAGGCGCGCCTGCTAGCCGACGACATCGTGACCTTGACCAACGCCGTCGTACAGGACGAAGCCGACGAACTGGCGCTTAAGGCCAGGCGCGGGCAGGTGGAGGCGGACCTGCTGACGGCCCGGACGCATCAGGCCGGGCTGGAGCAGGACGCCGCGTCTGCCGCGCCGTTGCTGGCCGCAGCCAGGGACACCTGGTATCAGTTGTCGGCCACCCGGGAAAAGTTCCGGTCCCTGGGCGTGCTCGCCGCTGAGCGGCACCGGCATCTGGGGACCACGGACGTTGCCGCGGATCCCAGCCGGGATCCCGACAAGCTGGCTGAGCAGGCCCTGCGTCTGCGGACCGAGGAAGCCGATCTTGACTTGGCGTTGGAGGAGCGCCGCTACGGGCTGGAGACGGCCCTGGAAATCAAGGACGACGTTGAGGCCGCGGTTCGTGCCGAAGAGCAGCGCGTCCGGGAGCTGCTCCGGGCCACCGCCGACCGCCGGGAGGGGCTGGCGAAGCTCGCCGGGGCCGTGGCATCCGCGCGCTCCAAGGTTGAGTCCTCTGAGGCCGAGATTGGGCGCCTGCACCAGGGCCGGGCCGCAGGGTCCCAAAGGCACAGTGCGGCCGCCGCCGAATTTGCCGCATTGGAGGCGCAGGTTGCCGGCGTGGAGCAGGGTGAGGAACGCCTTGACGCCGACTATGAGCAGGCTGCCGCAGCCCTCGCCGAGATAGACTCCGTCATTGACGAGCTGACGGCTGCGCAACTGGCTGCCGAACGGGAACGCGATTCCCTGGCCGCCCGCAAGGATGCCCTGGCCGTGGGATTGCTGCGCAAGGACGGCTCGGCGGAGCTGATCGCCTCGGGTCAGCCCGGAGTGCTCAGCGCCATGGCCGAGCTGTTGACGGTGGAAGCCGGCCACGAGAGCGCCATCGCCGCAGCCCTGGGTGCCGCCGCTGAGGGTGTGGCTGTGGCCGATTCTGCCGCGGCCGTGGCGGCGTTGGAGCGGATCAAAGCCGACGACGGCGGACGAGTCACCCTGGTGGTGGCCGGCGGTTCCGTGCCGGAACCGGCGCGCCCGGAGTTGTCCCAGGAGGTGCGCGCCGCCGTCGCCGCCGTGCCCGGCGCCGCCGTCGCACGGGCCCAGATTGGCGGACCCGTCGAGTTTTCGCCGGCCCTTGACGCCCTGCTCAACGGCGTGGTGCTGGTTCCCGGCCTGGCCGCGGCGTCGGAGGTACTCAAGCGTTTTCCGGCCCTGACAGCCGTCACCGCCGAGGGTGATGTCTTGAGCGTATTTTCGGTGCGGGGAGGTTCGGCGAGTGCCCCGTCGCTGCTGGAACTGCAGGCGGCCGTGGATGAGACCTGGGCAAAGTTGCAGGCGGTCACGGCAGAGGGGGAGCGGGCCCGCTTCGCCTTGGCAGCGGCGACCGCACAGCGCGTTGGCGCCGCGGCAGCCGAGAGCGCGGCCTTGGCGGCCTTGCACGACTCCGACGCCCGGCTCGCCGCCGTCTCGGAACGGTTGGGGTCGTTGGGGGCAACCCTGCGCTCCGCTGCTGGGGAATCCGAACGCCATGAGCTGGCCTTGGCCGTGGCAACGGCTAACTTGGAAAGGGAATCCCAGGCGCTGGCAGAGATTGCCCAACGGCTGGCCCTGGCACAGCAGGCACCGGCGGAGAGCGACCCGTCCATGGACGAGCGGGATGCCTTGGCGGCCCAGGCGACGGCGGCGCGCGCTGTTGAGATGGAATCCCGCCTATCGCTGCGCAGCACCGAGGAGCAGCTCAACGCCGTCCGGAACCGGGCGGCCGCCTTGGAACGGGCCGCGGCCAGCGAGCGTGCAGCACGTGAGCAGGCAGCGGTGCGTGCCAAGCGGCGTCGTGCTCAAGGGCGCAAGGCCGCCGCCGTGGCCGCGGCTGTGACCACCATCCTGGATTTTATTGAAGCGTCCATTGGGCTGGCCGAACGTGAACGCGACACCGCCGAGGAACTGCGCGCCCAGCGTGAGGTTGAGCTGATGGCGGTGCGCTCAGCCACCGTGGAACTGGAGAAGGAACTGGCCACACTGGTCGATTCCGTGCACAAGGACGAGCTGGTCCGGGCCGCCCAGCGCCTGCGCATCGAGACGCTGGAAAACAAGGCCATCGAGGAACTGGGCCTCACGGTGGACCACCTCATCAACGAGTACGGGCCCGCCACGCTGGTACCCCCGGGCCCCGGGGAAGCCGCCGACAAGTGGGCTTCCCTGCGGGTGTCCGTCGATGATTCCGGCGCCGAAATCCCCGAGGGCATCCCCTATGTCCGTGAAGAGCAGGAGAAGCGGCTCAAACGAGCCGAGCGGGACCTGGCGGCGTTGGGGAAAGTGAACCCGCTGGCCCTGGAGGAGTTTGCCGCGCTGGAGGAACGCCACCAGTTCCTGTCCACCCAGCTGGAGGACCTAAAATCCAGCCGCAGGGACCTGATGGACATTATTAAGGAAGTGGATGCGCGGGTAGAGGAAGTGTTCACCTCTGCCTACGCCGACACGGCCGCGCAGTTTGAGGGCGTCTTTGGCAGGCTTTTCCCGGGAGGGGAGGGCCGGCTGGTGCTCACCGACCCCTCCGACATGCTCACCACCGGAATCGAGGTGGAGGCGCGCCCGGCAGGGAAGAGGATCAAACGGCTTTCCCTGCTCTCCGGCGGCGAGCGGTCATTGACGGCCGTGGCGCTGCTGGTCGCCATCTTCAAGGCCCGGCCCTCGCCCTTCTACGTCATGGATGAGGTTGAGGCGGCGCTGGATGACACCAACCTGGGTCGGCTCATCACCCTCTTTGAGGAACTGCGGGAGTCCAGCCAGCTCATCATCATCACCCACCAAAAGCGGACCATGGAAGTGGCCGACGCCCTCTACGGCGTCTCCATGAGGGGCGACGGCGTCTCCCAGGTCATCAGCCAACGCATGGACCGGGCTGACGCCCAGGCGTAACGGGGGCTGCCACCGGGAACCGATTCTCTAGTCCAGTTGCTCAGCGCCCAGGCTCGGACCGTGCTCCGTTGTCGGCAGCAATTTCACATCCCTGTGCAACGTGTCCTTGGCGGCCAGCCAGAAGGCCATGCTGATCAAGGAGACCACCGTGGCCATGGCGAAGGCCAGTCCGTAGGAGAACATGTCGACCAGGACACCGGCGGCGATGGGGCCAATGATTGCGCCCAGGTCTGAGCTCATTTGGAACGTGGCCAGCACCTTGCCGCCGGAGCGGTTGTTGCCGATCACATCAGCGATGGTTGCTTGCTGTGCCGGCCCCATCAGGCCGCTGCCGATGCCGGCGATGGCCGACACCAGGAAGAACCAAAACTCGTTGCCGGTGAATCCAAGAACGCCCATGGCTACCCCGTTGACTGCCAACCCTGCCAGAATCATGGGCTTGCGCCCCCAGGTGTCTGCGAACTTTCCCGAGAATGTGAGCGCGAGCGCAGTTCCCACGGCAAAGACCGCCAGCGAAACGCCGGCCACTTCGGGGCCGGCACCCAGCGCGACCGTGGCGAACAAAGGCACCAGCGCCATCCGGATGCCGAAAGCGGACCAGCCGTTGGCGAACCCCGAGGTCAGTACCGCCCGGTACGCAGGCATCCCGAGTGCGTCGCGGAGCGGCAGAACCGCGCCCTTGACCGCCTTCGTGACGCCCGGAACTGCCTTATTGGCGGGCAGCTGGGTGGCGACCAAGATGGCGACCAGGAGCAGTGCCACCGCATACACCAGGAACGGCAATTGCATGCCAAAACCCGCCAACAGGCCACCCACCACGGGGCCGGCGATGTTCCCCAACAGGAACGATCCCGCGTACAGGCTGGAGACCTTTCCCCGGGCCTGCGGGGGTGCCAGCCTGATCAGCAGACCCATGGCGGCCACCGTGAACATGGTGGAGCCGATGCCGCCCAGTCCGCGGAAGAGCAGCAACTGCCAGTAGTTTTGGGCGAAAGCGCAAGCTGCCGACGAAGCCCCCACAATCAGAATGCCCACCACGTAGGTGCTGCGTTCACCCCACCGTTCCACCAGTACGCCACTGAGCGGGGCGAAGACCAGACGGGTGAAGGCAAAGACGCTGACCACGACGGCTGCGGCACTGACACTGACGTCAAAGCTCGCGGCGAATTGGGGCAGGACGGGGGCCACAATACCGAAGCCGATGGCGATCAGGAATGCGGCGGCAATCAAGACCTGGATTTCTCGAGGTATCTGGACGGCAGGTTCTGGGGCAACAATTTTTGCGGACATCAGCATTGAGTTTGTCACAGCTGGGCAAAACCTGCCCGGTGTCAACCCTCGTGAGAGACTGGGGGCGTGAATGAATCTCTTGCCATCATCTTGACCATTGTTGTTGGGCTCGCCGTTATTGGCGGCTTCATCCCCGTCCTCCTGAAGGCACGGCGGAACAGCCAAAACTACACGGGACCGCGCGACGCCAACGATCCCGCCTCGCTGGATGGGGACGGCTCCTTCGCTTCCTCCACCGGCACCTTGCTGGAGGATCGGCCCGAAACTCTTGCTCCGGCGTCGGAGACCGCAGTTGAAGAAGTGCAGGCTGCTCCCACGCTGGAGAAGCCGCTACCCGTGGAGGGGCGCCTGGTCCGTCTGCGTGCCCGCCTGTCCAAGTCAAACAACGCCCTGGGCAAGGGCCTGTTGGCGCTGCTGGCGCGTGAGACCATCGATGAGGATGTGTGGGAAGAGGTCGAGGAAACACTGCTGCTGGCCGACATCGGCACCGACTCCACCATGGAGCTTGTGGACGTTTTGCGCGAGCGGGTGAAGGTTTTGGGTGTCCGCAGCCCCGAGCACGTCCAGGCCATGCTGCGTGAGGAACTGATCAAGCTGGTCGATCCCACCATGGACCGCTCACTGAACATTGAACGACACGAGGACCGCCCGGCTGTCCTGATGGTGGTGGGCGTTAACGGCGTCGGCAAGACCACCACGGTTGGCAAACTGGCCCGTGTGCTGGTTGCCGAGGACAAGGACGTGCTCCTGGGCGCGGCCGACACCTTCCGTGCTGCGGCGGCCGAGCAATTGGCCACGTGGGGTGCCCGGGTTGGTGTGCCCACCGTGAGGTCCGACGTCGATGGAGCGGACCCGGCGTCGGTCGCCTTTGAGGCTGTGAAGGCAGGCATTGAGCAGGAAGTGGACGTGGTCATGATTGACACCGCGGGCCGCCTGCAAAACAAGGTGGGCCTGATGGATGAGTTGGGCAAGGTCAAGCGCGTCATTGAAAAGCAGGCCACGGTGGATGAGGTGCTGCTGGTGTTGGATGCCACCACCGGCCAGAATGGCCTGACCCAGGCCAAGGTGTTCGCGGAGGTTGTGAACATCACGGGCATTGTGTTGACCAAGCTTGACGGCACCGCCAAGGGTGGCATTGTGGTGGCGATCCAAAAAACCCTGGGTGTTCCGGTCAAGCTCATCGGCCTGGGCGAAGGCGCCGACGACCTGGCACCCTTTGACGCCGAGAACTTCGTGGATGCACTGCTGAGCTAGACCGAGCGTGACGGAGGGCGCGTAACCTGCCGGAAACAAAGGCGGCGACGGAAGTTAACCCGTCGCCGCCTTTTGTAACGTCACCGAAATTTTTGCTGTGGCCGGTGGAAACACGGCTGCACCATCGTTGTGAGTGTCCAGTTTGCACGGCCCCCGTAGGGCGGTGCGTAAGAACACCTGCAACGAAAGGCCAGAGCACATGAACACTGGCGATACAGCGTGGGTCCTCGTCTCGGCAGCCATGGTGCTGCTGATGACCCCGGGCCTGGCATTCTTTTACGGCGGCATGACCCGGGCCAAGGGCGTGCTGAACATGATGATGATGAGCTTTGGCGCCATCGCGGTCGTCGGCGTCCTGTGGGTGCTCTTTGGCTACTCAGCCTCCTTTGGCACCGATGTTGGCGGCGGGCTGCTGGGGAACCCGTTTGAGAAGTTCGGACTCCAGGGGGTCCTTGACACCGGCGAGGGCATGCCCCTGGTGGGCACCATCCCCGAGATTGCGTTTGTTGGCTTTCAGGCGGTTTTCGCCATCATCACGGTGGCCCTGATCACCGGTGCCATTGCGGACCGGGCCAAGTTTGGTGCGTGGATGGTTTTCGCGGCCGTCTGGGTCACCGTGGTGTACTTCCCCGTGGCCCACTGGGTCTTCTCCTTCACCAAGGACGCCAACGGAAACCCCACCGGCGGTTGGATTGGTCAGGGCCTGGGCGTTATCGACTTCGCCGGCGGCACCGCGGTGCACATCAACGCAGGCGCCGCCGCCCTGGCGCTGGCACTGATCCTGGGCAAGCGTAAAGGCTTCGGCAAGGATCCCAGCCACCGACCGCACAACCTCCCGTTCGTCATGCTGGGAGCCGGTCTGCTCTGGTTTGGCTGGTTTGGTTTCAACGCCGGCTCCGCATTGGGCGCCAACGCCGTGGCCGGTTACGCCTGGATCAACACCTTGGCAGCACCCTGTGCCGCGATCCTCGGCTGGCTCCTGGTCGAGAAATTGCGTGACGGCCATGCCACCTCGCTGGGTGCGGCCTCCGGGGCGGTGGCCGGACTCGTTGCCATCACGCCGGCTTGCTCCGCCATCACCCCCATGTGGTCCCTGGCACTCGGCCTTCTCGCCGGCGCCGTTTGCGCCCTCGCCGTCGGCCTGAAATACCGGCTCGGCTTTGACGATTCCCTGGATGTGGTGGGTGTCCACCTGGTGGGTGGCATCATCGGGACCTTGTTCATCGGCCTCGCCGCCGACCCGAGCGCACCGGCAGCCGGCAACGGCCTGTTCTACGGTGGCGGCCTAGAATTGCTGGGCAAGCAGTCACTCGGAGCCTTCGCCGTGATGCTGTACTCCTTCACCATGGCCTACATTATCGGTTGGATCATCAACAAGACCATGGGCTTTAGGATCTCCAAGGAACACGAGATCGCAGGGATTGATGTGGCCATCCACGCCGAGTCCGCCTACGACTTTGGTGGCCGCGTCTCCGGCAGCTTCTCGCCCCACAGTGAAACGTTCCCCACGGGACCGAGCCTGGCCGAGGTCAGCCACTCCGATCAAAAGGTTGAAGCATGAAACTAATCACCGCCATCATCCGCCCCGAACAGCTCGACGACGTCAGGGCCGATCTGGAGAGTTACGGAGTCCAGGGCCTGACCGTCAGCAGCGCCCACGGATACGGTCGCCAGCGCGGGCACACAGAGATCTACCGCGGGGCCGAATACACGGTGGACCTCCACGCTAAGGTCAGGATCGAGGTCCTGGCCACGGATGAGCAAGCCTACGACCTCATGGACACCATCGTGGCCAGCTCAAACACCGGCAATGCCGGTGATGGCAAGGTCTGGATGGTGGAGGTGTACGACGCAGTCCGTGTCAGGACGGGTGAACGCGGGGTAGCAGCGATCTAGGGTTCCAGCCCTGGACGACGCCGGCAGCCGGGCGAGCTTGCAAACTCACCCGGTGCCGGCGTCGTCCATGTTTGCTTATGCGCACCCGCTGGACCTTGGCATTGCGCCAGTGGCCCAGCTGCGCATCGCGCCGCTGCCCATCCTGCGCATAGGAGAACCGCTATGGCTCCTCCACAGGCCGTCCCGCTCCCGCTTCCTTGCACAGGGTGGCCGGTGCCGGTGCCGTGGGCCGCGCGAGCCCGAAACAATGGATGGCATGAGTATTCACAGCACCCTGCTGGCCCGTCCCGTGCAGGACACAATTGCAGCCATGGGCAAGGTGGCCCGGCGCAAGGACCTGCTGCAACTCGGGTACACCGCATGGAACTTGAAGCAGGCCTTGAATGCGGGCACCGTCAGGTGTGTTGCCCGGGGCTATTTTGCGCTACCGGATGCTGACCCGCTGGATGTTCTCCTGGCCCAACACCAGGCCCGCAAGACCTGCTTCACGAAGGCGGAAGAATTGGGGCTGTGGATTCTACAGCCCATGCCGATGCCCCACGTGGCAGTGGCACACGGGAGGCAGGTGCCCGGATGCCTGGTCCACAGGGTCAAGGGCCGGCAGATGTTGACGGACATCTTGCGCCAGTGTGTCGGCTGCGGGACGGAGTTGGAGGGCCTGGTAGTTCTGGAATCCGCGGTCGTGCTCAAGAAATGCACTATTCGCCAGTTACGACAGGCCTTCCAGGGGAGCGCTGGCGCAGCGGGACGGGCCATCATTGGGATGATTGACCCGCAGGCACAGTCCATCGTCGAAACGGTGGCGCGCTACACCCTGAAAATGGCCGGCTACAACGTCCAGGGCCAGGTAGCCATCAGGGGTGTGGGTCATCTTGACCTTCTGGTGGAGGGGGTGCTGGGTGTGGAAACCGACGGCGAAAAATATCACAACACGCCCCAAGGATGGGCTGAAGACCTGCGACGGGACAATCTGTTGGTCATCGGGGGCGTTTGGAAGTTGCGGATTCCGGCGAAGGTGGTGCTCTGGAACCCGGAGCTGATGCTGCTCTGGATCAGGCAAGCGCTCGAACGGATAGATTCAACAACAAAATGACGCCGGCCGTTCCGTTGTGCGCGGCGCCAGCGTGCCGGTCCTGCGCAGCTGGAGAACTGGCGCAGGGCCGGCACCCCCGCTTTACGCATAATAAAACTGCTGCGGACGCTCAGTCGTTGCTCGTGCTCCAACCCGCCGGGCCAGAAGTGCCGGCGGCGTAGTCCTGCATGGGCACGGCACCGGACTTCCAGGCGGCAAACGCCGGTTCCACAATCCGCCAGCAATCCTCAGCGGTGTCCCCGCGCACGGAGAGCAGCGGGTCGCCGTTGAGCACGCCCTCGAGCACTTCGCCGTAGGGCAGCAACGGGTCGCTGCCCAGTTCGGTTTCCAGTTGTACCCGGTCGAGGGTGAACAGGTCTCCGGGGCCGTTCACGTCCAGGTCCAGGGTCAGAGTTTCCGGGCCAAAGCCAATGTGGAGCCGGGTGGGAGAGTCCGTCCCCGTGAAGCCGAGGGGCAGGTGCGGGACAGGTTTGTAGGTGATGACAGCTTCCTTGCGGTTGCGGCCCAGTGCCTTGCCGGATCTGAGGATGAAGGGCACCCCCGCCCACCGCCAGTTGTTCACGTAAACCTCCACCTCGGCCAGGGTTTCGGTGTCATTGGCCGGGTCCACGCCTTCCTCGGAAAGGTAGCCGGGGACGTGCTTGCCCTTGAGGGTTCCCTTGGTGTACCGGGCGCGGCGGGAAGACGCGCCCGGGTCTGTGTCGCCCGTGCGGCCCACTGTGCTGGCACGCAGTACGGCGGCAATGCTGGAGCGCACGTCCATCTCGCCCAGGGTCGCCGGCGGTTCCATGGCCACGATGGCCATAATTTGCAGCAGGTGGCTTTGGATCATGTCGCGCCCGGCCCCAGCGTGGTCGTAGTAGCGGGCCCGGTTCTCGAGGGCGAGGTCCTCGTCGAAGATGATCTCCACCTTGGTGATGTGTTCGCCGTTCCATAGTGGTTCCAGGAGCCTGTTGGCAAAGCGGAGACCGATGATGTTCAAGACCGTCGATTTGCCAAGGAAATGGTCCACCCGGTGGATGTGGTCCTCGGCGACCAGTTTCGCCAGTGTCTCGTTGAGTTCATGGGCGGAGGCGCTGCTGGAGCCGAACGGTTTTTCCATCACGAGCCGGGTGCCGGCTGGCAGCTCAGACTTTTTGAGCACCTCGCACGCTTTTTGGCTGATGGCAGGGGGCAGAGCGAAGTACACGGCAACGGGCCCCTCAACCGTGCCCAGGAACGCGCCCAGCTCACCCTTGGCCGTGACGTCGAGCTGCTGGTAGCGGCTGTTCTTTTGCACGGAGGCTAGTTCCTGGATGCCGCTGGATTGCTCACCGGCGCCCAGGGACTCGGCAAAACTTTCCGTCAGCCGCTTCTGCCACCGCGCCGGCGTCCAGTCGTCGCTGCCCGCCCCCACCAGAGCGAGCCCCGGTGCCCGCCCTGAGGCAATGAGGCGTCCGACGCCGGGCAGCAACAGTCTTCCTGTCAGGTCACCTGACGCGCCCAATATGACCAGGGTCTTGATCCGCACACCGGGGCGCGCACCCGAGTTTGCTGGCGGCCCGGCGTCGCGTGTGGCCGTGGTCTTGTGGTGGCTGGAAATTCGTGTGGTTTTAGTCACAGAATCAGCATGCCACTTTGGCGGGCAAAAATCTTGGCCACCACGCAACGGAGCGAAGTTGGCCTGGTCCGGGGCGGGGTGAAAAGTTATTCCGAAACTGGACCGCAAAGGTGCACCTCGCGGTGCCTGGCAGTTGGTACCCTTGATAGTTGAGTCCCACAGGAAAGGGAGTGGATGCGCCATCGCTGGCTGTCCGCCGTTCTCATCCTGCAATTATGATGCCGCACCCGTAGCATGCGGTTTGGTCCACCAGGGGCCAAGCCGCGCGGGTGTTGGCGGTACCCAGACGAAAGAAGTACACGGCGCGTGTTCAACTCCCTATCTGACCGGCTGACAGCAACTTTCAAGAACCTTCGCGGCAAGGGCAGGCTCAGCGAGGCCGACGTCGATGCAACAGTGCGCGAGATCCGTCGCGCCCTGCTCGACGCCGACGTCGCCGTGCCCGTGGTGCGAGAGTTCACCGCCAAGGTCCGGGAACGGGCCATGGGTTCGGAGGTCAACGAGGCGCTGAACCCGGCCCAGCAGATCGTGAAGATCGTCAACGAGGAACTCGTCGCGATCCTCGGTGGCCAGACGCGCCGCATCAATCTGGCCAAGAACCCGCCCACCGTGATCATGCTGGCCGGTTTGCAAGGTGCCGGCAAGACCACCCTGGCCGGCAAACTGGCCAAGTGGCTCAAGGGTCAGGGCCACAGCCCGCTGCTGGTGGCAGCGGACCTGCAGCGCCCCAACGCCGTCAAGCAGCTCCAAGTCAACGGTGAGCGCGCAGGCGTCCCAGTTTTTGCACCGCACCCCGGTGTCAGCAGCGAATCAGAATCAGCCACCGGCGATCCCGTCGCCGTTGCCCTGGCCGGTCTGGCCGAGGCCAAGTCCAAGCTGTACGACGTCGTCATCGTTGACACCGCCGGGCGCCTGGGCATCGACGCCGAACTGATGAAGCAGGCCTCGGATATCCGCGCCGCCATCGACCCCGACGAGGTGCTGTTCGTCATCGACGCCATGATCGGCCAGGACGCCGTCAACACGGCCCAGGCGTTCAACGAGGGCGTGAACTTCACCGGCGTTGTCCTGACCAAGCTCGACGGCGACGCCCGAGGAGGCGCGGCGCTCTCCGTCGCCTCGATTACCGGCAAGCCGGTCATGTTTGCATCCACGGGCGAGTCGCTGGACGATTTTGAATTGTTCCACCCGGACCGCATGGCCAGCCGCATCCTGGACATGGGCGATGTTCTGACGCTCATCGAGCAGGCTGAAAAGAACTGGGACAAAGGCGAAGCCGAGCGGATGGCGAAGAAGTTCGCCGACCAGGAAGACTTCACCCTCGATGACTTCCTGGCGCAGATGCAGCAGATCCGCAAAATGGGCTCCATGAAGAAAATGCTCATGATGATGCCCGGCGCGGCCAACATCCGCCAACAGCTAGAGAACTTCGACGAACGCGAAATTGACCGGGTTGAGGCCATTGTCCGCTCCATGACCCCGCACGAGCGGATGGCGCCGAAGATCATGAACGGCTCACGCCGGGCACGCATCGCCAAGGGTTCAGGTGTCCATGTCTCCGAGGTCAACGGGCTGTTGGAGCGTTTCAGCCAAGCCCAAAAGATGATGAAGAAGATGGCGCAGGGCGGCGGCATCCCGGGGATGCCTGGCATGCCCGGCCCGGGCGGTTTCGGCAGCGCCCGCAAGGGCAAGCAGAATCCGAAGAAGAAGGCGAAGTCAGGTAACCCGGCCAAGGCGGCGGCCGAGCTCAAGGCTGCCCAGGAGAAGGCCAACGTGCCCAAGGCGCTGCCCACGGGTGCCGCTTTCGGTGCCGGCAACGAGGACTTTGACCCGTCAAGTTTGAACCTTCCCAAAGGTTTTGAGAAGTTCCTGGGCAAATAAACTGTCTGACACCGCGGCGTTGAGAGTCCCCTCAGCCACATCCGATAGCCTGCTGAAATGACAAAAACCCGGATTGTGTTTGTGCACGGACTCGACGGCTTCGGCGCCGCTGCCTGGCCTGCGCAGCACCGCCTGGCCGGGCGCTACGACTCCCTGTTTCTCAAGCGCACCGGTTTTGACGCAGCGGAGCCCCCGGCGGCCACCGATTTTGCCGCCGACGCCGCCATCGTCATTGCTGCGTTGGGAACCGGCGGGCATCTGGTGGCACATGCGCAGGGCGCGATTTCTGCCATGATGGCGGCCGTTGAACGGCCGGATTTGGTGAAATCGCTGGTGCTGCTGGAACCTGCCCTGCTGTCATTGACTGCCGAACTGCCCGCCACCTTGGCGTATCGGGAACACCTAGAACCGTTGTACGCCAGGCGCGAGGAACTCCGTGACACCGAGTTTGCCGTTGAGTTCCACCGACTGACCTCCTCCACATCATCCGCGGCAGCCCCGGCTGCGGGTGGTTTGGCCGGCACCATGCCGGGTGGGACAGTCGCAGCCACGGGCCTTCCCAGCACGCAAGGCGAGTCGGCGCGGCGGCGGGCAGCCCGCACCCGGTTGCAGGTACCGCCCTGGGAAGCCCCGCTGCACATTGTGCCCGGTGTCCCCACCGTGGTCATCACTGGGGGATGGGAGCCCCTGTATGAGGAGATTGCCGACTACCTGGCGACGACCGGTGCCCGCCACATCATCACGCGTGGCGGGCACCGGCCCCAGGACGGACCGGAGGGTGCGGCGCTCATTGAGCACTTCCTCGAAGAATTCTCCGGGCAGCCGGGGGATTCAGGCCCGCACTGATGCCGCCCGGGCGGTGTCTGTGCCGCCCACTAGACTGAAACTATGTTTGACATCCGGCCGGCGGCATTGAGCGAGTTTTCGCTGCTGCCTGCCCTGGAAGCCGCGGCGGATCAGGTATACGGCAGCCTGGAACCGGCCATTCCCTTCGGGGATTTTCCGCCTCCGGCACGGCCCCAGGAGTATGCCCAGGCATTCCACATCATGGTGGCAGGGCGTCCACCGGTGGGGTTTGTCCGCCTGGAAATAGTTGACGGCAATGTCCACATGGAACAACTGGCGGTCATGCCCGAATATGGCAGGCGGGGCGTGGGGCGGGCACTGGTCACAGCAGCCAGGGCGTGGGCGCAGGAAGCCGGTTTCCATGCCATGACCCTGTGTACTTTCGCGGATGTCCCCTTCAACGCACCCTTCTATGCCAGCTGCGGGTTTGTTGACGTGCCACCGCAGTCCCTGGGCCCGGAACTGCAGGCGTTGCGCACAAGGGAAGCGGCAATGGGCCTGGACTCCATGGGACCCCGGGTGACAATGGAGAGCATCTTCCCTTCCCCGGAATAACTTGAAACTTCAAGTAGTTGGCGCAGGTATGACGACCGCCAAAGATCTGCTCCCCGCAAGCCTCCGCATGGGCACCGTGATGCTGAAGGTAGGGGACGTCAATCTCATGAGCAACTACTACCAGAAGGCTCTTGGTCTGAACATCGTGGCGGAGGCCGACGGCGGAGCGTACCTGGGCCGCGGCGACACGCCCCTAGTCCATCTTCAGCCGGCCAAGGGCCTGAACCTGCCCGGCCGCGGCGAGGCCGGGCTGTTCCACACGGCACTGCTGTTCACTGATCAGTCATCACTGGCGGCCACCGTGGCCAGTGCTGCCCAGTACAACCCGGCGCTGTTTGCCGGCAGTGCCGACCACCTGGTCTCCGAGGCGTTCTACTTCACCGACCCTGAGGGTAACGGGATCGAGCTCTACTGGGACCGCCCCCGCAGCGACTGGAACTGGGACGGCTCCACCGTGGTCATGGACTCCCTGGCCCTGCCGCCGCAGCACTTCCTCACCCAGCACCTGACCGAGGAATCGGTGGCAGGACAGCCCAATGCACTGGCCGCCGTCGGGCACGTCCACTTGCAAGTTGGTGACGTGCTGACGGCGGAAAAGTTCTACGTTGACACCCTCGGGTTCCAGAAGACGGCCGGTTTCCACGGGCAGGCCTTGTTTGTCTCCGCCGGCGGCTACCACCACCACATGGCGATGAACGTGTGGAATAGTCGCGGCGCCGGACCCCGCAAAGACACCCTGGGCCTGGGCGAAGTTTTGATCGCACTGCCAGGGAAGGACGACGTCGGGGCGCTGGCGGAGCGTCTGGCCCACCACGGGTACGCCGTCGCCGATGATGGGTCCGAGATTCGTTTTGAAGATCCGTGGCGGAACCAAATCCGCGTTAGTGTTGAGGTATTACCCGGCGCCGTCGCGAACTGACAGGGTCGCCTGCCTGTTACGCCAGACCGGACAATTCCACAACCGTTCCACCGAAAGGCTTCCGCGTGGCCCTCTACTCCGAGTTCTTCATCGCCGACCACCACCAGGCTGTTGCCCGCGCCAAGGCCCGTGAGGGAGGAAAGTCACCCGCCATCGATGTGCCGGTGCTGCCCACCCCCGGCCTGAGCGACTTCGAGATTGAGGTGCTTGGGGAACTGGCGGTCCGGAAAGTGCATGCGACCGGTGTTGGCGCAGAGCTGAGCCTGGTCGACATTGAACTGGACACGCTCTTTGCCATGCCGGATGCACTGTTGGAGGTTTTTGCCGAGCTCAACGACCCCGAGGACCCTGAGGACGTTGTTGACCTGGCCGCCGAATGGGCCGCCGCCGAGGAGATGGAATCCACGCCGGAGGTCACCGAGCCGCTGTTGCGCGCCCTGACCGCCATGGCCGCCGCCGCCTTGAAAGCAGCCGAAGGCAACCCACGGATGTCATTGTTCTTCTTCTCCGCGCAGTGACGCATTTTTACTCATATGACGCACGACACCTCTCATGTATGGGCCGCCGCGTAGCGGGGATGGCGCAACGTCTGGCATAATGAGTGGGTACTCGATCCGCGCGGCCCCTCTCTCCGCGTGATGGTCCTGTCCTTAGAAGTCCGCAGATCGGCCCGCCCCACGGGAGCGTGACACGGAATTCGCCCCTTTTTCGAACCAGGAGTAACCACAAAAGTGGCCGTAAAGATTCGCCTTAAGCGCTTTGGTAAAATGCGTGCACCGTACTACCGCATCGTCGTCATGGACTCACACTCAAAGCGTGACGGCCGTGCCATCGAGGAAATCGGCAAGTACCACCCGACCGAGCAGCCCTCATTCATTGAGGTCGACTCTGACCGTGCCCAGTACTGGCTCGGCGTTGGCGCTCAGCCGTCTGAGCCTGTTGCCAAGATCCTGAAGATCACCGGTGACTGGCACAAGTTCAAGGGCATCAAGGGCGCCGAAGGCACCTTGAAGACCAAGGCTCCGAAGGTTGCTTTTGTAGCCCCCGAAGCCAAGAACCTCATTGTCAAAGAAGCCATCACCAAGAAGGCCAAAAAAGCTGACGATGATGCTGCTGTAGAGACCACTGAGGCTCAGTAAGTTGCTGGCTGAAGCGCTGGAGCACCTTGTTCGCGGGATAGTTGACTCTCCCGAGGACGTCAAGGTGAGCGTCAAGAACAACCGCCGCGGGGAATCCCTCGAGGTGCGCGTTCATCAAGACGATCTGGGTCGGGTCATTGGCCGCCAGGGTCGCACCGCCCGTGCCTTGCGTACGGTGGTTGCCGCCTTGGCGAACGGCGAGCCTGTCCGTGTTGACGTTGTTGACACGGACCGCCGCTAAACCTACCGCCCAGAAGCTCGTGACCTGCTTGCGCAGGAACGTAGTTTTCAGCAGTAAAGCCAAATGTTTGGCCCCGGCACCATAATGGTGTCGGGGCCAAATCTTTTTCCAGCGGTACCCACACAAAATAAGCACGTACTAGGAGTTCTCATGCAGGTTCAGGTTGCCCGAATTGGCAAGCCCCACGGCATCCGCGGCGAAGTGACAGCCCTTGTCCTCACCGACGCCCCCGATTCCCGGTTTGCCCCGGGCACCGAATTTGTGGTGGAGCCGGCCATGCTGGGCACGCTCACCGTCCGCAGCTCACGCTGGAACAAGGACATCTTGCTCTTGGGCTTCGAGGGCACCAACACCCGCAATGATGCCGAGCTGTTGCGCGGGGCCACCTTGTTCTTTGAATCCGACGACGACGAGGACGACGACGCCTGGTACGAACACGAATTGCTGAACCTTGAGGTGCGGGTGGGCGACAAAAAGGTGGGCAAGGTGACCGGCTTGCGCACCCAGGCGGTCCAGGACCTGTTGATCGTTGAGGACAACGAGGGAGACGAAGTGCTGGTCCCCTTTGTTGATGAGATCGTCCCCGAGGTCAACATCGAGGAGGGCTATGTGCTGCTGACTCCTCCGGCTGGGCTTTTCACCGTCAACAAGGAAACGTCCGTGAATGATGAAACCGGTGTGGAAGGTGCGCAGGACTAATGCGCTTTGATGTTGTCAGCATCTTCCCGGAGTATCTGGCCCCGCTGGAGCTGAGCCTGATTGGCAAGGCCCGCACCGAGGGCCTGCTGGAACTGAACGTCCACGACTTGCGCGCCTACACGGCCGATCGCCACCGCACGGTGGATGACACCCCGTACGGCGGCGGCGCTGGCATGGTCATGAAGCCCGAGCCGTGGGCCCAGTCATTGGGCGATATTGCTGAAAAGTCACCGGCGACCGCGGACGGGCGCAAGCCTGTCTTGATCGTGCCTTCTCCAGCCGGCGAAGTCTTCACCCAGGCGTTGGCCTATGAACTGGCCGAGGAAGAACACCTGGTGTTCGCGTGTGGCCGCTACGAAGGCATCGATGAACGTGTGCTGGAGTGGGCCGGGGATCAGTACACGGTACGTCCCATCAGTCTGGGCGACTACGTGCTCAACGGTGGCGAGGTGGCCGTGCTGGCCATGGTTGAAGCCATCGGCCGGCTGATCCCTGGGGTGGTGGGGAACCCCGAATCCCTGGTTGAGGAATCCCATTCCGACGGTTTGCTGGAATACCCCGTCTACACCAAGCCCTCCGTGTGGCGGGACCGGGAGGTGCCGGAGGTGCTGCTCAGCGGCAACCACGGCAAAATCGCCAAATTCCGCAAGGAACATCAGCTGCGTCGCACAGCAGCCCGCCGTCCCGACTTGATTGACGCGTTGGATGTTTCCACCTTCAGCAAAGCAGAGAAGAACACGCTCTGGGAACTGGGGTACGTCGTCGTCGACGGTAAGGCAATGCGGCGCGAGAACGATTAGCAACTGGGTGCAAGCTGTGGCAAAATAAGTAAATGTGCTTGACTGGGCGCGTTCCTGCCACAGGGGGAACGTTCTTCAACAGAGCGGCACGCCGGTGATCCACTCAAGGTACACCGGTCTCAATCTTTCGATTTCCATGACTGGCCTGCTTGGCCGTCCATGGAGTCGTGACACAAAGTAAATGACCTGTGGCGTTTGCCTGGAGTTGTGAAAATGCATATTCTCGATTCTGTTGACGCAGCCAGCCTGCGCAGCGACATCCCCGCCTTCCGTGCCGGGGACACCCTCAATGTTCACGTGAACATTATTGAAGGTTCCCGCTCACGTGTCCAGGTATTCAAGGGCTTTGTCCTTGGCCGCCAGGGCGACGGCATCCGCGAGACCTTCACGGTCCGCAAGGTCTCCTTCGGCGTCGGCGTAGAGCGTACCTTCCCGGTACATTCCCCGGTCCTGGACAAGATCGAGGTCGTAACCAAGGGTGACGTTCGTCGCGCCAAGCTGTACTACATGCGTAACCTGCGCGGCAAGGCTGCCAAGATCAAGGAAAAGCGCGACAACCTTCCTGTCAAGTAAGGTCTTCGCACTTTGAATCAAGTGAAACGCCGGTCCAGGAAACTGGGCTGGCGTTTTGTTGTTCTAGCCGTGGTGACGGTCTTTCTTTTCACCGCAGTGGTTCGCAATGTGTGGGTGGATGTTTACTACATCCCTTCCGAATCCATGGAACCGTTACTGCTCACGGGCGACCGCGTATTGGTCTCCCGCACCGACTTTGCCAGCGCACCCATTCGGCGCGGGGATGTGGTGGTTTTCGACGGCAGGGGATCCTTCACGCCCTTGAACAGTGGCCACGGCCCGCTCATGGACGCCGCGATCGGCACCGGGCAATGGCTGGGGATGGTGCCCAACAACAATATTTACGTCAAGCGGGTGCTGGGCGTGGCCGGGGATACGGTTAAATGCTGTTCCATCAGCGGGCTTTTGGAGATCAACGGGGTTCCCATCACCGAGAGTTACCTGCATCCCGGGGATGCGCCCAGCGCGTTGAAGTTCGAGGTGACAGTTCCGGAGGGTAAATTGTGGCTTATGGGTGACCATCGTGAGGTGTCCTTGGACTCGCGGTCATTGCTGGGCATGCCTGGCGGAGGCCTGATTTCCACCAGCAGGGTCATCGGCCGCCCGTGGACAACAGTGTGGCCGCTGGGCAGGATTCATGTTCTGGAGCGAGACGCCGTTCGCGCCCCTTGAGTTTTTCCCCGCCTTCCGGGCGGGTCATTGAGTACCACTTTTTAGATGAACTGAAGGAAGCGCCTCATATGCAGCAGAATGTGCCCGGGGATTCCGGTGTGGCCGAACCTGACGACGGCGGTCACGTTCCCCACGCATCGGCGCAGCGGAAACCGCCGGCGAAAGTCCCGCACGACCACCGTGCCCGCCATTTCCGTGCTCCCCGGCACAGCGGCGACGGCCCCGAACCGGTCTACGGGGCAACAGCCATGGAGCGTTTCAACCGTGGCGCCTGGGCGTGGGGCAAGGAAATCGTCACGATCTTGGCGATCGCCCTGGTGCTGTCCTTCCTTATTAAGACGTTCCTTTTCCGGGCGTTCTACATCCCTTCCGGGTCCATGGAGAACACCTTGCAAATCAATGACCGGATCTTTGTGAACCTGCTGGTTCCCGAACCGTTTGCGCTCAAACGCGGCGATGTGGTGGTGTTCAAGGACACCCAGGGTTGGTTGACCCAGAAGCCCAAGGTCGAGGGCCCTTTTAGCTGGGTCGGCGACGTTGCGACGTTCATCGGGCTCGCGCCAGACTCCTCGGAACAACACCTGGTCAAGCGGGTCATCGGCCTGCCTGGCGACAAGGTCAAATGTTGCACCTCGGACGGCAAGCTGAGCGTCAATGGCGAACCCATCACCGAACCGTACCTGTTCCCGGGGGCGGCGCCGTCGGATACCACCTTTGAGGTCACCGTCCCCGAGGGCCAAATGTGGGTCATGGGTGACCACAGGAACAACTCCGAGGACTCCCGGGCACACCAGGCGGGAAGCGGGACGGGATTTGTTCCCATCGCCGACGTTGAAGGGCGGGCGGTTGTCATCGCCTGGCCGCTGAACCACTCCGGCATCCTGGGCAACTACCCTGACGTCTTCAAGAACGTGCCCGCACCGCAAAACGCCAGTCAGGGTTCGCCCTCGGCCCCGCCGGCGGGGAAGTAATGGCGGCGGCGCCTCCCACTTTGGAGTGGGAACGCGAACTTGCCGGGCAGGGGTACACCCTGGTGGCCGGCTGTGACGAGGTGGGCCGTGGCGCCTTGGCGGGACCTGTCAGCGTGGGGGTGGTGGTCATCAATGCCGCCACCGCCAGCGAGTTGGCAGGGGTCAAGGACAGCAAGTTACTGCGCGAGCCGGTGCGCCAGGCCTTGGTGCCGGCCATTGCCCATTGGGCGGCTGCGCATGCTGTTGGCCATGCCACTGCAGCAGAGATTGACGCCGTGGGCTTGGTCTCTGCCTTACGCCTGGCCGGGACGCGTGCACTGGCCGCCGTGGCCGCCGAACTGATCCCCGACTTTGTTATTTTGGACGGGAACCAGGACTGGCTGTCGGCTCCCGTGCAAGCCGATCTTGGCTTCTTTGGTGACGGTTGTGCCGAGCGGCTCGCAGCCGACCCGTGGCGCATCCAAACCCGGATCAAGGCCGATATGACGTGCCTATCGGTGGCCGCCGCCAGCGTCCTGGCCAAGGTGGAACGGGATTCGATGATGGTGGCACTGGCCCAGGATTTCCCGCAGTTCGGTTGGGAGGGCAACAAGGGTTACGGCACGGCCGCCCACCGTGAGGCGATTGGTGCCCACGGCGCCACTGACTTTCACCGAAAGACGTGGCGGCTTGTGCCGTAGTCGCAAAGTTTCTTCTCAGGCTGGCGTCCACGTTGGGTAACTGGGCGTCCTGTGATGGATGATGGAAGCATGAGCGCTGAGGACTTAGAGAACTACGAGACCGACATGGAGCTGCAGCTCTACCGCGAATACCGCGACGTGGTGAATCTCTTTAGCTACGTGGTGGAGACGGAACGGCGTTTCTACCTGGCCAACCACGTGGATTTGCAGGCCCGTTCAGCCGACGGGGAAGTGTACTTTGACCTGACCCTCCAGGACGCCTGGGTGTGGGACGTCTACCGCACTGCCCGTTTCGTCAAGAACGTACGGGTTATCACGTTCAAGGACGTCAACGTTGAAGAGCTGATCAAATCCGATGACCTCCAGATCCCCAAGGACGGCCAACTCGGCCCCCTCGGCTAGGGCCTGAGTAAACTTTTTCGGGAGGACGACGGCGGAAGATT
This sequence comes from Arthrobacter alpinus, assembly GCF_001294625.1. Taxonomy (NCBI): domain Bacteria; kingdom Bacillati; phylum Actinomycetota; class Actinomycetes; order Micrococcales; family Micrococcaceae; genus Arthrobacter; species Arthrobacter alpinus. Next base: position 2,068,641 of record NZ_CP012677.1, on the reverse strand, counting down.
TATTCCGCCGTCGTCCTCTTTTTTGTGCCCAATTGTCCTTAACACCCCTCCACAGCCGGGCCAGGGTGCCCTGTAATCCACAATCCAGGACGGGGTACTGACGCCGCAGGTGAAAGTCCGTCACGCTGGAGGGGGAGGAAGCGATGAAGGCGAAAGATGCGCTGGGCCAGAGCGGTGAGCGAGTGGCGGCGGACTATCTAGAAGACCACGGGATGCGGGTCATCGACAGTAATTGGCGGTGTTCGGCAGGGGAAATTGACCTCGTGGCCTTTGATGGTGCCGCGCTGGTGATTGTGGAGGTCAAGACGCGGCGTTCCCGAAGATACGGCGACCCGCTGGAAGCGGTGACGGCGGCTAAGCTACAGCGGTTGCGCACGCTGGCGGTCCTGTGGGCACGCGAACACCGGCATGTGATGGGGGTGCTGCGCATCGATGCCGTGGGCATCGTCATGGACGGACGGTCGGCGCCCAGCATCGACCACCTCAAGGGTGTGACCTGATGGGTATGGGGCGGGCGTTGGCCGTGGCACTGGTGGGGCTCCACGGGCATGTGATTGAGGTGGAAGCTGACATTGGTCAGACGCTGCCGGCCTTTGTGCTGCTGGGGCTGCCGGACGCTGCCCTAAATGAGGCGCGGGAGCGGATTAGATCTGCCTCGCAAAACTCGGGAGTCCCTCTGAGCCGACGCAAGATCACCGTCAACCTGGTGCCGGCGTCGCTGCCCAAGAAAGGTTCGGGCTTTGATCTGGCAATCGTTATGGCAGCGCTCAATGCAGCCGGTGACGTGCGGGGTACCGGCAGCACGGTGTTCCTTGCCGAGCTGGGCTTGGATGGGCGGCTGCGCCCTGTCAGGGGCGTGTTGCCGGCGGTGCTGGCAGGCATCGCCGCCGGTTGCCAGGAGTTTGTTGTGGCGCAGGCCAACCTGGCCGAGGCTGAGCTGGTCGCTGGGGCCAAGGTGCGCGGCTATGGGTCTCTGGCCCAAGTGGCGGCTGACTTCGACGCGGATCCTACACAACTGGTGTTCGTGCCGTGGGAGTCCTGTGGCACTGCGGGCGGGGGCGCGCAGCGGGTGGTTCCGGCGGACGGGAAGGCCGGCAAGGCGCCCCTGGCAGATTTGTCTGAGGTGGCCGGCCAAGGCGAGGCCAGGTTGGCGTTGGAGATTGCTGCGGCCGGTGGACACCACCTGATGATGGTGGGCCCACCCGGGTCGGGGAAGACCATGCTGGCAGAACGGCTGCCGGGATTGCTTCCGGACCTTACTAACGAGGAGGCCTTGGAAGTGACGGCCATTCACTCCTTGGACACCCTGGCGGACGGGATCACGGCGCTGGTGCGGCGCCCACCCTACGAGCACCCGCACCATTCAGCCAGCACTGCCGCCATCATTGGCGGCGGTAGCGGCATTCCGCGGCCGGGGGCGGCGTCGCGGGCACATCGGGGCGTCTTATTCCTGGACGAGGCGCCGGAGTTCGATAAGCGGGTGCTCGATTCTTTGCGCCAACCTCTGGAAAGCGGCGAGCTGGTGCTGCATCGAGCCGCCGGAACAGCAGCCTACCCTGCCCGGTTTCAATTGGTTCTGGCAGCGAATCCTTGCCCGTGCGGCAAGGCGACGGGCAAGGGCATTGCCTGCGAGTGCACAGCCATGGCCCGCCGACGCTATTTTGGCAAATTGTCCGGCCCCTTGCTGGACAGGGTTGACATCCAGCTCCAAGTCAACCGGGTCCAGCTTTCGCAGCTATCAGATACCGGGCAACGCGAAACCTCGGCACAGGTGGCTGCGCGGGTGCAGACGGCACGAGCCATCCAGGCGCAACGGCTGCGACCGTTCGGCCTGGTTCACAACGCTGACCTCACGGGCAGGATCCTGCGCGGACCGCTGAGGCTTAGTGGCAAGGACACCCTTTTGCTGGACCGGGCTATGGGCGCGGGCACGCTGAGCGCACGGGGCTATGACCGGGTGCTGCGCCTGGCCTGGACTGTTGCCGATCTCCAGGGCCGGGACACGCCCGGGGCCGACGACGTCGGGCTGGCACTGACATTGAGACAACGAGGAGAAGGACTATGAACGGTACAGCAGTGGGAAGCGCCATCGGCACTGCCGGCATCAGGGTTGCGCGGGCTGCTCTGACCCGGCTCATGGAGCCTTCGGATCTAGCCGGGATGGCGTTGATCGCCGTGGCGGGTCCCGAGGACGCGGTGGCCTTCATTCGCAGCCGAGCCCACTCAAGCGCCGTCCTTGAACAAGAGATGACGGCGGTGTTAAGCGTCTCCGGGACCGGGCGGTGGCCCGGACTCGCGGACGCCCTGAGCCGTTGGCGCCCCCGGTTGGCTGACTTGGCGCCGGAGCGTGACCTCTATGTCCTGGAACGCCTGGGTGGAGGGCTGTTGATTCCGGAGGATCCGCAGTGGCCGTCCGCGTTGGCCGACCTGGAGTTGGGTGCACCCATCGCTCTTTGGGTGCGCGGGGCGGTGGGGCGCATTCCGGAACAAAAGCGGTGCATCGCCTTGGTGGGATCCCGGGACAGCACCAGCTACGGCGCCAATGTGGCGGCCGAGATGGCCTCGTCGTTGGTGCAGCGCGGATTCACGGTTGTCAGCGGGGGTGCCTACGGGATTGACGCCCAGGCGCATCGGGGCGCCATCAGCGCCGCTGCCCAGACCGGTGGGCAGAACGGGGATCCACGTCGCGGCACTGAGGAGGGCGTTCCGCCCACCTTGGCCGTCATGGCCGGGGGAGTGGACAGGTTCTATCCCTCCGGCAACGAGGAGCTGCTGCGGGCCATCACCGAACAGGGGGCCATTGTCGCCGAGGTGCCCCCGGGCACCAACCCCACCCGGTACAGGTTCTTGCAGCGCAACAGGCTCATTGCCGCACTCTGCGAGGTGACAGTGGTGGTGGAGGCACGGTGGCGCTCCGGGGCGCTGAACACCGCACACCATGCCGATACCTTGAGCCGTTCGGTTGGCGCGGTCCCCGGGTCTGTTTACTCGGCTAATTCCGCGGGCTGCCACAGATTGCTTCGGGAAGGGTCAGCGGTGTGCGTCACGGACGCCGCCGACATTGCCGAGCTGGCAGATGCTGTGGGCACCAACTTGGCCGTGGAACAAGAAGGGGCCCCGGCCCTGCACGACGGGCTGGGTGTGGCGGATCTGCTACTCCTGGACGCGTTGCCGTTGCGTTCGACCACCACTGTGGACAAGCTCAGCGTGGTTGCCGGTTTGGGTACCGCTGCAGTGTTGGCAGGCCTAGGGCGGCTCGAACTGCTGGGCTTGGCCCAACGGGCGAACAGCGGGTGGAAAAGAAACAGCAACGGCTAGGCCGGTGCTCGATCCTGTCGGGACTCAGCCTGTCGCCGGGGCCTTGATGCGCCTGGCTGGCCGCAAAGTCTGAGGGAACCGTCAGTGATGCATAGTGTCGTCGTGGTGTATGGTAGCAGCTGCTTGCTCCCCGTCGGTGAGAACGTACTGGGCCATCATGCCTTGGTCTTCGTGCCAGAGCATGTGGCAGTGGTACATGTACGGGGTTGACGGGTCGGCGAAGGAGCCGAAGGGGACGGTCAACTCGGCGGTACTCCCCGGGGCGATGAAGATGGTGTCTTTCCAGCCTCGGTTCTGGGGTGCCGGGCTTTGGCCATTCACTGCGTTGACCACAAATTGAGTCCCATGAATGTGGAAGTTGTGGGCTCGTTGAGAGGCATTCTCGATCATCCACGTCTCGGTGGAGTTGGCGGCGATCACCGTATCGATGCGACTCATATCCATGGCCTTTCCATTGATCGTCGTGTCGCCGAGCGTAAAATGACGGTCGACGGCGGCTGCCCGCCCAGGGTGCGCCGCGGAAGCGAGCGACGCGGGGAGTTTAGCCGTCGAGGCATCGCCGGCTCTGGTGATGCGTAGAATCCCCAGGGTGTCCCCTGCGCCAGAAATGGCGTTATCCGCCTGGCTCATGCCCAGGTCATGCGGAACGGAGCGAAGGACCAGATCTGCATCCCGCGACACGGTTACGAGGACTTCGGCGCGTTCGGCAGGGGAGAGCAGCAAACTGGTCAGCGGCACCGGCGCCGGAAGAAGGCCACCATCAGTACCCACGAGGTGGAACGTGTCCCCGGTGGAGAGCTCAAGGTTGTAGCAGCGCGCTGCCGAGCCGTTGAGAATACGTAAACGCACCAGGCTGGTGGACGCAACAAAGTGTGCTTCGTGGGTGCCGTTGGCGATCACGGTGTTGCCGATCCGCCCGATGGGCGCGGTGGTGGGGGTCCCCGACCGTTGGCCTCCGGACTGGACCGTGATGTCCTGAATGATCAGCGGGATGTCGTCCACGCCATATTGCGACGGCAAGCCCGACGGAGCGTCGTCGTCGATGAGAAACAGCCCGGCCATGCCTCGGCTGACCTGCAACTCCGTTTGCCCGTGCGGATGCGGATGGTACCAGAGCGTCGCAGCTGGTTGGCCGATCTGCCATGCCGCAGTCCACGTTGTTTCGGGGCTGATGCTTTGATGGGCGGTGCCGTCCTGGCTGGCGGGGAGGCTCATGCCGTGCCAATGTGCGGTGGTCGCCATGGTGAGCTCATTTTTGACGTGGATGCGCACATGTTCCCCGCGAGCAGCTCGTATCGTCGGGCCAAGGTGGGGGCCATTAAACCCCATGGTCGCGAACCAGACACCGGGCACGAGCTCGCTTTCACCTGCCTGCGCGCTCAGGTGGAAGACACGTTCACCGTCGATGATCTCCGAGGCCAGCAGCGGCGGGATTCGCAGGGGGGTGGCGAATGCGGACCCTTGGTTCTGCGGCAGTCCCTCGGTGAGCCAATATCCGAGCCCCCCGATGGCCCCGAGTGCGCCCAGGCCCAACAGCAGCGTTCGTCGGTTGATCCGGATCGGAGGCGGCCCGTCTACCGGTGCTTTTGGGCTGTTATTCGCATCTGTGCTCATGCGCCGGGGATGGCCGTGCGGATGATGTGGGATCGGGCATGGGTGATGGCGGGCTCCAGTTCGGCGAAGAGATGGTTGGGGTGGCGGAGCGAATCGATGACACCGAGCCGCTCGAGAAGTTGGAGATGTTCGTCCCTGATGCCCTTGATGAGAACCGTGACACCCCGTCGTTCCAAACTGGTCACGAGTTCGGTGAGGGTATGGGCGCCGGTGGCGTCGATGAGTTGGAGTTGGGATAGGCGCAGAATCACCACTTCGATACCGATGTGATCACTGATGCGCTCGAGGATTCGTTCGGCGGCCCCAAAGAACAATGAACCATCAACGCGGAACAGTGCGATCCGTTCGTCGCCGGCCACGGGGGGTCCCTCCAATTCCTCCCGGTGAACGCCACTGGCCGTGCTGAGGGCACGCAGGGCGAAGAACGCGGCAACGGCGATGCCAATGCCGACGGCGATGATCAGGTCGAAACTTACCGTGATGATCGCGGTAATCACAAATACCATGGCATCTGTTCGGGTCGATCGCAGCACCTGTTTGATGATGGTGGGGGAGACCATCCTGGCCGCTGTGACCATGAGAACACCGGAGAGAGCAGCCAGTGGGATCACTGAGACGACATTCGCTGCCACGTAGACGACGGCGAGGAGCGCCAGCGAATGCACGATCGCAGACATCCGTGTTCGTGCGCCGGAGCGCACATTGACTGCAGTTCGGGCGATGGCACCGGTGGCGGGCATTCCACCAAAGAAACCCGAGGCGATCGAGGCGAGGCCTTGCCCGACGAGTTCACGATCGGCGTTATACGGGCCCGTGTCGGCCATTGACGCAGCGACCCTAGCCGACAGCAGTGATTCGATCGCGGCCAAAGCGGCCACCGCGAAGGCAGGACCCACCAGACTCGGCAAGGTTCCCGCATCGATGAGTGGCAGTGCTGGCAGTGGGAGGGAGTGAGGCAACTCCCCGATAGTCATCAGTGGCAAGTCCAGGAAGGACGCGCCGAGCGTTACGATCACGATCGTAATGAAGGATGCCGGAAGTCTGCCACTGACACGACCCAGGAGCACCATGAGCACAGCGACAGCCGCAACAATGGCGAGAGGGATCAGCGCCGTCGGCCAGTCCGCGTCCAAAGCGGACTCCACGGCGGCAATTAGGGCGTTGGTGCTATGCCCTGCCCCGCCCACACCGACTGTGGCAGGAACTTGCTGGAGAAAGATGATCACTGCGATGCCAACAGTGAATCCCTCGATCACTGGCCAGGGAATATAGCTCACTGTTCGTCCGAGGCGCAGTGCGCCCGCGAGCAGCACAATGACACCGGCAAGGATGCTGACGACCATGACGGAGGCGACGCCGTGGCTGGCCACAATGGGGGCGAGCACCACCACCATCGCACCAGTCGGCCCCGACACCTGAACATTTGAGCCGCCGAACACCGCAGCAATCAAACCGGCGACGATTGCCGTGATGAGGCCGGCCTCGGCGCCCGCTCCTGAGCTCACTCCGAACGCCAATGCCAGAGGGAGCGCCACGATGCCGACAGTAACACCGGCCAGCAAGTCCCCGCGCCAACTCCGGCGAAGCCCTCGATAGTCCTGACGGTTTGGTAGCAGCGATCGCAGCGACCGTGGGGAAGCACTCATCGAGAAAGTGAGATCGTGGGCAGGCTAAGGGCAGATCTCTGGTGCCGCTGCGAATCCTGTAGCAACTCCGAAAGCAACGAACGTGCCACGTGCAACAAGTCCGCGACCTGGGGGAAAGCCAGACGGTAATAAACCACACTCGCACGTCGTTCGGACACCACAAGACCGTAGCGGCGCAGTACCGAGAGGTGCTGGGAGAGATGCGATGCCTCGAGCCCGGTTTCAGTGATCATGGCTGAGACGGGCGCCTCCTGGACACCCGCAAGGATCTCCAGTACCCGGATGCGATAGGGATGGGCCAGGCCCTTGAAGAGGTTTGCCTTGATCTCGTACAAGGGTCTCTCGTCGTTCTCGAATACCACAGCTCTCCTCAAGGATGCCAGTATGAATACACGAAATAATGACTTGATGAATCCATCATATCCGAACAAACGCTACACCCCCAACTCTTTCACCCGGTGGTCGAGGTCTCCGGTGGTCGAGCGCGTCGAGACCTCCGGATTTCAGCACGCTCAACCACCATCACCGGCGAGTCAGCTTGCCGCGCCACCGCGAACAGCGCACAGTGGTTGTGTGGATCATGAAGAACGTGCAAGGCTGCCGCAGGAACTTGCGCACGCGGCTAACAGCTTTGAGCGTTACTTGGTGGCCGAGCGCGGACGGTCGGCCCATACAGTACGGGCCTACCGCGGCGATGTCGACGCGTTGCTCATCCATGCGCTCGCCGAGGGCGTCACCACCTTGGCTGGGCTGGACTTAAGTTTGTTGCGGCGTTGGTTGGGCGAGCAAAGCGCAGCCGGCCTGGCCCGCGCAACCCTTGCACGACGCGCTGCAACCGTCCGCAGTTTCACCGCCTGGGCGCTCCGGGAAGAACTGGTGGAAGTGGACCCTGCCCTGCGGTTGAGGGCCCCGAAGCGGGACCAGACCCTGCCGGCCGTGCTGCAGCAACAGCAGATTCAGCGACTCATGGACGCCCTGGCTGTCCGTGCCGGGGAGGGGGAAGCCACGGCGATACGGGACCACGCCATGGTGGAACTTCTTTATGCCACAGGCATCCGGGTCGGCGAACTTGCGGGAGCGGATATCGATGCCCTCAATCGGGAGCGACGGGCGCTGACAGTGTTGGGCAAGGGCAACAAGGAACGCGTTGTCCCGTACGGTGTTCCCGCGGCACGCGCCGTGGAGACGTGGCTCTCGCTGGGACGCCCGGCCTTGGCCAAACCGGATAGTGGTCCGGCCCTATTCCTGGGCAAACGCGGCGCCCGGATTGACCAGCGTGCCGTGCGAACCGTCGTCGAACACGTCTTTGGGCAGCTGGGGGACACCTCCGCGACAGGCCCCCACACGCTGCGGCACTCAGCAGCCACGCACCTATTGGACGGCGGTGCCGACCTCCGAGCCGTCCAGGAAATACTGGGCCACAGTTCCCTGGCCACCACGCAGCTCTACACGCACGTCTCCGTTGAAAGGCTGCGCGAAAGCTATAAACAGGCCCACCCAAGAGCCTGAAGCGTGCACTTTCATGCCGGTTCGCGGTTGTGGTGGCGCAATTGCCCAAGCTACGGCACAATGGGAGAGAGCCAACGCTCAGCGAAGGCAGATCAGCACCGTTGACTCTCTCTGTCTAACAATTTGGCCAGACAATCTGGGACGGTCCACGCCGGCTCCGCGCAACACAAATTTCCATCCGTTTGAAGGTCGTTGGGGAAGACGCACCTACTGCAATGGAGGATGGAATGAACGTCGTATTGACGCGCGGTGTCTTGTTCGTGCACTCAGCCCCGGCTGTCATGTGCCCACATATCGAGTCATCCATCGCAGGTGTGATGGACCAGCGCACGAGCTTGCAGTGGACTGCACAGCCCGCGGCGCCTAATGTGCTACGCACGGAATACCTTTGGCATGGGCCAGCGGGAACAGGTGCCCGGCTCGCTTCGGCGCTACGCGGCTGGGCCAATGTCCGCTACGAAGTCACCGAAGAGCCCAGCGCCGGGGTCGACGGATCCCGATGGTCTCACACCCCCGAACTTGGCATCTTCCACGCCGTGACCGACGTCCACGGCAACATCATGGTTTCCGAGGACAGGATCCGCTACGCCTACGAGGCTGGCAAGGGCGAACCCGCAGCCGTCTACCAAGAGCTCTCACTGGCCCTGGGCGAGGCCTGGGATGAAGAACTGGAGCCCTTCCGGCATGCGGCCGCCGGTGCCCCCGTCCGCTGGCTCCACCACGTCGGCTGACCGTTGAGGGGGCAGATCACCCCCACTACCCAGGGACGGACCGCCGCTGTGGGAGGGGGTGATCTGCCCCCTCAACGGAGAACGGCGCCCACCAAATGGTGGGCGCCGTCGTCGTGGCTAAGGGTCTAGACCATCTCAACCTTGGGTCCGGTGCTGCGGATGGCAACAACGGCGTTGTGGCCGCCGAACCCAAACGAGTTGTTCAGCGCCATGATCTGCCCTTCGGGCAATTCGCGGGGGGTGCCGGTCACCACGTCCAGGGGAATCTCCGGGTCTTGGTTTTCCAGGTTGATAGTCACAGGTGCCAGGCGGTGGTAGACGGCCAGAACCGTCAGTACCGACTCCACAGCCCCTGAGGCACCCAACAGGTGGCCCGTCTGCGACTTCGTGGCGGAGACGCACACGTTGTCCAGATGCTCGCCGAGGGCCGCACGCAGGGCCGTGTACTCAGGGCGGTCACCTACGGGGGTTGATGTGGCGTGCGCGTTGACGTGGACCACGTCCTCGGGCAGGGCCCGGGCATCGAATAGGGCAGCTTTCAGGGCACGGGTTGCGCCCAAGCCTTCGGGGTCGGGAGCCGTGATGTGGTATGCGTCCGCCGTGACGGAGGTGCCGGCCAGCTCCCCGTAGATGCGGGCGCCACGGGCCAGGGCGTGCTCCTCGGCCTCGAGGACCATGGCTCCGGCGCCCTCACCCATGACAAAGCCGTCGCGGCTGATGTCGTAGGGACGTGAGGCGCCTTCGGGGTTGTCATTACGCTTGGACAGCGCCTGCATGGCGGCAAAGGCTGCCATGGGCAGCGGGTGGATGGCCGCCTCGGCGCCACCGGCCACCACGACGTCGGCCTTGCCGGAGCGGATCAGCTCAAGGGCAATGTGCATGGCTTCGGTGCCGGAGGCGCAGGCGGAAACCGGGGTGTGGGCGCCGGCGCGGGCACCGAGGTCCAGGCTGACAGCTGCGGCGGGGCCGTTGGGCATGAGCATGGGCACAGTCATCGGCAAGACACGGCGCGGACCCTTCTCGCGCAGGGTGTCCCAGGCGTCGAGCAAGGTCCACACGCCGCCGATGCCAGTGGCAAAAGCCACAGCGAGGCGGTCGTGGTCGATGTCTTCAAGGCCGGAGTCCTTCCAGGCTTCGCGGGCAGCCACAACGGCGAACTGTGTTGAGGGATCCATGCGCTTGGCTTCCACGCGGCTGAGGACCTCGGAAGCGGGATTCGTGACCCGCGCGGCGAAATGTACGGGGATGTCGTACTTTTCCACCCACTCGTCTTTGAGTGTGTGAGCGCCGGAAACACCCTTAAGGGCGTTCTTCCACATGGTCGGGACGTCGCCGCCGATGGGCGTGGTAGCTCCGAGTCCGGTGATGACTACTTTGCGGGCCATGGTTCAACTCTTCCAAAAAATAAGGGGTACTGGACGGAATCCAAAAATGCTGTGGATGGCCGGCACCCAGGGTGCCGGCCATCCATCGTGCACTGCCTCGCGTGAGCGAAGCCGGGCAGGAGTGGAGCTAATTACGCCTGTGCTGCGGCGATGAAGCTGACAGCGTCGCCAACCGTCTTGAGGTTCTTGACTTCCTCGTCCGGGATCTTCACGTCGAACTTCTCTTCGGCGTTGACCACAATGGTCATCATGGAGATCGAGTCGATGTCCAAGTCGTCGGTGAAGGACTTGTCCAGTTCTACAGCCTCGGGGGCGAGACCGGTCTCTTCGTTGACGATTTCGGCCAAACCGGCCAGGATTTCTTCGTTGCTAGCCATTGATGGCTCCTTTTCTTGTATTTTCATTGCGACCAAAACGCTTGATCTTTCCAGGCAGTGCGGATCAAACCATGGTTGTGGCAAGATGCACTATCTGAATCTAGGGGAGGCGCACCACTTGGGCACCAAACACCAACCCGGCACCAAAGCCGATCTGCAGCGAGAGTTTACCTGAAAGCTCCGGGTTCTCCTGCAAAAGGCGGTGTGTCGCCAAGGGGATAGACGCCGCAGAGGTGTTGCCGGCATCGGCAATGTCGCGGGCAATAACGACGTGCTCCGGCAGTTTGAGCTGCTTGGCCAGTTCGTCGATGATCCGCATATTCGCCTGATGCGGCACAAAGGCGCCCAGATCTGCTGCCGTGATGCCGGCGACTTCCAGGGCCTTCTTGGCCATCTTGGCCATCTCCCACACGGCCCAGCGGAACACGGTTTGCCCGTCCTGGCGCAAGGTGGGCCACAGCGTGGAGTGCGCCTCATCAGCGGCGGCCAGGGCGACGCCGTCGCCCTTCATGGCCTGTTCGCTGAAGTCCCGCACGTCCATCAGCGAGTGGGTCATGCCGATGGTGTCCCACTTGCTGCCATCGGCTCCCCACACCGTGGGCCCGATCCCGGGCTCGTCGGAGGGGCCGACGACCACCGCGCCAGCGCCGTCGCCCAGCAGAAAGGAGATGGTGCGCTCATGGTTGTCGATGACGTCGGACAGCTTCTCCACGCCGATGACCAAAACGTACTCGGCGGTGCCGGCACGCACTAGGGCGTCGGCCTGGGCAATGCCGTAGCAGTAGCCCGCGCAGGCAGCGGAAATATCGAAGGCGGGGGCCGGGTTGGCGCCGAGCTTGTCCGCGATCAGGGCCGCAGCCGACGGCGTGGCGTACATGTGCGTCACAGTGGAGACCAGGACAGCCCCGATTTGCGAGGCGTCAATGCCGGCGCTCTTGATGGCCTCCGCGCCTGCGCCAACTGCCATGTCGACCACGCTGATCTCGCGGGGGGCGCGGTGACGGGTGATGATGCCGGTGCGCTGCTGGATCCACTCGTCGGAGGAGTCAATCCACTGGCACACATCGTCATTGCTGACGATGATCTCCGGACGGTAGGCGCCAATCCCCCAGATGCGTGATCCGCTCCGCAGGGTGTTTTGCTTCAGTGTGGGAGTGCTCACTTACTTATCCTTCTTCCCGGAGGCGTGCTCGGTCAGTAGTTCTTTGGCAGCATCTAAATCATCTGGCGTTTTCACTGCAACGGTAGCAACCCCGCTCATGCCGCGCTTGGCAAGGCCGGTCAAGGTTCCTGCCGGCGTCAGCTCAATCAGTGCGGTCACGCCCAGTGCGGACATGGTCTCCATGCACTTATCCCAACGGACAGGACGTGAAACCTGGGCGATCAAGGACTCAAGTGCCGCTTCCCCGGAAGGCACGACGGCGCCGTCGTAGTTGGAGAGCAGGGGGACCTTGGGTGCGTGCACAGTCAAGGACGGCGCAAGGGCCTGCAAGGCCGAGACGGCAGGCGCCATGTGGTGGGTGTGGAACGCGCCGGCAACCTGCAGCGGGATGATCCGCGCCTTGGCTGGCGGCGCGGCGACCAGTGCCGCAATCTGTTCCAAGGTGCCGGCGGCCACCGTCTGGCCCTTGGAGTTCATGTTGGCAGGGGTCAGCCCGGCAGCAGCGATGGCTGCCAACACCTCCTCCGGGTCTCCGCCCACAACAGCGGCCATGCCGGTGGCGGTCACCGCGGCAGCCTCCGCCATCGTGTTGGCACGTTCACGCACAAACGCCATGGCATCGGTGTTGGAGAGGGTGCCGGTGAGGGCAGTGGCAGTGATTTCTCCGACTGAGTGGCCGGCAACAACCACCGACAATGTCTCCAAGGGGACATCCAAAAGGGCTTCGGCGGCGATCAGCCCGGCAGCGACAATCAGGGGCTGTGCGACGGCGGTGTCCTTGATGGTTTCCGCATCCGAGGAGGTGCCGTGGGTCAGCAGGTCAATGCCGGCAGCTTCGCTGAGCGCGGCAAGTTTTGCCTCGACGCCGGGGCGTTCCAGCCACGGCAGAAGGAAACCGGGAGTTTGTGAACCCTGTCCAGGGCAGACTATTGCAAGCACATTAACCAGCTTTCCAAACTTAAGTGTGTTTGCAGGGCATTTGGGTGCACCAAGCTAACAGTGTTGATTTGTAGGAAGTCTACAATAAGCGCGACGGGTGGGAGTCACCTGGCAGCCTGCGGGACGGTCCGTCTTGCCCTCTCCGTGGCCCTCACGATCTGGCAGGTGGACGTTCTGCAGGCTGCGTCGAAACGGCACTGAGCCTGCCCACCACCATGGCTGTTTGAAGCACAAAGGCCTCCCTCGGTATGAGCGGATCCCAACCGGTGACGTCGCAAACCCTGCGCAGCCGGTACCTGACAGTGTTGGAGTGGACAAACAAGTCCCGGGCAGCCGCCTCCAACGAGTGGCCCAGCTGCAGGTAGCTGCTGAGCGTGTCCAAAAGCCCGTTGCCTGCCGCCAGTAACGGTTCGTAGATGTTGTTCAATAACGATTTCCGGGCGGAGTCATCACCGCCAATCACCCGTTCGGGCCACAGGTCCTCCGAGGAAACCGGCCGGGGCGCCGCCGTCCAGCCCTTGACGGAGGCCATGGCCGCAAACGCCGCCTTGGCAGATGCGGTGGCATCAGTCAACGAGGCCGCCAAGGGCCCGTAGACCACTGGGCCGGGCGCGAACAAGTCGCTCAGACGCAAATATGCTGTCTCGGGATCGGTCACATCGCCAAGCACTAAAATGAGCCTGTCGCCTTGGATACCCACCATCACATCGGCGGCAAACCGGCCCGCTGCGCGGCGCAGCGTCGCAAGAAAGGTGGCATTGGCTTCTGCAGGGGCCGGGCCCACCATAACGGTGAAACGGTTCCTGGAGGTCCATCCGAGGGCGGAAATCCGTGATCGCAAAGCGTCAGGGTTCTCCCCGCGCAGGATCCCGTCGACGGCCAGCGCTTCAAGGCGGGTATCCCAGGCGCCGCGGTTCTCGGCGGCACGGGCGTAAACATCCGCCGCGGCAAAGGCCACTTCCCGGGAGTAGCGCAGGACGGCCTCGCGCAGATCCACCTGCTCCCCTGCACTGGCCAGCTCCGGAACCCTGTCCTCCACGACCTGGACTACCGTCCTGATGAGCTGAAGGGCGCGTTGGAGGCTGATGGAGCGGGTCAGTTCGGTAGGTGCCGTGCCAAAGACGTCGGACAAGACCCAGCTGGGGGAAGACGGGTGCTCGTACCAGGAAACAAAAGCGGTGATCCCGTTTTGTGCCACCAGGCCCAGTGAGGAACGTTCATCGGCGCTCAATCGCCGGTACCACGGCAGCGTTGTTTCCAGTTCACGCAGCATCATCGTTGACAGTGGGCCAATGTTGGCTCGAAGCCGCGCCAGCGTCTCTGAAGTGCTCTTGATGTCGGTGGTCCGTTTAGCGGGCTCTGTCACAGGGATGGACTGCGCCGGCGGCTGCGTTGCCCGTGAATTCGTGGGTGCCATTCATTGAGGATATGTCTTTTGTGCATGCGGCCGTTATTTGTGTGAATACGACAAGGCGCCCACCCCGGGCCGGAGGCAACAAAAAAGGGTTGGCGTGACCGGAATGGTCACGCCAACCCTTTTTCGTGGCTGAGCTGTTGGGCCCGCGCACCCGAGGGGCCCAATTGGTAGGCCGCTAGGGACCTACCAATTGGGAGGGCGTAGGGATTAGCCTTCGCCTCCGGCGTTGCCGGTGGTACCGGCGTTCACGTTCAGCAAGTCGTATTTTTCAATAGCCTGCTGCGGTGCACTCGCATCAATGTCGCCTCGCTTGGCCAGCATCTGCAAGGTGCGAACCACCACGGAGTGGGAGTCGATCTTGAAGAAGCGGCGGGCTGCGGGGCGGGTGTCGGAGAAACCGAAGCCGTCGGCACCGAGGGTGGCGAAGTCGTTGGGCAGGAACTGGCGGACCTGGTCCGGGATGGCCTTCATGAAGTCGCTCACAGCCACCACGGGCCCCTGCGCGTCAGCCATCTTGGCGGTGATGTACGGCACGCGGGGTTCTGCTCCGGGATGCAGGAAGGAATCTTCCTCAGCAGCCAAGCCGTCACGGCGCAATTCAGTCCAGGACGTTACCGACCAAACATCGGCGCTGACCCCCCATTCTTCTGCGAGGATCTGCTGTGCTTCCAAGGCCCAAGGAACAGCGACGCCGGAGGCCAGTAGCTGGGTTTTCGGGCCCTGGCCCTGACCCTTCTTGAGCAGGTAGATGCCCTTATTGATGCCTTCAACGTCCATGTCTTCCGGAGCCTTGGGCTGGATGATGGGCTCGTTGTACACGGTGATGTAGTACATGACGTTCGGATCGGTGGAATCCGGGCCGTACATGCGCTCCAGACCGGCACGCATGATGGCGCCTATCTCGTAACCGTAGGCCGGGTCATAGGTGACCACTGCGGGGTTGGTGGATGCCAGGAGAGGGGAGTGGCCGTCAGCGTGCTGCAGCCCCTCACCGGTCAAGGTGGTCCGGCCGGCGGTGGCGCCGATGATAAACCCGCGGGTCATCTGGTCCCCGGCAGCCCAGAAGGAGTCACCGGTGCGCTGGAAGCCAAACATGGAGTAGAACACGTAGACCGGGATCAACGGCTCGCCGTGCGTTGCGTAGGCGGTGCCCGCAGCGGTGAACGCGGCCACGGAGCCGGCCTCGTTGATGCCTGCGTGTACGATCTGCCCGGAGATCGATTCCTTGTAGGCCAACACCAGGTCGCGGTCAACGGACAAATAGTTTTGACCGTTCGGATTGTAGATCTTCGCCGTCGGGAAGAACGCGTCAATTCCAAAGGTGCGTGCCTCGTCGGGGATGATCGGCACAATGCGTTGGCCGAAGTCCTTGTCCCGCATCAGGTCCTTGAGCAGGCGCACAAAGGCCATGGTGGTGGCAGCGTGTTGCTTGCCCGAACCACGGTTTGCCACTTCATACGTCTTGTCGCCCGGCAGGGTGAGTTCGGTGTGCTTGGTGCGGCGCTCGGGAACAAATCCGCCCAGGGTGCGGCGGCGTTCCATCATGTACTCAATTTCCGGTGTGTCCATCCCCGGGTGGTAGTACGGGGGACGGTACGGATCCGCTTCAAGCACCTCATCGGAGATGGGCAAGCGAAGGTGGGTACGGAAGTCCTTCAAGTCCTGAAGGGTCAGCTTTTTCATCTGGTGCGTGGAGTTGCGCGCCTCGAAGTGCGTGCCCAAGCCATAGCCCTTGACCGTGTGGGCCAGGATGACGGTGGGCTTGCCCTTGAAATCGGCGGCAGCCTTATAGGCGGCGTATACCTTGTGGTAATCGTGCCCGCCGCGCTTGAGGTTCCAGACCTCGTCGTCGCTCAGGTGCGCGGCGAGTTCCTTCGTCTGCGGGGTCTGGCCGAAGAAGTGCTCGCGCACAAACCCGCCGGACTCGGCCTTGTACGTCTGGTAGTCGCCGTCGACCGTGTCATTCATGACCTTGACCAGTGAATGGTCGGTGTCACGGGCCAGTAGGTCATCCCATTCGCGGCCCCAAAGGACCTTGATGACGTTCCAGCCGGCGCCGCGGAAAAACGCTTCCAATTCCTGGACGATCTTGCCGTTGCCACGGACCGGGCCGTCAAGGCGCTGCAGATTGCAGTTGACGACAAAGGTCAGGTTGTCCAGCTTGTCGTTGGCTGCCAGCTGAAGCAGTCCGCGCGACTCGGGCTCGTCCATCTCGCCGTCGCCCAAGAATGCCCAGACACGCTGGTCGGAGGTGTCCTTGATGCCGCGGTTGTGCAGGTAGCGGTTGGATTGCGCCTGGTAGATGGCGTTCATGGGGCCAATGCCCATGGAGACCGTGGGGAACTCCCAGAACTCTGGCATCAAACGGGGGTGCGGGTACGACGAAAGGGCGTGGCCCTCCTTGGACTTCTCCTGACGGAAGCCGTCCATGTCCTCTTCGCTCAGCCGGCCTTCAAGGAAAGCGCGGGCGTACATGCCGGGGGAGGCGTGGCCCTGGAAGAAGACCTGGTCGCCACCGCCGGCGTGGTCCTTGCCGCGGAAGAAGTGGTTGAAACCGACTTCATACAAGGTCGCAGCACCGGCGTAGGTGGAAATGTGTCCACCCACACCAATGTCCGGGTGCTGGGCGCGGTGGACCATGATGGCGGCGTTCCATCGCAGCCAGGTGCGGTACTTGCGCTCAACCTCTTCGTCGCCCGGGAACTCGGGTTCCTGGTCCGCCGGGATCGTGTTCACGTAATCGGTGGTCGTGACCATGGGCACGCCTACGCTTTGCGCGCCAGCCCGCTGCAGCAGACTACGCATAATGAACTGGGCACGTTCGGTGCCACGTTCGGAAATCAGCGAATCCAGGGACTCAAGCCACTCGGCAGTCTCTTCCGGATCGCGATCAGGCAGCTGGTTTGTCAACCCGCTGAGGATATGGGAGTTCTGGTCTCCTGCAGCCACGTCCAACCTCTCTTAAAAGCAGTGTGTGGAGCCCAGAGCTGTGGCTGTGGGCGTGTACAAACACTGTAGACCGCGCTAACCGGTTGTGCGTAGTTGGGACTGTTGCGTGAAGCCAGCAGGCGGGTATGCCGCCGTCGAACACTGTGTTGAGGAAGGCCGGCAGGAGTCATCAGAGGGAAGGGATCGTTGGCAAATTCGCCCGGATTCATACCGTTCGGCGAAAAAAGGCTGCCCTGCCAGGTCCTAGCGGTGCCCGGTATTGCGGAAGTCGGGGTAACGTAAATCACGTCCATATGGTGGCTCAAGGAGCTGGTGGGGCAAGGGTGCCTCAGCGCTCCATTTGCGGCGCGGTGTAGGACCATCTTGGGCACAGCCCCTAGACTGGGATTGGTAAATGTAAACCGACGCGGAAGCGTTGAACGCAGGAGGAATATCACGTGAGCGAGGCCGACGCCGGCACTGTAGCCAAGGTGGCAGGCATTTTGGGGTTCAAGGATGGCGATCTCATCCAGGAACTCGGATATGACGACGACGTCGATTTTGACCTTCGGGACAGCCTTGAGGACCTTATTGGTTCGCAGCTGTTCGACGAGGATGACCACGACGTAGTTGACGCCATCATTTTCTGGTGGCGCAAGGATGACGGGGATTTGGTGGATGCGCTCGTCGATTCACTGACCAGCCTTGACGAGGGCGGGGTCGTGTGGATCCTGACACCGAAATCGGGCCGCGAGGGCTATGTTCGGCCTGCGGAGATTTTGGAGGCCGCACCAACAGCCGGTCTGCACGTCACCACCACAGCAGGGGTTTCCAAGGATTGGGCTGCCAGCCGCCTGGTTCCCCGTAAGCGCCAGTAATGAGCGCAACACCGGCCATGGACGACGGCGGAGCCCGTCAGGGCGTCAAAGTAGGGGACCTTGCCCCCGACTTTGTCCTGGCCAACCAATTTGGTGAGCCCATTTCGCTTGCGTCACTGCGCGGAAGCGCCGTCGCCATCGTTTTCTACCCGTTCGCGTTCTCCGGCATCTGCACGGGGGAACTATGCGAGCTGCGGGACAACCTGGCGGAGTTCGCGGACGCCGGTGTGCGGCTGCTGGCCATCTCAGTGGACAGTAAGTACACGCTGCGCGCCTATGCTGAAGCGCAGGATTACGCCTTCGACCTGTTGGCCGACTTTTGGCCCCACGGCGGGGTGTCCCGTTTGTATGGCGTCTTTGATGCAGATCGTGGCATGGCCGGGCGCAGCACGTTTATCATCGACGCCACCGGCGTAATCCGTGACGCATTTGCGACGCCGCCGGGCCAGGCCCGCCCGCTGGAACGGTACCGGCGAGCTCTGGAGCGGTTGTAGTCATGGGCCAGGGGGCATCTGACGGCGTGCGCCCCGGCATTGGCCTGACCGGGCTGGGCCGCGAGGTTTCCTTGCCCGCCGGTGCTATTGGCCATGTAGGGCCGCTGGAGGAACCGGCCCGTGCCGTTTTGGAGGGTGTGGTGCCGTTGCTGGCCGCTGGCAAGTTTGCCTTACTGACAGGCGCCGGGCTGAGCACCGACTCGGGCATTCCCGACTACCGCGGGCCAGGGGCAGCGCCCCGCAAGCCCCTCACCTATCAAGAGTTCGTGCGGGATGCGGCCTTGCGGCAACGGTACTGGGCCCGCAATCACATAGGCTGGGCAACCATGCACCACGCCTCCCCGAATGCGGGGCACTTCGCCGCAACCGCTCTTGAACGCCAGGGCGCCTTGACCGGGATCATCACGCAAAATGTTGACAGGCTCCACGAAAGCGCAGGCGCCATGGACGTGGTGGACCTGCACGGGCGCTTTGACCAAATTGCGTGTCTGCAGTGCGGGAACACTTATTCAAGGGCTTTCGTGGCGACCATCCTGGCTGAGCTGAACCCTGGTTTCCTGGAGGCTGTGGCCGCCACCGGGCGCATTGGTGCCGGACCGGATGCCGATGCAGACCTGGAGAACGAGGTACTGATTGGTACTTTCAAGGTGGCGTTGTGCCCACTGTGCGGTGGGATGCTGAAACCAGACTTTGTGTTCTTCGGTGAGAATGTTCCCAAAGACAGGGTGGTGCGCGCTTTTTCCATGGTGGATGCCGCAGCGGCGTTGGTGGTTGCAGGTTCCTCGCTGACGGTGATGAGCGGGCTGCGTTTTGTGCGAAAGGCTGCCAAGGATGGCAAGCCTGTCATCATCATCAACAGGGGCGCCACACGCGGTGACGGGCTGGCAACGGTGAAGCTTGTTGCCGGTGTGAGCGAGTCTTTGAGCTTCCTGTCACGGGCCTTGGAGAGCCGATTGGCGTAATCACCAAACCATCATGTACAGTGGTTTCTCGTTGGTCAGGCCAATAAGCGTACAACGCGGAAGCCTGGATAATGAAATGGGTCTTTAGCTCAGCTGGTAGAGCGCCACGTTTACACCGTGGATGTCATCGGTTCGATCCCGGTAGGACCCACCACTAAGAACCCCGTGGAATCAAGGAAAGTAGCCTTGGATCCGCGGGGTTTCTTCACGTTCAGGAACAAGACCGTGATTTACCCGCACACCTGCCGTTGTACAACAACGGTTGTGCGGGGAACCCACGGGATTGTGTTCAAAGACATGATGAGGGGCGGACATGACAGGGATTTCTTTCACGGCCATCGACTTTGAAACGGCCAACAACTACCGCGCCTCGGCCTGCGCTGTGGGACTGACCAAGGTCAGCGCCGGCAAGGTGGTGGAGCAGACCGCCTGGCTGATGAAGCCGCTTCCCGGATACGACGAGTTTTCCGCCGTCAATGTTGGCATTCACGGCATCACCGCAGCCCAGGTTCGCGGCATGCCGGACTGGCGCAGCATGTACGGGCCCATGATGGACTTCATCGGTGCCGACGTCCTGGTAGGCCACAACGTCAGCTTTGAACGCTCCGTCATCTCCAAGGCCAATGAGGTGTGCGGGCTCCCCATGCCCGATCTGGATTTCCACTGCACCTTGACGCTGGCACGCAAGCACCTAGATCTTGCACGCTACACGCTCTCCGACGTGGTGGGCGCGTTGCAACTTCCGGCGTTCAACCACCACGACGCCGGTGATGACGCCCGTGCCAGCGCGCTGATAGCTATTGAGCTGGCACGGCGAAGCGGTGCGGCCACCCTCGAAGCCCTGTGGCCAGCGCCGGCCCGTAAGGTGAGCTCCGGGCAACCCAATTACTACTCATCGGGCTACACCCGTCGCCTGGCGGATCTCCCCGCGGCCAACACGGCGGCGAACCCTTACGGGCCGCTCTTTGGCCAGACGATTGTCTTTAGCGGTGATCTGGCTGCCATGCCGCGTGCAAAGGCCCAGGACGCCGCCGCGGCCAAAGGCGCTGTCATTGCCAACAGCACCACCAAGAAAGTCACCATGGTGGTGTGCGCAGAACTGGGGTTGGTCAACGGCCCGCTCAGCTCCAAGGTCAAACGGGCCCATGAGCTCGCTGCCGCGGGCCAGGACATCCAAGTCATTGGCGAGGCGGCGTTCTTGAGGTTGATGGCGTTCAAATAGCCACGGGCAGCCCGGTCCAGGTGCCCCATCATGGCCATCGCAAGACATCCGCGGTGTAAGCGTGCTGCTCAAGAACTCCCTGAGCGATGCCAGTGCTTGAATGTCGGAGCCTGTCCGTAAGGTAACGGCCATGAAGACTTTAGTGGAACGCGTCGTGGTTCGTACGACGCCGGCAGGCCAGCCAGTTGTGGTGGAACGGGCCGGGCGGGAGTGGTTGGTTGCGGAAGAGCCGGTGCGCTGGTTTGAGCGCATCAACTGGTGGGAAGGGCAAGCGGCGCGGATGCCCAAGGGCCATGGTCGTGTGGATGTTGAGGTGTGGCGGGTGCAGGCCCGGCTTGGGCGGAATTCGCGTAGCGACCTGGCCACTTTGGAGCTGGAGCGCGATCCAACCGAAGGAAGCTGGCGCCTGCGGGTGGAGAGTGCCTCAGGAGGCGGACCCATGATCCCAGCAAGGTCCAGATAAAGTTGAAGGCTCCTCGCCACAGCTATTGGGGGACGCTGTGGGGAGGAGCCAGTGATAAAAATATATCCGTTGCGGCCACCAGATGCAAACTGACACACCCGATTTCATGATGCGAGGCGTGGTCTTGACCTGATGCGAGGCGTGGTCTTGACCTGAAAGCTAACTTAACGTGAACGACCCTCCGCTGTGACTATTGGGGGACGTCACAGCGGAGGATCTGTTATTAAACATACACGGCCAAAGAGGTTGCCCGCAACATGGGACGTTCTACATAACGGATTGAACAGTAGGATGGAGACTGTTCACTGCAATGGACTCGTTTTTTTTGCGGTGGAACACCAGGCTCATGGCATTCCGTGGCCGCAGCCCTTCAGTGTCGAGGAAAGTACGTGAGCGAGATCCAACTCAAGACCCAGAAGCGCGGTGACGCGAGGGTGAATGCAACGCCAGCTCCTGCGGTGACCCGTGCCGCAGCCGTGCTTGACGCCCTCGCTGCGTCCGTCACAGGGAGGCTCACGCTCAGCGACCTGGCCCGCGAGCTGGGTATCCCCAAGTCTTCGACATCAAACCTTTTGCAGGCACTTGAGGATGCGGACTTGATCAGCCGGCTCGGCTCCGACTATGCGCTAGGTGTGAAACTGGTTGAATTGGGTGCGGCTTATTTGAGCCGCAGGGATGAGGTTCGGGAGTTCCACCGCTTCTGCGAACGAGCTCCTTTACTTAAGGGCGAAACGGTTCGCATTGCCATGCTCGACGGTGACAACGTCATCTACTTGGCCCGCTACGAGGGGCATCCCGCGGTAACGCTGACCTCCAATATTGGTGACAAGATGCCGGTGTCACTCTGCGCGGTAGGGAAGGCACTGGTTGCCCAGCTCCACGATCATGACCTTGAACAGCTCTTTCCAGATGAGGCAGTGCTGCCCGTCATGACTGCCAGGTCGCTGAGGACCGGCCGTGAGTTCAAGGCCGAACTTGCGCAGATTCGCGCTAAGGGCTATGCCTTCGAGGATGAGGAGTCAACCCTGGGGGTGGTGAGCCTGGGTGTTGCCGTCCCCACGCGCGGCTCGCATGGCCCACGCCTGGCCGTATCCGTGACTGCATTGAAGGCGACATTCTCCCAGGAGCAGCGCCAAGCCATGGTGCAGGAGCTGTCCGATCTGACAAAAATGCTGGGAAATCCCATGGGGTAGTGACGTAGGAGATGTTTTCCCTTTGGCTTAGCCTGTCCCCGGCCCCGGACCCGCTGATCCGGAACAGTTTCGCCGGGCCACCCTGGCCAGCTCCGTTGGCTCCGCGCTCGAATAGTACGATTTCTACATCTAGGGCCTGGCAAGTGCGCTCATCTTTAGGCCGTTTTTTTTTGCACCGTTGGGTACCTCCGGTGCCGTGATCGCATCCTTCGCCACCATCCTCGCGGTGCTGGGGCTGGCCGATCCAGAGATCTTGACCGGCTGGTTGTGGCGTGTTTGAGGGCGACAAGTTCCTCGGGCGCGTAGGTCTGCTCATCGCCTTCGGCTCCATGCACCGCTTGGTGTTTAAGGGGTGAGGGGCGACGGCGGCCTGCCGCCTTGCGCGTGGGAGTTGCCAGCCGTCGTCGTACTCTGTGCATCCCATGAAGAAGGGGAGTCCCGTCGCGGAGACTCCCCTTCTGGCCGTCTGTTTAGTAAAAGTGGACCGGATCCACCGTGTGTAGCAAGGGCTCCTGCGCCTGGAACCGCTTGAGATTCTCTATAAACCGCTCCGCGATGAGGCGGTTCTCGGTGGCACTCAGCGCCGAAGTGTGAGGGGAGACCATGACCCGCGGGTGCTGCCACAGCGGGCTCGTATCCGGCAGCGGCTCCACTGCGAAGACGTCGAGGCAGGCGTAGGAAAGCTGGCCGTTGTTTAACGCTTCCAGCAGGGCGTCCTCGTCCACCACGGTGCCACGGCCCACGTTGACCAGGATCGTGCCGGGCTTCATGGCGTTGAAGACTACCGCGTTGATCATCTTTTCCGTGTTGGGGGTGCCGGGCAGGGTGTTGATGAGGACGTCGGCCGTTGCCAGAAGGCCCGGTAGGCCGGCGGTGTCGGTGACTGTGTCGATGCCTTCGATGGCTTCCACTTTTCGCTTGGTGCCGCTGACATTCATGCCCAGGGCTCGGGCCAGGCGTGCGGTTTCCAAGCCGATTTCGCCCAGGCCCGTGATGACAACGCGGGAGCCGCTGGCAAGGCGGGTGGGCTTGCGGAGCTCGGGCCAGTTCCTGGCGTCCTGATCGGCGGCCAGCTCGGGGGTGCGTTTGAGACCGTTCAGTGCGCCCATCATGGCAAATTCAGCCAGCGGCAGGGCATGGATTCCGGCCGAACTGGTGACCGTGATACGGGCAAGGTCGTCGGCTGAGAGATTGGCGGCCTTGACGGTACCGCCTGCTCCCGCAGTCATGGCCTGGATCCACTGCAGCTTCCCACTCGATGCAATGCTGGCCAGCCCAGCCGGGCTTTCATTCGGGAACCCGTAGAGGATATCCGCGTTGCGCAGCATCTCCCAGTAGCGGGCCTCCTTCTCCGGGGTGCGTTGAAAAGAGGGGTCCCCGCCGTGGTCCGCCGGGAAGCGCTCGGGAGGTAAAAGCTCGGACTCGTACAGGACGGTGACGGCCGGGTTGGCGGCCCTGATGGCTTGAACGAGCTCGGCCTCGAGCGGGACGGCAATCGCGACAGTGAGATTATTTCGGGTCATGATGTTCATCATACTGAATTGTGGATAGAATACTGAACAAACTCGATGAGAAGCCTCGCACAAGACCTAGCTACAAAGTTGTGAGGAGTGGTACGCAAGGATCCAAGCCGCATCATCGCCTCAAGGCGCCTGCCTAACGGTCAGATTCACCGGTCTGCGCCGTAGGGGCGCCCCATGGCGGCCAATCTGCTGTGGGGAAGCTGGCGATTGACGCTCTGGAACCGATCCGCGGGAGCCCTGGGGTCTCACGCCAGCCTCCGTTGCGCCCATACTCCAACAATGACGTGCCCTCCCGCCGCAGCCAGGGAACGCCGCGGTGATCGATGCGCCGCGCGGTGCTGATGTGCTGCTGGGCGTCCCGGATGAACAGGCGGTTGCCGCAGCGGGGGCCGATGGTGTCATTGAGTCATCGGGGAACCACTTCGGTCTGGCATCGGTCATCAACGGTGCTCTTCATGGCGGCCGCGTGGTCACGGGGGGGATACTCCCAGCCATTAAGCAACCGGTTGTATCTGTTTGGCGGTCAAGTAGGAACTTAAGCTGGTGGGCTCTTACCGCTTCAATGATGAAATAGTCGAGGTTATTGCGGTACTTGCTGACGGCTCATTATTTGTGGACCCTTTCATAA
Source organism: Arthrobacter alpinus (assembly GCF_001294625.1). Classification (NCBI taxonomy): domain Bacteria; kingdom Bacillati; phylum Actinomycetota; class Actinomycetes; order Micrococcales; family Micrococcaceae; genus Arthrobacter; species Arthrobacter alpinus. The sequence continues at coordinate 2,044,252 of NZ_CP012677.1, read as the reverse complement.
CGCACGAATATGCACTCCACGATGGCTTGGTGGCCTTCGAGAAGGCCAGGAACTCAGCCGATTCGGGGAAAGTTCTACCCTATTTCGACGTCCAAGGATACCCTTTGGCATTCGGTTGCCATGAATTGTGACTGTGTGGTATTCGGCGCTGCATCCAAATCATGGAAGCGGCTGGGGAACTAGCGTCATCACCGATAAGCTGTAGGAAACTGTTCATTTCACTCTGGAGGTAGTATGTCTGCACAAATTGGCTCTGCACAGATAGGTGTCACCGGCCTTGCCGTCATGGGCGCCAACCTGGCCCGCAACCTGGCCCGCAACGGATACACCGTTGCCCTGCACAACCGCTCGGTTGCCAAGACTGATGCACTTCTTGATGCCCACGGCACCGAAGGCGACTTCGTACGCACGGAAACTCTCGCCGAGCTCGTCGAGTCTCTGGAGAAGCCGCGCCGCGTGCTCATCATGGTCAAGGCCGGCGGCCCGGTCGACTCCGTGATCGATGCGCTGGTTCCGCTCATGGAACCCGGCGACATCATCATCGACGGCGGCAACTCGAACTTCCAGGACACCCGCCGCCGCGAAGCTGACCTGGCCAAGAAGGACCTCCACTTCGTCGGCGTCGGAGTCTCCGGTGGCGAAGAAGGTGCGCTGCTGGGCCCGTCCATCATGCCCGGCGGTTCCAAGGAGTCCTACGACGCGCTGGGCCCCCTGCTGGAAAAGATTTCTGCCAAGGTCGACGGTGCGCCCTGCTGTGCCTGGATTGGCACCGACGGTGCGGGGCACTTCGTCAAGATGGTTCACAACGGCATCGAGTACGCCGACATGCAGGTTATTGGTGAAGCTTACGACCTGCTGCGCAGTGCCGCGGGCATCGAGCCGGCCGCGCAGTCGGAGATCTTCGCGAAGTGGAACGAAGGCCAGCTGGCCTCCTTCCTGATCGAAATCACCGCTGAAGTTCTTGGCCACGTTGATGCCAAGACCGGCAAGCCGCTCGTTGACGTCATTGTCGACTCGGCCGGCCAGAAGGGCACGGGCCGTTGGACGGTCCAGTCCGGCCTGGACCTGGGTTCGCCCATCTCAGCCATCGCCGAGTCCGTATTCGCCCGCGGCCTCTCCAGCCAGCGCGACCAGCGTGCCATCGCCCAGGGAGTCCTGGCCGGCCACGAGGTCGCCGTGGAACTGGGCGCCGACTTCGTTGAAGATGTCCGCCAGGCGCTTTACGCGTCCAAGCTCATCAGCTACGCCCAGGGCATCGACATGCTCCAGTCCGCAGCTATCGAGTACAACTGGGACCTGAAGCTTGATGAGATCGCCTCGCTGTGGCGCGGCGGCTGCATCATCCGCGCCGAGCTGCTCAAGGACATCACCAAGGCCTACGCCGCCGCAGAGAAGCCCGCAAACCTGCTGTTCGCCCCGGCTTTCGCCGCGGAAATCGCCGAGGTTCTGCCGGCATGGCGCCGCGTGGTCTCCACTGCTGTGCAGCTGGGCATCCCGGTTCCGGTGTTCTCCTCCTCACTGGCGTACTACGACGGACTGCGCCGGCCGCGCCTGCCCGCCGCCCTGACACAGGGCCTTCGCGACCTCTTCGGCGCCCACACGTACAACCGTGTGGACGTTGAGGGCACCTTCCACACGCAGTGGAGCGGGGACAAGACCGAGATCTCCGCGGTCGACACGCACTAGCCGTTCTTAAAACTGTGACGCAGTAGATGCATCTACTGCGTCACAGTTCTTTAGAAGCCGCTCAGATCCACATGGCCGGGTCGATGTACTCCGCGGGGTCCACTGCCGGTGCCATCTCCTTGCGGGCGTCCCGGTGCCGGATCGTGGCCGGGATGCCTGTGAGGATGGACTTGGCCGGGGCGTCCTTGACCACCACGGCGTTGGCTCCCACCGCGGAATCATCGCCAATGTAGATAGGGCCCAGGACCTTCGCTCCGGCCCCGATAGTGACCCGGTTGCCGATGGTGGGGTGGCGCTTGACCTTGGCGAGGGAACGCCCGCCCAGGGTGACGCCGTGGTAGATCATGACGTCGTCGCCAATCTCGCTGGTCTCGCCGATAACAACACCCATGCCATGGTCAATGAAAAAACGCCTACCAATGGTGGCTCCGGGGTGGATCTCAATGCCGGTGGCAAATCGGGTCAGTTGGGACAGTACCCGGGCGGGGAAGCGTAGCCCGGGATTGGCCCACAGGTGGTGGGTCAGCCGGTGCACCCAGATGGCGTGCAGGCCGGAGTATACAAAAAAGTTCTCGAAGGAACCTCGAGCCGCCGGGTCATGCGACCGGGCGGCTTCAAGGTCCTCACGCAACCTGGCAAAGAATCGCACTAACGTCCTTCAATAAATGTAACCGAGCAGCTGCTGTCAGCCGCGGATGTCGTCGTAAAGGACAGTTGAAATGTAGCGTTCGCCGAAGTCGGGGACCACGGCCACGATCAGCTTACCGGCGTTCTCAACACGTTTGGCCAGCTCAAGGGCCGCCCACACGGCTGCGCCGGCGGAAATACCGCCGAGGATGCCTTCCTGGTTGCCCAGGGCGCGGGCGACCGCCACCGAATCCTCCAGCGTTGCGTCAAGGACTTCGTCGTAGATTCCCTGGTCAAGAATTTCCGGAATGAAGTTCGCTCCCAGGCCCTGGATCTTGTGGGGGCCCGGTGCGCCACCATTGAGAATGGCCGAGTCGATGGGCTCCACAGCCACAACCTTCACGCCGGGCTTGAGCGCCTTCAGAAGCTGGCCGGCGCCGGTGATGGTGCCGCCGGTTCCCACCCCGGCGACCAGGATGTCAACGGCGCCGTCGGTGTCGTCCCAGATCTCCTGGCCCGTGGTTGCGTAGTGGATGGCCGAGTTGGCCGGGTTGGCGAACTGCTGGGCCCAAATGGCGTTCTCCGTGGTGGCCACAATCTCCTTGGCCTTCTCCACGGCGCCACGCATCCCCTCGGACCCGGGGGTCAGGACAATGTCGGCCCCATAGGCGCGCAGCATGACCCGGCGTTCAGTGGACATGGTTTCCGGCATGGTCAAGATGACCTTGTAGCCACGGGCAGCGCCCACCATGGCCAGCGCGATGCCGGTATTGCCGGAGGTGCCCTCCACAATGGTCCCGCCCGGCTTGAGCTCGCCGGACTTCTCAGCGGCATCAATGATGGCAACACCAATGCGGTCCTTGACGCTGTTGGCCGGGTTGTAGAATTCGAGCTTCACGGCAACAGTGGCTTTGAGGCCTTCCGTTAACCGGTTGAGGCGCACCAGCGGGGTTCCGCCAACCAGCTGCGTGACGTTGTCATATATATGTCCCATGGATAATCCTGCTCTCACGATAAGTGGGGTTGAACCCCGTAGCGCCTTGCCTCAGTGATGTACTTATGCGCCAGCGTAACCAGCTTGTCCGAACGGTTCTACGCCGTAAGCCACCGAGCGTAATGTTTTCGCACTTTGGCAATCTTGGGGTTGATAATGACCTGGCAATACCCCACCTCGGGCCGCTGCGCGTAAAAGTCTTGGTGGTAGTACTCTGCCTCATAAATCACTCCCAGCGGCGCCACTTCGGTCACAATGGGGTCGGCCCACAGCGGCTGGTTGCGCACAATCGCGGCCCTGAACGCCGCCTCCTCGTCCACATTGCTGTAGAACATCGATGACCTGTATTGGGTTCCGGTGTCGTAGCCCTGCCGGTTGAGGGTGGTGGGGTCGTGCTGGATGAAGAACATGTCCAAAATGACGTCTTCGGGTATCACGGCCTCGTCAAATGTCACCGACACCACCTCGGCGTGACCGGTGGTACCGGAGCAAATGGCGTCGTAGCTGGGGTTTGCTATCCTGCCGCCCGTATACCCGGACACCACCGAGTGCACCCCCTTCGTCATCTGATACACAGCATCCAAACACCAGAAACAACCGCCACCCAGTACAAAAGTCTTCATACTTATATCTAAGTCATTGACGGGCTGGTTGATTCCCGCACCTTCTCCAGCCCGCCCGACGGCTAAGCTAGAAATATGAGCAAGGAACCCATGAACCCCGTGCACGACGGCGGTCACCTGGCAGGTGCCCACGGCCCCGAGGCTGCGGGGAGCGCAAATGCACCCGATGAGCCACTGCCGGGAGAGCAGTTCCTCGTAGCCGAGGAGGGGCCCTTGGATAGTGACCTGGCCAACGCTCCGGAGGAAATTCGGGAAACTTTTGCACCGGCGTCGTCCCCTTCCCTCAGCCTGGCCGATCCGCCTACGCAGGAGCAGCAAGGCCAGGACTTGAACACACCCATGCTTTCAGAGGTCCTGCTCGCTGCCGAGGAATTGTGGCCGGACTCGCTCGCCGAGGACTGGGACAGGGTAGGGCTGGTGGTGGGCCGTCCGGACGCTGACGTTGAGCGGATCATGTTCGCCGTGGATCCCACCCTTGAGGTTATCGAGGAAGCCCTGGAGTGGGGGGCAAAGCTACTGATCACCCACCACCCGCTTCTACTCAAGGGCGTGAACTCCGTCGCCGCAACTAGTGGGAAGGGCCAGGCGGTGCACCGCCTGATCGAGGGCGGCTGCGCCTTGCTGACGGTACACACCAACGGCGACAGTGCCGTGGGCGGCGTATCCGACGTGCTGGCGGACGCACTAGGCCTGGAAGAGGTGATGCCGCTTATGCCAGCCGCGCACGGGCTCGTCGAGGAAGGTATCGGCCGGGTGGGTCTGCTGGCCGGCGCCCTCACCCTGGGTGAGCTGGCTGCACGGATCTTCCTGACGCTTCCGGCAGTTGCCGGGGGAGTGCGCGTCGCCGGGGACCGCGATGCTCTGGTTCACAAGGTGGCGGTCTGTGGAGGCGCGGGCGACTCCTTGTTTGACGCCGTCCGGGCCAGCGACGCCGACGTCTATGTCACAGCGGACTTACGCCACCATCCCGCGCTGGAAGCCAGGGAAGCGAGCCTCGACGGACGTCCGTACCTCATTGATTTATCTCACTTTGCCAGTGAATGGTTGTGGCTGCCGGAGGCCGCCCATGCGTTGGGTAACGTTTTGGCCGACCAAGGCTTCGTGGCGGAATTGGCTGTCAGCCAAACCAACACCGATCCCTGGGATTTCATTTTGACGCCCGGCAACTAGGCTGGCATCAGCGACTCATGTTCATCACGTCCATCATCGAATTCCAGCAGGAGAAACCACATGGCTAAGGCAGCACCGAGCGAACAAATGCGTCTCCTGGACCTTCAAGTCCTTGACAGCAAGCTGCGTGCTTTGGACGTCCAGGCCAAGGGGCTCAAGGACGATCCCAGGCTTCCGGACCTTCATGCCGGTGTCACGGTCGCCAAGAGCGATCTGGTGGTGCTGGACACCGCGGTCAGCGATGCCGCCCGCAAGCTCACCAAGGCCGAGGACGACGTCGCCCAGGTTGCCGCACGCATTGCCAAGGATGAGGCCAAGCTCAACAGTGGCACGGGACTGTCCAAGGACCTGATGGCATTGCAAAGCGACATTGAATCCCTCACCAAGCGCCGCGGCGAACTGGAGGATGTGGAACTGGAGCTGATGGAAAGTTCCGATGAGGCCAGCTCCCGCCAAGCCGCCCAACAGGCATTAGTGGCGCAGATGCAGACGGTTTTGGATGAGGTTGTTTCAGAGATTCGTGGCAAGCTCGGGGCCCTGCGGATGGAGCGCGACGCCACGGCGCAAGAGCGTGCCGAACTGGCCGCCACCTTCGACCCGGCGTTGCTGGCCGCCTACGACCGCACGCTGAACAAGTACGGTGTGGGAGCTGCCCGCCTGTTCCACGGGACCTCCGAGGGATCGGGGATGCAATTGAGCCCGGGCGATCTGGCGGACCTGAAAAACGCCGCCGAGGACGATGTAGTGTTCTGCCCGGACTCCGGTGCCATCTTGGTGCGCTCGTCCGAGTGGGGCTAGTACCGACGGGCCGGCTGCACCACCTCGAACTCTGGGTACAGGACTACTCCCGCGCGAAGCTGAGCCTTGGATGGCTGCTCGAGCGTTGCGGCTATGTCCTTGAATCTGAGTGGGCACACGGCGGCAGCTGGCAGGGTGCCGGTGAGTACATCGTGCTGGAAGCCGGCCCTGCCGTTGCCGGGTCGCACGAACGTCGCCGGGCGGGCCTGAACCACCTGGCCCTGGTGGCCGGTCCGCCGTCGAACGTGGAGGCTTTGGCGGCAGAGGCGCTACATCACGGCTGGACGCTGATGTTTGTGGACAAGCATCCCCACGCTGGCGGCGCGGAGCACTACGGCGCCTATATGGAAAATGCCGACGGCTTCGAGGTTGAGCTCGTCGCCGTCTAAGCCGCACAAGGCTGGCAGTATTCAAAAGGCCTAGAACACCCACCCCATTCACATGGATCCACGGTGGGGACCTGAGTCTATGGTTCGGTGCCTGGCGAATCCGTAGTGTCAATTCCATGATTGAAGACATTGCGCCGACTGATCGGCCACGCAAGAACCGCGGAAAAGTTGTCGCTGCGGTTGCCACGGTCTCACTGCTGGGGGTTTGTGCAGCCGCCGGCTTGGCCTATGCCGTGGATTGGCCTGCCAAGGGCGGCTCGAGCGCATCGCTGGCGGAGCTGCGACCATCGGCGACCGCAGAACAGGCCTACGCGCTCTCACTGCCCGTGCTCGAGTCTTGGCTCGAGGAGGACTTCAAAAATTCTTGGATCGTCGTTTCAAGCACGTTGGAGCATGCCGCACGCGCCCTCGATGCCGCGGCGGACCAGCCCGCAGACTATGCGGTCTGGGCACCACGTTTCGAACGCGTCGTTTCACTCGCAGATGCCGTGGCCAAGGGTGACAAGGCGGCCGCGAAGGCCGCCCTTGAGCCGCTGCTCGCGGAGGAGCCGGGCCCCTATGCCGACACAGCTGTCGATCCCACGCTGTCCGTGGCCCCCTACGCCGACGCCGAGGCGTCGCTGGTAAAGCTTGACGCGGCAATCGCCGCACAGGAACGCGGCGCCGCCCGCAAGGCTGTGGCAGACACGGCCGCAGCCCTTGCCGAAGTAGCGCTGACGGCGCAGGTCGAGCTATCTGCCGACTCGGCACCGGAAGTGCTGGAACGGCTGCTGCCCGCATTCCACGCAATAGATGACGTCCATGATGCGGTGCTGCATGGCCACGCGAGCGATGCGGAGGCCGCAGTGACCAAGCTGCACAGCGAGCTGGCTGCCTTCCGCAGCTGGCAGCTGAGCCTGTCCCCGTAGGCTTTCCGCCCCATCCGCCTGGTAATTGCACATTCCCCTGATGACAGCTAGGAAGCCCCCCTATGAGTGATACGAACACTTTCCGATACCGCAGCCGCCGGTGTGCCGCTGCCGTTAGCGCCCTGGCCGTCGCGGTAGTGCTGCTAGTAGGCAGCCCCACCGCGGCCCTTGCCGAGGATGTTGTGGCCACACCGTCACCGGCACCCTCCATTGTCGCGCCGGCCCCGGCCCCGAGCGAGCCAGTGCCGACCCCGGCTCCGGCTCCGAGCGAGCCGGCTCCGGTTCCTGCCCCGGCCCCGGATGACCCCGCTGACGGGATGCCCAGCCCACCGAAGGTGCTGCCGCGTACGGTGCAAACAGTCGCACGCAATGCGGTGGCGACGCAGTCAACCAGCTTGGTGCTGCACTATGAGTTCAACACGGGCATGCAACCGTCCAACCCGCAGCTGAGCTACGATGGGAAACCCGGAAAACAGGGTCTGGACCTGTCTAGCAATGGTGTGCACGTCCTTCGGTGGGACTACAAAATGACGGAAGACGGCAACCACACTGTGGTCGTCACGGCCGCGCTCATCGACACCGGCACCTTGACTGACTATTCGGTGAAGTACACCTCCAAGGTGAACCGCACAGGCGGTTCCATTGCCGTGCGCACCGACTGCGCTGTCCTCTACAAGGGCGGCGTGATTGACCTCGATTCGGAGTCGCCTTACAGCTGTTCGGGCGGCTCGATCCAGACCTACTCCGGGGTGGCGGTGGTGCTCAACGAAGCCGGCCCCAATTCCTGGGCGGACATCACCGGGACCGTCCGCGTCAGCAATGCCGATGACAGTGCGCCGAGGATATCCCTGGCCAACGGGATCTTCGGAACGGCTAACCAGAGCCACCGGATCATCATGAACAACAGGGAATGGTACCCCTTCGACGCCAAGGGTGTGCCGGTGCAGGCCCCGAAATACGCCACCATTTCTAATGGGGAATCCCTGACCTGGTCCGCATCGACGCTGAACTCGCCGTACAAGCAAGCAGAGCCGAACACTCACGGGCAAGCCTATTTTGTCTATGAGATCATGCTCGACGGCGTTTCCAGCGGCTACTGGTTGAAAGGGTTCGCCGAGAACTACAAGTGGACATCGCGGAGGTATCCGAGCGCAAGCTGTGAGATCTATGCCGGAGACCCCAACAACGCAGGAAAGCAGATGGCCGGTGTCACACCTTTCACCTGCGAGCCGACCGGAATGACCAAGCCAACTTCCGCTGCGGCTTCCGATACAACTTTCGTCGTGCAGATGGCTTCGGTGGATGCGCTGAATGGCCAGGTCGAGGCAGATTCGCGCGGAATTAATGAGGCTTGTGGTCGCGCCGACGGCAGCTGCCTCATCACCCGTGGCAAGGTGGAGCGCATCACCGAGGCCCCGGCGACGGATCTCGGGGGATCCATGTCGCTCACTAACAACGGCGACCATGAAATGGACTTCGACTACGGCTTCACCATTTCCAGAGAAGTCACCAACAATTTTGAACAAATGTTCGGCGTCAAGACAAAAGCGAAGGCAACCGGGGGCTTCGCGGGCAATGAGGTAGAGACCAGCATCGAGATCAGTTCGGAAACAACGTTCGGCTTCGAAATGTCGAACGGGTTCGAAGTGAAACAAGAAGGCAGTTCGAAGGTTGCGCCGTGGTCGACGGGCGCCTTCTACTACGTAGAGGCCTACGATCGGTACGCCGCTGACGTGTATTTCCTGGGCGAGGGCAACAGCTGGTACCGGGCCACCGGCGGGGCGTTCAAAGTACCGGTGAAACAGCCGGACCAAAAAAGGGACGCGTTGGGACCGCTCGTGCCACCAGCAGCGGCGGGCGTCGTTCCTGGCGGCCTCAGCTACAAGTGCACCTGGAATGAGGAGTCCGCCGACAACGTATTCGGTGAGCTCGTCTCCGGCTGGAACACCGGCCACCAAATTCACGTGGAGGACCGCACTATCAGCGCTTATGTTGAGAAACTCAAGGGCTGCAGCGTGCCGGCCAGTTGGAGCCAGCTCCAAGAATCTGCGTTCAAGGGAAAGTTGGGAAAGGTGAAATGGCAGGTCCTTCAGGAGTACCTCGCCGAACTTGAGGACTAGGCACCACGGAGCAATGAGCACAAGTGGCCCCATGACAGCACGATTGACCCAGGTCCAAGCAGCCGCTCCTGCGCGTGGCATGGACCTGGGTCTATGGTGCGGTGACGCCGTACAGGCGAGGCTTATTGGGGCACCAAGGCGCCCGGAAGGCAGAACAGCATGAAAAATCGCGCCCACATAACCCGCACGGCAGCATTGCTGGCCACTGTTGCGCTGCTCGCTGGCTGCGGTGGCACCCCAATATCACCCGGCGAGGCCTCCCCCGCCGGGGGCAAATCGACGTTGGCCAGCAGTAGCGCAACCGCAGCCTGTGTAGCCGACCCGGGTGCCGTCGTCGCGCGTCTTCTCGACCCATCGGCCCGTCAGGCACTCACCGGTGGGCTGGTTCAGACCCTTGACGATGCCGCCCGCCAGAGCTTTGCCGACGCCGCTAGCGAGGGGGCCGTTGTCGCGGTGCGCAGCCCCGAGGGCACCTGGCAAAAGGCGTACGGGCTCGGAGATCCCGCTGCTAAAACACCCATGAGCGAAGACGCGTACCAGCGCATCGGCTCTGTCACCAAGACTTTCACGGGAACCGTGGTTCAACAGCTGGCGCAGGACGGTCAGCTGAAACTCGATGACCCGATTGCCAGCTACGCCCCCGAGGTGCCCAACGGAGAGGCCATCACCGTGCGCATGCTCTTGAATATGACCAGCGGCCTTGCCAGCTACACCCGGGATGAGAACTTCATGCAGGAACTGTTCAGCGATCCAACCAAGGCTTGGACGCCGGAGCAGTTGCTCACTACCGGCCTTGCCCTGCCACCGCTGTTCGCGCCGGGAGAGAAGTTTAACTATTCCAATACGAACTTCATCCTGCTGGGCAAAGTCGTGGAAAAAGTGACACACAAACCTTTTGCACGGGTTTTGGATGAGCTGGTCCTGACGCCGCTGGGCCTGGCTGGCACCTCCATGCCCGGCGGCAGCGATCCTTACCCCGCCCCTCATGCCCAGGGCTTCACCTTGCAAGGCACAGCCGACGCTGTCACAACGCTGGTGAACACCACCAGCTGGAACCCCACCTGGGCCTGGACCGCCGGTCAGATGGTGTCCACGGCGGAGGACCTCCTGGACTACGGGCGAGCACTGGGAACCGGGCAGGGGCTACTCGGCACTGAGAGTCAAATTCAGCGTCTAATGTCCTTCCCTGAAACAGGCGGTTACGGACTCGCTGTGGGCTGCATTGACGGCTGGGTGGGACACACCGGTGAGCTGCCCGGCTACAACACCTCCGTTTTCTATGATACAAACACCGACACCACTGTCGTGGTGGCGGCGAATAGTGACATCCCCTCCGGCTCGTGCACCGATTCAAAAACGCTTCCTGAGACCTCACCGACACTTCCGTGCATGGACCCCGCCACCCGTATTTTCAAGGCGGTGTCCATCGCCTTGGGTCACGAGTTCACGCCGCCGCCCAAACGATGATGCCCGCCCGCACCGCGTCATGCGGCCGTCAAACACCTGTGACTCCGGCAACGAGCCGGTAGATTGGATTCCATGGCCCAGAAGGCACCGCGATTAAAGCTTGCCAGGTCCCTTGACCGTTCCCTCGTCGTCATCTTTGTGGCCGGTTTTTCCTTGGCTGCCATGGAAGGGTTCCTGCTGCCCGTAGCTGGTCCGATGGGCCATGTGATGGTGCTCTTTCCTGTTGTTACGGTGGTCTATCTGCTGGCCGGGTTGCGGGCGTGGCACCGGCGCCCGGGAAACCGGCTGGGTGCCCTGATCCTGCTTGGTGGATTTGCTGTCTTCTTGAACGGGATGAGCAACAGCGACATACCGGTCTTCGTGGCCGCGTCCACGATCGGTTCCACCCTCATCCTGGCTGTCATTGTCCATATGCTGCACGCCTTTCCTTCAGGCCGGCTTAAAGGCCGGCTGTCAAAGGTCACCGTGCTCGCCGCCTATACAAACTCGCTCCTGCTTCAGGTTCCGAGCTATATCTTCCGTACCAACAGCGATGTGCCCTTCCTGGCCCTTGCCGAGAGCCCTCTCATAGTGGGTCTTGCGCGGTGGCTGCAGCTATGGGCTGGGGCAGTGGTCATGTTGGCCACGGCCGTGGTCCTCATGAGTCGTCTGGTTGAGGCAGACGCTGGACAACGCCGGGTCCTGCTGCCCTTGTTCGCCTATGGCACCTTTGCCGTGATCTTTGTTCCACTGGTCGCCCAAGTGCTGAGTCCCCTGCTGGGCCTGAGCATGGATGTAAGGGCAGCGCTGCAGCTGATAGTCATTGGTGGAATCCCGCTTGCCTTCGGGCACGGAATTCTCCGGGGTGGATTTGCCAAGACTGGTGAGCTGGAGGAATTGGGGTCCTGGCTGGGCGCCTCCGGGGGAGCCCGGTCCGCCTTGGCCGCTGCCCTGGCGCGTGCCCTTGGCGACCCCACAGCAACCCTGTCCTTTTGGCTCCCAAGGCAAGGAATCTTCGTCAACGAGGACGGTTCGCCGGCCCCGCTCCTGTCCCCGGGGGCCAATCGGGGGCAGGAGGACATTGTCCTGGGCAGCAGGAAGGTGGGGGCCATTGCGTACGATACGACTGTTGTTGAGGAACCTGCACTGGTCCGTGCCGCCGGGCAGGTGGTGGCCATCGCCGTGGACCGGGAACGGTTGACAGTGGAGTTGCGGGAAAGCTATGGAGCCTTGCAGCGCTCCCGCGAACGGCTCGTGGACGCCGCGGACCGGGAGCGCCGGCGGATCGCCCGGGATCTTCACGACGGGCTGCAAATGCAACTGGTCCTGCTTGCCCTGGAAGCTGCGCACCTGGCCAAGTCGTCAGGTGCTGATGCCGACGCTGCGCAGCGGGCCACACGCCTGAGGCAGGGTATAGATTCCGCTGCGGCGGAGCTGCGGGCGCTGGTGCACGCCGTGATGCCCGCGGCCCTCATCGAGCGGGGCCTGGCCGCGGCGGCAGAGGACCTGACCGACAGGATGCCCATCCCCACCATGCTGGAACTCAACCTCGACGGCGGCCCTCTCACCTCCGCCGTCGAACGCACCGCCTACTTTGTTCTCGCCGAGGCCCTCAGCAACGCCCTGAAGCACGCGAAGGCCTCCCGGATCCAGGTGCGGCTGGTGGCCAAAGACGGGTGGCTGCGCCTGGAAGTGCACGACGACGGCCAAGGCGGGGCCGATTTCAACGCAGGCACGGGGCTGCGTGGGATAGCGGACCGGGTGGACGTCCTGGGCGGTTTCCTTGAGCTTGCCAGCACGCCTGGCGACGGCACGCTGATCAAGGTGGAGCTGCCATGCGCGTAGTCATTGGTGAGGATGAGGCACTGCTGCGCCACGGCCTGCAACTGGTCCTGGAAGGGGGCGGTTTTGAGGTGGTGGCCGCAGCCGGCGACGCCGTGGAACTGGAACTCGCAGTGAGTTTACACCTTCCGGAGTTAGTCATAACCGACATTCGCATGCCGCCGAGCCACAGCGATGAGGGCCTGCTGGCGGCACTGCGCATCAGGGAAAAATACCCTGAGACGGCCGTTGTGGTGCTGTCCCAACACATGCAAAGGCGCTACGCCAAGGAACTTTTGTCCTCCTCCAACGGCAAGGTGGGCTACCTGCTCAAGCAGCGCATCGCCGACGTTGACACGTTTCTGGGCCAGCTGAGGGAAGTCGCCGGCGGCGGCATGGCCCTTGACCAGGATGTCGTGGCACTCATGATGGCACGCGCCAAACAGTCCAATGGGGCTATCCGCGAGCTGACGCCGCGGCAGCAGGAAGTGCTGGCCCTGATGGCCGAGGGCCACAGCAATTCCCGGATCGCCGCCGAGCTGTTCCTCAGCGAAAAGGCGGTGGTGCAGCACACCTCACGCATTTATGATTCCCTGAACCTGTTTCTGGACGGTGACTCGCACCGCAGGGTCCTGGCGGTCATGCACTACCTCAGCGAAAGCTGACACCGCGGCCCCGCCCGTGCCGGCCCAGTGGCGACCTAGGTCCATTCCGTGCCCGCCACTGCCGCATTAGCATCGTTGAGGGGGCAGTTCGCCGGCACGGCCGATCCGGGCGGCCCCGGCTGACGAACCCACGATGAAGGCAGGACACGCATGCGAGATTTCAGACGGGCCGAGGGGGCCGGGCGGCGGGCCACGTGCGGCGTTGCATTCGCTCTTATTACTGTGCTGGCGCTGGCCGGATGTTCGACACCCACGGCAGAAAAGACTGATGAAACCCCGTCACCATCAACGTTGGTGGATGCAGGACTGGCCGAGCAGGTGCGGGCCATCGTCGCAGCGCAGATGGGCACCAGGCATTTGCGGTCGGTGATTGTACGGGTCACGAAAGCCGGGGAGCCGGTGCTGACGGAAGCGTTCGGAGAATCCATGCCGGGCGTGCCGGCCACCACGGACATGAATTTCCGCAACGGCGCCGTCGCGATCTCCTACATGGCAACTGCCCTGCTGCAACTGGTGGACGAGAAGAAAGTGTCCCTGACGGACAAGCTCTCCTCCTGGCTGCCGGACGTGCCGAACAGCGACAAGGTGACCTTGGAACAGCTGGTCCAGATGACCTCCGGTTATGAGGACTATGTGCCGGATGAGCAGTTTCAAAAGGAGTTCTATGCGGACCCTTTCCGGGCGTGGACCCCGGATGAGCTGCAGGCCTTTGGCACATCCAAGCCGCTGATCTACACTCCAGGCACCAACTGGAACTATGCCCACACCAACTACATCCTGCTGGGGCTGGCCCTGGAAAAGATTGCCGGGATGCCGTTGGATGGGCTCCTACAACAAAAAATCCTGACACCGCTGGGCCTCACAGGCACCCGAAATTCGCCTACACCGCAGATTCCGGAGCCTGTTCTGCACGCGTACACGGGTGAGCGCAAAGCGGCACTAGGGGTGCCCGCTGCAGCGCGGTTCATGGAGGATAGTAGCTTTTGGAACCCGTCGTGGACTCTGGCCCGTGGCGCCGTGCAAACCACCACCATCACCGACATGACGACGTCGGCCGATGCGATTGGTTCCGGCTCGCTCCTTACTGCACAATCCCATACTGCCCAAATTGCCACCACGCTTCGGGGCAAGACGACGAAGGTTCCCGGATGTGCGAACTGCACGGAAATGGGTGTGGGCTTCAGCTACGGGCTGGGCGTGGTTCTCAGCGGCAACTGGGTGCTGCAAAATCCCATGTTTGCAGGCTACTCGGCGGTGGAGGCCTCGCTGCCGTCGCAGAAGCTCGCCATAGCCGTGGCCGTGACCTACACCGAAGCCGCCTTTGACGGTCCCGGCGATGTCCCCAACCAAGCCCTGGAACTGTTTAAGATCATTGGTGCGGCGGTGGCGCCTACGGACGCACCGCCACTGAGCTGGTGAACACTGAGCCGGTGAACACGCGGCGTGTGCCGGATCAGCCCGCCAGGATGATGTTCAGGGCGTGGGCCTTGCGGGCGGTCCCGGCCACCAGCTCCACGTCCCATTTTTCACCGGCGGCCGTGGCCAGTTGCTCGGGTGTTTGGGGGGCGTTGCCGCGGCGGGTGAGCAGGTGCCGGGCAAGCTCCCCGCGGGTGTGCTTGGCGAAGTGCGACACTACCTTGCGGGTGCCGTCGCGCTCGGTGAACACGTTGACGGCCACGGTGCGCCCGGGATCCGGAACCCAGGCGGCCGCGTAGGTGCTTGAGCGGCAGTCCACCAGCAGGTGGCCGGCGGCGTGGGCGGCCAGCGCCTCGGCCAGGCGGGGCTTCCAGTAACTGGCCAATTTACCCAGGCCCGGCAGCCCCACCGACATGGACAGCCTGTATGCCGGGATCCTGTCCGCGAATCCCACGGCGCCCCACAATCCCGAGACCACCACGACGGCGTCGTCGGCCTTGCGCTTTTGGGTGGGGGTCAGTGTGTTGTAACCCAGCGCGTCGTAGAGGACTCCGGTGTAAATGGTGTGCGCCGGTGCTGCTGGTTCCAAATCCAGCAGAGTGTTGCGGTGGACTTCCTTGGCCAGCGACGCGCCCACCCCTAGTCGCGCTAGGGCGTCCTCGTGTGCGGACACTGCGGCCAGGGCCTGGGCCACCGACTGCCGGGCCGCAGTCAACTCTGGAAAGTGCAGCCCGTTCAGGTCCACAGGGGGCGCCGGAGCCGGCGGGGGTCTTGCCTTCAGAAGGCGGCAGCAGAATCAACACCGTTCGAGCCTATCGTTTCGCAGGTCAGCCAAAGTCCATGCGAGAGCACCCGCGACGGGAGGTAGACCGGTCTAGTGAAAACGGTCACTGAACTCGCTGGTCGATGAGGCGCGCAGCCTAAAATGGTCTTAGCCTCAACCAAGGGTGTTTTGGGCTAGAAAAGGTACTTGACGTGACACTGAACAGTGACGCCGCGCTGGAGACATGGATCCAACGCGAAACCATGGCGGAGACAATGATTCCGCTGATCGGCCGCCTCTACCGCGAAAATAACGTGATCACCAACATTCACGGACGCTCGCTCATCAACCAGTCTGTTATCAGCCTCTTGAAGGCTCACCGTTTTGCGCGGCAAATCGACGATGTGGAGCTCCCCCTCGAGGCGACGCTGCCGCTGCTCCAGGCCCTGGTCACCTTGCAGCTGGGGGCCGCCTCACTGGATCTGGCCCGCCTCAACGCAAGCTTCAAGGCCTCCGGTGAGGAAGACCTGGACGCGTTCCTGCGCACCGAACTGGAAAGCATCGTGAACCGTTGCGGCGCAGACGAACGCACCAGCACCGACGTCGTCCTCTACGGCTTCGGACGCATTGGGCGCCTGCTGGCCCGCATCCTGATTGAACACTCCGGCGGCGGCCACGGCCTGCGTCTGCGCGCCATCGTGGTGCGCAAGGGCGGCGACGCCGATCTTACCAAGCGGGCAAGCCTGTTGCGCCGCGACTCCGTCCACGGCCCCTTCAACGGCACCATCACTGTTGACGAGCAGAACAACGTCATCTTGGCCAATGGCACGGCCATCCAGGTGATTTACTCGGAGAACCCCGCCACGATCGACTACACCGCGTACGGCATCCAGGACGCGCTGGTGGTGGACAACACTGGCCGTTGGCGCGACGAGGAAGGCCTCTCCGCCCACCTGCGCAGCAAGGGCGCGTCCCGGGTGTTGCTGACCGCCCCGGGCAAGGGAGCGCTAAAGAACATTGTGCACGGCATCAACCATGGCACCATCACCGACGAGGACTTGATCGTCACGGCCGCCTCCTGCACCACCAACGCCATCACCCCGGTCTTGAAGGTGCTCAATGACAAGTACGGAATCGTGCACGGCCACGTCGAGACGGTGCATTCCTTCACCAATGACCAGAACCTGACCGACAACTTCCACAAGGGCGACCGTCGAGGCCGTTCGGCGGCCCTGAACATGGTCCTGACCGAAACTGGTGCCGCGAAGGCCGTCGCCAAGGCGCTGCCCGAGCTTGAAGGCAAACTCAGCGGCAATTCCATTCGGGTCCCCACACCCAACGTGTCCATGGCAATCCTGAACCTGACGTTGGAGCACGGTACCACCAAAAATGAGGTCAACAGCTACCTGCGGGACATGTCGCTGAACTCGGGGCTGCGCAAGCAGATCGACTTCATCGACTCACCCGAGGTGGTCTCCAGCGACTTTGTGGGCTCCCGCCGTGCAGGCATCGTGGACGGCCTGGCCACCATCAGCACGGATAAGCATTTGGTGCTGTACGTCTGGTACGACAACGAATTTGGTTACAGCTGCCAGGTGGTCCGTGTCATGGAGGAAATGGGCCGGCGTCCACCCGCGCGCGTTCCCCATGCTGGACGAAGGCAGCGTGCCCGCCGGTCTGCCCAGCGCCGCCGCAGTCTAGGGACGGCCGCGTACGGTGCGGTTCCGGCGTCGGACATTAGCGTTCGACGCCGGAACCGCACCTTAGTTTTTGAGGCCCAGTTACCGTGTTTTCTGGTGTCTTGCGAGACGGTAGACTGGTTCACTGGATAGGGCGTCTGGGCAACCGCGCGTCACGCAAGTGGCTCGAGGAACGTCCGGGCTCCACAGAACAGGGTGGTGGGTAACACCCACTCGGGGTAACCTGCAGGAAAGTGCCACAGAGAAGAGACCGCCAGCACGGCAGCAATGCCGCGCAGGTAAGGGTGAAACGGTGGTGTAAAGAGACCACCAGTTCCCCAGGTGACTGGGGAAGCTTGGTAAACCCCACCCGGAGCAAGGCCAGACAGGGCATGACTGAGGGCTGTTCGCCCGAGTGCCTGGGTAGGCTGCTAGAGGGCGTCGGTAACGGCGTCCGTAGATGGATGGTTGCCTCTCCGCAGCGGGGTAACTGCGGCGGACGACAAAACCCGGCGTACAGGACGCCCTATCCACCAAATGGCGTGTTTGCCCCGTGTTTACGCGGGATGGGCACGCCATTTCTGTTAGAAAGCCGGTGTGGTTCCTGACTTTCACCGTTTTTCACCGCCTCGAGTTCAGCCTCTCGCTGCGATTCATCGCCATCATCCTCTTTGTCGCCACGGCGGCGATCGGCTGGGTGCGACGCAAAGCCGTGGACAAGTAACCGCCGGTGCAGTGCGTACACTTGCCAGCATGCTGATACGACAGGCAACCGCCACCGACTGGCCGGGCATATGGGCCCTCATGGAACCCATCATCCGCGCCGGTGAAACCTACACCTTTGCCACCGATTCCTCCGAGGAGTTCATGCAGTCGCAGTGGCTTCCCGCCGAGTCCTTGGTGCACGACGGCGGCGCCTGCGCCCGCGTGTGCCGCAGCTATGTTCTCACGGAGGAAACGGGGGGCACGTCCGCACCCATGATCGTGGCCACCGCGCAGCTGCACCCCAATTTCCCCGGCGCCGGCTCGCACATCGCCAACGCCAGCTTCATGGTGCACCCCAACCATGGAGGCAAGGGGTATGGGCGGCTGTTGGCCCACCACGTCCTCAACGCCGCATTCGCCGACGGCTACAAGGCGATGGTGTTTAACGCCGTGGTGGAATCAAATGCCGCTGCCGTGCGTTTGTGGCAGTCGCTGGGCTTTGAGATTCTGGCCACCATCCCCGGAGCATTTGAGCACCCGGTTCACGGCCCCGTCGGCCTGCACCTGATGTACAAGGCGCTGGCAGCTTAGCCCTGCCAGACTCCTGCCGGTAGCAGCAAAGGCCTCCGGTGCTTTCCGGGTGTGGATAACTCCCCACACGATCCGTTGCCTGTGCCTAGACTCGAAGGTATGGAACATCGTCCCCAGGGTGTGGCTACCCCCGGCACGGCCTGAGGTGCCCCGTGTCCCGGCAAGCCGTCCAGACTCAAGGCCCCAACAGCCCCCGGAAGCCCCGGAGCCCCGGGCGGGGCCTACTCACGGCAGTAGCCGCACTGGGGGTGTTGCTGCTTGTCATGGTGGCGGGCTGGTTGCACTCAAGCGGCCGGTGGCCGTTTGAGCCGGACGCCGGCCCGACGCCGGCAGTCAGCACACCGGTCCCCGGCGTGGGGAAACCGGTGCTCTCCGTGGGCGTGGCCTCAGCCCTGGCCGTGTTGGAAACACTTCCGGTCAAGGGCAGGGCACCCAGGAACAACTATGAGCGGGGCATTTTTGGTGAGGCGTGGCTAGACGCCGACACCAACGGCTGCGACACCCGCAACGACATCCTGCGCCGGGATCTGGGCCCGGCGACGCTGGGCGACGGTTCCCTGTGCGTGGTGGCCGCCGGCACCTTGGCGGACCCCTACACGGGGCGCAGGATCGAGTTCCGGCGAGGTTCGGACACCAGTACCGCCGTGCAGATCGACCACGTGGTGGCGTTGGGCAACGCCTGGCAGACAGGGGCGCAACAGCTGACACCGGTGCAGCGCCAAAGCCTGGCCAACGATCCCTTGAACCTACTGGCAGTGGACGGCCCCGCCAACCAGGAAAAATCAGACGCCGACGCCGCCACTTGGCTGCCGCCCAACAAGCCGTTTCGCTGCCAATATGTGGCCAGGCAAATATCGGTCAAGGCCGCCTACCGGCTGTGGGTGACCCCGCAGGAAAAGGCGGCCATGCAAAGGGTGCTGGGGAAGTGCCCGGGCACCACAAGCCTCCCGTCAGGGTACCGGCACTGAACTACGCCATCGTGGTGCCAATTTCGGTCAGCGTGAGCTCGGGGTAGTTCTTTTCGACCCGGCGCATGGCCCAAATATCGTTGAACAATGCCAAGAACTCGCCGTCACTGCGTTCCAGCACCTCGGCACCATGGACGGCGGCCAGCGTGGCTGCCGCGTCCGGCGTCGTCAGCCTGGCGAGGGAATAAGACAGACGCTCCAACCGCATGGGGGCGTTGAAATCGTGGTGCATGCGATCCTCGACCACCTCGAACTGCATGGGACCGACTGCGGCCAGCACCGGGGCCTGATCGCCGCGCAGGTCCGAACGCAGCACCTGGATGACACCTTCGTGCTCCAACTGTTCGATCCCGCGGCGGAACTGCTTGTACTTGCTGGGGTCCTTGGAACGGGCCACCTGGAAATGCTCGGGCGCAAAGAGCGGAATGGCAGGGTATTCCACCGGCTCCTCCACGAACAAGCTGTCGCCAACGCGCAGCGCCGAGGCGTTGACAAGTCCGACGACGTCGCCAGGGAACGCGGTGTCGATCACCTCGCGCTCACGGCCGAACACCTGCTGCGCGTACTTGGTGGCGAATGACTTGCCGGTGCGGGTCTGGGTAACCACCATGCCGCGCTCAAACATGCCCGAGCAGACGCGGACGAAGGCCACGTGGTCGCGGTGGGCCTGGTTCATGCCGGCCTGGACCTTGAAGACAAAACCGGAGAACGGGGCTTCGATGGGCCGGGGCGTGCCGGTGACGTCGGGGCGCGGGGCAGGCGGGGGTGCGAAGTCCACCAGGGTGTCAAGGATCTGTTTCACCCCGAAGTTCAAGGCGGCGGAGGAGAACAGCAGGGGTGTGGCCTTTCCGGCGTAGAACGCCTCCAGGTCTAGCGGGGCGCCCGGGTCCACCACCAGGGACGCTTCGTCAATGGACTCCTGCCAGGCGAGGCCTTCGGATTCGGCGGCCTCCTCCGGGGTCAAATAGTCGGTCAAGGCGATGTGTGCCCCGGCGCTGTTGCGCGCGAACTTGGCAAACTCGTCGCGCTGGATGTCCCAGACGCCGCGGAAATCTCCGGCAATGCCGATGGCCCAGGTCAGCGGCATGGGGGTCAGCCCGGTGCGCGTGGTGATCTCGTCCATCAGTTCCAGCGGGTCCAGGCCCGGGCGGTCCCACTTGTTGATGACGGTGATGATGGGAAGGTTGCGCTGGCGGCACACCTCAAAGAGTTTCATCGTCTGTGTTTCCAGGCCCTTGCCCGCATCCACCAGCATGACGGCGCAGTCGACGGCGGCCAGCACCCGGTAGGTGTCCTCGGAGAAGTCGGCGTGGCCGGGGGTGTCCAGCAAGTTGATGACGGTGTCGCGGTAGGAGAACTGCAGGGCCGCGGAGCTGATGGAGATGCCGCGGTCCTTCTCCATCTGCTGCCAGTCGGAGACGGTGTCCTTGCGGTTGGACTTGCCATTCGTGGCGCCAGCGGTGCCAATCACCTTCGCGTGCAGGGCCAGTGCCTCGGTCAGCGTCGACTTACCGGCATCGGGGTGGGAGATCACGGCAAAAGTACGACGCCGGGCCGCCTGGCCTGTGATGGGCGTGACGCGGGCGGGGGACTGGGCCGGAGAGGACACGAGACTACTTTCTGGGGTTTTGGTTACTTCGGTGGCGTGGGCGGAGCAGGAGAAAATGGTGCACGGCAAAACGCCAACTCCCAAGTTTAGCGCAGCCGGACGCCGGGTTGCTGATCCGCGGCAGCTGCACACGCAGCAACATGCTTGCTAGTGCGGGAGCACCAGGTACCCCCAGCCCACCTGCCAAACACCTCCGGCAGCGATGCGGTCCAAGACGAGCCGTTGCAACGCCGTCGTCCGGGGCAGCTGGTCCAGGTGTTCCATGCTGCGTGTGCGGAACGTAAAATATACGGCGTCGGTGGGTTCATCCCGAGGGGTTCCGTACGGGGTGAAGAGGGCCGCAAAGCGGAAAATGTTTGACCACCGGTCCATGTGGGCACACAGGTACGGGTCAAGAAGCCACGACTCGCAATTGGCGATCGTGACCGGTTGTGCCGGAAAGTGGGTGCTAAAGAATGTCCCCGCCGCCGCCAGGCTTTCAGTGACCGAGTGGGTGCTGAGGCCGCCGTCTTCGGGGATATGCACGCCCAGGACCCAGTCGCCGTCGGCCAGGCCGGGGATCTGTGTGCTCGGCTGGTGGATGAGATATTGCAGACGCCCCAGCTGGAAGATCCGGCCGGCAAACACGTGGCTCAGCCACTTGTAAGTATCCATCCCAAAGCGGCCATGGACCCGACGATTGAT
The DNA here is from genome assembly GCF_001294625.1 of Arthrobacter alpinus. NCBI lineage: Bacteria > Bacillati > Actinomycetota > Actinomycetes > Micrococcales > Micrococcaceae > Arthrobacter > Arthrobacter alpinus. The sequence goes on along the minus strand of NZ_CP012677.1, from coordinate 2,022,590 downwards.
GGCCAGGTTACGGCCAAAGTCTGCCAAGGTATCCTTGCTGATCGCGTCAGGGATGTCCTTTTCCGCGTGCCACGCCAGGATGGCCGGGACAAAACGGACCATGGCTTCAAGCCAATCGTGCTCTGTGACAGGTACTCCGGCAGTGCCCAACTCAGGAACTGACGCATCGGAGCTTCCCAACCGGGCGGACAGGTACTGTTGGACGACCTCCGCGCCAGGGCTGATGGGCCCCTCAAGCAGTGCCTGGCATTCCTGAAGGTCCCCGTCGGCAATGCCCAGGTAGTCAAGTTCCAGGTCTGTACGCAGTGCTGTGTGCGGGATCATCTAGCCAGCTTACCGAATTCTCTTCGCCTATTTCTTGCTGGGCTTGGGCTTCTTGACAAACAATGTCTCGGCTTGTTCAAGGGACATGCCATTGGTTTCCGGGATTTTGAACATGACGAAGAAGAACGACGCCGTCGCGAACAACGCGTACAAGCCGTACGTCAGCGGCAGGGAAGCCGCAGCCATGACCGGGAAGGTAAGCGTGATCAAGAAGTTGGCGATCCACTGGGCGGCGGCGGCCAGTCCGAGGGCGCGGGCGCGGATGCGTGAGGGGAAGATCTCGCCCAGCAAAACCCAGACGAGCGGCCCCCACGACGCGCCGAAGCTGACCACGAACACGTTTGCGGCGACCAGTGCTATGGGTCCCCACGCACCGGACAAGGAGACCTCGGACCCCGTTCCACTGGCAGTGGAAAACGCCAATGCCATGGTGCCCAGGGAAACAGCCATGCCGATGGAGCCGGTGAGCAAGATGGGGCGCCGGCCGATCCTGTCCACCAGGGCGATGGCCACCAAGGTGACCAAAATGTTCACGATGGCCGTCACCACGGAGATGGTCAGAGAGTCCTTCTCCTGAAAGCCGACTGCCTGCCACAACGTCGTGGAGTAGTAGAAGATGACGTTGATGCCGACAAACTGTTGCAGCACCGAAAGGATGATGCCGATCCAGACCACGGGCATCAGGCCAAAGCGCTTGCCACGCAACGAACCCTTCTTGGCGGAGCGCGAATCTTCGGCGATGGCGGTCTTGATGTCGCGGATGCTGCGGGCGGTGTCGTCATCCGGGGCGATCGTGGCAAAGACGCGGGCGGCTTCCTCGTCCCTGCCTTTGACCACCAGGAAACGCGGGGACTCAGGCAGTACGAACGCGATGGCTCCGTAAACGAGTGCTGGGACGGTTCCGGCCAGGAACATCCAACGCCACGCCGGCAGACCGAACCAAAGTTCCTGGAGGGCGCTGCCTGCCGCATTGGCAAAAAGCGCGTCGGAGAGCAGGGCGGCAAAGATACCCACGGTGATGGCCAGCTGCTGCAACGACGCCAGCCGTCCGCGGTGCTTTCGCGGGGAAATTTCGGAGATGTACGCAGGGGCGATGACCGAGGCCAGGCCAATGCCCAGCCCGCCAACCAGGCGCCAGAAAATAAGGTCCACGACGTTGAAGGCCAGGCCGGTGCCGATGGCACTGATCAAGAACAAGGCTGCACCGATCTTCATGGCCGGGATGCGGCCCCAAGCATCGGCAATCCGTCCCGCCAGATAGGCGCCCAGGGCGCAGCCAAGCAAGGCGACAGCCACGGCAAAACCTGTCAGGGCGTCGCCAAGCTTGAACTGGCCCTGGATGGCATCCACGGCCCCGTTGACAACGGATGAATCAAACCCAAAAAGGAAACCGCCCACGGCGCCGGCCACGGCCAGCCCAACGACTTTGCGTGGAATCCCGGAGCCGACTGCCGGCTCTTTGTTGATACTGGACATGGTTTCCCCTCGCCAACGGCCCAAAAAGTGGGGCCGCCTGTTTCAGTCCTTCAAATGTGAATCCCGGTTAAGATGCACGATACTCCTCGCAGGGACGGCGTCGGGCTCAGTGGCCGAACGGGTCCGGATCCACGCCGGGCATCCATGTCAGGCCTGGCACACCCCAGCCGTTGCTTTTGGCGGCCCGCTTGGCCTTCTTGGCGAACCGTGCGTCCAGCCTGTCGACGTACAGCTTGCCGTCCAGGTGGTCGTATTCGTGCTGCATGCACCGGGCAAACCAACCGGTGGCCTCAAAATCAAGCGGGTTTCCGTCGGCGTCAAAGCCACGCACGCGCACCCACTCGGCGCGCTTGAGCGGGAAGTCGATGCCGGGGACGGAGAGGCAGCCTTCCACCTCGTCGTCGGGATCCGGGGCGTTGCCGGAAATCTTCCCCACCGTCAGCGTGGGGTTCACCAGCACGCCCTTGTCCGGGACGCCGTCGACGTTCTCCATGTGGTACGTGAAGATGCGCAAGCCCACACCGATTTGGGGGGCGGCCAAACCCACGCCGTGGGCGGCATCCATGGTCTCAAACATGTCGGCGACGAGGGACTTCAGTGGTTCGTCAAAGGCTTTGACTTCCTCGGCACGGCGGTGGAGCACCGGCTCGCCCAGAATAGTTACGGGGTGGATGGTCATCACAAAATCCTTTGTCAACATACTGCCAAACAGTGGTGGGAATGAAAAACACCCCGATCAATTGACCGGGGTGTTTTGTGTGTCCTGTGGAAACACCTTGGGGTGAGATACGGGGGTTGAACCCGCGACCTCCTGGACCACAACCAGGCGCTCTGCCAACTGAGCTAATCCCACCATGCGCTACCGGTCCGCATTCGCACCGTGAGGTGCTCCCTGCGGATTAGGCAACGACGACTACTTTACACGTATTCGGGCGAGGTCATCACCACAACGGTCCATTTCAGCCAAAAAGTGAGCTAGATCGCGTTCCGAAACCCGGGGTGTGGTGAGTTTGTGCGCCGGTTAATGGGAAAGCTTGGCCGCAATTTTTTTAGCTGTTGCCGAATCCGGGCCCGGTGCAGGCACAAACACTGCTTCACGATAGTACTTGAGTTCGTTGATGCTGTCCCGGATGTCGCCCAGCGCGCGGTGTCCACCGGTTTTGGGCGGTGACTGGAAGTACGCACGAGCAAACCAGCGACGGGAGAGCTCCTTGATCGTGGAGACGTCGATGACGCGATAGTGCAGGTGCTCCACCAGCTCGGGCATGTCGCGGGACAAAAAGACCTTGTCGGTGCCGATGGAGTTTCCGGCGAGGGGCGCCTTGTTCGGCTGGGGGACATATTTTTTGATGTACTCCAAAACCTGCCCCTGGGCTTCGGCCATGGTGATACCGCCTGCGAGCTCATCAATGAGCTTCGAGGAGGTGTGCATGGCACGGACAAAATCGCCCATCTGGGCCAGCGCCTCATCCGTGGGTTTGATGACAACATCCACCCCGTCGCCAAGAATGTTCAGCTCGGAGTCGGTCACCAACACCGCCACCTCGATCAATGCGTCATTGACGGCGTCCAAGCCTGTCATCTCACAGTCAATCCATACAATGCGTTCATTAGTAATAGGCACCCTTCCAATGTACCGCGAACCGTAGGGGTGCCGCGCTGGTAAAATTGCTTTGACAGATCCTGCACGGTTAGCACCTTGGTGTGGGGAAATGACTTTTGACGGCCGGAGACACGTGAGGAAAGCCTCGCCCCGCGCATCGGGTGACGCATCGGGTGAACTGGGCACCGCTGCGCAACAGCCTTGGATCGCGTTGTTGCAGGGGATGCTCGGTTCCATGCTGATCTTGGCCGGCTCTCTCGGTGTCGGCTGGATCGCCAATGGCTCCCCGATGATCCGCAACTCGCTGGTCATTGCGCTGCGCACCGACGGGTCCGGGGTGGTGGTTTCGACCATTGCCTTGACGCTAGGGGCCATGATTTTACTGCGTTCCTGGCTGCGTCTGGGCCAGCGGCTCTCGCTGTGGGGGCCGGGCTCCTTGAAGCAAGTGGTCCTGGCGGTGGTGCTCTGGGGTGCGCCGCTGTTTGTGGCCGTGCCGATCTTCTCCCGCGACGTTTTCGCCTATACAGGCCAGGGCCGGTTGATGGCCGAGGGCATGAACCCCTACACCACTGGCATCTCCGCGCTGAGCAACTGGTTCATGTTGGGAACCGACCCGTCGTGGGCTGAAAACCGGACGCCATACGGCCCGCTTTTCCTGTGGCTGTCGCGCGGCGTCGTGGCCATAACCGGCGCCCAACCTGAACTCTCGGTGCTCTTTTTTCGGCTCTTGGCGTGCGTTGGAGTGGCCCTGTGCGTGATCTTTCTCCCAAAACTGGCCGAACTCGGGGGCTTTAACGGGGCCCGTGCCCTTTGGATTGCCGTAGCCAACCCGCTGTTCCTGATCTCCTTCATTGCCAGCGCCCACAATGACGCCCTCATGGTGGGCCTGGCCGTGTGCGGGGTATACCTTGCGGCGACAAGGAAACCGTTCCTCGCCATCGTCCTGGTGACCGCCTCGATCGCGGTCAAACCGATCACCATCGTGCTCCTTCCCTTCATCGGTCTCCTCTGGGCGGGGACTGCTGCCGGGTGGGGCCGGCGGTTCGCGGGCTGTGGGGCAACGGGCGCCATCAGCTTGTTCTTGCTGTGGCTTGCGGGTATCCCGCACAACCTCGGGTTTGGCTGGACCTGGGCGTTGCTGGACTCAATTCCCGGTTACACGGGGTATTCGCCCTCCGGGTTCGTCGGGCAGTTGGTGGGTTCGCTGGCCAACGCGGTGGGCCTTGATGGCGGCATCTTTGAAAACGGCTTCCGCACCCTGCTGACAGTGGGCAGCGTGGGCATCGCAGGGTGGCTGGTCCTCTTTGGTGACCCCCAGAAGGTGTTACGCCGGCTTGCGCTGGCGTTTGCCGCCGTCGTCATGCTGGCACCCATCATCCAGCCTTGGTACATCTTGTGGTTCCTGCCGTTCCTGGCGGCCACTGGGATCAAGAACGACTGGCAGATCAAGGTTTGCTATGTGGTCATTGGGTTCTTTGTGGTGTTCGGAGCCCAAGACCAGCTGTTTGTGTGGAACTTTGTTGACCTGCCCATGGCCACGAAGGCGCTTTCCTCCTGGGTGGCGATCGCCGTTGTTGGCTACCTGCTGCTTATAGACGTCCACACCCGGAAGCTGTTGTTCACCAAGGGCCTTGAACTGGCGCACGCCCTCCCGCTGAAGTAGCCGGTGCGCGCCGATTACCTACCCACGGCCGGGACGGTCTGGGCGCGGACCCGCTGACTCGCAGAAGGTTCGCCAGGAAAACCCTCACTTCATGCCACCCTTGCGCAGCGCCGCCATCGGCCGCGTCTTGAAGAGGTGTTCGTGGAACAGGTCCGTCCAGCCAATCCTGATCACCGTCCAGCCCTGCTCGATCAGCTCGTTTTCGCGTTTCCGCTCGTCCCTGAGAACTTGTGGGGTTGGCCGGTAGTTGAAGTACTTTCCCTCGCATCGAATTCCAGGATCACTTTGTACCGGGGCCGGGCGAAATCGGCGCGGTAGCTTCCGTTCCGGGTCGACAGCTTGTACTGCAACTGCGGTGCTTCGATGGCACAGACGTGGATGAGCTCACGCGTCATTGACTCACCTGCCGACTCGGAATCGGCGCAGGCAAAGTCAAGGGCAGCCCGGAAAAGTCGAATACCCCGGTGCCCGTTCAATGCGGCGGCCTCCTGTTCCAAGGCCGCCCGGGATATACCGACGCGCAAGGCGTAGTCCATGAGAATCAGGACTTGTTGATAGTTCATTGTCAGGGCGCAGTCCACGGTGGTCCGCAATATGTTCGTTACAGGCAGCCCGTCGAATTCTTCGCAGACCGGGTGGGGTGGATGAACGGGTCAGCACGCCACAGGGGCAGTTCGTGCAGCCTGGCCGCGGAAGTATGGCTGTAGATGGACCACGATGGCTAGGAGGTGACGGCTGCGTGGGCGTGCAGCAGTATCCTCAACCGGTCCTGACCCGTCCCATCAAACCTGTCCCAGTAGGCGGCCCGGACATAGCAGCCCATGCGGGCCCTGATGAGGATGCGCTGGTGCACCAGTAGGCTGATGGCATCCGCGTTGAGCCCCAAATCCCTGAGTTGGCGGGTGCGCCAGGCGTGCTCGTTCTCCGGCAGGTGTGTTGCCAGGCGAAGCAGTCTGGAATCGGCAGACGAGACTGGGGGTTCTTCGGGTTGGCCGGGGTTGGTGCGGGAAACCAGCCGCAACGAGGTACCCAGGCCAGTCACGGTGGATGGGAACGTGGCCTCGCTAGGCCCAGCTGAAGTGTTCATCCTTCAAGACTGCGGGCAGTTGTACTCCTGTGCCAGACACATTTTATAATCTGTGGATAACTCTGGCGGCCGGTCCGCGACGGCGAGGTAGCCGGTCAGCGCCGAAACTCGCCCCGCGTTGGTGCGGTGTCGGCGTGGTCCGGCTACCTCGGTGTTGGTGTCTGTGGCTGGGCTAGGGTGTCCTTCTCGTGCGATGCCTTACGGCCCAGTTCGATGGTTCGCCGCACAGCCCACACCAGAAGCGTCACCAGCAGCACGTTGCGGATGGTGAGCACCGCGGCCATGATGGGGTTCGCATGAATCAGCGGGGTGTAAAAGAGCGGGTAGATCACGAAGGTGGTGAACGCGATCCCCATCAGAAGTGTGGCCGGAACCTTCCAGCGGTCCCAGTTGTGGGTGAGGCCGGCAACGACTACCGGTGCCAGCCAGATGATGAACTGGGGTGAGCCCACCTTGTTGAAAACGATGAAGGCCGTGACCATAAGCAGTGACCCTTCAAGGAGCAGTTCCTCGCGCTCGGCGCCACGTCGCAGAGCCCAGATCATCAGCAGCGCCCCGGCCACCGTGGCGATGATCAGAAGCGGCTGCATCAGCATGGCTGCCACATCCGCGCCGGGGCCGTACACCTCGGTGGAATTGATCGCCACGTTGTCCGCTATCTGCGCGCCACCAATACTCAGCACGCTTAGCCACACCCACGGGGTGGAGAAGCTCGCCTCGAGCTGCATGCCGCGCTCGCCCTGGTTGATGGCAAAGTCGAACAGGTGCGACCCCGCCCCGGTGAGCACCGTTGCCCCGGCCACGACGGCGCTGACAGCCACGCCGGCCAGCAACACGCGGACGCGCTGGGCGCTGGCAATCAGCAGGGGCGCGACGACGGCGGCGGGCCAGACCTTGATCCAGGTCGCCACCGAAAGCAGGACAGCGGCGACCACGGGACGGTCGGCGGCAAACAGCAGGGCGATGAGCACTATGGGAGCGGTGATGCCTTCCACGCGGGCAAAGCTCAGATACCCCATGAAGATGGTGAAGAACAGCCAAAACCATGCGGGGGCAATGCCACGCTGCGCGCGCGGGCCGCGGGTCAGGTAAAAGAGGCCGACGGCGTCCAGCACAATGATGATCAACGTCCAGCCCAGCAGGTACAGCGCAGGGCCAAAGACGTTGGCGGCAAAGATCGGGATCTGGGCCAGCACCGGATAGACCCAGGGGCTGATGATGTCGCCCAGATCCCCTGGGTTGTAGCCCAGCTGCGCCCATTGCCGGTACTGCTCGGTGTCGCTAAAAGTGTTGCCATGGACAATGAAACTCATCATCCAGGCCAGGAAGAACAAGTGGACGGCGGCGAATCCCCACCACACGCTGGCGGGCGTACGGAACCAGACCAGGACACTGGGGGAGAGGATGCGGTTGCGGACCATGACGGCGCGTTGGAGGATCCGCTCGAAGAGGGGCGTTGAAATCTTAGGACTCCTTGCCCGTGGCCGTGCCGGCGGGCGCGGAGGGGGATGCGCCGTCGTGCGTGGACTGAGCGGACGTTCCTGGCCCAACCCCGGGAACGGAGCCTGTTTTGCGGCCGGCCAGGAACAAGGCTCGCACCGACCAGATGAACAGCAGCACCAGCATCAGGTTGCGCAGCGTCAGAACGGCGGCCATGACGGGGTTGTTGTGGGAGAGGGCGTCGTAGAACAGCGGGTACACCAGGAAAGTGAGGGCCCCGATGCCAATCAGCATTGCCGCCGGGACGCGCCAGGCCTTCATGTTGTATGCCATACCCACGGCGACGGCGGGCGAGAGCCACACCATGAACTGGGGTGAACCCACCTTGTTGAACACCACAAAGGCGGTGGCCAGGGCTAGGGAACCCAGTAGCAACAGCTCGGTACGGTCGGCGCCGCCCTTGCGCTTGCCGGTGTGCAGTGCCCAGAAAATGAGTGCGGCAACCACCAACGCGGCAAGGACGAGCAGCGGCTGCATCAGCACGCTCATGACTTCGGTGCCGGGGCCGTCGACCTGCATGGAATTGATGTCGTGGTTCATGAACATTCGTGCGCCGCCAATGTTCAGCACGCTCATCCACAGCCACGGGGTGGTGAACGTGGCCTCGAGTTGCATGCCGCGATCGCCTTGTTCCAGCAGGAAGGTCAGCAACTTGGGCAGCGCGTTCAGGCTCAGGGCCAGTGCCACCACAAACGCCGTGACCAGCATGCCGGCCAGGATCACCTGCACCCGTTGCTTCACCACCGTCAAAAGCGCCAGCACGACGGCGGCGGGCCAGACCTTGACCCAGGTCGCCACACTGAGAATCACCGATGTGAGGAACGGCTGTGCCACGCCAATCGAGAGTGCGATGAGCACCATGGGGGCCGTGAGACCGTCCACCCGGGCAAACCCCAGCCAGCCCAGAAGTGCCGTGAATCCAATCCACCACAGTGCGGCCGGGATGGCCTGGGTGTTCCTGCCCCAGCTGGTCAGCTTTGCCACGGCCAGGCCGTTCAGGATGGTGATCATCAAAACCCAGATGAACAGGAACGCACCGCTTCCGAACATGTACGCCACTGCCATGGGAATCTGCGCCAGGATGGGGTACACCCAGGGGCTGGGACCCGTGACCTGGGTGGGGTCAAAGCCGGCCTCGGCCCATGCCCGGTAGATAAAGGTATCGCTAAAGGCCTCGCCGCGCAGCGACAAAACCGCTGCAAAGATGACGAAGAAGAGGTGGACTACGGCGAAGACGCTCCATAGTCCTCGCGGGGTCCGCAACCAGGCCTGGGCTGGTGCCGGCAGGATCCGGTCACGGAAACGGGCGAGCGCGGCAAAGAATGTGTCCGTGGAGATGGTTGGATCCTTCTCAAGCGTGATTGGGTAGAATGCGAAGGGCGGTGTCCTTCGCGCTTTGATACATATTAGCGCAGCCGGTATTTCATCCACGGTTCCGTGGACCCGCCCCGTGCTGAAAAGGCCGGCGAATGGTACAGGTCAGTGACAGTTCAGGAGAGAGTGTTTGAGCCGCCGGAGTATTGCTGAACCAGCGTTGAGGAGTCAGGTGCCAGCCAAGGATCCAGCGCACGCGGGCACCGCCACTTCCGCCCTCTGGCAGGGTTTTGCCGGTTCCGTGATGCTGTTGCTCGGATCCTTTGGGGTCGGCTGGCTGGCCAGCAGTTCCTCGTTGATCCGGACGCAGCTTTTCATTGTGGCCAGAACCACACCAGTAGCGGTCATCACGTGCACCGTGTTGCTGTGTGTTGGCGCATTGCTGATGTTGCGTGCCTGGTTGCGGCTATCCCAGCACTTGCGGGAGTGGGACGGGAGTTCCCGGCCCCTGCTCCTGAAGGCGTTGACGCTCTGGGCTGCGCCGATGATGGTGGCCCTTCCACTTTTTAGCCGTGATTCCTACGCCTACATTGGCCAGGGCCGGCTCATGCAGCAGGGCCTGGACCCTTACACCAACGGCATCTCCGCGTTGAGCAACTACTTCATGTTGGGCCCGGACACGCTCTGGACCGAGGCACCCACACCTTATGGCCCCGTGTGGCTGTGGATCGAGCAGGGCGCCGTGTGGATGGCCAATGGAAGCCCGGAACTGGCGCTGGTTCCGTTCCGCCTTGCCAGCCTGGCCGGTGTGGTGCTTCTGGCCGTCTACGTCCCCAGGCTGGCCGAACTGCACGGCTTCAACCCCAACCGGGCCCTGTGGCTGGTGGTGCTGAACCCTGTGCTGCTGATCAACTTCATTGCCAGCGTCCACAATGACTCCCTGATGCTGGGCCTGGTGGTGGCCGGAATCTACTACGCATCCATCAAGCACCCCGTAGCCGGGATCCTCTTGGTGACAGCATCGATCGCGATCAAGCCCATCACCTTGATCGCCTTGCCTTTTGTGGGCTTGCTGTGGGCTGGCTCGCAGGCCGGCTGGGTGCGAAAGTTTGGTATGTGGGCCGCCACCTTGGGTATTTCCGCCGGTGTCATGGCGGCGATGGGCGTTGTCAACGGGCTGGGCTTCGGCTGGTTGGCTGCGCTGCAAACACCCGGCACCGTCTGGATCTGGTATGCGCCTGTGGGCTTGTTCTCGCACGTTGTCGGCTTTGCCGTGACCCTGTTTGGCGGTGCGGGAGCGTCCACCACAGACGTCATCCAAAGTATCGGCCAAGTCGCCTCGATCCTGCTCGTCATGGCGCTGGCGTTCTTCAAGGTGTCGATGCCACCCTTTGGTGGGCTCGGCCCGGATCTGCCCGTGGAACACAGATACGGGCAGGCCGTGCAGCGCCGGATGGCCTGGGCTTTCGCTGTCGTGGTCCTGCTCGCCCCCATGATCCAGCCGTGGTATATGCTCTGGCTGCTGGCCTTCTTTGCCGTGACAGGGGTCAAAGATGGCCTGCAACTGCGGTGCGTTCTATACTTGAGCGCGTTCTTCACACTGATTGCCCTGACGGACCAGCTGAGTATTTTTCAGGGTATTCCCGTGGGTGTGGTGCGTGCCGTGGCCATCAGCGTGGCGGTGATCGGTGCGTTCTACATCATGTTCTGGGACAAGAAAACGCGGGTGCTGTTCATGCCTGGCCGTGCGCTGGCGCAGCTCCCACACGAAAGGGCCCAATAGGTGCACGGCTGCGTCAACTCATCTATCCGTCGAGGTGTTTGAGCGCCTCGCGCCGTGACAGTGGACTGAGCTGCCCGCCGTGGCGGGTCACAAAATCACGCACCCAGTCCGGGTCCGTCTTGGCGTATTGGCGCAGCGCCCAGCCGATTGCCTTGCGAATGAAGAACTCCGTATCACCCAGATTCGCCGCAATCACCTGGTGCAGCAGCCCGGTGTCGGTTGATTCCTTCGCCGGCAATTGGGCGATGATCGCTGCCCGGCGGAACCAAAAGTTGGCGTGGGTGCTCCACGCGCGCAGCAGTGGGTCCATGACGTCCCGGTGGGCTTGCAACAGTTCGCACAGCCGCGGTGCCACCGAATCCACATAGTCCCACCATTGCCCGGTCTCCACCACCCCGGCGTAAAAGGGCAGAAGCCGCATCTGGCCCCGTGCCAGTCGGGAGTCGGTGAGCATGATGGCCGCATAGCGCTCTTCCCGAAATTCGGCGCCGGCCCACAGCTGGACCACCGTGGCACCTAGCTGCTCTACTCCGGTAAAAGGGTGCTCCTTGGCCAGGGCCCGGACACTTTTGCGCACCGTGGGGCAGGACACCCCAAGAAAGGGCATGGACGACTTCATGTACGCGGCCATTGCCGCAGCCTCCTGCGGAAGGGCCACCTCGGAGAGGGTTGGGCGCAGGGCGGCGAGGAACAAGCGGTTGGGGGTAACGGCGTCGTTCCTCATTTTCACAGCGTAGCGGCCTTGGGTACTGTGGAGGGAACACTTCAAGGCAGCAAGGGACCTCCATGGGCAAGATCAAGACAGCAAGCGAAATCGCCGTGATGCGCCAAGCCGGGCGGGTAGTGGCGCAGGCGCTGGCGGCCGTCAGGAACCATGCTGCGGTCGGTGTGAGCTTGCGGGAGCTCGACACCGTTGCCGCCACCGTCTTCGCCGACGCCGGCGCTGTCCCGGCCTTCTTGAACTACCAGCCGCGCTGGGCGCCCCTCCCCTTCCCGGGGGTGATCTGCGCCAGTGTCAACGACGCCGTCGTCCACGGCATCCCCAACGGGTACAAGTTGGCCGACGGCGACCTGGTCAGCATTGACGCCGGAGCCTTCCTGGACGGCTGGTGCGGGGACTCCGCCATCAGCTTCACCGTCGGGGAGGGAAGTGCCGCGGACCTGGCACTCATCGCCGCCACCGACGCCGCGCTGGCCCGGGGCATCGACGCGGCCAGGATCGGCAACACGATGGGGCACATCGGGTACGCCATTGAGAAGCAGGCCCGCAGCGCCGGCTACGGACTGTTGGCCGACCACGGCGGCCACGGCATAGGCCGGGCCATGCACGAGGAGCCGCCCGTCCCCAACGAGGGGCGGCCCGGCAGGGGCATGAAGCTGGTGGAGGGGCTGGTCATCGCCATTGAGCCGATGCTGATTGCCGGCGGTAACGACGACTACCAGCACGACGCCGACGGCTGGACCCTGCGCTCCCTCAAGGGCAGGCGGGCAGCCCACAGCGAGCACACCATTGCTATCACCGCCGACGGGCCCGTGATCCTGACGCTGCCCTAGCTGGCGATCACTCCCCGGTGGTCGAGCCTGTCGAGACCCGGGGGGCCGTTGTGGTGATGCGGGGGTGGCCGGCCAGCCTCGCATCACCACAACGGCCCCCGGGCGGCGAGCTCTTGTCCACAACGGCCCCCGGGCGGGGTTCTTGCTCAGGTCTGGGCGCTAGAATCTGATGTCCATGGAGCTACTTGGGTTTTTGGCCGAGGACAGTGTTGTTGCCGCCTTGCGTGCTGCTGGCTGCGTCTACCCGGAGGATGAAGCCGCCATCTTGTGTGAGGCGGCCGGGACCTCGGAGGAACTGGCCCGGATGCTGGCACACCGCGTGGCCGGGTTTCCACTGGAATGCATCGTGGGCTGGGCGGGGTTCCGCGGGCTGCGGATCGCGGTAGCTGCGGGCGTTTTTGTGCCCAGGCGCCGAACCGAGTTCCTGGTGGAGCGGGCCGTGGCCGTCTTGCGCTCCGGGGACCGCGCTCCTGGCAGTTCGCCGCCACGCCTGCCCATTGTCTTGGACCTGTGCTGCGGCAGCGGCGCCGTCGGCGCAGCCCTGGTTCATGAGAGAGGCGCGTTGGAACTGCACGCTGCCGACATTGACCCCGCTGCGGTGGCGTGTGCTGCACGCAACCTCAAAGCACTCAAGGGGCACGCCCATTGTGGTGACTTATTTCTCGCCATCCCTTCAAGACTCAGGGGAAAAGTGGATGTCATCGTGGCAAATGCGCCCTACGTGCCTACAGCTGAAATCGCTTTCATGCCGGCGGAAGCCAGGCTGCATGAACCCGATGCGGCGCTGAACGGCGGAGTCGACGGGCTTGAGATTCAAGGCAGAATTGCCGCACAGGCCCCCGCTTGGTTGCGCCCCGGAGGTTCCTTGCTCATGGAGACCAGCACACGGCAGGCGGCTGCGAGCGCCGGGATCATGGTGGCGCACGGTTTTTCCGTCACCATCGCCCACAGCGAGGACCTGGACGGCACAGTGGTCACGGGGTGTGGACCGTCCCTCGCGGCGACTGTACATAAACCCCGCGAAAGTGGCTAGCCTGTTATTACGGAGTACGACGCGCATCCAAGGGAGTAGCCCATGAGCCTGCACAAGCACCATCCCCAGCATGAGGAAAAGATCACTGATTCAGCCTTCGACGGCGGGGTGGGGTCCATCCCCCGGCACCGTTTGCCGCGGCACACCCAGGACGCGGACGCCGCTTTGCGTTTTGTTCAGGACGAGCTGATGCTGGACGGCAACGCACGCCAAAACCTGGCAACGTTCGTCACCACGTGGATGGAACCGCAGGCGGCAACACTGATCCAGGCGTCGCTGGAAAAGAACATCATCGACAAGGATGAGTACCCGCGGTCGGCAGAGATCGAACGTCGTTGCGTGAACATCCTGGCGAACCTGTGGAACGCTTCGACTCCCGCCGGGGGAGAAGACGCCATCGGGTGTTCCACGACGGGGTCATCCGAGGCCGCTATGTTGGCCGGGATGGCGCTGAAATGGCGGTGGCGAGCACGCCGGGAAGAAGCCGGCGCCAATGCCAGCAAACCCAACCTGGTGATGGGCGCCAACGTGCAGGTCTGTTGGGAAAAATTTGCCCGCTATTGGGATGTTGAGGCCAGGCTCGTCCCGCTCGACGGCGCCACCCACCTGACAGCTGACCAAGCCGCGGCCGCGTGCGATGAGAACACCATCGCTGTTGTGGCGGTGCTCGGCTCAACCTTTGATGGCTCCTATGAACCGGTGGCGGAAATTGCTGCCGCCCTGGACGCACTGCAGGCCAGCACGGGCCTTGACATTCCCCTGCACGTGGATGCGGCCTCGGGCGGATTCATCGCCCCCTTCCTGGACCAGGAGCTCCTGTGGGACTTCCGGCTCGACCGGGTGAAGTCCATCAACGCCTCCGGACACAAGTACGGATTGGTGTACCCCGGGGTTGGTTGGGTGGTGTGGCGCAGCTCGGATGACTTACCCCGGGAGCTGATCTTCAGCGTCGATTACCTGGGCGGTTCCATGCCCACCTTTGCCCTGAACTTCTCCCGACCCGCCTCCCAGGTCATTGCCCAGTACTACACGCTGGTCCGCTACGGCTTCGACGGCTACCAGCGCATCCAGCAACGTGCGCGCGACATTGCCACAACCATTGCCCAGGGTGTTGAAAAGCTGGGCCCCTTCACCCTCCTGAGCCGTGGGGAGGAACTGCCTGTCCTGGCCTTCAAGCTGACGACGCCGGATGGTTGGGACGTGTACGACCTCTCGCACGAGCTGCGCAGCTTCGGCTGGATCGTGCCCGCCTACCCCATGCCCAAGGGCATGGCCGACGTCGACGTGCTACGTGTGGTGGTGCGGAACGGCTTCACTTTTGACCTAGCTGAAATGTTCCTGGCGGATCTGGCCAAGTCGGTGGCCCGGCTGTCCGGGCAGCAGCAGGCCCGGGTGGCCTTCCACCACTAGGAACGTGTTGCACGGCAAGGCCGGGGCACGCCTGGTCTCGGATGGCTTCCTTCAACAAATAAGGCCCGGACCCGTCGCAAACAGCCGCGCCGGGAGGAGGATGGAGGCATGAGCTTCGAGCAGAGCGTGAACGGCGGCATAGGGCCGCCCGGCCATGCGGGGCCGCACCCGTGGCACCGGTTTGTGGCCATGGGCGATTCCTTTACCGAGGGGGTGGGGGACCCGGAACCGCGGCGCCCGGGTGAATTTCGAGGCTGGGCCGATAGGGTGGCCGAGGAATTGAGCCGGGGTCATGGCGACTTCGCCTACGCCAACCTGGCGGTCAGAGGCCAGCTGCTGCGTGAGGTCATCGACAGTCAGCTCGCCACGGCCATCGACCTACGACCCGATCTCGTGTCCATCCAGGCAGGTGGCAACGATCTCATACACACGGGCGCGGACCCGGACAAGCTGGCGGGCGTTATCGAACGCTCCGTGCTGGAACTGCGGGCCATCGGTGCCACGGTGTTGTTGTTTGTGGGCCCGGATTCGGGTAAATCCACCATCATGGGCCAGTTCCGCACCAAGATTGCCATCTTCAATGAAAACTTGCGCAGCATTGCCGCCCGGCAGAACGCGGTCATCGCCGACCTCTGGAGGCTGAGCGAGCTGCATGACCCCCGAATGTGGGGCCCGGACCGGCTCCACCCCTCGGCTGTGGGCTACCAGACGGTGGCCATCATGGTCCTGGACACCTTGAACGTTGAACACACATTGGTCCCCTGGGAGCTTAGACCAGCACCGCCCCAAAGCTGGCGGCAGGCCCGCGCCGGCGACCTCGGCTGGGCGCGCGAGTACTTCATGCCTTGGGTGTTGGGGGGTGTGAAGAATCGCTCCCGCAGTGAAGGCTTCCATGCCAAACGTCCCTTTCCCACCCCTGTGGACGGGAGCCCTTTCGGAAACGCCGTCCCGCCGCTGGCAGAAGGAAGCGCGTCAGCGGGTGTGCATCCGCCGGAATAAGGGTCCAGACTGGGAGCATGGAGAACATTCTTGCCCGCTGGCGCCGTGAACTACGAGGCACCTTCAGCGCCAATTCCGCCACCGTCCCGCAATGGGAACTGGACCTTGAAAAGGGCGACGACGGAGGGTACTTTGCGCCCGACTCGGCAGCGTGGGCCGTGCACGGGTCCATGACGACACTGGTGGCCGGCATCCACGCCCTCCTCCTGCAGGCACTCCACCCGGGAGCCATGGCAGGGGTCCACGACCACTCTGACTATAAGAGCGACCCGCTGGCCCGCCTTGCCGGGACCATCCGCTGGATCTACACCGTCACTTATGGGGACACCTCGGCGGCCCGGGAGACGTCGAATAAGGTGCGCTCCATCCACAACTTCATCACAGGCACATACCAGAGGAACAACGGGGATGAGGTTCCCTACACCGCCAACGATCCGGACCTCCTGCGATGGGTTCACCTTGCCTTCACGGAAGCGTTCCTGGCCTCCCACAAGTCCCTGGGTGCCGCTTTCCCCGGTGGCCCGAACGCGTACGTGGCCGACTGGGCTGTTGCGGGGGAGCTGATGGGCGTGGACAACCCGCCTGTGACGGAGGCGCAGCTGTATGAGCAACTTGACACGTTCACCCCGGAGCTGCGTTACGACCAGCGCGTGGTGGACACCGTGGCATTCCTGCGCAACCCGCCCCTGCCGCGCTCGCAGAAGGGGGGGTACAAGATCCTTTTTGCCGCGGCCGTGGACACGTTGCCAGCCGAATACCGGGCACTGCTCAGGCTGCACACGCCGCGCTGGGGCCCGTTCTCGCTGCCGATACGCCAGGGCGCAAAACTGGTGCTCGCCGTCGTCCATCTCGGGCTGGGAAAGATCGGGCCTAGCGAACGCTCCGCCCGCGCACGCAGAAGCCGGCTCGGGTTGGAGGATTCGCTCAGGAAAGCCGGATAAGCTAGATTTTCGACGTTTCCCACTCAAGGACCGCCCGCCCCATGACACCTCGTCTGTTCTACCGTGCCTTCGCCATCGCCGAAACCGTGACCTGGACGTTGTTGATATCGGCCATGATCCTCAAATATGTGTTCAAGGTGGGGGACTGGCCCGTCACCATCGGCGGCTTCGCTCATGGAATGGTGTTCATTGGCTACGCCATGACCGCCGTCTTGGTGGGCGTGAACCAGCGCTGGCGCACGCGGCAGATTGTGGGCGCCATGGCCACCGCTTTCGTGCCATACCTGACCATTCCCTTCGACAGGCGTCTGGAGAAGCGTGGCATGCTCGACGGCGAATGGCGCACCACCGCCACAGATCACCCGGGGGACCACGGGTTCACCAACGTGGTGATGCGCTGGCTGCTGAACCGTCCCGTACTCTTTGGTGTGGGCTTTGTGGTGCTGCTGGGCGCCATCATGTCCACCATGTTGTTTATTGGCCCTCCCGGTGGCCGGTCCTAGCCTAAAGCCCCAAGCTGGCGGTCACTGACTAAGAAAGCCAGCCAGTTTCGCCAATACCGCAACGGACAAGGCCGCCCCGGAAACGGGCCCCTGCCGCGGGGGAGGGTCCTACCCGGCGGCGCCCAACCCAGGACCGAGCGGGCCTTGTCGTTGGAAAGGTGCTTGACCTTGCCCAGGCGCGGCACCACCTCCCCGGCCAGGTCCTTGTCAAAGAGTGCAGCCAGCCGGACAAGGAGGTCCGGCAACACGCGGGTGGGCACCCGGGACGCCCCGTCGCCCAGCCTTGCATGGAGCACGCGTGAGATCTCCGGCAAGGACATTGCATCCCCGCCGGAAGCCAGGAACCGCTGGCCCCGTGCGGAGGGGTGCGTCATGGCCAGCACGTGTAAGGCGGCAACGTCGCGGACATCCACCACCCCCGAGGAAACCTTGGGCAGGCCCGGCAGCACCCCTGACATGAGCCGCTGCACAATTTGCACCGAAGTGGACAACCTGGGCCCCAGGATCGGGCCAAAGATCCCCACGGGGTTGACCACAGCCAGCCCCATCCCTTCTTGTCCGTCTCCCAGACCTGCCATGAAATCCCAAGCCGCCTTTTCCGCCAGCGTCTTGGACCTCACATAGGGGCTCAGATGCTCCTCCGGGTCGGTCCAGTCTTCCTCGGTGTAAGGGCGTTCTAGGACAGGCCCGCCGTAGCCGATGGCGGCAAAGGAGGAAGTCACCACCACCTGCTTCACGTCTACCTGACGAGCAGCCCGCAGGACCCGCAGCGTCCCGTAGCGTGCCGGGACCAGCAGCTCGTCCTGATCTTTGGGCTGGGTGGGTGGGAAGGGCGAGGCCGTGTGAAGGACGTAACTGGCGCCGTCGACGGCGTCCTGCCAGCCGACGTCGTCCATCAGGTTGGCCTGCGCGAAGCTGAGCCGGCCCTCTGCCGACACCCCGGCATGGGCCAGTAGGGTGATAACTTCCTGAGCCCGGTCCAGGGAGCGCAGCGTGCCGCGCACCCGGTAGCCGCCGGACAACAGTGCGGCGATGCAGTGGGCGCCGAGAAAGCCGGAGCCTCCCGTGACAAGAACTAGTTCATCGCTCATGCTCAACGCCTGCCGTCCCGGTTTTGTGAGCCTACAGACCATCTTCCGCCCAGAATCACCCGGAGACCATGGCTTGTCTTTTCGTGCATCGCCGTTGCGTCGGGCGTGGCGCACTACAGGAGGTAGTCGGCCACGTTTTCGCCGTGGCCCCCTGGGCCGGCTGCTACCAGCTGATTCGCCGATAAACTGCGCGCAGCTGGGCCCCGCGGTGCGGGTTGACGCCGGCAACCCAGGCGATGCGCCCCAGCAGCTGGGCCTGGAATTCGGCGTGGCCCTCCAGGTTTTGCGAGGACGGCCCGTAGGTTGCGCAGTTGTGCAGGATCGCCTTGAGCCGGTCAATGTCGGTGCGGCGCACGTTGGGGTGGGCGTTGACCACCACCCCTGTGACGCTTTGGCGTGCGCTGGCCCCGCGCACCCGGGTTTTGCGGTGGTTGAGGCGGTGGCCCTCGTCCGCCACAATCCGGCCCACCCCGGCAATGAAGGCATCGGCGCCCCTGGCTAGGTCCCTGCCGCCGCTGAAGGCGAGGTCGTCGGCGTAGCGGGTGTATCCGGCGTCGAACCTCCGGGCCCAGCCAGCCAGCCGGGAATCCATCCGCCGCACCGCCAGGTTGGCCAGCATGGGCGAGGTGGGGGCGCCCTGCGGCAGGTGTGGAAGCGCCAGGGCCTGCCGCAGGGCAAAACGGTCGGCAGGATCCCCGCCGGGCGGCATCTGTGAGAGGACCCGGGCCGGAACCCGGTGTGTGCACAGCCCGGTGAGCCTGTGCGCCACCGCCTCCGCATAGCCGGCCTGGCGCATCACGCCAAAGACCCTACCGGCGGTCACCTTGGCAAAGAAGGTGGCGAGGTCAAGGTTGACCACCACCAGCTTTCCGGTATGTGCGCCGGCTCCAGTTACAGCACTGCGGCCGGGCACAAAGCCGTGGGCGGCCGGGTGCGGCGGGATGGGACAGAGCAGCTGCGAAAGAACCACGCGTTGCAGGGCGCGCAGGCGGGGAGCCGGAACCTCCAGGAGCCGGGGCACGCGGCCCGGGCGTGTGTGCCATACGTAGCGGTAGTGCGCCAGGATGGGGGCGGCGTTGCGGTTGAGGTGTTTGGGGTCCGCAAACCACTCCAGCTCGCCCGGGGTGATGCCCAGGAGCCGGGCCAGTTCACTCAGGTTGCCAATGTCGGGGACGTCCAGGGGTGAGTGGCGCGCCACGGCCGGATCCAGGGTGTAATGCTTCAATGGCAGCGGCTTGCCCGTGCGGGAGGCCCGGGCCAGCGCCCGGGTGAAGGGCTTGCTCTGGCGCACCACGGCGGCGAGCTCGCGAGGTGCATCCACGGGTGGACGGGGGTAGCTGGCAACGATGTGCGCGGCAAGCGTGGTGATCCAGCGCCGTGGTGATCCACAGGTGTGGTTGCCGGCGCGCGCTAGTGCCTCGGCGTTCCACTGCTCCGCTGCCAGGAAGGCATCAGCTAGGGCCGTGGACACCGCCTCTGGCGAGGGGTGCGGTGTCCTTGCCAGCACGGCTGATCCCTTGTCAATCATGGGCTGCGACGGCTAACGGATGACTTGGCTGTCTGTGCTGGTGCCCGGCTGCGCGCAGCGCAGTGAGGCACCAGCGGTGCATGGTCCAGGCAATACTGCGTACCCCGGGGTAACCCCGGAGAGGGATGAACACAAAGTGTTTCTCCCGCCTCATCCATTGGCCGTCGCATGCTGCCACCCTAGCCGATGGGTCGCTCTTACAGGCCGAGCAACGTCTCTGTGACGGCATCAAGTGCCCCGGGAACCATCGAGTAGAAAGCCCAGGTGCCACGTTTTTCGCGTGCCAGGAATCCGGCGTCGACCAGGATCTTCAGGTGGTGGGAGACAGTGGGCTGGCCCAGTTCCAAGGGCTCCGTCAGATCGCACACGCACGTTCCGTTGAGGCTGCCGGCCTTCACGATGGAGAGCAGGCGCAGGCGGTTCGGGTCCGCGAGCGCCTTGAAGGTGCGGGCCCTCTGATGTGCCGTCTGCGCGTCGAGCACGGACGTGACGGCGGGCGTGCAGCAGTCCTGCTCCGTGCTGTCCTCAAGGGCGGGTGCGGTGGTCATGTAACCATTATGCCCTTAGATTGACAACTGTCGATATAGCGTTCAATACTTCGTATATCGACATTCATCAATCTCCTTTGAAGAGGCCCAGAAGTCCTGTGAGTACCAGCATTGAATCCCCTCCGAAGGGCACCCGGGCTGCTGCCGCGGGACGGCTTTCCTCCCTGGACCGCTTCCTACCGCTCTGGATCATCGCCGCCATGGCCCTGGGCCTGGCGCTGGGGCGTCTTGTTCCCGGCCTCAACACGGCGTTGGAGGCGGTCAAGCTCGGCTCTATTTCGTTGCCGATCGCCATCGGCCTGCTGGTTATGATGTTCCCGGTGCTGGCCAAGGTCAGGTACGACGAGACGGGCCCGGTGCTGGCGGACAGGAAACTGCTCGTGACCTCCTTGGTCCTGAACTGGCTGCTGGCCCCGGCACTCATGTTTGCCCTGGCCTGGCTCTTTGTTCCGGACTTGCCCGAGTACCGCAGCGGGCTGATCATTGTGGGCCTGGCCCGCTGCATCGCCATGGTGATGATCTGGAATGAGCTGGCCTGCGGTGACAGGGAAGCCGCCACGGTGCTGGTCCTGCTGAACTCGGTGTTCCAGGTCATCGCCTTCGGCGCCATGGGCTGGTTCTACCTCCAGATCCTGCCCGCCTGGCTGGGCCTGCCCGTGGCGAGTGCGGACTTCTCCTTCTGGACCATCACCCTGAGCGTGCTGGTCTTCCTCGGCCTCCCCTTACTAGCGGGCTTCCTGACCCGCACGGTTGCTGAAAAGGCCAAGGGTCGCAGCTGGTACGAGGGCACGTTCCTGCCCAAACTGGGGCCTTGGGCCCTCTACGGCCTGCTGTTCACCATCATGCTGCTCTTTTCCCTGCAGGGTGAGAGCATCACCTCCCGCCCGCAGGACGTGGCACGGATCGCCCTGCCCCTGCTCGTGTACTTTGTCCTGGTGTTCGGCGCCGGAATGGTGATCGGCAAGGTAATGCGGCTGGGCTACGCTAAAACCGTCACCCTGGCTTTCACCGCCGCCGGCAACAACTTTGAGCTGGCCATCGCCGTGGCTATTGGCACCTTCGGGGTGACAAGCGGACAGGCCCTGGCCGGCGTCGTGGGTCCCCTCATTGAGGTGCCCGTGCTGGTGGCGCTGGTCTACGCAGCCCTCTGGTCCAGGAACCGCTACTTTCCCACCCCAGCACAAGGAGCCTGATCCCATGCCTGAAACAACTGGCAAGTTGCCCTCCGTCCTCTTTGTTTGCGTCCACAACGCCGGACGTTCCCAGATGGCGGCCGCCTACCTGTCCGCGCTCGCAGGCGGCGCCATCGAGGTGCGGTCGGCCGGCTCCGCGCCCGCCGATTCGGTCAACCCGGCCGCCGTGGCCGCCATGGCGGAGGAGGGCATCGACATGTCCGAGCAAACCCCCAAGGTCCTGACCACTGCGGCAGTGCAGGGGTCCGACGTCGTCATCACCATGGGCTGCGGGGATACCTGCCCGATCTTCCCCGGCAAGCGGTATGAGGACTGGGACCTTGAAGATCCCGCAGGCCAGGGCGTCGACGCCCTCCGCCCCATCCGAGACGACATCAAATCCCGCGTCCAAGCACTCATCGCCAGCCTCCTACCCTAGAAAGCCCGCACCATGACCCCCCCCAAACTGCCCGTCATCGTCATTGGCGCCGGACCCCTGGGCCTGGCCGCCGCCGCCCATGTGCTGGAAAACGGCCTCACCCCGCTGGTCCTGGAGGCCGGGGAGTCCGTGGGGGCGGCCGTCACCGCCTGGGCCATATCAAGTTGTTCTCACCCTGGCAGTACAACGTGGATCCCGCCTCGGCACGCCTGCTCACCGCCGCCGGGTGGGAATCCCCGCGCGGGACTTCCCTGCCCACAGGCCGCTCACTGGTCCAGGACTACCTGATGCCCTTGGCCGGCACACCCCAGCTGGCACCCACCCTCCGGCTCGGCCACTCCGTGACGGCCGTCAGCCGCCTCGGGATGGATATGACCCGTTCAGCCAACAGGGAACACGCTGCCTTCCTGGTCCGGGTCCGCCACAGCAACGGGGACAGTGAAGACCTTCTGGCGCGGGCCGTCATTGATGCCTCAGGTACCTGGGCCACAACCAACCCGTTGGGGCAGGCGGGGCTGCCAGCCCCGGGGGAGTCCGACGCCGCTGCCGCCATTACCGGCCCCTGCCCGATGTGCTGGGAACGGACCGCGAGCGCCTCGCCGGCAAGCACGTAGTGGTGGTGGGGGCCGGGCACTCCGCTGCCAACACCCTGCTGGCCCTGGGGGACCTTGCTAGGCAACACCCACACACCAGTGTCACCTGGCTGGTGCGCGGCGACTCCATGGCCGGTCTCTATGGGGGCGGGGACCTGGACGGGCTGCCTGCCCGCGGCATGCTCAGCACCAGGCTGCGCAGACTGGTTGAATCGGGCACCGTGGCGCTGCACACCTCCTTCACCATCACCGGATTCACCCCCGGCCCCGTCCTGGGCATCCACGGGCTCACACCTGCCGGGGAGGCGACCATCCAGGCCGACGTCGTCATTCCCGCCACGGGTTTGAGCCACGACATGGGCATGCTCGCTGAACTCCGTCTGGACCTGGACCCGGCAGTGGAAGCACCGCGGGCGCTGGGCCCGCTCATCGACCCCGAATTTCACTCCTGCGGCACAGTCCCTGCCCACGGGGCCGCGGTTCTGGCCCACCCCGAGAAGGACTTCTACGTGGTGGGCATGAAATCCTATGGACGCGCCCCCACCTTCCTCATGGCCACAGGCTATGAGCAGGTGCGCTCCATCGCCGCCGCGCTCGCAGGCAACCACGAAACCGCCGCAAAGCTCGAACTGCAGCTACCGGAGACCGGCGTGTGCTCCGCAGACGTGGGCAGCAGCGGTGAAGTGGCCGCCTGCGGCTGATCCAACAGCCATAATGGTCAGTGGACCGGCACCGCGCCATGATGTGGTGCGGTGAGTGCACACACTAACGAGGAGTACCTTTCATGACCGCACCGGCCCCGCTGGCCCGCCGCCTGGGTACCTTCGACGCCGTCACGATCGGGCTGGGCTCCATGCTGGGGGCCGGCATCTTTGTCGCGTTCACACCGGCTGCGGCGGCTGCGGGTGCCGGGTTGCTCATCGGGCTCGCCCTGGCTGCGGTGGTGGCTTTTTGCAACGCCACGTCCTCGGCACAGCTTGCCGCCGCCTATCCCTCCTCCGGCGGCACCTACTTGTACGGCCGGGAGCGCCTGGGCCCGTGGGCTGGGTATGTGGCCGGGTGGGGATTCGTGGTGGGCAAGACCGCCAGTGCGGCGGCCATGGCCATGACCTTTGCCGCCTACGCCGTTCCCGCCGGGTGGCAGCGGCCCGTGGCAATGGCAGCGGTCATCTTTTTGGTCGCCGTCAACTATCACGGGGTTACCAAGACGGCGGCCCTGACCCGAACCCTGGTCACCGTGGTCCTGCTGGTGCTGGCCGTGGCTGTGGCGGCCAGCTGGGGTGGCCGCGGTGCGGGGTTGGGCGCCGTGACCGGGAGCGGGCTCTTGGCTCACGGCTGGTACGGGATCCTGCAATCGGCGGGCCTGCTGTTCTTTGCCTTTGCCGGATATGCCCGGATTGCCACGATGGGCGAGGAGGTCCGGGATCCGCGGCGGACCATACCCCGGGCCATTGTGGTGGCGCTGTCCTTGATTGTGGTCATCTACGCCGTGGTGGCGGTGACACTGCTGGCCGTTCTGGGGGCCGACGGCGTTGCGGCGTCAGCTACGCCGCTGGCCGACGCCGTGGCGTCCGGGCCGTGGCTGTGGGCCGTTCCTGTGGTCCAAGTGGGGGCGGCGATTGCCGCCTTGGGGGCGTTGCTGGGCTTGATAGCGGGGCTTGGCCGGACCAGCCTGGCCATGGCCCGTGAACGCGACCTGCCGTCGTATTTGGCGGCGGTTCACCCGCGGTACCGTGTCCCGCACCGGGCCGAGGTTGCCGTGGCCGTGGTCATTTGCGCCGTGATTGCCGTGGCGGACCTGCGGGGCATGATTGGCTTCTCCTCCTTTGGTGTGCTGGTCTACTACCTGGTGGCTAACCTGTCAGCCCTGACCCAGCCGCCCGCTGACCGCCGGTACCCCAGGGCCCTGCAGCTGCTGGGGGTGCTGGGCTGTGCCGTGCTGGTGGCCACGCTGCCCGGCGAGTCGATAGCTTGGGGGGCCGCGGTCTTTGCCGTGGGCATCGTGGTCCGCCTGGCACGTCTGGGCCGCGATGCCCGGTCCGGCGTGGCGGGCTAGTCGAAGTAGACGGTCACGTTGGATCCCTTCAGGGCGTTGCTGTTCGGCGTAGGGTCCTGGGCGACGACCCTCTGGGTAGGGGCCTCGTTCGGGCCCGTGCCCACGGCCGTGGCCGCGGAGGCGACGGTCCCTGCGGGTCGCTGGTTCGCTTCCTTGAGTTCTTTTCGCCTGGATTCGCTGGACGTGTGGGAGGGCGTGGCCGCCGCGAGCTTAAAGACCGTTGTGCCCAGTTTGGTGTTGGCCTCCTCCCAGGTGCACCCGACCAGATCCGGGACCAATGCTGTTCCCGCAGCGGCCTTCAAGACGTCCTGTCGGGCTGCGTCGGCGGACTTGGCGGAGAAGTAGAAGGCAATGGCTACACCGACGGACGCCGTGATCCCGCCGACCAGGGCGCTTCGAAGAGTGCTGTCCCGTAGTCCAAAAGAGAGCACCGTCAAAAGAAGCAGACCCACCACCAAAATCGCGGCCACCCAGCTGCGGATCATGCTGTCGCTGGAAGCATGCGCAGCCTTGGTGGCACCCAGCCGGGCCCAGAGCACAAAGATCGAGACAATCAGCACCACGACGGCGACGATCACCAGAGCCCACAGGAGCGTTGGCCCCGACAGGGCATCGGGGACCACCGCCGCTGGCGTGGTGGGGGGATCGGCGGCTGGCGATGGGGCAAAGATCCGGACCTCGGGCAAAGGAAGGCTGATCATGGTTATGTCAACTACCTGCATCGTTGCCCCCTGGGGGTGGCAATCCGTTGTGAAGCGGGACGTCACTGGTTGCTTTAGGTTCGCCGAAGGTGGTTTCGGCCACACAGCGAATTTTATACCTTTTAGCCCCAGATGTATTGGCTTTTGTCTGTAGCGCAGGTTCCCGTGATGGGGCCGGCGGGGCCTTAGCTTCCGGAAGCCCTGCGGGTTGCCAGCCGGGAAAGGTCCAAGCGGTTGGCGGTCGCAGCCTTTCGCAGCAGGTTCGAGATGTGCGAGCTGACTGTTTTCTCACTGATCACCAGTTCCTGAGCAATTTCCCCATACGTCAGCCCGGGCAACTGTTTATGGGCTTCCTGTGCTGCTGCGGCACCCGGATCAGTGGTGTCGATCCGGGCCTGGGCGGCGAGATCGAGGAATTGCTCCTGCAGGGGTGTGGCTTGAAGGTCACGGGCAAGATTAAGCCCGCGACGCAGCAACGACGCGGCCGGCGTGCCTTGGCTGTGCCCATGGAGGAGGAAAGACTCCGCGCCTCGCCAGCAGGCGTAGGTCTCCTCCCAAAGGAAGGAGACCGTTTGGAGGGCGGTGGCCGCTGCCATCCACTGCCGGGCATTGTTGCCCTCGTCCCGTGCGCGGCCAAGTTCGGCAGCGTACAAGAGGTTGAAGACAGCCACCAGATTTTGGTAGAGCGCTGAATTGTAGCCGCTATCCGAAATGACCTGCGGGAACCGGTTGAGCAGATCTTCGAGCAAGTCATGGAGTTCGGCCGGGGGATTCCCCGTGTCGACCACCCGTCGGATGCGGTCCGCCAGGGAGCGGGCCGCCCAGAGGGAGCAACCACTCGCACATGGTCGGGGGCGCTCCTTCCGTGCACGCACCGTTCATGGCCGCCGCATAGGCGGCTTCCGGATTCCCCGCGGCAAGGTGGTCCTCGGCGCGGACGGCGTCAAAGCTGGGGTTCAAAAATGCCTCAGCAACGGCAAACATCTCCTCGGCGCACCCCAGGTGGGCTTCTGCCTCGGCCTGCCGGCCCTGCCAGGCGGCGAGCCGGGCCGCCACAAGGCGGGTGTCGACGTCGGCCATGACCCCGGGGTTCGTGCCAAGGGCACTGCGAAGAGCGTGTGCGCACTCCCGCCACCGGCCGGTGGCCAAAAAACTGCCGGCCTCATTAGCTGGGAGCTTGGCAATGTAGGTATGCGGGGCGCCAAGGTCCACCAGATGCTGCCTGCCCGCACGCATGAGGTCGGCATAGGCAAGAGTCGTCCAAGGATCTGTGGCGTTGGCCAGCCATATCGTGGCGTGGACGAAGGCCCAGCGAGCCCCGGCCCGGCGGCGGCAGCGGGAACCTCCTGCCAGAGGCCGGCCCCGTGACAGAGTCCGGTATGGGCGAGTTCGGTAAGCGCGAGGGCACGCTGCCAGCTGTCCGGCGCAACGGCGGCCAGCACGACAGCCTGACTGGCGTCTTTGACATTGAGAAAGGCTTTGCCGGTAGAAAATCGCAGGTGCATACGCCGCACCAACAGTTCGGCTTCGTCCAAAGGCCGGGAACCGCCGTCGAGCCCGGCTAGAAGCGCCTCCACGGCCTCAAGTTCATCCTCCAACGAACCGGTCTCCTCAGCGGCGGCCCTCCGCCGGGACCACAGCGCCCCAAGGCTCGCTTGGGCGCCGGGTACGCTGCTGCGCAGTGTGAGTGCACGTCGCAGCAGTCGGATCATTTCCGCACACCCACCCACCTTCCCGGATGCGGTGGAGGCACGCAACGACCAATGGAACGCCTCCGCGGCATGGCCGGCCGCGTGGTGGTGGTCGGCAAGGGCCGCCAGCTGCTGGAAGTCAGGTTCCGGCGCTACCGCCAACTGCTCCTGATAGTGCCGGGCAAAAGCGCCGTGCCTGCGCCTGCGCTCGTCACCGTCCTGAACCTGCAGCAGGGCCTCGGCAATCATTGGATGGTGGAACCACCACTGTTTCGTGTCGGGCCCACAGTCCACGATGTTGGCCGCTGCGCATTCGTGCAACAGCACCAAGGCTTCCTGGGACGGATGCGCCCCAGTTTGCACAGCAGGGAGCAGGGCCTCCAGCTCCTGTGCGCTGATGGGGCCGACGCCGACGGCCATATGAGCTGGGTGAGCAGCTGTGCTCCGGGGGACAAGGCAAGCCACGACCGCAGGACGGCTGACTTGAGGTCAGCCGGTAGATGAGTTGGCAGGGTCCGGGCATCTGCGCTGATCCCTTCGGCCACCAAGCGGTTGAGGTGGGCGTTCCCGTCGGTATGGGTGTAGACGTCTTGAACCAAGCTTTGGTGTGGCGGGGCACCTAATATGCCCAACAGCTGGGTCCCGATGTTGATCCTGTCCAGGGGCCCAGTTCCATCCAGTCGCCTGTCAGGTGGGCCAGCGATGAGGTACATCAGCACGTCCAAGGTGCTCAGGTCCGCCCACTGTAGATCGTCGATGACAAGCACCACAGGACGGATTGAGCACAATTCATCAAGCCAGAGGTCAATGATGACAGGGACGTCGGGGTGTGCATGGCCGGAGATGATACTCGCGGGGTGTGCACGCCGTCGATTCCTGGCGCATTGCGGAAGGCGGCCCGTAGCGAAAGGAAAGGAACAGTCATCGACGCGAGGGGCAGGGCGGCGCCAGAGATGACAAGAGAGTCAGCAGATCCCGCGGCCGCTGCCTACAGAAGAGACCTGAGGGCAGTCAGTTCCCTTGACCGCCCAACGAGCTCTTGCTCTGCGGTGTCCGGGAATCTGCGGATGGAATCGGTATTTCTCAGGGCTGCCTGCGGATGCCGGGCGGAGGGTCCAAGTAGCACAGTGAAGATATCAGAACAACACATCAAGGAGAGCAGAATCATGAACGTTTCACATCATGGGCGCCGCTGGGTCGGCGCGGCCAGTGCGGCCCTGTTGCTGGCCGTCGCTGTCCCGACCCCTGCCATGGCATGACTGGACGTGGGCGGCGAGCCGCTCCAAAACACCCAAGAAGCCGTCTGGCCGCAATGTCCGCTGCGGCGGATTGAGCGGCAGCTGGTTCGGTGCGACAGCCTCACCGGCGCCGGGGTGGTTGCCCCGCTCTGGGTACCGGAACTTTAGTAGTTACCCTGCGCGAGTCTTTGCAGACGGCGGGCCGAGGCCGTTGTGTCCCCTAGTTGGCTCAGGCCGCATTGTGACGCACGCCTTCTGGGTCTGGGCCACCCCCGCTAGGATGAAATACGCCAGCACCAGCCCCGACGCAACCTAGCCCCGAACCCCGCCGCAAGAAAGCCAGAGCCATGACCCCGTCGCGCATGAACGTAGAGTCCTTCAACCTTGACCACCGCCTGGTCGCGGCACCGTATGTGCGCGTCGCCGACCGCAAGACGCTCCCGCATGGTGATGTCATCACCAAATATGACGTGAGATTCACGCAACCGAACACAGGGCACCTTCAGATGAGGGCGGTCCATTCCCTTGAGCATCTTTTCGCAGAATATTCGCGAAACCACTCGGCTGCGGTCATCGATTTTTCGCCGATGGGATGCCAGACAGGTTTTTACCTCATCCTTGAAGGCCAACCGGACTTCGCCGAGGTCCTGCAGCTCATTGAGGTTTCCCTGAAGGATATCCTGAGCGCTACGCAGGTCCCGGCAGCCAACGAGGTGCAATGCGGTTGGGGTCAAAACCATAGTCTTGAGGCCGCCCAGGACGCCGCCCGCGGATTCCTTGCACAGCGGGCCGTTTGGGAGCAGATCTTCGCGTGAGCGCCATCGAGATCGTCGTGATTACTGCCATGGCCGAAGAGATGACCCCGTTTCTGGACAGGGCATCCCTGGTGGGTGATCCGGAAGGCGTCGGGAATGCCACCCACCGCACCGCTGTCATCAACGGTTTCTCCGTACTGCTGGTCCAGGGCGGGATTGGACTGGTCAATGCCGCCGGCGCAGCCACGTCGTCGATTCTGGTGGCAAAAAGTGACCGGGAGCGCACCCTCCCGCCCCTGGTGATCAGCGCCGGCACAGCGGGGGGACTGGGGGCCGGGGTAAGGGTCGGTGACGTGGTGATTGGCACCGAACACATCAATATCGACGCTGACGCCCGTGCCTTCGGCTACGTCCTTGGACAGGTTCCGGGCATGCCCGCATGCTACCCGGTGGCACCGTCACTGGTGCAAGCGAGCGCGGTGGCACCGCCTGCCCATCGCCTAGGCCAAACCGTGCACCAGGGCCTGATCGTCTCCAGCTACTCATTCGTTGGCAGGGACCGGGCCGAGCGCATTACTAGCCAGTTTGCCCACGTCTTGGCAACAGACATGGAATCTTCAGCAATCGCACAGACATGCTATGTGCACAACGCCGCGTTTCTCGCTGTTCGCGGCGTATCCGATCTCTGCGGCCCGGCCTCGGATGAGGACTTCCTCACCCATGTCGACGACGCCGCCGAGCGCTCCGCTGAGATTGCAACAGTATTGTTCAAGCCCTTGATCGCTTCCCTGCGAAGTGCTGCCAACGCGTTCTAAACGCTAGGAAATCTTGCGCCGGTACGCTGTCATGGCAAGGGCATAGGCCAGCGCCAAGATGCCCAGGCACCAGGCAAGTGCAATCCAGATTTCGCTGCCAACAGGCTGTTGGGTCAGCAGGTTCCGGATCGTGTCCACGATGGAGGTGACCGGCTGGTTCTGTGCGAACGCACGGACCGGCCCCGGCATGGTGTCCGTGGGCACGAACGCCGAACTGATGAACGGCAGGAAGATCAGCGGGTAGGAGAACGCGCTTGCGCCGTCGACCGTCTTCGCAGACAACCCCGCAATCACGGCCAGCCATGTCAGGGCAAGCGTGAACAGGGCAAGGATGCCGGCCACGGCGAGCCAGGGCATCACCCCGGCGCCCGTCCGGAAACCCATGAGCAGGGCTACGAGCACGACGACGGTCAACGAGACCAGGTTGGCGAACAGCGAGGTCAGCACGTGCGCCCAGAGGACTGAGGACCGGGCGATTGGCATGGACTGGAACCGTTCGAAGATGCCGCTCTTGAGATCCAGGAAGAGCCGGTAGGCGGTGTAGGAGATGCCGGAGGCGATTGTGATGAGCAAAATGCCCGGCAGTAGATAGCTCACATAGTAGTCGGTGCCCGTGTTGATGGCGCCGCCGAACACATAGACAAACAGCAGCAAGAACGCGATTGGCATGACAGTTGTGGTGATGATGGTGTCCGGGCTGCGCAGGATATGGCGCAGTGAGCGGCCCGTAAGGACGGTGGTGTCGCCAAAGAAGTGCGTGGTCATGGCCCTTCCTTACTCGTTTGTGGCGTCACGCAGCCCCGCTGCGTCGTTGTCTAGTCCGTTGTCACCGACGATGGCGAAGAAGACGTCCTCGAGGGTGGGCTGCTTTTGAACGTATTCCACCTTGGCCGGCGCCAGCAGTTCCTTGAGCTCGGGCAGGGTGCCGTTGACGATGATCCGGCCTTCATGAAGGATGCCGATCCTGTCGGCGAGTTGTTCGGCCTCGTCCAGATGTTGGGTGGTCAGCAGCACGGTTGTGCCATGCGCGGCGAGGTCTTTCACGGCCGCCCACAGCTCGTTGCGTGCTTGGGGATCCAGCCCGGTGGTGGGCTCGTCAAGGAAGATGACCTCCGGGCACCCGATCAGGCTCATCGCAATGTCCAGGCGGCGGCGCATGCCACCGGAGTATTCGGCCACTTTCCGGGTGGCCGTGTCGCTGAGCGAGAAGCGTTCCAGCAGTCCGTCGGCGATCGATCCCGGGCTTTTCTGGTGCCGCAGCCGGGCCACGAGCACCAGGTTTTCGCGGCCGTTGAGAATTTCGTCGACGGCGGCGAACTGTCCGGTGAGGCTGATGCACGCGCGTACCGCCGCCGCCTCGGTGGTGACATCAAAGCCGTTGACGGCGGCAGCGCCGGCGTCGGACCTCAAGAGCGTGGCCAGGATGTTCACCACGGTGGTTTTGCCGGCTCCGTTGGAGCCCAGTAGGGCAAAAATACTGCCCTTTGCGACGTCAAAGCTGACTCCGCGCAGCACGTGAAGCTGCTTGTATGACTTGGCCAGGTCCTGCACGTGGATGGCAGGCTCCTGGACTTGCTGGGGTGTCATGTGCTTCTCCTACATCTTCTAGGGTTGCGGTTCGTTGTCCGCGAGCTCGTTGATGGCCCGGGTCAGGCGCTCGCGTTCCTTGTCGATCCACTGCTTGCCGGCATAGGCGGCGGTGAAGGTGTCGGCGAAATCGACCGGATCGGCCCCGACGATGACCCGCACGGGTGTCCCGTCGACTGCGGCCCGCTCCCAAAGCTCCACGAAGTCGCTCATCATCTTCAGCAAGGTCTGGCCGTCAACCACGCCGCCGTTATACATGAAGTACCGCTGCAGCGCCTTGGCGGCGGTGCCGTAGGGCTCGGGCAGCGCGTCCATGCGGACGTTATATTGCTTGTACTGCTTCTTTTGTTCAAGCGATCCCGTGACCAGCCCGATCCACTTTGCGACCATTTCTACCTGCCTCCTTGGTGGAGCTGTTCCAGCCGTTCATTCAGGAAGCTCCAGGTCCTGAAAAACTCGTCCAGATATTCATGGCCTTGTCCGTTGAGGGAGTACACCTTGCGTGGCGGACCCTTCTCGGACGGGACTTTTTCCACGTCGACGAGCCCGTTGCGCTCGATCCGTACAAGAATCGCGTAGACGGTGCCCTCTGCGATGTCGGCGAAGCCCTGCTCACGTAACTGCGTGGTGATTTCGTAGCCGTAGGCGGGCCGCGCGGACAGGATCGCCAGCACGATGCCTTCCAGCGTGCCTTTGAGCATCTCCGTCATTTGCCTGCCCATGGAACACCTCCCTCGGCTACTCGGTGGTACTAACTACCACTACATAGTAGCACTTAGTAGTGAGGCTACAAGCCCTTTTGGGGACCAAAGTTCCGGTGACCGTGACACCGATCCACGCCTGCAATCTCGATCAGGAGGAGCAATTGCGGGAAGGATTGCCCGGTCCGTCGCACGCGGTGAGGCTGTCACGGGTCCGTTCGGCCATCCTATCGAAGCTGGAACCATGGCTTACCCTAGCGACCGCGACGGCTGTTGACCCCTCGGGATCTTCAACAACGTCAAAGGAGACCAGCACCAGTGACGCGATGCCGATCTGTCATGGCGGACAAGCCGGATACAAGGCACGCTTGATTCCCAGCGGCCAGAGTCTCTTCGTGCCCTTGACCGCCGGACCGTACTAAGAGCAGACTGTCACTGTGCCAAGCCCACGAAAGGAGCCAAGTATGAGCAGTACCGGTGCTTTCCTGATTGTGGTTGGTTTTGACGGTTCAGAGCCCTCGCTGGCCGCACTCCGCTGGGCGGTTGATGAGGCGCGGCTGCGCCGCGGAAAGGTGCGGGTCATTACAGCCTGGCACTATCCTCCTGTGCCGTCGTCGATAGAAGACAGCCCAATCAACGACTCCTTTCACACCGCGGAACGTTTCCAGGCCGAGGCACTGAAAGCCGTAGCGAGTGACGGCGTGGACATCTCAGGGACACTCGTTCGGGATTACCCCGCAACCGCTCTGCTCGAAGCCTCAAAAGAGGCGGATATCCTCATCGTTGGATCCCGTGGACATGGTGGCTTCGCCGGACTGTTGCTCGGATCGGTGTCCACCCAAGTCGCCCACCATGCCTCCTGCCCGGTACTGATCGTCCGCCACCCAAGCGCCTTCTGATCCCGAGGCGCCAGGGCAGCCCCGCTCCGGCTGATTGGGCGGTGTCACGGTCGTTACCGCGGGGCCGGGCTTCCGGGACTGCCATCCTTGCCGTAGTTGGCGGGGTTGATTCCTTAGGGGGTTTTAGGCCGGGTCACCAGGACTGAACATGGTGCGTGGTGGATGACCTGGCTGGAGACTGAGCCGAGATGGAGATCAGAGAATCCGCCATGCCCGCGGGAGCCGACGACGATGAGATTCGCGTCCTGGGCAGCAGCGAGTATCGCTGACGCTGGGGAATGATGGTGAACGACCTGCCCGGTGGCGGCAAGTCCCTCAGCGGCCGCCACCTTCAGTGCCGCAGCCTGAAGCGCCCCCGCAATTTGCTCCGGTGAATCTTCAGGTACAGCGATCCCACCGATCGCCGTTTCCAATACCGCTGGATACCAGGACAAGGGAAGGTTGCTCCACGCCGTAACCAGACGGAGTTCCCCTTCGCGCTGGCGAGCCTCCTCCACCGCCCATTTCAGGGCTACCTGGGAGTGTTCGGAACCATCAAATCCAACTACAATCACGAACGTGCTGCTACTACTGGTCATTGGTTTTCCCTTTCAACCGCTTTTACAAACATCCTAGACCCCTGGCCTTGCATACGTCGGTGTTAGTGCTAGGGATGGCGTACGTAGGCAAGCCTGTCGGCGCTGGCGGAATGATTGGACGCCCCATATGACTGGCGGATCCTCGACCCCGAAAACGCCGCTCCATCCGCGGACAACCGCGGGCCGGAACAAGGGGATGGGTATGCTCCGCCTGCGTGACCCGGTGGCGCTATCGCCATGGTCACGGTGCACTCCTTCGCCGCTCTCTCCGCTCGCGCCGGACGCTCAGGCGGCCTTTTCCGCAATCTGCACAATGCCGGCTACCCCGCACAGGTTCCTATATCGCATGGCTGCTCACGTTTGGTTATCTGATTACGTTGGCAGCATATGGGTACACCTTCGGCCGCTACGCTGCACACTTGTTTGGTCTGCCAGAAGCATTCGTAAACGGATTCGCGATCCTGATCCTCCTTGTGTTTGTGGGGATTAACCTGCGAGACGTGGGAGCCTCGGCAGTCAGTGAGGACCTCGTTGTCCCGATCAAGGTAGCGATCTTGGCACTGATTGCGGCCATCGGTTTTGCACACTCCTCCCCGGAGCGGCTTGCTCCGTTGGCCGACAAAGGCACAGCGGGAGTCATTGTTGCCTCGGCCTCGATTTTCGTCGCCTACGAAGGGTTCGAGCTGCTTTCCTATGACTACGTCGGCCTCGAGAGGCTGCGCTGGACGCTGCCGAGGGCACTCTACCTGTCGGGGCTATCGTCACGGTCGTGTGTGTCACCGTGACGATAGGCGCTCAAATGTTGGTCAGCGACCTCCGCGATGAAGGCCACTTTAGTTCTTCAACGCGCGCCAAATACACGAGATCGCCTTGGCACAGGCCGGGCTGTCCTCCCTGTCAACGCGCTAGGTTTCCCGGCCGTGTTCGGCACCACAAACCTGCTTGCCGCCCGGGTGCTGCCGGGGTTCTGGCCACGACTGGTTAGCGGCACTGGGTTTCCATCCTGAGACTTGCTTTTGTTTGGCACCACAAAGGCGCTCCGGCAATCGGACCCACGTAGACCCAAGGTCAGCCTGCGGAGCCGCTCGGGGAGCTCAGAGCCCGAGTCGCAGAGGTATCGAGGGTGCGCCAGCCACAGTCAAGACCACTGTACTAAAACCGACTGTGGCCAAGCTGTCAGCGGGGGAAAGGCGCCCGGGTGAACTGAGAAAGACACAGAAGAAGCCGGGCGCTCTGTGGAGGCCGACTGGGGTGCCGTAACATAGCAGGATCAGCGGACCCAATTCAGAATTTGTTCGTGTTGCACGTGCCTCAGGTGGAGCGGCTGAGTGTTTGAATGAACTCGTCTGCCTGGGCTAGGTTGCGAGCCATCTTCGCACGTTGATGGATGGCCCGCTCGAGAATATCGTCACGTCTGCCCGCCGCTTCAGTACCCGCTACCGCGCCTTCATGTGAGCGCAGGATGCTGAGGATTTCGGCCATTTCTTCCAGCGAGAAACCCAGGGGCTTCATTGCTTTAATGACCGTGAGGCGTTCGAAGTCATCTTCCGAATACACCCGGAATCCTCCTTCGGTCCGTGCTGTGGCAGGGAGGAGGCCTACTTCGTCGTAGTGACGGATGGTCCGTAGCGACAGGCTCGTCCGTTCCGCCAGTTCACCGATGTGCATAGTGGTGTTGCTAGGTCTTGTCGACATCAGGGGCCTCCATTCCGTATCTGATTCAAACCCTACCATCACGTTAGGGTAGAGTTTCTGGTGAGCGGTGAAACCTGATTGGCTGATTCCCCTCCCACCGGCGCGGTGCCGCGCCCCCTCATTCTTCGAATAAGCGAAGACGCCGCTCTGTTGTCTACATAACTATGAACGGAGCCAGTATTGGCCGTCAAAACAGCCCAGGATAGCCCCTCGCTTACCCCGGAACAGCTCCAATCCGTGCGCGGCACCCTCAGATCCCCGCGCCGGCTCAAGACCGAAGTCCTCGCCGGCCTCGTCGTCGCTCTAGCCCTGATCCCGGAAGCCATAGCGTTCTCCATCATTGCAGGGGTTGATCCGCGGATCGGTTTGTTCGCGGCATTTACGATGGCAGTGACGATTTCCTTTGTCGGCGGCCGGCCCGCCATGATTTCGGCAGCTACCGGGGCCGTGGCGTTGGTCATCGCCCCATTGGTGAAATCCCACGGAATTGACTACTTCATCGCAGCTGTCATCCTCGCCGGAATCTTCCAAGTCATCCTGGGCGTTTCGGGGGTTGCGAAGCTGATGCGCTTCATTCCGCGCTCGGTCATGGTCGGTTTCGTCAACGCCTTGGCCATCTTGATCTTCATTTCTCAAGTCCCCGAGCTGCTGGGCGTGCCATGGATGGTTTACCCGTTGGCCGCCGTCGGCTTGCTGATCATCTTCGGCCTCCCGAGGTTGACCAAGGCTGTTCCGGCCCCTCTGGTTGCCATCGTTGTGCTGACACTGATCGTCGTCCTGACCTCCATCGAAGTACCGACGGTCGGGGACAAAGGGGAGTTGCCCGACTCGCTCCCGTCCCTGTTCATCCCGAATGTTCCGTTCAGCCTAGAAACATTGCAAGTCATTTTCCCCTTCGCTCTTGCCGTTGCCTTCGTGGGCCTGCTGGAGTCGCTAATGACGGCCAAGCTCGTCGATGACGTCACCGACACCCGCTCTAACAAGACCCGCGAGTCTTGGGGCCAGGGCGTGGCCAATATCGTCACCGGATTCTTCGGTGGCATGGGCGGGTGCGCCATGATTGGTCAGACCATGATCAACGTCAAAGTATCAGGTGCCCGCACCCGGATCTCCACATTCCTGGCAGGAGTGTTCCTGCTCATCCTCGTCGTGGCGCTCGGAGACGTCGTCTCGGCAATCCCGATGGCCGCCTTGGTGGCGGTAATGATCTTCGTGTCCATCGCCACCTTCGACTGGCACAGTATCCGTCCCAGCACCCTGAAACGAATGCCGAAGAGCGAAACCATCGTCATGGTCGCCACCGTGGTCGTTGTCGTTTCAACCCACAACCTTGCCATCGGCGTTGGTGTCGGCGTGCTCGTGGCCATGGTTCTTTTCGCCCAGCGTGTGGCCCATCTGGTTACTGTCGAACGAACAATGACAACCAGTGACGGGCAGGAGACTGCCACCTATGTTGTGGACGGCGAGTTGTTCTTCGCCTCCTCCAACGACCTGTACATGCAATTCGAGTATGCCCTGGACCCCGCACACGTCGTCATTGACATGCATGCCTCGCACCTCTGGGATGCATCCACTATCGCGGCCCTAGATGCGGTCACGGATAAATATCACCGTCACGGCACGGAGGTTAAAATCGTCGGCCTCAACGAGGCCAGCGCCCTCATGCGCGAACGCCTTGGCGGGAAACTCGGCGTCGGACACTAGACCTTCACGCCTAGTGGCTGAAGCCACGGATTGTAGCGATGAACCACCACAATTTTTACCAAGCAAGGTCTGACTTTGCAGCCCTCTGGGGAGTTGCTAAAGAGGTCAGCGGCCAGGGCCGCGTGGGGCGCCGAGCTTGCCCGGGAAAAGTGGACCACAGCTCGCGCACGACTCTCCTGACTCCATCGAGGTAGACGGCGATACGGCCTTCCGCTCCAGTTCGAAGCGCTCACCAACAGCCCACATCAGCAAGGCCAGGGATAGGATCGCAATGACGGCCTGGACTGACCCGGCCAGCACTGTCGGTGATGTTCCGAAAAGTAGGTGGGTGGAAAGGTTTGCCGGTGCAGATGGCGTTGCCAGCACCAAGCCCGCGATGCCCAGAATAGGCCATCGGGTATCGCAAACCGTGGCTTGTGCTCCGATTGGTGCACCGACGTAGCTACCAACCACCAGTCCGGCGAGAAGCGAACCAATGGCGACTGCCGCGATATTCCACCATGGCGTTTCGGATGCTGTCATCATGCCGTTCATCGAGATGACAGCGGCAGCGATGGTGATTGCTGCCACGCCTGCCACGCTGACTCTGGGCCACCGCCAGCGCCGCAGCAGACGCCAGTTTTGCTCTAGAGACCATTTCCAGGTGTGGGCCGTTGCTCTGGAGCTGAAGTCCTCTTCGCCTATCTGGGTGTCCTTGTCCATGCTCTACTCCTCAGTGCTGCTATGGCTGCCGTTAATCATCTACGCCGTCCCTGGCCGTTCGCGCGATTCCTGACGATGGATCTCTAGGTGGCAAGTGACCGGCGCTCCGTCACTGCGCAGCGCTCAGGGCCCCGTCGACTCAGCATGAACCCCAGCGGCCAGCCTCAGACGATGAGGAAAATTCGAGTGGTGGGGATTACTGGGTCGGTGCTGCTGCGATTGCTTCCCTAACCTCCTGCATATCAAGTTCCCTGATGCCGGTAATGAGCTGTTCGAGTCCGTTCTCGTTCATGGCCCCAGGCTGGGAGAAGACGAGGATCCCGTCTCGGAATGCCATGAGGGTGGGAATGGAGGTGATCCCGGCTGCGGTGGCGAGGCCCGGCTCGGCTTCGGTGTCGACCTTTGCGAACACGACGTCCGGGTGGGCCTGCGAGGCCTTGCCAAAGACGGGCGCAAACGTTCGGCAAGGTCCGCACCACGCGGCCCAAAAGTCGATCAGCACAAGGTCGTTGCTGGTGATGGTGGCATCGAAGTCTTTTTCGGAAATATCAAGGGTCGTCATAATTCAATACTATACCCTAGGGGGTATAGGTAGTTAAATATGGCCCCGAAACGGCCCGGACACTGTGGAGGGGGAGCGGCACGGGCGGCATTTGGGTGAACGACCTGGCAGAGCTCGGTCCAGAACTAGTGCCCGCGAGGCCATGAACGTTCCTCCGTCAGGCCTCGCCCCCCGAATCCGTTTGCAGGGATGTCATCGCCAGCTGACCGTGGCCAGCAACGCCCCTCAATCTTGGACAAAGCCGGGTCAGAAGCCCACCCGTGAGCTCATCCACGCAATCTTCGTGCGTATGAACTGGTTCGTCCACAGCAGCCAGGTTAAACAAGCTCCTACCGCCCCATAGCCCTGGGTGACACATCTGGTCCCTATCGCCGCATGCCTTTAGCACGCCCAGCCCCGTACCCGGAGACGGTGTAAATCACAAACACTCCGGAAGGTACCGAAAGTGACTATGACTATCCCGACCCGCATTGTTGAAACCGTCCACGAGGGTATTGACGCCTCGATTCTGAAGCCATGGGCCGATAGCCATGATCATCGATGCCGGCGGCAGGGCAGAATTCGATGCCCTGCACATCTCTGGGTCCTATCATGTGTCGCAGGCCCTGTTCCGTGAGTGTCCCGAAGAGTTCGCAGAAAAAGTGTGCGCCCGGCTCGCACTCGTCTGCCATTCCGGGGACCGGGCCGAGCATGCCCGCAAGCAGCTGGACGCCGTTGGCCGGACTGGTACAAACGTCCTTTTCGGCGGGTTCCTGGGCGCCAAACTCATCTCTCCCAAGTGGGGATTGATCGCCTCAGTCGTCGGCGCTGGACTGACCTATTCGGCTGCGACCAACCGCTGCGCCATGAGCCAGGTGCTCTCGAAGATGTCGTGGAACCGTACCGTAGATGAGCCCACCGGGCACCATGCCCTGCAGAAGCTGGGCAGCCGGCCATGATCATCGCCGCGGCGATTCCGACCTCGCTCGTCGGAGCTTCCTCCGCGGTCGCGGTGCTGCCGCGCCTAAAGGGCGGGGTGAACTGGCGACTGGCGCTGATCATCGGCGCGGCCGGCACCCCAACCGCCCACCTGGGAGCAATGGACAGCCGGCTGCTGGACCCGAAAGTGTTGCTGCTCGTCTTTGCCGCCATCATGGTCTTCGCCGGCATTAGGATGCTCATGCCCACTGGGGCTTCCGGAGGGGCCTGCGCACTGCCCGGCGGTGGGGTCAATTGGCGCAGCTGCCTCCCCAGGGCCATTGCCACCGGCGCTGTCGTGGGCTTCCTCACAGGGTTGCTGGGCGTGGGTGGCGGGTTCCTCAGCGTCCCCGCACCCACCCTGATTCTGGGATTGCCGATGGCGTTGACTGCGGGTAGGTCCCTGATCATTGTCGTCCTCAACGTCATTGCCGGCTTTACCGCCTACCTGTCCGATCCTCAGATAGATAGGTCAGTCACGGCCGCGTTCGCGGGGGCGGCGATGGTTGCCTGCCCCGCGGCTGGCAGGATCGGCGCGAGTATCCCCGCGAAGACCCTCAAGCGTAGCTTTGGAATTCTAGTCCTGATGATCGCAGCCTACGTGGGCATCAAGGCACTTCTTTCCTGAGCGGCCCCGTATGCCCCAGACTCGGCCAATGCCCGAGCTACCGGCCGAACAGCTTTGCGAAGAAACCGTTGCCGCTAGTCTTCTCTTGCTCGTGCCCGGCGCACCGTTGGGAGTTTGGAACCCCGCGCATTACCTGGTCAACGTGCTGGCCGCAGCCCGCCCACGTCGTTTTACCGCATTTCTTGCATGTCACCGCACGGCACATATATTGCCTCCTTAGATGGGTTGTTTACTCCGTCAGTATACCCTATGGGGTATCGAATACCGTTAGAAGGTTGGTGGACACGTGCCGCGCTGGCGCCGGAGTGGGCTCCGTGCGCAAACACGATGCAGTGCTGCGTCAGGAGTCCTCGGGCCGCGCATTCTGCAGACGGCCATTTGGTTCATTGTCCGGTTCGTGAGGTGGGCGTGGTTTGCGGTTGTTTTGCTCAAAGTAGGGCTTTGCCGCGTGCGGAGACCGAGAAAATGTTGGAAGGGATGCCGTAGGCGTCGGTGAATATCCCGGAAAGCACTCCCCCGACGGCGAAGCCGACAACACGTCATAGTCGGTAGGCTTCGACGGACCTGGCCCGGATCAGCTGCCGCCGACGATCCGAGTCTTGCACCGATCTTGTC
This sequence comes from Arthrobacter alpinus, assembly GCF_001294625.1. Taxonomy (NCBI): domain Bacteria; kingdom Bacillati; phylum Actinomycetota; class Actinomycetes; order Micrococcales; family Micrococcaceae; genus Arthrobacter; species Arthrobacter alpinus. The sequence continues at coordinate 1,982,145 of NZ_CP012677.1, read as the reverse complement.
CGCGAGACTTGTCAGGATAAAGGTGTCGCGGTTGTTCGATTCCGTAGGGGTTCCTTCTACCGTCAAGACCGACAGCCCCAGCCAGGCGGTGATGAAAACGGTACCTAGGAGGAAGCGCCGGATTTCATTTGCAGTACTCCAGTTGCTGTGGGCAGGGCAAGGGCGGTATCCAGCGCCTGCTGCAAGGTGGCCCATCCAGCGTAGCTGCCATCGAGTTCGACGACGTCGTAGCCGGCGCGGCGCAGGGCGCTGGCCGCGACGGAGTTCCGGACGCCACTTTGGCAGTAGCTGACGATGGTGCCACTGGCCGGGAGCTGATCGAGGTTCCACATGACGCGGCCGCCGCTGAGCTGCTGGGAACCGGGAATGTGGCCGGCGGAGTGCTCGGTGCGGTCGCGAACGTCCAGGACCATCGCGGCGTCGAAATCCTCGAGTTCTTCGGGTTGGATGCGTTTCGGGGTGCTGGTGGGCAAGCCGTCGATGCTGGTGACGTAGCCAGCAACCGTGTCGATGCCGACGCGGACCAGGTGGTCCCACATTTCCTGGGCTGAGAGCTGGTCCGGAGCCAGCAGCACGAGAGGATTCGTGTCGGTTTCGGGGTTGACCACCCAAGCGCCAAAGCTGGCCGTGGATTTGCCCGCCGGGATGTTCAGGGACCCGGCAACGGTTACCTGGTGGACCTCGGCATGGGAGCGGCTGTCCACAAACGTCATCGTGTCCGCCGCAAGATCAAGGATGAGATCCTTGGTGGCGACTTCCTGCAGGGGCGGGCGGGTTCCCATGACGGCTGGCCCTTCACGGTTTTGCCGCTTCATGCGCCCGAAGTAGGCGTGGGCGTCGGGCTGGCCGTCAAGTAGCTTAGTCACGAAGCCGGTCTCGTCGTTGGCAGACAAATACGGTCCCCACCAGGCGTAGCGGCGCTCGTAGCCAACTGTGGAGGAGGGGACGGCGCCCAAGGCCTTGCCGCAGGCGCTACCAGCGCCGTGGCCAGGGTGGACCTGGACGTAATCGGGCAGGGTTAGGAATTTTTCCTGCAAACTGGTGAACAGCTCCTTGGCCCCGGCGAAGCGGGTGTCCACGCCACCGGCCGCCTCATCGAGCAGATCGGGCCTCCCCAGGTCTCCGGAGAACACGAAATCTCCGGAGAGCAGGTATCCCGGGGTGTCCGCGAACGCACCGTCGGTGATCAAAAAGGAGAGGAGTTCGGGGGTGTGGCCCGGAGTGTGGAGAGTCTTGATGGTGATGTTTCCCAAGGTGATCTCATCATTGTCCATCAGGCGTTCAGCTTCGAAGCCGTACTGCCAGTCCGTGCCGCCTTCCCCGGAAACGTAGGCGGTAGCACCAGTCGCGGCAGCCAGTTCCCGGGTCCCGGATAGAAAATCCGCATGGATGTGCGTCTCGGTGACGGCCACGATCCGCATCCCGTTCGAGGCGGCCAGTGACTGATAGACAGCGATGTTACGGCGAGGATCGACAACAATGGCCTCGCCCTTGGCTTGGCAGCCGATGAGGTAGCTGGCCTGGGCCAAGTCTTCGTCGTAGATGCGCTCAATAAGCACGGGCACTCCTTATGTCAGCAAGGCCGGAGTCACCTGCAGGGCGGTTCTCCGTTGGTCTGCTCAAAACTCCCATACCCTAGGGGGTATTGTACAAGTTGAGCGTATCGTTGTCCGTAACGGATTCAGCTGCTGGCCATTACACCCCACGGGGTATATGGTTTGGAGAATACAACCTCACCTTTGGAGTACGGCATGGAACTTGACAAGACAGAAATCGCCCCCGTCATCAACCGTCTCAAACGCGCCCAAGGCCAACTTGCGGCGGTTACGCGCATGCTCGAAGAGGGCCGTGACTGCAAGGACGTCGTTACACAGCTCGCCGCCGTCTCCAAGGCGCTGGACCGGGCCGGTTTCGTGATTATCGCCACCGGACTGGAGCAGTGCATCAGAAGCGACGACACTGGCATGGACAAGAAGGATATGGAAAAGCTCTTCCTGTCCCTCGCCTAAGCCTGAATCCACCGATCCGGCATCGGTGAGCAGCTGAAGTTCACTTCTAGACGGCTCGGCTTTTTTGGCCGTGGTGATGGCCTGACTCGTTGGCATGGGGGCGCCGGCAGGTCGGAGGTCTTGGTGATCTTCGCGCCGTTGCGGGTCTTCTTGACGAGTTTTTGCTGGGGACCGAAGTGGTTCGTGAGCAGGCGTTGAAGCGCCCAAATTTGGTTCGAAAGTTCCAACTCCGCGGCCGTTTCATAGCGGTGATATCCCACGGTCTGGCGGACGATGTGCCAAGTCTTTTTCTTCACATGAGCGACGTCTTTTTTGTTCCCGGAACGGAAACGAGAATGCCGCGGCGGCCTCTTTGATGGACACGAACACCCATTTCTGGGCCTTGTTCTTCACGGACCGGGTTTCGGTCCAACCCGTTGCGCCGTCTGTGATATCAAGGGTGAAACAGAATTCCCGCTTGGAATTTCCGCCCTCACGACCGGCGAGATCGATCTCGAGAAAACCAGGAACTGCATCGTCCCATTCTGCCCGCGTTCGCATCGGAATGGAGTCCTTCAGGACGGTCCCGGGCGTGGCAGTGAACCTCCCCGCGGGTTAAGTTTGCCCCTGTCGAACCTGAGCCGGCGGGCGATCGTGGCCGGGGCGATTCGCAACAACAACTCCGCCGCCATTAGGCCCCCCACAAGGAGTGCCCTGAACGGCCCAGCAGAACCTCAATGCCTCAATCACGGACTCCCCGTACAGCGGTGGCCGGGGAGGCCTCGCCTTCACCACCTTGAGCACCAGGGCCTGCCGCAGCGCCTTACGCGCATGGTCCCGATGCCAACCCGTCACCGCGCACAACTCATCCAAAATAGTCTTCTTAGCAACCCGGCTCGAACGGGAATACCGAAGGGCACTGGCCTTCGTGAGCGCCTGACGTTGACGATTCAATTGCTCCATGGCTCACAGTGCCCCGCCAGCAACAACCAGCACGGCAGACGCGCCGCTACGCGGGCATTACCAAATGATTCTTCGATAACAGCTATGCGGGCATCTTTGATGAGTCAACGCGCTTCGTTGACAGCCGGAGTAGCGCAGCTTACTATGAGCCCATCTGGCTAGGCTAGTGATGAGCAAGCGTCTTGTTGCGATCAGCCAATCGTAGTGAATGGGGGACCATCGCATGATAGTCCGTGCTACTGCATCAGGACTTACACCGGCTCGGAGGTTGGCTCCGAAGCGGTGTGGGGGAGGACTCGGTGTGGCCAACCCCTCCGAGGGCTGCCGGTCCGTGGATGGGGAGGCACGTTCTGGGGCTGTGCCCGCCAGCGCAATTGCCTGCACCGGCGAACAAGCGACGACGTGAACAGCATTGTAGTCGTCGAGGACGAACCCGTACTCGCCCGACTCCTAGACCGGATCCTTAGTGGTGCCGGCCACACGGTCACCCTAGCTGGCACTGTGGTTGGGGCTCTGGCAGCGATTCGCACTGTCGACCCGGAACTGATCCTCCTGGATCTCATACTCCCTGACGGTCGCGGCGAGGAAGTCCTGGCCGAACTGATGCGATTCCGTCCGTCGAGTCGGGTCGTGGTGTTGTCATCCATGACGCAGGTGACCACCAGAGTCGGTGTTCTGGAAGGCGGTGCAGTGGATTTCCTAGCCAAACCGTTTGACAACGCAGAACTGCTGGCCCGGGTCAACGCCCGCATCCGAACGCCAGCACCGTCCTTGGCCGTCCCCCGGTACCTGCGAAGGGCTGGTGTCGAGATCGATGTGCAGCAACGCGAACTCGTGGTTGACGGACGCCGCGTCTCGTTGACCCAGCGGGAGTTCGTGCTCCTGACCCACCTCCTCCAGCGGGCTCCGGAGACGTGTACCCGGGCCGAGCTGCTTGAGCGGGTCTGGGGAACGAGATACGACACCGGCACGAACGTCGTCGACGTCTGTGTGCGCCGGCTGCGATCCAAACTCACGAACGATAAAATTGAAACGGTGCGCAATGTTGGATATAGGATCGCGACATAAGGCAGTCCTCGGCGCCGCGTGGGTGGTGTTCGCGGGCGTGAACTGCTACCTCACCTTTGCGCTGCCGGGCAAGGAGACCATCCCCTTTCACCTCGTATGGGCCAGTTTCGCGCTGGTCTACGGACTGTGCCCGTGGCCCCGGCGTGCCACCCTGGTTGCCTTCGTCGTTGTCACAACGGTGACCGGTGCCGCCTTGGTTGGTCACGCGATAGCGGGGACTATCGAATGGGAAGAATGCACAGAGATCTTTTTGATGGCCGGAATTATGATGCTGTTGATCTGGCACGTGAACCGGCAGTGGAACTCTCAGGCCCGTCTGCAGGCATTGCAGCAAGCTGACCGTCACCGCAGTCAGCAGCGGGAGAACGCCGCTCGGTTCGGTTCGCACGAGGTACGCACACGGTTGACAATCGCCCGAGGATACGCGCAACTCATCGCCGACCAGTCGGCCGAGCCGACGGTGCGTGAGGACGCCGAGCTGGTGGTCGCCGAACTCATTAAAGCGTCCGCTTTGGCAACCAACTTGCTCACCCTGGTCCGGGTCGTGGAGCCGCCGACCACCGAGCCGGTCGACGTCGACCGGATGCTGGCCGCGATCCTGCACCGATGGTCGGTCACTGCAGACCGAAGCTGGAGCTCACGGAGTGAGGTCGGCACCGTTCATGGCGACAACGAGCGACTCGAGGCAATACTGGACTGCCTACTGGAGAATGCTGTCAGGTTCACCGGGCCAGGAGACACCATCGCTGTGACGGCCGGCGCCCAGGGCGACGAACTGGTGCTGATCGTCCGGGACACCGGGGCGGGCATCCCGGCCGCAGATCTGGACACAGTTTTCGACGTCTTCCGGACCGGGTCGACCGCAGGCGAGCGAGCCGGGAGTGGGCTGGGCCTGGCCATCGTCAAGGCCGTCACGGAAGCCCGTGGCGGCACCGTTTCGGTGGCCAGCTCGCTCGGCCATGGTGCCGCATTCACTCTGCGGTTGCCGCTACTGCCGGTGCTACCGACCCCACTCGGAAAACCCGTCTCCAATTCGGCTGAGCGTGATCCCCTTGATGAGTCGGTCCAGGTCCGCAACTGACCTAGATACCTCTCCGGGTTCAAACGTTGAGCTGCAGGCGTCGACCACCGTGTTGGGGCCGGCAGGGCTCACCTCACCACGACCACATTGACGACGGCGGCTGGCTGCTCAAGCTCGTTGACGCGGACGGCGACGGTGATCTTCCATGTCCCCGCCATGGGCAGCACCACCTCGGCCCGGTAGCTTCCCGGCGTCGGCCCAGGCTCAACTTTGGCAGCCAGGGGTCCAAGGTTCAGGTTCGGTTCTGCGACGCTGACCTGCGGAACGCTTATTGGGACGATAGGGGCGCCCCCAACGTCGGCAAGGTCGAAGGTAAGGACGCCCAGCCCGGCGTCGCCGGGGCTGAACCGGCCGGACAAGTGACCGGTTCCCAGGTCTGCAATTACCTCGGTCCCAACCGGGGCTTGCACCTCGGTGGCCCGCGGATTCTGCAACGTCAGTGCTGAGGTGAGCCCCAACACAAGCACCACCCCAATAGCCTCCAGGCGTACAGCCAATGCCAGTCGGGACCACGCCTTCCCCTTGATTCCCTCGTTCTCCAGACGGGGGAGGAGCCCGAATCGATTCCACGCCGCAAATCCGCCGACCACCGCAACGATCGCCAGCTTGACCATCAGCAACCGACCGTAAGAACTGCCCACAAGAGTTGCCACCGAGCCGACCATCACAACGGCTAGGATGGTGCCCGTAATGCCCAGTAGAACAACGAGACTCCCTGCCAGCGTGGAGAACCGGCCTAGGACCACGGCAGCCTCGGCAGGGTCACCCTTCCGCCGTCGGGCATGGTGGAGGTACAGGACCAGACCAACGAGACCGCCCAGCCAAACCGCGGCCGTCGCGGCATGGACCAGATCCGAACCCATGACCACCCAGCTGGGTCCAAAGGTCCGGGTGTGGCCGATGGGCAGCACCGAGACCATCGCCAGCCCGGCCCCCACCGTCCCGGCCCAGAAGCCTCCCCGGCCCGGGATCCGAGCCGCCAGCAGCATCAACACCACCCCGGGGAGGGCGAGGAACAACGTCACCGCTGCACCTCCGGACCATCCCGTGGTGAAGACGGCTGGATCGGCCAATCCACCCAGATCCAAACCCCTCTCCCGAACTGAAGTGAGGGGCACGAGCATGATGTAGGCGCTGATGGTGACCAGCGCAGCTACCCAGGACGGCCGACGAACCGTGACGGTGGTCCGGGCGACGAACAGGTCGAAAACTGTGAGTCCGGCAAGAGCGAACAAGCCCAGATAGCCGAAAGCGTTGAGCGCTCCGTACAGGACGTCCACCGGTACGGCGTCGTTTTTGACGATGATCGGGACTGCTGCGCCGGCCTTTCCCACGCTGAACGACAACACGCCGGAAATAGGGTGGGAGTCATCGGAAATCACCCGCCAGCTGAGCTTGTAGCTGCCGTCGGCAAGGTTTGAGGGCAAGGTGGCCGTGACAGTCGCGTCCAACTGCTCGACGTGCACAGTGTGATGACCGCCGCTGACATCGTAGAACTGGAACCCGTCGGGGACAGTGGCGACGGTCTCACCGAAGACAAGCTCCACCGAGCTCGGCGCCTTGGACAGTGCCGCGCCATCGACAGGCATTGAGTACAGCAGAGCGGCGTGCGCCAGGACTGGGGTGGGCGCCGCCACGAGCATCAAGTAAAGCGTGGCGAACAGCAACACGAGGAACCGGCGGACCAGCGGTCCCCGGGCTCGTGACTGCTGACTGCAGGTCCGCCGGGGTATTTCTCTCAACACGCTCGCCTCCTCATCCTGTAAGACTGGGTCCATGCCCGCACCGTGCAGCGCCGTCCAACCCCGACTTGCGGGCTTGGACGGCGGTATACATCGCGGATGGTGCTATCTGCTCGTTGTGAAGCTCCAAGTGACGGGAGCCAGCGGGTTGCCTGCAGCATCCTTGATCCCGTTGCTCAGAGTGATGGTGTACTGGGTGTTGGCCCGCAGGGTGCCGCTCGGGTTCAGTGTTGCCACCTTCGTGGTGCTGGAGTAGCTGACAGCTGACGGGAACACGGCGCCGTTGGAGCTCCGCTTGATGGTGAAGTTCCCGTTCGCCGTGGCCGTGGCGGGCAGACCTGAGACTGCCTCGCTGAAGGTTGCGGTGATGTTCGCCGTCCGGCTGACCCTAGTGGCGTTGACCGCCGGGGTCCGATTCGTCACCGTCGGGGCGGGACCGGTGATGAAGGTCCACGTCTTGGCTGTGAGCGGGTTGCCTGCCACGTCCTTGACCGCGTTGCTCAGGGACAGGGTGTAAATCGTGTCACTGACCAGTGCTGCGTCCGGAGTCAGCGTGGCAACCCTGGTGGTGGCGTTGTAGCTGACCTTGGAGGCGATGGTTGCCGTTCCCAGCTTCAGGGTGAAGTTGGGGGTGCTGGCAGCGATGGCGGGCAGCCCCGTCACGGTTTCGCTGAAGGTTGCACTCAACGGGATCGGGTTGGTGGCCGTTCCCAGTCCGACGCCGGTGGCCCCGGCGGCGGGGTTGGTCATGGTGACCGTCGGGGCGGGACCGGTGATAAAGGTCCAGCTCGTTGCTGCCAATGAACCGCCTGACACGCTCTTGATGGCCGTGGTCAACGAGAGGGTATAGGGCTTATCAGTGGCTAAGGTTGACGTCGGGGTCAGGGTTGCCGTGCGCGTCGCCGTGTTGTAGCTCACCAAGGCCGCAACGGCCGTGGTGCCCTGCTTCAGCGTGAACGTGGTGCTGCTGACGCCCGTGACGGCTTCGTTGAAGGTGGCTGTCGGGCGGATGTTGGTCGTCACACTTGTGGCCCCGGCTGCGGGGTTCTGGCTGGCCACCTTCGGGACGGTGGCAACAGTGGTGGCAGTGAGCACAGGCGCCGACACGGTGTTTCCGGCCGCGTTCCAGGCTGTCACCCTGTATGCATATTCTCCGGTACCGGCAGTCTTGTCGGAGTAGCTGGTGACGTTCGCCAGTGTGGTGGCCAGCTGGGCGTACGTGCCGGCCGTGCCGTTGGCAAGTGGCGCACGCTCAATCTTGTAGCCGATCTCGTTCTTCGCATTACCCCAGGTGGTGGGATCCGCGATCGACACTGGTGTCCCATCAGTCCAGTTCAACAGCACGTCATTCGCAGGTCTGGTGAAGCTCACTACAGAGGCGTCGGCCAGGGTGCGGGGTGTGCTGACCGCGATGGGCCGCATCATGTCCATCTCCTCATGGCTGAGGATGTGGCAGTGCCACACGTATTCCCAGCCGAAGTTGGTCATGTCGTTGCTGATTGGATCGATCGGGTTGCCGTTGGTGTCGGTGTTGTTGAACCCGGCCTCGTACCCGTTCACGCCGGTAATCGAGCCCTTGGCACCCAATGGCATCATCGGGTTCAACGGCCGGTTGCTGTCCGGGATGGCAAACGGGAGTTTTGGCAGGATGGGCCGGACCGCCACGATGGTGTCCTCCAATGGACTGACACGCACCGTGTCCTTCCAACCGATTTCAGTAGATTCAGGCGGGATGATGATGTTATCCCAGGTGACCCTGTTCACCAGCTGCACGTCATTGAGATGGAAGTGCAGCGGGTGGGTGTCCACACCGTTGTGGGTGATCTTCCAAATCTGTGTGCCGTCAGCGTTGGTGGATATGGGTGTCACCTTGAGGCTGTTGATCCCCTTGGTTCCATCCAGTATTTCCGTGGCTGGGTTCACGAACGGGTAGAGGATGATGTTTTGCAGTAGCGGTGTTGCTCCTGGTGCCTCCAACCCGATGTTGCCACTCATACGCCCCCACTCGTCAAAGTTCGCCGCGTTCATCTCATCGTGGACGCTCTTGCCCTGGATGGGAACGCTGAGTTGGGGCCCCGCCAAGGTATCGAACTTGAACTGCTCCCCACCTTGCTCGGCGATGCGGGCAAAGCCGTCGCACTTCGTGGCGGCGTTGACAGCTGCGTTGCAGTACCCGCTGCCAACGAAGCTCGATCCGTAGGCCTGATTGTATGCGGCCTGACCAACCACGATGGGGTTCTGACTGGACTCAAAAACTCCGGCGGGGTTGCCGGCTGCATCAGTGTGGTGATCAAACGCTGCCATCAGCTTGCCCATCTGGTCAGCCGTGGTGTTCGGCCGGTCAAAAGCCAGTGCAGGCGCTGCGTTGGAAACCTTGACCTGCATGACTGAGCGGGTGTCGGGCCCGTAGCCGGGCAGCGTTGTGGGTGCGCCAGCCGGTGACATGTCCGGTCCGCCGGTGTAGTAGTCGTAACCTGGGATCCGGCCCGGGAAAGCCGCCGGTGCATCGTTGTAAAGGATCAGTGTCTTCCCCCTGTAGGCGGAGAAGTCAACGATCACATCGGCCCGTTCTGCGGGCGCGAGCAGCAGCGAGTGCTGATCGACGTTGCCCACATCGAACCTGGTCGCGTCGGTGATCCAGGTTGTCTCGTGAGCGGGAACCACGGCCGGGGTGGGCAGGAAACCGCCCTCATTGCCAATCTGGATCCAGTCAGGGCCCTTGGGGCTCTTTGCGGTGTCCGGGGTCGGCATGACGACCGGGTCGGTCTGTGCCAGGGAGAGCTCGCTGGCCTTCAGCGCAACCTCGGTGCCGGTTGCAGGATCAGCGACGTACCACGAAAGGTTCCAGAAGCGGTCGTCGGATCCATTAAGGATACGGAACCGGTAGGACTTGGGATCCATGGTGGTCGTTGGGTAGGCGGTGCCGTTCACAACAGGCGTATCATGGAAGGCCTCCATGCCCACCGAGTTGTTCGGTGTCGACGGGATCAGGGCAGGCTCGCAGAAGTCAGCCACGTTCGGGTCGCAGGCGGGGTTGTAGTATGGGTTGGCTATGGGCGGGTACTTGGCGTCCTTGGCCGGCGGCCAGAACCACGGGCCGTAGAACCAGCGGCCGAATGCGCTCATGCCGCTTGCGTCACCAGGGTTCTGTGCGGGCATGTAAACATGAGGCTGCCAGAGGTTGCCTTCACCGCCCCACTTCTTGGCATCCCAGGTCGGGTCCAGCTGGGCCATCCTTGTTGCGCTTGGCACGAAGGTCTTGTCCTGGATGGTCAGCGGGATCCCCATTCCGAGCCCTTCAAGGGCGCCGCCGGGGGCCATCAGCTTCTGCTCTGTTTCGTCAGTGATCATGTATCCTGCTTCTTCACCAGCGTATACGTTGAGCCGTGTGATGCCCCACGAATGGTCGTGGTAAAACATCATTCGGGCGCTCTGCTGGTTGGTGTAGAAGAAGGTCTCGGCACCGGGCCCGGGGTCCGGCATGTCTGGAACGTTGCTGACGCTTACGCCCTTCGGGTAAGCAGTGTTCTCACCCGTGGGGGTGACCCACTGGTGCGGTGTGCCGTCGCTGATCCACGGGGTAATGCCGCCGTGCAGGTGCAAGGTGGCACGGTTCTCCGAATAGCATGTGTCGGGCTTCGGCGTTTGCCCGCACATCGGGTTGCGTACACCGTCCAGGACACTTCCCTCGTCCGCGGCCATATCTTGGGGAACCTTCGTTACGGGATTGAGCGTCATCATGTCAGGTCCTGCACCTGCACCCATCACCGAGGTGTCGACCGGCAGGAACAGGTCGCCATCCACACCGGTGGGGAGGAGATTACGGAAGAGGACACGGACGGGCTTGTTCTTCGTGGCGAGAATGGTCGGGCCGAGGTAGTGCGGGTTGTCGACCCCGTTGAAGCTGATGGGACTGTCGGGGACGGCCGGGTCAACGTTGGCGTTGCCCAGCGTGACCTTCTTGCCCGGGACGACGCTGGTTGAGAGCTGGACGTAACCGCGAAGGAGCGTGGCTGGCAGGTCGCGGTGGAACTTCATCCGGTATTGCACAACCGCGATTTCGTAGTAGTCGGTGCCGGGATAGGTGGTGGTGTCAGGCACAGCTACAGGGATGTACTGGCCCAGGTCGTTGGCATTCGCCTCACCCTGGCCCGGCAGCGTGTCAACGAACTTCTTGATGCCGGGGGTGAGGTATCCGGCTCCGGGGGTGGTCACCACGATCTCGGTAACCGAGCCCTTGACAGCCACTTTGGCAGTTCCGCTGGCACCCTTGTCGGCAACGCCCACGGTGTCTGCAATGGTCACTGTCGGTGCTGAAAGGTAGCCTGCACCACCGCTGATCATGTCGATCCGGGTGACGCCGATGGTGGCCACGACGTTCGCCCACGCGGTGGGATCGGTCTTGCTGGCATCGGTGACGGTCACTTTCGGAGCGGAAGTGTAGCCACTGCCGGCGATCGCAATTTCGACGCCGGTGACCACGCCATTGGCGTCCATAGTTGCGCTGGCCGTTGCCTGCACGCCGTCGGCGAGGTCAGGCTTGGAGATGCTCACCAATGGCTGGGCCGTGTAGCCCTTGCCTCCATCGGTCAGTTTCAAGTAATCAACTGTCCCGCTGGCCAGCGCCTGTGCCGGCGAGCCTGCAGCAGGATCGCCGCCTGTTAGGGTCACTGTGGGTGCTGTGAATCCGAAACCAGTCTCATTGACATCGATGCTGGTGATGACGCCGGTGGCGATCTTGGCCGTGGCCTTGGCCACCGCGGTGGGAGTCACTCCGGCAGTGGTGATTGCCACCGAGGGCGGGACGGCGTAGCCCGAACCTGGGCTGGTCACGGTCACACCCGAGATGGCCCCGGTCTTGGGGTCGACTTGGGCCGTTGCCGCTGCACCCGTGCCCGGGTCGGTGATGGTTGGAGTTACATCTGCCCCGAAGGAATAGCTGCGGTCGTGGGAGAAGTCCGGGTAGTTTGAGGCCCCAAGCTTGAGCGTGGAGTCCTTGGCCGGGACAACGTTGGTGGTCATCCCAGGGTCACCACTGGCCGGTGTGCTCAAGGTGTCCCCGTTGGCGATCACTTCGGTGTCAACTGGAATCCCTTGGCCGTAAAAGCCGATCACATCGTCTTTTTGCACTGTTAGCGGAGGTACGGAGTAGGTTGTGACCACTCCAGTGACCACGGTCGGCTTTGGCACAGTCAGGGCATCGCTGGCAAAGACGACCGTGTATTCGCCCGCTGTCCCGGTGGGTCGCAGCACCAGCGCGTGGAAGAGGTTGCCTTCCGATGGGGTTGGGCTCCCTCCGGCATTGCCTTGGTTCCAGCTTTGGAAGTCGTGGAGTGTGCCGCCTGGCAACTTGGTATGGTCAAGGACAACCAGTACCGGGCCCAAGACGCCAGTCGGCTTAGCGAAGTCGGTGGCGTACTTGCGTTCGGTTAGCGGGTTGCCGTAGAAGACCGGGGTTGGGGTCCCTACGCCGATTGTCACCATCGCGTCTGCCAATGTCTGTGGGCTGTTTGCCCAGTTGGGATAGGGGCCGAAGTAATGGGGCACCTTCGTGGAGTCGGTGCTGCTAGAAGGGACAGCGGCCACGGCCGCATCGGATCCGGAGAAGTTGTTGAGCCCGCCCAGCGGTCCGATGCTGCTGATGAGCAATGCGAACGTCAGAATGATGGCGGGTCTGCTCAATCTGCGTCTCGGGGCCCGGTGGAAGGGGTGGGTGCCAGGTGTTTGCATGATGATTCCCCTATCAAGCGGAGCACGGGAATTCGGACTCCATGTGATGAGTGTCATCCCGCTGTGCTCAAAAGGGGCGATTTATGACATGAATGTCATCTGGTTGCAGATGTTCAGGAGACGGACCTTTGCTTGGATCAGGCTTGCCGGCTCCAAGTCAGCTCTACTTCAACCTAGGTGCGCGACGTCGTGTCCGCTGAATCTAAGCGGGTACGGTGCCAGGCGCAGGGGTTACCGCTCCGACGGATACATTCAGAGCGGAAGAAATTTTGCTGAATTGGGAGACTGATCCGGGATTTGGGTGATCGTAGAGCCCTAGTAGAGCCCCGTAACACGGCACGGGCCCCGCTGTGTGATGGCCGTATGGAGGTTCGTCGGGGTGGTTAGTGGTTCCAGATATGTGTAGGTGAGCGCCTTAAATCAGTGGATGCGTCCGGTGAAGGTGAATTTGTTGGTGGACAGAGTTATTAGGCCTGCGTGGGACAGGGCACGGCCGGTGACGTTGGCGCCTGCGCCCACTGTCACCGCTCCTAGGGACATGATTGTCCCGGAGAAGGAAGATGATGCACCTGTCCGGCAGCGCCGAGGACCTGCCAGAAGACATTGGGGGCTTGGGCGCCGTTGACTAGCGTGATGGTACTGCCGGCAGCCGTGTTCAGTGCGGCATCGACTTGAAAGATGAAGACGGCATTCGGATCACCTTGACCGTCCAGGGTAAGGGTCCCGGTCAGTGTGAAGGCCGCCGCTGTGTGATAAATCCCGGGCGTAAACGTCTTCCCGTTTTGGTCGCCAGCGAAGTCCGGAGCCGTCGGAACCCGACCGGCCGCGTCGTTGTAGGCGGAGAGTAGATCGGATTTCGCCTGCGCGGCGTTCAAATCGCTGCTGTGCGTTTCTCCGGTCACGACTCCGGGCGGGAGCCCACAATTGCGGTCCCCTGGCTCACTGCCAGATCCCCGCTGACAACGGTCAAGCCAGTGTTGGTGACACCCCCGCCACCGAAGACCAGATACGACCCTGCACTCCCCAACACCACCGGCGGTACCTCTGGCGAGCCTGCGGTTCCAGCAGTGATGGCTGTGGCGCTATGTTGCCATTGGGCCATGGCAAAGCCACCGGCGCCTAGCAGGACCACCAAGGAAAAGGCCACTGCTGCGGTCTTGAAGCCTGGCTGGCGGAACAGCGTGGTTACCCAGCTCCGCCGAGGTGGAGCGATGTCGCAGTCCTGGGATTTTCGGCTGGGCATGCTACCGCTATCCGTTTATAGTTGCTCAACACAATGGTCAGCGAGGCGGGACCAATTAGCCGCAGCTATCCGGAGCTGACAATATTAGCTTCCAGGCTACGTTACATAGACGCACTAAAAAACGAAGACGGCAGGATGGAATCTCATGAGCGTTGTGGTGAAAGTCGAATTCCCGCGGATTGAGGCGGTGTGGCGTCGCCGTACGCCCGAAGTTGTGCCAACATAAGTAACGCTCGTTCCCACCCACAATCGTGTATCGGACCCACATGGTCCCATTGTGCACTCCATGGCAACCGAACAGCCACTGAATCTCACCGCGTGGAATCTGATGAGTATAGAAACCTGCCAAAGTCACGTGTTTTGGAGCCTTTCGCCCCCAAAGTTCTTTTGGTCTTCGGTGGCTAATACGGCGAGAACAGAATTCCCAGAGATTGCCGTGGAGCAGCGGATGCCGTCAACAGTTCTCGAGCACTCGGTCTTGAACTGTGCGGATGGTTGGAGTGGCCCTACAGCCCGTCGCAGTGGATAGCATCAACCCGCCCTTCGGAGCCAGAGCGGCATTAACATCAGACACGAAGAAGGCCGCCGGGTGTTCGTGATGGCTCTCGCAAGCACCACTTCACCCAGAGGCCCTCTTGTTCTCACTCAGCCAGCGCTGCGATGACAGCCTTAGCCACATCTTCGCTGGACTGCGGGTTCTGGCCGGTAATGAGGTTGCGGTCGCGGACCACGTGGCTGTTCCATGCTGGCCCAGATTCCACGATGGCTCCCTTGTCCCGCAAGACCGTTTCCACGAACCACGGCGTGTTGGGGCCGGTGCCGCCGTTCAATTCCTCCTCGTCGGTAAAGACCGTAAGGCGACGGCCAGCGAAAACAAATTTGCCGTTTTCATCGGTGGCACTGAGCAGACCGGCGGGAGCGTGGCAGAACGGTGCAATGATGCGACCGGCTTGGTCGGATTCGATCAGGATCTTACCCAGGTCCGCATCCGTGAAGAGATCCGCCATGGGTCCGTGGCCGCCGGGCATAACGATGGCTTCGTAGTCGGTGACTGTGACGTCGGCCAACACCAGTGGCTGGGATAGTTCGGTATCAATGGCTGCGATATAGGCGCGGAAGCCGTCAGCCTTTTCGATACTTCCAGCCGCCTCAGCGGTGAGGCTGACCTGGTCCACGGTGGGCTTCACTCCTCCTGGAGTGGCGATTTCCACGGTATGCCCGGCGCCAAGCAGGGTTTGGTGGGAGGCCACCAGTTCTTCGGCCCAGTAGCCGGTAGGATGCTCGCTACCGTCGCGCATCGTCAGTGAATCGGCGGCCGAAACGACCATGAGGATCTTTGCCATGTTATTCTCCTGTCAGCCGTCGCTTCCGGCGGTCTGTTGTGGTGGGGTTGGATGTTTGATGAAACCGCTCTGCGGCGCCCTCAGCCCGGCCTAGAGCGTTGCGGTGTCGATGACGAAGCGGTAGCGGACGTCGGAGGCCAGGACGCGTTCGTAGGCGTCGTTGATTTTGCTGGCCGGGATAACTTCGATCTCGGCGCCGATGCCGTGTTCGGCGCAGAAGTCGAGCATTTCCTGGGTTTCCTTGATGCCGCCGATCGAGGAGCCGGCGAAGGTGCGCCGTGCCCCGATCAAGGAAAACGCTTGTACGGGCAGTGGCTCGGCCGGGGCGCCTACGCTGACTAGTGCGCCGTCGAGCTTGAGTAGCTGGAGGAAGGCGTTGATGTCGATGACGGCGCTGACGGTGTTGATGATCAGATCGAAACTGCCGGCGAGGTCGGTGAAGGTGTTCTGATCGCTGGTGGCGTAGTAGTGGTCGGCGCCCAAGCGCAGGCCGTCTTCCTGCTTCTTCAGCGACTGAGAGAGCACGGTGACGGTGGCACCCATGGCGTGGGCGATCTTCACGGCCATGTGGCCGAGTCCGCCCAGGCCCACGACGGCGACGTTCTTGCCGGGGCCGGCGCCCCAGTGGTGCAGGGGGGAGAATGTGGTGATTCCGGCGCATAGCAGCGGTGCGGCGACGTCGAGCTCCAGGGCGTCCGGGATGTTTACGACGAAGTTTTCGGTCACGACGACGTGGCTTGAGTAGCCTCCTTGTGTGATGGTGCCGTCGCGGTCCATGGCGCCGTAGGTGCCTGTGTTGCCTTTGAGGCAGTACTGCTCCTCGCCGGCGTCGCAGTTGGCGCATTCGCCGCAGGAGTTGACCATGCAGCCCACCCCTACCCGGTCCCCGACTTTGTGACGGGTCACGTCCGAGCCGACTTCGCTGACGATGCCAGCGATCTCGTGGCCCGGCGCCAGCGGGTACTGCTGCGGGCCCCAGTCACCGCGGACGGTATGGATGTCGGAATGGCAGATGCCGGCGAACTTGATGTCGATCAACACGTCGTGGGGGCCGACGTCACGGCGCTCGATGGTGGTGGAAATGAGCTCGCCGGTGGCGGAGGGCGCTGCGTAAGCCTTGACTGTAGGCATTATTAACTCCTGTTATTGATGTGAAGGAAAGGTTTTAAGGGGTCGGTGATTAGGTAAAAAGTGCGTGTCTGGTCAGCGGCGCAGGGCATCCTTGGTGTTGCGGTCCCCTTGGACGTCGGGGTCTGTTTGGGCGCCCTTGTTGGTTGCGGCCCAGCTGGCCAGCAGTCGCAGGCCGTCTGCTGACGGAGACCCCGGCTCGGCACTGTAGGCGAACATCGTCAGGCCGGGGGTAGCTGTGAGCTCCAGCGCGTTGAAATGCAGCTCCAGGTCGCCCACCGCAGGGTGATGGATGGTCTTGGCCCCGCTGCGGTGGTGGCGGACGTCGTGTTGAGCCCACCGCTTGCGGAATTCATCACTTCGGGTGGATAGCTCTCCCACCAGATCGGTCAGGCACCGATCAAAGGGGTCGCGCCCGGCTTCCGCGTGCAGCATGGCCACTACCGTGTCGGCGGCCTGGTCCCAGTCCGTATACAGGGATTGCGAGCGGGGATTGAAGAAGACGAACCGGGCGTAGTTGAGCTGGTGCGTTTGGTCTTTGTAGGCCTCGGAGTACAGGGCTCGTCCGAGGTCGTTGACCGCGACAACATCCAGATACCCGTTTTGCACGAACGCGGGGATCCCCACCATCCCGTCGAGGATGTGCTGGATGCTGGCATTGATTTCCTTGGCGGGCTGACGCCGCGTACGGGGTGCGGGGCCTGCGGCTCGGGCCAGGTTGAACAGGTGCTGGTGTTCAGCCTCGTTGAGCCGCAGAGCGCGGGAGATGGACTCCAAGACGGAATCGGAAACTCCTGCCAGGCTGCCTCGCTCCATACGGGTATAGTACTCAACGCTCACGCCCGCCAACATGGACACTTCTTCACGACGTAGCCCGGGAACTCGCCGGATTCCGCCAAACGTTGGCAACCCTACTTGTTGTGGTGTGAGCTTCGCCCGCCGGGATGAAAGGAACTCACGGATCTCGCTGCGGTTGTTCATAACAACCACGTTACGTCCAACGCCCGGGTCGGTGGGAGGCCCTGACAGGGCCTGTGAGCGGTGCCACAACCAGTGCAGGGGGGCACGGGAAACTCTCCCGGT
This sequence comes from Arthrobacter alpinus, assembly GCF_001294625.1. Classification (NCBI taxonomy): domain Bacteria; kingdom Bacillati; phylum Actinomycetota; class Actinomycetes; order Micrococcales; family Micrococcaceae; genus Arthrobacter; species Arthrobacter alpinus. The sequence continues at coordinate 1,964,776 of NZ_CP012677.1, read as the reverse complement.
GTCCGATACCGCCGGAAGTCGGCACACCGTCAGGGAACTGCCACCGGCGCTGGAGTTGAAGCGGCCGGAGGCGCCGCCTCTGGCGCCACGCCGGCCTGCTTGGTTGCAGTCCATATAATTTGTGCACAAGTTACTTGTGTGCAAGAATTCAACTATGGATGACAGCGAGAGTTTCACGAAGGACGGTTCTGATCCCCTAGATCAGATGGTTTGTTTCGCGCTGTATGCTGCCGCGCGGGCGACAAACCGTCACTACGTTGCCCTTCTGAAGCCATGGGGACTGACGTATCCACAGTATTTGGTCTTGGTCTTGTTGTGGTCACACCGATCCTTGGCGGTCAAAGACGTCGCCGGGCACTTGAAACTGGATTCGGGTACTACCTCACCGCTGATCCGAAGATTGGAGGCTAGGGGTTTCCTCATACGGGAGCGTTCAACGGATGATGAACGCGCTGTGATCGTCTCCTTGACCGAAGCCGGTTCGGCTTTGCGGGAAGAACTGGCGCACATTCCAGGATGCGTGGCAGCCGCAACCCAGCTCAGCTTGGCAGACGGAAAATCGGCGCTCTCTTTGCTTCACGATGTAGCTTTCAACCTCTCCAGCGCACCTGCGCAGGTGGGCCACTTTCAGGAAAGGCACAACAAATGACACCCCTTTACACAGCGGAGGCACTCTCCACCGGAGCTGGCCGTAATGGTCGCGTCGCGACCACCTCGGGCACGGTCAACTTGGAGTTGGCGATTCCCAAGGAGATGGGTGGATCGGGCAATGGCGCGAACCCTGAAGAACTATTCGCCGCCGGTTATGCTGCATGCTTCCACTCTGCATTGCAGATGGTTGCGCGCAACCAGAAAGTAGCCATCTCGGACACCTCCGTGGGTAGCCGCGTGCATCTGCTGCCCAACGGCTCCGGTGGCTTTGTTCTGGCAGTCACCCTCGAGGTAGTTATCCCCGGGATGGAGCACGATCAGGCGCAGGCCTTGGCAGATGCAGCTCATCTGGTTTGCCCGTATTCCAATGCCACCCGCGGCAATATCGAAGTCACGGTCAACGTCACCGACGACTGATCCCCCAGGTAGAATCGGACGCGGTCCCCGGCCGCCCAAGCAAGGAGTCCCATGCACAGCCTCACCACCATTCCCCGGACGATCAGCCGGCTGGCCCTCGGCGGCTTCCTTCTCAGTGCGGGGATCGGCCATCTCGGCAAACACCGGAAGGAATTCCAGGCGCAAGTGCCGGACTGGATGCCCACGTCGAAAGACGCCGTTGTTCTCGCCTCCGGCGGGATCGAGATTGCACTTGGTACGGCACTTCTGACCTCGACCCGACATAGACCTCGGGTCGGGCGGGTCACGGCGTTGTTCTTCGCCTTGATCTTTCCCGGCAACATCAACCAGCTCGTCACCAAAACGTCGGCCTTTGGGCTCGACACAGACTGGAAGCGTGCCATCCGCCTTCTCTTCCAGCCTCTTTTGGTCGTCTGGGCGCTATGGGCCACACGCACCGTCCACAATGCGTAAAGCCTTCCACCTGCATCGAAGGCGCCTGCCATAACAGGAGTACCTGCCAAAAGTGGGCGAATGCTGCAGGTATCCGTCCCCAGCGGTCATACACACAAGCGGAGCAGGGCCAGTCTGCTGGGTTGAACGCAGCACCGCTAAGGAATGGGCTAAACGTGCCAGCAGTCCACCAACGAACCCTGGACCACGATATGGCCGTAGTCCCACACAGTACCGTGGCGGCGTGGGACAGAACCATGTCCAGTGGAAATTCTTCCTGCCAACATGTTCATCACACTTACCATAATCATGCGTGGAATCTCCTCAATCCTCTGTTGTTCGATCCGGTTGCAGGTTAAGCTCAGTCCATGGTGATGGATCCAGTGGAGGCGAATCCGCAGAATTATCGGATCGTATTTGAGAACGACAGGGTTCGTGTGCTCGAGTACACGGACACGCCAGGGCATGTGACCATCGAGCACCACCACCCGGACAGTGTGATGATTACGGCCAGCACGTTCCGCCGCCGTCTGTCATCCAACGAAAAAAGCGTCGATGTGGAATTGCGTTCTGGCCAGGCACGCTGGCTGTCTTCCCAGAATCATTACGGAGAAAACATCGGGGAAACGGACACCCACGCGTTCTTTGTTGAGCTCAAGGAGCCGGCCCGGGATTCACCTCAAGTCCAAGGCGGCTCCTTGGGCCCGGAAGGCCCTGAAAGCTCCTAGGGTGAGCCCCGGGCCTAGAGCGCAAGAAACCGGTTGTTCCGTTGGTTCTGTTCGTCCGCGCTGCCGAGTGCCACCCCTTGACCGTGGTCATCTAGCGCGGCATGCAGATCGGCAACAACCCTTAGTTGCGACTTCAACACGGCCGTGCCAACGGTGCAGGCCATACGCGGCGAAGTGGTGCTTTCCTCTCGATACATCGTGTACTCAGTCCCTCCCGGCCGGTCCGCGGCCAACATGCTCTTCTTGGCCGCGGAGCTGTGGGGGAGGGGCCTTAACTTGAATGTGCTGAACCTCGGTGGCGGGACCGTGGACACTGCCACCCCCATGGGAGGGATGATCTCTACCGTCGTGGCTGCGCGGGCCCAGATGGAGCTGGACATCTAGCGCGAACGGATCACTGATTTGGTGTCCAACCGCTGGGCTGCGGGCAAGGACTTAGGTGGTTGTCGGGTGCGGTACACCGACAGTCTGGTCGGGAACGACCGCCGACTGATTGACGGAGGACAATCAATCGTGCCCCGGGCCGGACTCGAACCGGAGTCCAAGAGAAACTCAGTAGCCTCATGCCAAAAGCCTCCACTGTCCGCTAAAAACCTTGTATTTCCGGGGGAATGCGGGGTGGATGGGCTCCTTTGGCATGTCAAGGATGGCCATTCCTTGTGGTTGAGAAACGGGAGTGAAACGTGACGTGGAGCTTCCAAATATCGTCGAACCGTCTCTTGGACTGCCGGTAGCAGTCTTGAATCTTGCTTGTGGCGCATTTTTGCGTCGGGAAATGAGCCGACTTGCGAACGAGTAGCAGGTTGCCTCGCAGAACGATCCGCGACCGCTTGCGGTGCTGCGGATCCAAAAAATTAGATGTTAATCAAAGCGGGGTCAGACCCTTCCGCGAGCAATGACTCACACGTCAAGTGTGAACCAAACCTTCGGTAGACCCAATTTTCCGCCGCTTTGGAAGCGGACGATCTCGCCCACGGGGGCATCGAAGGATTGGTTGGGCGGGAGTTGCGGCCGCTGCAGGCGTCGTCACGCCGGTGCCTGCGGATAAAGTGGGCGTATGAGCGCTATGACATTGACTAGATGCTATCCGGTTCCCGGTTCCCCGGATGCCGAGCAGTGACGGCTAAAATCCGGGTGGAACCTGGCGCCAGTGGTGCAAAGGCTGCAGTCTTTGCGCCTCTCGCCGGCGCCGGGCGCGTCGAACAAGTGGCCCGGCGGCTCATAGACGCCATTCTTCTGGGAGTCCTGGCGCCGGGGGACAAGCTGCCCAGCGAGGCTGAGCTGGCCAAACGCTTCGGCGTGGCCTTGGTGACGGCCAGGGACGGGTTGGGTGTTCTCAGAGACAAGGGGTTGGTGGAAACACGACGGGGGCGGGAAGGTGGCAGCTTCGTGCTGGCTCCGGCCCGCACCGCGGACGCCCTGCTGCACGCACGGATCCGGGGCCTTGCCCGCGTGGAGATTGCCGATTTTGGTGTTTACTTCTCAGCGGTGACGGCGGCCTGCTCCGAGCGTGCCGCGAACGTGGCGACGGAGGAAGAAATCTCCCGGTTGCGCAGCTGGCTGTCGGAAGCAGGGAGCCCGAGCGGTGGCGGCACCGGGATGCCTGCCTTGAGTGGCGCGCGCACCATGGGAGGCTTCCACCTGGAACTGGCCGTCATCAGCCAGTCCCCGCGTCTGGTCAGAGAACAAATCAGGCTGCAGTCGGAATTTGGACCGCTCCTGTGGCTGGGCATGGCTGACGCATCGGTGCGGGCCGGGGTATTTGACTTGGGAACGGACATTGCCGATGCCATAGCCCGGCGTGACGCGCCTGCCGCACGCGCCGCGGTGAACCGGCAAATAGGTGAATTGACTGCATGGCTGCTGGCTGTCAAGGAAAAGCTCGAGCGGGAAGAAGGAATGCATGTTGCGACCAACTGAACTTGGCCAGCCGGCACCCGGCGCAGAATGTGCCGATGCCATCGGGAAAATCCTGGACGGGGTGTTTGGCACCTTGCAGTTGTGGAGGGTGGCGGTTGAAGACGGACTGGCGGCCGGAGTCGATGTTGACCAGCTGGCCTTTGGCCTGGTGGAGCCGGTCCTGGCTCAAAGCCACCCGCTCCTCATCGGTGCGGGCTTCATCGCCGCCCAAGGCGTGGTGAGCGAAAAGAGCGGGCTGCATTTTGCCTGGTGGTTGGGACCCCTGACTGATAATCCCATGCTCGGAACTACGTCCGTGCCCACCAGGCTGGACCTGCCGTCCAGGGAGTACGCAGACTATCTGCGTGATTTTCGTGGGCTGGAGTGGTATCGCGTGCCGGAGGCCACAGGGGCTAGGCACATCACCGGCCCCTACGTGGACCACCTGTGCACCCTGGACTACCTGCTGACCATCACTGCACCCGTGGTGAGCGGCGGTGCCATGGTCGGCGTGGTTGGGGCGGATGTGCAGGTGTTGCGCCTGGAGCATGAGGTATTGCCCTTGCTGCGCGAAGTGGGTGAACCAGCTGCCTTGGTCAGCAGATCCGGCCGTGTTGTCATATCGACAATGCCGTCGCTGCAGGTGGGATCGCTGGCCTCCGCCGCAGGCGGGGCGGCGTCACTGACGTGGTTTGACTGCCCCGGCAGCACCCTGGCGGTGGTGGTGGAAGCACGCCAATAAGATTCAAACATTCTGTTTAGGATGAATCGGGTGTACAGTTCCCTGAGGACGTGAAATACGTCACAGGGAACCGTGCATCCAGTGCATGCGTGCCCTGCATTCATCCTGAAGGGAACACCCATGAGCGTGCGCGAACTGCACAACTTCGTCAACAGTGAATCCGTCGAGTCCACGGTCACGGCACGGCTGGAGATCCTCAACCCGGCCGACGGGACCGTGATCGCTACCACGCCCATCTCCTCTGCAGTCGATGTTGCCGCAGCCTATGCGGCAGCCTCCGCGGCTTTCAGTGTTTGGGGTGAAACTACCCCCGCGGAGCGCCAGCGGGCCCTGCTGAAGATTGCCGACGCTGTGGAGGCTAGGGCGGAGGAACTGGCCGACCTGGAATGCGCTGACACGGGCAAGCCGAGGGCGGGAATTGTTGCCGACGAAATCGAGGTCATGGTGGACCAGATCCGATTCTTCGCCGGCGCGGCACGGACACTGGAGGGGCGGGCCACGGCCGAATACCTGGCCGACCATACCTCCTCGATCCGACGGGAGCCGATCGGTGTGATTGGCCAGGTGGCGCCATGGAACTATCCGCTGATGATGGCGACGTGGAAGGTCATGCCGGCGCTTGCTGCCGGCAACACGGTGGTGCTCAAGCCCTCCGACTCCACGCCATCCTCTACCCTCCTCTTCGCTGAGATCGCCGCCGAATTCCTGCCGCCGGGTGCCTTCAATGTGGTGCTCGGCGACCGCGAAACCGGGCGTGCGCTGGTTTCGGACCTAGCCGCGGACATGGTGTCCATCACCGGATCCGTCCGCGCCGGCATGGAGGTGGCCGGATCCGCCGCGGCCGACTTGAAGCGCGTTCACCTTGAGCTGGGAGGCAAGGCGCCGGTCATTGTGTTCGACGACGTGGACGTCGCCAGTGCGGTGGCAGGGATCGTCCCGGCCGCGTTCTACAACGCAGGACAGGACTGTACCGCCGCCACACGGCTGCTGGTGCATGAAAGCATCCACGACGCTTTTGTGGCAGCTCTCACTGCGGAAGTTCGCACACAGGCCAAGACCGGCGGGCCGGACGAGGAGGGAATCCTCTACGGGGCGTTGAGCAGCGAAGGCCATCTCGACAGCGTCACCGGATTCCTGCAGCGGCTGCCCGCCCACGCCACCATCGAGGTGGGCGGCAGACGCCAGGGCACCACGGGATACTTCCACGAGGCCACCGTGGTCTCCGGGCTGAATCAGGGCGATGAACTGGTTCAAAGCGAGGTGTTCGGCCCCGTGGTGACGGTGCAGAAGTTCTCCACGGACGCCGAGGCACTGGCCATGGCCAACGACGTGGACTACGGACTGGCTTCCTCCGTCTGGACCAGGGACCATACCCGGGCCATGCAGTTCGCCAAGCGCCTGGACTTTGGCTGCGTGTGGATCAACACCCACATCCCGCTGGTGGCGGAAATGCCCCACGGCGGATTCAAGCACTCCGGCTACGGCAAGGACCTCTCGCTTTACGGGCTGGAGGACTACACCCGCATCAAACACGTCATGAGCTACATCGGCTAGCAGGCGCCCGTTTGCGGGGCCAGAGCACCTAGTTCCCCAACAGCAGTTCCCAATCACCGACTTTTCTGTTCCGCCAACGCCGTCGGAAGGCCATCATGAGCAACCCCAAAAACCGTTCCGTTCCACCCGCCGAGCGCCTGGGCGACAGCGAGCACCTGGCCGTCCTGGGCTACCAGGATTCCTTTGACCGTTCCATGTCCCTCTGGGCGAACTTCGCCTTGGGCTTCACCTACCTCTCACCGCTGGTCGGGGTCTATTCGCTGTTTGCGGTGGCCATGGCGGCCGGGGGGCCCCCGTCGATCTTTTGGATCTTCATCGTCGGGTCCGGACAGATGCTGGTGGCATTGGTCTTTGGGGAGGTGGTCTCGCAATACCCCATCCATGGCGGCATCTATCCATGGACCCGGCGGCTTTGGGGTAGGCGGTATGCCTGGATGGCGGCCTGGGTCTACATCTGGGCCATGATCGTCACCATCACGGCCGTGGCGCAGTTCGGCAGCGGATTCCTTGCCAGCCTGTTCAACATTGAACTGACGCGCGGGGCAACCCTGGGCCTGAGCGTCGCGTTGCTGCTGGTGGCGCTGTTCTTGAACTTCACTGGCACCAAGACGCTGGCCAAAGTGGCACGGATCGGCCTGGCGGCCGAACTGGTAGGCGTCATCGCGGTGGGGCTGTACCTGATCATCTTCCAGCGGAAACAGGGCTTTGGCATCTTCTTTGATTCCATGGGTGTCCAGGGAAGCGGGTCCTATGGTGCTGCGTTTCTCGGCGCCGCCTTGGCCGGGCTGTTCTTGTTCTACGGTTTTGAGGCATGTGGCGACGTCGCCGAGGAAGTCGCCGACCCCGCCCGTCGGATTCCCAAGGCCATGGTGATGACCATTGTTGTGGGCGGCATCTCGGCCCTTTTCTCCTTTGCCGGCTATGTCATGGCCGCACCGGATTTGGCGGCCATTGTTGCAGGGCGCGACACAGACCCGATTCCGGCCATCCTGGAATCCTCGCTCGGTGTCGTGGGCGCAAAGGTGTTCTTGCTCATCGCCATCACCGCATTCTTGTCCTGCGTGCTGAGTTTGCAAGCGGCAGCCAGCCGGCTCATTTTTTCCTTTGCGCGGGACGGAATGGTCCCGGGGCACCGCTGGTTGGCGAAGGTCTCCGGCACCGCCAAGGTTCCGGTGAACGCGTTGATTCTCGCCTGCAGCATCCCGTTGACACTGTGCCTAATCATCTACTCGGGGCCGGACACCCTGCTGACCCAGATCACCTCCTTTGCCGTGCTCGGCATTTACCTGGCCTTCCAATCCGTGGTCCTGGCTTCCCTGCGACAGCGGATGAAGGGGTGGCGTCCGGCAGGACCGTTCAGCCTGGGCCGGTTGGGGTTCGCCATCAACGTCGCAGCCCTGGCTTATGGGGTTTTGGCCATGGTGCTGCTGGCATGGCCAGGGAATTCCGGTGTGGTGGCCAGTGACTGGACGGTCCTGATCGGGCTGGCCGTCGTGGCAGGTTCCGGTCTGCTGTACCTGTTGACGGCGAAACCGGACAGGCGCTCCACCGCACCGTCGGGCGACGCCATCGAAGTCGCCCGGAGACTGCAGGCCGGCAGGCCCGCCACAAACCAGGCCGACGGCCCAGCAGAAACCCCGGCCGCCCACCGCTAAACCAGGCCCAGCAAACTCCCCGACTATCGTGACCCCACTGAAAGCGAAGCTGCAATGGCGCAACAACGAAGCAAACTGAAACGCTCCCTGGGCCTGTGGGCCATCGTCGGGCTGGGGCTCGGCTACATGACGCCCACGGTGGTTTTTGACACGTTCGGCATTGTCTCCATCCAGACCGACGGCGTGGTCCCGCTGGCCTACCTCGTGGCCATGGTTGTCATGGCCTTCACCGCCATCAGCTACGGAAAAATGGTGCGGGTCTTTCCCAGCGCCGGCTCGTCCTACACCTACACGCGCGAAACCATGCACCCGGGGCTGGGCTTCCTGGTTGGGTGGTCCGCCCTGCTGGACTACCTGCTCCTGCCCATGGTGAACGCCCTGATCATCCGCATCTACATGGAGGCCATGGTCCCCGACGTTCCGGGGTGGATCTGGGTTGTCCTCTACGTGGCTGTCATCACCGGCGTGAACCTGTGGAGCATGGCATCGACGTCCAGGCTGAATTCGATCCTGGTCGTCTTTGAGATCACCATGATTGTGGTCTTCGTTGTGCTGGCCACCATGCGGCTTTCGGAGGGCGTGGGGCAGGGCACCATCTTCACACTGGAGCCGCTCTTCCACCAGGGCGTGGAACCGGTAGCCGTGTTGACCGGGGCCACGGTGGTCTGTTTCTCCTTCATCGGTTTCGACGCGATCACCATGTACACCGAGGAGGCCAAGGACCAAAAGACCATGCCGCGGGCCATCCTGCTGACACTGGTCATCGGCGGCGGCATCTTCTTCGTTGCGGGCTGGTTTGGCCAGTCGGTGTTCCCCAATGTGGATAACTTCCAGGTCACCGACGACACCCTGCCGGAAATGGCGCTCTATGTGGGCGGGCAGGTCTTTCAGCTGGTCTTCGTGGCCGCAGCGTTTGCGGCCACGGTGGCCTCCGGGCTGGCATCTCACGCCAGCGTCTCGCGGCTGCTGCTGGTCATGGGGCGCAATGGCGTAATGCGCCCGCAGCGCCTGTTCTCCTATGTCCACCCCCGCTTCCACACCCCCACATTTGCCGTGGTGGTGGTGGGTGCCGTTTCCCTGCTGGCCATCACGCCGTCGCTGGAGTTAGTCTCCTCCATGATCAACTTCGGCGCACTAATTGCCTTCACCTTCGTCAACCTGTCCGTCATCGCCTATTTCGTGTTCCGGCAAAAGAAGTACAAGACGGGCAAGGACATCTTCTCCTACATCGTCCTGCCGCTGCTGGGGGCAGGCCTGACAAGCGTGCTCTGGGCTTTCCTGCACGCCGACGCGCTGATCGCCGGCGGTGTGTGGCTGGGCCTTGGCATCATCTATCTGGCATTCCTGACCAAGGGCTTTCGCCGCAATATCGGCGACTTTGCCCTGGAGGAGGCTCCCGACGGCGGGGACGACGACGGCGCCGTCGGAGACGGCAGCGTGGCCGACACCCTGCTCGCCCAGGGCGCGGCGGAGCCGGACCGGATTCACTGACAAACCAATTTTTCACACCCATCCCCATTACACCGCCGAATGCGGCACTAAAGGAAGAGAACCATGGAAATCATTGAACGCGACGTTGTCATTGTTGGAGCCGGCACGGCAGGCCTGAACGCAGCCAGGGACCTGCGGGCGGCCGGACTCTCCGTGGCTGTGCTGGAAGCCCGCGACCGTGTGGGCGGGCGGACCTGGACCAACACCATCGACGGCGCCATGCTGGAAATCGGTGGGCAGTGGATTTCGCCGGACCAGGAAGCCCTGCAAGAACTCGTGACGGAACTGGGGCTGGAAACGTTCAGCCGCTACCGCGAGGGAAAGTCGGTCTATGTGGCCCCCGACGGCACGCGCAGCGTCTACGACGGCGACATGTTCCCGGTCTCTGCACAGACGGGCGCGGAAATGCAGCGCATGATCGGCATCCTCGACTCCCTGGCGGCGGACATTGGTGCCAGCGAGCCGTGGGCCCATCCGCGCGCCCGGGAGCTGGACACCATCTCCCTTCGCGAGTGGATGAGCCAGACCAGCGACGACGAGGAAGCCTGCGCCAACATCGGGCACTTTTTGGCCGGTGGTATGTTGACCAAGCCCTCACACGCCTTTTCCGTGCTGCAGGCCGTCTTGATGGCGGCCTCAGCCGGATCGTTCTCCAACCTGGTCGACGAGAACCTGCTGCTGGACAAGCGGGTCGTTGGGGGAATGCAGGGCGTGTCCTTGGCGATTGCCGCCCAACTAGGTGCCGACGTCGTACTTGACTCGCCCGTGCGCACACTGAACTGGTCCGGTGATGGTGTGTCCGCGGTGTCCGACCGTGTGAGAGTCAACGCCCGGTACGCCGTGATGGCGGTCCCGCCTAACCTGTATTCGCGGGTGAGCTTCAACCCGCCGCTGCCGCGCCGCCAGCACCAAATGCACCAGCACCAGTCACTGGGGCTGGTCATCAAGGTGCATGCCGTGTACGAGACCCCGTTTTGGCGTGAAGAGGGGCTCTCCGGCACCTGCTTCAGCCCCAACCTGCTGGTGCAGGAGATCTATGACAACACCAATCACGGGGACACCCGCGGAACCCTGGTGGCCTTTGTGCCGGATGAGAAGGCGGACGCCGCCTTTGAGCTCGACGCCGCGGAACGCCGGAGGGTGATCCTGGCGGACTTCGCAACCTCGCTTGGTGCGAAGGCGCTGGAACCGGCGGTGTACTACGAGTCGGACTGGGGTTCCGAGGAATGGACCAGGGGCGCCTACGCCGCCAGTTACGACCTGGGCGGTCTGCACCGGTACGGCGCCCACCAGCTCACGCCTGTCGGCCCGATCTACTGGGCGTCCTCGGACCTCGCGGCGGAAGGTTACCAGCACGTGGACGGCGCGGTGCGGATCGGGCGGGCCACCGCGGCGAAGATCGTGGCACGGGACGCGGAGTCGCGGGCGGTCTGAGCGGGGCCCGGCCGGCCACCGGTCGGCCGGCCTATCAGTGCCGGGCCGGCCGTGAACCGCCGGGAAGCATCTCGCTAGTGATCGTAGGTGTACCAGCCGGCGCCGCTCTTGCGGCCCAGCTTTCCTTCCCTGACAAGAGACATGACGGCGTCGTTGGGGGCATCTGCGGGATCGCCGGTTTCTGCATGGGTGGCGCGGGCGATGTCGGTGACGACGTCCAGTCCCACCAGATCCATGAGCTCAAAGGGTCCCATGGGGTGGCGGAGGGCGCCCTTGGCGGTGGTGTCGATGTCCTCCCTGCTGGCCACGCCGCCGGCCAGTAGGGCCAGGGCCTCCCTTTGTACCGCGCCCATGAGGCGGTTGGCGATGAAACCGGGGACTTCCCTGTTGATCAAAACCGGTGACTTGCCCAGGCTGCGGGCTAGGGCCATGGTGGTGTCCACCGTGGCCTGGGAGGTGCCGGGATGCCGGACCACCTCGACGCATTCCATGACCAGGGCCGGGTTGAAAAAGTGCATATTGCACACCCGGTCCGGCCGACCGCTCGCCGCGGCGACCTTGGACGAGCCGAGAGTGGAGGAGTTGGTGGCCAGGATGGCGTGTTCGGGCGTGAGCCGGCCAAGGACGGCAAAGATTTCCCGCTTGATCTCCAGCCGCTCCGTGGCAGCCTCAATGACGAAGTCGGCGGACGACGCGACGGCATCAAGTTCGGTGCTGAACCGGAGCCGGACATGGGCGGCCGCTGCGGCGCCGGACCCCAGTTTTCCGGATTGAACCATCTTGTCGGTGCGCGTGCGAAGCTGTGCTGCGGCGGCATCGAGCTGGGTGCGTGAGACGTCGTTGATGCTGGTGGCGTAGCCGGCGAGGGCTGCCGTCATGGCAATCTGTGCGCCCATCGCGCCAGCGCCGATGACAAGGATGTGTGTGCTGCCGGGGTTTGCGTCCATGCTGGTTCCTTCTGTCGTGTCGGGTCCGCTAACGGGGTGCCGCGGATGCGTGGTGGCGTGAAATATGCCGGCAGAGCTGCCCGGTGAGGTGTTGCAGGCTGCCCGTGAGGGACAGGGCTCCTCCTGCTTCCGGGTTAGCGGAAGGGACGACGGCGTCAACGGCTGTGCGGATGGCCTGGGCGCCGGCGTGCTCGCCAATAAACTCGAGCAGCATCGCAGCGGCCAGGATCTGGGCCGTGGGATTGGCGGAGTCGGTGCGGGCCAGGGCCGGGGCGCTGCCGTGAGCCGGTTCGAAATACGCGGCGGAGGCTCCGATGTTGGCTGCCGGGCACATGCCCAGCCCGCCCGCGGTGGCGGCCCCGACGTCGGAGAGGATATCGCCGATGAAGTTTTCCGTGACCAGCACGTCAAAGCGGCCCGGGCAAATGATCAGCTGGTACGCGGCCGCGTCGGCATACAGGTAGTCGGCCTCAATGAACGGATACTCGGCGGCGATCTCGGTGAAGATCTTGCGGAAGAGGGCATAGCTGCGCAGCACGTTGCTTTTGTCCACGCACGTGACGCGGCGGACGCCGTCGGCCTGGGCACCTGTGCGCACCGTGGCCAACTCGAAGGCCTTGCGGACTATCCGCTCCGTGCCCGGGCGCGTGACCAGCAACTGGTCCGAGTGAGCCCAGTCGTTCCCGACGCCGCAACCGCGCGAGGCGTACAGGCCCTCGGTGTTCTCCCGCACCAGGACGTAGTCGATCCCCGCGCCCGGCGACCGGACCGGGCGGATGTTGGCGTAGGCGTCAAGCCCCCGTCGCAGGACCCCGCCCAGTACCCCGGCCTCCGTTCCGTCCGGGCTGCGGACACCAGGCAGCCCCGCCGGGCCCTTGAGCGTGGCGTGGTACATGCTCCGGATGCGCTCCAGCGCCCCGGCGCCCAAATTGCTCCCGGTGCGCAGGTAAGTTCCGGCGCCGCCATCCTCCCACCGGAAATCCAAGGTGAAGGTGCCGGCAGCAGCAGCGTTGAGGACGGCGACGGCGGAATCGATGAGCTCGGGGCCGATGCCGTCCCCGGGGATGAGCCCGATCAGGTAGCTTTTCACGGCGCGGCTACGACGCCGGGAGGTGGCCGCCGCGCAGGTACACGGTGGTGGTGTGGGTGTAGAACTCCTTGGCGCTCTGCCCCTGTTCCTTGGGTCCGTAGCCACTTTTTTTGGCTCCGCCAAAGGGGACGTGCGGGTCGGCGCCGGCAGATTCGGAGTTCACGTGCAGGATTCCCACGTCGAGTTCGTCCATGCCCTCCAGCGCCTGCCCCAAGTCCTGGGTGAACAGCGCGGCGGAGAGCCCGAACTCGCTGTCATTGGCCAGCTCGAAGGCGGCCTGGACGGAACTGGCGCGCCGAACGGTGAGTACGGGGCCGAAGAGTTCCTCGCGCCACACGTCCGCTTGTGCTGCCGCCGGCAGCTCCAGGATGGTTGGGGCCACGAAGTAGCCGCTGTTGAGCTGCCCGTCAGCATAGGGCACGCCGCCTGTGAGCAGGGATGCGCCCTGGTCCAGCGCCCCGTCAATGCCGCGTTGAATGGATGCCCGTGCCCGGTCGTTGATGACCGGACCCATCTGGGTCGCGTGCTCGGTCGGGTCGCCCACCACCAGGGCCTCTGCTCTGGCCCGGAGGTCGTCCAGGAATTCATCGGCGACGGCGTCCGCCACGATCAGCCGCGAGGTGGCCGTGCATTTTTGGCCCGAGGACCGGAACGCGCCCAGCATGACCTGTTCGGCTGCCAAAGCAAGGTCGGCGTCCGCTAGGACGATCGCGGCGTTCTTGCCGCCCATTTCGGCCTGGATCGGCACGCCCCGGCTGGCTGCTGCAGCGGCAAGGCTGCGGCCCACCCCTGTGGACCCGGTGAAGGAGAGCCCGTCTAAGGCGGGGTGTTCGACCAGTGCAGTGCCCACGGGGCCCGGGCCGATCAGCAGACCCAGCACTCCAGCTGGCAAACCGGCCGTCTCCAGCGCCTGTGCCAGACGCATGGCCAGCAGCGGGACGGTGCTGGCAGGCTTCCAGACGACGGCGTTGCCGTAGGTGAGGGCCGGGGCGATCTTCCATGCCGGGATGGCGATGGGGAAGTTGAACGGGGTCACCACACCGACCACGCCCAGCGGCTTGCGGGTGACCAGGATTCTTTCGCCACGGCGAGGGGAGGAGTAGATACTCCCGGCCTCGCGGTCGCCGTCGTTGCCGTAGTAGCGGAAGATCTGCGCGGCGCGCAGCACCTCACCCTGCCCCTCCGCCAGCGTCTTACCCTCCTCCCGGGCCAGTTCCCGCCCCCAGACGGGGGCATTCTCCTCCAAGATGGCAGCGGCGCGCAGCAGCACGGCACCGCGTTCGTGGGCGGGGGTGCGGGCCCAACCGTGCTTGGCGGCAACGGCACCTGCCATAGCGCGGTCGACGTCGGCCGCTCCGGCGTGCAGCCCGTGCGCCACCGTTTCACCCGGCCGGGCGGGGTTGACGGAGGTGAAGGCTTCACCGCTGCCCTGGAACCAGGTGCCACCGATGAAGTGCTGGAGTTCAACGGCCGGGGACTGAGCTGAGAGTGTGGTTGTCATGAACTGCTCCTTAGCGGAAGGCTGGGATGCCGGTGATGTGGTTGCCGAGGATCAGTGTGTGGACTTCGTCGGTGCCTTCATAGGTCCGCACGGATTCCAGGTTGTTGGCGTGGCGCAGCGGAGAGTATTCCAGTGTGATGCCGTTGCCGCCGAGCATGGCCCGGGCGTCGCGGCAGATGGTGATCGCCTCGCGGCAGTTGTTCAGTTTGCCGGCAGAGATGTGGTGCGGCTTGAGACGGCCGGCTTCCTTGAGGCGTCCGATCTGCAGAGCGAGCAGCATGCCCTTGTTGATTTCCAGTGCCATGTTGACGAGCTTTTGCTGGGTGAGCTGGTAGCCGGCGAGGGGCTTGTCGAACTGTAGGCGTTCCTGGGAGTAGTTGACCGCTGTTTCGTAGCTGTCCCTTGCGGCTCCCATGACCCCCCAGATGATGCCGTAGCGGGCTTCGTTGAGGCATTCAAAGGGGCCGCGCAGGCCCTTGGCGTTGGGCAGCAGCGCGGTGGCGGGCAGCCGGACATCGGTGAGTTCGATGTCGCATTGGATCGAGGCGCGCATGGAGAGCTTGGCTTCGATGGGCGTGGCCTTGAATCCGGGGGTGTTGGTGGGAACGATGAAGCCGCGCACGCCGTCGGACGTCTGCGCCCAAATAATGGCGATCTGTGCGATCGAGGCCAAGCCGATCCATCGCTTGGAGCCGTTGATGACCCAGTCCCCGCCGTCCCGTCGGGCAAAAGTTTTCATGCTGCCAGGGTCCGAGCCGGCGCTGGGTTCGGTCAGTCCAAAGCAGCCTATTACCTCGCCGGCGGCCATCCGGGGGAGCCATTCGTCCTTCTGCTCCTCGGAGCCGTGCTTGTGGATGGCGCTCATCGCCAAGGATCCTTGGACGCTGACGAAGGTGCGCAAGCCGGAGTCGCCGGCCTCCAGCTCCATGGCGGCGATGCCGTATTCGACGGCGGACCGTCCGGGGCAGCCGTAGCCCTGCAGGTGCATGCCCAGCAGGCCTAGCCCGGCCATTTCCCTCACGATGTCCTGCGGGAACACCGCGTTTTCAAACCAGTTGGCGATGTTGGGGCGGATGCGTTCGTCCACGAAGCCGCGGACTTTCTCGCGCATGGTCAGTTCCCCGGCCGTGAGGAGGGAATCGATGTCGAGCAAGTCGGATGGTTCGGTCATGATGTTCTCCAAGGGTTTGCGGGAAGGGGGGCTTTTAGGCGGAGGCCAGTGCGGCTGTGTTGGCCGCATCCGGCCGGGCATTGTTGGCTGCTGTGATGGCCCCGCGCAGGACCTGGAGCCCGTCGCGGAGCAGTTCCTGTCCGATGACCAGCGGCGGCAGTAGTCGGATGACATTTCCGTCGGTGCCGCACACCAGGACCAGGACTCCTTGGCCGTGGCAGGCTGCGGCGACCTCGGCGGCCAGGGCTGGCAGGGGCGCCAAGGTGGCCTTGTCGGTGAATTCGAGGGCCAGCATGGCGCCCCGGCCGCGGAATTCGGCGACGACGGACGTCTCCGCTACCAGGGGTTCCAGGATTTCGCGTGCCGTGGATTCAATGGTGTTGGCGTTCCCCAGCAGGGTGCCGTCCTCGAAGGCCTCGAACACGCCCAGGGCCGCGGCGCATGCCACCGGGTTTCCGGCGTAGGTGCCGCCCAGGCCGCCCTTGTGGACGGAGTTCATGATGTCGGCGCGGCCGGTGACGGCGCTCAGCGGCAGTCCGCCGGCCAGTGCCTTGGCCGTGAGCGTGAGGTCACCCGCCACGCCGTCGTGTTCGCTGGCGAAGAGCGTTCCGGTCCTGCCCAGGCCTGTCTGAATTTCGTCCATGACCAGGACTATGCCATGCCGGGTGGCCAGTTCGCGCAGGCCTGCCAGGAACCCTGGTGCGGGGACGAGGAAGCCGCCCTCGCCTTGAATCGGTTCGATGACCATGGCGGCAAAGGTCTCCGGGCCGTTTTCGTCCAGCAGGGCCTCCACGGCCTTCAGCTCTGAGGTGGCTGTAGCTTCCGCCCCACGGGCCCACAGCCGGGTGGCGGTGGGGGCCCGGAAGACCTCGCCCGGGAACGGGCCGAAGGTGAGCTTGTACGGGTTCTCCTTGGCCGTCATCGCCAAGGTGAGTAGGGATCGGCCGTGGTAGGCGTCATCGAACACCAGCACCCGCTCCCGGCCGGTGGCGGCGCGGGCGATCTTGACGGCGTTT
This sequence comes from Arthrobacter alpinus, assembly GCF_001294625.1. Classification (NCBI taxonomy): domain Bacteria; kingdom Bacillati; phylum Actinomycetota; class Actinomycetes; order Micrococcales; family Micrococcaceae; genus Arthrobacter; species Arthrobacter alpinus. The sequence goes on along the minus strand of NZ_CP012677.1, from coordinate 1,948,048 downwards.
TCCACAGCCTCGGCCCCGGTGGTGAAAAGTGCGGTGCGCTTGTCGAAGTCGCCGGGGACGTGGGTGTTGAGCCAGGCGGCGACCTGCGTGAAGGAGTCGTATTCGGTGACCATGAAGCAGGTGTGGGTGAACCTGCCCATCTGCGCGGCCACCCGGGTCTGGACGTGGGGATTGCTGGCACCAACGCTGGTCACGGCGATGCCGGCGGCCAGGTCGATGATGCGGTTGCCGTCCACATCTTCAAGGATGCCGCCCCCGGCGCGGTTGATGAAGACGGGCAGGGCGACGCCGAATCCGCTGGTGACGTGGGCTTCGCGTTCCCGGTGCAGGGCCGTTGACGCGGGGCCGGGGATGGCCGTGGCGAGGTGGCGGGTCTGCGGGAGTGTGTCCTGGATCAATGTCATGTCCTCCAAGTTATTGCCTACCCACGCCGGGCGCATTGGACATTCCATCCAAGTATTATTCTTTTCTTGTTCAAAATGTCCCTATGATGGGAGTCACTTCATTGAAAGGCACGTTTGTGATTAGTCTGGCGCAATTGCACCACTTGCTCGGCAAGGACCTACGCCCGGCGTCGGGAAACACGGTGGCGCGGCGGAAGGTTTCCGGGGTACACATTTCGGAACTGGAGGACCCCACTCCGTACCTCGAAGGCGGGGAATTGCTGCTCACTACGGGCATTCCCCTGGCCGGGCCGGCCGCCAAGGTGCCGGCGTACGTCCAGCGCCTCGTGGACCGCGACGTGGCCGCTCTGGGGCTGGGGCTGGGAGCCGGGGTCGATGAAGTCCCATCTGCCCTCATCGATGCCTGCAAGGCGGCCGGATTGGCACTGGTGCTGGTACCCGACGGAACACCCTTCATGAACGTCTCGCGCGCCTACTGGGACCTAGTGGGCCGGGAGGACCAGGCGGATCTGGCGGCTAGCCTGGGCACTCAGACGGCCCTTGCCCGGGCTGCCGCGCAGCCCGACGCGCTGGCCTCGGTGATCAAGGCGCTGGCCCAGGCGCTGGGCGGTTGGGCCGCGTACCTGCCTGCCGATCACGGGACGGAGACGTTGTGGCCAGAAGCCAACCGCGCCGTTCTGGGGCCGCTGCGCGCCGAGGCGTCCCGGCTGAACATGGGTGCGGCGCACTCCGCAGCCACCTTCCAAATCCATGGCGCGGACGTGGTGGAATACCCCGTGCTAGTGGGACGGCGGGCGGCCGGGTTCCTCGCGATTGGAGCAGGGCGCAAGCTGAACCGCACGGACAGGCAGGTCATCCTGACGGTGTGCGTGCTGCTGTCGATCAAGGCTGCGCAGGCCCAGGAAAGGGACGCCATGGCCGCAGCCCTGGGCTCCGCCGTGACCAAGCTGTTTCTGGCCGGGCACGTTGAAGCCGGCCGGGCCCAGGCCCTGGACCTAGGGATTGCGGTGCCCCGCGGCGCAGTGCGGATGCTGGTGGTCCGGAACTCGGACGACGGCGCGGCGCTCGCCCAGACTCTCGCATCACAGCTGGCAGCGGAGTCCGGATGGTCTGCGGCAGGTGCCGCCCTAAAGGACAGCCGCCTGCGGCACACAGCCGGGGATTTGAGTTACTGGCTGCTGGATGCCGACCACGCTGGCGGCGGCACAGTCGCGGCCGGTCGCAGGCAACCCGCCGGCGCGGAGTTTGCTGCTGTGTTGAGCCAGCCCATGGCCCTTGAGCGCGTGCGGGATGAGGGGGCTCAGTTGGCGGCACTGGCCCGGGGCTTGGATGTGGGCCGAATCCAGGAGGTGATGCCGGGGTCGCTGGATCCGCGCGTCCAGGACTGGGTGTCCGCTCTGCGCGGTTATGGGCGTGCAGACTTGGTGGCCACGGTGCGCTCATACCTGCGGCACCGGGGGCAGTGGGAAGGCGCCGCCCGAGAATTGGGGGTGCACCGCAATTCCCTGCGGCACCGCATGGGCATCGCCGCGACGTTACTTCAGGTTGATCCGGACGATCCGGACGTGGCCGCCAACCTGTGGCTGGCCCTGCGCGCGGAGTAGTCCAGCACCGGCACGCCGGTCGGGGTCAACCGCTGGACGGGGCGAGCTGCCGGCCAGGGTCAGCTCCCCAGCCACGAACGCACGGCGGCGTTGTGTTCGCCCAGCTGTGGGGGCGCGTGCGTGCGGACAGGGATGGCCGGCGTCCAGGTGATGGGGTTGCGGATCTGGCGGCCCACGGCCACGCCGGCCGCGTCGTGGACTTCGATGGTGGGATCCAGTCCCAGAGATTGGGCGTATTCGATCCCCTCATCGATCCCCGAGACGTGGCCTGCCGGGACGCCGGCATCCGTCAGTCGGTCCTGCCAGTGGATGGCGGAGCCTGCGGACAGGGCCTCCTCCAGGATCGTCACCAGTTCCTTGCGGTGTGCCACGCGGGCATTATTCGTGGCAAAGCGCGGATCCACGGCAATGTCGGGAATCGCTAGGACCCGGGCCAGCTTCGTGAACTGCCCGTCGTTGCCACAGGCCACGGCCAGCGGCGCGTCGGAGCACTCAAGAAGCTGGTAGGGAACGATCGAGGGATGGTCGTTGCCCATCCTGGCAGGAACGACCCCGGCACCCAGGAAAGCCTGCCCCTGGTTGGCCAGTGCACCCTGCAGGCTGGAAAGCAGGTTCAGTTCAAGGTGGGCGCCCCGCCCGGAAGATGCGCGGGCGGCCAGGGCCGCAAGGATGCCAACGGTGGCATCCTTGGCCGTCAGGACGTCCACCAGGGCAACGCCTGCCTTGAGCGGACCGCCCTCCTGCTCTCCGGTAATGCTCATCAGGCCGCCCAGGGCCTGGACAATGAAGTCGTAACCCATGAGCCCGGCCCCGCCGGCACTGCCAAAGCCTGTGATGGAGGCGTAGATGAGGGCGGGGTTGGCGGAAGAGAGTTCCTCATAGCCCAGGCCAAGTCCGGCCATGCCGCCTGGCTTGAAATTCTCAACGAGGACGTCGGCACGCCGGGTCAGTTCCCGGGCGAGCTCCAGGTCGGCGGGATCGGTGAGGTCAAGGCACACCGATTCCTTATTGCGGTTGACGCTCTCGTAGTAGGTGGTTCCCGTGGGGGAGTGGGGCGGGCCCCAGCTCCGTGTGTCGTCCCCGGTGCCAGGCCGTTCAACCTTGATGACCCGGGCGCCCAGGTCAGCCAGCGCCATGGTGGCTAGCGGCCCGGCCAGGACCCGTGAGAAATCGGCGACAACGAGCCCGGTGAGGGGCCCCGTGGCGGTGGGTGTCTCATGCGTTGGCATGTGGGCCTTCCTATGGAAATTATTCGTACCTGACGCCGAGACTAGCAGCGGCCGGGGGGGCTTTCATTGGATGTTTTGACCGCGCGTTGTGCAGAACAGGCTTCGTGGGGATTTACGCCCAGTGCTGATCGGATTGACCTCATCCATTGGGCGACAAGCCCCGAAGTTGAATGCTCAAGCACCAGAAGCCCGATGAGCACTGCCAAAGGCAGGTTCGATGTCGAGCAGGGTTCCGAAAGCCGCGTGGGCCATGGTGGCGGAGTCTGGCAGGTTGGAAGTGGGGCGTGTTCGAATGAATCTGCCGCGCCGGGTTGCTTGCAGTCTCGAGGGAAGTTCTTGGCTAACAGACGGGCAACTGTGCCGAGAGTACGACGATCGAAGACCCTATTGTTGCCCGCAACTCCCGGGCCGTGTTCGGGAAAGTGAGAACCGCGGAATCTAGCTACGTTTTGCGACTGAATGTTGAAAATGATGGGCGTCATGTGCTGAAAATGATGACCAGAAAATCAGGAAAAGTCAGTTGAATTAGATGAGTAAAAGATGAGTTGGGGCGTTTTTGCGTTTACGTCCCGCTGAGTGGTGGAGTTTGCCTCGACACCGTGCGGGTCAGTTTTTTGATTATGTTGCAGTGAGTTCTGGGAGCAAAATCGCTTCCACTACGTGGGCAGTGGGTGTGGTGTTCATGGCCTTGAGTTCGGCCATGGAGGTTTCGCAAGAGGTAGCGGCGGTCCCCGGCTTCCCATTCGTCATGTTGCTCGACGAGGACAGCTCCGGCGAGCCGTAGGAGCGCTGCGGGGTTGGGGAAGACCCGGACGACGTCGGTGCGTCTTTTGATTTTCTTGTTCACCCGTTCCATGGGGTTCGTGGACCAGATCTGGCGCCAGTGCCTGGCCGGGAAGCCGGTGAACGCGAGCACGTTACGCATGAAATGCACCCGGCAGCGCTGCCAACCCGCACCTTGGAACACCGTGGAGATGGCCTTCTTTAAGCCATTGTGGGCATCGGAGATAGCCAGCTTCACCCCGACAAGTCCACGGGTCTTCAACGACCGCAGAAACGCGGCCCAGAACCCCTCGTTCTCGCTGCCTCCGACATCGAAGCCCAAGACTTCCCTGCGCCCGTCAGCAGCCACGCCGACGGCGACCACGACCGCCTAGGACACGACCCTGTGCCCGACCCCATGGTCCAGGTCCTCACAGATCCGGGACACCTCGGACTTGCCAAATCCCGGTATCAGCCCCGAGCGCCTTGACCAGATCATCGACCTTGCGGGTGGAGACACCGTGCAGGTACGCCTCCATCACCACGGCGTAGAGTGCCTGATCCACGCGGCGCCGGCGCTCCAGCAATGCAGGGAAGAATGAGTCGTTGCGTAGCTCGGGGATCTTCAGGTTCAGGTCCCCGGCGGTGGTCGTCAACGTCCTGGGACGGGACCCGTTGCGCTGGATTGTGCGGGCCTCGGAGCGTTGGAACGGGGCGGCACCGATCAACGCGGTGGCCACGGCCTCGATGAGCTACTGATACAGTGTCTCGGTCGCAGTGCGGATCCCGTCGGAGACATCGGTGAGTTTAAGTTGGCCATGCAGGTCAAGCAAGGCCGACTGGTCTAGAGCCATCGTGTGTTTGCGTTCTTCGTGAGTTCTTTGATCGGTACTCACTGACCATCGCACGATGGCTCTTCACATCAGAAATCCGCTGCTCAGCAACCGGAAACTATACGACTCCACGGGACGTAACCGTTTTTGCCTTGAGCGGCCCAAGATTTGGAGATATGACCGCAGTTCAGAGGCAGGTTGTGCACCGGGCCGGGCTCGAACCGGCGGCCAAGAGAATCTCACCATCTGGATGCTGAGGGGTGCCGCTGCCTATCATTATTTGTGTATTTTCGGGAGATTTCGCCGTTGTTGGTGCCTACGACATGTCAATAATTGCCGTAGTTTCCGGTTGAAATAGGTGAGTAAAAGATGAGTGTCCCTTGGCGACTGTCGACGTCATCGCGGATTTGGCTGCCAGTATCTTCAAAAGCAGGTTCACCAGCGGTCCACTTCAGCGCAGGGCAGGCTAGCGTCCGCGATGACCAGGTTACGCTCGGGACAGGGGCTGGGTTCTGGTGTGGTTTCGAGAGCGAGAAGACACCAGCGTTGATGGGTGGAGGGTCAGGCCCGGATTTCGGATTCTGTGAGTTTTTAGAGCAGAATACTGGTTTGCTCAAAGTTGGAAGTGATGGTTTCCATGCCTCGCAGGGAATCCCTCCGGTACACCAAAGCGTCTGAACATACGATAGAGCTTTTGTGAGCATTTTCCAGATGAGGCACGCATCCCATTACGTGAGCACTATTCTTGAGTTTCGTCGGGGTCTTGCCGGGTTGTTGGTTGTCGGGGGAAAATGGGTACATGCATGCCATTCGGGTTCGTCATGTCTACGACGGTGAGTCTTTTTTGGCTGGCGGTGCGACGGTCTTCTTGGAGGACTGTTCGATCGTCGGTGTTGAGTCCTACGAGTTTCCGGTCCCCGGGGTTTGTCAGGTGACGGTTCACGAAGGGACGTTGCTGCCGGGTCTGATCGACGCCCATACCCATCTCGTTACCGACAGTGGGGTCTCGGCCTTGGACCGGGTTGCTGGCTTCTCCGCTGAGGAGATCGACCGGGTCGTATCGGCCGCGTTGCACGATCAGCTCGTGGCGGGTGTGACGACCGTACGTGATCTGGGGGATCGGCGATTTTGTGTCCTCGAGCGCCGGGATCGGCAGCTGTCGGCTCCTGCGATCGAGCCTACGATCGTCGCCTCCGGGCCACCGTTGACAAGTACGAACGGCCACTGTCACTACCTAGGGGGTGAAGTTGCCGGGACCGAGGAGATCATCAGAGCGGTAGCAGAGCGAGTGGAACGCGGCGTGGACATCATCAAGGTGATGGCCTCGGGCGGTGTCAACACTCCGGGCACCGATGCGATGCTTACTCAGTTCACCGCCGATCAGATGCGGCTGATCGTTGACCGCGCTCACGCGGCTGGTGTGCCGGTGACGGCGCATGCGCATGGAACGCCTGCGGTGGAGCAGGCGCTCTTAGCCGGGGTCGATGGGATAGAGCATTGCTCCTGTGTCACCGCCCGCGGCTTCGGGGAGGTTAGCGAAGAAACGCTCACGGCTCTTGCGCGGAGCCGCATCGCGGTCTGTCCCACCCTCGGATATGACACACATCTGATGCAGGCCCCGCCGCCGGCGATACGAGCGGTGATGGCGAGGATGGGGATGACAGTTGAAGAGATGCTGCAGGTCCGGTCTGACTTTGTCGCCCGGCTGCACCGCAGCGGAGTGCGCCTGGTGTCCGGGGCCGACTCCGGTATCGCGCCGGCCAAACGGCACGGGGTGCTCCCGTACGCCGTGTGTGAGCTGGTCACCGCTGGCCTGAGCGTCGCCGAGGCCCTGGCAACGGCGACTTCGGGTGCAGCGCAGGCATGCGGGGTCGGCGCCCGCAAAGGCCGGATCGCCCCCGGCTACCACGCCGATCTTCTTGGTGTCGCCGGTGATCTTGAGACTGATGTAACCGCGTTGCACCAGCCCCGATGGGTGCTACTACGCGGCCAGTCCGTAAGCCTCTGACCGAGCACAGCCCCAGCTGCCTGTACCCCAGTGAATTGGCGAGACCCGGCAACGGCGCCCCGCGTATCGTCACGCTGATTGCCCGTGCTTGAAGGGATTCCACTGCTGCCTATCGAGTCTGGCCAAAAGGGCATCATCCGCTACATCGAGGGGTTCCACAACAGCCAAAGACGCCATTCTGCACTCGCCTACGGGCTACCGGATGACGTCCACTGCTGTTACAAGTAGCTGGCCACGGCAGCCTAGAGAGAACATCAACCCGCTGTCCAAAAACTCCTAAGCAGCACACAAAATGAGGCGCCGCATGCTCCACCTCGGGATTTGACGGTCACAAGCCCACACCGAAAGCGTCTGCGTGTCCACAAATTCAACGCCATCAGGAGTCTCGTCGACATCTTGCGCGCCAGGGGCGTGATCACTAAAATTTGCCCATGCGATCCAAGTTCGGACAGCGATTATGGATGGAAAAGCTTGTACGTCGGCTGCTACTAGCGGGCGTGCTGGTTGCGATAGTCGCAGCATCGCTCTTATCGATTCCGGCCGTTGCCAACTCTGCGAATCGCGAAACGGATTCCAGTCTCGATAGCTTCGTTCGGCAGCAACGCGCTGACCTCGGACTACCTGGACTTGCCGTTGTCGTGCTCTCCCATGGCTCAGTCAAATTCGAGGGAACCTATGGGGATGCTTATCCTGGCGGGCCTGGGATTACCCTCAAAACACCGTTCTTGCTCGGGTCGACATCCAAACAATTCACTGCCCTAGCAGTTCAGCAGCTCATTTCGCAGCGACGTCTCGCTTTGAGCGACCCTGTCGGAGCTCTTCTGCCGGAACTGGGTGGCGCCAATAGCCCATTTTCGACCGTGACACTGGCTCAACTGCTCAGTCACACCTCCGGGATTAGCGAACGTGCGGGTCTTGAGGAATTCAATCCTTGGCCAGCGGTCACTTCGATTCGGGAAGAGAGCCGGCGCGTTTTGCAGGGCACGCCAACCGCGGTACCGGGCGGGCATTTCGACTACTCGAATGCCAACTACACGCTGCTCGGCGCGATCATCGAACACGTCACTGGGAAGTCGTTTGAGGATGCGCTCCAAGTCCTTGTCCTCGCGCCTCTCGGGCTCACCTCAACCACGAGTGACCTCGAACTTGCTCGCTCGAACGGATTGGCTGCCGGCTACTACAACTGGTTCGGGATCATTCACGTCGTAACGCCTGGGGCGACGTGGCCGATGGGCGCGCCGTCCGCATTCATTACCTCCACTGCCAGTGACCTCACCCACCTCCTGCAGGTGCACCTGGGTGAGCTGGCGGGAATCGGTACTGCAACACTTGCCAACGCCCGGGCTCCCCTTACTCGAGTCAACGAATACAGCCAATACGCCAGCGGGTGGTTTGTTCGCCCGTTCTGGGAGCTGCACGACAACGACGAGAACAGCACCGACCCGAGCCTTCCAACGCTGTGGGAGCATTCCGGCAGCACAGAACGATCGGTGTCGTACCTTACATTCGCGCCGTCCCTTGGCCTGGGCGTCGTTGTACTGAGCAACTACAGCCTCGGTACCGACCAAGACAAATTCTCGCGATTCACTGAAGCGCTGTTGCACAAGATCGTCGGCACCCGAGACAGCCCGGCCGTGGTGGACCCTCTCGTTGCTGCGGCGCCGCTCATCATGATCGGGCTCCCCATTCTGCAGCTGATGATGGTCGCCTGGCTCATCTTCGCAGCCGCACGCCCGCGGCACTCGCGCACCGGGCGGTGGCTTCCGATCCTTGTCGGCACCTTGATAACAAGCGCAACAGTCTTTTTTGCTCTGGTCGTCGTGCCAAGCCGAACACATACACCCATCTTCGAGCCGACTTGGTGGAATAGCACTCCCGACCTCGCAGTGTCAGTTGGGATTAGTCTTCTCGCAGTCATGAGCTGGATAGCGCTGATCGCAGTTTGCCTCACCCGAAAGATGATCAACTTGACGGAGCAAAAGCGCAGCTAAGTCACCCAGCGGAGGCTATCGATCTACCTCATCGGACGCTTCGCCAAATTACCGGAGTGGCCACCATGAGGTGGTATCGCCTACAACGGTGACGCGGCCTCAGTCGAACCATAGATCCATGCGGCATCCAGGATGATCCTTCGAGGCTGGGAACGCCGCGTCGTTACTTCTGGCAGTGACTGGACCCTCGATCTTGACCCTCCATTTCACGGTTTCATAAAGCCGTTCAGCTATCGGCTGCTCTGACGCGACCATAGACCACCCGGCCTTGTCTTGGTCCACTACCACGACGTCGTATCCCACAGCGCGTAAGTGTGGAAGGCACCGCCTCGCAGCGGGCCGGTCAGCAGGAGTAATTCTCAGCGGTCGCGAGCGCGTCCAAGAAGGCTTTCTGACCCGATTGGGCACCCGGCAGCCGAGTGGGCGTCGGGTGTTGCTCTGGTAGGTGCCGCCGAGTCAGTGTTGCTTGGGGCGGGTGAGCCAGCCTGTCAGCGCGATGGCGACTCGTCTCTGTTGAGCCCGTTGTGCCAGACCATGGTACCCGCGGTGCCTGCTTGTGAGTCGATAGCCCAGAGCATGCCCGACACCTGGCCGGGGCGGGTGGGGATGTTGGGGATGGTGTGCTCGATCGGTCGAATCGAGGCGACACCCGGAGCGGAGCCGTCCAGTACTGAGTTGGCCAGCCGGGTCATGTTTGCCAAGGCACTGACCACGCCGATGGCGGGGCCGTAGCCATTTGCGACCATGGCTGGGAGCGGCGCCCGGCCGCCTTCCACCCTCGCGGGGCCGCACTAGCCGGGCAGGGAGGCTGGTGGAGAGCATTCCTGTGGAAGTGAAGATCCGCTTGGGGAGCAGGGTTGAGTATTCGCATCGGGCCACGCGGGCCAGCAGCTCCCCGAGAACGGCGGCACCGAGATTTGAATACCGGCACTGGCCGCGGTAGGTCAGCTCCTGCCGGCTCGCGAGGGACAGCACTGAGGTGGTTGCGATGGACCGGTGCGGGTCTGTGCCGAACAACTCGGAACAGATCGACGTGGCTGTCATCGCAGGTGTTGACGGGAGCCGGGGCAGTCCGGAGGTGTGGGTGCACAACTCCTGCAAGGTCACTGTCCCGCGGTCCCTGCCGGCTGTCTCGGGCAGCAGTGAGGCGACCATGGCATCCAGTTGTACCTCGCCGCGACTCACCGCCTCGGCCAGAAGCATCCCGGTGAACACCTTCGCGAGTGAACCGACCTCGAAGTAGGTGCCCTCATCCGCGACGACGAACGCCATCCGTGATCCGGTCACCGAATCGATCACCCCCGCGGCGAGCCGCCGGGTCCGCCGCCCGGAGAGGCGAGCGAGTGCCGCCGCTAACTGTGCATCGCCGGAAGCTGGCTGCACACGGTGTGCGACGGCCCGGAACTAGCCGGCCGCAGGGACGAGAAAGTACCCGGCCCCAGAAGCCCGAAAACGATCCCTGTCACTTGAGCGATCATTGTGGCGTTCCGTTCAACGTTTCGGGAGGTTTCAAGGCTCGCGATGTTCGGCGAAGTTGACCACCGTACCGTCGGGGGCGCGGACGAAGCACCATCTGATGCCCCACAGCTCCGTGGTCAAGGGGTGAATGATCTGATAACCGCGTTCACGGGCCCCCGCGTCGACGTGGTCGACCTTGACGGTGAGCACGGGATCCTGGGGGCAGTCGGATCCTGCGTCAGGAGCTGGATGTGGTCCCCTGAGCCGGGCACTATGAAGCGGGTGACCCAGTCCAAGCCCAAGTTCTGCCCCTCGAGTCCGAGATAGTCGGCACAGGAGGCCTTCGCTTCATCAATATTGGGCACAGCGAGCTCGATTGTCAGATGGATGACGTGCATGTGCTTCTCCGGTCGTCGGTTCGCTCCCGTTATCACAATCGTGCCGTGGCACCCCTGGGGTGTCCACCGGGGAGGAACCAGAACTCAGCTGCACCCTGTCCTGGAGACGCTGGCCAACCGAGTGAAACCGATTACTGGACAGGTGGCTCTATCACCGAGGGCAGATCGTCTTTGCGGGAACGCTTGAAGCCGTCAGGTTGACTGAAGTACTGAATTCATTGAAAATTGTGAGTTTTAAGCGGCAGCGTCTTCCTCTAGCGAAATGGAAGCCCGTGCTTCGAGATGAGGCGACTCCCGCAACGGTATCCCTCTGCGTTGCGGATGGTGCATCGTGGGGGTGCCTCACGGCCATAAGCGTTGCTTGTCCCATGCGGTCGCTGTTCGCATATAACTGAGGCGTTGGTGGTTGCGGTTCGGATCGCCTTGCCAGAATTCAACTGATTTAGGTACGACGGTCCACACGGTCCAATGGGGAGAAACAATCCCGGGGTCGGCCTCCATGGCGGCCTGGGATTGTGTGATTAGTTCATCCCGGCCGGCATCAGTTGAAAAGGTGGAACTCTGTCGAGCGGCAAGAGCGTTGGCTCGGGTCCGTGGGTGGCGTGCGAGGAAGTCGGTCGCTGATTCTGCAGGGGTAGCTCGTTGCGCGGCTCCACGGACCCGCACGGCTCGGGCGAGGGGACTCCAGTAAAACGTTAGGGCGCAGTTTGGATTCGCCAATAATTGGCGGCCCTTGGCCGAATCGTCACCTGAGGCGATCTTAAATCCACAGTCGCTACTAATGTCCTTGACGGTTACCACCCGGGCATCGGGCATGCCGTCAGCATCGACAGTCGAGAGCGTCGCTGCGTACGCCTCAGGCAAACCCGCATTTATAGCGTCCCGACGCCAGCGCAGGAACAGCTCTTGCGGTACATCCGGCGCTGAAGCCCACGCGAAATCCGGCTCCTGCCCGACAATTGACGGAACCGCTTGATGCTCATCACGACGTGTCTGCATCGTCCCATTCTCCACAACTGCACACCATTCTGAAAGCTTGAAGTGTCTGGTAGCCAAACTCCCTGCGTCCGTCCAATACCGAATATGCCGGCGGTGCGCCGTGCTGATGCCAACTGGGGGGTTTCGATAAGCTAGTACTGTGCCTCGCTGCTCGGCAATCGGGCCTCGAGACTATCCGAACGAACAGTGTGGTCTGAGGAGTATGAAATGACTGTTGTAATTGCCGGCTGCGGTGACCTTGGCACTGAAGCCGGGCTGCGGTTCGCTTCTCTGGGCCATCGGGTGATGGGACTTCGACGCTCAGCGGAGAAACTGCCATCCGAAATCGAAGGCCAGTCGATTGATCTGTCGGTAGAGGTTCCGACGCTGCCGACGGACACCGCCATCGTGGTGGTTGCCATGAGCCCCGATGAGCGCAGCGTGGATTCTTATCGAGCGGCATACGTCAACAGTGTTCTGCGTGTCGCTGCTGCCATCAGTAAAGATTGCGCTGCGCCACCGAGAGTGCTTTATGTGTCATCGACAGCGGTTTACGGTATTGATGACGGATCTTGGGTTGACGAGACGTCTCCGACCGAGCCCACCTCGCCGACTGCAGTTGTGCTGCTAGAAGCAGAGGCGACCTTGCTCGAGCTGATTCCCGAGGCGACGATCCTGCGCCTTGGAGGCCTCTACGGGCCAGGACGCACTCGAGAAATTGATCGTGTACGTCAGGGGGTCGCGACGATCTCATCCGAGCCAGAATTCACTAGTCGGATCCATCGTGACGATGCCGCAGCAGCCATCGTGCACCTCATGACCATGGAGACTTGGCCTCAGGCCGTATATATCGGCGCCGACGACCTCCCAACCGATCGTCGTGAAGTCGTTGAATTTTTGGCACGCAGCCTTGACCTTCCGGCCCCAGAAATTGCCAACGATTCCTCGCAGGAGCGGGGGAGCCGCGGCAAACGATGCCACAACAACCGGCTACGGGAGACTGGATTCGAGTTTTCTTACCCCACCTATAGGGAAGGTTATGCGGCCGTTCTTGAAGGTAGCGGAGTCCGCCACGCCTAGACGCCTGAGCCGACTTTGCTTGAACAACACGGAAATGTTGTGGGCGCCGATCAGCGGCCGGATCAGTCCCTAAATCCCTGTCATACGGGAAATTCGTGGCCTGTATTGGGCGGCTCACGCACCGCCCGCAGATCGATGTCTACACTGTGCGCCCCGCGCCGTCGCCCGAGACGAACGACTCCCTGTCAAGGAGGGTTCGGGCTCGCCTATCCAGGGCGAGTGCCACCTGCCGAACAGGAGATGCAGGACGTAAATTTCGTCGCAAGTTGCCTCCGCGAATACCCTGAATTTGAGCAAGAACGTGTTCCGGTAATCGCAGCATCCACTCCCTCGAACCAGATCGACTGCGGACCGCTGTCCCAGACGGACTGAGCCAGGCGTTTACGGAGCCGCAGAACCACCGCCTTGGTCCGGTCCCCATGAACCCTTGCAGGCTTCTTTGGGGCCCTGGAGTGCGGGTGGAGGGCCTTCTTGCCTTCAGCGATGTAGCGTTTCATCACCTTGAAACAGGAGGGCCTGCTGATGCCCCATTCCATGCATAAATCTGAGATGCTCACAGCAACTGGCAGGTCCGGATTGAACTCAATGATCTGAGGCGGATCGACGCAGATGAGGTATTTGACACCCCCTATTATCAAGAGATCTCGCGGCCAGTCCGGAACCGGACAACACTCCGGCTACTTGTAGACGATGTCCTGAGTGATGTTGTAAACAATGTCCTCAGAGATCTCATTGTGGCCACCGCCACCTGCGATACCAAAAGAAACTCCTTGCTAAAGAAACTGGTATCGAAGATGTTTGAATTGCATTGTTGGGGGAATTGTAATGGTTGAGGCTGGTGGCGCCATTGCCACGTAGCCCGGAAACGGACCGAAGAGCAGCGGCCGGTCGGCCCCTCGTGCTTTTCGTTCCATGAAGGAGACAACCATGGGTATCGCAGACAAGTTTGAAAATAAGGCCGAGGAGCTCAAGGGCAAGGCCAAGGAGCACATCGGTGCAGCCACTAACGATCGGGGACTTGAAGCAGAAGGCGAAGGGGACCAGGCCAAGGCCGGTATTAAGCAGGCTGGTGAGCATGTCAAGGATGCAGCCAAGGACGTCACTGGCCGCTAACCCTCGCGGACTCACCTGGGCAGGCCCATATTGGGCACGTCCCCACTCGATCTGAGAAGTTGAAACAAAAGGAGTTAGTTCATGAGTTTTATCGCGTTCCTGATACTGGGACTCATCGTTGGTGCGATAGCAAAAGCCATCTTGCCCGGCCGTCAGCGTGGTGGCATCCTTATCACCATGCTCCTGGGAGTCGTGGGGGCCTTGATCGGTGGATGGATCGGTGGGGCGATCTTCGGCGTCGGGCTTGAGAATTTCTGGAGCCTCCAAACCTGGCTGGTCGCCATCGTGGGCTCACTGGTCGTCTTGGGCGTCTATGGCGCCGTTGTGCGGCGCCGCGCCTGACACGAGCCGAGCACACGGGCCCAATTCAGATCTGGATAGATCGAAGAGTTGGACATGAATTCCTGTGACGAGCACTTCCGCCAAGGACCATCTCTAACGTGAAATTTGGGCGGTCCCGTCCGGCGTCCTCCATGGATGACGCCGGACGGGACCACTTCGCGTTGTTTCCAGCGCTGTCGACTACTTTTCCGCGACCTGGGTCACGCGACGCCCGAGACGGTCGAGTAACTGTTTCAGGCGTCGTGAAATCTGCATTTGACTGACACCCAATTCTTGGGCGATCTGCCCCTGCGACAACTCCAGGACGAAGCGCAAATGAAGTAGCAGCCGGTCTTCCTCGCTCGTGTCGCTGAGGGCAGTTTCAAGCGTCAGCCTTTGCTCCACGCGTTCATAGCCGGGGTCCTCCGTAGCCAGAAGGACGTCGTGCCCTGGGTCCTCATAGCTCGTTGGCGAGTCATTTTGCTCGATTGGTTGGGCGACCATGGCTGTCTCCGCTATCAAGGCCAGAGTGGTTTCCATCACTGAAATGCCAGCGGCCGAACTCAGATCGGCGGTTGAGGGATACCTTCCCAGGTGCTGCGTGAGCTCGGGGCGCACCCGCCTGATCTTGAGCCTAGCTTCCTGAATGGGCCTCGGTGGCCGCACCACCCAAGAATGATCCCTGAGATATCGTTTGAGCTCACCATTGATAGTCGGCACTGCAAAGGCCATGAACCCATGATTTCCTAAGTCGCGGTACCTCTTGGCAGCCTTCACGAGTCCGAGCCTGGCTACCTGCTGCAAGTCTTCGGCCTCACATCCCGGGGCGCTATAGCGGCGCGAGAGAGCGTCGGCGAGCCCCATGAACTGAAACACCAACTGATCAGCGCTCATCCCGGACTCCAACCTCGTTGGTTGGGGCGAGAGGGGAACGCCAGTAGACGAAGGCACGAGTGCGAAAGTTCGGGAGATTGACTCCTTCAACGTATCGCCAGCATTGGAGTCACGGAACAACGGAGAAGTCCTGGTATTTCGACAAACGGTGGGCATACTTGTCTCTTGAAGTCCGGGCTGCTGAGTTTGCGAGTACATCAGGTCGCACACGTCCGCGGCGGTCAGCGGGATGCCAGACGGATAACAGCGATTTTTTCGAAAGGAATAAGGTACCCATCCCAGCGGTGCTCGTAGCTTGGCAGGAAAACCGCCTCGGCTGAGAACGTGCGCTGGCGGTGCCGGCCGGACGCTACAGCCCACATGACGCGGACGTTGTTCCCCTCGAGGGCAACCACGTATCCGTGGATCTCGATGCTGGCATCCCTGACCACAACCCTCGCAGCCGTTGCCTGCAGGTCAGCTGACGATCGGGTATGAAGAGGATGTACCTGACGCAGATTTACCCGTTTCGTGGTCGTTGTTGACACTATTTGACCACCAGGTTTTCAACGGGTGGGGGTGTTGACTGCCCGGGGAGTTGTGGGTTATCCGGCCCTGTGGCGGTGAGTCCATTGCGGTGTAACGCCATGACTATTGCTTGCTCACGTCGTATCAGCGCCGCGATCCTTCTGGGGTTAGCGGTGTTCCGGTGCTCATCCTCGGCCAGGGCTAATAGAACAATAAGCTCTCGAACACTCGCCTGGCCGAGATCGTCGTCCTCAGACGTGATTCTGTTGATGGTTTGGGCTGAGTTCATCCCAAAAGCATAATTATCAATGGGGGTGACCGTCTTCACCCCAAGGGGTGAACTCTCGCGCCCCCTGCTGACGTAGGCTGGAAGTATGGCAAACCTTCGCGTCGCCCTGGTGGATGACTATGAAATCGTCCTAAGAGGGCTGGAGATGATGCTTCGGTCCTACGGGGATACCGTCGAGGTCGTCGAACTCGACCTCAATCGAGATGTGGCCGCACCTGTGGACCTCACGCTCTACGACACGTTCGCGGCGACGCCGGGAGACGGTGCGGATGTCCACGAACTGGCAAGCAATCCGCTGGCTGGCAAGGTAGTTGTCTATTCGTGGGACCTCGATGAAACTCGAATTAGGGCTGCACTGGCTAACGGAGCCAGCGGTTACCTCTCCAAAGGTCTTCCCGCTGCCAGCTTAGTTAGTGCCCTTCACGATATTCATCGGGGCGAAAGTCAGGTTTTCCCAGGGCACAGTGGCCAATCGAAATCGAGCCTTGGTGATTGGCCCGGTCGACAAGAAGGCCTGACCCAGCGCGAGGCAGAAGTTCTTGCCCTTATCACCCAGGGTCTAGGCAATGCCGAGATAGCAGAAAGGACCCGGTTATCTATCAACACCGTCAAGACGATAATCCGTAGCTGCTACCGCCGGATCGAGGTAACTGACCGCTCCAACGCCATCCTCTGGGGACTCGAGCACGGATTCTTTCCGGACCACAAACGCGTCCGACCGCGACGGTAATTAAGTACTTTAAGCGGTCCGCATCGTATAACCTGACGAGCGCGCTCTCTAGGTCAGTCTGCCCGGATCCTGCTGGGTGAAGCTAGTGGTGGTAAAGCGTTTCCTCCTACCTTCGGCGTGTCGTCTCCGACGGGACACCCCGGGAACGCTTCCTGACGCTCTTCCAACACGGCATGTCCCACCCTGGCCTAGGGTCAGGGGATGCCGCGATCTTCGCGTCACCTGCACCCAATGGCACGGCGAGTGCGGCCCCCCCCCAGTGGTTCAGCTCGTGGGAAATGGATGGGGAAGGAGGAAGCACTCTCGTTCTCCATGCCCGAGGCTGACCCAACCAGTTTTCCAGCTGGCAGCGATCGTGCGGCGCAATCTGGAGACGGCCGTCCAGGGCTCAAAGGCGGGTGGCGATGCCACAGCCTTGAAGGTACTTGAGCTGATGCGCCGCAACCGTGGCTGGGACAATTAGTCCCCAACTCTGATATTCGCCTGCCTGACATGACAAGGGCGGGAACCGCGATCTGCTGCGGTCCCGTGAGTTAGCCGTCTTGCTCATCAGCAGCTGCCAGAGCTCTTGCGTGCAGCGCGTGAGGGCAACATAGAGTCCGTTCCAGCCTCGCTGCTGGGCAACAATACTTGGTGCGGCAATGAGTAACGTTGCATCCCATTCCAAGCCTTTGGCGTCTGTTGCCGAAAAAACTGGCACGTCGGGCAACGCTGCGCGCAAAGCCGGCACTCGATCGAGGGGTGTCCCGATTTTTTTCGTCTAGGGGTTTGCGAGGATTTTTCACAGTTTATTGATGCGTGATTTCGGTCAGGAATGAGTTGCAAGCAAGGCATACCCGTAGGGGTGTGTTCTTGCCCCGGCTTGGCGGTTTTGGCGTCTGGTTGGGTGTAGAGGGCTCCGTCGGGGAGCATCGCGAATACCACGTCGCAGCGCCTGCGTGCGAAGGCGATCAGGGCTTGGTTGTGGCGTTTCCCTTGGGCTCGTTTCTTGTCATAATAGGCCCGGGAGAGCGGGTCTTTCAAGGCGGCGAACGCGGAGAGGAAGAACGCCCGCTTCAGGGACTTGTTGCCTTCCTTGGAGGGTGATCACCACGGATCGAGGTGCCCGATCGCCAGGGCACTGGTGCCAGCCCGGCGTAGGAGGCGAGGTGACCGGCGCTCTTGAATTCCTTGACCGAAACCTCGGTGATGATGCGTGCTTCTGTCCTGGCCCCGCCCGCGGGCATGGAGGTCAGGACAACGTGAAGAGGGTGGGCCTCAACGAGTTCTTCAACCTGGGTCAAGTCCTCATCCCTGGCAGTAGGTAGCTGCTTGAGCATGCCCGCGAGCTGGCGCAGGACGATGCTGGCAGCTCCGGTCCCTGAGCCCACCACCGTTTGCTCATCCAAAGCGGCGAAGAGATCTGTGGTCCACCGGTTCCCAGCCCGTGGTGCATGGCGTGCCATCAGCGTGCTGAAACGGGCCTGGCCTGCTTTGCGGAGCTTGTCCGCGGACGGGTACGTCAGTAGTAACTCGTCCATGGCTGGATGGTCCAGGTGCGCCCGATGACTCGTTCCTGGGCGGGGTTGATCTGGGTGAGTAGGCCGCGGATCCGATTCGAGGTCGCCGTGGCATGTTTCGCCAGATCGTCATCGAAACCGCACAGCATCGAGAGTTCAGCGGCTTGTTCATCAGCGATAACGATGGTACTTAGCGTATGCGGCAGAGACCGGGCTGCCTCAGCAATAATGGCCGCATCCTGGGCATCGGTCTTGGCTTCTCAGGGATGCAGGTCCGCGATGCGACGCATCGCCAAACCCGGAATATAGCCAACCAAGATTCCCTCAGCCTGGGCCACAGCGACCCGCAGCGCAGCAATGGTCAAAGGCTGATCCACGACCAGCAACACCGCGCCCTTGCCTCCTACGGACTTGATGATGGCACGGAGTTTGGCCTCGTCCTGGTGCAGGGCCCGGTCGAGGAGTTTCTTGCCTTTTCGGTCGATAGCGACCGCGTGGTGATTGCTTTTGCCCACGTCAACACCAATGAAGATATCGACGTCCTCATGTCCTTTGATCACCGCAAACCTCCCTGAAATAGTGTCCTGTGAAACCTTCGTTGGCTTGTCCTGCGGCGGCAAGGCTCGACATCTTTCGTTACGGCTGACCTACACGGTGGTTCGCTGTGCTGGTCCGGCCCCCATTAGCGATCCACTGGCGCCTATCGAGCCCCGGCGGCAACACCCCCCTGATCATCAATGACCGGGGGGATTTAATCCTGCCGGGACCGACAGGCCAACAACCCCAATTCTTACTCAATTTGGGGACTACTAAAAGGTAACGGGTCTTGGGCCAAATCATCAGGCAGCTGCGTCAATCAGGCTGGCGCAGCGCGTAGTGCATGATGACGTTGCCGGAGCTGGTTGAGGACGCATGGAGAAGTTCCAGAAGGGTGGGTGGGACGGTGTCGTCAAAGAGCCGGCGTCCGTCGTTGGTGACCACCGGATGCGTTGTCAGGATCAGCTCATCGATCAGCCCCTGCAGGAACAGTGAGCGGACCCTCTCAACGCCGCCGCTCACGAGTATCCCGCCGTCGCCGTGCCCGCGAAGGCTCTTCAGATATTCCACGGGGTCGCCCGTGATCCGGGTGCTGTCCCACGGCAACTGCTGCGCCACTGTGGAGGAGAGAACATGCTTACGCACAGGATTGATCCAGCGGCTAAAGTCATCATCGGACCGCGGCCAGTAATGGGACCATTCCAGCCAGAGTTTTCGGCCCATCACGACGTCGGTGACCGGGGTGATCACGTCGGTGACCGGGGTGATCACCTCGGTGATCAGCTGGGCCTACTCAGGACCAAATGCGTTGTATAGCCATAAGTTCGGACTTTCAACCACGCCGTTGAGGGGGTTGAACAGGTGTGCGACGATCTCGCGACCCATGCCATGGTGGTGACTGCCCTTCACTGAGAACTCTGCACTGCCTAGCGTAGAAGCCGCAGGTCCACAGTTCAAGGGCGGGGGTAAAACTCAATACCCGCGGAGCAGGGTCGATGAGGGGGGCATGCCGGATTCTCCCGCAGGGAAACCCAAACGTTTTAGCAAACTACCGCCAGGGTTAGTGCTTAGTTCACGCGGTCGGTGGTTGGATGGGGGTACATGAGAGGGACACGGCAGCCGCCGCATCCACCTGACCATTAAGGCAGCTATGAACTACTTCGAGGCCGAGCACCCGCGACCGCGACACTTCCTGCTTCACCTGAGCGACACTCACCTGCTGGCAGGTCCGGGTCCCCTCTATGGGGCGGTGGACAGTGAGGAGCGGTTGCGCCAAATCTTCACTGAGATCGCAACGTCCGGGGCCCGGCCGGAGGCGATCATCTTTACCGGCGACCTCGCCGACAAAGGCGAGCCCGAAGCGTACGCCAAGTTGCGCCAGATCGTGGAGCCCGCCTGCCAGGACATGGGTGCACAGGTGATCTGGGCCATGGGCAACCACGACCATCGCGGAAACTTCCGCGCAGGCCTGCTGGGAGAGCCTGCGAACAGTGACCCCGTGACCCACCGCCACTTCCTGAACGGGCTGCGGGTCATCACCTTGGATACCTCGGTGCCGGGCTTCCATCACGGCGAGATCGGCTCCGAGCAGCTCGAGTGGCTGGCTGCCGAACTCGCCACGCCCGCCCCTGACGGCACCATCCTGGCACTTCACCATCCGCCGGTGCCCAGCGTGCTGGACCTTGCCGTGCTGGTAGAGCTGCGCCGACAGTCCGAACTGGCGGCTGTGTTGCGCGGCTCGGATGTGCGCACCATCCTGGCCGGCCACCTGCACTACTCAACCACCGCCATGTTCGCCGGGATCCCAGTCTCCGTTGCAGCCGCCACATGTTATACGCAGGATCTGAACGTGCCGGCAGGCGGCAGCCGCGGCCGCGACGGCGGCCAAGCCTACAACCTGGTCCACGTCTACGAACACACCATTGTCCATTCCACCGTACCGCTGGGCTCCGGGACCACCGTTGGCGAGCAGGTCAGTGCCGAGCAGACACAGCAACGCCTCGCTACGGCCGGGGTGCACATCCCCGACCACGCGCTGCGCACTACCGGCATTGCGGTGTAGGCACAACAGCGCGGGCCCGCGTCGTGCTAAAGTCCAGGTCCTGGCGGACTACTTCTCCCAGGGGGCCGCAATCGGGAAGTACTTCTGCAAGAAGTCGGTCACCAGCTCGGCGCGTTCCGCGGCCGGTACCTCCGGGAAGCTGCCGTCGTTGAGACAGAAGAAGTCCATGTTTCGCTTGGCGAGCAATTTTGCCAGGTACTTCAAGCCAGCCCGCGCCGTCGTGTCCACATACTTGACCTTGGCGTCCGTTTGGATCGTTGCCCTGCCCGTCAGCAGCCCGTAGTAGTGGTACAGCGAGTTGGTCACGGAAATATTTGCCGCCGCCCGGAAGGTGCTTGCCGCGGTGGCCTTGAATTCTGCTGTGAACTCGCGCTCCATCTCCGCCATGACACTGCGGCGCAGCGGTGCGGCGGCGTGCTCAAGGTGCCGCGTGGTGATGCGTCCGAACCTGTCCCACAGCAACTTGCGGTTGACTCGGGCTGCATTTTCGAAGCCGCTGCGTTCGGCGTCGTTCTCGCCCAAACCGATTCTTGTCTCGGCTTCGATAAACTTCGTGATCCCGCCGGGCGTGAAGAACATGTCCGGGCTGACGGGACGGCCGAAGAACATGTCGTCATTGGAGTACAGGAAGTGTTCGGACAAACCGTCGATGTGGTGCAGCTGGCACTCCACGGCCTGTGAATTGTGGGTGGGTAGCACCGAAGGATCGGCGAAGAACTCCTCACTGCGGACCACCGTCACGAAAGGGTGGTCGGCCAGCCATGCCGGCGTGGGGGAGTCCGTGGCTATGAACACCCGTCGAATCCACGGCGCAAACGTGTAGATGGAGCGCAGCGCATACTTGAGCTCGTCGATCTGGCGAAAACGGGCCGCGTGGTCATCGCCCTCGCCCACCACCACACCCTGCATCCGGGCGCGCCGGGCTGCAATGTATTCTGCTGAGCTGCCGTCCACCCAGGAGAAGACCAAGTCAATATCGAAGCCTATGTCGGAGGCGTGATCGGCGAACATGTTCTCGATGGTCGGCCAGGTATGACCATACCTTTCCACGGTGCCGCGCACGGCGTCCTGGGCCAACAGTGTGCGCCGGGTCAGCGAGTTTTCGATGGGCAGCACCAACTCTTCGCCTTCAAAGCTCCACAGCTCAATTTGGACCCCCAGCGAGGCACCGTAGCTCAGCCCGCCGTCGGGCTCCCACCGCGGGCGGTACAGGCGCAGAATCCTGGACCGGCGGTTCTTGGCCAATGTCCCTTCAGCCACCAGCCGCGCCGATTTCTTACGGGTGTCCACAGTGAGTGAATAGAACGGTTCCTCGGCGCATGCCTGAACGAGGGCTTCGCGCAGCGCGGCACGGTCCTTCCAGTCTACGGAGATCACGGGCCGTTCGTCATTGCCGCGCACCAGCAGGTAACTTAGCCCTGCCGCTTCCAGGGCTCCGCGAATGAACAGCAGGTCATCAACCATGGCTTCATGCGGGGTGCGGTTCCGGTTGACCAAGACGTACCTGCCATCGTGGCGGACAACGTCCTGCCTGTCTTTAAAGCGCACGACGGCGGAAGGCGGTGTTTCCTCGGTGAGTTCAAGGTCGTCATCTGTTGCGGGATTGCCGTAGTAGACATCATGCGCTGCGTTCATCTCGGTAATGGGGGCTCCAATTGTGTGTTGAAAAGGCCATGTCAACGAATACGGTGACGAAAAAGTGGGGTCTCCTTGAATAGTAGTCCGTGGACGGCTTTGGTCATACTAACGCGCGGGCAGGAGAGCGGGTGTTCATTCGGGCAGGAGAGCGCTGCGCCCAGGAAAGACCACCCGTTCAGTGTCGAGTGAAACATTCAAAAAGCTGAGGGCGCTAGTTTAGCGCCATAAGAGTCGGTAGATGGTGCTGTGTGGCGCTGATCGGGGGTTCGGAAGTGAGGGTCAGCTGCATCATGATCTGAGTTTTTAGATACGGTACATTGGCTGAGGTCTGCTACCGAAAATTACCCCGAGGACATTCATGCCGGCTTTGCCGCACATTGACCATCTAGCGCTGACTGTTACGGACATAAGCGTCAGTACTGCGTTCTATTCTCGACTGTGGAACACCGAACCCACTGGGCATATGACTGACGGCCCGTTTATACGCCGAATCTTCCCGCTCGCTAACGGACTCACGCTGGGGCTGACTCAGCACGACATCGGTTCCGCCAAGGCCTTCGATGGCAAAAATCCGGGCCTCGACCACATCGGATTCGAGGTGCATGATCGAAAGACCTTGCTGGAGTGGCGGGACCATCTTGGAGAAATTGGCGTCGAACACACCGGGTTGATCGAGGCCGCTTACGGAACGGCCCTGAGTTTGAAAGATCCCGACGGAATTGCTCTGGAATTTTTCATACCGGCAGACTAGCGGGATCGGCCTCTCGCTTTCCGGTCCACGGGCTGTGCAAGGTGACGGTCCACGAAGGTCCGATACTCCCGGGTCTGGTCGGCGACTCTCTGAGGGCGAGCCGGTCCTCAACACTTGTCACCCTGATTGCCCCCGCTCGACGGTCATCCACTGATGTCTGGGGACTAACGTGCAGCCGTCCGACACCAGGATCTAAGATGACTGCGACCCCAGGGCTGATAGCAGCAGGAGTCCTGCTGCTGCCCATTGGCCTACTTTTACTGGTGTTTGTGGTTGCAATCTCGCATCAGTGAAGTTGGAGAGGGGGTGCCGCAAGGCGCAACTGGTGTCAGGGGAGCCAGAACCCCACTGTGCACAGGATCCGGGTCTACTCATCGGCTCCAGCGGCTGGTTCAATCGGCGGCGGGAAAAGCCCGAAGCTACGCCATTGTTCGACGTTCGGCACCACGTGCTCATTCATCCCGGCAATGATCTCGGTTGACAAGTGGAACGGGATTGAAAGGTGTTTAGCGATGAGCCATGCTTGAAAGCCGCGATACATTGCCAGGTGCGCGAAGCCTTCCCTGGCCGGATAATCGCCGTACTGAAAATGGGACACCGCCTCCGAATCGACGCCTTCTCTGACGGCGGCTGTAACGGCGTCGTTGAGCTTGTCATAAGCAGCCGGTGGATCACCTCCTAGTAGATCGCGGTCGCGCAGTTCATCCCCGTCGTCAACCGATGTGCCGGCAAGCACTCAAGGAATCCAGGCTTCGTCGTAGGCGTGCGCCCTGAGGATCTCGAGGATGGTGGGTTTGGGAGTTTGCGAACAGGCGGCAGGAGAATGTCAAGGTTTCTGCGAGTGTCGGGCGCCACAGGGCAACCGGACATGGATCATTCGAAAGGGTTGGCGGTCTCTGGTGAAAGAGCCTGCCACGGCAGCCAGTTCCCATCCGTGGGCAGCACCGTGCGTGCCAGCTTCACACGTTCATCCGGGAGTTCCTTCGTCCGGCCGCGGCCAGATCGTTTCCCGACCCCCGTCTCATCAAGCTGGAACTCGATCCAACGCCCCGGCCAAGGATCGAATCGCTCCACATAGCCCTTGATGCAACGGTGCGCACGGTCCATTCGAGGTCGGCGGCCAAGTTGGTGACTTCGTCATCGCAGGCATCGCAACCGCACTCGGGGAAATGAAAGTCGTGGAGCGAACCTGCGTGAAGGTACACGCCAGGGAATCTCGTGAGAACAAACGTCAGCATGGCAGCTGCGGGGTTACGGGGAACGACGCGTACCGCCCGAATCACATCATCTCGCAGGTGCAGGAGATCCTGCGCTACTGCCATGTCCTGCTCAATGGTCACTTCGAAGTTGCCGTGCAGCCATTCGATGAGGGCCTCGGCTACCGCGTGCAGGGGTGTGAAACGTGCAGGTTGTTGACACGGGAATATACGTCGTCTGACGGTGAATCCTCGTTCCAACGTTTCCCGTACTCGATAACGTGGCCATGTTCATCGCGATAGACCTCAGTCGAGAGCGTGGGGCGTCGGTAGTCGCTCATGCCACCACAGTAGCGTCAAGCGTGATGCATCGCAGCACAATTCTCAGAGCGATGATGAGCTGCAGGGCTGCGGCCGGACGCAGCCACGGGTTGGATTCAGGCTGGAGGGCTAGCAAGGTCCACAGCGCGGTATACGCCAGAAATCCGCCTGTTGGACGAACCGTGTCTCGGTGCCGCTCGCTTGGAAAATTCTCCCGTCGAGCCAATCCGTGGTGAGCGCGACAGCGTTTCCAGTCGGTTTTCGAAAGCTGGCAGGTTTGCCCGAATCAGCGTGAGAGTGTTGGACACCCCCAGCCGGTGTTGGTTCTCCAACATGCCCAAGTGACTGATGGTCAACAGCCAGCTGGTCGCCAACCACGGGCGGCGACCCGGTCGTCCAGAACAGCGAGGCCCACATGCATCACGGTAGCGTCCAGCAGGGTCCACCGATGATCGAGGGCCTGCCTGACGGAGCGCCGGGCTGCACGGTCCAGGAAGAGTGACCATGCAGAGGGCGTATAGCGGGACGTCCGAAGCGAGGACAGGAGCTTGTTGCTTGCGGCACGGCTGTCCGGTCCAGTCAGGACGCCATCAGTGACGGCTCGCCGATTAGCGCGCACCGCGGGCCCCTCGAATCCGCAGGACAGTGAGCGGTTCAATTACCGCGAGTAACGGCTCAAAATGGTCAGTGGTGATGGGTGCGCGGCCGCGTGCAGGAGCTATCAGGCGGTGACGGCCACTGCATCGCCGTCGCCGGCCACCACTTTGGCGACCTCCACCCCGTGCCAAAACGCCACGTGTCCTTTGATGTTCTCCGCTGCGTGCAGGGGGTGCGGGTAGTGCCAGGCAGCGTCCTGGTTTGAAGCCCCGCCGGCTTCAAGGGTGTAATAGTTAGCCTCCCCCTTCCACGGACAGCGTGAGGTAGTTGAACTTTCCTTGAAGTACTCACGATTGAGCGATGCGGGCGGGAAATACTGATTGCCCTCAACTTCGATAGTGTGCTCTGATTCGGCAAGGACTACACCGTTCCAGCGTGCTTGATAGTTAGACATTTTGGCTCCACTTCGTTCCGATTGTTTTGACTTACGGTACTGCGCTGCCGCGGGAAGTCAAGCAAGGCAACTCACGCAATAGCCAACTCTTCTTCATGAGGGGTCCAATCCAAATCTTTGCTGACTGCCGTCCTTTGTTAGTGCTCGCAGAATTCCTGCGGCAGCGTTCCCCTGATGATGATTATGACGGCGGAGTCGGGTTATAGGGAGGACCGGCGCGGTTTTAAGAAGCATACTCCGGAGCGACGCATATGATCGGAGGGCATAAGGAGCCTGTTCCGGCCAAGCCCTGGCCCAGCACCTTCAGGAATGGCTACGCCAGCGTGCGGAACCATCGACAAGTGCCCAGCAAGATCGAGAAGGAGTTGTTCATGGCCGGTTCTGCCTTGCCTAACTCAAGTACGGCGGGCAGTGAACCAGCCGGAGGGCGCTCAGATAAAGACGAGTCGGTGAGGGCAAAAAAGGCTTCGTGCGCTGGTGCGGCTGGGCGTCCTGGCGTTCTTGGTGGCTGTCGGAACCGCAGCGTTGATGAACTTTGATCTTCCGCAGGTGGGGGAGATCCGCGCCTATTTCGCTAGGCTCGGCTGGTGGGGGGCCGGCTGCCTTCATTTTGGCGGACGCCGTCCTGCCGCTGGCACCATTGCCCAAAGCGTTCTCTCCGTCGCTGCGGGGCTGATCTTTGGGCTCCTCGGCGGCTTTGCTGTTGTCTATGCCGCCGCCATGCTCGGGGCCGTGGCCGCCTTCTGGCTTGTCCATTGGCTGGGCCAGGATGCGGTGGAGAAATTCACCGGGACCCGGGTGGAGAAAGTCAATCAACTGCTGAGCCAGCGCTGACTGGCTGCCATGATTGGTGTCCTTCTGGTGACTGCGCTGCCGTATACGGTCATCAATTATGCGGCCGGACTGACGTCCCTGAGCTGGTGGCACTACGTCGTCGGCGCCGCCATCACCGTCAACGCCGGGACGCGCAGCGCCGCGCTGTTGGACCCGGAAGATCCCCGGGACCTTGAGGTCCGAGACAGGGCCCTGCCGCACTTCGGGACCATGAATTTTGGCGGCATTCAGAAACGAATTGTGGCCGCAAGAATCTAGCGAACGCTGCTGACACATCCAGCGGGCCTGCCCCACCTGCTCTCCTTCCCCTTGCGAGTGCTGAGCCGGGTGCGCGGGCTGCGGGTCGTCGCCTGGGCCGCTGTGAAACGACGGCTGAAGTTCAGGACTTTCGTGGTGCACAACTTCATGGATGCTGCTGATGTTGCCCCGGCTTGGGTGCTGATGGAGCAGGGAGTGGCAAGTGAGGACCTGACACTCAAGGCAACCCAGGAACGCCTCGGCGCGTGCATGCACACCATGAGTCACCCACAGACCGGGAAGTTGGTGCCAGCCTACGTCCAACATTCTGTCTTGGATGCCGGTGAAAACATCTGACTGCGCAAAATCCTCCACATCAGGCCGGTCACTCCCGTGGTTGCCAACGCGGATAAGGCTGCGGGCTAGGCCCATACCCACACTGAGTAGAGCTGCGATGGGAAGGATTGGCCCCGCCGCGTCCGGATGCGCTACAGCCAAGGTTTTACGGCCGGTGAGTTGGGAGCGCGTGCGGATCTGAGCGATGCTGTCCCGTCAAAATCTTCAGCGGTATGCCTCACCCGTGCCCAATACCTGCACCTGGATCTATGATCGCTACCCGAGCGACAGCGAAGATTGGCTCGTGCTGAACCGAACCGATCACAGCATCCCCCTCATCCACCAAAAACGTTGGTGCATCCTGGCCAACTCACTTGCGGTAAATCACCTCGGAGGTGTTGAGGATGACGAACTCGTGATCTTCGGTCAGCACATTCAGGTATCCAGCGTCGACGCTGAGGACGTAGCCGATGACCGTGCCGGTCGTGGTTTTGATCTGTTCCTGGGGAACCCACGGTGTTTGGACAAAGGCGGCAACGATCAGCACAGCCACGGCCGCCACCCCGCCAACACTTGCCATGGCCACTGCAAACATGCGCCGCAGCCAATGCTTCACAGTCAGCCTTCGGATCAGTGCAAACACACAAAAGACGGCCGCCGTTGCCGCCGGCAACCACCAGATCCGGAAACTGACGGTGAGCGCGAGCAGTGTGACGGAGCCCAGCGTGGTGGCCAACAGCACTGTGGCCCTGTGCCCGCCTGAAGACCACAGGAACGTGGCGATGAGCAGGGGGAGGACACTCACCAGCAGAATCTCCACAAGAACGTGCCCGGCCATGAGGGATCCGAAAACCAGGGCCAGGCCGTCGCTCAAACTCAAGGTGGTGCTCACTGCAAATGCGGTATTCCAGTCATACCCTGACACGGCAAAGATCCGCAGAATCAGGAATACGAATCCCACAGCGGTCGCGGGCGCGAGATCGCCGGCGGAGAAGCGCGGGCGATCACCTGGGGGGCTGGGTTCGGAGATCGTATCGTTCATGGTGCCGTGGGCTCTGTCAGTGGTCATGGGACGAGGCTACTGTGCCACGCCGCCCGCTTTCCACTCCGGCGGTCAAAGCTACCGTGCTCACACCAATCGAAAACAACAAAAATGAAGATGAAGTGCTTAACCATCGTGGCTTCAGGTCCGGGTGTCAACGCAGTAGTGGCCAGGAAGTTTGGAGCTAACGACTTCACGGTGATCCTGCAGCAAAGAACCCCGGAGTCACTATAGCTTCGCGTTCCCCAACTTGAGCGTGCTGGCGTTCAGACCCGTTGCCTCTAGGGCATCGGCCTGCATCAGCAATGCCGAGCTGCACAACCTGGCCTTCACCCTGGCCGATGAACTCCCCGAAAGAGACACCAGCGTTGATGCCGATCAGGAACAAAGCTCCTGCTCTGAACTCCACCGAGCGAACCCGGGTACAAACAACCATGGTCTTTGACGACCCGGAGAAAGCCAATAGGAATGAGGAGTCCAGCCACCGCTTGCGCCGATATTTTCCTGCACGAGGCATGGATGGTGTTGGTCAAGGCTATGCTGGGTGGCCTTGGCCGGGTTGGATTGCTAACTCCATGTCGATACCAGTTCAGTGAACGCTTGGCTGGCGGCGCTCATGTAGGAGTCTCTTCTTTTCAGGAGGGCTGCGGTGCGGTGTGGAATTGCCGGTGATAGGCCGACTGGGTGGAGCCCTGGTTGTTCGCGGGCAATGGCTTCGGGCAGCACGGTGGCGAGATGGCCCCGGCGGATGATTTCCACGATCGCGCTGACGGAGTCGGCTTCAATCGCGACGTGAGGGGCAATGCCGTGGTCACGGAAATGCAGGTTGATGTGGCGCCGGGTAGCAAAGTCACTGCTGAGAAGCACAAGCCTCTGCTGTTCCAACTCCTGCAGGTCCATGGGCGCCTGCGGCCCGGAGCTGGGGTGGTTGCTCCCAACGACCAGGCTCAGCGTTTCAATGAACAGGGCCTGAAGTGTGGACTTCGGAAGAACGAGCCTTCGCGAAAGCGATACCAAGGTCAAGGGTGTCCTCAGCCAGCGCCGCCTCCATGCGGTCCTGGGTCATCTCCTGCACGCTCAAGAAGATACCCGGATAGAGGGTGCTGAATCGTTCGACCAGTGGACCGATTATGTAGGCGGTGAAGGTAGGCGTCATCGCCAGCCGCAGTGATCCGCGGCTTAGATCCTGCACGTCGTGAATCGCCCGCGTTCCGGCGTCGAGCTCTCGCAGGGCGCGGCGGGCATAACTCAGGTAGGTTTCGCCGGCGTCGGTGAGCCTTACGGTTCTCCCCGATCTGTCCAAGAGTTGGACGGCCAACGATTTTTCAAGTTGCTTGATCTGTTGCGACAGCGTCGGCTGGGAGATGTGCAGTACCTCGGCGGCACGGGTGAAGTTTTGGTGTTCCGCGACAGCGGTCAGATAACGAATGTGGCGTAGCATCGTCATTCCCCGGCTATAGGCATTAGCTATCAATTTTATTGTATATGAGCATTGGACACTAGGCGGTGTCAAGCCGTCTTAGAAACATCGTCGTTGAGTAGCTTGGTGAATACTTCTCGTGGTGTGAGGAATCCCAGGACGGCGCGGGGCCGGTCGTTGAGCTCATCAGCGATGGAGTCCAGGTAGGGCTGATGACTGGTCAGCTCGATGCCCTTGGGCAGGTACTCCCTGATCAGCCCATTGGTGTTCTCGTTCGATGGCCTCTCCCACGGCGAGTGGGGATGTGCGAAATAGACGGGAAGGTCCGTGGCCAGTGTCAGTTGTGCGTGGCGGGCCATCTCGGTGCCTTGATCCCACGTCAGGGAACCACGCATCAGGGCCGGCAGGTCATTGACCCGGTTGATCAGCACGTCGGCGAGGCCGTCGGCCTTCTTGCCTTCAGGCAGGCCCAGCATGATCAAGAACCTGCTGTGCCTCTCGACCAGGGTTGCGATAGCACTCTTGCCGCCCTTGCCGACCACCAAGTCCCCTTCCCACGCACCTGGAACACGGCGATCTGCTGCCTCCTCTGGACGGTCGTCGATGCTGACCATGCCAATGATCCGTCCACCTGTGCGTTCACCCAGCGGCTTCACTGATTTTCGTTTGGTGCGCTTGGATTGCAGCAGGATTCCGGACTTGGCAAGCTCGCCCTTGGGCAGGGCGTAGATCCAGCGGTAGATCGCCTCGTGGGAGACGGTGCGGCGTTCGGCGTCGGGTGATTTCGTCATGGTCTCAACGCTGTCGTCTGTGGCTTCCAAACGCAAACGACCGGCGATCTGCCGCGGCGTCCTCGACCTGGCCAGATCAGCCTTCACCCGGGCGGCAAGGACCGGATCCGTCTCGATCTTCCGTGCCTGCGGCCGGCTACGCCGACGCTCAGCAGCACAGTCCGCACTCACCGGACGATACCCGCGGGTCTTCGTCGAATTCCTGTGGCGTTCCCGCCAAATGATCGTGTGGTCACGGCCAAGATCCGCACCGATCTGACGATCAGACTTGCCAGCCAGAATGCCTACGGCGATGTCCGCCCGATCCGAAAACGACAATCGCCTACGCCCCACCAGCAACTCCTCTACTCAACCAACTTGTTGCTTCGACGGTATGACACCGCCCTATAGTATTTCTCGGTCATCCTTGAGATCTCCCCGAAAACCTCAAAGGAGACGCGTATGAAAGAGATCATCGACGGATTTCTGGAATTCCAGCAAGAGGGCTTCCCTGAGTGCTCCGGACTCTTCAAGAAACTGGCCACCGCGCAAAACCCCAAGGCGCTGTTCATTGGCTGTTCGGACAGTCGAATAGTGCCTGAGTTGCTGACCCAGCAGGAGCCCGGAGACCTGTTCGTGATCCGCAATGCCGGCAACATCGTCCCGGCGTATGGTCCAGAGCCCGGGGGTTTCTCCGCGACCATCGAGTACGCGGTAGCTGTCCTGGGCGTCACAGACATAATCATCTGCGGCCACTCCGACTGCGGAGCGATGACCGCTATCTCGACCGACGCGAAGCTCGTCAACGCTGCCCGCACCCATGTATCGCCTCAAGGGCGTTTGGAGGATATGGTCCGCGGGAACGTCGTTGCTCAGTTGACTAATATCAGGACCCATCCCTCCGTCGCCCTGGCGCTGAACCAAGGCCGGATGAACCTCCACGGCTGGATCTACGACATCGAGACGGGCTCCATCGACACCCTCGAGGGAGCTACCGGCCGTTTTCTTCCCTTGGTGGAGAACCCGCAGGTCAGCGCCACGCTAGCCGCAACCATACTCGCCGCCTAACCATCTGATGACACCGAAAAGGTAAAACATCATGATTCATTTCCAGAACACCCAGGCTCCACGCGAAGCACTGACCGCCGCCATCATCGACGCTAAGATGCGCAAGAACCTCTCCCGGCAGGAACTGACCGATGGCACGGGGCTGAGTCTTGCCTTCGTCACCGCCGCATTGCTTGGGCAGCATCCTTTGCCTGAGACCGCTGCGGAAGTCGTCGCTGAACGGCTCGGGCTGGGCGAAGACGCCGTCATGCTGCTGCAGACCATTCCGCTGCGCGGCAGCATTCCCGGCGGTATCCTGACTGACCCCACTATTTACCGATTCTACGAAATGCTGCAGGTTTACGGCTCCACTCTGAAGGCCTTGGTCCATGAACAGTTCGTTGACGGCATCATCAGTGCCATCAACTTCAAACTTGACATTAAAAAGGTCGAAGACCCCGATGGCGGTTCACGCGCGGTGATCACCCTCGACGGTAAATACCTGCCCACCAAGCCGTTCTAATCGCCCATCATGACTGTGTTCTAAACTTGAGGACACAGTCATGTTTGGAGTCTGCCCAGGTTTTCACGCGCCTGGTCGTTGTGAGTCTTGGGTTCGGAAATGGAACGGGACAAGGCAATAATGCCCCCGGGAACTTGGCCACCAGGAAACGCATCGTGAGTCCCGCCGAACGCACTGCCAGGTGAATTAGGTTCGGAGGTAGCCAAGACGGCCCACCGCATCCCGCCCTTCATCGAACAAGTCCAGAGGTTCGGACCATTCTTAATCGTTGGATCTCTCAATGCAGCCAAAGCCGAAAAATTTCGCATTTCCGTGGATATCCCGCCCGGCAGTTGAAAAATGTGAACAAAACAGGAAACTAGACCACTTCATGGGACACAACCAATCTGGGCTCGTGGATTCTGGCCATAGCCGGTGGTCTAGTTGTGGCCGTTGCCCACGGTGCGATCACCGGATGCAGCCACCGAAGCCACGCCTAAAAGGGCACCCCCCGCACGCAGGAGGGGCTTTGTCATTGGGATGTAAAGAAAAATGCCCACTTTCTCCCGTATATAGGCAGGACCATGCTCACCGAAGGTGGGGCTGTCCGTTTCAGACGAACCATTTCGCGGTCCTGCGGGGTCACTTTGGGTGGGATGGTTCTTGCTGACAGCACCTGCAGTACCCTCACAATGCGAGGATCATTCCGTGATTGCGCGAGGTGGTATCTCTATGTAAATCCCAGTTACCGTGGCTAGAATTAGTGGGGTAACTGTTGGACTGGTTAGCTAAGGAGGACCTCATGGGTCTCGGAGATAAGATCGGCAACAAAGCACAAGAAGCCACCGGCAAGGCCAAAGAAGCAGTAGGAAATGCCACGGACAATGAGAAACTTCAAGCCGAAGGCGCCGCGGATCAGGGCGCGGCGAAGACCAAGCAAGCCGGTGAGCATCTTAAAGATGCCGCTAAGGACGTCTTCGACAAGTAAGCCCCCGGGGAACGTTGGCCGGGCTTTTCCAGTGGCGCCGCACCTTCAGTGCGGCGCCACCTCTGTGTCCGAAAACCCGCAGGCATCGACGGCCAAGGTAAGAGGGCCACTGAAAGAATGAATAACATCATCAGTACCTAAAAGCCACGCCAGATGCTGATGCACTTCGCAGGGGCCGTGGGCGGCGACCGCGGAAGCCACCAATAACTGGTCTCGATGGGAATGAGCCAGCAAGTTCCCATCGGCGCTGAAGACGGCCCTGGATGATTCTTCCTGCGCCGGAATTCCCCGTCCACGTCTGGGCAGCAAAGTGCCGTGCCGCGCCTGCGTTGGTGGTGGGAGCCGTGGTTGGAAGACAAACCTGGGTCATACCGCAGGTTCAAGCTCTTCAGATTCGTGGTGACTTGTGACAGAGTCAAATTGTTCGAGACTAACCATGTGAGGGAGTTGCCATGATTGAGATGTTGCACAACGCAGGTATCAAGAGCGAATACGCGTACGCCGGTGGATTCGCTTCCATCGCCTTGTCCTTGGGATCGTGGTTGATCAGCCGTACAAAGAAGGACCATTCCAAGGCCCAATCGGACCGCTGGGGAATTTTCATTGGACATTGGGCGCCGACGTTCTTTGCCCTGGGTGTTGCGCTGAAACTCGAAGAAAAAGAATAGACGAACTCCTACCACCGGTCCACGGGACGATTTCGCCGAATCTTCAACACCACTGTTGATCTGGACGAAGCCGCCTCCGCCGCTGCCTTGCAGAGGTGGAGTGCGGTCCCCATCCACCGGAGGGTGAGTTCTTACCGGCGAGAAGGAACGGTGCCCAGTGGCGGGGCAATTGTGGTGATGGTGCCGCCCAAGAGCCGAACCTTGACTGGGATGGCGACTGTGGTCCCACGAGAAGCGTGAGTTGGACCGTCTTTCGTTGTGGAACATTCGCTAAGTCACGAGTTGGTCCAGCCTATATAGTGATTCCATAGAAGAAGCCACTAATTGGATGCTTGTACCGAATCCGGATTTGGTCGTGGCGTTGATCGGGCGGATAGGGACGTCCGGTTGGCCTGACGGTGACGACGATCAAGTCGACAACTTAAGATGTCGATACTGATAACAGGTGTTTTGCCGGGCATGACCCTATGTGAGACTGATGGCTCCTGGTGGAGTTTGTCTTGAATCTGATCTGTCTGCTCGCCGAGTACCCCAAGAGGGTGGTGGTTAAGCAGGTATGACCCTTATGGGAACTTGAGCGCAGCCAGTGATCTCGTCAACGTCTTGTCTGCCAGCCCGATCGCCAAATTTCAAGTGTAGGCAGATTGGAAGGATGGGGAACAGGCCATGGCACAAATCATCCCGCGAGTAGATACACACAAAGATACGCATTACGCAGCAGTGATCAGTCTCAACGGCGCGCACCTCAGCGCAGTGGGAGCAAGCGCTTAGGCGGCATTTGTGGCAGTGCTCACGTGCCTTGGTGCGGTGTCGAACCGGAGGGCCAGATCCCTAGTTAGCCGGAATCTTTTAGCACGTCTTCGACTCCGAGGGTGGGAGAGTCAGAGAGTTCGTCGTGCATGTCATCGGGGCGAAGGCGCCGAGAGCGGACTGAGCGCTCCCCGGATCATGCTGAAGAGCTTGCTGGTAAATCCTGGTCAGCGTGTTCTCCTCGCGGCCTTGCAGCTTCGGCTATGGGGCGGGTGCGCCTCGGTGCCCCGCATTGACGGAGAACTGCCATTGCCGCTGGGGGACGCGCCAGCCAGTCGGTTCATCGCAGAGTACGTGCACGACCTGAGGTCACGCACGATCCGCATCGGGGGTTGGACTATACGCACCGGGTCCTGACACCGGCGGTGTTTCTTTGCCTGGCCAGCATCAGGCCGGTGACTGGCCGCGCGTCCTGCTGGGTGTCCGATGCTCGGACGTGTGTGTCCTCTTGCCTCCCCCTCTGCTCGGAGGTTGCCGACCGATCGAGCCGCTCGACGTCCTCGATCACGACCAGTGGACAGCGCGTCACCGCGAGATACTGACGGCTGTGCGGTCAGCTCAGAGGTGATCGTGGTGTGGCGTCCATGACTAGGTGGCGCTGGGGCTTGCTCAGAGAATAGCGTTGGCAACGACCGAATACTAAGAGACTCCTTGAATGCCGTCGTCCCCGGCATGAACGGGCTGGAGCCATAACCGATGATTCTTCAACCGGCGACCCAGGCCGTGGCCACCTCAAGGTCTGAGATGGTGACTGCACGCACCCCGCCGGGCATCAGCAAACCGAATACCTTGGCCACGTGATGGACCCATGCGGCATAGGAGACAATGGCGAAGCGTTCCCAGGCCTTGAGGCGTTCAATCCCCAGCTTGACGTCGTCGAACATTGCCCCGGCCGTTTATACGTCCCAATCAGGACCCTGCACCAACAGCACACGCGCCGCGACTGTGCGGGCGATGAGAGCCTCGATGGCCGGGACCAGCGTGTTGTTGTAGTCCGGGCCTGGGTCTTGCCGTGCGCAGTAAAGCCCACGGTGGTCTCGGGAAGATCGGCGATCGGCGTGAACATCGAGAGGTTCCTTCCGTGGAGCAATGTTGGCTCGGATGCTTCGGCGCTACCACCCTGAGCAGTGTCCTGGCGGTGCTCGTCATCGACGGCGTCTGAGCCGCACCAGTGGCCCAGCGCAGATCTCCGGTCCTGATATGGGGTAAAGTCGACCGCCGTGGCCCGCAAAACGAGCCCCATGTAGGCTTGTCTCGCAGGACCCTGCGGGGAGCAGCACGCCGTATAGCCGTGAGGAATGGAGCTCATCATCCAGATCGCCGGTCTACCACAGGTTGGTCGCTTCGTCTGAGGCAACCGTGACTGTGAGGTCGATTGGGTTTGCCCGCAGGAGAACCTCAACCGGAACGAATCGAGCTCAGCTGTGATTTTTCAAAGCTAAATGGCGCACTTTTTTGCAGTGGTAAGTGTCGCATCCCGAAGCGTGTGATTGTTGACTCCGTTTGGCGCCTGAATCGCAGCTACGATTGTCGGTGACGTTGGTGGCGAAGAATTCCCCGATACCCACGGCGCTAGGGTACTGCCGGGGCGAAGGTGGCTCCGCCGTCGGAGGAGCTTTGAACGCCTTCAGCTGTGGCCACCCAGATCCCGGGTATACCGGCTGTACCGGCCAATGCTGTCACGGCTTGTACCTGCCCCTCAACCTTCCCAGCGGGAGTCCATGTCAGCCCGGC
Organism: Arthrobacter alpinus; assembly: GCF_001294625.1. NCBI lineage: Bacteria > Bacillati > Actinomycetota > Actinomycetes > Micrococcales > Micrococcaceae > Arthrobacter > Arthrobacter alpinus. The sequence goes on along the minus strand of NZ_CP012677.1, from coordinate 1,912,006 downwards.
ATCGGTGGAGACGTGGACGTTTCCGTCCGGTGCGATACCTACCACATGCGTGGGGGCCGGCCCCGCCTTACCAGATTCGGCGGCGAAGGACACGAACTGCATCAGCGGGGCACCAGGGACTGCGCTCCAGGTTTTCCCGCTGTCGGTGGAGCGTTGCAAGCCTTCTTGGGTGGTGGCCAAGACTATTGAGGTGGCCGGGTTTCCGGCCAATACTGCCGGGGTAAAGCTCGCCGTCGATGTTGCCCATGTGAGGCCGTCGGCGCTGGTACGCAATTTCCCGTCAAAGGCGACGAGCCCGTGATCAGTGCTGCTGAGAGCATGGAAGTCGGACTGGCCTCCACGTGAGAGAGGTTCCCAGGTTTTGCCGGCATCCAAGGAACGGATCAGACCCACGGGCTCAGGCAGTGTCGATCCGGGGCCGGGGTGCCCGGAGGCATAGAAGGCCTTAGCGTCTGCAGTTGCGGTGAATCCCATCAGGTCAATGGTCTCAGTACCAATTTTGACGGGGGTTTTGCCCGTGGCGTCGTAGAGACCGTCGTGGGTGGCGAGCAGGATCTGCATGGATACAGGATCCACAGAGATTCCGTGGACATGCCCGGCAGAAGCTGGCACCGGTTCGGGAGTAACTGCAGAGGTCGTCGCTGGTGTGCAGCCAAACAGAGCTAGTGGCAGGAGCAGGGCCGCACCGAGCAGTGGAAGGCGGGGACGCGAAAAGAGAGTTCGAGGGGTCATCAGGGGTCTCCAAGGCAAGAGGGGAAGGCTGTGGTTGGTGCGGTCGGTCTTCTAGAGAGCTGCCAGCAGCTTTTTCATGTCCTTGATTTCAGCTTCTTGGCTGGAAACAATTAACTTGGCCAAGGTGACGGCGTCGGCGTTCTTACCACCGGTGACTTCTGTCTTGGCCATTTCCAGGGCCCCTTCGTGGTGAGCGGTCATCTGGACCAGGAACATTCTTGCCGCTTCGATGCCTTGAGCTGCCTTGAGCTTGTCCAAGTCGGCGCTGGTCATCATGCCGGCCATGGCGTGATCGCCCGTCATGGTGGTGGGTTCACCCCACGCGCTCAAGTAGTCTGTCATAGTGCTGATCTCCGGGGCCTGGGCGGCCTTAATACCCTTGGCCAAAGCTATGATTTTTGCGTCCAAGCCGGGCTTTGCGAGCATGATGTCACTCATCTCCACTGCCTGGGAGTGGTGAGGCAGCATCATTTGGGCGAACATCGTATCTGCTGCATTGTGATCAGCGCCGATAGCGGGGGATTGCGCGGTGGATATGGCCGAGCTGCCGTGGTCCATGCCTTCCATGGAGCCTGCATCGGCGCTGGTGGAACAACCGGACAGAGCAGTAACGGCGGCCAGGGCGGTGGCGGAAATCGTCAGAATTTTCTTCATAGTAAACAGTCCTCAACTCAAAGTTTTCACTACAGATGGACGTCACCCTCGGTGGGGTGCGTTAACGAGGACCCGTCACAGTGTGACAGGTCAGAGTCGAACGGTTTACGTCCTGCTGATGCAGAGTTGAGTCAAGGAAGGAGGGTCAGGGATGTGCCCTGCGCATTTGTATCCCTCATGGCCCGAGATGGTGGGCCCAGCGGCAGGATCGGGCACGAGGCCCGGTTGCGGGGCCGCTGGCGTCCACGCCCCGGCGAAGGGGATGCAAGCTCCGTGGCCTGCCATGGGCATCTCGCATCCCAAGGGTGAACATCCACACACATTCATGTTCCCGTGGGGGGAGGTCACTGCCGCAACCTCGGCATGGTCGGCGGCTGACATGGTTAGTGACGTTGCCCGGTGTGCGGCTGCAGGAGCTTCTGTCCCGTCGGCGGCTACTGAGGTGCCAGCACTGCTGTTGTGCACGGACGCCATCGGTGTAGCTTGTGCGTTGCCGACTATGTGCATGCCCAGAATGCCGCTCACGATAGCAACCGCCAGCGTGATTAAACCTACCCAGCGCAGCAAGGATCCCGGTAGTCGCAGCGTGCTTGAGGCTTTCATGGCGGGATCCTTTCTCGTGCCTTGGCGGTGACAGTCGTAATGTAGTGTAACGGAGCGTCCTGGGCGGTTCCGGTGAGCCTTGTGCTAGCTCGCGTCGACTGGGTTGAGCTTGAGTCGGCGCAGTAGTTGGGCGTTTAGTGCCACGACGATGGTGGACAAGGACATAAGCACTGCCCCGGCCGCTGGTGAGAGCACGAAGCCGACGCCGGCGAGCACTCCTGCAGCCATTGGGACGGAGATGATGTTGTAGCCGGTGGCCCAGATCAAGTTTTGCCACATCTTGCGGTAGCTCGCTTTAGAGAGATCCACGGCGGAGAGTACCGCTCGTGGATCATTGCCAGCCAAGATCACCCCGGCTGATTCCATGGCGACGTCCGTTCCGGCGCCGATCGCGATGCCGACTTCTGCTCTGGCCAGGGCTGGTGCGTCATTGACGCCGTCACCGACCATAGCCACCTTCATCCCGCGGCCTTGGAGCTCGGTCACTTTCTGGTCCTTGTCTTGGGGCAAGACTTCGGCAAAGACCTCATCGATACCGAGTTCGGTGGCCACGGTGTCGGCGACTTGCTGGGCATCACCGGTGATCATGGCGACTTTGATGCCGCGGGATTGCAGGGCGTGGACGGCCTGTCGGGATTCCTCACGCACTTCATCTTCCAGCGCGACAGCGCCGATCACGGCACCGTCTTTGATGACGTGCAGAATCGAGGCCCCTCGGTCCATCCACCGCGTTGTTGCGGTCTTGATCCGCTCAGGTACGGCCAGTCCGAGTTCCTTCAGCAGTGCCGGACCGCCGACGGCTACAGGGGAACCGTCAATAGTGGCCTGGACGCCGCGGCCGGTCATCGATTGGAAACCTGTGGCAGCGATGGCTGGTGTGCCGGTCTTGTTCGCGGCCGCGATGATGGCGCGCGCCACGGGGTGTTCACTATCGGATTCCACGGCGGCGGCCAGGGCCAGCAGCTCATCTGTGCTCAGTCCTTCAACGGCCGTGACGTCGGTCAGTGCAGGCTCACCCTTGGTCAGGGTTCCGGTCTTGTCGAAGAGGACCACATCGATGGTGCGCATCCGCTCCAGTGCCATCCTGTCCTTGATCAACACCCCTGCCTTGGCTGCGCGTTCGGTGGAGATGGCAATGACCAAGGGGATGGCAAGGCCCAGAGCGTGGGGGCAGGCAATGACGAGCACTGTCACCGTGCGGGTGACGGCATCAGGAATGCTGCCCAGCAGTGACCAAACGATGAAGGTGATGACGCCGGACCCGGCGGCGAAGTAGAACAAAAACGCGGCGGCACGGTCGGCCAGGGCCTGTGCCCGGGACGTGGAGGATTGGGCCTCGGCCACCAGCCGCTGAATCCCCGCCAACGCTGTGTCATCGCCGACAGCGGTCACTTTCACCCGCAGGGAATTATCGGTGGCAACGGTGCCTGCCACCACGGGGTCGCCAACGGTCCTGGGGATGGTCTTGGATTCGCCGGTGATCATAGACTCGTCTACTTCAGCGGATCCGTCCGTGATTTCGCCGTCAGCGGGCAACCTGGCACCGGGGCGGACCAGAACAATATCGCCGGGATTCAGTTCTGCGATGCTGATGGTTTCCGTGCCGCCATCGATCACGCGCTCGGCCTCATCAGGCAATAGAGCGGCGAGGGCGTCAAGGGCACCTCGGGCCGAGCCGAGCGCACGCATTTCGATCCAGTGTCCCAGCAGCATGATGGCCACCAGCAGGGCCAGTTCCCACCAAAAGTCCAAATCGAATCCGCCAATGCCCAGGCTCGTCACCCAAGACGCAATAAAGGCGACCGTGATGGCCATGGAGATCAGCAGCATCATGGCCGGCTGGCGGGACTTGATTTCCTGCCACCCACCCTTGAGGAATGGCTGACCTCCGTAGAAGAAGATCACGGTACCCAACAGTGGCGGGATCCAAGCCGAACCGGGGAAGGCCGGGACGGTGTAACCCAGGAGGTGCCCGAACATGGGACTGAAGAACACGACAGGGATGGACAGGATCAAGGTCAGCCAGAAGCGGTTCTTAAACATGGCCGTGCTGTGCCCAGCGTGTTGACCCTCACTGTGCACTGCATGGTCATCATGATCCATGCCGGCATGTTCCATCGAGGAGTGACCCATCATGGTGGGACTTGCGCCGGGGTGGTCGCCCTCTTCCGGTGCAGTGCCGGTTGATTGGTGGCCGGTGGGGTTGCTGTGCTTCTCCATGACTCTCCTTGCTCGGCGGTGCAGAAATAACCGGCAGCTGGTTAGCTTCGGGTCAGGGAGTACCCGGCGCTTTCGACGGCGGCTCGCACCGATTCCCGGCTGGCGCCACCGATGCCGGACAGTGTAGAGATGCCGCCGGCCACCAGTTCAACAATGGCCGAATCCACTTCCGGCACGGCTGAGACAGCCGCTTCCAAAGTTTCTACGCAATGCCGGCACGTCAGACCCTCCAGGGCATACCTCGTTCTGGCAGCTTCGACAGTAACCGCGGGCGCTGACACCACGGCTGTTGGGTCGGGGGAGCAGCACTTACAGCCGGTATCAGTGGCTGGGGTCAGGTTGAGGTCGTTACGGATATTAGTTCCACACATGTCAGCCAATTCCTTCGAACGAGGATGAATGATGTGTTGGGGTTGAACGGCAGTGGCGGCCGGAATGCTCCTCAGCCGAGACAAACTACTTCACTAACAACAAACTCAATATACCCCATGGGGGTATATTGGTCAAGGTGATAGGAGGCCTTTTTGTGTGACTCCCCTGCATATGCAGACAGGAATGGGGAGGGATGAGAGTAGGGCAGCCGGTCCGTGGGTTTGACGGTGGAGAGTCTTTGCGAACTTTGCACAAGGAGCCGGGGTACGGGGACTTCTGGTGCGGCACGATGGCGAATTTTCGGCCTACCGTTCTGCTGAGGTCTTGGATAGGTCATGGCCAATAACCTCTCAGTACTCATCGCTGGCAAATGCTGTGGCTCCGACCCGGGAGGTGGTGGAGTTGCACTCGTCCATCTCATGGCGGTGTCGTTGATCCGCAGTCTGGGGAGTGTCGGTGCTGGCATGGTCACGGGGCGCATAAACAGGCGCCGCGTGACGACGCTGATCGTGTCCGCCGCGGCGGTGATGACCACGGTGAACGAATCCGAGCATGCTCTGAGAGTACGAGGAAGGGAACCAGTGCGGTGACGTCGAGCGCGATCGCAACCCAAGGGATCCATCTTTTGGCGTGGACCTCGCTGAGCACATACCGGATTATTCCCCAGTGGATCCCGATGCCCCTTACCAGGAAGAAGACGACTCCCAGCCCAGCAACCTCGGAACCTGTCCCATCTCAAGGAGCATGGTGTAGAGCTTGGAGACATCGAAAAGGCTGGCCACCACGCCCGAAAGTGTGGCGATCACGATTGATCCGGGCCGGGCCGGGCTGGGCAGCGCAGGTCCGTGGTTCGAGGTGCGTGGTTTTGGTGGCTGGTGTGGTGGTCCATGGGGTGGCCGTCGTTGGAGTGGTCCTCTCCGGTGTGATCGTGTCCAGAGTCGGGTGAGCCACCCATCATTGTGAGCAAGCTGTCTGAGTTGCTGCGGAAGAACACTACGAGCAACGCCAGCCCAATGAGGATGAAAGCGATGTTCAGCCAGGTGGTGTAGTCCCAGCTGATGCCAGCGTCGATGATCGAGAGGTGCCGGTTGCGGGGGACCAGGTGCAGGGGCGTGAAGATCAGCTCGACGACGTAACCGGCGAGCACTATGGCCGCGTAGAAGATCGCGGTGAGGTGTAGTGCCGCTTTCGTCCCGCAGTACTTCCGGTAGAAGAGGATGATCGGGATGATGATCAGGTCAGCAAAAATGAAGCTGATGACGCCACCGAAGCTGATCCCGACATTCCACAGGACCGCGGCAAGGGGCACGTTTCCTGCCGAGCAGAGAAAGCTGGCCACCGCGATGAGCGGTTCGATCGGGGCCCGAGGATGAACGCCAGGGCTGGGTCATGGACGAAGAAGATCGCTTGCAGCCAGGGTTTGGGCAACCAGGCGGCGAATGCTCCTGCAATGAGCAAACCGATCAGGATGTCCCGGAGCATGGCCGCCCAACCCATCACGAAGTACCGCGAGACTGACGTGATGCCAGCGCGGGAGAACAGCCTCTTCCAGAAGCTACCTTCTGCAGTGATGGACATGTCCATCGCTGCGTGGCCCTCTATGGAGCCAGCCACGCCCTTCTCGGCTTGGGTCCGGGCGGTCTCCACAATTCTTGCCACGCATCCACACTCGGAATCCGAGGGCGACGAACACGATGATGAGCGGGCCGCCGACGAACTCCGCCAGCGTGAACTGCCAGCCCATCACGAACGTCAAAATGAGCCCGAGCTCGAGCAACAGGTTCGTGGAGGCGATCTCGAACGCCATCGCGGCAGTGAAGTTGGCGCCCGTACTAATCAACGCCAGTGCGAATCAACGCCCTTGCGAGGGCGAAGGCCGCGTGGGAGCACGACGAGGACGCAGCGCCGAGGCCAGCTGCGATGGTCAGGGAGCGGGGGAGTCATCATGCATGAGGGCAACGATTCGTTCCTTGAGAACGATTGCTTGGATCACCCCTGGCAGGGTGAATCCGAGCATGAGTGGCCGGAGGATCTGCCATGCCATGGAGCCCGCGATGGCTAGTGCATGTCCGAGTGCTTCCAGGATGAACGCGCACGTCCTCCTTCACGTTCTATGTCACGTGTCCACCTGCTGGGGCATTTGTGGCGAGGAACGTTTTGAAAGATCAACCACGGTGATCGGGTATGGACAGACCTGTGCGCACCTGAACGGGCCCCATTGGAAGTGCGGCACGTACCGGAGGGGCAGCTCGCTTGAAAAGGACCTATGGCTCTATTTCCCGAGCGGGAGGCGCGCTAGCTTTTCAAGTAAACGGAGGTTTGACCATGTACGGATATGGTGGCGACAGCTGGGGAATGACTGGCTGGATTGCGATGGCAGTGCTGATGGTTTTGTTCTGGAGCGGGGTGGTGATCGTCATCGTGGTTCTTCTTCGACGCCCGCACCCCGGCCAGGGAACGCCCGACATGCGCCCCTCACACTACGAGGCCGAGCGTATCCTGCACGAGCGTTTCGCCCGCGGGGAGATCGATGAAAGCGAATACCTCGCCCGCCATGCCGCTCTTCGACGACCGGAATGATGTCCGTTAGTGCGTGGTCGTCCCGAGCATGGGTGATCCTTGGGATTCTGGCAACGTTGCTTCTTGCCGGGTGGTCCCTGGTGACGATAGGCGCGCTGGGAGGCGAGTTCACCGCGGGCGGGCAGGGATCACCAGAGCGGGCATGCACGGTGCCGATTCGTTTTGGAATGACAGTGAACGTCGCCCTGACGAACATGGGCGGGCCCATGATGGGCGGTGGTGGTGGACCGATGACCGGTGGCGCCATGGGCTTGCACGCAGACCAGGTTACCGTTGCACACGGGGCTGTGTCCTTTCTCGTCACGAACCTGGGTAGCATCACCCACGAAATGGTCGTTCTTCCCCTTCTCGAGTCTCAAGTTGTGGGCGCACGCCCGATCGGCGGTAATGCGAAGATCGATGAAACGGGCAGTCTTGGGGAGGCCTCCAATACCTGCGCAGAAGGCGCTGGCCAGGGTATCGTGCCCGGAGGCTCAGACTTGGTGAGCATTATCCTTGCGCCGGGGCAGTACGAGTTGTTCTGCAATCTCGCCGGCTATTACGCCGCCGGCATGTACACCCAGCTCACCGTCACCTGATAAGGAACCACTGAGACATGAATCGAATACTTTCAGCAGAAAGACGACTGCATCAGACCATGGACGTGTTGACCGTCGCACTATTTTACGATGGGGCCGCCACCGGGTTTGACGACGAGTTGGGTATGAAAGCACCCCGCCAGGATTTTCCTGGCGGGGTGCTCCTGGCCATGGTGGCTGCATGATCGTCAGTGTTGCCGGAGAGGTTACTCGCTGAATTCACTGACCGCTGATTGTGCTGCGGACTGGTCCACGATCGCGCTTTTCGTTGAGCGGGTAGCCATGAGCGCGGCGAGGGCAAGGTCGTTGATGGTGCGGGGATAGCCGCGGGATTCTAGATGGATGACGGTGATCGTGTCCTCGGAAAATATGGGATCAGATCGGCTGGCGAAGCCGACGTGTCCCTTGATGTATGCACCGGTGTCATCGGCGTTCATGCCGCCGATGGTGAACCGTGTGCCGATGCGTTTGTCCAGAGCGGCCATGACCGCTAGATTTAATCGTCGCCGCAAGGTGGGTTGGCCGATCAGCAATAGGGCGAAGGGCGACTCGGTATCCATATTTACGTTGCCGGGCATCCTCAGTGCTTCGAGGTCGTCATTTGAGGTGTACTAATGATGTGCGGCGTTGATGCTGGTATTAGGTGTCAAGCGAGTGTTTTCAGTGTTTGCAGCTGCTAATAATCAGTGAGCCACTTTTGGTATTCAAGGGCTCGTTTCTGGTCTTTGGTGATACCTCGTTCGAGTCTGGATAGGCGGTTGAGATCGCTGTCTAGGAACTGCGCCGCGGCAGTGAGAGTGAGCCCAATTTCGAGGCGGAAGGCTCGGAGGTCTTTGCCATGGATGACCGGTTGCGGGTTGGTGAGCAGGTGAAAGACTTCCCTGGCAATGGCACGTTTGAGGCACCGCAGGATTTCCTTCTTCGTCTTACCGTCGGCAGTGCGCTTGGCAACCTAGATTTTCGTCATTGGATCACTGGCCATACGTACCAAAGCGATTTGATACAAGGCAGAGTTCGCTGCCCTGTCACCAGGGCTGATGCAAAGTCGTTAGTGGGGCGTTGGCGTCTTAAAATGTGAGACGATCCGGGCCGAGCTTTTAAGTATTGAGAACCCCTGTTAAACATGGTGATTGTTCAGACCAATCATGTGCAACAGGAGTTCCCGCATGCCATCTTCCACTATCACGACCCTTGTCCGCCAACTGGAGGCCGTCCCCGAGCAGGCCAAGGCCTCGTTGACGCCCGGGACGATGCGGGATGTCCTGGACTCGATCCCAGACCCCCGAAAACGACGGGGCATCAGGCACGGGCTGACCGAGATCCTGGCCTTGGCGGTCTGCGCGGTGCTGACCGGGGCCAAATCCTTCGCCGAAATTTCTGAATGGGCCGCCGACACCGGACGTGGACCCTTGGCGAAGGCCGGAATCAAGGTCCCCCACGTCACCACGATCCAGCGGGTCTTGGCCAGGGTCGACGGGGACGTCTTCGATACCGCTTTCGGTGCCTGGGTCATCGCCCAGGTCAAGCCCAAGGTCATTGCCATCGACGGGAAAGAAGTCCGGGGAGCCAAGAACGGTGGCGGGGACCGGGTGCACTTGATGGCTGCCGTTGACCACGCCACCGGCACCATCCTTGGGCAGGTCAGTATCGGCATCAAGACCAACGAGATCACCCGCTTTGAGGACCTGCTGGACACCATCAAGAACCTCCTCGGCATGATCATCACCATGGATGCACTCCATACCCAGCGCTCCCACGCGGAATACCTGATCAAACGTGGTGCCCACTACATCATGACCGTGAAAGGAAACCAGCGCAGCTTGCAGCGCCAACTCAAGGAACTGCCATGGAAAGACGTACCCGTCGGCAACAAACAGCCCTACAAAAAACACGGCCGCAAAGGATCCCGCTCCATCAAGGTCGTCACCATTGACGCCGGCATCCTGTTCCCCCATGCGTCCCAGGCCGCGCAGATCACCCGCCGCTCCCGCCGGACCAACGGCACGAAGTGGAGCGTAGAAACGGTCTACATCATCACGTCCCTGCCAGCAGAAACTACCAGTGCAGCGGATCTGAACACCATGGTCCGTGGGCACTGGACCATAGAAAATCGCCTCCACTGGGTTCGGGACGTGGTCTTCCTGGAGGACAAATCAATGGTAAGGACCGGCAACGCGCCCAGGCTCATGGCCTCCCTCAGGAACCTGGCCATCAGCCTCTACAGAATCGCAAGAATAGCCAACATCGCCAAAGCCACCAGACACACCGCCAGAAGCGCCCACCGCGCCCTCAAACTCGCCAGAATCAGACCACTACCAGCGACTTTGCATTAGCCCTGGCCCTGTCACCGCCACGGTTCAGGCGAAACCTGTTCGTTTGTCTAGAGGATGCTGGCAACGGTGATACCCCGCAGAGAGCGGCAAAAGCATCTTCGCTTTGTAACCGCTCAGGATTGTCGCCGGCTTTAATGAGTAGCTGGCTGGCAATGATTGTGGAAACTCCCCTTACGGCGGTCAGGGCCTCGTTTACCTGCTCTACGAGAGCCTGAAGTTCACCCTCGCAGATAGTGATTTCCTCATCCAGGTAGATATAGCGTTTTGCCAATCGTTTCAGCGCTGAACGCGTTGCCGTTTCCACACAGTCAACCCTTACATGAGTATGGGAAGCGGCAAGTTGGCCCACGAGCTTCTTGGTGGAAAGGCTCCGATACTGGGCACGAACCTTCTCTGGAGCCGTGACGAGAAGACTCTTGATCTGGGTAATAACCTCAGCGTGCGCCTTCAATGCTGATCTGCGCCCAGCATGGATGACCCGGATGGCTTCTACCGTGCCGACACTGGTCTTCGCAGTGACGACGTCTTGGTGGGTCAAGGCAGTGTGCGCTGCAGTGTAGGCGTCAATGGCATCGGATTTACCCTTCATACGGCGCACCACTTTGGCCGGGCGGATCACTTCCACGACTTCAATATTTCGGGCCTGAAGATGACGGGTCAATCCAGCCCCGTAGGAGTTGGTCCCCTCGATTCCTACCCCGCAGGAGTTCTCCTTGGCAGGTGATAAATGCTGTCAGTGCCTGATATCCCGCTTTCGTTGCCGGGAACTGCACCGCGCTGAGGTGCTCGCACTGCAAACTGATCACTGCCGCGTAATGGGTGTCTTTATGTGTATCTACACCCGCGATAATCTGAGCCATGGCCTGTTTCCCATCCTTCCAATCTGCCTACAATTGAAAGGTGGCGATCAGGCTGGCAGACAAGACGTTGACGAGATCACTGGCCGTGCTCAGGCTCCTATAAGGTCATGCCCGCTTGACCGCCACCTAATAAAAGGCGCCCGCCGAGCAGACAGATCCGATTCAAGACAAACCCCGCCTGGAGCCGTCAGCCCCATATGGGGTCATACCCGACGAAACACCCAATACCAGTATCAACGTCTCACATCATTAGTACACCTCAGAAGGTCAAGAGCTAAACCGGGAACCCGGAGAAATCAAGACTCATCGTCAAGCAACGCGGCTACTTATAGCCATCCACTGCGACGCGTAACAATGGCCCTACGGATGGAGGCCAGTTAGCAGCCATATGGGCTTCGCAATTGGCACTTGGTGTCCGCTGGTAGAAACATCTAAAGCGGCTCAGGGAGATTTTAGTGGTGTCGCTGAGCGGTCATCGTATCCACACCGGATTTCCAATCAAATCAGTGTTTAACTGCGCCAAGGTCATCAACATGGACGGCGGCTACCTCCTGGGCGATCTCGACAAGGCGCATTTCAGGTCAGCAGTTTACGCAGTCCCATGCCGTAGCCTGCTCGTGCGACAACAGTTCCAAGTGGCCTGAGCCAGCGTGGCAGCCACGCCGGCCGGAGGCTCTGGCGCCAAACTACTAGGACCTCGGAGCCATGTTGTTCGATGCTAGCCTCCACTTCGCCTGCAACCGGGCCAAATTTTGATACTACTAGACGTCCCGGCATTCCCTCACTAGGTGCTTCAGCCCGCCGTACCAGCATGCGGTCTGCTATTTTCACTGGCCCCAGTGACGTGAGTGCGACAAATTCGAGGCCATCGCGCATCCTGCTGTGTGCTGGCGTCACTACGGTGAGCGGAATGGCTCTGGTGTGGCCATCTAGATCGGTCAACTTTTCCCATATGTCCCTGGCGTCGCCGATACACCGGATCCGCAGGGCGAACGTATCGCTCAGAGGCTCACGCGCATTGACCATTCCCCTTGTATTTCCCAGCGCGTGTGCCGCGGCAGCCCCACTTGCTAATGCACCCTGAATGGAGAATTCCGCCGAGTCTCCGGCTATTATCACTCCGGCGATCCCGCTATCCAGGGGACGTTGCCCGGGTTCGATGGTGGGCAAGGCATCGGGAATGTCGTGGCGCACCAGTAATCTCCAGTCGGGATTATGAACCCCCATGACGCTGGCTGCTTGGGTCATGGCTTCGCTGTCATCTAAATCGTGCGCACCGACGACGGTCGCTTGCACCAGATGACGTCCAGCAGGGGCGTATGACGGGCAGGAATTGGAGATCACCGAAGTATGGGTCAGTCGGGACTCTCCGCGTACATCCAAGTAAAGGAAGGGCAATGTACTGGGTCGCTGGGGAGCATCGAACCACCACGTGGTCAGGGAATTCATGGTGGGCTCCGGCTGTCCAGTGAGCCGGGCACTAACCCGGGGGCCGGTGGACACCACCACCCGGTCCGCTATCATCTCTTCGCCGGAGGCGCAGACTACTTTCACTTGGCCCTTGTGGCTGATGAGGGACTCTACGATCGTTGAGAATCGGATGTGCTCTAAGATCGGCGCAGCCACCTGATGTGCCACGGCAGACATTCCTTGCGACGGCAACGCCGGGATTCCCTGGGCGAAATACCAGGCCAGTATTCGAGCTGAGGACGCCACGGTTTTTAGATCCCGGTCCGCCACCACACCCGAAAAGAATCTTTCGATGACCTTGCGTAAGGGTGTAGAGAAACCAGCTTGGTCGATGACCTGGTGCAGCGTCAGAGATTCGCTGCGCGCAAGGCGGGTCCAACGGAGTAACGCAGAAACGTCGCTTAGCTTAACCGTACCGCCGAACAGTCCTCTCAGGTATGAGGGATGCCGAAAAGGATCCGCCAATATCTGAACACCATGCTCATCTCGAACCGCGACACCGTGTCCAAACGCATGCAGATCTAGGTCCTTGAGGTTCAGTGCCCGCCGAGCGTCCGGGTAGCCAGGATTAATAAGCTGGAACCCACGGTCGCACCGAAATCCGTCAACCAGCTCGGTATCGACGCGGCCACCAACTCTTTTTGAGGCTTCTAGGATCGTGACGTCGTGCCCTTGTTCGGAGGCCAGCCCTGCGGCACGCAGCCCCGCTAGTCCCGCACCAATAACAATCACTTTCACGGTAGTTTCCTTCTTCGGTCAGGAATTATCGTATTATTTCGTGCCATACCAGAGCTTAGCCTCGATCCACCAATGAAAGTCCGTGAACGGACGGTATTTTTCACCATGAAATGGCCCTTCCCGAGGAAAATTGATCTTACCGTAGAACAATTTTCCGAGAGCAAAGGGCACTTCGCGGATGTAAGTTTCTCGCCGTCTGTTCCGGCGCCGATAACTCCTGGATTCGGGGCGCGGATTTACGTAAGGAGTTTTTGACAGTCGGTTCCACCTCGATATACAACGGGGTAGGAGTACCGTGATGACATGACTGAGCAACAGCCTTTCCAAATAGTGCGCAGCTACGATGGTTTCGAGGTACGCCGCTATTCCGAACATCTCCTTGCCGAGGTTCTTGTCGAGGGAGCCTTTGAAGATGCTGGCAACCTCGCATTCCGGTACCTTTTTGCCTATATCAACGGAGAGAACCAGGCAAACCAGAAAGTTCCGATGACCGCCCCGGTGGTGCAGGACGCTGCTCCAGAAAAGATCTCGATGACCGCCCCCGTCCTGCAGCAAGCAGTTGAGGGTCAAGGGGATGACTGCGGGACGCCAAAGTTCCGGATCGCCTTTGTCTTACCGGAAGGGTTCACCATCGAGAGCGCACCTTGGCCCACCAATCCCAGGGTGCACCTAAGGACAGTTCCAGAGAGCCTTGCTGCAGTTATCCGCTTCAACGGGCGCTGGAGTAACGTGCGCTATCAGCAGCATCTCCAATCGCTGAGAACTGCTTTGAGAGAAGCCGGTCTCGCGTCGATTGGCGCACCGCGTTTCGCAAGATTTGATCCGCCATTCAAGCCATGGTGGCTGCGTCACAATGAGATAGTCCTTGACCTTCCAGAGTCCGACCAAGATGGCGCAGGCTACAGCTCCACCCAGAGCTGAGCCGTCCCGGGAATCATGCCGCCGTTTTACTTGTGTCGTCGTCGTACATAACCCGGTGGTTCAAATCGAGTTCGCAATACGTACAGGATCAGTGTTAGGTGTGCCCGTTAGCCGTCTTGGCAACCTAGGCACACCTTAGCCCGCGGCTTGCCTTGCCTGAGACGGGCCCGGTGCGGCCGGACCCGTCTCAGCTGCTGCTATTTCTGCATGGCCTTGATGACTTCCTTGGCGACGTCCTCGCTGGACTGTGGGTTTTGTCCGGTGATGAGGTTGCCGTCGCGGACCACATTGGAGCTCCAAGGGGCAGCGTTTTCGATGATGGCGCCCTTTTCCTGCAGTGCGTCCTCGACGAACCAGGGAGTGTTGGGCCCGGTTCCGCCGTTGAGTTCTTCCTCGTTGGTGAATACTGTCAGTCGGCGACCGTCGAAGGCGAACGTGCCATCGGCCTCGACGGCGCTCAGCAGAGCCGCCGGGCCGTGGCAGAAGGGGGCAATTATTTTGCCGGCCGTGTTGGCGGCGATCAGCAGCCGGCCCAAATCCGCATCTTTGTACAGATCGGTCATGGGTCCGTGCCCGCCGGGCATAACGACGACGTCGTAGGTCTCGGAGCTCACTTCGGCCAGCACCAGCGGGGCGGTCAGCTCGGCGTCCATGGAAGCGATGTAATCACGGAAACCGTCTGCCCTATCCTTGCCCCCTGCAGGTTCATCCATCAGGCTCACTTGGTCCACGGTGGGCTTCACGCCCCCGGGAGTTGCGATGTGAACCGTGTGGCCGGCGTCGAGCAGGGTCTTGTGCGAAACGACCAGCTCCTCTGCCCAATATCCGGTGGGGTGTTCGCTGCCGTCCCGCATGGAGAGGGAATCGGCGGCGGAAACGATCATCAGTATGTTTGCCATAGTTTTTGCTCCTGTTCGGCCAGCCCTTCCGGGCAAGCGTGGGTTCTCGCGTTGTTGTTGTCGGCGGTGGAAAGCGGTTAGCGAGCCGCTTCGAGTTCGGCGTAAGTGTCGTCGTCGAGTACGACGGCGGCGGCGCCCAGATTTTCTTCGAGGTGTTTCACGGATCCGGTGCCGGGAATTGGCATCATGACCGGAGACCGGCGCAACAGCCATGCCAGGGCGACCTGAGATGTTGTGGCACCGAGCCGTTTAGCGGCCTCATCTAGTGGTCCGCCGGGCTGTGCCAGCTCACCGGCGGAGATCGGCGCCCAAGGGATAAAGCCGATACCGTTCTGCTCGGCATAGTTCAGGACGTCCTCGGAGCTGCGGTCCGTGAGGTTGTAGCGGTTTTGCACGGTGGAGACGGTGAAGTACTTTCCGGCTTCTTCGAGCTGGGCCACGCTCACCTGCGAGAGGCCCAGCGCCTTGACCTTGCCCTCTTTTTGCAGGTCACGCAGGAGAGTGAATTGCTCTTCTGGATCCACCTTGGGATCGATCCTGTGCAGCTGGAGCAGATCTAGGGAATCCACTTTGAGCTTGCGCAGGCTCAGCTCGGTCTGCTGGCGGAGGTATTCGGCTCGGCCCACCGGAACCCACACGTCCGGTCCGGTGCGGGTAAACCCTACCTTGGTAGCAATTTTCAGGCCATCCTTGTACGGGTGCAACGCCTCGGCCAGGATCTCCTCGCTAATATTTGGTCCATAGGAATCAGCGGTGTCAATGAAGTCGACCCCGAGTTCCACTGCACGGCGGACGACGGCGATCGCGGCTCCCCGATCCGTAGGCTCACCCCAGACGCCGTCTCCGACAATGCGCATAGCACCGAACCCTAGACGATGGACCCTGCCCAGATCCTTCAGATCGATGGTGGTTGATACTTCCAGATTCTGTGAGTTGTCATGGTTCATAGGAGCGATAACCGCCTCAGCGTGCCGCGTATTCCTTTTACGTCTTGACCAGCACGGTTGCCGCAGGAAACCGCTCCTTGCGCGTCCTGGAAAATCGAGCCGCGGTTCTACGTTTTACTAGCGGCGTCGTCGTGCGTAAAATCAACCGTTGCAAGCCAGGGACGCAGTTAGGTGGGAGTTTCCACCACCTCCTACAAAACTGATTCTCATCACGGCGAAGTAGCGAGCTTTTAGTGCCACTTATTGTTGCAATTGGGCCCTGAATGAGCCGGTGGGTTGATGCCGGGGACCGCACCCAGTGGGTCCTCGTTACAGCAGGGGTTCTTGCTTGCGGTTTTTTCGCAGCGCCGTAGACACTATGAGCGTTAGCCAGACCACCACGGCGGAGGCGCCGGTGCCCCAGAGGATATCGGTGATTGCAACACTGAGTGGAAAGTCTTTCAGGATTGAAAATGCTGTCATGGCCCAGGTGGTGTAGCTGAAGAAACCAAAGAGCGCTCCTGCGCCCACGCGTTGGCGCAGGGGGGCTTTCAGCTCGAGTGGACGGACGCCGTAGTGCACTATTCCTGCCACGAAGATCAAGTAAAAGAATCCAGCTCCGGCCAGTTGAGGCTTCGCTGCCATCAGGTCCGGGATGTTCCGCTGGTACTGCGGCAGTGCAACCGAAAGAATCCACACCACATCGATGAGTGCGAAGATCACTGCCGCTAGAACATAGTGCAGGAGCCAGGATTTGCTGCGCGACGTCATCCTTGGGACCTTGTCTCTGCGTAAATTTTGTCAATGAAAATCAGTGACCGGTCGGTAAAGATGTTTCGTTTGAGCTTCATGGTGGGGGTCACTAGCCCGTTGGCTTCACTGAGGTCGGCGACTAGCAACACGATCTTGCGCACCTGTTCCGAGCGAGCAATCTTGGAGTTGGCCGCACTCACCACTTTGTTGATGACTTTGCGAAGGCGAGCGTCGTCGATTTCCACGCACCCGCCGTCGTCGGGGGTTCTGAGGCTTTGGAGATCAGTGAAACCCTTGCTTTGCGCCCACTCCGAGACAGAGCCGGAATCCAAGAGAACTAGTCCGCCCAGAAAAGGTTTGCCCTCGCCTACCATGACCGCGTGCGCTATCAGGGGGTCACTTTCCACATAGCCTTCCCAGATAGTGGGCGATATGGTCTTTCCTCCGGCGGTGATAATGACGTCCTTGATGCGGCCGGTGAGTGTGAGTCGTCCTTGCTCATCGAGGACGCCGGTATCGCCGGTGCAAAAGAAACCATCCTGGAACGCGTGCGTGTTATCGGCGGGGTTGTTGTATCCGGCAAAAACGCCCACGCCACGGGCCAGCACCTCGCCGTTTTCAGAGATGCGTATGGTGGTTCCCGGCATTGGCACGCCAACGGATCCGGCCTTGATGGAGTGCGGCAGGTTTCCCGTCAACGGTGCTGTGGTCTCTGTCAGTCCGTAACCCTCGATGACAGGCAAGCCCAGCCCCCGGAAGAACAGTGAAAGTTCGGCATCCAACGCGGCTGCTCCGGAGAGAAGGTACTCTAGGCGCCCGCCCACGAGCTTGCGGATGCGGGCGTAGAACAAAAGGTCAAAGAGTGCATGCCGGACCCGGAGAGAGAGCCCAGCTTTGCGGCCGGGATCGCTCTCGCGCTCCTGCGCCAGAAGCCCCCAGTCCACGGCGGTTGCCTGCGCCAGAGCCCACACGCCCCCAAGGTTTTTCTTCGAGGCGGCAGCGGCAGCGGAGCCTTGGATCTTTTGCAGTACGCGTGGCACCACAACTAAAAATGTCGGCTTCAGAACCCCCAGTGCCGGCACTATTTCTGTGGTGTCGCTGAGATGGGCAATGCGCATTCCGTTGGCCAGGCAAATGAGTTGCAGGCCGCGGGCCAGCACATGCGCCATGGGGAGAAAAATGATGGTGTTCCCGGATTCCTTGACCACCTCGGTGTAAGCGCCTGCAACACTGAGCACCTGGCCCACAAAATTTCCGTGTGTGATGAGTGCGCCCTTGGGGGCGGCGGTGGTTCCGGAGGTGTATACAATGGTGGCCACAGAATCTAGGCTGGCCATCAGGCGCCGGGCTTCCAGGGCTTCTAAGGTGATATGCGCGCCACCATGGGTCAGATCTGTCAGGGTTGGCCCCGTACCAGGGTCCATGGACCAGAGTTGCCAGTCGGACACGCCAGACTGCGTAAATCCTTCCTCCAATAATTGGGCTTGTTCGGCAGTGCCTGCAACGGCAAAACGCACGGAGGCGTCTTGAAGGATAGCCGAAACCTGGTTAAGTGCTGATGTCTCATAAATGGGTACCACCACGGCAGAAGCAAACCAAGCGGCCATATCCATCAGTGCCCACTCATACCGGGTGGGGGACATGATGGCTAAGGTTTCCCCGGGCTCCAACCCAGCGGCCATCAATCCCTTAGCCAAGGCCCGGACCTCGGTGACAAATTCATGGGTGCTTACCTTCCGCCACGGATCTGTGATGGAACTACGGCTGGCACGAACCTCAAAGGCGATGTGATCTGGCGCGTTGTGGAACCGCCGCATGAGCAGTTCAGTTGCATTGGGATAATCGCAGGCGCCGGACAAAGCTGGTGTGGTGATCTCTTTCATGTGGCGTCCTTGGTAGAAAGTATCTGCAGATGTGTGCGCATGAGGTCTTGTGTTACATCAAGAAAAGCAACAACCGTGCTGATTTGATCCGGAGGGAGGGCTTGGAGTTGTTCGGAGAGGACAGATACCAAAGGCAAGGTCAGGTCCATGATGCGCTGGGACGCTTCCGGGCTTGCCGTCAAGGTCACCAAGCGCCTATCAGTTTCGCTGCGCTGACGGGTCACATAGCGACGTAATTCCAAGCGTTTGGTGATGGCTGTGGTGGTGGCGGCGGTATAGCCTAATTCCTCGGCCAGCCGCCCGGAGGTGAGCGGCCCCAATTCCGATAGGGCACACAAGGCCCGGTAATCCGTGAGATTCAGCCCTAACCTCAGTGCCATCTCCCGCTCACTTTCCCGGACCAGAGCAACCAGTGCCCGCAGGGTTCCAGCAACGGGCTCGCGCGATGATTCGCTCACAACTTTCCTCACCTTCTCAGGTTTCAAGTATACTCAATTACCTTTGACCATCAAACAAATTTGAGCAAGCTAGAGTGTAGTGAGAACTAAGACACCCATGGCTTCTGCACTTACAACCTGCAGTCAAGAGAGGTCCCCTCCCATGAAACAGTCCGACCGTAAGGCGCTAGTTATCTTTCCCCTGGTCTTGTTGATCGGGGCACTACTTGCAGTGGCTGGCAGCAGTGGCGGTAGTTTCGTCGGAGCCATCCCCACGTTCACGCTCGCCGTAGCAGCAGCCATCACGATCCAGTGGATAGTCTTCATTCCCTCTTTCATGAAGCAAACCGAAAAGTTTTACGACATCACCGGAACATTGACCTATGTTTCCATCACCGTGATGATCCTGCTGGTAATCCCCAAGCTCGACGCGCGATCCCTGCTTTTGGGTGCCCTGGTTTTGGCGTGGACCTTACGGCTAGGCATCTTCTTGTTCCGGCGTATCAGCAAGGCCGGTAAGGATGATCGCTTTGATGCACTCAAGCCCTCTTTTGTCCGGTTCTTGAATGTCTGGACTATTCAAGGACTGTGGGTCACCTTCACCGCAGCGGCGGCATGGGTTGCCATGACTTCAGGAAAATCGGTACCGCTTGATGGCTTCGCAGTCCTCGGATTGGTCCTGTGGGTGGTGGGATTCGGCATGGAAGTCATCGCTGACCAGCAAAAATCACGCTTCAACGCCGACCCGGCAAATAGGGGCAAATTCATTTCCACAGGCCTGTGGTCCTTCTCCCGCCACCCCAACTATTTTGGCGAGATCCTCTTGTGGATTGGAGTGGCCATCATTGCCTTCCCAGCGCTGGAAGGCTGGCAGAACGTTGCGCTCATCTCACCGGTCTTTGTCATCTTGTTACTGACCAAGGTCAGTGGCGTGCCATTGCTGGAAAAGAAGGCAGAATCCAAGTGGGGCGGACAAGCCGACTACGAGACCTACAAGGCGAACACTCCAGTGCTGCTCCCGAAGCTCTTCTAGACCAAACGGCATACGGTGCCCCTCATCGGCACCGCGGATTCCAAGCACTAAGACTGCACCCCAAGCAGGGATCGCCGTTCGCGGCACCGGAAACCCTGTTGACCGTCCCCTCAGCGGGATTCGTCGTCTCAGACACTGTTGGTGCCGGCGAATCTTACGGGCAGGCTCGATCTTGGGTCTACTCGCCAGCTCACCCAATGGTCTGGCGCTGGACGTGTTGGACAAAATAGCCACAACCGCCACCATGGCTGCGACCTTCGCTGTCCGGCACCCACATGGGCTATGCAGAAGCGCGATAGCTGGTCCACCGGGCGCCGGATACTGGACGCGGGAGTCATGAGGTTGAAGGAGCCTTAGCTGGCGCCGCCGATCCGGAGGTCGGCAACCTCAGAAGAACCTCATCCCAGTCAGCGCAAAGTGGAGATTCTCCGCGCTGACCGGCGGATCCAGGCGTGATGGCTGGTTGCAGTGGGTTGTTCTGCCAACCGCGCCAATGCCGGCACCCTCGCGATAGATCCCGACAAAGCGAGTCTCAAGTCAGCAGGTTGCGTAGTCCAATGCCTAGGCTGCCCGTGCCACAACAGCTCCCAGGGGCCTGAGCCAGCGTGGCAGCCCCGCCGTCCGGAGGCTCTGGAGCCAGAGGACCAAAACCTCGGAGCCATGCTGCTCGACCTTGGCCTCGACCTCGCCTGACACCGGGCCAAATTTCGACACTCTTAGAAGTCCCGGATTGCCTGCACTGGGGACTTCGGCGCGGCTGACCAGCATGCGGTCTGGGAATCTGATGGGTCCCAAGGACGTGAGCCCGACAAATTCCAGGCCATCGCGCATCCGGCTTCGCGCCGGCGTCACTATGGTGAGGAGGATGGCTCTGGTGTGGCCATCCAGATCGGTCAGCTTGTCCCGTACGTCCGTAGCGTTGCCGGCACAGCGAATCTGTACGGTGAACGTGTCGCTCAGGGGCCCACGCGCAATGGCCGTTCCTGGTGCGTCACCAAGTGCGTGCGCTGCTGCAACACCAATGGCCAATGCGCCCTGGATTGAAGATTCCGCAGTGTCACCGGCTATTGTCACTCCGGCGATCCCACGGGTCAGCGGACGTCCCCCAGGCACGACGGCGGGTAGTGCAGCGGGAATGTCGTGGCGCACCAACAATCTCCAGGTGGGGTCATGAATGCCCATAATGTAGGCTGCTTGGGCCATGGCTTCGCCATCATCTAATCCGTGCGCACCTACCGCAGTTGCTTGCACCAGATGGTGTCCGATGGGGGGCGTAGGACGGGCACACATTGGAGATCACCAACGTATGGATCAACCGGGAATCTTCCCCGGCATCAAGGTAGAGAAAAGGCAAGGCGCTGGGACGATGGGGAGCATCGAACCACCACGTGGTCAAGGAATTCATGGCTGGCTCTGGCTGCCCAGTGAGGCGGGCGCTAACTTGTGGGCCGGCGGCCACTACCACGCTGTCCGCTGTCAGCTGTCAGCTCTTCGCCCAAGGCGCAGACTACTGTCACTTGGGCGTTCTGGCTGATGCGGGATTTTGCGGTCGTTGAGAATCGGATGTGGTCCCAGACGGGTCCGGCCAACTCATGTGCCACTGCCGACATTCCTTGCGACGGCAAGGATGGGATTCCCTTGGCGATATACCAAGCCAATGTTCGAGCCGAGGAGGCTACGGTTCTGAGATCCCGGTCTGCCACCACACTAGAGGAGAACTGCTTGATGACTTTGCGCAGAGGACCCTAGAAACCAGCGCCCTCGATGATTTGGTGCAGTGTCAGCGACTCGGCGCGGGCAACGCCGTGCCAGCGTAGCAGTGCAGGAACGCCGGTGATTTTCACGGTACCGCCGAACAGCCCTCTGATGTATGAGGGATGGCGGAAAAGGATCCGCCAATACCTGAACGCCACGCTCATTCCGAACCGCGACACCGCGTCCCGACGCATGTAGATCAAGATTATTCAAATCAAGTGCCCGCCGAGCGTCCGGGTAGCAGGGATTAATCAGCTGAAATCCCCGGTCGCACCGAAGGCCGTCAATCTGCTCCGTGTCGACGCGGCCACCAACCCTTTGCGGAGGCTTCCCGGATCGTGACGTCATGCCCTTGTTCGGCGGCCAGCCCTGCGTCCCGCAACCCGGCCAGCCCCGCGACAATCACAATTACGTTCAAGGTATTTTCCTTCTTCGGTAAGGAATTCTCAGAGTATTTCGTGCCGTTACCCGAGCATATCCTCGATCCACGAATGACAGTCCGTGGGCGACCGGTAGCTCTCACCTCATTGGTTCGGATCTCCCAGAATCTCGGCAACGAGTTACCATGGGCCCGAGGACTGGGCCACCGCTTTCCGTGTCCTTTCAGAGACGGCAGGCTATTCGGATGAGGCTGCGGGCTGGGCCCAGGCTTCATCCGTAAGCGTGATTTCTTGTGTCATGTCGTCCAGGAAGCGGATGACCACATCGCGCTCTGCGGCGCTGAGCCGGGCTGCTGCATGGAAACGCTTGGCCTGCTGGCGACCCACGGTATCCATGGCCGACTGGCGGGTCTTGGCCGTGATAGTAATGGCTAAGGCGCGACGATCGCTGGGGTGGGCAGAGCGAGTGATATGACCTGCGTGTTCGAGCCTATCCAGCAGCTTGGTGGTGGACGCCGTCGAAATTTTCAGGTGGCGGGCAATGGCTCCGGGTGTGGCAATTGCGTCGGTGTTGGCCGTGACGATCAAGTAGTGCAGGGCCCGCATGTCCGACTGGTTCAACTTCATGTATTTCAGCGACGCATCCGAGAGCTGCTTCTCCGCGGTGCGCAGCCTGCCCAGCGCAGCCATGAGCGCACCGATGTGCACCACGTCTTCGGTGGACATCGCCGAGCGGTCTATTAGTTGACTCTTCGGGTCGGCGTCGTTGAAGTCATAGACGTTGGACGGCAATGGTGGAGGGTTGCCCTGGATACCTACCATGTTGATAATTCTATCCTCCCACTAATATAAAGAACCAAACATCTTGCAAGCTAGGTTATTAGCTTGCTAGGCTAGCTTAAAATTATGCGGCTACCGGAGATCAGCCCATGAATAGAGCCGTGGAGTTGAGCAGCGGTGGAGCCCGCCAAGACAAAGCGCCCATAAGCACCAGGAAAAGGCTGAGGAACCTGCTACCAGCGCTGATCATCATCATCTGGCTAGCCGGCGGGTCAATTGGTGGACCATATTTTGGCAAGGTCAGCGAGGCTTCATCCAATGACCCCACCGCATACTTTCCCTCTTCTGCTGATGCAACTCAAGTGCAAAAGTTGCAAGGCGAGTTCCGTAACTCCGATGAAATCCCCGCAGTTGTGGTCTTCTCCAGCAACAGAACCCTGAACGAGACCCAGCTCGCCTCAATTTCCAAGGAGATCGCAGCCCTGATCTCCATCCCTGGGGTTGCTGCAGAGGTTTTCCCGGGCATTCCTTCAAAGGATGGCAAGGCGGTGCAGTCATTTGTGCCGATCCAAGCCGATGCAGACATCGGTGAGGCAGCCACCACCTTTGGCACGCCCCTGCAGGCGGCGCCCCTGACAGGTCCTTGTCTACCGCTCGCGGCTGCTGCCCGTGGCCGTGCTCGCCACCAGCCTCTTCGCCTTGTGCGTAGCGCTGCTGAGTGTGTGGTGGCTGGCAAAAGCCGGAATCCTGATCTTGAGCGAGCAAACCCAGGGCATCTTGTTCATTCTGGTTATCGGTGCGGCCACCGACTACTCGCTGCTCTATGTGGCCCGGTACCGGGAAGAGCTGCGGGTCAGCACGGGCAAATGGGCTGCCAGCATGGCGGCCATCCGCAAATCCGCCGAACCCATTGCAGCTTCCGATGGAACCGCGATCGCCGGTCTGTTGTGTTTGTTGCTCGGCGATTTGAAATCCAATAGTTCGCTGGGATCCGTTGCCGCGATCGGCATTGTCTTCGCCATGCGCTCGGTACTGTGCCTATTGCCGGCACCGTTGTGCGCCTTCGGTCGGAACGCCTTCTGGCCGCGACGGCCAAAATTCGAGCCGGAGGTGGTGGCCGCAGAACACGGAGTACAAGCCACCGGCGTCTGGGCCAAGCTCGCCAGGATCATCAAGCGCCGCCCGCGGCTGATTTGGATGGACACCACGACTGTCCTGCTGGTGGGAGCTTTTGGTGCCGCCACGCTCAATGCCAGCGGCGTACCGCAATCGGATTTGGTGTTGGGCGCCTCCGATGCACGTGATGGCCAAGCCGTTCTTGGCGAACACTTCCCTGGAGGCACCGGCAGCCCCGTGCTGGTGGTGGTCCCGAACTCTGGACTTCATAAGGCTGCCGATGTGATGCTGGCACTGGACGGCATTGAATCCGTTTCCGTGCTCTCTGCCTGGGCACCCGGCGGAGCCGCCACGGTGACAACTGCCGGACTGAGGCGAGGGGCGCCGCCGGCGCTGCCGTTCCCGAAACCACGGTGGGCGGAGGCGTGGCAACGGCCACTGACACCAACGACGCCTCGATCCATGACCGCAATCTGATCATCCCCGGAGTGCTCGTGGTGATTCTGCTGATCCTGATGATGCTGTTGGGTTCTGTCCTGGCCCCGGTCCTGCTGATATTGAACACAGTGCTCTCCTTCGGCACGGCGCTGGGGGGCGGCCTTCTTCTTTAACCATGTCTTCGACTTCCCCGGCGCCGACACGGCCGTTCCACTGTTCGAGTTCATCTTCCCGGTGGCTCTGCGTGTTGACTAGACCATCGTCCTGATGACCCGTGCGCGTGAAGAATCCGTCAAACTTGGCACACGAGAAGGGATCATCCGCGGAGTGGTGATCACAGGCGGGGTCGTCACCTCCGCCGGGCTGGTCTTGGCTGTCACTTTCTGCGCACTGGGGGCGATTCCGATCCTGTTCCGGGCTCAAATCGCCTTCATCGTGGCCTTCGGAGTCTTGCTGGACACCGTAAGTGCGCTCTTTGCTGGTTCCAGCATTCAGTTACGACATTGGAGAGGCAATCTGGTTGCCATCAATCTTGTCCAAGGTAGCGGATACCGAAAGCGACGACGTGACGCCATCAGCGCACCACCGCAGTTAGCGATTCCTCGATC
Source organism: Arthrobacter alpinus (assembly GCF_001294625.1). Classification (NCBI taxonomy): domain Bacteria; kingdom Bacillati; phylum Actinomycetota; class Actinomycetes; order Micrococcales; family Micrococcaceae; genus Arthrobacter; species Arthrobacter alpinus. Next base: position 1,886,937 of record NZ_CP012677.1, on the reverse strand, counting down.
GAACAGGCGGTGCCATTCAGGATTGGGCATCGCTTGTTCGAGCGATTTCCCTCGTGCGATCGAAAGCGGCCAGCGCGGCGGTCCGTGATTCTTTCAAGGCCACCACAGGCTGCTGGCTCGGTGTTGGCCCGAACCGTGCCTGGTAGCCGCCGTGGGCATCAAATTTTTTGGCTTGCAGGACAGGATTGAAAACCCTGAAATAGGTCGCGGCGTCAGCGCCGCACCCTGCCACCCACTGCCAGTTCGCCGGGTTCGAAGTAGCATCCGCGCCCACAATGGTGTCCCAAAACCACGCTTCACCGGCGTGCCGGGAATGCCAAGATTCTTGACCAGCAAGCTGGCGGTGACCATGTGCACCCGGTTGTGCAGCAAGCCGGTTTCCCACAGTTCTCTCATGCAGGCATCGACCAGCGAAAACCGGTCTCACCGCGGCACCAGGCTCTGTTGAAGGCATCGACCTCGGCCTGCTCAGGAGCAGCCGATCCGGGTTGGGGCTTTGCCGCGCCGGCGATGCTGTTGGGCGTGGGGAGCAGCACGGTGGGCCGCGCACAGTCAAAATTGTTGAATTCAGGGCGCAGGTTCACCGTGCCCATATCAGGGTGGTGGTGGCGCAGGTTCCAGCAAAAGTTCCGCCAGGCCAGTTGGCGCATGATGGCCCGGGCGCCGTCGGCGGCGCCCTGATTTTCAGCCGCCAGTCTCCCCAGGGCCTCCCATATCTGCACCGGGCTCACATGCCCCCACCGCAGTGCAGGGGACAGCCGTGAGGTGCCGTTGGTCCCGGGGCGGTCCTGCCCAAGCTGGTAGTCGGTGGACACCTCCTCAAGCACTACTGCGAGGTGCTTGTGCGCTGCCGCTTAGCGGGAAGTCCAAGCCGCAGCCCAAAATGACTATCAGCTTCTCGGCGGTCTGCTCCTGCGCCCGTTCCTCCCCGCGCTGGAGTGTGAAGGCGTCGAATTCCAGCTTGACCAGCCGAGGCCGGGTAAGCGCCCGCCCACAAAAGAGGTATAAATGCGTTCCCACAAGACTGCCGTGGCTTGTGAATAAGCTGCGGCATCCTTCCTGTAGCCATCTGCAAGCTGAGCGATTTCATGGCGGACTGATGCGTCAAATCTTGCAGCGGCGCCAGTGCTGAGTGACGCTGCTGGGTGGGCGGTTGTCCAAGTCGACAAACTCATGATCTCGCTCTCCGTTTCACGGCAGTGGTCGCAGGTAGGGGATCGATCCCGGCATGGATCGATTGCAGCACATCTTCCAACAATTCCATAACCGCTTGTTGGTCCTCCGGTGCTGTGTTATTCAGTGGCTCATTTGAATCTCTAAAGAGTGGACGCAACGCCATCACCTCCAGCTCCACAGTCTCTGGGCTGTCGTGATCCAACACCCTGCGGTGGTCCGAAGGGTTCGGCATGCGCATAACGAGCCCCGTGCGCTCAACCTGTTAACAAGTGCAGTGGACGCAGCAGAGGTGATGCCCAGCTTTGCCTCGAATTCACTAGGGGTCAACGCTATTCCAAAAGTCAGATTCTGCAGGGCATTGAAATCTGTTTCGTTGATCTGCAGTTCGCGCAAATTGAATATTGGAGGGCGTCGTTGAAGAGCAGAACCTCCTGCAACAACCGGGCTGCTGACCGCCCGTCTTTGGTCTGGTCGAGAGCGCGTTCTGTCATTTTTACCTCGAGGTGTTGATTGCTCGCCTATCTAGAGACACTATGGGTTATAGGACTTACGCTTGTCGAATAGGTTGAGTTCTGTAAGTTTGGCTTCAAATGAAAAGAGTATTGGCGATGCGAACTGCATACTCAGCGTCACTGACTGCCCGGATATTGTGTGCCGGGGCGGTCTTGCTGGCAACCCTGGGAGCTTTCTACGGCAGCGGAGTGTTGGGCGGCACCCCCATTGCTGACGCCGCAGGTGGGCGTCTCGGCGCTGACTCAACACTGCTGGCACCGGGCACCGGAGCCTTTTCCATCTGGAGCTTTATCTATACCTCGTTGCTGGTTTACGCGGTATGGCAGCTGACCTCCACAGCCGGCAAAAGCCAATCTCAGCGAAAGATTCGCCCCTGGGCTGCCGCCTCAGCCGTCATTAACGCGCTGTGGATCGGGGTGGTCCAGCTCGGGTTGCTGGGGCTCAGTGTACTGGTAATTTTGCTCTTGGTGGCGGTCCTGATCAGGATATTCCTGCTCATGATCCCCGGCACGGATTCTGCGCCCGAGCGCTGGATTACTGGCCTTACCTTCGGTCCTTACCTGGGCTGGGTCAGTGTTGCCACCGTGGCAAACATTTCCGCATGGTTGTCCTCTCTCGGGGTGGGAGAGGGCGCAGCATGGGTGACCCCGCTGGCGGTAGTCCTGGTAATCGTTGCAGCACTTATTGCCGCCGCTACGGTGCACTTCTCCGGAGGACGCATAGCGGCCGCGCTTGCCATGGCGTGGGGCATTGCGTGGATCGGTGTGGGCCGCCGTGATGGCGGGCTGGAATCTGTGCCAGTGTCGGTAGCGGCCTTCTGCGCCGCCGCCCTGGTGATTCTGTACGCGCTCGTGGCAGCCGTCACGTACCGGAAGAAGTTCGACCGCAAATTGGAGCATGCCTCATGAGTGTCATCGCCGTCACCGGAGCAACTGGATACATCGGCGGACGCCTTGTCCCCGTCCTCTTGGAACAAGGTCACGAGGTGCGGGTTCTTACCCGGCGAAAAAAGGCCTTGCGTGATGTGCCGTGGAGCATGGACGTCCATATTGTCGTCGGAGACCTGGCAGATCCAGAGGCTGCTAAGGAACTTTGCTCAGGTGCGGAAGTTCTCTACTATTTGGCGCATTCGATGGGTGGCACCAAAGACTTCGGGCCGGTCGAGGAGCGGTGTGCGCAAGTGCTGGCGGCTGCTGCCAAGGCCGCGGGACTGCAGCGCCTGATTTATTTGTCGGGACTGCATCCCGACGGGGAGCTGAGCATGCACCTTACTTCCAGGGTCAAGGTCGGTGAGATCCTTGAATCCAGCACCGTCCCCACCCTGACGTTGCAGGCTGGCTTGATCATTGGCTCCGGTTCGGCCAGTTTTGAAATGGTCCGCCACCTTACAGATGTCTTGCCGGTGATGCCGGCCCCCCGTTGGGTCTTAAACCAAGTGCAGCCCATCGCCATACGCGATGCCCTCCACTACCTCAGTGAGGCCGCAGGGCTGCCGCCGGAGGTTTCCGGCCGCTTCGACATTGGCGGCCCGCGGGCTCACAGCTATGCAGAACTGATGCGGCTCTACGCCGATGCTGCAGGAATTCGCCGGCCAACTATCCTGCCCCTTCCGGTGTTGACGCCCTGGCTGGCCGCCCAGTGGGTTAACCTGGTCACCCCCATTCCGCGGTCCTTGGCGGTACCCCTGGTCGAATCCCTCCAACACGATTGCGTGATGCGCAACCATGACATAGACACAGTGATAGCCCGTCCGACCAAGGGGCTAACAGGATACCTGCGTGCGGTGGAACTGGCACTGGCTAAGATGAGCGACGACACGGTGGAAACCACCTGGGTGACAGCACACGCGCTGGAATCACCGGCAGATCCACTGCCCTCGGACCCCCAATGGGCTGGACACACCGTCTTCACCGATGTGCGTGAACGGGACACCAAAGCCCGCCCCGAGAGTGTCTTCAAGGTCATTCAAGGAATTGGTGGGGAGACCGGCTACTACTCATTGCCGGGTGCCTGGGCGCTTCGTGGCCTCGTGGACAAGCTCGTGGGCGGGGTAGGGCTGCGCCGTGGCCGGCGCAGCCGGGAAAACTTGGCTCTAGGAGACGCCGTCGACTGGTGGAGGGTTGAGGAAATAGTGCCCGGCCAACTGCTGCGGCTGCAAGCAGAAATGCGCGCCCCAGGCCGTGCTTGGCTCGAGTTTTCCGTGGCCCCCACCGATTCGGGAAGCCGCTACACCCAGCGCGCCGTCTTCTTCCCCCACGGCATTGCTGGCCGCCTCTACTGGCTGGCGATCCTGCCATTTCACGGCCGGATCTTCTCCTCCATGTCCAAACGCATCACCAACGCAGCCGAGGACCTCGATCACGAGCCCCAAAGCCAATAAAGCAAAAAGTTTGCGCGAGGTTCGCGGTGTGGCAGCGGGTCTACGCGCTCGTCCTTCAGAGGCCCAGTGTTAGGACGTGTCGTGATGGACAGTGTGTCTTTTCTACAAGCCAGCGCCGACAGGCTAGGAGGGGGAGGCGGACTTCTCTTGCCTACCCTGAGGTGTACTACTGAAATGAGACGTTGATACTGCGATGCGGGTTCGTACCTCTTGACACCCGGTGGCCTCACGTGAGCGAACTTCGAGGGCTTAGCGTTCAATCCTGTTCCAGTATTGCTTCTGACCGCAATTTCTTCTGGTGTACTACTGCGGTTGGTTTGAATATTTTCGGATCTGGGACCATCGGCGCAGTTCAGCACCTCAACGCGGTCGTGGATTGTCCTCGCGTGAAGCTGTCGACCCAGGGTCCAAGCGGCGGTGGAAACGCTCCTGACCTGCGCGCTTACGATCAGATTGCATTTGTTGAAGGATATATTCATCAGATGCAAGCGGCGGTGGGGTGGCTTTTGATGGTCAGAAAAAGAGGGGCTCCGGCGTCGGAATCCTGCATCTCATCGACGGTCTGCCGTTGCTGAACGAGCGGATCTTCACATCCATGGTGGACGGCTGGTGCAACCAGCAGTTGGTAAGGGCCCTGGCGTTCTCCACCATCGAAGGCAGGCCAGTACCGCCGCGAGACTCGGCCTGCCGCCACGACAGCACTCCAATGATCGCAGTAGTAGCCGGATCACCCTGGTGTGGCTACGCACCAAGAAACCTCGACCAACCCACCAAAGCCAGATAGTAAAAACGCGACGAATACGGAATACTTGAATTGCGGTCGCTACCAGTACAAGACCGCAATAGGGTCAGCTCCGATTCCTACCGTGGTGGCACGGAGGCCTTCGCCAAAATGGTGCGGCACGGGCAAGGGATTACATACAGATGCACTTGCCTTCCCCTCCCCATAGCGTGACCCTTCTATTCTTCGAGTCAAGCCATAAGCGTTTGTAATTTCCTGAATAGTTCTCGGGCAATAGATCGCTTGAGGCACCGACGGATCTCTCTGAGGGTCTTATCTTCAGCGGTGCGCCTTTGAACGTATTCCTTCGTTGCGGCGTCGAACTGCATGCGCGTCCGGGCGATCGTGTGCAGTGCCTTGTTCAGTTGCCGATCGCCTTGGCGATTGAGGCGGTGCCGGATGGTGTTGCCCGAAGAGGCTGGGATGGGGTTGACTCCGGCGATGGCCGCGAAGGCTGCCTCGGAATGAATCCTTCCGTGGTGGGAGTAGGCGACGAGCACGACGGCTGAACTGACCGGGCCCAGCCCCGGCAGGTCCATCAAGCCCGGCGCCATGTCCTGGACGATGTCAGATATGTGGGTCCTGTTGGTTTCCAGCTCGGTGGTAAAGGCAAGGACTGCTCTGGCCAACCGGCGTGCTTCCTCCCGCGCGACATTGTCGGCCCTTATCGTCCCGGGACCGTGTCCGCCATGCAGCGATGGCACGGATTTGGGCATCTGTTAGTGCCTGGCGGCCATCAACACCCAGCGCGGTAGTGCGGATAATCGCTGTCAGTGCTAGCCGGTCAGCTGTGCGTTGGCGATCCATGAGCCGTCGGGCATCCAGCAGGATCCGCAGGGCGTTCCTCTCACCGTCGGCGCGGGGCTCGAGCAGGGTAGCGACCTCGATGCCAAGGACGGACTGCGCTGCTGCCACTGCATCAATGGCATCGGACTTTCCCCGCCCCCTCCGGGAGGTCCTGCGTGGGGGCCGCACATCACAGACGCTCATCCCGGCCCCACGGAGCGCCCGTGTCAGGCCGGCACCGTAGGAGCTCGCACCCTCCACGCAAACCAGGAGCTGCCCTTCCCCGGCACGTCTGTTCATCCAGTCGGCGGCACGGGCGATACCTGGCGGGCTGGTCGGAAACGTTGCGGTGTCTTGGACTTGTCCGGTCGCCGAGGAAAGAATGGCGTAGGTGTGGGTTTTGGCATGGGTGTCCACGCCTACGACATGGGTGAATTGGTTGGCCACGATGGTCATCTCTGGCTCTCCCTTCGAGAGGGTATTGTTCATAACGCCGATCCGGGAAGAGTCACGCCGAGGCAGTTCTCTAACGAGTCACGGCCCCAACCTTTTGAAGGGGGAGGACAACCTTCTATGAAGCCATCGAAGTGGGCCAGAAAGGTGCAGCCCCGACCAGGCGGACATGTCAGAAGTAGGACACTGCCGTGGCAGGTCAGAAAATGAGCGAGTCACACCTGGCCGGAGTAGCACCAGTCTGCCAGCCAGCCCCGGGCCAGCCAATATCCATTAGAGAATTGCTGTGTTCGTCTCAAGCTGTCGATGACCAGATATTGCTGCAAGGGTGCTTCCCCTCGACAGCCAACTACAACTACTTTGAACGAGGGAAGGGTCTGCCCAAGCTTTAGTTGACAATGTGTTGCGTTGACCGCTTGAACCTGCCGCACGACTTATGCCGTTTTCTGCGGCTACCCCATCTGTGCCGGCCAGCAGACCCGAACGTTAGGGGCGGGCAAGGAATGCATAAAGATGCTCTCAACTTGCCCGCCCCGCGTTACTGGTGTTGCGCTGGTCGTCTCAAGCTGTCCGACGACCAGGTGTTGCTGGTGTTGCGCTGGTCGTCTCAAGCTGTCCGACGACCAGGTGTTGCTGGTGTTGCGCTGGTCGTCTCAAGCTGTCCGACGACCAGGTACTGCGGTGTCCGTCTCCTACTGCTTGACGGTCCGGTACTACTGGTGTTGCGCTGGTCGTCTCAAGCTGTCCGACGACCAGGTACTGCGGTGTCCGTCTCCTACTGCTTGACGGTCCGGTACTACTGGTGTTGCGCTGGCCGTCTCAAGCTGTCCGACGACCAGGTGTTATTGATGTTGCGCTGGCCGTCTCAAGCTGTCCGACGACCAGTTACTGCGGTACTACTGTGTCCGTCTCCTACTGCTTGACGGTCCGGTACTACTGGTGTTGCGCTGGCCGTCTCAAGCTGTCCGACGACCAGTTACTGCGGTACTACTGTGTCCGTCTCCTACTGCTTGACGGTCCGGTACTACTGGTGTTGCGCTGGCCGTCTCAAGCTGTCCGACGACCAGTTACTGCGGTACTACTGTGTCCGTCTCCTACTACTTGACGGTCCGGTACTGCTGGTATTGCTCTGGCCGTCTCAAGCTGTCCAACGACCAGTTACTGCGGTACTGCTGTGACCGTCTCCTACTACTTGACGGTCCGGTACTGCTGGTATTGCTCTGGCCGTCTCAAGCTGTCCAACGACCAGGTGATACTGCAACGGTGCTTCCCCCTAGACAATCAAATCCAACTAGTACCAGCGGGGGAACTTCCGTTCTCTTTTTCTTACGAGAAAAAATATAACCACTCTTTGAAATCTCGTCAAGTCGGCTTTGCACGGTCGGAGTTTGGTCGCCTTTTGAGGTTGGCTCGGGACCTACCTTGTGACGCGCAATGGTGCAGCGGTACGTGATCGACGTCGTCTGCCTTAGCGGTAGGTGCTGGCGCCTTCCTCGTGCCTCGTGTCTGGGCCGCAAGCTGCTCAGGCGTTCTTTTGCAGGTTCTTTGTCGGCGCGGTTGCCCCTCGCGTCTAGCGTGCCGTGGGTGTCTTTCCGGAGGCCTGGCCACCGCGCTGGGGGGCGTCCCTGGTCTTGGTCGGCACTCAATGGCGCTGCACATCCTCGTTGTCGGCCCCGCCGTCGAGAGAGACAGCCAGCCCGTCCCGGCGCTCGGCCGAGTCGTATTTGAGGCCAGCCTCATCCCGCCGTGCTTCGGGTCGGTCATTTTCTACGGCCTAGGCACACTGACGGCTCTGGTCTTCCCTGGCGGCTTCGGCCAATAACTGGGTTGCTTGCCTGGTTTCCTCCCATCCCGCAGCGCGTTCGTCTGCGGGCTGTGATTTGCAAGCTTCGGTCAATAAGCTGCGATCGGTAAATTGCCTGTCTCCACGAACGCTAGCGTGGTTGGAATCGCACGTTTCGCCGTGTAGTGGAATCATTTCCTTGCAGGGATGGAAGCACAAGGAAGATGGATTCGAGGAACACGGAGATAGCCCTCGATCCCGGTTTTTTTGAAACGGATATACGGTGTGCATATGACAGACCACCAAGCAGAAGACCATGGCAGTGGCGGGATCGGATCCGATGGGGTGCATGTCGTGGTGGGCGCTGGCCCGATTGGCCTAGGTATCGCGAAGCATCTCACCGCATCCGAGAACACCGTGCGCGTCATCACCCTCTCAGGGGAGACCCGGGGTCTTCCTGCTTCGGTCCGCACCGCAAAGGCCGATGCCTCAGATCCACGTGTCCTAGCCAAAGCCTGCCAAGGCGCAGCGGTCATCTATTTCGCGGCTGCACCGCCTTATCACAGGTGGGCCGATGAGCTCCCTGCGATGCAGGAAGGGGCCATTCAAGCAGCAGCAGAAACCGGTGCTGTCCTGGTAGTGGCGGAGAACCTTTATGGGTACGGCACTGCCGGAACACTTCATGAGACACATCCCCTTCAGCCCAACTCCCAGAAAGGAAGCATCAGGGCGCAGATGAGCGCGAGGCTCTTCGGGGCGCACCGCGCAAGTGAAATACGGGCGGTATCAGGTCGAGCCTCTGACTTCTTTGGCCCCGGCGTCCGTCGGTCGCAGTTGGGCGCCCAAGTGTGGCCGAACCTGGTCACGGGCAAGTCCGTTTGGTGGCTTGGGGATCCTGATGCGACCCACACATTCACTTACGCCCCCGACTTCTCCCGTGCGCTGGTCCGGCTCGGAGCTGAATCTTCCGCTTGGGGCCGGGCGTGGCATGTACCGTCCCCGCCCGATGTGACCTTGCGGCAAGCGCTTAACAAGGCTGCAGACATCGCCGCGGTGAAGCCCCCCTCAATCCGTAAGATCCCGCGACTGCTCCTGCGCGCTGCAGGGCTCATCTTCCCACTGGCCGCTGAGCTGCCAGAGGTCGCATATCAATTCGACAACCCGTTTTTGATGGATTGGAAGGACTATCGCTCTGCATTCGGAGATCAGGCGACAAGTTGGGATACTGCGCTGAAGGCAACACTTTCCTGGTGGGAAAAAGAGCTCAGGTCCTAGGCAAAAAAATCCGGGAGCTCCACGGTCCCACAACACGTTCCCCATGCGGGGCGGGCAGGGAACCTTGTCCGCCGGAGGGCGACCGAGTTGAAGCGGACCTGCCGCTGCCCAAGCTCGGGACGGTGCGTCACCGCCGCATGGGCGAATTGCGAGAGCTGGATGATTGGCGATGCCGCGCTTGAGGGGTTGTCAGTCTCAGGGGAGGCTATTGGCTACCTGACTGACTACGGTGCCGCGAGTACTCCGATCGGAGGCCCAATAGTTAGGCGACGCCGGCAGAAGTAACGCTGATGTGAAAGAACTCTGGATTCCCGCGGTTCTTTCTGCCCCACCGGTTGAAAAACGTGACGAAAGCCTGCGTTATTTGGACCTGAGTAGGTCAAAACGTGATCAACTTTTCGTTCAAAAACGTGAGTAGAACGTGAATTGGCTCTGCCGACGCACCCGGCCAAAAGGCTAAAACCGCAGTTCAGAGGCCCTTTTTGGTGCCCCGGGCGGGAATTGAACCCACGACCAAGAGAATCTCAGGGCAATCATGCCAACAGCCTCTGTTGACCGTCAAAAACCGCTATTTTCCGGGGGAGTACGAGCCAAGTGGCCTCCTTTGATATGTCATGATTTGCGGTTGATTTTCGTTCAAAAACGTGAGTAAAACGTGACGAGGCCTTGTAACGCAGCGCCGGAGCTGCTGTTGGAGGGCCGTTTGCAGGTTCCTCAACACGGTGGACGGCATGTCACTGGTGCTCGAGTACGTGCCGTTGTGTGCCAACAATCATTATTGTCCAGAGTGTCGATTCGTGCGGTGCAGCAAACCTTCCCATCGTGGCCCTAAATCTGCATGGCGGTGATGTTTTCATGGGAGAAACGACCATGAACATCTGTGATGCTGAGGGGAGCAGTTCCCGTGTGGTCCTCTATTGGCTGTTCTAGGCAGCCCCAAAATGGATCTATTTCGTGCACCAAACTGCGAACAGGTAAAACGTTGGTGCGCAGAATAATTTGCGATCGCTCACTCGGTTGCAGGGTCCATTTTTTGTCGGAAGATCAAGCTGGATTTAGCCCATGACTTATATATTCGGTGTGTTGTGTTCGGGTTGTCGACGGCTAAACAAACTTGAAGTGGGATATCACGTTTTCCATAAACAACGAGGCCTTGGGTATGCAATCGAAGTAGCCAAAGCCTGCTGAGAATAGGGTACCCATGCCGGCCACCATTCGCTTATTGCGGTTATCTACCCCGGCAACAAAGCATCCCCGAACGTCGCAAGGCAGATCGGGCTGACGTCGATCACTACATCAACTGATAGCAAAGAAGATCTATTCTCCGTCTACGAGGGGTCATTCTCTCAGCCGATTCCGGCGTCATAAGCACTAATCCTGTCCCGGAGATTGTTCGCTGGCATCCGCTGGTGACTCCCGACGACGGACGATCAGACTTGGACCTCTTCGGCGCCTCCCGACAAACGTTCGCGGCCATAGCCGCCGAGTTTTTCCACCGCGAAGTTAAGAAGTGCCGCGGCGCGCGGCGTGAGGTTCATGTCCTCAGGCCAGATTCCGACCACGTGTGAGTCCGTGACGGGCGGGTCGAGGGGCCGCCTGACTACAGGCCGGCCCTCGGTGCTTGTCGGAAGCCGATTGGGTCGTGACATAAGTAGGCCATAGCCCACGCCGCGGCCCACGAGCGCCTCGACGAGGTTCGTCTGGCTGACACGGGCTTTGATCCTGGGTTCAAGACCGAGCGCGGTGAATGCATCGGTGACGTTAACGGTGCCGGGGGTCGCCTCATATTGGATGTAGGGCTCGCTGGCGAGATCCCTGAGGTTGACGGCGCTGGCCGACGCGAGCGGATGGCTCGGATGCAGATGGACCTCGAGTTGAGTAGCGTAGATTTTGCGGCGCCGGTACCCAAGAGGTAGAGACACGTTGTACACGAGGGCCACGTCAAGGTTCCCTGCCTGAAGCGCGGAGAGCAGTTCTTCGTTTGTGCCCACCATGATCTCCATCTGCACCCCAGGATGCCTCCTCGGGAAGCCTTCGAGGAGTTCTGGGACCACATTTGTGGCGAAACTCGAGTAACAGCCGAGCTTTACGGGACCTCGCAGTTCCTCTTCTTGGCGGGCACCCAGTACGAGCTCCTGCGTGTCGGAAATGATCTTGCGGGCCTGCTTCGCGAACTGCTGGCCGGCTGGAGTCAGGGTGAGTCCCCGCGCCTTACGGCGCACGCACAGTTGCTCCCCCACAGCTTTCTCAAGACTTGTGACAGCGTGGGACAGCGCTGACTCCGAGATGTGCAGATGGGCTGCAGCTGCGCTGAGGGTGGAGAAGTTCGGCAGTGCCGCGAACAGTTCAAGCTGTCTCAGGCTCACATCCGCCATGACCACCACTTTCTTCGATTGAGTCGAACTATATTCCCACATTACTGTGATTTACAAGCAGTGACGAGTATCAGAACATTATTTGAGACAGCATCCCGTTCCCTCTCGCTGGAGGGTGACAATGACGTTAAGGACGAGAATGACCGCTTCTGCTATCACCAGAAACCCCACTTCCCAGCGGCGAATAGCATTCGCCACGATCATCGGCACCACCATCGAGTGGTACGACTTCTTCATCTATGCGACGAGCGCAGGGCTCGTGTTCGCACACCTCTTCTTCAAGCCGGCCGGCGAGGAGATCGGCGTGCTGCTGTCCTTCGCCACGGTCGGAATCTCCTTCCTCTTCCGCCCGCTTGGAGCATTCCTCGCCGGGCACTATGGTGATCGCATCGGTCGGCGCGCGATGCTCGTCATCACGCTCGTGCTCATGGGGGTTGCGACGATGCTCATCGGCTTGCTGCCCACTTATGCCCAGATCGGTATCGCCGCGCCGGTCCTCCTGCTACTCCTTCGCATCCTCCAGGGCCTTTCCGCCGGTGGCGAGTGGGGCGGAGCAGTACTCATGGCCGTCGAGCACGCTCCCGCCAATCGCCGCGGCCGCGCTGGTTCCTGGCCGCAGCTCGGAGTCCCCCTTGGTTTCCTCCTCGCATCAGGCATAACGGCTCTCATGACCGGCGTAATTTCTCCGGGCGACGCCTACCTCGAGTGGGGTTGGCGTGTGCCGTTCCTCCTGAGCTTCGTGCTCATTATTGTGGGCTTTGTGATCCGCCGAACGGTCGAGGAGAGCCCGGTGTTCACTGAGCTCGCCAGGCGAGGCAAACAAAAGAATGTCCCGGTCGTGACACTGTTCAGGCGCCACTGGTACCTGGTAATCCTCGCCGCGCTCGTGTTCGCGGGCAACGGCACACTGGGCTACATGACCACTGGCGGGTTCCTCAACAGGTACGCGATCACAGTGCAGAACCTCGCCACCACGTCGGTGCTCGTGGCGGCATCAGTGGGAGCGGTGGTGTGGTTCTTCTCGACCCTGGCAGCCGGCTACATGGCCGATGTGATCGGGCGGAGAAACACCTTCTTGATCGGCTTCGCGTTGCAGGCGGCCATCGTCTTCCCAATCTTCTGGCTCGTCGGCAACGGCGGACTTCCAGGCCTCTACTTCGCGCTCGTCCTCATTTCGACCAGCCTTGGCCTGACCTACGGCCCCTTGGCCGCGTGGTACGCCGAGATCTTCCCGGCGTCGATCCGCTTCTCGGGAGTTTCGATCACCTATGCAATCGGAGCGATCCTCGGCGGGGCTTTCGCGCCCATGATCGCGCAGATGCTGCTCGAGACCACGGGCTCGACAACGGCAATCTCCACATACCTCCTCACCGCTTCCCTCCTCGGGGGCGTTGCGACTTTGTGTCTACGGGATCGCTCCGGAATTGCGCTGGAAGCCGACAACGAGGCCGAGCAGGCGAGCGGAGCCACGATGTTCACCTCGCGTGCAGTCGCCCAGGAGTTCTCCGGAAAGCGATAGAAAAAACATATGTTGCGCAGTTCAGATAGGGAGAAATAAATGGTTAGTCACACCACCAGAATCGCGGTCATCGGCGGCGGGATGGGCGGACTCACGGCCGCAATCGCTCTGACGCGGATCGCAGGCGTCCAGGTCACCGTGTTCGAACAGGCCAGTAAGCTCGGTGAAGTGGGCGCAGGCGTCACAGTAGCACCCAATGCCCAGCGAGTGCTCGACAAGCTTGGCGTGCTTGAGCAGGTCAAACGTGTGGGAGCGATCCCGGATGGACACGGTGTCTACCAGGACGCCATGGGCAACCTTGTCACCGACGCGGCCTGGGAAGACTCGGGGCGGCAATATCAAAACATCGGAATGTATCGGCCAGACCTCATCAATGTTCTGGCTCAGGAAGTCGACCCCGAATCAATTCGCCTTGACCATCGAATCGCGTCGGTTCAGACGCTAGAATCCGGCGTTCGTCTAGCATTTGAGAACGGAGCATACGAAGACTTCGATGCCGTGGTCGGCGCGGACGGTATCCACTCTGTGGTGCGTAAATCTGTGATGCAGTATCCGGATCCCGTCTACTCCGGATACATCGTCTACCGCGGAGTCGTTGATGCGTCCCTCCTTCCCGACGACTGGCGCATGATCAGCCAGGTATGGATGGGCAATCAGAGGCACTTCATGTGCTATCCGCTGCAGAACCGCAAGCTCTTCAACTTCGTCGCTGGCGTCCCCAGCGACCGGCCTCTGAATGGGCCCTGGTCTGGACCAGCGGGGGTGAGTGAACTCGCGGCAGAGTTCGCGGGGGAGAACTGGGACCCGAAGCTCCAACGGTTCATCTCGGCCATCGAGAAAACCTTCTGGTGGGGCCTGTTCGACCACGAGCCCCTCACCAATTGGTCGCACGGGTCGATCACGCTCCTCGGCGATGCAGCGCACACGATGCTGCCGCACCAGGGGCAGGGAGTGAACCAGGCGATCGAAGACAGCATGGCCCTTGCCATTTTCCTGAAAGCGGCAGACAGCCCAGCGGATATCCCCGAAGCCTTCAGGCGCTACACCTCGGTTCGCATGCAGCGCACCGCAATCCTGCAGCACGGTTCCCGGCGAGCCGGAGCCATGTTCGACGCGCAATATGAATTCGCGGACCTCAAGAAGCGCGACGCCGACCTACGTGTTGGTCGGGATTTCCGCCGAAGCGCGGTATTCGACTACGACGCGCAGAAAGTCGCCGAGAAGGCGCTCACACGATTCAGGAAGGTCCAGTTCGCATGACATCAATCAGTATTATCGGAAGCGGCAAGATGAGCTCGGCGATTGCGGAAGTTGCAACACGGGCCGGGGCGAGTATCCAGATCATCAGACGAAGTACTTCGAGCTCGTCCGGGGATCGTCCGAATGTCACGTACGGAGCTTTGGGAGATGAGCTGACCGGAGACCTCGTAGTGCTCGCGGTACCGTACAACGCCTATCCGAGCATTCTCGAGTTCTACCGGGAGAGGCTCAGGGACAAGGTCGTCGTTGACATCAGCAACCCCATCGATTTCACCACCTACGATGAGTTGAAGTCACCGGCTGACTCCTCCACAGCCGCCGAGCTCGCCAAGCAGCTCCCCGAAGGCGCGGAAGTAGTGAAAGCCTTTAACGTCAATCTTGGCGACACCCTTACCGCAGGCACGAACGGCACTACGACCACGACCGTCCTGTTCGCTGGAGACTACGCAGAGGCGAAAATCGCAGTTGCGGACCTTATCGAGGCATCGGGAATGCGTGCGGTTGACGTTGGGCCACTGTCGCGGGCGAGGGAACTCGAGGCCATGGGTTTCCTCCAGATCGTGTTGTCAGCCCTCGGGAAGACACGCAATGAGTCAGGATTCACTCTGCTGCAGTGAGCAGGGCAGTGAAAGTGGATAGCTGCCGGTGACCACCGGGGCCCCCTGCGGGCGGGTCGGCGCCCGTCGAACACGATGGGCGCCGCCTTGCCCGCAGCCGGCCGGTACAGGGTCCACGCTGGTTTACTCTTGGAGGGCTTTGCCCACGAGCAGGCATTTGCAGTCTTGGCCCGCGGAATCGTAGTCCGCGGCTTCGTAGAGCTGGCGTGCCTGGTTGCTTCCATGAACGTCGAATTCCCCAACGCAGGCACCGCTGAGGCTGACCGTCGGCTCGAACGCATCCAGGGGTCTTGGAAGTAACGGGCCAAGTACTCCTGAGCGCGTCGCCAGGGACAATCCCACGTCCAGCTGGGGTATTCCCCAAACGGACGTCAGGTACGACGCCATTTCACCTGTCAGGTTGCGGTTATCTCTTCAATTTGTTGACATACATTGCCGAGAGTCTCAGATTCCATCCTGACAGTTTCAATCGTGGAGATACTGAGAGCGGCCAGCATCCGGGCTACATCCGGGCCAGCAGTCTAGACCAAAACACGCAGCGGGAACTAGAAAACACCCTAGCCGCCAAGATGTTATCGGGAAAGGACACGAAGCGGACTCAGCTGGAGGAACTTCAGAGGGTTGCCCTCAATGGGGACACCCTGGTCGTACACAGCATGGACCGGTTGTCTCGCAACCTCGACGACTTGCGCGCCGTGGTGCAAAAGCTCTCCTTGAAGCGTGTGCGGATCGAAGTCTTGAAGGAAAACCTCGTCTTCACCGGCGAAAACTCTCCCCTGGCAAACCTCATGCTCTCCGTGATGGGAGCGTTCGCGGAATTCGAGCGCGAAGGTATCGCCCTAGCCAAAAAAGAGGCGTCAACCGGGGGTACAAAAAAGCACTCTCCACCGAGTAGGCGGCAGAACTGACCGTGCGAGCCCCTACTGGGGAATCGACAGCGGCTCTGGCCCGCGAGTGCGGCATCAGCCGCGAAACCGGCTACCAATACATCCGCAATACCGGCGAGCAAAAGAAACTTGGCGGCTGACGACACATTCAGGAATGCCGGGCCTGTCAACGCCAACCGAAAATAGGGCCAATTTGTCATGCCCCGCAGAAGGTTCGGTTTGCGGCGCGGTCATACGCGGAACCTCAAGCGTCCGTCCATGGAGAATCTGGCCTTCGATAGCCGACCCGGCTTACGGGACACATGAGACTCACCGATGCACTGCGGTAATTAATATCCCCGAGTTCTTTACTGCCTTCAGCCTCCCTTGACACACCTCAGGATTCCCGCGGTGCCATTGGCGACAGATCTGGTCGACCGACCCGTTGGAACGGGTGAACAAGGAGATCAAGCGCCGCACCGTCGTCGTCGGGGTGTTCCCGAACGCGGCAGCCTTGCTGCGCCTGGCCGGGTCGGTCCTGATCGAGCAGCACGACGAGTGGGAAGCGGCCGAACGCCGCTACTTCTCAGAAGCTTCAATGCTCGAACTGGACACCATGAACGACCCTCTCGAGGCCATCGAGGCCATCGATGAGGCGGTGATCCTCCCCGAACTCGGCGCCGCCTAAACTAGAACAACTGACCCGCACGATGTTGCGAAACTCCACCACTCAGCGGGACGTGACCCCCGCGACCCGACTGAGACTGTTCGTGACGCTGCGAACTGCCGTTTCAAGTGAATGCTGGTATTCGATTCTCCGGTCGGTGTTCCAAGACAGTTGCCCTGAAATCGACCAAACCTCGACAAGGACGAGGCGGCACAGGGTGTCGGCGATTCAGGCCGACGAGTCAGCCAGTGAGTGCGGGAACGATGGCTCCTGAGAACACCTGCCACGCGAGGGCCGACTTGGCTACCAGGCTCAGGGTGATATAGGTGCGCTCGCCCTGCAGGTAACTCTTCCATTTGCCGACCTGCTTGTACTGCAGCCACTGATTGACGGCGAAGGTGTTGAAGAAGATGAACAATGAAATCACAATGCCCACGACGAAGCTGGGCGCGGCAACGTCGCTTTCGCTTCCGGGACGCAGGAAATAGATCAGAACAATGATCCAGGGCACGCTCCCGACCATCGAGCCGAAGATGAAGGGCAGCATCCCCCCGGAGCCAGGTTTTTCGTATTTCTCCTGCAGGGCGCCGAGGAGGATCATCGCGGCATTCACTGTGAAGACTGCGAACAAGGCTGCGATATCGGTGACCCCGTTGATGGCCAGGATCAGCCAGATCATGATCGATGAGCTGAGCGCGTACTCGGTCCAGCGGAAATAGTTGTGGTTCTGCTTGAGTCCGTTCTTGTAGCGGCCGAAGAACCACGGGCTCGAGACGAGGAAGTGGAAGACGGCACTGAGTGCGAGGAAAACGACGACCCCGACACCGATGTTGATCTCGAACACCGTCACGCGTTCCGGCGGTATGGGGGCACCGGGTGGGCCGGCCAGGTAATCCGCCGTGACGGGGAACAGAACCTGGGTGCTCAGCATGGTGAGAATGATCGTGAAGGCGATGGCCTGCAACAGGTGCAGGCTACCCGCGACGAAGTTGTAGATGCGAAGCCGATCGATCTGCTGCTCGCCAGAGTATTTCTTCTTCGCCATGACCGTACTCCTCTGTCTGATGTGGGTTCAACGCTAACATCGACTCACAGGTGATGACACCCTTCTGCATGCGTGGGATTGCGGAGGAGTCGAAGCGGCGCGCACGGCTTGACCCGGCTGACAGTCAGTACTCCGAAGTCGTGATCAGAAAATCGATCAGCAGCGGCGCGAGCGCATCGGCAGATGCCTCGTGGGTCTGGTCCGGCAGGGTCCGGTATGTTCCGTGAGGCACGGCACGTGCGGTGACTTTGGCTGTCTCCACGCGCTCGGTGTATCGCTTGACCACTGAGGGATCCGCGATCCCGAGTTGCGCCGCAACGTAATCGCCCACAGCCTATGGCACATCGAGCGGGTCGGCAAGAAGCGCCCGCAAGAACCGGGCGGTCCCGACCTGAACGGCAAACCCAATCCGGCTGTGATCACCCCTGTGCCTGCGGATCAACTCCTGATCGGCATCGTCAAGGTAGAAGAACTGCTCCAGATCGTTCTGCGAAGGTTCTCCCACGAACCGGCAGAACGCGGCGGTCTGCGCATCACTCAAAAATTCAACTGGCACAAGCTACAGACTACCGACAGCCACGTAACCGAGCGCTAAACGCGCAATCCTGTTCCATTACTACTCACCCCCCAGCCCTCGCTTAGAAGCCCTTCCACTTACGGCAGTCCCGAATGGGCACTCGGCAATAGCGACGTGGTTAAGTGGAGTCATGCCGGCGAATATCGAAATCAAAGCCCGCGTGGCCTGCCTCGAGACCCTGATTCCAGTGGTCGCGTCTTTGGCAGATACAGGGCCAGAGCATGTCGCCCAGGACGATACCTTTTTCGAGTGCCCCAATGGCCGGCTCAAGCTCCGGGTCCTTGACGATGAACACGGTGTACTGATCTTCTACCGCAGGACAGATCAGCTCGGCCCGAAAACCTCCTTCTACATCCATTCGGAAACCGCCGACCCAGAGGGATTGCGCTCAGTCTTGGCTCATGCCTACGGCGAGGCCGGAAGGGTTCGGAAGCACCGCATGGTGTTCCAAATCGGTCAGGCCAGGGTGCACCTCGACCGCGTTGAAGAACTCGGCGAGTTCTTGGACCTGGAAGTGGCCGTGAGAGATAAAAAATAGGGCCCGAGGCAGCAACTTCGGAAGCACATCGCCTCGTTGCCGCATTCGGAATTGAGGGAAGCGCGCTCGTGATAGGTGCGTACCTCGACCTGCTCAAAGTAGCACCACCCAGCCCTCATAAGAGGTGCCTGAGAGAATCCCCCGACCTAGGCACATTAGTCCCAGTAGGGGTTCCGTTACCGCGCAAGCCTGACCTAGCGGCCCCGTCATCAGTCCATGGCCTGTAACCATGTCCCTTGGTTGTGAGCAGAGGTTCGATTGAACTGAGAGGTAGCGATGGGATTGCAGGATATGGTTAGTGGATGATTATCAGTACAAACCATGGTGGCCTTGTCTAAACCCGCCTGAGCCGACGAAAGTCGATCACAGATTCCTGTGGTTAGACATCGCTGGACACGTTCAGGCGGAGCGCTAATTTAGCTGCCCTTTTTACATGGACTTCGTGGCTCATCACCGCACACCACTGATAAGGAACAACCATGACCATCGATTCACTCAGCTCCTCGTATCTCAACGAATGCCGACAGGCCCTCAACGAGGAACAGACACAAAGCCTTGCCGCCAACAACCACTGGGAAAACGTGGACCGACCACTAGTCCACGCCGACTGGGATGCACTATATAAGCGGATGAGCCCTCTCGTTGCCAGCGCAGACCCCGGCAGCAAACAGATACAAACCCTCATCGCCGTGCATTATGAGATTGCTTGCAGATTCTACGTCCCAACAGCTCGCGCCTACGTGGGCATGGCGCTCCACTATCAGGAGGACGCCGACATGGCAGCCTTCCACAACGCCTACCACTCAGACATGGTGCCGTTCCTCGCCGACGCGATGAGTATCTACGCGCAGACCTCCTTGCGTTAGCCCACTAGGTGCAGGAACGGTCAGCGACAAAACCGCTGACCGTTCCTGCACCCGTACCCTTGCCTGGAGAATCGTTCGTTCGGTGGCTGGATGCGCGGACTGCAGAATGATCTAAACAAAAGCCGAGCCTGCAGGCCCGCAATCCCGCGGAATTCGCTTCCGCACCGCTAAATATTCTCCGAATTCACAAGCGACCGCACTAATACCAAAATAGGATCAGCAGGCGACTTTGCTGCGGGAGAAGATGACCAGAAATCCGACCCATGTCTAGTCCTTGCTGGGGAGCAGATGGGGTCGTTCGACATGGACCTGAGTTAAACGGCTATTCTCCCAATCCTCAGCAACGAATAGCGTCCCGCAAACCGTGCCCATCAGGCAGATGCGAACGTACACAGTTCATTGGAAAATGACTCTCTGCGTATAAGTATGGACAATGGCACCATGCGCCACTATCTATCTTCATACGAGCTTAGTGACCGTCCCGAAGCTTTCACGAGCCTGGTTCGGGGTAAAAGGAACGGATGGATCATCATGAACGCGTTTGATGGTGCTGCCCCTGAGACGCGGCGAATAGAAACTGAACGCCAGTGCACGAATCTGGCGAGCATTGGACTCACTGCACATGAGCTCGACCTGCGGTTGTATGATGCCGAGAGCCTTTCCGTGAAGTTTGAACAACCGGACCTTGTCTGGGTCCGGGGTGGCAACGTCTTCACGCTCCGGGCTGCGATGGCCCGGTCAGGAGTCGACGCGATCATTGTGGACCGCCTCAGGGCCGATGCCTTGGTCTACGCCGGTTTCAGTGCTGGGGGTTGCGTCCTCGCCCCGAGCCTGTTGGGTCTCGAAGAGTGCGATTCAACGAACGATGCTTTGCTGCAATATGGAGCAGTCAAGTACGAGGGCCTCAATATTCTCGACCGCCCCTTTGCGCCGCATCTCGGAACCTCGGATCACCCGGAACGCGAGATCCTGACTCAGGTGGGTGCCGCTTACGCTCACGATGGCAAACAGTACTGGGCGCTTCGAGACGGACAGGCGTTGGTGGTTGATGGCAGCAGCGTTGAGCTGCTTTGAGAGAACATCGGATTGACTGTTCGGTCAAGGTTCCCCTTACGGGACGGGCAGGGAATCACGCCGACTGGAAGATGACCGAGTAGGAACGGACCCGCTCCGCCCATACTTGGGATGGCGTGTCACCGGTACATGGCCCAATTGCGAGGGTAGTTTGATTGGAGTTGCCGCGCAAGGGAAGCTGACAGTCTCGGGGAAGCCATTGGCTAACTTACTGACTTCAGCATCGTGAGTAGGACGCTCGGAGGGCCAATTATTCTCGGTCATAGTCGTAGATCGTTCGTGCCTGGGAAAACCTCGGATTTCCGGCTCTTGTGACTCTTCCGTGGGTGTTTTCCGCGCGCCTTAACGCCCACACGCCGCTTCCTGCCTAGGATTTTTGACTGTCTAAGGAACAAAAATCAGGGTAGGAAAACGGCGTGCAGAAAACAAGCATATGGTCTGCCATGCTCGGAGTGGAAAAAACTTCGATCATCGGCGTGGATTTCGATGAGTACGAGCATGTTTTACTGGCCCGGGTTAGGCCCCATAAATCCATGCGCAACCGGTGCGGGATCTGTTCCAGAAGATCCCCGCGGTACGACAGTGGTGAAGGGCCCAGGCGCTGGCGGACCCTGGATCTGGGAACCACCGAAACCTATCTTGTCGCCGAGGCCCCGCGCGTGAAATGCCCGGTGCATGCGGTCACCGTCGCCGCGGTTCCCTGGGCCCGCCACCAAGCCGGGCACACCAGGATCTTTGACCAACACGTCGCCTGACTGGCCACCCAATGCTCCAAGAGCGCCGTCACCGCGTTGATGCGCATCGCCTGGCGCACCGTGGGAGCAATCATCAACCGATTCTGGAACGACACCGCCGCCACGTTTGACCCGTTCGCGAACCTGACACGGATCGGCATTGACGAGATCTCCTACAAGCGCGGACACAAGTATTTGACCGTCGTCGTGGACCATGACTCCGGCCGGCTGGTGTGGGCTTCCCCGGGCCGAGACAAGGCCACACTACGAAAATTCTTTGACGCCCTCGGGGAAGAACGCTCCGCCCAGATCACGCATGTATCCGCCGATGCCGCCACCTGGATCGACACTGTCGTGGCCGAACGATGCTCCCAGGCCGTCCGGGTCGCGGACCCCTTCCATGTGGTCATGTGGGCCACCGACGCACTGGATGAGGAACGCCGTACGGCCTGGAACCGGGCACGGAAACTAGCCAAGGAAAACGAGCCGTCCCGAGGCCGGGGCCGCCCGCCCAAGGACGCCCCCGCCCGGCCCGACAGCGAGAACGCAATGAAGCTTAAGAACTCCCGCTACGCGCTCTGGAAAAACCCCGAGGACCTGACCGAGAAGCAGCAGGTGAAGCTGGACTGGATCGTGCTGACAGACCCAAGGCTGGGCCGGGCCTACTACCTCAAAGAAGGCCTGCGCACCGTCTTCAAACTGCCACTGAAAGAAGCCGCCGAAGCACTGGATAGATGGGTGTCGTGGGCCAGACGCTGCAGGATTCCCTCGTTCGTGAAGCTGCAGAAAAGCATCGTCAAACACCGTCAATCCATCCTGGCATCGATCGAGCACGGACTCTCCAACGGGCGCATCGAATCCATGAACACCAAAATCCGACTCATCACCCGGGTAGCCTTCGGATTCAAATCCCCGCAAGCCCTGATCAGTCTGGCCATGCTCAGCCTCGGCGGCCACAAACCGGTACTTCCCGGACGGAAATGACCCACGGAAGAGTCACAAGAGCCGGATTTCCGCCACTTTTATGGACGCCGATTGAAAAACGTGACCTCAAGTGGATTCGAAATAGGCCCCGAAAATGTCAAAAACATGATCAACTTTTTGTTCAATAACGTGAATAGACTGTGGTCTGGCACCGCGGAGCACCCGGCCAAAAGGCTAAAACCGCAGGTCAGAGGCCCTTTTGTGCCCCGGGCCGGACTCGAACCGGCGGCCAAGAGAATCTCACCTTCTGGATGCTGGGGTGTGT
This sequence comes from Arthrobacter alpinus, assembly GCF_001294625.1. NCBI lineage: Bacteria > Bacillati > Actinomycetota > Actinomycetes > Micrococcales > Micrococcaceae > Arthrobacter > Arthrobacter alpinus. The sequence continues at coordinate 1,864,403 of NZ_CP012677.1, read as the reverse complement.
TGCTGGCTCTTAAAAACATTGATTTTTAGGGACTTTTGGGCGATTGCAAAGATGATGGCATGCCGTAGATTGCGGTTGCTTTTGGTTGAAAAGGGGGAGTAAAAGGGGGGTGCCGCTGGATGAGCCGACGGCGCTGTCCCTATTCGGGTGCAACTTCTAGGCAGTGTGGACCAAGTATGTGGTGGCCGATCGCCTTGAGGTTGCTGTCCATGGTGGCCATTTTACGCCTGTTTCATGAGAGATGGTCAGCGACGCTGACGTCGAGGAACTGGTGGTGTAAGTCGGAATTGGCTTTCGTTTGTTGTATGTCGATGTCGAATTGGACGACGGTTCACAGTAGGGATCCCTGGGGTCGGTACACGATAGGGTATCGGTCCATGGGACAGTGCGTGGCGTTCGTGGGTACGAAGCTCCTAAGGTCGATTCTGAAGAATGGAGGCGACATCGCTGTTAGTTTGGAGATGCGTCAGTGCTTCGGTCGATAGTAGGCGGACAAGGTATACGATTCGGCGGCGTTCACTCTCGGAGCCGTTGAGAATGTTTTCATGGTGGGCTACACGGTTTCGAAATCCACGCAGTGAGGCCAGTGAGTCGTTGACTCGGTTCCGGTCTGTTCCATGTGGGAATGCCTTGTGGAGGTAGGGGACCCAGATCGTTTTTTCGTGCGAGTCTGCGAGGAGATAGGTCCAGAAGCCGAACATGATTTCAGCGACTGTTTTTCCTGGCAGCGGCGGCGCACCTGGTTTGGTGGCTGCACTTGTTCGGGCACGTTCTACGTTGTTCCTGGGGATCTTGTTCACGTCATGGAGTCGGCCGGTCTGCCTGTTTCGTCGCATCACGGACGGGAACAAGGTAAGTAGCGTGGCTGGATCGGTCCAGTGTGCGTCACCGGGGAGTACAGCAGCGGCAAGTTGCCGGTCGCACGCGTTTCGCAGACCGACTTCGAGGTGGCTGAGATCATGAAGGAAAGCGGCACTGAGCTTGGCATTCCACTCGTATAAATCAAGAGCGCGTTTGCGAGAGCCTCCGGCTGCTTCGAGGTAGGTGGAAAACCGTCCGGCACTCAACCAGTTCTCGATCCACGCGTCGTTGCCAGTTGTCGTCGCCATGGGTCACCTTTCGGGGTAGTATTGATTCGCAAGCCCTTGATGACCGCTGTTTCATGTTACTTGGGCCAAGAATTGGAAACTCCGGTATTTCGCCTCGGCGGACCCGGAGTTTTCCTTTTCCTGTCGTTCTTCCGTGTGGGAAGCCATCCACGGGACCTCTAACGATTACCGGCAGCGGATCGTTTAGTGCGCTGTTGGAGCCCCCGGTTTAGTCGCGAAGTGGTGATCCGACAACTTTGAAGTGAAATCCACCAAAGGCGCCGGACAGCAATGGCCGTGCTGCCGCTATGGCTGCCTGGACTTCCGGCAAGGCGAGGGAGGATTGATGCGCTTCGGCGCTCTCCCAGAGTTCTATCACAAACACCGTCTCGAGGTCATCGTCGCTGATGCCCACCTCATACGCTAGGCAGCCGATCTGTTTGAGGGTGTCACTGCGCTTGGTCAGATAGGCAACCAGTTCATCACGCTTCCCGGGGACAGCGCCCAGTGTTCCCACGTTTGCAAATGTCATGGCACAACCCTACTCCGAGCGGAGAATTCAGCCCCGCCCGCAAGCGGAACGCTTTGCGGGACGACCCGCCTGCCAGTGCCTCTTGGCCTGAGGCGATACAAAAAATGTAAGTTATCACCCGTTCCATCCGGCTCTCTGGCGCCGATTCACACGCCAATACGCTCTGTGCTGGCCGGTGTCTTGTACATTCAATACGAGTGATAAAAGCAGGTGTGTCTCATTCCAAATTGTTTGAAAGGCAGAGTCCGTGCTCGAATCGGCAGCTTTCGTGATCAAAGCGTGGGGTCATGTCGTGGACTTCGTCGTGGAGCCCTTTCCTTCGGTAGACCCTTTAGCTGCCCTCCAGGCGGCCGTGCGCGGGGAGATGCAGGAGACTCTGTTGGCGGTTCCGTTGATCTCCACCGGAATCTATTCAGGACCCATTGACCTCACTGTTGAGGTCCTTCGAGCTAGACCGGAGTCCATCTCTCCAGACTGGGAAGACATCCACGAGGTGTCCCTGAGGCTCCCGGAGGGCCGAGCGTACTTCAACACGCCCACTGACTGGGATATGAAGGACGTCGGCACGATCATGGCTGGTGAGAAGGGCAGCTACCGAGTCAGGCTCCACGCTACGGGCCGCGACGCAGCCTTTGACTTGGTCGTGGAATCTTCAGTGGAACGGCACTTGGTTCAGTTCTGGAAGGAATCGCCATCACCGGTAACTGTACTGTCCTCCGAATCTGAGCAAGGAAAGAGTCTGCCGCGTTACATCAAAATGTGGCAGGAACCTACTACTGCCACCGCTCACGCTGGTCCATGATTGGCAACACTGATTCCCCTCCAGAGCAGCAGAAGCCGTTTGCCCCAAAAAACCCAGACAAGTAGTGGGATCAGGAAGTATGGCTGCCCCGCCGTTTGAGGAACCTTTGAAGATCACGACGACTTTAGGTAGCACCCGACGCCATGCGCCGGTTTCTTAAGTCCCATCGTGTGTAATGGGAGACTGGGGTCATGAGCCCGGGTCGAGGCTACGATAAGTATGCAGCGAAAATGCGCCACCACGCACACGCCGGAACATACATGGAAGTGGACGTGCGTTTCATTGACATGATGTTCAGGCGTCGGGCCAAGGTCCTCGATATTGGACGTGGCATTGGAAATGCTGTCAACGGACTACGGGCCCGTGGCCACGCGGCCTACGGAGTCGATCCCACACTTGAGGTGCTTGAAGTTGCCGGGGACCTCTATGAACCGTCGTGGTTTCGCCAAATGGCCGCCACCGAGGCCACACCAGAGCGACTGGCAATGAAGGGTCTTCCCCAGGGCTACGACGTCGTGCTCATGTCTGGAAACGATCCGGCCTTTCTTTTCGCGAATGACCTGCACACAACCATTAACCAGGTGGGAAAACTCCTAGAGGCCGGGGGTGTTTTTATCGTCGGAACCACCACAGCCATCCAAGGCGGCCCCGTAGACCAGGACAAAGCAGTGGCTGGATCAGCAATGACCCTGACCCATCGATTCTCGGACTGGCACCTCAGCCCTTTCCACGCCTAGTCGCCGTGGTCCGTGAGTGTATTCTCAGCAAACCGGTTGCGAGAATCTACTGAGGTTCCGGACGGAATGTTTATTCTGTACGGGTAACGGGGGGAAGGTGCCCCGTAGAAGGAACGGCTACCGGGCGATCGCGGAAACTGCTGCGTGCGGTCGACTGCCCGGATCCTGGCGGGTCTCAATCTCCAGCACATCGAACCCTGCGTCATGCAGCAAGCGGCTCATCTCGTCTACCGACCAGTGATAAGCCGTGGTGACCACATGGTTGAGTGGCTCAGCGGATGCGCCGTCGAAAAAACCGATCAGCAGGTGACCGTTTGATTTGAGGGCGCGCGCGAGCTCGGCGAGAATTTGAGGTAACTCTGCAGGCGCCAGATGAATCAGCGAATACCACGCCAGGACTCCGCCTAGGCTGCTGTCCGCTACATCGAGAGCGCGCAGTGAAGCCACACGAAAAGGGACCTCAGGGAAGCGGTTTCGGGCACTCTCTATGAATTCAGGAACGAGGTCGATCCCTGAAATTTCGATTCCTCGTTTGTGAAGATGGTCCGTCCAATGGCCAGGACCACAACCGGCATCGAGTGCGCTGCCGGTAATTTGTTCGCTCCACCGCTCGATGCGGGTCTTGTCCAGTGGACGCATGTCATCGATTGACCCAAGGATGGAGGTGTACTCCGCCGCTCGGGCGGAATACGACTGGGAAACTTGCATATCGGTCATGCAACGAGTGTATGGGGTCATAGTGGCGAATCAACGCGCACCAAACTGCAACGGCATACCGAAAGGGGAACCTCTTGCGGGACGTCTTTCGGCGCTCTGCCGTCGCCATCATTGTTGACCTGCTAAAGCTCTTGCCAGGGGAGCCACTGGCCATCAGCGGGTAGTACAGTTCGTGCCAACTTCACCCGTTCGGCGGGCAGTTCCTCGGTGCCGCGGCGCCCGGAGCTCATGCCGACGCCCGGCTCTTCAAGTCGGTATTCGACACAGCGGGCCGGCCATGCATCTAAGCGCTCGGAATATCCCCCCGATACGACAGTTCGAACGGTCCATTCGAGCTCTTGGACCAGATTCGCGACATTGTCATCACAGGCATCGCAGCCGCATACGGGGAAGTGAAAGTCGTGGAGTGAGCCGGCATGAAGGTACACGCCCGGGAACGGCGTCAGGACGAAAGTCAGCGGGGCCGATGCTGGGTTTCGTGGTGTTATCCTCACGGCCTGGACAACTTCATTTGGCAGGAGTAGAAGGTCAGCAGCCGCCCCCGGGTCTGGCTCGACAACCACGTCGAAGGTTTCGTGCAACCATTCGATCAATGCGTTGGCGACGGTGTGCAGAGGTGCGAAGCGCGTCGGATTGCTGACCCGGGAGTAACTATCTTCAGGCGGAGACGCCCCTTCCCAGCGACTGCCGTATTCGATCGAAAGGCCCTCTTGATCATGGTAAACCTCCATGGAGGCTGTGGGTCGCCGGTACTCGCTCATGATTCCCACACTAGCCGCCGGAGTCATCGCCGCCGAGCAATCCCGCAGACCGTAGTGGGAACCTTCTACGGACTAGAAACGGCCTACGGTAAGACTGATCAATTGTGGGTCGGTGCATCCGAGGCCGGATCGCATGGCGGTCAGCACAGAATCGGCAGCTTGCTCGGGTTTGTCTTGCCGCATAGACCAGTTGGGATTTCCATTTTCTGGCGCAGACCAACCGCTGTGGCGAAGGCAGCCGTCATTAATTGGCCAAACGTCGGCTGGCACGAACTGCTCGGAGACGACCTCGCATTGAAAGTTGCCCTCGTTGATGGCGAACTGACCGTAGACAGAGTATTCACTAAGCCCGATGTCGTAGATAACCAGTAAGTACTCGAGACTAGTCATTTCCTCGAGGCTGCCAGCTATTTCCCGAGCTATTTCCGCCCAGTCCCGTCCAGGTTCCTGCGCAGCCAGTGCTGTCTCTACGAACGGACCCTCGGGTGCCAACCACGTGGGCATAGGCATGCCGAGTAGATTGAGCAGTCGAATCAAAGTGTCCTCTACAACAACGTCTATGGGGTCTTCAACGCCCTCTGGTGCCATGAGGGCAAGCAACTCTGTTGCAGCGATATCGGTACCGAGGACGGCTGACGCCCATTGGGAAAAGCCGGACTATTCTGCCTGCAGATCGACAGGGGCACTCGCTGCCGGGTCCTCAAAAGTAGTCGCGGGGTTGGAATCCTAAATAGAATCGACCGGATGAGCCGGGAACGGGCCTGTAGTCCAAGGTGGCAAAGTCACTATCGTGAACAGAAATTCGCAGTCGCCAGTCCGTTCCTTCTTCGGTCTTCCACGATCCTGACGCAAAAACCGATGTTTCGAAGTTGCCCAATTATCCCCCTAGTAGCGATGGCTACGGTCACGCTACCAAGTAGGGGCCGCAAATTCTATCGTTCACGCATGAACCATGCGATTAACAGAATTCATGTCCGCAGCCGTCGGTGGTATTGACAATGTGCCCCAGGGGAACCTGTTCCGGTCAGAAATCAGGGCAGCACCTGATTGAAGAGTGCTGGGTAGCCGTCATCGGCTAGGTCTAAGGACATTGCCTCGTCCAACCTGAACCATCCGATGGCGTCGTGTTCATCGGGTGCAGCATTGATGATCGCACCTTCCCATGCTTCAACCTTCCATATTTCTTGGAATATCTCAGCGTCCCGGCGGGTCAGCAGCGGGTGCCCAGTCGGCGGAGTGATTTCTACGCCCAACTCTTCTCGAAGCTCCCGCACAAGCGCTTGACGACTATTTTCGCCCCGTTCAAGGTGACCTCCCGGGAAGTCCCAAACATTCGGATATCGTGCCTTCGACGACGACCGGTGTACAAGAAGCACCCGCCCCGCGCAGATAAGCATTCCGCACGAAACCTGATGCACCAAGGATTCATCCATGGGTCGATTTTACGGGCGAGTCCACCGGTGGGCGAGCGAGAGGGACGGCATCTGGAAGGCGAAGGCTTTCGGGCCCTCGAACGGGACGCTCCTGAGCGGTGTCAGAAAGAGCAAAGTAGCAGGCTAGGATCTTTTGATGGCTACCCTCTTGACCCCCAATGTATTTTTTCAATCCTCCTGGCTAGAAGCTGCCGTTGAATTTGGTGGAGCCCACAGGGATGGTGGCGGAGGGGAGGATTGGTCATTGGAAGACCTCCGGGATCCGCTGGACTTTGGCCGGTTTGTTGACGAACTTGTTGCTGCTGCGCTACCGGAAAGCCCACGGAAGCCTGGTTATGTGAAGTGCACCTATCTGTGGATCGTTGAGGGGGATGTGGTCCTTGGTTCTCTTGCCATCCGCCACGAACTCAATGATTTCGGGCTGAATGAAGGCGGGCACATTGGATATAGTGTGCGGCCATCCGCGCGCCGACGCGGTCACGCCTCCAAGGCGTTGAATGACGCGTTGCCTGTTGCCCGCGAGCTGGGGATTTCCCGGGTTCTCGTCACCTGCGATGAGGACAATGCCGGTTCCCGGGCCACTATCGAAAAGAATAGTGGACTCTATGAAGACAGCCGTAACGGTAAGCGCCGCTACTGGATCAACACGCACTAAATTCATGCTGTCTTGGCCCGGTGTCATTTTCTCTAATGGATATTGGCTGGCCCGGGGCTGGCTGGCAGACTGGTGCTACTCCGGCCAGGTGTGACTCGCTCATTTTCTGACCTGCCACGGCAGTGTCCTACTTCTGACTTGTCCGCCTGGTCGGGGCTGCACCTTTCTGGCCCACTTCGATGGCTTCATAGAAGGTTGTCCTCCCCTTTCAAAAGGTTGGGGCCGTGACTCGTTAGAGAACTGCCTCGGCGTGACTCTTCCCGGATCGGCGTTATGAACAATACCCTCTCGAAGGGAGAGCCAGAGATGACCATCGTGGCCAACCAATTCACCCATGTCGTAGGCGTGGACACCCATGCCAAAACCCACACCTACGCCATTCTTTCCTCGGCGACCGGACAAGTCCAAGACACCGCAACGTTTCCGACCAGCCCGCCAGGTATCGCCCGTACCGCCGACTGGATGAACAGACGTGCCGGGGAAGGGCAGCTCCTGGTTTCCGTGGAGGGTGCGAGCTCCTACGGTGCCGGCCTGACACGGGCGCTCCGTGGGGCCGGGATGAGCGTCTGTGATGTGCGGCCCCCACGCAGGACCTCCCGGAGGGGGCGGGGAAAGTCCGATGCCATTGATGCAGTGGCAGCAGCGCAGTCCGTCCTTGGCATCGAGGTCGCTTCCCTGCTCGAGCCCCGCGCCGACGGTGAGAGGAACGCCCTGCGGATCCTGCTGGATGCCCGACGGCTCATGGATGCCAACGCACAGCTGACCGGCTAGCACTGACAGCGATTATCCGCACTACCGCGCTGGGTGTTGATGGCCGCCAGGCACTAACAGATGCCCAAATCCGTGCCATCGCTGCATGGCGGACACGGTCCCGGGACGATAAGGGCCGACAAGGTCGCGCGGGAGGAAGCACGCCGGTTGGCCAGAGCAGTCCTTGCCTTTACCACCGAGCTGGAAACCAACAGGACCCACATATCTGACATCGTCCAGGACATGGCGCCGGGCTTGATGGACCTGCCGGGGCTGGGCCCGGTCAGTTCAGCCGTCGTGCTCGTCGCCTACTCCCACCACGGAAGGATTCATTCCGAGGCAGCCTTCGCGGCCATCGCCGGAGTCAACCCCATCCCAGCCTCTTCGGGCAACACCATCCGGCACCGCCTCAATCGCCAAGGCGATCGGCAACTGAACAAGGCACTGCACACGATCGCCCGGACGCGCATGCAGTTCGACGCCGCAACGAAGGAATACGTTCAAAGGCGCACCGCTGAAGGTAAGACCCTCAGAGAGATCCGTCGGTGCCTCAAGCGATCTATTGCCCGAGAACTATTCAGGAAATTACAAACGCTTATGGCTTGACTCGAAGCATAGAAGGGTCAGAAGCCGGCTGCACAAGTGTCAGAGCCGCGCCCGTAGCGGGAACCCTCTGTGAGGCAGTGGGGTCAGGTTTGAAGTCCGTTGCGAGTCGTCTGTGACAGTCGTCCTGCCTAGTCTTTTGTTTCCGCCTTGTGTGATGGATTTGGATTTTGAGAAGTCCCTGTTGCCCGGCACGGTGGGGTCCGCCTCTCTAGACCTCCGAGTTCCAGGAGGATGATGTGCGCTGGCTTTTTTGCAGAATTGGCGGAGTTCTATAGCCTTAGCCCATGTTGCAAGTTCCCTATCCATTGGTCTCAGAACGGCTGGTTCTTCGCCGGTTTGAAACGAGAGACATTGATGATTACTTCGCGTATCAGCAGCTTCCTGAAACGGCTAGGTACTTGTTCGGTGAACCTCGCAGTTATCAGGAGTGCCTTGGGCGGGTGCAAATATACATCGATTCGACCTTCCAGCAGGAGGGCGATTGGGCGAGCTTCGCTGTTGAACGTCGCGATATGGCCGGTCTCATTGGCAAGATTTCCCTTAAATGGGGGGCTGGCGGTAAGCCAGAGACGGCTGAATCTGGCCCTCAGCGGGTTGGTGAACTGGGCTGGTCCCTCGCGCCAAAAGCGCAGGGCGCCGGGTTCGCCACCGAGGCAGCCCGGATGGTTCTCAATATGGCATTCGCTGAGCTAGGGTTCCGTCGATTGGAGGCACGGCTAGATCTCCGGAACAGTGCCTCTGCAGCCATTTGTGAACGACTCGGTATGCAGCTCGAAGGTGTACATCGAGACTGCAGTTACCAAAAGGGCGAGTGGATATCGGATGCGGTCTACGCTGCCTTACGCGACTGACCACGAGCTCCGAGGTCACCTAGAGTTTTGAATAGAACGGACCGTCCCAGTCGGGAACCCTCTGCGGGATTAGGCAGAGACGTCTGATCCGTTTCTTTCCAGTGAACGGATATGTGCTGCGTTCCCGCTGATCGCTGGTTTGTACCTGTCGATGTCTGGTGTGCGAACGAAGTCCACCAGCAGGTCTAGCAATTCTGCAACGGCCGCGTCCGGTTGGCCTGCGGCGTGGAGGGTAATTGCTTCAAAAGCACCCAGAGCCGGTGATTCTGGAAATGTGTTGCGAGCGGTTGCGAAGACGTCGAGTGACTTCTTGTATTCGCCCACGTTCCTCAACGTTGAACCGTACTGGACATAGCAACGGCGGAGCAGGTCGCCTTCCAGCCCAGAAGCGAGAGCACGTTCATAGAATCCCCGCGCTACTTCTTCCTGGCCGCTGGTGTCGTACGCTCCTCCCACCTCGTATAGCACGCGTGCATTATCGGGATTGGATGCGTAGAGAAGGAGCATTGCATCTATGGTCGGCTGCATGTTGTTCCGGTCTCTGGCGGTAAAGATCCGGTCAAGTTCATCGTCTAAAGTCATGACGCTCAGTCTTCCATAGGCTGTATCCAGTAAACCGGTCGCCACCTGGGGCATCGAAACCAAGTCAGCACCGTCGTGGTGGCTATTGCAGTCGCGTTCCACAGGGGAACCGCTTGCGAACGCTCCGTTTCGACTGGCGGTTTGCACAACTGCTGAGTTTGCTGAGTCCAGAGTTGTCCTACGTCGAACCGGTGCATCCTGGTGGTAGGCAGAGAGTGTGGGCTGCAGCATTGATGGTGCGGGGCGGGAGACGATCGGGCATCTTCCAGCCCACTGGCCAGGGTGCCCACTACTGTTGATCGTGGTCCGGCTGGTCGGGGTTTCTGGCGGTGTGGTCTTGGCTCCCCGGGTGATTGTCCAATGGGTGGTCGCCACCGGAATGGTCGTTGCCGGTGTGATCGTGTCCAGGGTCGGGTGAGCCACCCATCATTTTGAGCATGTTGCCGGAGTCGCTGCGGAAGAACACCCCGAGCAATGCCAACCCGATGAGGATGAAAGTGATGTTGAGCCAGGTGGTGTAGTTCCAGCTGATGCCAGCGTCGATGATCGAGAGGTTTCGGTTGCTGGGGACTAGGTGCAGGGGCGTGAAGATCAGCTCGACGACGTAACCGGCGAGCACCATCGCCGCATAGAATATCGCGGTGATGCGCAGTGCCGCCTTCGTGCCGTAGTACTTCCGGTAGATAAGGATGATCGGGATGATAATCAGGTCAGCGAAAATGAAGCTGATGACCCCGCCGAAGCTGATGCCTCCATTCCACAGGACTGCGGCCAGGGGCACGTTTCCAACCGAGCAGACAAAACTGACGACCGCGATGAGCGGTCCGATCAGGGGACCGAGAATGAACGCCAGAGTTGGGTCATTGACGAAAAAGATCGTTTGCAGCCAGGGTTTGGGAACCCACGCTGCAAACGCTCCTGCGATGAGCAACCCGAGCAGGATGTCCCGGAGAACGGCCGCCCAATCCATGACGAAGTACCGCGACACCGACGTGATGCCCTCCCGGCAGAACAGCCTCTTCCAAAAGCTGCCTTCTGCAGCGACGGACATGTCCATCGCTGCATGACCCTCCATTGAGCCGGCCAAGCCCTTGTCGGCTTGGTTGCGAGCGGCATCGACGATCTTGCCACGCATCCACATCCGGAATCCGAAAGCGACAAACACGATGATAAACGGGCCGCCGACGAACTCAGCCAGGGTGAACTGCCAGCCCATCACGAACGCCAGTATAAGCCCGAGCTCGAGCACCAGGTTCGTGGAGGCGATCTCGAATGCCATGGCGGCAGTGAAGTTTGCCCCTTGCGAATCAAGGCTCGCGCGAGGGCGACAGCTGCGTAGGAACACGACGAGGACGCAGCGCCAAGTCCAGCTGCGATCGATAGGGAGCGGGGGGAGTCATCGTGCATGAGAGCAACGATTCGTTCCTTGCGGACAATCGCTTGAATCACGCCTGACAGGGTGAATCCGAGCACGAGTGGCCAGAGGATCTGCCAAGCCATCGAGCCCGCGATGGCTAGAGCATGGCCGACTGCTTCCAGGATGAACATGCACGTCCTCCTTCACGTTCTATGTAAAGTGTCCACCTGCTGGGGCAGTTGTGGTTACACACATCTTTAAACGCCAGTCAAGGCAACCAGGCATGGACAGGCCCTTGGACATCCGGACGGGGGCAATTGGAACTGCGGTACGCCCCGGGAGGGTCAGCTCGCGCGATAAGGCCTTGTCCGGATGTCCATGCAGGTTTGGCGTTCATCGCCCCTTCGCCCCGGCCAGTGCCCAACCGATCTGGAGGCCGTGGAGGGTACAGACCAGGTGCAGGCGCAGCCCCCAGAAGTAGCGTGAGTGGGAGGCGCAGTACCCGTACTCGGCCCACTGGGCGATCTCCGAGCGGCGGACGGTTTCCCTGGATCTGGCGTATTCGACCGAGGTGGAATCAACCACCCACGCATCATCACAGCAGATATCACTGCGCTCGTTCAACGCGCAAATGAGCCACTTCATGCAGCCACCGAGCCGACGCAAACGCTTGTTATAACCTGACTGGCCCGGCAGATACGGGAACATGCCCTGGTAGTGTTCCTTCGCGTGGCGCAGTCATCTCGCGTCGGAGGTGAACCCGAGTAGGGCCTGCATCAACGCCAAGGTCATCACTTCAGTGTCGGAGATTTTGGGGCTGATCCCGATCCGGGGCCGGCACGGGACCCGCTCCGGATCGGCCTTCAACAAATCGTCCGCTGCGACATAGAATGCTGTGGCAAGGACAAGAACATCCACGCGATTCACCACCGTCAATTACTTCCCGGCCGCTAGGCAGTCGTTGGCTTCTTGTGCCGAACCAACTTGCTTTTGTCCTCAAGTTCCAGTCCGCTGACCTCTGGCAGCAAAGCCTTGACGAACCAGAAGGACAGGACGGCAAAGAACGCGAACCCGGCATAGACGAAGCCAAGGCCGACGGCGGCGCTCATGATCGGGAAGAGCAGTGTGACGATGAAATTGAAGATCCAGTTGAAGGCGGTCGCGATGCCCAGGGCCAGGCCGCGAATCTTGTTCGGGAAGACCTCCCCGAGGACCACCCACATCACGGGCCCCCATGTTGCGGCAAAGAATATGACGAACAGGTTGGCACCGACCAGGGCGATGGGTCCCCAGGGAGCTGCGAGGGTGAGCGAGTCCCCTGAACCCGTTGCTTGGGAGAAGGAGACTGCGGCGGCGACAAGCCCCACGAACATGCCCGCCGAACCTACCAGCAGCAGCAACTTACGCCCAACTTTGTCAACGAAGAAGATGGCGACAAACGTCAGGGCCACATTGATGATGGAAGTGATGACGGACGTCGTGAAGGAGTCTTCCTGGCTGAAGCCCACCGACTGCCACAACGTGGTCGAGTAGTAAAAGATCGCGTTGATGCCGACCAGCTGTTGAAAGGCGGCCATGCCAATGCCGATCCACAGGATGGGTTGCAGCCCGAGCGCGGGGCCGCGTAATTCACGGTAGGTGGAGCGCCGTTCGTTTTCCAGGCTCTCCTCGATTTCCTTCAGACGCTGTTCCGGGTTGACCGGGCTGGTGAAGCGCCGGATGACAGCAAGGGCATCCTTGTTCCGGCTCTTGCGGATCAGGAAATGGGGGGACTCGGGAATTGTCAGGGACAGGAGGCCGTAGACGACGGCAGGAATGACACCTACCAGCAGCATCCACCGCCAGGCGGGCATGCCCCACCAGAGTTCATTGCCGGCACCTCCAGCGGCCCTTGCCAGACCGGCGTCGGAAAGCAGCGCCAGAAAGATACCCAGCGTGATGGCCAACTGCTGGAGTGAGCTGAGTGCCCCACGCAGCCGTGCAGGGGCCATCTCACCGATGTAGGCAGGAGCGATGACCGAGGCGATGCCAATGGCTAGCCCGCCAATGACCCGCCATGACATCAGGTCCCAAATGGCGAAAGCGTAGGCCGAGCCGATCGAGCTGGCCACAAAGAGAAGAGCCGCCAACACCATGACTGGCTTGCGACCCCAGACATCGGCCAGTTGGCCGGCGAACCACGCACCGATGGCGCATCCGATCAAGGTGATGGCCACAGTGATGACCACGGCAGCCGAGCCCAGGTTGAAGTCGGACTGGATCGAATTGACGGCCCCGTTGATCACTGAGGTGTCAAAGCCGAACAGGAGTCCACCCAAAGCGGCCGCCATGGTGATGATAATGATCTTTCCCAGATGGGGCGTTTTCTCCGCCCCGGGATTTGAGTTCGGCTGCTCTGCTGGACTTGAGCTCATGGTGCACCGCGATCCTGGCCCTCTTGGGTGGTCACCAGCGCACCGGGCCTTACTTGAGCTGTGGCCGTCAGTTGTCGTGCGGCTCGGCAACCTTGTGTGGAAATCTACCCCTGCGCCGAGTAGGGCAATAGAGGGGGCCGTGGGCCACGCCCACGGCCCCCTCACTGACGGAAGGCGGTTGTTTGGCCGTGCTCTGGCCGGTCGGTGTCCGCAGGTGTAGCGTGATTAAAGGTGCCGCCCGGACCCGCAGCCCCCTGACTTTAACACCCGCGGATGATTTCTACGAGAAACCCCTTGGCAGGAGTACCACCATGAACGCAGATCAGCTCGAGCTCAACCGGAGGCTGAATGGGCAGTTGCGGGTGGATTCCATCCGTTGCAGCACAAGCGCAGTCTCCGGACACCCCACATCGTCCTGGTCGGCCGCGGATCTCATCGCGGTCCTGTTGCTGGCAGGGCGCCTGTCCTCCCAGTACCAGGCGTTCGGAATCGCCTCTGCGGGAAAATACCTGGGCAGGATTACCCACGGTGTGTGGTTGCGTCGTGATGAGCCGGCGGTCTTGTTTCCCGCGCTGGGCATTTGAGATGCGCATCGTGGTGGCGCTCGGCGGCAATGCACTGCTCGAGCGCAAGGACCGGCCCGACGCCGATGTTGAACGCGGCCATATCCGCGAAGCTGCCGCTGCCCTGGCACCGCTCACTGACGAGCACCAACTGATCGTGTGCCACGGCAATGGGCCCCAAGTCGGACTGCTGGCCATGGAAAGCCAAGCCGATCCGTCACTGCGCGCCCCCTATCCCTTGGACGCTCTCGGAGCGCAGACGCAGGGGATGATCGGGTACTGGCTGACACAGGAGCTGCGCAACGCCGGTGTCAGCCATCCTGTGGTGGCGGTGATTACGCAGACCGTTGTCGCTGAAGCAGACCCGGGGTTCGCGTCCCCGTCAAAATTCATCGGGCCCACCTACACCCATGCGGAAGCCGCGGACCTGGCCGCCCGACATGGGTGGCAGGTCCGCGGCGACGGCTCCGCCTGGCGCAGGGTGGTGGCCTCGCCGCAGCCTTTGGGGATCGTCGAATTGGACTGTATCGAGCATCTTCTTCACATCGGAGCAGTGGTCGTGTGCGGTGGTGGCGGCGGGGCGCCCGTCACCCGGGACCTCTCAGGTCAGCTACGCGGCATCGAGGCAGTGGTTGACAAGGACTACACCTCTACCCGCATTGCCTTGGATGTCGGTGCGGACAGGCTGCTGCTGCTCACCGACGTCGCAGCTGTCATGCGCGACTTCGGCACCCCTCGCGAGCACGCCATCGACCGCATCAGCACCGAGGAACTGGCTGGACTGCATCTGCCGGCCGGATCGATGGGCCCGAAGATCGCCGCGGGCGCCTGGTTCACCACCGCCACCGGCCACCCTTCCGCGATCGGCGCCCTCGCTGACGCGGCGGACATCTTGGCCGGAACCGCAGGTACGACAATCACCGGCCCCAAGCCGTCCAATCACAAGGGAGCATGAACATGAACGAGCACACCGAGTCCGACACGACCACGATGGCGGGCCCTGAGAGCCCGCAACCTGAAAAGAGCCCAGTACTGAGTGAGGAACTGCTGCATCGTATGGATGCGTATTGGAGGGCTGCGAACTATCTGTCGGTCGGGCAGCTCTATCTCTACGACAATGCCCTGCTCAAGCGCCCTTTGGCGCTCTCGGATGTGAAGCCGCTGGTGGTGGGGCATTGGGGCACCACACCGGGACAGAACTTCATCTACGTGCACTTGAACCGGGTGATCGTGAAGTACGGGTTGGACATGTTCTACGTTTCCGGGCCCGGCCACGGCGGACCGGCACTGGTGGCCAACACCTACCTTGAAGGAAGCTATTCGGAAATCTACCCGGACGTCAGCCAGGACGAGGCCGGGATGAAGAACCTGTTTAAGCAGTTCTCCTTTCCGGGTGGTATTTCCAGCCATGTGGCACCGACCACCCCGGGCTCGATCCATGAGGGAGGTGAGCTGGGCTACTCGCTCAGCCATGCGTTCGGGGCGGTGTTCGACAATCCGGGTTTGGTGGTCGCGTGCGTGGTGGGCGACGGCGAGGCCGAGACAGGGCCGTTGGCCACGTCGTGGCAGTCCACGAAGTTCCTCAACCCTGCCAGCGACGGGGCAGTGCTGCCGATCCTGCATCTGAACGGGTACAAGATCAGCAACCCCACCGTGCTGGCCCGCATCGAGCACGGGGAACTGGATGCGTTTTTGCGTGGATGCGGGTGGGACCCGCGCTATGTTGAAGGCAGCGATCCGGAGGCGATGCACCAGCTGTTGGCCGGTGTAATGGATTCGGCCATTGAGGACATCCGCACCATTCAAGCTGGCGCCCGCGTCGGAGGCAGCACCACCAGGCCGCGCTGGCCGATGATCGTGTTGCGTTCCCCCAAGGGGTGGACAGGGCCCAAGGTGGTTGACGGCCTGAAGGTCGAGGGCACGTTCCGCTCGCACCAAGTTCCGCTGCTGGTGGACGAGGGCCATCCAGGCCACGTCAGCCAGTTGGAGGCGTGGATGCGCAGCTACAAGCCGGAGGAGCTGTTCGATGCGGACGGGCGGCTGCTGCCCGAACTGGAGGAGCTGGCCCCGTCCGGGGAACGGCGGATGGGTTCCAATCCGCACACCAACGGTGGGCTGCTGCTGCGCGATCTGCGGATGCCCGACTTCCGGAGCTACGCAGTCTCCGTGACAGTCCCTGGTGCCGTCGAGGCGAAGGACACGCTGGTGCTGGGGGATTTCCTGCGTGATGTGATCGCGCTGAATGCGGAACGGCGCAACTTTCGTCTCTTCGGTCCGGATGAGACGCTCTCCAACCAGCTGGGGGCGGTGTTCGAGGTCACCGACCGCCAATGGGACGCCCGCACGATCGAGGGCGATGAGTTTTTGGCCCCGTCCGGATTGGTCCTGGACTCGATGCTCTCCGAGCACCAGTGCCAAGGATGGCTGGAGGGCTACCTGCTGACGGGCCGCCACGGTCTGTTCAACTGCTATGAGGCGTTCATCCATATTGTTGACTCAATGTTCAACCAGCATGCCAAATGGCTGAAAATCACGAAGGCGCTGCCGTGGCGCCGCGACTTCTCCTCGCTGAACTACCTGCTCACCTCCCACGTGTGGCAGCAGGACCACAACGGTTTCACGCACCAGGATCCCGGCTTCCTTGACCATGTGGTGAACAAGAAGGCGGACATCATCCGGGTGTACCTCCCACCGGATGCGAACTCCCTGCTGACCGTCGCCGACCATTGCCTGCGAAGCCGCCACTACGTCAACGTCATTGTCGCCGGCAAACGCGACATGCCCCAATGGCTCTCCATGGACGACGCCGAGATCCACTGCACCAAGGGAATCGGGATCTGGGAGTGGGCCGGCAACGACCGCGGCGCCGAGCCCGACGTCGTCCTTGCCTGCTGCGGGGACACCCCCACCCTGGAGGTTATTGCCGCGGCCTCGATTCTGCGTGAGCACCTGCCCGAGCTGAAGGTCCGGGTTGTCAACGTCGTGGACTTGATGAAGCTCCAATCAGCCAGTGAGCACCCGCACGGGCTCTCCGATGCGGACTATGACTCCTTGTTCACCCGCGACAAGCACATCGTTTTCGCCTTCCACGGCTATCCAACCCTGATCCACCGCCTGACCTACCGGCGAACCAACCCCAACCTGCACGTGCGCGGCTACAACGAGGAAGGCACCATCACCACGCCCTTTGACATGCGCGTGCAAAACCGGCTCGACCGCTACCACCTCGTCCAGGACGTCATCGACAGGCTGCCCCAGCTCGGTGCCACCGGGGATTACCTCAAGCAGGAGATGGCCAACAAGCTCATCGAACACAACCTCTACATCAATCAACACGGTGCGGACCTGCCGGAGATCCGCAACTGGACCTGGAACCCCACCGGAGCAGGCCATGGCCACTGAGACACCGGCGGTCGCCAACCCGGGCGCGGGGGTGAGCACATTGGTGGATACGGCGTTGCAGCGCACCGCCCAGGCATTGCTCGCGGAGAACAAGGGTTTGTTGGCGATCGATGAATCGATCCCGACCTGCAACCGGCGCTTCGCCACGCTCGGGATTCCCCAGACCGAACCCGCCCGCCGCGCCTACCGGGAATTGATCATCACCACCTCCAGGCTCGGGGAGAGCATCAGTGGGGCCATCCTGTGTGATGAGACGATCCGTCAACACACCGCTGACGGGATGCCGTTCCTGCGCGTCTTGCGCGAAGCCGGGATCGAGGCGGGCATCAAGGTCGACCTCGGCACGACGCCGCTGGCCGGCCACCCCGGGGAGAAGGTCACCGAGGGACTCGATGGCCTGCGCGCCCGCCTGGCCGAATACAGCGGGCTCGGCGCGAGCTTCGCGAAATGGCGGGCCGTGTTCACCATCGGTGCGCACACACCCAGCCGGGCGTGCATGGTGGCCAACGCGCACGCGCTGGCCCGCTACGCTGCACTGTGTCAGGAAGCGGGCCTGGTGTCGGTGGTCGAACCGGAAGTGCTGATGGATGGCGCCCACTCCCTTGCGCGGTGTGCCCACGTCACCGAAGACGTCCTTCGTGTCGTGTTCAGAGAACTCGTGGAACAAGGAGTCGTGCTCGAGGGCGTGCTCCTGAAACCCAACATGGTCCTTCCCGGGCTGGATTGCCTGGTCCAGGACCCGGTGGAGGTGGTGGCCGAGGCCACCCGGACGTGTCTGCGGCGCACCGTGCCGGCAGCGGTAGCCGGGATCGCCTTTCTCTCCGGTGGCCAGTCCGGAGATCTCGCCACTGCCCGGCTGGCTGCCATCAACACCGGCACACCGCTGCCGTGGCCGGTGGGGTTTTCCTTCGGCCGTGCGATCCAGCAGCCCGCCTTGACGATCTGGGACGGGAACGACGCGGATATGGTCCGCGCCCAGCAGGCCCTCCAGCAACGGGTTGCCGCCAATCGGAATGCCCGTCGCGGCACCGGCACCGAATTCGAACAGGCGGATGCACACCATGAGCACTGAGGACAGCAAATCCACACCGACCGAATCCACACCGACCGGCTCGGCGGCGTCGACGACTGAGCCGACGCATGACTTGAAGTCGCAGCCGATGGCGGAGGTCCTCAAACAGCTCGACACCTCAGCGCAGGGGCTGACCCAGGCCGAGGCAGCGAAACGGTTGGGCACGTATGGGCCGAACGAGATCCCCGAGCACAAGACCAATCCACTGTTGAAGTTCCTTTCCTACTTCTGGGGACCGATCCCATGGATGATCGAAGTCGCGGTCATCCTCTCGGCCGTAGTAGGGCACTGGCCTGACTTCTTCATCATCTTGGTGCTGCTGCTGGCCAACGCCCTGGTCGGCTGGAGCGAGGAACGCCAGGCCGGCAACGCCATCGAGGCGTTGCGTGCGAAACTTGCGATCACGGCCCGTGCCCGGCGCGACGGGGAATGGGTCACCCCCGCGGCACGGGAATTGGTGCCCGGTGACGTGATACGGCTTCGGCTCGGTGACATCGTCCCCGCCGACGCCCGCCTGCTGGAGGGCGATCCGATCGAGGTTGACCAGTCCGCCCTCACCGGGGAGTCCCTGCCAGCCACTCGTGCCCCGGGCGAGGCGGTGTTCTCCGGCTCGATCATTCGCCGCGGCGAGATTGGTGCGCTGGTCTACGCCACCGGCGCCCACACCTACTTCGGCAAGACTGCCGAGCTGGTCGCCGACGCCCACACCGTCAGCCACTTCCAAAAAGCTGTCCTGAAGATCGGCAATTACCTCATCATCCTCGCAGCCGTGTTCGTCGCTGTGATCATCCTTGTCTCCCTGCTTCGAGGTGACGCGGCGCTGACCACGCTGCAGTTCGCCCTTGTACTGACCGTCGCGGCGATCCCGGTCGCGATGCCCACCGTGCTGTCGGTGACCATGGCCGTTGGTGCCCGGCTGCTGGCCAAGAAGAAGGCCATCGTCAGCCGGCTGGTCGCCATTGAAGAACTTGCCGGCGTCGACATGCTGTGCGCGGACAAGACCGGCACCCTCACCCAGAACTCGCTGACGCTGGGCGAGACTTTCAGCATTGACACGGTCACCGCCGCCGAGGTCATCCTGGCAGGCGCCCTGGCTTCCCGTGCCGACAACGAAGACCCCATCGACCTCGCCGTCCTCGGTGCCCTGGACGACAAAAAAGCGCTGGATCCCTACACGGTCGGCCACTTCGAACCGTTCAACCCCGTCGACAAACGCACCGAGGCCAGCGTCACCGGTGCGGACGGGAAGGCGTTCAAGGTCAGCAAGGGCGCCCCGCAGGTCATCCTCGCCCTGGCAGGGGACAGTGCCAAGATCACCCCTGTCGTGGAGGCAGCCGTCAACGAGTTTGCCGCACGAGGCTACCGCTCGCTCGGTGTGGCCCGGGCCGAGGGTGAAAACCAGTGGAAATTCCTTGGGGTGCTTCCGCTGTTTGATCCGCCCAGAAAGGACGCCAAGGCCACGATCGCCACCGCCGAAGCGATGGGCGTGAGCGTGAAAATGGTGACCGGTGACGCGATCGCGATCGCCAAAGAGACCGCAGACAAGGTCGGGCTCGGCACCAACATCCTCGATGCCGCCGGTCTCGGCGACGTGAAGAAGGAAGAGAGCCCTGCGAGGGTGCGCTCCATCGAGACGGCCGACGGGTTCGCCCAAGTCTTCCCCGAGCACAAATACCACATTATTGACGTCCTGCAGAAGGGCGGCCACATCGTTGGCATGACCGGTGACGGCGTCAACGACGCCCCCGCCCTGAAGAAAGCAGACTGCGGCATCGCTGTTTCCGGCGCCACCGACGCGGCCCGGGCAGCGGCGGCCATCATCTTACTCACCCCGGGACTGGCCGTGATCATTGACGCGATCAAGGAAAGCCGCAAGATCTTTCAGCGGATGAACTCCTACGCCATGTACCGCATCGCGGAAACACTGCGGGTGCTGTTGTTCGTGACCGGGGCGATCCTGTTCTTCAACTTCTTCCCCGTCACAGCGATCATGATCGTGATGCTGGCGCTGCTCAACGACGGGGCGATTCTCTCCATCGCCTACGACAACGTCCACTACAAGATGAAGCCCGAAGCCTGGAACATGCGCCTGGTGTTGGGCATCGCCACCGTCCTGGGCGTTGTCGGACCGATCGCCGCCTTTGGCCTGTTCTACCTCGGTGACCGGGTTTTCGGTGTGCCCCGTCCCCAACTGCAGACCATGATGTACCTGATGCTCTCAGTCGCCGGACACCTCACCATCTTCCTCACCCGCACCCGCGGCCCGTTCTGGTCCATCCCCCCGGCCCGCATCCTCTGGATGGCAGTTCTCGGAACCCAAGCAATAGCGACCCTGATCGCCGTCTACGGACTGTTCATGACCCCGTTGGGCTGGGGATGGGCAGCATTCGTCTGGGGCTACGCCATCATCTGGGCGTTGGTCAGCGACCGCATCAAACTCCTCGCCTACCGCATCCTGGACCCCGCCAAGGCGACCACCAGCCCGGACGACAAGAGTCTGGTCGAGGGCACGCCAGCACAGGAGCCCGACTCCACCAACGGCCCATCCGCGGCGAGTCCCGCCGCTTTTTACACCGACACTGACCCTGGCGAGCCCGTCTATCACGATAACAACAACTGCCCCTACGGGCAGGAGATCAAGAACCACCACAACGACCACCCGGGCACCGACGATCGACGCCGCTGCACCTGGTGCGCCGAACACGACCGACCCGCCCAGCCAGCGCACACGGACCAAACACCCCTGCCCGCCGACGGTGGCCAGGGGCACGTCGCAGAACCGGACTCACCATGACAAGCACGACCACAGCCCCTTGAACCGATCGAGCAGATTCAACACGCGGCGCGCCTGGTCCTATCCGTCCGCTCCACCAACACCCACAACGAGGGCTTGACCCCCAACGGAAGCCTGCCGGACTGGAAATTAATAGCGAACGGCGCTCGGCGTCACCGAGCATCGTCAACGACTTTGCCAAGGAC
Source organism: Arthrobacter alpinus (assembly GCF_001294625.1). Lineage (NCBI taxonomy): Bacteria > Bacillati > Actinomycetota > Actinomycetes > Micrococcales > Micrococcaceae > Arthrobacter > Arthrobacter alpinus. The sequence continues at coordinate 1,843,102 of NZ_CP012677.1, read as the reverse complement.
GTTTACGTGGTGAAGGAGAAAGACGGTCGCAGCAGCCGCTACGAGGTGCAAAGGAATCTGCCCCTGCCAAGCCGGCTCATCCGATCAGCGACCGTGAGGGAAGTCCTGGCGGTGCTCGTCATCGTCATCGACGGCGTCTGAGCCGCACCAGTGTCCCAGCGCAGATCTCCGGTCCTGATATGGGATGAACTCGACCGCCGCGGCCCGCAACACGAGCCGCATACAGGCTTGTCTCGCAGGACCCTGCAGCGAGCAGCACACCGTATAGCCGTGAGGAATAGAGCTCGTCATCCAGATCGCCGGTCCACCACAGGTTGGTCGCTTCGCCTGAGACAACCGCGGCTGTGAGGTCGATTGGGTTTGCCCGCAGGGGAACCTTCACTGGCGCAGTCGGTTTCAACGCTCTACATGTCAGGGGTGGGTGAGGCGGCGGACCTCGCTTGCCCGTCCTGGCTTCCCAGAGAGTAGCCGTCACCAACGAGGTGCGGAGATTGATTGGCTGCCAAGCATCCGTTCCGATGGGAGTCCGGGCTAGTCGCTCGAAGTATGGTGTGTGCCGTGCGAGCTCTACGATCGCGGCGTTACTCCAGTCACCGGTCCGAAAAAGCGACGAGGGGGAATGTGTGCAAAAGGTCCATGACCGGCAGGCCCTTTTGTGCGTTGCTACCAGCGTTACCATGCCTTCCAACGCCAAAGGTCCGGTGCCAAAGACATCTATTAGGAGGATGGACCCTTGGCCCCAAGGCGGCATCGTCGACACGGCGAAAAGAGCTATGCCGCGATTCATTAGCGATAACCACTACGTCTCGTTTGATTTGACAAATTCTGTCGATCCGTCCGATAAACGGGCTCTTCGCGTTTGATGCTGAGAACTCGATGGCAAGCAACGGCGCATGGAGCTCACATTGTCTCTACCAATTTTTAGGGTCTTTCACCCCTAGACTGCGGGCCGATACAGGTCCATCCTTGAAGTTGCGGCCAGTCATTTGGCCACCAGATGTGCTAAGAGTGGGAAAAATGTGTCTAGAGGGATTAGATGACTAAATCATCAGCGGTAACCACGCACGAATGTCCCGATCCGTTCCTTCGAGGTACAGGCGTGGGTTACGAGAAGCGGCCGACAGTGCCGTGAACGTCTCATCAGCCTTCCCCACGCGACCCGTGGGTAATGCGGCGTTGATAGAAGCCTCTGTATGCACAGCAGGTCTGGGCCAACAACCTAACGGTGGTATTCGACCGTCGGGTCAACAGCCACCTCAATCAACGGTGGACTCTGACGGTCTGAGGGAAGCTCAGGAACCGTGCCCGAGGGCCGGCTACATTACTCTGGAGTCCACCTGGTCGGGTTCTTCCAACAATAAACACGGCTGCAGTCCCCTTACATGGTGGCTTCTGCTGCATCTCCGCCAATCTCATCGCCAGCTGAGGACCAATAGAAACGAGGCGTCGCTCATGACGGCACCGACCAAACCACTCACGGTCGTGACATCAAAGTTCCGGCTCAGCAAAGGCCCGATGCTGCCAGCAATCGCGGGGAGAGTTCGATGAGCATTCTCAACGCTCTTTTCACTGCCGAACCACTATTGGCGTTGTTCATCACACTCGCTCTAGGCTATCTAATTGGTAAAATTCGTATCGGTAGTTTTGTTCTTGGTGGGATCGCCGGAACACTTTTAGTGGGTGTGGTCATTGGCCAAATCGGAGTCTCTATAGACCCTGGCATCAAAACTATCTTCTTCGCCCTGTTCATCTACGCCGTGGGTTTCCAGGGAGGGCCGCAGTTCGTCCACGCTCTGAACCGTCGTTCTCTCAACCAACTTGTGTCCGCCGTCGTGATGACTGTGGTGGGGTTGATCACCGTGCTTGTCGGTGCGTGGATGTTCGGTCTGGATCGTGGGTTGGCAGCCGGTCTTGCCAGCGGCGGGCTGACCCAGTCTGCGATCATTGGCACGGCGGGAAATGCCATATCGCACCTCGGGCTGTCGTCCGCTGTAACCAAGACGATGCAGACCAATGTTGCTGTCGGGTACGCCGTCACCTATATCTTCGGATCGCTCGGACCGATCCTTTTGGTGACTTGGTTCCTGCCCGCGATCAAACGTTGGAATGTTCGAGCGGAAGCGTTAAAGCTCGCGGCCGCGATGTCCGGCGGTCATGCCGAACTCGAGCCCGGACAATTCAACGCTGTCCGTCCCGTGGTGACGCGATTTTTCAGTATCAGTGAGGCACAGGGCTCGACTAGGAAAACCACTCTCCAACTGGACGAGGCTCTCTCCGATGCCGCAGTGGACGCGGTTGTGCGCTCCGGAGAAGCCATTTCCTTCACCAACGAAACGGTTCTCCAAGCCGGTGACGTTGTCGCGCTCTCTGGAACACCTGAAGCGATGAAGGTGGGCGGAACACTTCTCGGTGACGAAGTGCCAGCACCGACCGGGTTCCGGTTGGTCGAAGAATCCCGAGAGATCATTCTCACGAACAAGGCATTGACATCCCGGTCAATGAGCGAAATTCACGAGCATGTCAATGTGGATACGCGCCATGGTGTCTACCTGACGAAGGCTTTGAGGATGGGCAAAGACTTGCCGCTGCTGGACAAGGTCACCTTTGACCGAGGCGATGAGCTCCATTTCGTCGGCCGTCCCAGCGACCTAGATCGAGTCCAGTCAAAACTCGGCTACAAGATCAGTGCGGCCGCCATGGCCGATTTCGTCTTCTTCGGCATCGGAATGACGATCGGTCTGCTGCTCGGGCTAATCACCTTCAAACTGTGGGGTGTACCAATCTCACTAGGAAGCGGCGTCGGATGTCTCTTCTCCGGCCTGTTGTTCGGATGGCTACGAAGCGTTCACCCGCGGTACGCAGCCCTCCCCATTGGCGCCTCCAATTTTCTGCGGGACTTCGGGCTTGCCGTGTTTGTGGGAATCGTTGGAATCACGGCTGGCCCGCAGGCCCTCGTGGCAATCCAGCAGCACGGAATCACCCTGTTCCTCCTCGGGGTAGGCGTCACCTTGATCCCGCCGATCCTGACGTTCTTCTTCTCCTACTACGTGCTTAGGATCCGCAACCCGATCGAAGCTCTGGCGTGTGTGGCCGGAGGTCGAAGCTCAAACCCGGCGTTCGCCGCCCTCTTGGCGAAGGCCGGAAACTCGACTCCGGTGGTCTCCTTCACCATTACCTACGCCGTTGCCAACGTGTTCCTCACCCTCTGGGGTCCGGTAATCATCGGGATTATCACCAAAAATGCCTCCGCGTAACCATTCCCAGAAAGTGACTTCAATGACCACGCAGGACTACTCCAGCCTCAACAATCTCAGCCCATTCGAGCTGAAAGACAAACTCATCTCAGTTGCCTCCTCTGACGCGCAGCGTTTGATGCTCAATGCGGGTCGCGGCAATCCCAACTTTCTTGCCACTCTTCCGCGTTTTGCCTTTCTCGCACTGGGTGAATTTTCCATGAGGGAATCCGAACGGTCGTACTCCTATCTCGACAGCGGCTTCGGCGGGCTGCCCGAACCGGAGGGCATCGTGCAGCGTTTCGAAGCCTTCGCCGCCCACCAAGATCACAGCCCGGGGATCACGTTCCTGCGGTCGGCGCTCTCCTACGTCAAAGACCAGCTTGGCCTCGACGGCGACGAATTCCTTTTCGAGATGGTCGGCGCATTCCTGGGATGCACCTATCCGACCCCGCCGCGAATGCTCCGTCACGTGGAAGAGATCGTTAAGGCTTATCTGATGCACGAGATGTTCGGGCCGATCAAGTCCGACGGCGACTTCTCCCTCTTCGCTACCGAGGGCGGTACAGCCGCGATGGCTTACATTTTCCAAAGCCTTGCGGTCAACGGATTGATCCACCCGGGAGAGAAGATCGCTATTGCAACTCCCGTCTTCTCTCCCTATTTGGAGATCCCAGTGCTGGCGGAGTACGGACTTGAGATCGTCGACATTCGTATGGAGCGAACGGCCGACTGGCAGCTGCCACAGAGCGAAATCGATAAGCTTCTTGATCCCGAGGTCAAGGTTTTCTGTGTGGTGAACCCGAGCAATCCGCCGTCGTCGAAGATCTCTACTGCCGGGCTCGATCAACTCACCAAGTTGGTGACCAAACAGCGCCCGGATCTCATAATCGTGACGGACGACGTTTACGGCACATTCGCAGACGACTTCGTTTCGCTGTTCGCCGTCTTACCGCGCAACACGCTCCTTGTTTACTCGTTTTCCAAATTCTTCGGGGCTACCGGCTGGCGGTTAGGGACCATAGCCCTACACACCAGCAACATCATCGACGAAATGCTGTCGGCTCAGCCGGAGGCCGAGAAAACGCGATTGCGTACGCGATACGCGTCGTTGACCGCCGAGCCTGGCAAGCTCGCGTTCATCGACCGTTTGGTCGGCGACAGCCGTGCTGTCGCCCTTAACCACACCGCGGGGCTATCGACCCCACAGCAGTTCCAGATGGGCCTCCTGGCCCTCAACGGGCTGATGGACCGTCTGGGTCACTACAAGGCTGCGGCCAAACAACTCATCCGCCAGCGTTACCAGACCCTCTACCGCAGCATGGGTGTAACTGCTGCGTTCGAACCCGACGATGTGAACTATTACAGTCTGATCGACCTTCAGGAGCTGGGAGGTCAGCTCTACGGCGCCGAATTTGAGGCCTGGTTCATCAAACAAGGTCTGGGCACCGAATTTCTCTTTCGCCTCGCAGACGAGACGGGGGTGGTGCTGCTACCCGGCAGAGGGTTCGAGGTTGTGGATACCTCCGCCCGGGTCTCCCTAGCCAATCTCACTGACCACGAGTATCGAGCGATTGGTGCAGCGACTCGACGTATCGTAGACGAGTACCATGACGCTTTCACCCACACGTCTGACTGACCCATATCGACGAGCATTTCACGCCCGACCGCGAACTGAGCGGTCCCGTAACCGGGTCCACCACCGGAGCGTGTGCAGGCAACTTCGGAATTCTTTCCAAACTACGTGTTTCCAGGGGCGTCAGATTCGCGATTACCCCGCCCGACTTAATGCCCGGTGAACGTGCCCTAACTGCAACACCCTAGAGTCTCAGCTGTTCAGGGCAACGACACGTCTCGTCCACCGGCCAGCGGCAGCGGAGCCGAATACGTACTTCGACCGCCTGAGCGGCCCGGCAATCGTCTGGGATGACGCCGCAAATGCCTGTCTTGGAGCGAAAAAGGGGAGCTGGTCATTTTGAAAAGGGGGAGTGGAATTTGAAGAAAATTTTGACGAATTGGGGGAGTAAAAGGGGAGTTGGTCCCAAATGGGCCTGACCTGCGAGGTATAACCGCAGGTCAGAGGCCCGTTGTGCCCCGGGCCGGACTCGAACCGGCGGCCAAGAGATTAGAAGGCTCCTGCTCTATCCGCTGAGCTACCGAGGCGTGGTTCGCGTCAGCCTGACACGAACCTTATCTAAATTATCAGGTTTGCGGCGGCTTAGCCTCCTCCACAGCCATAACGCCTGCGGACATTGTCCACAGATTCGTCCGACCCCCTATAAATGAAGTACGGACCGGAGTTGTCTAGAAGTAGCCGAACAATACCAACTCAAGTTACTAATGGAAGGACAGATCATGTCGAACTACGTGACTCTCCAAGGGTTTGCTTCCTCGGATGTCGAACTGGACACGAAGGAATCGGGCTTGCTCATCGGAAAGTTCCGAATGGGATCAACGCATCGCGTCCAGGATCCCGTGACTAAGGCGTGGAGCGATGGACCCACCAACTGGTTCCGTGTGAATTTGTTCCGCTCCCTGGCCAACAATGTCGCCGCCAGCGTCCACAAGGGCGACCACATCGTCGTGTCGGGAAAGTTACGGATCAAGACCTGGTTGAGGCTTGACGGATCGCAGGGAATGGCCGTCGAAATCGACGCCGAAACAGTGGGAAACGATCTGAAGTTTGGCACGTGCACCTATCACCGCAATGCGTCGCCGCGCATAAATGGCCAGGGCCAGTATGCGCAAGGACAGTCCGACGGAGTATCTTCCGCAACACCGCCGGTGCCCTCTGTGGCACCGGAGTTTCATGGCGAAGGGGAGCAGATGCCTCCGCTTCAGGACACGAACTCGATGGATGCGGACGATATGCTCGATGATCCTGACGCAACTGATGACGCGGGCTCCAAGACTGATCCCGGTGAAGCCAATAGCAACCAGGTGGATGCCGGCGATGGCCTCGTCGCAGATCTCAGCACGGGTGAGCTTGTCGACTCAGTTCAGCCGCCATACTGATGCTTGGTGTTGCCGTGGCAGAATGGCGGGGTGACTTTGGATAACATGACACCCCGCCCGACTTTGGCGCCATTGTATCGGCGCACGCGTGCGGTCGCCGTGTTTATCGTATTGGCCGCAACCTTGACCACCACAGGTTGTTCGCTCCTGCCGCAGGAGCGTGCCACCACGGATTCGACCCAGTCTCCGAGCGTCGCAGGAACTGGGACCGACCCTGCCACTCCGGCGCAGCCGCCCACGGCGGAGCAAGCCTTCGCGGAACGAATGCAGGCGTCCCTCGACAAATTAGGTGCTTCCACGAAGGCCCCCAAACGCGATCAGATGTTGGCAGCCATGGTCGAAGCCGGTGCGGTTCAGGAGAAGGTCGAGGTGTCTGTTGATATCACTCCCACAGGGTTGCCTGTGGATGCCATCGAAGCTGCTGCACCAGTGGACTCTGCATGTGTCATTGGCCAAGTCCGGGATGGCAAAGTCACAGTGACAATCCTGCCTGTTCTCGCCTCTGGCCGATGCTTTGTGGGCGACCAGCACTAAAGCTCCGGCTTGTCTCCGACCAGCAAATGTGAGTTAACGCCGTGCAGCCACTAACCTTAGGACATGGCGGAATTTATTTACACGATGTCCAACACCCGCAAGGCTGTTGGCGACAAACTCATTCTTGACAACGTAAGCATGTCCTTCTTCCCGGGTGCCAAGATTGGCGTTGTGGGGCCCAATGGTGCCGGTAAGTCCACCATTTTGAAGATCATGGCTGGTTTGGACACTCCCTCCAACGGTGAGGCTCGTTTGAGTCCCGGCTACACTGTGGGCATTTTGCTCCAGGAGCCGCCGTTAAACGAGGAAAAGACCGTCCTGGGCAACGTCCAGGAAGGCGTTGGCGAGATTTACGCGAAGATCACCCGTTACAACGAGATCTCCGAGGAAATGGCCAGCCCGGACGCTGACTTTGACACACTCCTTGAAGAGATGGGCAAGCTCCAGGAAGCCATTGACGCTGCCGACGCTTGGGACATTGACTCCCAGCTCGAACAGGCCATGGATGCATTGCAGTGCCCGCCGGGCGACTCGGATGTCACAGTCCTTTCCGGTGGTGAGCGCCGTCGTGTGGCTTTGTGCAAGCTTCTGCTACAGAAGCCGGACCTGTTGCTTTTGGATGAGCCCACCAACCACCTGGACGCTGAGAGCGTGCAGTGGCTCGAGCTTCACCTGAAGAACTACGCTGGCGCCGTCCTTGCCGTGACCCACGATCGTTATTTCCTGGATCACGTTGCTGAATGGATCGCTGAAGTTGACCGCGGGAAGCTGTACCCGTACGAGGGTAACTACTCCACTTACCTGGAAAAGAAGCGGGCCCGCCTGGAAGTCCAGGGCAAAAAGGACGCCAAGCAGGCCAAGCGCCTCACCGAGGAACTCGACTGGGTCCGCTCCAACGCCAAGGGCCGACAGACCAAGTCCAAGGCCCGCCTGGCCCGCTACGAGGAAATGGCTGCCGAGGCCGACCGCACACGCAAGCTCGACTTCGAAGAAATCCAGATTCCCCCGGGCCCTCGCCTGGGTGGCATCGTGCTCGAAGCTGAGAACTTGAAAAAGGGTTACGGCGACCGAGTCCTGATTGACGGTTTGAGCTTCACGTTGCCCCGCAACGGCATTGTTGGTGTCATCGGCCCGAACGGTGTGGGCAAGTCCACCCTGTTCAAAACCATTGTCGGCTTGGAAGAGCTCGACGCCGGCACCCTCAAGGTGGGCGAGAGCGTCAAGATCTCCTACGCTGACCAGAGCCGTGGCGGCATCGACCCGGACAAAACGTTGTGGGAAGTTGTCTCCGAAGGTTTGGACTACATCCAGGTCGGACAGGTTGAAATGCCTTCCCGCGCCTACGTTGCGGCCTTTGGATTCAAGGGCCCGGACCAGCAAAAGAAGGCAGGTGTGCTCTCCGGTGGTGAGCGCAACCGCTTGAACCTTGCCTTGACCCTGAAACAGGGCGGCAACTTGCTGCTCCTCGATGAACCCACTAACGACCTTGACGTGGAAACCCTCAGCAGCCTAGAAAACGCCCTGTTGGAATTCCCTGGCTGTGCCGTGGTCGTATCGCACGACCGTTGGTTCCTCGACAGAGTTGCCACCCACATCCTCGCCTACGAAGGCACCGACGAGAACCCGGCCAACTGGCACTGGTTCGAGGGTAACTTTGATGCCTACGAGGAAAACAAGGTTGAGCGACTTGGTGCAGACGCTGCTCGTCCGCACCGTGTCACACACCGCCGCCTGACCCGCGACTAGGCACTACGCACGTCCACGTGCTGTCCTTCCGACTCGGAACGGCTGAGAAGAGCCCGCCATCACCGCTTCAAAAGCGGTGGTGGCGGGCTCTTCTGTGCCTCAGCAGTCAGCTTGCCTCAGGAATCAGGAAATAAGAAGATCAGATCAGTCGATCCCCGGCGTCCCTTCGGGCAGTCGCATCATGCCCTCTTGGGCCACGGAGGCGACCAGTTCGCCGTCGCGGTTGTAAAAACGGCCTAGGTTCAGCCCGCGGGCCCCGGAAGTACTTGGTGACTCGGCAACATACAGCAGCCACTCGTCAACCTGCAGCGGACGGTGCCACCACATGGCGTGATCGAGGCTCGCCACACTCAAGCCGGGCGTGGCCCAGCTGATGCCGTGCCGGCGCAGCGACGGCTCTAGCAACGTGTAGTCACTGGCATAAGCCAGGGCCGCCCGGTGAAGGTTCTGGTCCTCCGGCATTGGCCCCAACGTCTTCAGCCAGATGGCCTGGTGGGCCACGTGCTCGCCCTTGACGTCGAAGTAGATATTGTCACCCACATGGCGGATGTCAAAGGGCCGCTCATAGGCCCAGGCCTGTGCCACTGGGTGGTTGATGCCACCCAGCAGCTCGGCGGAGGTGGGCAAGGTCTCAGGTGCCGGGATCCCTGCTGGCATCGGTTCCTGGTGTTCGATCCCGGTATCGGGAACTTGGAATGAGGCGATCAACGACAGGATTGGGGTTCCGTTTTGGTAGGCGTGGGTGCGCCGGGCCGAAAATGAGCGCCCGTCCCGCAGCCTCTGAACACCAAAGGTGATGGCGTTGGCGGCGTCGCCTGGGCGCAGGAAATAGCCGTGCATCGAGTGAACCAGCCGGTCAGGTCCCACCGTTTTCGCGGCCGCCACCAGCGACTGGGCCAGCACCTGCCCGCCGAAGAGCCTGGGTCGGGGCGCATTTGCATCGCCGGGGCCAACGAAAATATCCTCGTCTGTCAGGGCGCCGCCAGCATCGGAGAGTTCCAAAATGTGAAGGAGGGTTTCCATGGGATCAAAATCGGCTGATGTCACGTTCATGAATGCGACTCTATGTGTCAGCTGTACGCCGGAACAAATGGGGGTTACGGCATGAAAGAACGTGACCGCCGTCGCGTAGCTTGGTGCGGCCCACCAGCTTTGACATGATGAAGGCATGGCTCAGGCAATTCAGATCCCCCTGCAAGTTCGTTTTGGCGATATCGACGCATATCACCATGTCAATAATGTGGTCTATCTGCAGTACCTGGAGGACGCCCGTGTGCAACTCATGCACACCCAAGTGCAGGTCCAGGATGGCACGACAGGCAGCTTTGACAGCCTCATTGGTGAAGCGTTTTTCACCCTGGTGGGCCGCAACGAGATCGAATACCTTGCCCCCATCGCCTTCCGCACCGAACCTGTGTTCGTCAATATTTGGGTGACGAACATTGGCGGGTCCAGCTACGACTTTGGCTACTCCGTCACCGAAGCCGACACCGCGGTGGTCTATGCCCTAGCAGCCACCTCTATGGTTCTGGTCTCCCGCGCCACCGGGCGCCCCGTTCGCCTCACCGAGGCCCAACGCGCGGCCCTGGACATCTGGCGTGGTGACCCCGTGCCCTTCAAACGCCGGCCGACGGCGCCGAACCCGACGGCGCCGAACTCGACGGCGCCGAACTCGACGGCGCCGAACTCCGACGTCGATCCTTCCACCCCGAAACCCCCAACACCCCAGCAGGAGCGCATCGAATGACTACGGCCACCAACACGGACGAATTTCGGCTAGCCGACGCGGGAACCGTCGCTGACTTGCGGACCTTTGTGACCCGTGCCCGTACAGCGGACGACGGCGCCATCCGGCTGCAGGGGGCTGGCAGGGTCCTCGCGGCTTATGTGTGCCTCATGCGCCCGAAGCTTTTGGGCGAAGGAACACCCACGATTTTAGGCCTGCGCACTATGGCGTTGAACGCTGCATCAACCCTCGACGTGACCGTGAGCTTGGCGTCGGTTGCCGACAGGCTTGCTCGCATGGACGCCGACGATACGGCCCTGCCCGCGCCGCCCATGACGGTGCATGAATCGTGGGCCGGAGTCAGCGCCCCCCGAAGTGCGTGGGAGCAGATGGCCACCGTCCAGGCGGAGGAGCTGATCCAGGTGGCGAAGGACGGCGTTCAGGAAATCGGCCAGATCATTCCGATCAACCCTGGCGCCTTGATTGTCAACAATGCCCGTGCCGCCGTCTGGGGCCGCCCCATGGCCGGCATCGCCGGTGACCTGCCCGGCGGTGCGGCGTTTGCCGCTTACGCACTGGGTTTCGTGGCGCCGGGGGAGACTGGAACGGTGTACCGCTCCCACAAGTGGCTGCGCCTGAGCACCAGCCGCGGCCACATTCTTGTCCGCCCGAAGTCGATCCTCTAGCAACCCCTCACACGAAAACCGAGCCCGCTCCCCGCAGACGCGGAGTCCGCTTCCGGCGGCCGCGGAAGTGGGCGGATCTCGGCAGGCTCGATCAGCGGAGTGTTTGGGACGGGTCCGAGGGTGCGTTGACCAGCGATGCGGCGGCGCGTTCTAGATAGTCCCAGAGCGTGGCCTCATGCAAGGGTGAGATTTCCACTGCGTCCAAGCCGGCCCGCATGGCGGCCAGCCAACGGTCCCGGGCTTCTGGCGTGATGGCAAAGGGGACGTGTCGCATGCGAAGGCGCGGGTGGCCGCGTTCCTCCAAGTATGTGCGCGGCCCACCCCAGTACTGCTCGATGAACATCAACATGCGGTGTTCGGCCGGGCCCAGGTCTTCCTCCGCGTACATGGCACGCAGCACCGGATCGGCCGCAATGCCCTGGTAGAACACGTGGATGATCTTCTTGAACGTCTCATGCCCGCCCACCTGTCCGTAGAAGGTGTCGGAGTAGTCAGCCTCGGTGGTAACTTCAGCGCCGTCGGCGGCCGTGCCAGCGGGATCCAGTGCGGTGGTGGCGGGCCCGGACGTGGGCTGCAATGGCCGGCTTTGGCGGACCGGGACGGGCAGCATGACCGAGAGCGTCTCGCCGAAGCGGGACTGGATCGGGATGCCTTCGGCGGCATCATTTGCTGCGGGACCACTGGCAAACGGGGATGTGGGGTTGTGCTGGGCACTCATGGGGTGGTTGCTGCTTTCTATTCTGACGCGGCGGTGGGTTCATTGAACAGTGGCCCGGACGACGCCGGGTGGCCGGCTGGCAGTGTTCTGGCCGCCGTCGCCGGGGTGCCGGGAGGTGCGGCCACGGGTAGTGGGCTTGGTTCAGGTTCGTCCATGGGTGCCACGTAGTTGCCCTTGGAGCGGTTGCCCAGGCGCAGGATTTCGCCGTTGCGCAGGTACCAGAGCGTGCCGTCCTCTCCCTTGACCCGGGTGATGCGCAATCCGACGTACTCCACCTCACCAATGACCTCGCTGGTCTGGATGACGTCGCCGATTCCGTACTGGTCCTCGAGCGTGATGAAGATGCCGGCCAGGAAATCGCGGATCAGTTGCTGGCTACCGAAACCGATGGCGATGCCCACCACGCCCACGCTGGCCAGCAGCGGCGCAATGTTCACGTGGAAGGCCAAGAGAACGTAAAACGCCGTGATGACGACGACGATCACTGTCAGCAGGGAGTTCAGCAATGTCCCGATGGTCCTGGCGCGTTGGACACGGCGTTCCATATCCAGCGCCCGCATCACAGGATCCAGGTTCCGGAAAACCGGTTTCATCCAACCCAGGCCACGTTGGGCCAAGGTACCTTTTTCGGCACGTTTGACAACAATCCGGACCACATAGTGCAGGATCAGCCAAGAAACGAGCGCAACGCCGACATAGATGCTGGCATGGAGCAGATTGTCTAAGACTGTGTTGCTGGTGTCTTCTAGGGTTTGCAGGGGCACGGGCTGGATACCTGGCGTCTTTCGGGGGTTGGGTAGGGAAGCGTCCCTTTAACCCTAGCGCGGCCAGGGTCTCCTTGTAGCTTCCCGTGGCTGTCCCGGCACGGGGTTGCTCGTTTGTGGACAGCTCAGAGCAGCATCCCGGGCACGTGATGGACGGGGAAGTTCACGCTGCGGGCAATGAAGCACTTCCGCGAGGCCTCGGCGTGCAGGCTCAGGGCGAGCTCTCCCACGGCGGGCTCGGCCACGGCGATCCGCGGGTTCAGTGTGACGGAGCTGAACTGTCCACTGCCGTCGGCGTTGAGCACCATGGTGCCCGTGGCGCTGTCCTCATACTGGGTGACCGCCACACCGTGAAGGACCGCGACATGCAGGTAGGAGAGCATGTGGCACTGTGACAAGGCCGCGATGAGCAGCAGTTCCGGATTCCACCGGTCCCGGTCCCCATGGAAGGAACGATCTGCCGAGCCGAGCAATGCGGGCACACCGGCGGCCGTGACCGAGTGGTCACGGCCGTAGTCCCGATACCCGGAAGTCCCGGTGCCGCGATTGCCCGTCCAGAATACGCTGGTTGAGAAATGATGTTCGTTCAAAGCCATGAGGCTAAGCGTAGCCAGCATTGGCAAGGGCGCAAGCCCTACCGCGCCCGCAGTTCTACAGGAACGCCCGCACGGCCCGTGTGTAACCATTTGAGTAGCCGGCGGCGGTGGGATGGAAGACGAACGGGTTGCTTGTGTCCCCTGGCCCCACTATCCACTGTGTGGACGAGGGAATGCCGTGCCCGGCAAAAGCCCATGCCACAGGAACAAAACGGGCACCGTTGCCTAGTGCCGAGATGGCAATGACTCCATTGAGCAAATCGGCGGCACCGTTCATGATCCTGGCGGCCCTGACTTGCTCGGCCGGGTACCCCAGCTGAGCCATGTTGTTTGGCTCAAACAAGTTCGGGTAGCCCAAGAACGCTATCTTCGCCGTCGGTACCTTGGCCTTGATGGCGTTCACCAGGGCCTTGATCTTTTGTGGCAGCTGGGTCAACTTTTGCAACGACGCAGTTAAAGCGGCGGTGCATGTGGCACTTTGGGGAGCGGCCACACAGGCGGCGGAAACATCGCCGGTGCCAATGTCATTGCCGCCCACTGTCAAGGTGACGAGTTTGGTGGTGGCGGGAATCTGCGGTAGCTGAAGCGCTTGGACGTCGCCGGTGGTGGCACCGTAGCAGGCCAGGTTGGCCATGGCTTGCCCGGTGGCATCTGCATAGTCAGTGCCATAGCTGTTGGGGCTTTGCAAGCAGGGAAGCGCCTCTTGCCCTCCGCCGGTCCCGGCAGAGTACGAATCACCAAGCACCGTGAGGGTGACTGGTGGTGCTGACTGGGCTGTAGCCGGCACGCCGGCGAACCCCGCAATGAGCCCCAGACTCATCAAAACCGCAGCGCCTGTGCGCGCGGTCAACTTCCTGAAAGCTAGCGAGTTCATGCCCTGAAGGTACTCCTGAATGACCGGCTGCGGTAGACTTCTTGGCACGAATAATTTGCCACCGACACCCCCGTGGTGGCGAGAATGAACGCAGGAAAAAACGCGTCCCGACCCCGTTGAGGGGACACATCACCCCGCCACGGATCCAAGGTCACCTTGGATCCGTGGCGGGGTGATGTGTCCCCTCAACGGGTGGTCAAGTCAACGGGTGGTCAAGTCAACGGGTGGTCAAGCGTCCGCTGCCTGGGCCCGTAACGCCCGGGCAACCCCGTCGCGGCTTTCCATCACAAGCCGTCGCAGTGCCGGCGTCTGGTCCCCGAGCTCGGCCAGGAACGCATCCGTGGCCTCCAAGGTGGCAGCCGAAACGAGCTGGGAGGGGTAGAGCCCGGTGACGATAGTGGAGGCCGTCTCGTAGGACTTCTGCGCCCACACCCCGCGGATTGCGGCAAAGTACTTGGCAACGTATGGCTCCAGCAATGAACTGTCCCAGACGTGGCTGAAGCCGGCGATAGATGCCCGTTGTACGGCGTTGGCGTGCTCGCCCCTGACGACGACGGACTCCCAGGTCTGCGCCTTGGCCTCCGGGGTGGGGGCTGCCGCGTGTGCGGTGGCAGCGGCCAGCTGCCCGGTCTGGGTGTTGTCTGCGGCAAGCTCGGCGTCAATGGACTCCGAGCCACGGCGGCCACCGGCCACCAGGGACGTCAGCAGTTCCCAGCGCAGGTCCGCGTCGATGACCAGCTCCGGTAAGGACGACGCCCCCTCAAGCAGGGCCTGCACGGCGTCGAGCTGTGCGCTGGTTTGGGCATGGGAGGCAAACGCCTTCACAAACTGCAATTGTGCATCGGATCCTGCGGCGGCACCCTGCGCCAGCACCCATAGAGCATCCGCTGCCGCTACGGAGGTGGTGTGCTGGCGTTCCGGGGCCACGTAGAAGTGCAGTGTTGTTGCCAGTTGGCGCAGCAGTACCATGACCACTGTGGAGTCGCTTTCATGCCCAATGTTGGCCAGCACAAAGTCAACGTACTCGCGGGCGGGAGTTTCGCCGTCGCGGGCGGCATCCCAGGCCGACGCCGCGACCAAAGTACGTGGAAGGGAGGCGCGGAAGTCCTTCAAGTGTTTTTTGGCCGTGGCCAGTGAGGCTGGATCGAGGCGGATCTTCGCGTACGCGAGGTCGTCGTCGTTGAGCAGAACCAGGGCCGGGCGTTCCAGGCCCACCAGCTCGGGAACCTCCGTGACGGCGCCATCCACGTCAAGTTCCACCCGGTGAGTGCGCACCAGCTTGCCCACATCGTCACCGGAGGTGGCAACGTTGTAGAAACCCACCGCGGCCCGGTGCGGGCGCAGGATCGGGAACTGGGCAACAGCCGACTGGAGGATCGAGAATGAGGTGATGAGGCCGTCGTCGTCCACCTCAATGGCCGGCTTGAAGGTGTTCACGCCAGCGGTTTCGAGCCACTTCTGCGTCCAATCAGAAAGGTCGCGGCCGCTGGCGGCCTCCAACTCCACCATGAGGTCCGGCAGCTCGGTATTGCCCCAGGCATGCTTGGCAAAGTAGGCGCGCACCCCGGTCATAAACTCTTCCTGACCCACCCAGGCCACCAGCTGGCGCAGCACCGAGGCGCCCTTGGCATAGGTGATGCCATCAAAGTTGACCAGCACGTCCTCGAGGTCATTGATCTCTGCCTTGATGGGATGGGTGGAGGGTAGCTGGTCCTGGCGGTAGGCCCAGGACTTTTCCAGCGACGAGAACGTGGTCCAGGAATCCACATACTTGGTGTTCTCCGCGGCGGCCAGGGTGGACATGAACTCGGCGAAGGACTCGTTGAGCCACAGGTCATTCCACCAGCGCATGGTCACCAAATCGCCAAACCACATGTGGGCCAGTTCGTGCAAGATCGTGATGGCGCGGCGTTCCACCGTGGCGTCGGGCACCTTGGAACGGAACACGTAGCTTTCCAGGAAGGTGACGGCGCCAGCGTTTTCCATGGCCCCGGCATTGAACTCGGGCACGAAAAGCTGGTCGTACTTGGGGAACGGGTACGGGGTGCCGAATTGTTTCTCGAAGAACTCAAAGCCCTGCCGGGTCAGCTCAAACACGTTCTCGGCATCCAGGTACTGCATGAGCGACTTCCGGGCAAAAACGCCCAGCGGGATGATCCGCCCGTTGGAGCTGGTGAGTTCGCTGCGTACGGATTCGTACGGGCCGGCGATAAGGGCGGTGATGTAACTGGACATCCTCAAAGTGGGCTCAAAGTGCCAGGTGGCCCTGCCTTCGCCGGCGGCCGCGGGCGCGGGGGTCGGGGAGTTGGAAATGACGTCCCAGTGTGCCGGCGCCGTCACGTGGAATGTGAAGGTGGCCTTCTGGTCGGGCTGCTCAAAGACGGCAAACATGCGCCGGGAATCCGGGACCTCAAACTGGCTGTAAAGGTAAACCTCGCCGTCCACGGGGTCCACAAAGCGGTGCAGGCCCTCACCGGTGTTCATGAAAAGCGCATCGGCCTTAACGGTGAGCACATTCTCTGCGGCCAGGACCGGCAGCTGGATGCGCACGCCGTCGGAGACCTCCGCCGGGTCCAGCTCCACCCCGTTCAGAGTCACCTGGTGAACGGCCGCGGTCACTGCGTCAATGAACGACGACGAACCCTCCTGCGCGCTGAAGGTCACCGTAGTGGTGGAGGGGAAAGTGGTCTCCGAGGCCGTCAGGTCAAGGGTGACGTCATAGCTGTTGACTGTCAGGGTGGCGGTGCGCTCAATGGCTTCGGCGCGGGTGAGGTTCATGCCAGGCAAGATAAGTACCTTCCGTTGGGACTTGGATGATCCACGTTACGCCTGGCCGGGCGGGAATTGAACTTGGCCGCGCGATGGATACGGGAAGGCCTACAACCAGCGGCGGCGGATCGGGCAGATGGCGTTGCTGCCCGGGCCGCTGGTCCTAGGCGTTCAGCCGTGGCGGCGGCGTCGCGCTGGTCAGTGCTTACGGTAATGCTTACGTCCATGCCGCATCGGTGACAGGCTAGGGGCATGGCATCCAAGCGCGGTCACGGCACCGAAGGCAAACCGAACATTGACGTCCGGGCGTTACGCTTTGCCCTGATCTTCCCGGGACTACTCTCCGCGGCACTGGTGGCTGGCGCGTTCCTTGTGGGGCACCAGCACGGCTCCATGGTGCTGCCGTGGGGTGGCAACCCTGTTTCCCTGCCCAGCTTCTTGGCGGTGGGGGTGGCCGGAATTGTGGTGCTCGGGGCAGGGATAGGCAGCCAAGGCGCCCGCACCACCGTGCCACGTACGCTTCGCAGGGTCCTACTCGGCACGGCCATGACCTTGCAATTGTCGGCCTTCACACTCTTCGTGGCCACCTTGTTGGGGCAGGCCGGCCGGGGGGACTTGGTGCCATTGCGGGTGGATGGCTATGTGCTGCTCATGGGCTGCGGGCTGGCAGTTGCCATGGGGCTGGTGCTGTCGCTGACATTCAAGCCTGACGAGCAATGGGGTGCCGCCGATGACACGGCACTGATCCGGGCCCTGGAAGCCGCGGCGGACCCCGACGCCGTCAATGACCGGATGGCCTATGTCATCCATCCGCGCAGTTCGGTCATCATGATGATCTTGCTCGCAGCCCTCTTGCCAGGGGCATTGCTGACACTTCTTACACCATGGCTCCTTCTAGCCACCGTGGGTGTTGCACTGCTGGTGATTGCCACGCTGTGCGCAACCGTCCAGGTTGATCGCCGCCAGCTGACAGTGAAAATATCCGGTGTCATTGCCGTCCTCGTCGCCCCGTGCGAGGAGGTCCAGGCGGCAGTGTCCCTGGACATCGTCGCCAAGGACTATGGGGGTTGGGGCCTTCGCAAGCACAGCGGATCCGCCAGCTTCCTCACCCACTCGGGGGCCGCCGTCGTACTTCGGCAAAGCGGCGGAGGCAGACTTGTTGTGAGCGCGCCCAACCTGGACGTTGCCGATGAGATGGCCGCGATCCTGAACCGCAGGGCCGGGAAGGCGCAGCAGGACCGTTAGCGGCGGCCATGGCACACCGCCGTCATGGGTAGGCTTGAAGCAGTACTGAAAACCGAGAAGAAAGAATCCTCATGCGCGTTCACATCGCAACCGACCATGCCGGCATGGAGCTCAGCGCCCACCTGATCACCGAGTTGGCCGCCAAGGGCTACGAGATGCTCGACCACGGTCCCAAGAATTACGACGCCGAAGACGACTACCCTTCCTTCTGCATCAACGCCGCCCTGGCAGTGGTGGCCGACCAGGCCGCCGGTGTCGACGCACTCGGTATTGTGCTCGGCGGTTCCGGCAACGGCGAGCAGATTGCCGCCAACAAGGTCAAGGGCGTCCGCGCGGCCTTGGCCTGGAACCTCTCCACCGCCAAGCTGGCCCGCGAGCACAACGACGCCAACGTGGTGGCCGTCGGAGGCCGCCAGCACAGCGTTGCCGAGGCCACCGAGATCATCGAGGCGTTCCTGGGCGAGCCGTTTAGCAACGCCGAGCGCCATGTGCGCCGCATTGGCAAGATCGCCACGTATGAGACCACCGGCGAGGTCGTCGACTAACGTGGCCTCTCGCCGGGGAATGCCCCGCCGCGGGACCGGGAAAACCTATGCCTGAGGGTCATTCCGTTCACCGCCTAGCCCGCCAGTTCAACGACGTCTTTGGCGGGGCGGTGCTGGCCGTGTCCAGTCCGCAGGGCAAGTTCACTGCTGGAGCTTTGCTGGTTGACGGGCACGTTTTGAAGCGCGCACATGCGCACGGCAAGCAACTGTTCCTGTCCTTCTCCGGGGACCGGGTGATGCGCGTGCACCTTGGCCTTTACGGAGCCTGGGACTTTGGCGGGGACGCAACCTTTACCGGCGCCTCCAGCATCGGCGCCCCGCGAAGAATCGGCGAGCAGGAGCTATCCGGCGAATCCGGCGCGTGGGCTGAAACCGGCCCGCCGGAACCGAAGGGGGCCGTGCGGGTCAGGCTGGTCTCCGACCACGGCTGGGCCGATCTGCGCGGCCCCACAGCCTGTGAGGTGCTCACACACCAGGAAGCTGCGGCAGTGCGGGGCAAGCTGGGCCCGGATCCCTTGAACAACCTCCCCGGCGATCGGGACGAGTTTGTTCGCCGCATCCGCAAAAGCGCCACTGGCATCGGCCAGCAGCTGATGAAACAAGAAGTCTTGGCCGGCGTGGGCAACGTCTACCGGGCCGAAGTGCTGTTCCGGCTCGGTCTTGATCCGATGCTGCCAGGCAAGGCCCTGTCACAAGATCGGGCCTGTGCTTTGTGGGAGGACATTGCCGCGGTCATGGCTGACGGCGTGCGCGACGGCCGCATCATCACCACCGAACTCGATGACAGGCCCTCGGGACTCGGGATCGCTGTTGGCTTTGTCTGCGGACGGCCGGACGATGCTCGGTACCTGGGAACGGCGTCGAACCGTGCCGGCACCAACCCCAACAAGGAAGTCCCCGTGGAGGACGCTCACTATGTCTACAAGCGTGAGGGGCGGCCGTGCCGGCACTGTGGCACGGCAGTTGCCATGGCGGAATTGGCGGGCCGGAAATTGTATTGGTGCCCCGGCTGCCAAGGTGGCTAACCATCGGCGTTAAACGAAAAACCCCGGTCGCGAGACCGGGGTTTTTCTCATATAGGGAGGGGGCGACGGGAATCGAACCCGCGTCATTAGTTTGGAAAACTAAGGCTTTACCATTAAGCTACGCCCCCGTCATCTCGGCTTCTAGCCGAACAACTCCTCGATAATAGCAACGCCAACGGGCGGGGGCAAATCGGTGCGAAAAGCTTCCACCTCGCAGCTGGTCGAATCCTCAATTGTGCATCTGGGAACTTTTGCCCGTAGACTGTTCCGGGCAACTACGGGGCGTAGCGTAGTGGCTAGCGCGCCTGCTTTGGGAGCAGGAAATCGCAGGTTCGAGTCCTGTCGCCCCGACTCAGCATTATCCGGTTCACGTTTGGTCAGTGACTGCCCCTGTGCTGGGCCTATAAATCCATCAACAGACCATCAGGAGTACCACGCTGTGAAGAGCGCTGTCGAAAACCTCACGCCCACTCGGGTAAAGCTCAACGTTGAGGTTTCCTTTGAGGAATTGAAGCCCAGCATTGCGGAGGCTTATAAGACGATTGCCACACAGGTGCAGGTGCCTGGTTTCCGTAAGGGCAAAGTTCCCAACCGGATGATCGATCAGAAGGTTGGCCGCGGCTACGTTCTGGAAACGGCCATCAACGAAGGCCTCAACGGCTGGTACCAGGAAGCCGTTGTTGAGAACAAGCTGAGCCCGTTGAGCCGTCCCGAGGTTGAAATCACCGAGGTTCCGGACCCCACGGCCACTGACGGCGAACTGAAGTTCCACGTCGAGCTGGACATTCGCCCGGAGATCGAACTTCCCGAGTACGAGGGTATCGAGGTCGAGGTTGAAGCCGCTGAGGCATCCGACGCCGACACCGAGACGGCCCTTGATGAGCTGCGCGGCCGTTTCGGCACGCTGAAGGCTGAGGACCGCCCGGCTGCCGAGGGAGACTTCCTCACCATCAACATCACCGCCACCATCGACGGCACAGAGGTTGACTCCGCGTCCGACCTCTCCTACCAGATCGGTGCGGGCAACATGCTCGATGGCCTGGATGAGGCGGCAACCGGCCTGTCCGCCGGCGAGGAAGCAATCTTTGAGACCAAGCTGGCCGGAGGCGAGCACGCTGGCCAGGACGCGCAGGTCAACGTTAAGGTCACCGCGGTCAAGGTTCGCGAACTGCCCGAGGCAAACGACGACTTCGCCCAGCTCGCTTCCGAATTCGACACCATCGCGGAGTTGAAGGAAGATCTGGCCAAGCAGGCAGCCGATTCCAAGATCATGGATCAGGGCGTTGAAGCCCGCGACAAGGTTTTGGAGAAGCTCCTTGCCCTCGTCGAGGTCCCGGTTCCGGAATCGGTCATTGCCGAGCAGCTCGAGCAGCACTTCAAGCCGGAGAACGCCCACGGCACCGAGGAGCACGACACCGAAGAGCACCGCGCGGAGATCAAGGAAAACACCGAAAAGGCGTTCCGCAACGAGATCGTCCTCGACGCTGTCGCCGAGAAGGAAGAAGTCGGTGTCAGCCAGGCCGAGCTGATCGACTACATCGTCTCCTCCGCCAGCCAGTACGGCATGGACCCGAACCAGTTCGCCCAGATGCTCGATTCCTCGGGCCAGGTCAACATGATCGTTGGCGAAGTTCGACGTCGCAAGGCACTGGCCGCGGTTCTGGCCAAGGCTGTTGTCAAGGACACCAACGGCGAGATCGTCGATCTGACCGACTTCGTCTCCGTGGCTTCCGAAGAAGAAGAAGAGATCGTTGCCGACGACGAGGCCATCGAGCCCACCGCCGTCGTCGATCCGGGCGAGGCCCGGATCTAGTTCTCCGAACCAGAATTCCCACCTAGGGAACGCTTTTCACTCATGCCGTTGCCGATTCCTTTTCAAGGAGCCGGCAACGGCATTTTTGTGCCCTTTGGCGCGGCTGTGGGAATCGTGCGCCGTCAGCGAACAGTGCGCTTTTGGGAAACAATTCGGGGCCAATAACGGCTACTGTCCAAGTAGTGAAGATTAGTGATGACCCGGAGTGGGCCGGGCGTGAGGGTATTTGCCAGTCACGGTTATGGTCCAACGGATCGCACGAAGGAGAGGTAAGTCCACCATGGCACAGCACACCACACCGACGATGGCCGGCGCAGATCCGTCCGGCTCGGACCAGTACATTTACAACCGCCTGCTCAAAGAACGCATCATTTGGTTGGGTTCGGAAGTTCGCGATGACAACGCCAACTTGATCTGCTCTCAGCTGTTGCTGCTCTCGGCAGAGGATCCCGACAAGGACATCTACCTGTACATCAACTCTCCCGGCGGATCGGTGACAGCAGGCATGGCCATCTACGACACCATGGAGTTCATCCCGAACGACGTCGTCACGGTCGCCACCGGCCTGGCAGCGTCTATGGGCCAGTTCCTGCTGTCCTCGGGCACCAAGGGCAAGCGGTACGCCACGCCCAACGCACGCATCCTCATGCACCAGCCCTCAGGCGGCATTGGAGGAACGGCGTCGGACATCAAGATCCAGGCCGAGCTGATCCTGCACATGAAGAAGGTCATGGCGGAATTGACGGCCGAGCAAACCGGTCAGACTGTGGAGAAGATCCTCAAGGACAACGACCGTGACAAGTGGTTCACAGCCGAGGAAGCGCTGGAATACGGCTTCTTCGACAAGATCGCCCGTCACGCAGGCACCGTCGCCGGTGGCGGCGGAACCAACGCCAAGTAAACGCCGAAGAAAAAAATTTCAGGAGCAAAGACCATGACTTACAACTTTGGCAGCACAGCGTTCGGCCAAACTGCCGGCAATCTCCCCTCCAGCCGCTATGTCCTTCCCCAGTTCGAGGAACGTACCCCGTACGGTTTCAAGCGTCAGGACCCGTACACGAAGCTGTTCGAGGACCGCATCATCTTCCTGGGTGTCCAGGTTGACGACGCCTCCGCGGACGACGTGATGGCACAGCTGCTGGTCCTTGAGGCCGACGACACCGACCGCGACATCACCTTGTACATCAACTCACCCGGCGGTTCGTTCACGGCCATGACGGCCATCTATGACACCATGCAGTTCATTCGCCCGGAAATCCAGACGGTCTGCCTGGGTCAGGCCGCCAGCGCAGCAGCCGTACTGCTCGCCGCCGGTGCCCCCGGCAAGCGACTGGCACTGCCCAATGCCCGTGTGCTGATCCACCAGCCGGCACTCTCCGGCGGCCAGGGAGGCCAGGCCTCCGACTTGGAGATCCAGGCCAACGAGGTCATGCGTATGCGTGAATGGCTGGAGAACACCCTGGCAGACCTGTCCGGGCGCACGCCTGAGCAGGTCAGCAATGACATTGAGCGTGACAACATCCTCACGGCGGCACAGGCCAAGGAGTATGGCCTAATCGATGAAGTGTTGGCGCCGCGCAAGATGAAGGCACAGTCCATCACACGCTAGTGCCCTTTTCGGACGTCGGGGCAGGGTAGTTTTGCCTCGCCCCGGCGTTTGCTTTCCTGTCAATGTCAGTGGCGTGGCTTAGAGTGGAAGCATAGATCAAGGCACGGCAGCTTTCGCTGCCTTGCACGGTAAGTATGAATGGTTCGGCCCCAGGCCAGTGCCGTTTACGGAAGGACACCCGCATGGCCAGGATGGGCGAAAGCACCGATCTGCTGAAGTGTTCCTTCTGTGGCAAAAGTCAGAAGCAAGTTCGCAAGCTCATTGCCGGACCCGGCGTGTACATCTGCGACGAATGCATTGAACTGTGCAACGAGATCATTGACGAGGAACTGGCCGAAGTGGCCGACCTGGATGCGTTTGAACTGCCCAAACCGCGGGAGATCTTTGATTTCCTGCAGGAGTATGTCATCGGCCAGGAACCGGCCAAACGCTCGCTCGCCGTCGCCGTCTACAACCATTACAAGCGCATCCAATCCGGCCATGCGCTCAAATCCAATACGCTGGTCGGGGGCATCCACGACGACGTGGAGATCGCTAAGTCCAATATTTTACTGGTCGGCCCCACCGGCTGCGGCAAGACCTACCTGGCGCAAACCCTGGCACGCCGGCTGAACGTCCCCTTCGCCGTTGCCGACGCCACGGCGCTCACGGAAGCCGGCTACGTGGGCGAGGACGTCGAGAACATCCTCCTCAAGCTCATCCAGGCAGCCGACTTCGACGTGAAGAAGGCCGAGCAGGGCATCATCTACATCGATGAGATCGACAAGATTTCGCGCAAGTCCGAGAACCCCTCCATCACCCGTGACGTCTCCGGGGAGGGTGTGCAGCAAGCGCTGCTGAAGATTTTGGAAGGTACTGTGGCCTCGGTGCCGCCGCAGGGCGGGCGCAAGCACCCGCACCAGGAATTCATCCAGATCGACACCACCAATGTGCTCTTCATTGTCGCCGGGGCCTTTGCCGGACTTGAAGAGATCATCAGTTCTCGGGCGGGCAAAAAGGGCATCGGCTTCGGGGCCCCCTTAAGTTCCTTGAAGAAGGCAGAGGCAAGCTATGCCGACGTCATGCCCGAGGACCTGCTCAAGTTTGGCTTGATCCCGGAGTTCATCGGCAGGCTCCCCATCATCACAACAGTCACCCAGCTGGATCGCACCTCTCTTATACAGATCCTGACCGAACCGAAGAACGCCCTGATCAAGCAGTACCAAAAGATGTTCGTGCTCGACGGCGTCGACCTTGAGTTCGATGACGGGGCGCTGGAGGCCATCGCCGACCAGGCCCTGGCACGCGGCACCGGGGCCCGGGGCCTGCGTGCCATCCTGGAGGAAGTGCTACAGCCCGTCATGTTTGAGCTGCCCAGCCGCGAGGACATCGCCACGGTGGTCATCACCGCGGACACAGTCAACAAGAAATCCGAGCCGGGCCTGATCCCGCACGAAGTCGCCGCAAAACGACGGAACAAGTCGGCGTAGTTCGCTGTTGTTCACTATGTGCGGGTAATCCGCGCCGCTCGAGAAAGCCAATCAAGGAGATCCCTGTGTCTGAAAATGTTGCCGCCATTGAAACAGCCGATTTTTGGTTTGACCCCATCTGTCCCTTTGCCTGGGCGACCTCGCGGTGGATCGGCGAAGTAGAGCAGGTCCGCAACATCAAGGTCGACTGGCATGTCATGAGCCTTGCGGTGTTGAACGAAAACAACGACGAGCTACCTGCAGAATACAAGGAGCACATGGTCAAGGCTCTGGGGCCTGTCCGCGTGATTATCGCCGCCGCACAGGAGCACGGCCAGCAGGTCATTAAAGAGTTGTACGACGCCATGGGCACCCAGATTCACAACCACTCCAACAAGGACCTCGACGACGTCATCGCCAAATCTCTTGCAGAGGTGGGCCTGCCCGCCGAACTGTCTGCGGCGGCCAGCACCGACGCCTACGACACCGCCTTGCGTACCAGCCACCAGGACGGCATCGGCCAGGTTGGTCAGGATGTTGGCACGCCTATCGTAGCCTTCAACGGGACGGCATTCTTCGGGCCCGTCATCACCCGCATCCCGCGTGGCGAGGAAGCCGGGAAATTGTGGGACGCCACGGTTACGCTTGCCAGCTTCCCCTATTTCTTCGAGATCAAGCGCAGCCGGACCGAAGATCCCCAGTTCGGGTAGTCACCATCTCGATTGCCCCTGATGAAAACTTTAGAAAAAGTTTGTGTCAGGGGCTTTTTGCTGCCACCTGCTCACTGCAGCCAGTTGGGGGATGCCGGCCAGAATCTCATTGATACTTCGAAGAGTTAGTAATACGATTATCGTAGTATTAACTCTCTGGTCGTGATGAAAAGGAGCAAGCTGATGGCTTCAAGCTTAAAAAGGAAATGGCTCGGGCTGATTTTCATCAGTCTGGCCGTTTCATTAATTATTGTTGACTCCACCATAGTCAATGTCGCTATCCCCTCAATCGTGGATGATTTGAAGGCCAGTTCCACGCAAGTGCAATGGATCCAGGAATCCTACACCCTTGTCTTTGCCGCGTTTCTTCTTGTCTTTGGTGTCTTGGCGGACCGGTTCGGGCGCCGTCGGCTCTTACTCCTTGGTGTCAGCATCTTTGCCATCGCCTCTATACTTGCCGCCCTTAGTCAAAGCGGCAACCTGTTGATCGGATCAAGGATCTTGCAGGGCATAGGTGGGGCGATGGTCCTTCCCGCCACGCTCTCGATCATTAACGCCACCTTCCGCGGCAAAGAAAGGGCGGTGGCTTTTGCTGTCTGGGGTTCGACCATTGGCGGAATGTCGGCACTTGGTCCATTGCTTGGCGGTTGGCTGACCACGGCTTATTCGTGGCGCTGGGCCTTTGGTATCAACGTTCCCTTGGGCATCATCATTGTGGTGGGAACCGTCATCGTCGTGGATGAATCACGTGATACCGCTTCCAGTAGGCGTATCGATGGTGCAGGTGCTTTCCTGACGGTTCTAGCTAGCGTCACCTTAGTCTTTGGTCTGATCGAGGGGCGCAACTATGGTTGGTGGCTAGTACACAATTCGTTGACCGCGGGCGCTTGGACCTGGCCGCTGAAACTCTCCCCGGTACCGGTAGCCTTTGCCATAAGCGTACTTTCGGCTTCACTGTTTATCCTCTGGGGAAGGGCACGGGCACACCGGGGTGCCAGCACCATGCTGGACTTCAGTCTTTTCTCCATTCCCTCATTCCGCAACGGCAATATTGCGGCGATGATTGTCAGCTTGGGCGAGTTCGGCATTATTTTGTCCTTGCCGATTTGGCTTCAGAATGTGTTAGGTTTTTCCGCCTTGCAAACAGGATTGTTGCTACTTCCGCTTGCGGTGGGTTCCTTCGCCGCCAGTGGTTTCGCTGGCGCGTTCGGGAACAAGGTCGCAGCGGTAACAATTGTCCGGGTGGGTATCGGGCTAGAAATTGCTGGCGTGGCCATGTTGGGATTTCTTATTAGTTCAACTACACCGTGGACTCTTCTGGTCCCGGCCCTTTTCATCTACGGGATCGGCGTCGGACTGGCCACAGCACAACTTACAGGAGTGGTCCTCAAAGACGTGCCGCAACCTAAAAGCGGGCAGGCATCCGGTACTCAAAGCACAGCCCGCCAAATTGGTTCGGCCTTGGGAATTGCGATCTTGGGTACGGTCCTGTTCACCACGGCCACCGTGCAATTGGGGAATTCGCTTAAAGAGGCCAATGTGCCTGCTGCCACACGTGAAAAAATTGTCACGGAAGTGGTGGAAAGTTCTGGCGCAGCCATTAGAGGCCTACAAAATGATCCCGCAACCCAATCCTCGGCGGAAGCAGCACGGACGGCTTTTTCAAACGGGACGAAGTATTCGGCTTTCTTCGCAGCAGGATTCCTAACACTGGGACTGGTTGCAACGCTCTCACTCAACGGCGATAGTTCGCGAACAAATCCATCCAGAGGTGTGGACAGTGATGATGTCCGGGATACTGCACACCAATCCTAGTCGCATCCATGGCAGCTGCGCAGAGAGCATACTCCGCGCAGCTGCCATGGACTCAGTACCTACTTGGGGCGGCGCGGATCGCCCAAGCCGGATACGGCGTCATATTCAATCTGGTTGGAACGGGGGTCAAACTGCGGCCGTTGAAGTTTGGCAAATTCACCTGCCGTCCGGCCACCAAAGGGACGCCCGTGGTCTGCATATTCCTCACGGAAATAGACCATTCGCCAAGGCCCGAGCAGTAGGCGGGCGCCGGTGCGCAGTATTTGTTCGTGGCGCTGATGAGTGTCACCTTCGCCGGGCAGATAAACATATTCGTCATCTGCTGTGTGGACCACGTGCCCGTGGTCCGCAGACAGGTCTGGCAGCCTGAAGTCAGCCTCTGCGCCGCTGCCAATGATGGTATTTTCGGCGGTGAGGTTGTATTCGTTGGGCGGGCGCCCATCCCACGTTTCGCTATCCCTGACAAAAATCAAACGCGGCCGACCGCCCCCGCGGGCGTAGTGCGTGGTGGTTGGTTTCATTCGGTAACGCCGCTGGAACGTCGGTGAGATGGGCAGTGGTGTAGCAGGTGGCAGTAAGCTGCCCCGGGTACCACCGGATGCTTGCGCCTTGATCAACGTAGCCCAAGTATTCGCCTTGCCTGGCTTAATATAGGAAGAGTTGGTCAGCAAGCGCTGCAACGCAGATAACTCCACAGCACCGAGGGTGACAATGACCCCCTCCGGAACTGAAACGCTCACCACGATCCCGCGTTGGGCCAATGAGTGTGCGAGTTTCCTAAGCGCTGGCAACTGCCTCCGGGAGCCGAGCCTGAATAATGCTGCATTATCGGCATGGATGTGAATTTCTTGGCCCGCAGCAGTAATTCGACCATTAACCACCGTGGCTTCTTCGCCCTCCTCCGCAGGCAGGTCGGTGGAGAATGCCAAATCTATGTCAAATCTCATGAGCCTTCACCTACGGCTTTAGATCAGCGGCGTTGACGCTTTCATTATCACTGGTCGTGACTCGTAAAGTGCCGTTGAATTTCCATGTTGCCCGTGGTGCGTCGGGTCCAATGTCTCGCGGCACCTCCACCGTCATGTCGACGAAGCTGTAGTTAACCACGGCTCCACGACCTGTCAGATAGGACCAAAGCTGTTGGCCCAAGTCGGACCAGTCGCTGACTGGCACTGAACGGAAATCTTCGGCAAGTGCTTCATTCTCAATCATGGCGCTCCTTCGAAAATAGTTGCTGCGCGGGCCAATCGATCCGGCGGACGATTTAGCCTGAATACCCAAGCTAAGTCTCATCAACATGATGGTGAGCTTGATGCAACCTTAGTGACAGCAATGCCGGAATGATAGAGGCGGGGCCACAAAACTACGAGGGGCTACTCACCGGCAGGGGTGAGTCTTCCTCTGACAGGCTGTGATGGAAAAGTTGAAGCCCCACCGACCTAGTAACGTCGGTGGGGCTTCAGATTGTGCTCTGCAGTCTCCGGGATGGAGCAGATCAGGCCTGGACAGGTTCCTCGGCCGGTGCTAGGAGCACGTCGCTGACGCTCAGTTCCCCCTCGCCTTGGGCTACGGTGATTTCCACGGCGTTCGCCGCGGCCTTCAGGTCACCCAAACCTGCCGTGAGCTGCGCGGCCTGCACCACACCGGCGGTCACCGTCGCGGAGAGCACCTGGGTGCGCTGCTTGACCTTGGCCTCGGACTTGGCCTTGCGGATGCCGCTCAAAGCGTCTCCGACTGTCGCGAGCAAAGTGGTGTCGCCGTCGCTTACCTCTACTGAAGTGGGCCACGGTGCGCGGTGGATGGAACCGGTGCGCCACCAGCTCCAGACTTCCTCCGTGGCGAACGGCAGGAACGGGGCAAACAGGCGCAGCAGCGAATCAAGTGCCGTGGCCAGGGCGGCCAACACCGACTCCTGCTCGTGATCGCCCGCGGCGCCGTAAGCGCGGTCCTTGATGAGCTCCACATAGTCGTCGGTGAAGTGCCAGAAGAAGCTCTCCGTGATCTGCAGGGCCTTGGCGTAGTCGTATTTCTCAAACGCACTCGTGGCCTGACGGACGACGTCGGCCAACTGGGCCAGTACGGCACGGTCCAGGGGATTGGTGAGCGCGGCGGAGTCGTTGGAAAGCACATTGGATTCGGTGGCGCCCAGGTTCAGCACGAACTTGGAGGCGTTGAGCAACTTGATGGCCAGACGGCGGCCGATCTTCATCTGTGCAATCTCGTACGCCGTGTCGGCGCCTAGTTTGGCGGAGGCAGCCCAGTAGCGGACGGCGTCGGCACCAAAGTCGTTGAGCACGTCGGTGGGGACCACCACGTTGCCCTTGGACTTGGACATCTTCTTGCGGTCCGGGTCCAGGATCCAGCCGGAGATGGCAGCGTGCTTCCACGGGGCGCTGCCCTGCAGCGCGTCGGCGCGCACGGCGGAGGAGAACAGCCAGGTGCGGATGATGTCGTGACCTTGGGGGCGCAAGTCGAAGGGGTAGACCTTCTTGAACAAGTCCTCATCAACGCTCCAACCGCCCACGATCTGCGGTGTCAGCGAGGAGGTGGCCCAGGTGTCCAGGACATCGGCGTCTCCAATGAAGCCGCCGGCCACATTGCGCTGCTCCTCGGCGTAGCCCGGGGCGGCGTCCGCGGCGGGGTCAACCGGTAGCATCTCGCTCGTGGGCAGGATGGGGTTCTCGTAGTCCGGGTTCGCGTCCGCATCCAGCGGGTACCAGACCGGGACCGGGACGCCGAAGAAACGCTGGCGTGAAACGAGCCAGTCGCCGTTCAGGCCGGAAATCCAGTTCTCGTAACGTGAGCGCATGAAAGCCGGATGGAACTCGATTTCCTTGCCCCGGTTGATGAGGCGTTCGCGGCGGTCCGCGTCACGGCCGCCGTTGCGGATGTACCACTGGCGGGAGGTGACAACCTCAAGGGGCTTGTCACCTTTTTCAAAAAAGTTCACAGGGTGCATGATTTTCTTCGGTTCGCCGTCGAGCAAGTCCGCACCAACGAGCAGTTCAACCACGGCTTCCTTGGCACTGAAGACTGTCTTGCCGGCGATCGCAGCATAGTTGGCGCGGCCCTCCTCGGTGGTGATCCACTCGGGCGTGTCACCTAGGATGCGCCCGTCACGGCCCACAATGGCGCGCGTTGGCAACCGGAGTTCACGCCACCAGGTGACGTCGGTCAGGTCACCGAAGGTGCAGACCATGGCAACGCCGGAGCCCTTGTCGGGCTTGGCCAGGGCGTGGGCACGAACCTCCACTTCGACGCCGAACAACGGCGAGGTGACCTTCTTGCCAAACAGCGGCTTGTACCGCTCGTCATCCGGGTTGGCGACAAGTGCCGAGCAGGCGGCCAGCAGTTCCGGGCGGGTGGTTTCAATGTAGATCTTGCTGCCGTCTTCGGCGAAGAACGGGTACCGGTAGTAGGCGCCGGCAACTTCGCGGTCCTCGAGCTCGGCCTGGGCCACGGCGGTGCGGAACGTGACATCCCACAGGGTGGGGGCCTCGGCCATGTAGGCGTCGCCATTGTTCAGATTGGCCAGGAAGCCGCGCTGGGAAACGGCACGGGAGTGGTCATCGATGGTGCGGTAGGTCAGCGCCCAGTCCACCGAAAGGCCCAGGGTCTGGAACAGGTGCTCAAAGACCTTCTCGTCCTCAACGGCCAGCACCTCACACAGTTCGATGAAGTTCTTGCGGGAGATGACGTCGAAGTCACGCTGGTTCTTGGCCGGTGCTGCCGGGGGGCGGTAGTCGGCGTCGTAGGCGATTTTCGGGTCGCAGCGCACACCATAGTAGTTTTGCACGCGGCGCTCCGTGGGCAGGCCGTTGTCGTCCCAGCCCATCGGGTAAAAGACGTTCTTGCCGTTCATGCGCTGGAAACGGGCCAGCACATCCGTCTGCGTGTAGGAGAACATGTGCCCCACGTGCAAGGATCCGGATGCCGTGGGTGGGGGAGTATCAATGGAGTACACCTGCTCCCGGGTGGTCTCGCTGTCGAACTTGTAGGTTCCTTCGGCGAGCCAACGCTTGGTCAGGGACTCTTCGAGGCCCTCCAGGGCGGGCTTGTCGGGAACGTTGCTTGTGGTGGGAGCGGGCGTGTCTGTGCCCGGAAAATTTTCAGCCATGATGCGATTCTTTCATGAGTTGCAGCGGGAAGCAGATTTTCCCCGGGCCGGTGGTGCCTTGCTACGATGAATGCAACAAACATTCCCCGGCGAAGGAACGCACAGACCCACCATGAACGTCACCGACCCGCGGCCCGCAGCATGGGCGAAGGCCAAGGAATTGCTGCTGGAGCCCGCCGGGCTGGGCTGCCCGGATCCTGTGGCAGAGCCCGAGGGTGGCGACTATGGAGCCTGCGAGTTCACTGTGGGCGGGCGCCTTGCCCGGTTCCGCGTGGCCAAGACAACGCCCACCAAGGTGGGACAGTTTGTCACCCTGTGGCAGCGGACCAGCCAGGGGCCCATCAGACCTTTTGATACCGCTGACGGCGTCGACTTGTTTGTCGTCCACGTCACCGACGGCACACAATCCGGACAATTCGTGTTTCCTGCGGACGTCCTGGCACGGCGCGGGGTGCTCTCCGTTGCCGGGCGGGGCGGAAAACGGGCCATACGTCTTTATGCCCCCTGGGTTGAAACCTCAAGCGCCCAGGCGGCGAAAACCCAGGCATGGCAGATCATGTACTTCTTGCCTTTTTCCCCCGCCCCGGAAGTGGACCGGATCCGAGGCCTGTACGGCGCGTGATCCGAAGGGAGTTCTATTCTGCGCATCGCCCGCCGGCGCGTCGTGCGCTACTAGCCAAAATGCGCAAGGTGGGCAGCCCGCTCAGCGCATAAAATAACTCCCCACCGGGCCGGATTCCGGACTAGGATGCCGATATGAGCGCCGTGCGAATATTGCGTGTGTACGAACAGCCCGAGCCCGGGGAATTTAGGGTGCTGGTCGACAGATTGTGGCCGCGCGGCATTAGCAAGGACAAGGTGGACGTGTGGTTGAAGGAAGTAGCGCCCAGCGCAGAGGTTCGCAATGAATTTGACCACCAGGCCAAGCGGTTCCTCGCTTTTCAGCGCCACTACAGGGCCGAACTTGCCGCCAACGACGCCGTGGGCACGCTCCAGGACTTGTTGGCCGCGCACCCCAAGGTGGTCCTGCTCTACGGGGCCAAGGACCCGATCATGAACCAGGCGGCCGTGTTGCTGGAATTCCTGGACGCGTCGGGGCGCTAAATTTGATGCATGGTTGAAAACAAGTCCAAGCATGCAGTTGTCACAGGAGCCAGCACGGGCATCGGCGAGGCCACCGTCCGCAAACTCCGCTCCGAAGGCTGGCAGGTGGTGGCCGTTGCACGCCGCGCCGACCGCCTAGAACGTCTGGCCGGGGAAACCGGTGCGCAGGTGTTCGCCGCAGACATCACCAAGGACGAAGACATCGACGCCTTGGCCGTGTTCGTTAGCGAGAACGGCGGCCTCGACACACTGATCAACATCGCTGGGGGAGCCCGCGGGGCCGACACGGTGGGCTCGGCCAACAACGACGATTGGGAATGGATGTTCCAGGCCAACGTCATGGGCACCCTGAAAATGACCAAAGCGTTCCTTCCTGCCCTTCGTGCCCACGGCCGCGGCACGGTGCTGAACCTGACCTCCACCGCCGGGCTCGTGGCCTATGAAGGCGGGGCGGGCTACAACGCCGCGAAGTTTGCCCAGCACGCGCTGACCAATGCGCTGCGCCTTGAGGAAGTCGAAAATAACCTGCGCGTCATCGAGGTGGCTCCCGGCCTGGTTCACACCGAGGAATTTGCCCTCAACAGGCTTGGCGGCGATCAGGCCGCAGCCGAAAAAGTTTATGCGGGCGTGGCCGAACCCCTCACTGCCGATGACGTGGCCGGGGTGGTCAGCTATGCCGTCGGACTTCCCCACCACATCAACCTGGACCAGATCGTGATCCGACCCGTGGCCCAGGCCGCCAACCACAAGCTCATCCGCAAATAACCGCCACCCACTGCACTGCTATGCGCCCCGCCCACCCCGGATGCGGCGCATAGCAGTGTTGTGCGCCACACCCGCCACGAACGGGGCGCACACCAGCTCCGCGCATCCCGTAGAATGGGCAACAAAGCTATGATCCGGCCATCACCGGTGAGCTTCCGGAAGAACGCGGCGCAATTGCAAACAGCAATAGCAAAGCCAGTAGAACCGGACGGGTAAGCCCGTCACAGCAGTTAATGAGCGGCCGCACCTGGAACCAGGGACGGTAAGCGAGGTGGTACCGCGGCGCAAGCCGTCCTTGCATCCTGAAATGCACGCCAACAACCAGGATGATGTGATGACCCACTTCCCGAAGGCAACCGCCGCCACCGGCCTGCACGCCGACTCCCACCACGTTCCCGCCTCCGTGAGTTTTCCGAAGGTGGAGGAACTCGTCCTGAAATACTGGGCAGAGGATGACACCTTCCAGGCAAGCATCGACGCCCGCGACGCAGGTGAGGATGGCTCGAACGAGTTTGTCTTCTACGACGGCCCCCCCTTCGCCAACGGCCTGCCCCACTACGGGCACCTGCTGACCGGCTACGCCAAGGACCTGGTGGCCCGCTACCAGACACAGCGCGGGCGCCGCGTGGAGCGTCGCTTCGGCTGGGACACGCACGGGCTTCCCGCCGAGTTGGAGGCGATGAAGCAGCTGGGCATGACCGACAAGGCCCAGATCGAGGCCATGGGCATCGACAAGTTCAACGACGCCTGCCGTGCCTCCGTCATGAAATACGCCGGCGAATGGCAGGAATACGTCACTCGCCAGGCCCGCTGGGTCGACTTCAAACACGATTACAAGACACTCAACGTCGAGTACATGGAGTCCGTGCTGTGGGCGTTCAAGCAGCTCCATACCAAGGGCTTGACCTACAACGGCTACCGAGTGCTGCCGTACTGCTGGAAGGATGAGACGCCGCTTTCCAACCACGAGCTGCGCATGGACGAGGACGTCTACAAGGACCGCCAAGACCAGACCGTCACTGTCACCTTCCCCATCCTGGCCGGCGAATCCGCACTCTCGCAGGAACTGGCCGGGGTTGCCGCCATCGCCTGGACCACCACGCCCTGGACCCTGCCCACCAACCAGGCCCTCGCCGTGGGGCCGCAGGTGAGCTACGCCGTCGTGCCGGTGGGACCCCACGGAACGACAGCTGGCGCCGGAAAATTTCTGCTGGCCGCGGACCTGGTGGGCGCGTACGCCAAGGATCTGGGGTACGACGACGCTGCTGCCGCGACCTCCGCGGTCACCGCCAGCTACGTGGGTGCCGAACTTGAGGGCCTGAAATACGAGCCGCTGTGGGACTACTTTGCCGATGACGAAAAGTACGGTACGGCCAAGTCCTGGCAGTTCCTGCTCGCCGACTACGTGACCACCACCGACGGTACCGGAATCGTTCACCAGGCCCCCGCCTACGGTGAAGAGGATCAGAAGGTCTGCGAGCAGTACGGCATCCCCGTGGTTCTCTCGGTCGATGAGGGTGCGAACTTCCTACCCCTGTTTGCGCAAGGGCCGCTGAGCGAGATCGCAGGCGTGCAGGTCTTCGACGCCAACAAGAGCATCACACGCGTCTTGAAGGACGCCGGGCGCCTGGTCCGCCAGGCCAGCTATGTGCACAGCTACCCGCACTGCTGGCGCTGCCGCACACCCCTGATCTACCGGGCCGTCTCCTCCTGGTACGTGGAAGTCACCGCGTTTAAGGACCGCATGGTGGAGCTGAACCAGGACATCAACTGGATCCCCGGCAACGTTAAGGACGGCCAGTTCGGCAAGTGGCTGGCCAACGCCCGCGACTGGTCCATCTCCCGCAACCGCTACTGGGGCAGCCCCATCCCCGTGTGGCAGTCCGATGACCCCGAGTACCCGCGCACCGACGTGTACGGCTCCCTCGCAGAGATGGCGGCCGACTTTGGCCGCCTGCCGGTGAACAACGACGGTGAGGTGGACCTACACCGTCCGTTCATCGACGCGCTGACCCGGCCCAACCCGGATGACCCCACAGGCAAGTCCACCATGCGCCGAGTTGAGGACGTCCTGGACGTCTGGTTCGATTCCGGCTCCATGCCCTACGCCCAGGTGCACTACCCGTTCGAGAATCAGGACTGGTTCGACACCCACAACCCGGCCGACTTCATCGTCGAATACATCGGGCAGACTCGCGGCTGGTTCTACATGCTGCATATCCTCTCCACGGCCCTCTTTGACCGCCCGGCGTTCAGGAACGTGATCAGCCACGGCATCGTGCTCGGCTCGGATGGGCAGAAGATGTCTAAGTCGCTGCGCAACTACCCGGACGTCTCCGAGGTCCTGGACCGCGACGGCTCCGACGCCATGCGCTGGTTCCTGATGTCCAGCCCCATCCTGCGCGGCGGCAACCTGGTGGTCACCGAACAAGGCATCCGCGACGGCGTCCGCCAGGTCATCTTGCCCCTGTGGAACGTCTACAGCTTCTTCACCCTGTACGCGAACACCGCTAACAACGGCCAAGGCTACGACGCGAAACTGCGGTTTGACGGCTACACCGACACCATGGACCAATACCTGCTAGCCAACACCGGCGACCTGGTGCGGGAGCTGACCGCCAAACTAGATGACTACGACGTCTCGG
Organism: Arthrobacter alpinus; assembly: GCF_001294625.1. Taxonomy (NCBI): domain Bacteria; kingdom Bacillati; phylum Actinomycetota; class Actinomycetes; order Micrococcales; family Micrococcaceae; genus Arthrobacter; species Arthrobacter alpinus. The sequence goes on along the minus strand of NZ_CP012677.1, from coordinate 1,807,600 downwards.
GGGCCTGCGATTCCCTGCGCAACTACCTGGACATGCTCACCAACTGGTACGTGCGCCGCAGCCGTGGCCGCTTCTTCGATGAGAACGCCGACGCCTTCGACGCGCTCTACACGGCGTTGGAAACCGTGTGCCGGGTTGCCGCCCCGCTGCTGCCGCTGGTCACCGAAGAAATCTGGCGCGGGCTCACCGGTGGGCGCTCCGTGCACCTGACCGACTGGCCCAACGCCGAGCTTTTCGTCTCCAATGCCGCCCTCGTGGAGCAGATGGATAAGATCCAGCAGATCTGTTCCACCGGTTCCAGCCTGCGCAAGGCCGCGAAGCTGCGCGTCCGCCTGCCCCTGCAGGAGTTGACGGTGGTGGCCCCGAACGCGGCACTGCTGAACGACGGTGCCGCGATCGTCGCGGAGGAACTGAACATCCGCACCGTCCGCTTCGTCGATGCCTCTGACGCCTCCCCGGAAGAATTTGGCATCACCTCCAAGCTGGTGGTCAACGCACGGGCGGCCGGCCCGCGCTTGGGCAAGAACGTCCAGCTGGCCATCAAGGGCTCCAAGAGCGGCGACTGGTCCATCACCGACGGCGTCGTCACCGCCGGAGGCCTAGCCCTGGAACCCTCCGAGTACACGCTGGAGACCATGGTGACCGAGGCGTCCGACGGCGGGCAGAGTGCCGTCGCCATGCTGCCGCACGGCGGCTTCGTGGTGTTGGACACCGAGCTGACACCCGAACTTGAGGCCGAAGGCGCCGCCCGTGACATGGTGCGCGCCATCCAGCAGGCCCGCAAGGACGCCGGGCTCAATGTCAGCGACCGCATCCGCACCATCATCAGCGCACCGCAGGATGTTGTGGATGCCCTGCACGCCAACGCCGAGCTGGTCAAAAAGGAGACCTTGACGCTTAAGCTTGAACTTATCCCTGGTGACGTTGAAACCACCATCACTGTTGAACGGACGATCGCTTAAATGACTACCGACCACGACGAATTTTCAGTCGAGAGCGTGTATGCGGAACTGCTGGGCCGTGCTCCCGAAAACAAGATGGAACCCCGTCTTGCCCCACTGTTCCGTGCCATGGACATCCTGGGTGAGCCGAACAAGGCCTTCCCCATCATCCACATCACCGGCACCAACGGAAAAACTTCCACAGCCCGGATGATCGAGTCCGGCCTGCTCGCCCACGGGCTACGCACGGGCCGGTACACAAGCCCGCACCTGAGCAAGGTGACCGAGCGCATTAGCATTGACGGCGCGCCCGTGGACGACGCCACGTTTGTGAGGATTTGGGACGAGATTCGCCCCTATCTGCAGATTGTGGACACGGAACTGGAGGCCGCCAACGAGGTGCGCCTGACCTACTTTGAGGCCCTGACGATCCTGGCGTACGCCATCTTTGCCGACGAGCCGGTTGACGTGGCGGTTCTGGAGGTGGGCCTGGGCGGGATTACCGACGCCACCAATGTGGGCGACGGCCAGGTGGCCGTCATCACCCCCATCTCCTTGGACCATGTGGAGCTCTTAGGTGACACGACAGGTCAGATCGCCCGTGAAAAGGCAGGCATCATCAAGGAAGGCGCGTTCCTGATCAGTTCGGCACAGCCAGCAGACGCAGCCCAAGTCATTTTGGACAAGGCCCGCGAAATGCACGCCCAATTCCGGTTTGAGGGCGTGGAGTTCGGGGTGGAATCACGCACCATCGCCGTGGGCGGGCAAATGATCACCCTGCAGGGGCTGGCCGGTCGCTACCCGGATATCCTGCTTCCACTGCACGGGGAACACCAGGCAGAAAACGCCGCCGTCGCCCTTGCCGCCCTGGAAGCATTCCTTGGCGGCGGCGAGAAGGAACTGAACCTGGATCTAGTCCAGGAAGGTTTCGGCAATGCCAGCTCACCTGGCCGGATGGAAGTGCTGCGCACCTCGCCTACCATTGTGGTGGATGCCGCCCACAACCCGGCCGGCATCGCCGTCACCGCAGTTGCCCTGCAGGAATCGTTCGCCTTCAGCAAGCTTGTGGTGGTGCTGGGCGTCCTGGCAGACAAGGACGCTGAGGGGATCCTGCGTTCCCTCAAGGAAGCGTACGGGGATGAGGCTGCGGAAATTTGCCTAACGCAATCCAACTCGCCACGTGCCATCCCTGCCGACGAGCTGGCCGAAATGGCCCTGGACTTGGGCTGGGACGAGGACGACGTCCACATTGCACTGAAACTTGACGACGCCATCGAATGGGCGGTGGAACGCGCCGAGGCCAACAACGATTTGGCCGGCGGCGTGCTGATCACCGGCTCCATCACCGTTGTGGGGGAGGCCCGGATCCTGTTGGGCCGTCCCGGCGAGAAGGAAGAGGCCTAGGACATGGCGAAACTGACTAAGGCGCAACGCGAATGGCGCCCAGGCATGCCCAAGAAGCTGCGCTCCACCAAGACCATGTTCGCCTCCACGGTGCTTCTGCTTGAGGCCTTTGTGGCGTTGTTCTTAGGCTTGGCCCTGTTCGGCCTGAACGGGAAGAACCCCGCCTACCTAGTAGTGGCGGGCATCATGGCGGTGTTGTTCGTTGCCGCGTGCGCCTTCATGGGCAAGAAGTGGGGTGCGGGGTTCGGTTGGGTTTTGCAGCTGCTGCTACTTGCTGGCGGCTTCTGGGAACCGTCTATGTTCGTTGTGGGCATCCTGTTTGGTGTCTCCTGGTGGTACGCCCTGCATGCAGGTTCCCGTATTGACCGGGACAACCGTGAGCGGGCCCGCCAACAAGCGCACTGGGACGCCGCTCACCCCGATGCGCAAGTGTAAACCCGTAGAATGGTCATGAAAACAATTTAAACGAAGAAGTGGAGTTTCTGTGAGCATTGAGCGCACCCTTGTCCTGATCAAGCCCGACGGCGTCACCCGCAACCTCTCCGGTGCCATCCTGGCCCGCATCGAAGCGAAGGGTTACACGCTGGCCCAGCTGGAAATGGTCAATGCGACCCGTGAAGTGCTCGAGCAGCACTATGAGGAGCACGTTGGCAAACCCTTCTACGAACCGCTGGTTGAGTTCATGCTCTCCGGCCCGGTTGTTGCGGCAATCTTTGAAGGCAACAGCGTCATTGCGGGCTTCCGCTCCTTGGCTGGCGCAACAGACCCAACAGTCGCCGCTCCCGGCACGATCCGCGGTGACTTCGGTCGCGACTGGGGCCTGAAGGTCCAGCAAAACCTGGTACACGGCTCCGACTCGGTGCTCTCCGCTGAACGCGAGATCGGCATCTGGTTCGGCTAAGCCAAACTGAAGTAAAACGAAAGGGCACCTCCATCAGGAGGTGCCCTTTCGCGCGTCGGCCCATGGTTTAGGCGCCGAAGATGGCGTACATGAACTTGAAGAAGATTGAAGCGATGACTGCGACGTAGATCAGGCCGACGATGATCCAGGCCCAGTCAGTGAGGAACTTGGTCAGGGCAGCGGGAGCACGGAAGACCCCATGTTGGAGGTTGCGGAGCGTGATCCAGACCAACAGCGGAATCATCACGGCCCAGACGATCATGCAGTAAGGGCACAAGATGGCGAGTGTGTACACGGCCGTGAACCAGAACCAGCAAACCAAAGCGAATCCGGCGGTGATGCCGACCTGCAGGGAAACCCAGTACCAGCGGCTGAGTGTGGCCCCGGCCAGCAAAACCACGCCGGTGGTGATGAGGATGACGAACGCGGCGACGCCAATGAACGGGTTGGGGAAACCAAGGATGGCAGCCTCGGGGGTCTTCATGACGTCACCGCAGGAGATCCAGGAGTTGAAGTCGCAGCTGACCTTGGCATCGGGGTTGTTGTACAGGTGGATCCGTTCCAGCACCAGTGTTGCCGAGGCGAGCCAGCCAATGGCGCCGGTGATGATTAGGAACCAGCCGAAAGGCCGTGCCCGCACCATGGAGGGCAGTGCGGCTTCCTGCGAGAGGGAAGCGGAAACGCGGGGGAGAGGCATGAGGGCCTTTTCTATCCGGGGCTATTGTGTCCTGATTGTAGCTTGTGAAACTTGGCGCGCCGTACGTATAACGGGGCGGAGGCGAGGTGTGTGTGAGACAATATAGGTGGCTGGCCGGCGATCCACATTCGTTGCTCAGTCCGATGGCACGCCCAAGGGGCTGCCGGTGATGAGGCTCCAGCACTTGGCAGCCATCCACCGGCGGTTTTCACGCAGAATGCTGCGGATGCGGCGGGCCAGCGGCTTCTTAGAGCTTGCAGCACCCAGGAGTTGGTGCCGCCTAAGGGGAAATCAGACGACTTCCGTCAGCGCCTGCGGGTGTTGACACATCTGCTATGAAGGCATCCGATGTGGGGATGTTTTCATGGCGCGAAAGTAATGCCGCAATGGTTAATGAAGAATCAGTGGAAGCAACAACGGCGGAAGCCCCTGTGAAGGCCAAGCGCAGCCGCAGGGCCACCGCGAAGGTCACCTCCCCCTCCGCTAGCGTTGAGGCCGTCACCGCGACTGTGCAAGAACTGGCCGAAGCTGCGCCTGCCGCCGAGGCCCCTGTGAAGAAGGCGCCCGTGCGCCGCAGCCGTGCTAAGAAGATTGAGGCGGAGCCGAGCCTGCTCGACGGCCTCATCGATGCCACCGTCCAGGCCCCCGCCGTCGAGGTGGCCGCGCCCGCCGTTGAGGTTGTTGCCGTGGCTGCCCCCGCGAAGAAGGCGCCTCGCCGCCGCGCCACGGCACCCGTCACGGCGCCCCAGGCCAGCGCTCCTGTGGCGAGTCCCCTGGCCAGCACCGCTGCGGAATCCGTGGCGCAGGAATCCGTTGCCCAGGAAGCGCTGGGGGAGCTGGAACTGGCGGCCGCCTCAGAGGTGCCCGCTGCCCAGGCCCCCGCCAAGGCTGCCCAGGCCCCCGCCAAGAAGGCCGCCGTACGCAGGCGTGCGGTCAAGAAGACCGAGCCCGCAACCGAGGCGGATTCTGTGGAGGCCGCCGTTGTTCAAGCGCCCGCACAGCTGGCCGGCGAGGAAGCCGTGTCCGAAGCAAAAACCACCCGCAGCCGTCGCAAGCCGGCAGTGAAGGTAGCCCCGGCCCAAGCCCCGGCCGAAACTCCTGTCGAAACCCCTGTCGAGGCGCCCGCAGCTCATGCCGCCGCGCCCACCGAGGAAGAAGCCGCGCCAAGCGCCACCGAGTCTCTGTTCCTGTCCCCGAGCGCCGGTATGTCCGCCTTGTTCCTGGCCCCGGACCTCAGCGTGGTTGTCCCCGCCACGGTTGCTGCCCATGCGGACGGCGACGCCGACGTCCATGACGCAACAGATGCTGACGAGTCCGCCGATGGCCGCCGTGGCCGTGGGCGCAACCGCAACCGCCGCAGTTCCAGCACAGCATCGGAGTCAGGCGACGCCATTGCCAACGCCGCCCATGGCGAGGACGGCGAGGACAGCGACGACGACGGCGTGACATCGCGTCGTCGTCGTCGCCGCCGCCGTGGCGAAGCTGACCTGGAACTCAGCGGTGGCACGGACGAGGACCCGCCCAACACCGTCACCAAGGTCCGGGCCCCCCGCACGCCGGGTGAAACCAGTACCTCCAGCGACCGGGTCACGAGCCTGCGCGGCTCCACCCGGCTGGAAGCGAAGAAGCAACGCCGCCGCGACTCACGCGACTCCGGCCGTCGTCGCACCGTCATCACCGAAGCGGAGTTCTTAGCCCGCCGCGAATCTGTAGACAGGGTCATGGTGGTGCGCCAAAACGACGAGCGCATCCAGATCGGGGTCCTGGAAGACGGCATCCTGGCCGAGCACTTCGTCTCCAAAACCCAGCAGGACTCCCTGATTGGCAACGTCTACCTCGGCAAGGTCCAGAACGTGCTGCCCAGCATGGAGGCTGCGTTCGTCGACATTGGGCGCGGCCGCAATGCCGTGCTGTACGCCGGCGAGGTCGACTGGGACGGCGCCAACCTCAACGGTCAGCCGCGCCGCATTGAAAACGCACTGAAATCAGGGGACACGGTGCTGGTGCAGGTCTCCAAGGACCCCGTGGGTCACAAGGGTGCCCGCCTGACCAGCCAGATCTCCTTGCCCGGACGGTACCTGGTATTCGTCCCGGGGGGTTCCATGACCGGAATCTCGCGCAAACTGCCCGACGTCGAACGCAACCGCCTCAAACGCGTCCTGAAGGACCACCTGCCAGAAAACGCCGGCGTCATTGTGCGCACGGCTGCCGAGGGCGCCAGCGAAGAGGAACTGACCAACGACATCAACCGGCTGCGGGCCCAGTGGGAAGGCATCAACACCCGTGCCACCGGCCACAAGACGCCGGCCCCGGAAATGCTCTACGGTGAACCGGACCTGACCATCAAGGTGGTTCGTGACGTCTTCAATGAGGACTTCACCAAGCTGATCGTCTCCGGTGAGGAGGCATGGGACACCATTGAGGCCTACGTGACCTACGTGGCCCCGGACCTGTTGGACCGCCTGGAAAAGTGGAGCAAGCCCGATGACATTTTTGCGGCCCACCGCATTGACGAACAGATCTCCAAGGCTCTTGAGCGCAAGGTGTTCTTGCCCTCGGGCGGCTCCTTGGTGATTGATCGGACCGAGGCCATGACAGTGGTTGACGTCAACACAGGCAAGTTCACCGGGACAGGTGGCAACCTGGAAGAGACCGTCACCAAGAACAACCTGGAAGCTGCCGAGGAAGTGGTCCGCCAGCTGCGCCTGCGCGACATTGGCGGCATCATCGTCATCGACTTCATCGACATGGTCCTGGAATCCAACCGCGACCTGGTGCTGCGCCGCATGGTGGAGTGCCTGGGCCGCGACCGGACCAAGCACCAGGTGGCCGAGGTGACCAGCCTTGGCCTGGTCCAGATGACGCGCAAGCGCATGGGCACCGGCCTGCTGGAAGTCTTTGGTGAGCAGTGTGAGGCCTGTGCCGGACGCGGCATGGTCACCCATGAGATCCCTGTTGAGCACCGCCGCGTCCACACTGTTGCCGCTGAGTCGCACCAGGCGCACGTGGCGCAGCAGGCGCATGTGGTCAAAAGTGAGGGCCGTGACGGCGAACGCATGGCCAACCGCTCCACCCGAAGCGAACGCAAGCGCAACCGCAACCGTTCACAGCCGGGCCACGACGGCGAGCAGGACATGGCGACCGAAGCGGAGCAGACCCATGTGCCTCACGTACCTGTCGTTGACGAGGCTGCTGAAGCGCAGAAGGCACACAAGGCAACCGAGGCCCGTGCGGCCCTAGCAAACATTGCAGCAGCAGCGGCCGCGGCGCACCACGACGCCGAGCCTGCCCCGGCGCAGCCCCTGACAGCCAGCGTCGTTGACACCGCCACGTTGACACTTGCCGGGGAAGCCATTGAACTGCCGCGCGGACACCACCACGACACCGCCACCGACACAGACCATGCCGAGCAGCTGGCCGAACTCGCCGTTGCCCTTGACCAGCTGTCGGAAAGCCATGGGGGAGCCCCTGATCAGGCCCACGCGGATAACCGCCAGCGCTCACGGCGTGGACGCCGGAACCGAAGCGCCAGAAGCGCCCAGGGCGGAGCAGACATGAAAGTGGAAACCTCTGACGGTGCCACAGCAGGGCATGGCCCGGCCCAGCACAGCAGCGCCGCCGCCGTCGTACCAACGCCGGCCGTGGCGAGCAAGAAGGACGCGGCGCCCATCATCATGCTCGGTGTCGGGGTTCCAGCCTCCGAACTCTAGCCGAACGTCGGCACCAGGTACCAGAAACGCCTTTCCAGCAACGTGGTTCAGTTGACGGAAGGCAGCTTCTGGTACCTGGTTTTTTAAGTGGGCGGCGGAAGGCTAGGGTGGAGATCGACACGGGGTGCCTAGACAATCGGTCCGGCTGAGAAAAGACCCGTTGAACCTGCCCGGTTAATACCGGCGAAGGGATGTCCTTTTGACGTACGACACTTTAACCACACCTTTCCAGGGCCGTCCCGACCATCCGCGAGTGCTGAGCATTGCCGGCTCCGACCCTTCCGGAGGCGCCGGCATCCAGGCGGACATCAAGGCCATCAGTGCCCATGGCGGGTACGCAATGACCGTAATCACGGCGTTGACGGCGCAAAACACGCAGGGTGTGCGCAGCGTTCACATCCCACCCGTGGACTTCCTCATGCAGCAGTTGGAAGCACTCAGCGAGGACATCGCCATTGACAGCGTCAAGATCGGCATGCTGGCCAATGCGGAGGTGATCAGGGCTGTAGGGGACTGGCTGGAGGAAACCCGGCCTGCCGTGGTGGTCCTTGACCCGGTCATGGTGGCAAGCAGCGGGGATTCGCTGATTTCAGGAGAGGCTAGGGAGGCTCTCCTCGAGCTGTTGGCCCACACACACCTGGTCACACCCAACCTGCCCGAGCTGGCAGTGTTGGTGAGCGAGCCGGAAGCCCGCACGTGGGAGGAAGCCCTCCATCAAGGCAAAATATTGGCCGCGGCCAGGAACGTCCAGGTGTTGGTCAAGGGTGGGCACCTTGCCTCGGATGTTTGCCCGGACGCGCTCATTGCCCCGGACGGTTCGCTGGTTGAATTCACCGCGGCACGGGTGGACACTGCCAACACACATGGCACAGGGTGCACGCTCTCGGCTGCCGTGGCCACGTTGCAGGCGCAAACCGGGGAATGGTCCGCAAGCGTGGGGAAGGCCAAGGCCTGGCTGACGCAAGCGTTACAGGCCTCCGGCGAACTAAATGTTGGGCAGGGCAGGGGCCCACTGAATCACTTTCATGCGCTGTGGGCGACCGCGGCGCCTCAGGGTGGCGAGTTCAGTGCCAGCCTGTGGGCCGAGATTTCCGGGCAGCGGGCGGCCATCTTTGAACTCGATTTCATCAAGGAACTACTCGCGGGGACGCTGCCGCGCGAACACTTTGGCTACTATCTGGTCCAGGACGCGCTCTACCTTGGCGCATATTCGCGTGTCCTGGCCCATGCCAGCGCCCTCGCTCCCACCGAGGAGGAGCAACGCTTTTGGGCTCAGGGCGCACAAAATTGCCTCGCGGTAGAGCTGGAACTGCACAAGGTGTGGTTGTCCAAAAACCCGCACAAGCACCTGATGGGGCCTGTGACTAAGCACTACGTTGACCATCTGGCAGCGGCGGCCTTCAGCGGCAGCTATGGGGAAGTGGTGGCAGCGGTGCTGCCCTGCTATTGGCTGTACGCGGAGGTGGGCAGGGTCCTGCACGCACAATTTGTGGCCGCCGAAAAGGAAATCTTTGACGGCGTCGGCACGGTAGCCTTGGACGCCGTCGGTTCCGGGCGGGAGGGTGCACACCCGTACGGCGAGTGGCTTGCAACGTATGCCGACGAGGAATTCGCCGAGGCCACCAGGACGGCCGTGGAGATTGCCGATGCCGCCGCACGCCGGGGATCGGAGCGTGAGCGCCAGCGGATGCGGGCGGCATTTGCGCACTCCGCCCAGTTCGAAGTGGACTTCTTTGATGCGCCACGTCTGCACGCTGACAGCACCCCGCACAGGGTCGCACGTGATTAACGCCACTGGCATCAGTAGCACACGACACGGCCCGGGAAACGCGTATGGGAAACTGTTGGCGCCAAAGCACGCTAAAGTAGTGGTGCACGGTTCCGTTGAGCGGGATTGGAACAGGCGGATGAATGTTCGCCCTGACCGATCCCAGCGGTACGGAATCAGTCTCATTTGCGGCCGGGGCAAGAGTTAGCGTATTCTTGATCTTCGGTGCTTACGCCAACACTTAGGGCAACCACTCCATGGTAGAACTCCATTGAGGTCCACGGCGTTGAGGCACATTAATTCTTTGTAATAACGTCGAGAGAAGTGAGTTCCCCAGTGGTGTACGCGATTGTCCGCGCAGGCGGCCGTCAAGAAAAGGTTTCCGTTGGAGACCACGTGACCATGAACCGCGTCCCCGGTGGAGTCGGCAGCACGCTTGAGCTGCCCGCTTTGCTGCTGGTTGATGGTGAGAAAATCACCACCGCCGCAAAGGACCTGGCTAATGTGAAGGTTACGGCTGAGAAGTTGGAGGATCTTCGTGGACCGAAGATCGTCATCCAGAAGTTCAAGAACAAGACCGGTTACAAGAAGCGTCAGGGCCACCGTCAGGAACTGTCCAAGGTCAAGATCACCTCGATCGCGTAATTGCGCGTCGTAGTAGGTCCTCTTTCACAGTTACTTTTAGTCAAAAGGTAGGCATTTCAAATGGCACATAAAAAGGGTGCGAGTTCCACTCGCAACGGTCGTGATTCAAACGCTCAGTACTTGGGTGTAAAGCGCTTCGGCGGTCAGGTTGTCAAGGCAGGCGAAATCATCGTTCGTCAGCGCGGCACCCACTTCCACCCCGGTGAGGGTGTTGGTCGTGGCAAGGACGATACATTGTTCGCCTTGGATGCAGGCGCGGTCGAGTTCGGTCAGCGTCGCGGACGACGCGTCGTGAACATCGTCGCAGCTGCGGTCTAATAGCAAAGTTTTCGCGAGTGGAGCGGGCCGCCTGGCTCGCTCCACTGTGTTTTAACACGCCGTGTTTTTGCGTGTGGCCGGCACCAGGCCACAGTCCCTCCAGCGGACTAGAATAAGTGTGCAACTGCAGTGTGAATCAAAGTAGTACTAATCAAGGAGAATCCATTGGCCAGCTTTGTTGACCGGGTTGTATTACACGTATCCGGCGGGACAGGTGGCCATGGCTGCGTCTCGGTAAAACGCGAAAAGTTTAAGCCCCTGGGTGGTCCCGACGGCGGCAAGGGCGGCGATGGCGGCAACGTCATCTTGCGCGTGAGCGCCCAGACCACCACGCTCCTTGACTACCACCACGCACCGCACCGCCACGGCACCAACGGTGGCCCGGGCATGGGTGACTGGCGTGACGGCAAGATCGGGGAAACCCTGATCCTGAACGTCCCCGACGGAACCGTCGTGAAGGACAAAGCCGGCAATGTCATTGCCGATTTGGTGGGCGAGGGCACCGAATTTGTTGCAGCAGCCGGCGGCCAAGGCGGACTCGGTAACGCGGCCCTGTCTTCACAAAAACGTAAGGCGCCCGGCTTTGCTTTGCTGGGTGTGGATGGCGACGAGCGGGACATCGTCCTAGAGCTGAAATCCATAGCCGACATCGCGTTGGTAGGTTTCCCCTCCGCCGGCAAGTCCAGCCTGATTGCTGCGATGTCGGCGGCAAGGCCCAAGATCGCTGACTACCCCTTCACCACCTTGATCCCTAACCTGGGCGTGGTGCAGTCAGGGGACGTCCGCTTCACCATCGCCGATGTTCCGGGCCTGATCGAAGGTGCCAGCGAAGGCAAGGGCCTAGGTCACCACTTCCTGCGCCACGTGGAGCGTTGCGCAGCCCTGGTGCACGTCCTTGACTGCGCCACGCTGGAAGCCGACAGGGACCCACTCTCGGATCTGGCCGTGATTGAACGTGAACTGGACAACTACGCCGTAGACATGAGCTTCGCCGGATCCGACGGCGACGTGGTGCCCCTGAATCAGCGCCCGAAGCTGGTGGCGTTGAACAAGATTGATTCCCCAGACGGCCGGGACATGGCCGAATTTGTCAAGGGTGACCTTGAATCCCGAGGCTACCGGGTCTTTGAAATCTCCGCCACGAGCCACGAAGGCCTGCGCCAGCTCGGTTTTGCCATGGCCGAGATCGTTCAGAGCGCCCGCGACGCCATCGCCAGCGCGCCGCTCAAGGCAAAACCTGTGGTGTTGCGCCCCCGCGCCGTCAACGAAACAGCCTTCACCATCCGCAGGGAAGAGAAGAACCTGCAGCCGCTGTACCGGGTCTTGGGCGAAAAGCCTGAGCGTTGGGTGCATCAGACGGACTTCCAGAACGAGGAAGCCATTGGCTATTTGGCGGACCGCCTGGCCAAGGCTGGCGTGGAAGCTGGCCTGTTCAAGGCCGGTGCCACACCCGGGGACACCGTCATCATTGGTGAAGACGGCGGTATGATCTTCGACTGGGAGCCCACCATGATGGGTGGCGCCGAGCATTTGGCTGCCCCTCGCGGCACCGATCTGCGACTGCTCGACTTGGGCGACCGCCCCACCAGGGCGCAGAAGCGTGAAGAGCAGCAGGACCGCCGTGACGCCAAGGCGGCAGCCCGCGCGGAACTTGAGTCGGAGCGTAAAGCCGGTATCTGGACCGAATCAACCAACCCCAAGCACAGCAAGGCTGCCGTCATTCAAGCGGAGCTCGACGCTGAAGGTGGTGCGTCCTAGAAGGATGGGCTCACACGGGGAAACGGTTCTGTCCGCTGGCGGTTCACGTTCGTCGATCGCCTCAGCGGCGCGGATCGTGGTCAAGGTTGGTTCGTCGTCGTTGACGAGTGTGGCCGGCGGAATCTCAGTGCCGGCACTGAATAGTTTGGTTGAAGTGCTGGCCAAACGCCGTCTGGCTGGGGCGGAGGTCATTTTGGTTTCCTCCGGTGCCATCGCAGCCGGGTTGCGCCCGCTTGGTCTGGCCCGGCGCCCCAAGGACCTGGCCACGCAACAGGCTGCGGCCAGCGTGGGCCAGGGCCTGCTGATGGCCCACTACAATCATGCCTTCATTGGCCATGGTGTAGTTGTTTCACAGGTTTTGCTGACGGCGGAGGACTTGACTCGGCGCCACCAGTACGTCAACGCGCACCGTGCGTTGGAGCGGCTGTTGCACCTGGGCGTAGTGCCGATCGTCAACGAAAATGACACGGTGGCAACCCACGAGATCCGTTTTGGTGACAACGACCGTTTGGCCGCCCTGGTAGCCCACCTGGTGAAGGCTGATGCCCTGGTACTGCTCTCGGATGTGGATGCCCTTTACGACGGACCGCCGTCGCAGGGTGCTCAACGCATCGCCAAGGTGGATTCTCCGGAAGACCTCGAAGGCATTGTCATCGGCACGGCTGGCGCAGCAGGCATCGGCACCGGTGGGATGGCGACCAAGGTACAGGCGGCACTGATTGCCGCCGAGACCGGCATCCCCGCCCTGGTCACCTCCACCGGGAACGCTGCGGCCGCACTCGCTGGCGAGGACGTGGGAACCTGGTTCAGCATCAACGGCAACAAACGTCCCGTGAGGATGCTGTGGCTGGCACACCTGGCGGACATTCGCGGGCGACTGGTGCTCGACGACGGCGCCATTCGGGCCGTGAGTGAACGGCACAAGTCGCTTTTGCCCGCTGGCATCGTCGCGGTCACCGGAGACTTTGAAGCGGGGGACGCCGTGGAGATCGCCGATTCCGCCGGGCACGTGATTGCGCGCGGCCTGGTGAACTACCCGTGCGGGGATCTGCCGCAAATGCTGGGACGCTCCACCAAGGACCTCGCCAAGGAATTGGGTCGTCAGTACGAACGCGAAGTGGTTCACGTGGATGACCTGGTCCTGCTCAACAACTAGGTGTGCCCTAGACTAGGGCCATGACCGAGCAGATTGTTGAACAAAGCGCCACGCAGCTTTCCGATGACGTCCACGCCATCTTGGCACGTGCCCGGCGCGCTTCGCGTCGCATGGCCGGCGCCAACCGTGCGTGGAAGGACAAGGGCTTGCGGGCCATTGCCGAGGCGCTCCTCGCCAACCAGGACCGAATCTTGGCCGCTAACCTTCAGGACCTGGCGGCCGGCAAAGCCAACGGCACCTCGGCTGCCATGCTTGACCGGCTCACACTGACAAAACAGCGGGTCCAGGGGCTGGCTGATGCGTTGGAAAACCTCGCCACCCTGCCTGACCCTGTTGGCAACGTGGTGCGCGGTGCGACCCTGCCCAACGGCCTGCGCATGCGCCAGGTCAACGTCCCCTTGGGCGTGGTGGCAGCCATCTACGAGGCACGCCCCAACGTCACCGTAGACATTGCCGGTCTGGCTCTCAAGAGCGGCAATGCCGTGGTGCTGCGCGGCGGGACTGCCGCGGCCCACACCAACGAAGCCCTTTTGACCATCCTGCGCGACGCGCTTGACGCTGTCGGCCTCCCGGCGGATGCCGTGCAATCGGTGGACAAGTATGGCCGTGAGGGCGCCAACGTGCTGATGCGCGCACGCGGAGAAGTGGATGTCCTGATTCCGCGCGGCGGGCGCGAGCTCATCCAGACAGTGGTCCGGAACGCGTCCGTGCCCGTCATTGAGACCGGCGAAGGCAATGTGCACATCTTCATTGACAGCAGTGCCCCTGAGGACATGTGCGTGGAGATTTTACTCAATTCCAAAACCCAGCGCCCCAGCGTCTGCAACACGGTGGAGACACTCCTGGTGCACAAGGACGCCACCGTCCTGCCGGCTGTCTTGAAAGCGTTGTCCGACGCCGGTGTGAGACTTCATGTGGATGAACGGGTACAGGCGGTGCTCCCGGCGGGCGTTACAGGGTTCCCCGCCACGGATGAGGACTGGGCCACCGAGTACATGGACCTTGACCTGGCCGTGAAGATGGTTGATTCACTCCCCGACGCCATCAAGCACATCCGTACATGGAGCACCGGCCACACCGAGGCGATCCTGACCAACGATCTTGCCAACGCTGAGAGGTTTATCGCCGAAATTGATTCGGCGGCCGTCATCGTCAACGCCAGCACCCGTTTCACCGATGGTTCAGAGCTGGGACTCGGGGCGGAGGTGGGCATCTCCACACAGAAGCTGCACGCCCGCGGCCCCATGGGACTGGGCGAATTGACCACCACCAAATGGATCGTCCAGGGTGAAGGCCAGATCCGGGCGTAGTCCCCGGGCCCGTGGCCCAAACGGCCGGTCTGGCCGGTCCGGCCGCGGGTCGGTGTGCCAGTGCCGGCAGTTACCGCGTACCATTAGAGGGAATCCAAGCCGTTGTGGCCGGGCTGTAAATATTTTGTGCCCAGCCGCCCACCCATAGGGAGAAATAATGCTGACCCAGCTCGCCGGCGTCGTCCTTGCCGAAGCAGCCGCCCATGAAGAATTGGCGCCGCTGATTGCGCCGCCTTTTGTTGTTGGAGGGGTGATGCTGGCAGCGCTGTTGCTGTTGATGTTTGTGTGTGTCTCCTTCATGAACCTAGGCAACCGCCACGCCGCCGTTGAAACCACAGATGACCCGCACAAACAGCACACCAACAAGCACAGCCCTCACGACGATTCGGCGTCCTCCCATCACTAGGACGACATCCCTGCTGCCGGCTTCGGCTGGCAGCGGAAAGCGTCTCCGTGTTGGAGTCATGGGTGGCACGTTCGATCCGATCCACCATGGACACCTTGTCGCAGCCAGTGAGGTTGCGAGTGTATTTGAGCTTGACGAGGTAATCTTTGTACCCACGGGCCAGCCGTGGCAGAAGGCAAAGTGGAAAGTCAGTGAAGCCGAGCACCGGTACCTGATGACCGTCATTGCCACGGCCGCGAACCCGCGTTTCACTGTCAGCCGGGTGGACATCGACCGGCCCGGGCCCACGTTCACCATTGACACCTTGCGGGATCTGCGGCGGATGCGTCCCGACGCGGAGCTGTTCTTCATCACCGGAGCGGACGCCATGGCCGCGATCATGTCGTGGAAGGACAATGATGAGCTGTGGGATTTGGCACATTTTGTAGGTGTGACACGGCCCGGGCATGTGCTGGACGACCTGGGCCGGTCCGACGTAAGTTTGCTGGAGGTGCCTGCCATGGCGATCTCCTCGACAGATTGCCGGAAGCGGGTGCAGGAATTGAATCCGGTCTGGTACCTGGTCCCTGACGGTGTGGTGCAATACATTGCCAAGTATGGACTGTATATTCAAGCGGATGGCGAAGTGGGCGGAAGTGTCCTGCCGACGAATTCTAGTACTGAATGAGTAAGTGATGAGTAAGGAAACGGACCCGGTCCGCAGTCGCAGAGAGTTGCGGTCTGCCAAGCCGGAGCAATCAACAGGCGCTGCGGGATATCCGTCAGTGCCAATGGTGGCTGCCCCGCCAGTTCCCCCAGTGGACAGGACCGGCCGCCGCACATCCACCCCGTCGCCCCAACCGGCACCTGACGTTCGCGTTCTTGACGACGCAGCGCAGGCGCAGCTTGATGAGCCGACGCCGGCAGCCCGGCCGAACGCCGTCGGTGACGGCGTCGTGCGCGAACGCTCCTCACAAACCCGTGCCCGGGACCGCGCCGCCCTGCGAGCCTACAAGGAACTTCTGGATCCCGGCCCGCAGCCGGTTGTTCCGCTTCCTTCCCGGCGTGCCCTGCGACAGGCCCAACTGGAAGCCGAACGCGCGCCCATCACCAGTGTCAATCCCGTGGTTCCTCCTGCCGCAACCCTGCCGCCCGTCCAGGCACCCGCCCTTCCGGCTGTGGAGCCGACCACGCCCGCACAGCAGGCCGCGGTGACGGCCCCCCCGCTTCCGCCCAAACAAGCACCCAGCACCCCTGCCGTGCCGGACACCACCCGCTCACGGGCCGGGCGGAGGGTTGCACCGTCCCCGGCAGCCGTCGAGGCTGTTGCCCCGACCCTGCCCGCACAGCCGGCAACGAAGCCGGTCGCAGCACACGCAGCACCCGCAGCACCCGAGACCGCCGGGGACGTTTCCGCCACCGGCACAGTCGGTGCCACGGTCGGCGGTACCGCTGCCGCCGGGCCAACCGCCGTCGTGCCTCCGGCAGTGCAACCTCCGGCAGGGCAGCCTCCGGCGACGGGAAACTACCCGCCAACCGAGGGGCTGGTCCCTGGCGGGGCGTATCATCCCGTGTCTGCTGGGCCACCTGCACAACTGGGCCAGGCACCGAGCAACGCAGAGTTGCAGGCGCTAGCCGAACAACGGGCGCAGGCTGAGCGGACAGCCATTTTGAACCAGCGCGCCCAGGCGCGTGAACGCCTTGCTCAGGAAAGCGCCAAGAGCCGCCGCCCTCCCAGCGACCCCACCGCGACCAACAACCTGGCCATGGTCACCCCGCTGGAATTCGTCGACGTTCCAGGGGTGGACAGGCCAGTTCTGCGCCCTCCGGTCACCACGCACGTGCCCATCATCACCCGATCCACACCCCGCCAGCGTCCGGCAACCGACCCCCAAGCTGAACGTTTTGATGCGGCCATGGCGCCCAGGGCGGTGCACAGGCCAGGGCCGGGAAACCGTCCACTCACGGGTGGGCGGAGCAGCACGCTCAAGCGTGCGGAAGAGATGGTCTCTGTTGTGCCGGGACAGGACAGTGCCCCGGCCGAGTCCGTCACAAGAACGCAAATGCCACCCATACCTGCCGAATACGCCCACGGACTTGAACCCCTGGACGCAGTCACGGCCGGTCTGGGCAGAACACACCGGAACATGCTCCTTCAATGGGGCAGCATCATTCTTGGCGGTGCGGCGCTTGTCGCCGGCGCCGTCGTGTTTATCACCGCGCTAGTCCGCTAGTGCCGGATCTATCAAAGGAACGCTAGTGACCGCAACAGAACATTCCATCGAAGTAGTTCGCGCAGCAGCGCGGGCGGCATCGGATAAATTGGCACAGGATTTGATCGCTCTGGATGTCAGCGAACGCCTAGCCATTACCGACATTTTCTTCATCGCCTCGGCGTCCACGGAGCGTCAGGTCAATGCCATCGTTGATGGCATCGAGGATGAGCTACACAAGTTCGGCATGCGCCCGGTCCGCCGTGAAGGACGTTCAGGTGGCCGCTGGGTCCTGTTGGACTACGCAGACATCGTGGTGCACGTCCAGCACGAAGAGGACAGGATCTTCTACGCCCTCGAGCGACTCTATGCCGACTGCCCTGTCATCGACTTGCAGCTGCCCGAGTCGGACCCGTCGATCAAGCGCGCCACCGCAGAAGACACGGAAAACGCGGAAGATGCCAACGAAGCCGCAGCGAACGAAGCCGCAGACGCAAAGTAGTTTGCCTACGCGACGAGAGAAAGTTGCTTGACCATGACTGGTTCCGCTTCAGCAACGTCGTCAATTCTGCAGCCCGCCGGTTTACGCCGGCGGGTTATCTTTTGGCGGCACGGACGCACGTCCTGGAACGCTGCACGGCGATTTCAGGGGCAAAGGGACATACCCCTGGACGAGGTGGGAGTTCTTCAAGCCAGCAGGGCGGCAAGACTGCTGGCAGGCAAGCTTGCGGGCAGCATGGGCGCGGTGGAACCCGCTGTGCGGATCCTCTCCTCAGACTTGTCCCGAGCCCGGAGTACCGCCGAGTCGCTCGCCGAGTTGACAGGAGGTGAGGTGGTGGTGGATTCGCGGTTGCGTGAAACATTTGGCGGCCAATGGGAGGGTCTGACTTTCGAGGAGATCCAAGGGTCCTATCCGCAGGAGATCCAACGCTGGTCCCGGGACGAGCCGCAGGTGCGGGCTGGTGGGGGAGAGACGAGGGTGGAAGTGGCTGAGCGCATGGTGGCCGCCATTCTTGAACACGCCTCCACCATTCCCGAGGGCGGCACACTGGTGGTGACAACCCATGGCGGGGCAACACGTGTGGCGTTGGCAAAGATCATGGGCTTGCCCGAACATCTTTGGCGGACCCTTTCGGGGCTTTCCAACTGTCATTGGTCGGTGATAGAGGCCGTCCAGACATCCTCAACGGCTGCCCACGAATGGCATTGGCGCCTGACTGAACACAACGTGGGCACCCTGCCGGAACCTTACGAGGCTCCTGAGGACCTGGCCGAACCAGTCGAGGATTGACACCCGGACGTCCTCGATTTGGCACCGGGCCAACACGTGTTCTAGGATAGACGAGTTGCTCCGGCTACGACCGATTGGTCAAGGGTGGAAATGCAGCAAGTTTGGGGCTGTGGCGCAGCTGGTAGCGCACCTGCATGGCATGCAGGGGGTCAGGGGTTCGAGTCCCCTCAGCTCCACGAAACGCGCAAGTGTTTTGTGGTGGTTTTTGTGAAAGATAGTAAGTGTTGGGGGCTGTGGCGCAGCTGGTAGCGCACCTGCATGGCATGCAGGGGGTCAGGGGTTCGAGTCCCCTCAGCTCCACCAATACGAAAAAGGCTCCGGCCATTCCCTTACGGGAGTGGCCGGAGCCTTTTGTTTGCCCTGGCCGGAGAATGTGAGGCGCAACGCCCCGGCCAGCCATCCTGACGCCGCGGCCAGGATTGCGTCGAGGCGGCCCCAGAATCCGGCGGGCACTTTTCGTCCCCGCGGTCATCAAAAAATGGCACAATGGTGCAGTGTCCACGCCAGATCCCGAACCCGCCCCCACTGCCCGCAGCTATGAGTCCGTGCTCCACAGCATCGAGGCTGATTTGCGGGACGGCAAGATCAAGGTCGGGGACCAGCTTCCCGGGGAGCGCGCCCTGGCCCAGATCCACGGCATCTCCCGGGCCTCCGTGCGCGACGCCATCCGCATCCTGGACGTCATGGGCGTGGTGCGCACGGCCGTCGGCTCCGGACCCACCTCCGGCACCGTCGTGATAGCCAACCCGTCGGCGGGGCTGGGCTCGACGTTGCGGATGCACATGGCCACGAGCCACTTTCCCGTCGCCGACATCGTCCAGACCCGCACCATGTTGGAAAGCTGGGCCGCGAAGGAAGCCGCCGGGCAGGAGCACGACACCGGCAAACTGGCCAAGCTGCGCGAACTCCTCGAGGCCATGTCCGGACCCGAACTGGGGAGGGAGGATTTCCATGCGCTGGATGCACAATTCCATGTGCTGCTCAGTTCACTGGCTGGCAACGCCGTTGTCACGGCCATGATGGAGTCACTACGCTTCGCCGTGCAAAGCTACGTCAGTGAGGCCATCGACAGCGATGAGAAGTGGCAGCGAACTGTGCCAACCCTGCGCGCCCAGCACGAGCAGATCATGGCCGCAGTGCAACGGCACGACGGCGATGGCGCCGCGGCAGCGCTGAGTAACCACATCGAGTGGTTCCACACCCAAACAAGTGCCCAGAAACAGCCTCAGGGAAGGCAACTGAAATGAACCTCGAGGACCGCTGCCCCTGCCAAAGCGGGGATACCTTCGGTGACTGCTGCGCCAAATTCCTGAACGCAGTGGGCACATCCTTTCCGCCCACGGCGCAGGCCCTGATGCGTTCGCGCTTCACGGCTTTCGCCACGGGTAATGTGGACTACTTGCTGGTGACCTGGCACCCGGCGTACCGTCCGGCGGTGCTTGAGCTGGATCCGGGGCAGCAATGGTATCGACTGGACATCCTTGACACCTGTGCCGGAGGCCCGCTGGACACCGAAGGTGAGGTGAGCTTCCGCGCACACTACAGGTACCGGAACCTCCGGGAGAGCTTCAGCGAGACGAGCAGTTTTGTGCGCACGGGCCGGCAATGGCTGTACGTCCAAGCCCTCTCGCTGGCATGAACCCTAGAGGCTCTCCGGCACTTCCGGGGTGCCGGGACCAGGTTCTGCCTGTTCGGCCAATACCCGGCGTGCGTGGAGAACATCCCCAATGAACCAGTCGTAGAGCACGATGCCAATCACGCCTCCGATCAGCGGCCCAACGATGGGCACCCAAAAGTACCAGCTGAACGAGCCATCCACTGAACCTGGCAAGGCCACGTCCCCCCACCCGGCCATCCACGCGAACAGCCGCGGGCCAAAATCACGGGCGGGGTTGATGGCGTATCCGGCATTGGCCCCAAACGACATGCCAATCGCGGCAACGGCGAGGCCGATCATCAGCGGCCCCAGATTGGCCTGGACGGCCAGGTTCCGCATATCAACGATGGCCGCTATCAACAGCACCAGAAACGCTGTGCCAACAATTTGATCGACCAACGGGATGGTCAGGTTTCCGTTGAAGTACTGCGCAGGGAAAGTTGCGAAAATTGAGAACGTGGTCAGCCCCCGGGATCCGATCGGCCCGTCTTGGCCGCTGCATTGAACGCATCAATGGCGTTGAAGTACAGCAGGTAGAGCAGGGCGGCGGCGGCAAAGGCGCCTGCCACCTGCGCGCCGACGTAGGGAAGCACTTTCTTCCACGCGAACTTTCTGCGTACCGCAAACGCCAGTGTCACCGCAGGGTTCAAATGTGCGCCGGTCACCCCACCCGCCACATAGATGCCCAATGCCACGGCAAACGCCCAACCCCATGTGATCAGCAGCCAGTCCCCGGCTGCGGCAAAAATGGTGGTGTCCGTGGCGGTGCGGCCGCTGCCCGGCAGGGCGACGACAGCCATAGCCACCACCCCATCACCAAAACAAATCAAAACAAAGGTGCCCAGAAACTCGGCGAGCACCTCACCCCATAGGCCGCCGATTCGTTTCAGGCCGCTCCCGTTGCGAATAGCATTGCGCAGTGGCGATATTTCACTCATGGCTTCCATCCCTTGAGTCGTCGATGGTGGCGACATATCCGTGACTGAAGTGATTGCCTTGATTCTAAGCCAAATGTGAGTCAACGCACATGTTCCCTTGGTCACACCGCCACCTTCCCGTGTCTGGGCCCGGCGCGGCTAAACTGGAGGGGTGCCCCGCGCAGGGGTTCGACGAGAGGGCACCATGGACGGCATGCAGGACCGCGAACCCGGCACACCGGACCTGGCAGGATTCGACTTTGCCCAGTTGCGCCGCTTCCCCGACATTGAGGCGGAGAACCTCTTTGCCCACGACGCCACCGACGAGCTGATCCTCACCACGGCCAGTTCGGCCCTTGCCGCTGTGGCCGCTGGGACCGACGTGGGTTCGGTTGCCATTGTGGGGGAGCGGTACGGCGCGCTGACTTTGGGTGCGGCGGAAATCCATGGCTTGTCCGGTATCAAAGTGAACCAGGATGGAATTTCCGGGGAGCTGGCACTAGCCGCCAATGCCCAACGACTTGGACTCGAGGGCAGTTTCACCTCTATGGCCCTGAACGGCGAACTTTTCGCCGGTGCCACGGTGGTGCTCTGGCAACTGCCCCGCAGCCTGGAGGAACTAGCCGAGACCGCCGAGCTCATCAACGCCCACGCTGCCCCCGACGTACAGATCATCGCCGGCGGCCGGATCAAGCACATGACACTGGCCATGAACACCGTGCTCGGGCACTACTTCAATCAGGTGATCCCGGGAAGGGCCTGGCGCAAGTCCCGCCCACTGGTGGTGAGCGGCCCGCGAGAGGATGCGCCGGCGTCGAGCTTCCCCCACAGCGAATTCAACCAGGCCCTGGGCCTGACCCTGTGCGCCCACGGGGCGACGTTCGCCGGCACTAAACTCGATATCGGCACCCGCTTCCTCCTGGACTTTGAACCGCAGATGCGCCCGGGTGCCGCGACCGCCATCGACCTAGGTTGCGGCAACGGTGCCATTGCCGCAGCCCTGGCAACGGCGCGGCCGGGGCTGCAGGTCACAGCAACGGACCAGTCGGCCTCCGCCGTGGCCTCCACGGAGGCGACGGCGCTGGTCAATGGACTGGACGGGAGGATCACGTCCGTCCGCGATGACGCCATGGAAGGTTTCGCGCCCGCATCGGCTGAACTCGTGGTGCTCAACCCGCCCTTCCATGTGGGTGCTACGGTCCACGCAGGCATTGCCTTGAAACTCTTTGACGCCGCGGCCCGGGTGCTGGCGCCGGGTGGGGAGCTGTGGACCGTCTACAACCGGCATCTGGACTACCGTGCCCAGCTCGAGCAACGCGTCGGTCGCACCACCATCATAGGGCGCAACCCCAAGTTCACGGTCGCAGTTTCGCGCAAAGTCAGCTGATGTTCCCGCGCCCCTCCCGGATACGGTCTTGAGCCCCTTTCCGCCATGGCGCGCCTAGTTGGCCCCATTCAGCCAGGTGACAGTTAGGGGGGGTATTCTGTCAGCTGGGGCGCAGGCCTCGCAATGGTTTTTGGCAGACGAATTTATTCAAGGAGATCATGTTGGTTGTTTCCGAGGGCGGATTCTCGCAGCGCCGTCGTGGCACGAATCTGCCGAAGATGGGTGACTTCAACCAGGCCGTCATCTTGGAGTCCATCCGCCGTTCTAAAGAAGGGCTGAGCAGGGTGGAACTGGCCGGTTCGGCCGGTCTGGCGGCACAGACCGTGTCCAATATTTGCCGCAGGCTCCTTGACGCTGAACTGATCATGGAAGCTGGCAAGGAAACATCCGGCCCGGGCAAGCCGCGCACCATTTTGCGGCTGAACCCCCACGGCATGTTCGCCGTGGGCGTCCACATTGACCCGGCACTGACAAGTTTTGCCCTGGTCGACGCCGTGGGAACCATCCTGGAATCCAAAGAGATGGCGACGGACCTGGCCAGCCCCCCAGGCATGGCCATCACGGCCATGGGAGCCGAAATCCGGGCCATGATCGCTCGCTCAGGCGTGGACGAGTTGCGCATCGCCGGTGTCGGAGTGGCAACCCCCGGCCCTGTTGACGCCGACCGCGGCATGGTGGTTGACCCGCCCCACATGCCAGGCTGGACACGCGTACCCCTGCGCGATATTTTGCATGAAACCACGGGCCTACCCGTGGTGATGGACAAGGACGTGACAGCTTCTGCCGTGGCAGAACTGTGGACGGGCGCTACGTGCGCAACCAACTTCATCTACATCTACATTGGCACCGGTATTGGCTCCGGACTGGTCATCGACGATCAGGTGGTGCGGGGTGCATCCGGGAATGTCGGCGAGATTGGCCACATCATCGTCGACCCCGACGGCCCGGCATGTGACTGCGGACGCCGTGGCTGCATCAAGGTCACCTGCATGCCAGAGACGCTCGTTGCCGAAGCACGCCAACGGGGCGTGCTCGGTGCCGTGGACCCGGCGGACCCGCCATCCCTGCCGCAGGACATGAGCGATCTTGCCGGCGCTGCCGCAAGCGGTGACAGCGTCGCTTTAGGCATCCTGTCACGATCGGCCTACCGGATGGCCGGGGCAGCCTCTGTGCTGACCAATTTACTCGACGTGGAACGGGTGGTCTTCGGCGGCCCGTTCTGGCCCGCCTTGGCGCCCACCTATCTGGCGCAGGTGCCGGAACTGCTGACACAACTCAGTGTCACCACGAACGTTCATTCCGTGGACGTCGTAGGCACGCAACTGAACTCCGGCGAGGAGGCGTTCGGGGCCGCCTGCCTGGTCATGGAGAAAGCGTTCAGTCCCAACGCCGCCCAGCTGTTGCTGGACGCCAAGGACTAGCCCGCTCCCTCCTGCTTAATCCACGCTCTCCACTACTTGACCGTAGGGGATGCTCTCATCCAGGCGCGCCTGCACACCATGCGGCAGCAGGACCACTCGCACGCCGAAGTTCATGTCGGCCACGGACTGCTGCAGAACGGGCCGGACGGTGTCGATGAAGGCGTCGTCCCTGTCCTGCAGATAATGCGCGTATGACTCTGGTAACTGGTTCATGCTCACACCCTAGTCCGCACCACGGTGGTGTGGACAGGGCGCGATGGGAAGTTCTCCCCATTGCGGGCCGGGCGCGGAACAGGTGGACTGGGGTGTAGGGTCTGGCGACCCACATTTTTGTTGAACCAGGAAAGGCTTCCGCTTTGTTGCAAACGAGTACGTCCGCCCGCATCGAGCCCGGTGAGCTGGTGCGGGTGCAACAAGTTGTTGGCGCCGTCTCGGCCAGTTTCGCGGCAAAAGTTGTGGGCCAGGCCCGGTTGCGGGAAACGCTGTTGATCTCGTTGATGACCGGCGGGCACGTCCTGCTCGAATCGGTTCCCGGCCTGGCCAAGACGACGGCGGCACAAACCCTTGCCGATTCCATCAGTGCCGTTTTTCACAGGATCCAGTGCACACCGGACCTGCTGCCCAGCGACATTGTGGGGACCCAGATTTACGACGCCGCCCAAGGCACCTTTGTCACACAGCTGGGGCCGGTGCACGCCAACATCGTCTTGTTGGATGAGATCAACCGTTCCAGCGCCAAGACCCAGTCGGCGATGTTAGAAGCGATGCAGGAACGCCAAACCACCATTGGCGGCCAAAACTATGCACTTCCCTCACCCTTTCTGGTGCTGGCCACCCAAAACCCCATTGAGCAAGAAGGCACCTACCAGTTGCCTGAGGCGCAGATGGACAGGTTCATGCTCAAGGACGTCCTGGACTATCCCAGCCCCGTGGAGGAAGCGGAGATGATCCACCGCATCGACGCCGGTATTTATTCCGCCGAGGCGACGCCCACCGCCGTGGCCAGCCTGGACGAGGTGCGCATGATCCAGCGCACCGTCAAAAACGTTTACCTTGACCCTGCCCTAGTGCAATATATGGTGGGCCTGGTCTACGTCACACGGCACGCCGAAAAGTATATTGACCCGGCACTTGCGGCCTTGATCGAATTTGGTGCCAGCCCCCGCGCCAGCATCGCATTCTCCCAGGCGGCCCGTGCCATGGCGTTACTGGCTGGCCGAGACCACGTCATCCCCGAAGATGTCAAAGCCCTGGCGGTCCGGGTCCTGCGCCACCGCATCATCCTCGGCTTCGAGGCAGTTGCCCAAGGCATTGCCGTGGAAACCATCATCGAGGCCATCGTCGGCTCCGTCCAGACACCGTAGGAAATCCGTGACCTCCCTTCTTCAGGCGGTGAAGTCGAAGATGTATATCTTCGCCCACCGCAAAGCCCGCGGCATGCTCAGTGGCGAATACGCCTCCGTGTTTCGCGGCCGCAGCCTGGACTTTGACGACCTGAGGGCCTACGTCCCGGGCGATGAAGTCCGTGACATCGACTGGAAGGCCACGGCCCGCGTGGGGGTGCCCCTGGTCAAACGCTATGTGGCCACGCGCCGCCAGCAAGTCCTCTTTGTGGCCGACACGGGGCGGAACATGGCGGCGGTGGCCCAAGGCGGGGAGGTCAAGAAAAACATCGCCGTCATGGTCATGGGCGTCATCGGCGCCCTGGCGCTGGGCCACGGCGACTCCGTGGCCCTGGTGCACGGTGACGCCCACGCCCAGGTGGCGATCCCCGCCAAGGGCACCGAAAGTCACCTTGAACGGCTCCTGCGGATCGTGGATGACGTGTCGCTGGCGTCGGGGCCAAGCGATCTGGCAGCGACCCTGGAGTACGCCGCCGCCCACTACAAGCGGCGCATGCTGCTGGTGGTCATCGCCGATGAGCTGGAGGTCCAGGAGAGCTGTGCCAAGGTGCTGCGCCGCCTGGCCGCCCAGCATGAGATCCTGTGGGTTCAAATCGACGACGCCCAGCTTGCCGGTGAGCGGGCACCCGGCGGTACGGTCCAGGACGTGGCTGGGATGGGCACCGTACTGACTCTGCTAGCCAAAGATCCCGAGCTTGCCCGCGACTACGACGCGGCCACGGCCGCGAGGGCGAGGGCACTGTCACAGATTTTGCAGACCAACGGCATAGCCATGGCCGGGATGGGGCACACCGACCAGGTGGTGGGCAGAGTCTTTTCCCTGCTGGAAAGGCACCGCCGTGCTCACTGAAACCCTGCGGGCGCCAGTCTCCCTGGCACCAGCCCTCCTGCCGCAGGGCGAATTCTTTGCTCCCGAGGGTTACTCCATCGTGTGGCCACTGCTGGGTGCTGCCCTGGTGATTCTCTGCCTTGGCTGGGTGGGGTGGGTGTTCTTGTCCACGCGCCCAGGAAATCATGCCGACGTCCCTGGGTTCGTGGCCCCCCGTAACCCTGACACAGTGCGTGCAAAATACCTGGCGTTGATATCGCAAGTGCAGCACCGGTACGACGCCGAAGGGCTGAGCGGGCGGGCCGCACACCTCGAGCTCAGCGCGGCCGTGCGCTCCTTTGCCCATGAAATGACGGGGGTGCGGGCCCAGCGCATGACACTTGGCGAGCTACGTGAACGGCAATTCCCCTTGCTGGCCGACGCCGTCGCCAGCTTCTATCCGGCAGAGTTTGCCGACAACCACTCCCACGCGGACCAGCCCCTTGCGGTCTCCGCTGACGTGGCACGAAACGTGGTGCGCTCATGGCATTGAAATACTGGTGGATGCTGCTGGTGGGGGCTGCTGCCATTGTTGCGGTCCTGGTGTGGATCTGGCGCCGCCCGGGCCGGCCGGCACCCCAAACCTTTGTTGCCCACGCCGACAGGTTGACGGCGTTGCCGTCCTACCAAAAGGCCATGGCACGGCAAAAGCGTTGGCTGGCCGTCGCTGTGATCAGTGTGCTGGTACTGGCGGCGTCCTTGCTGCTGGCAGCATCCCGTCCAGTGAAGGAAAGCACCAGCATTCCAGAACACCTCAACCGAGACATCATGCTCTGCCTGGACGTCTCAGGGTCCATGATCGACACGGACGAGGCAATTGTTGGTGTGTTTGCCCAGATGGTGACCGCGTTCAAAGGCGAACGGATTGGCCTGACAATTTTTGACTCCAGTGCCGTGCAGGTTTTCCCGCTCACGGACGACTACGAATTTGTGGCGGAGCAGTTGACGATCGCCAAAGAGGCCATGGGCCACATGGGCGGTGATTTTAGCTTCTTTGACGGCACCTACGAGGCCACCGGATCCTCGCTCATCGGTGACGGCCTGCTCAGCTGCGTCAACGGCTTCACCGACGAGGGCGCCACAAAACGCTCCCGTTCCATCATTTTTGCAACAGATAACATGTTGGCCGGAAAACCGATCTTCAAATTATCCGAAGCAACCACGCTCGCCAAGAACGCACAGGTACGCGTGTATGCGCTGAACCCCAACGACTATGGAAGCCAACAGTACCCAATGGATGAGGCCCTGGAACTGAAGAACGCGGCCACCACCACCGGAGGGCTCTACTACGCCTTGGACTCCGGCGCAGCGGTGCCTTCGATAGTGCAAAAGGTGCAAGCCACTGAGGCGGCCAAACTGAAAGGTGCACCGGTCAAGTCACTGGCCGACCAGCCGGCCGTGCCGCTGGGTGTGGCCTTGCTGGCACTCCTTGGCCTGGGCGCGGCGCTGGGGAAGGTGCGCCAATGAGCTTCCTCCCCATCCTCCCTGCGTGGATCTTTTGGCCGCTGGCAGCACTGCTGCTGGGCGCCGCCGTCGTCCTTGTACTGAGGGGAACTGTACTGAGGGGAACGGTGAAGACGGGCACTGTCTCTGCGGCCGCCCGCACTGCCCGCTGGCGTTTTGCCGCCCTAGTCCTGCTGGTGGTCATTGCCGCGGCACGGCCGTCAGTGGTGGGTGGGAATGACCCCGTGACCACGACGGAACTGAATGTGTTCTTTGTTGTTGACACCTCACCAAGTTCCGCGGCGGAGGACTACGACGGAAACCAGACACGCATTACCGGGATGAAAAGTGACATCAACGCCATTGGCGCCGAACTGGCAGGAGCCCGTTTTTCCCTGATCTCCTTCGACAATGTGGCCAAGACGGTGCTTCCGCTCACAACGGACGCCACAGCCTTACGCACCATGACGGCGGTCTTGTCCGCCCGTTCGGTGTACGCGTCCAAGGGCAGCAGTGTCAGCAGCGCAAAAGGGGAACTCGCGGCCCGATTGGCGGCTGCGGAAAAAACCCACCCGGAACGTCCACGCCTGGTGTTCTACCTCGGTGACGGCGAACAAACCTCGGCCCAGGTGCCTGAACCCTTTGCCGCTGGAACCGGGCTCATCGATGGCGGAGCCGTCCTTGGATACGGCACAGCCACAGGCGGTAAGATGCGTGAAAACGGGTTCGATCCCGAACGGCCAGGACCCTACATCATGGATAAATCCACTGACATCTACCGCCCGGCCGTATCTGTTCTGGATGAAGTGTCCTTGCAGGCCATTGCCACGCAACTGGGCGTGCCCTACCTTCACCGGGAAAATGCCTCAGACCTCTCAGCTGTCATGAAGGACGCTTCCCCGCGGGCGGCGACGACCATTGACGGCGCAGCGGGAGACAAGGCAGGCGCCGGTAGGTTGGAAGGGTACTGGGTGTTCGCCGCGGCCGCGTTTGGCATGGCCCTGTGGGAACTTGTGATCTACGGGCGGGCCTACAGTGAACTCCGCCGCAAACCGGGACAGCCGTGATGGCAGAGGGTGGGAAGACCGTGACGGCACTGCACAAGAAGCGCCGACGCCTGCTCCTTTGGTCCGGGCCTGTTATGTTACTTGCCGTGCTGCTGGCGGTGAAGCTGCTGAGCCTGCCGCTCTTGGCCGGGCAGAGCGCCACCTCCTTTGCCGCCAACCAGGGTGACGGCACGCTCCGGGCAGCCCACGGCCTGGGCACGCTGAACCTCGTGGAACGCTATAAGGCACCCTTTGCGCTCGGTGACGGTTACGTCCTCAAGGGCGACTTTGCACAAGCCCGGAGCAGTTTTGCTGCAGCCTTGGTGCTGGCGCCGGCTGCTGAATCCTGCAAGGTGAGGGTGAACTTGGTGCTCAGCTTGGAGAAGCTCGGTGACGCCAGGGCAGAAGCCGGGGACCCGGCGTCGGCCCTGGCGTTTTATCAGGAGGGCAGCGCAGTGGTCAGCGACGCACCCCAGGGCTGTTTTACGCCCCAAGGTGAGGGCAACGGTGAGGGGGAAGGGGACAAGCTCAAGGCTGCCGGAGAAAGACTGGGGCACAAGCAAGAGCAGCCCGCAGACCCCGCAGAAGCGGACGGCCAGGAGGGTGCGCCGCAGGATTCCGCGGACGCCCCTGCCCCGGCCCAAGAAAAGATGGACCAACTTAAGAACCAAGGCACCGACGCACAGAAGGAACGCGCCAAAAGCCAGCAACTCAAGCAGGATTATGCGCAGGATTCCCCGAAGGCTTATGACAAGCCCTGGTAGCTGTATCAGTGACTAATTCGGCACGGCACCGGCATTGAATCGACGCACAGTTCAAATCGGCGGTCATATTGCGTAAAATGGCGTAGTAATTCTGTTCTGATTTTGCGCCACGGGAACTTGTGCGCGTAGTGTCATAACCACGTTAGATCTTCAACGTGTGTCAGCGACTCTTGCCTTGCAAGGGTGTGGGTGCCCCCATGTGGGCCTGACATTTGCTGGCGGAGCGCGTCCCAACGAACCGTTTTTCCATGGTTCCTTCGGGCGGTGCCGCCCCCACCTCCAGAAAATTTGCTGTGCGTGCCAAGGGTGTTCTAGACGCCGTTGGGGCAGCAGGGCAACCCATCGTCAAGGATCAGCAAATGTCCCCTCCCAGCCTTATACAGGCGACACCTTCCAGCGGCGCCGGCGCGCCGATCGCCCTGT
Organism: Arthrobacter alpinus; assembly: GCF_001294625.1. Taxonomy (NCBI): domain Bacteria; kingdom Bacillati; phylum Actinomycetota; class Actinomycetes; order Micrococcales; family Micrococcaceae; genus Arthrobacter; species Arthrobacter alpinus. The sequence goes on along the minus strand of NZ_CP012677.1, from coordinate 1,777,774 downwards.
CCTATGAGCTATTCCCGCCCCGCAATGAAGCCGCCGCGGCATCGCTGTGGGACACCATTGGGGAGCTTGAATGCACCAACCCCGACTACGTGGCAGTCACCTATGGTGCCAACGGCAGCAACCGCGACACCGCGATGGATCTCTTGAACCGTATCCTCACGGAAACCTCGCTGCGCCCCCTGGCGCACCTGACGTGTGTGGGAAGTACCGCCGATGAGCTGGCCGAGGTCATCTCCGAGCTCCTGGACCACGGGGTGCGCGGCATTCTGGCGCTACGCGGGGACCTGCCGAAGAACGCCCCAGCCGAACCGCGCGCCGGCAAGCTGGAGTATGCCCAGGACCTGATTGAGCTCATCCGTCGGGTTGAGCAGCGCCGGTCAGCACTGCTGTGCGCTGGCAAGGTGGCCATCGGTGTTGCCGCCTACCCCACCAGGCATCCGGAATCTCCCAGCGTCGAACATGACGTCGAGGTGTTGCTGGCCAAGCAGCGTTCCGGCGCAGACTTTGCCATCACCCAGGTGTTCTTCCACGCCTCCCAATACAAGGACCTGGTGACACGGGCACGACGGGCCGGGGTCAGCATCCCGATCATCCCCGGCGTCATGCCCCTGACGAGCCTGCGCCGCGTCCAGCGCCTGGGCGACCTGACCGGCGTCGCGCCGTCGGACTCGCTGCTGGATGCGCTGGGACGCGCGGACAACGCCGCGGAGAGCCGCCGCATCGGCGTTGCTGCCACCGTTGACCTGGCCCGGGACGCACTCGACGCCGGAGCCCCCGGCATCCACCTGTACACCTTCAACGAGCACGCCGCCGCCCTGGACGTGCTGGACAAGCTCCAACTGCTCCGCCCAGGACGGCCCCTCGTGGGCCGCCGGCTCGGCGCCGGCGCACAACTTGTGCAGGCCTGAGTTTTTACTCCGGCACCTGCTGTAGACATCACACCACAATCACCGCAAAGGATCTTCCCATGTCGAACACCCCCGTTTTCCCCTCCGCCTCCCTGCTTGGCTACCCGCGCATCGGCCGCCGTCGTGAATTGAAGAAAGCCATTGAGGCGTTCTGGGCCGGCAAGATCGACGAGGCCGCCCTGGACACAGCCGCCAAGGAAATCCAGCTCGTCGCCGCCCGCCGCCTCTCGGACCTGGGCCTGAACGAGGCCGCCGCGATCCCTGGTACGTTCTCCTACTACGACCAGGTTCTGGACGCCACGACCCACATCGGTGCCGTCCCCGCCCGTTTTGGGGACCTTCGCAACGCTGCCGGCGAACTGGACATCAACGCCTACTTCACCCTGGCCCGCGGCACGGGAGAGCAGCAGCCGCTGGAAATGACCAAGTGGTTTGACACCAACTACCACTACCTGGTGCCGGAGATCGGCCCGGAGACTAACTTCTCACTCACCTCCAACCGCATCGTGGAGCAGTTTGAATTCGCCAAGTCCAACGGCTTCATCACCCGCCCGTACCTGCTGGGCCCGGTAACCTACCTGCTGCTGAGCAAGGCCTCCGACGGCGCCCCCGCCGGCTTCTCCCCGCTCTCACGCCTGGAGGATGTCCTCCCTGTTTACGCAGAACTGCTTGCACTCCTGGCCGCCGCCGGCGCCAGCTGGGTGCAATTGGACGAGCCGGCCCTGGTTGCCGATCAGGACGTGCCACTGACCGAGATCCAGGCCGCCGTGGCCCGCAGCTACGAGGTCCTGACCTCAGCCGCCGAGCGCCCCGCCATCTTGGTCTCCACGCCCTTTGGCGCGCTCAGCGAACTGCTGCCCACCCTGGCCGCCTCCAACATTGAGGCCCTGCATATTGACGCGTTCAAGGGCGCCGTGCCTTCAGCACAGGAGCTGGCCCTGCTGGCAGGCAAGACCGTTGTTGCCGGGGTGGTTGACGGCCACAACATCTGGCGCAACGACTTGGCAGTCTCCGCAGCCAAGCTCGATGCGTTGAAGGCTGCCGGGGTTGCCGTGACGGTCTCCACCTCCACCTCCACCCAGCACGTCCCGCACGACGTCGATGAAGAGACCACGCTGTCCACGGAGTTGCGCAGCTGGTTGGCTTTCGCTGACCAGAAGGTCGCCGAAGTGGTGACCCTGTCCGCCCACCTGGTGGACCCGGCGTCGTCCGCTGCCGCCATTGCCGAGGCCAGCGCCGTCATCGCCTCCCGTGCCACGGCTGCAGGGGTCCAGCGCCCCGAGGTGCGCGCCCGCCTGGCCGCCCTGACACCGGCCAGCTTCAACCGCTCCGCCTTTGCCGTCCGCGAAGCCGCCCAGGACACCGCCTTGAACCTGCCCCCACTGCCCACCACCACCATTGGTTCCTTCCCGCAGACCAGCGAGATCCGCAGCGCCCGCGCCCGCGCCAACAAGGGTGTCATCACGAACGGTGACTACGAGCAGCTGATGAAAGATGAGATCAAGCGCGTCGTGAACCTGCAGGAAGAGCTGGGCTTTGACGTGCTGGTCCACGGCGAGCCCGAGCGCAACGACATGGTTCAGTACTTTGCCGAGAACCTTGAGGGCTTCGACGTCACGGTGCACGGCTGGGTCCAGTCCTACGGCAGCCGCTGCACCCGTCCTTCCATCCTGTGGGGAGATGTCACCCGCGAGAAGGCCATCACGGTTGACTGGGCCGAGTATGCCCAGTCGCTGACCAACAAGCCCATGAAGGGCATGCTGACCGGCCCGGTCACGATCCTGGCCTGGTCCTTTGTCCGTGACGACCAGCCCCTGGGTGATACCGCCAACCAGGTGGGCCTGGCCCTGCGCGATGAGATCGCGGACCTGGAAGCTGCCGGCATCAAGATCATCCAGGTCGACGAGCCCGCCCTGCGCGAGTTGCTGCCGCTGCGCCGCACCGACCAGGCCGCCTACCTTGATTGGTCCGTGAACTCCTTCCGTCTGGCCACCGCCGGTGCTGTTGACGGCACCCAGATCCACACCCACCTGTGCTACTCCGAGTTCGGTGTCATCATCGACGCCATTGACGGGCTGGACGCCGATGTGACCTCCATCGAGGCCGCCCGCTCCCGCATGGATGTTGTCAACGACCTGGAAGCGCACGGTTTTGGCCGCGGCGTGGGCCCGGGAGTGTATGACATCCACAGCCCCCGCGTCCCCGGCCAGGCCGAGGTCACCGAGTTGCTCGGCACGGCCGTCAAGCACGTCCCCGCCCGCCAGCTCTGGGTCAACCCCGACTGTGGACTGAAGACCCGCGGCTACGCCGAGACCGAGGAGTCCCTGCGCAACCTGGTCCAGGCCACCAGGGAGGTCCGCGCACAGCTGGTCTGATCCCCACCCCTGGTGTTCATCCATTGATGGTCGACGGCGGTCCTTGCCTGCCCATGGGGAGGCAAGGACCGCCGCTTGGCACTTTACGCCGGGTTCAGCCCTCCACAGGCACCTCCAGAACCGCGCTCGAACACATATTCTAATTTGCGTCTTGTGCTGGAACTGTCGATGGTTAGGCTTGAAAACCAGGGCAGGGAGATACCCTGCAAAAGACGGTAAGGATGACGTGGTGAATATACCTGGGTGGGAGGACGGTGCTGGTGGGGCTGGGCTGCGAGCCCCACGTACCGGGCAGCCCGGACCGGATGTCCCTGGAGTCGTCCACTCCGCAACTGAGGCGGTGGCGCACTCCCTGGAATTCATTGATGCCCTGCTATATGGCTTCGGCGCGCCCGTGTTCGAAGCCGTTGACGTGGCCCTTGCCATGGCGCAGGCTGCCCGCTTGCCACAAGTATCCGTCGACGCTTGTTCAGTTTCAGTGGACACTGTCCTGGCCCAGGCAGGTGCTGCCCTGATAGGGGCCATCAGAGAGTTGGAGAACGCCAAAAATGCTGCCGCCGCCGCGCAAGCAAAAGCCGAGGTGCTGTTTGCCGTAGTGGAACAAGCCCGTCAATTGTACGCAGGTGTCAGGGGGGAAGACCTTGGCAAGGGGACTGCGGCCCAGATAGCGCTGGCACGGCGTGAGTCGCCCGTTGTTGGTGCACGCCTCCTGAAGTCAGCGATTCGCCTGGTGCGCGAATTCCCTGAGGTCCTGGCAGTCTGTTCGACCGGTGCCCTCACCGAATACAGGGGCCAGATAATTGCCACCGAGTCAGAATTCCTCTCTCCCGAGCAGCGCTCGCGGATCGACGCGGAACTGGCTACCGATCCAGGGGTCTTGGAAACCATGGGCAACAAGCAGCTCGTGTCAGCAGTTCGGGTTATGGCCTACAGGATGGAACCGGACGCCTTTGTGAAACGGCTGACCAAGGCGGAGTCACAGCGATGCGTCACCCTGCGCCCGGCAGCTGACGGGATGACGTACCTATCCGCTTTGTTGCCATTGCGGCAGGGGGTAGCTGCCTTGAAATCACTCACCCAAGCGGCAGACTCTGCCCGCGCGCAAGGGGACGGCAGGGGCAAAGGCCAGCTCATGGCCGACGCCCTGGTCCACAGACTTGCCTGTCACCTGCCATGCGTAGGTGACGGGGAACCCACACCAACGGGCAACGGTGACCAAGCTGCGAATTCCAGGCGCGGGGACTGCTTCTCCACACGGGAGGCAGATGTCCATCTGGACCTCATCATGACCGACGGCTCGCTCTTCGACGGAGCAAACGAGCCTGCAGTTCTCACCGGCTATCAACCCATACCAGCACCTGTGGCGCAACGGATGGTGATGAACACGGCAGGCCAGGCGCAGGTATGGCTCAGGCGCCTCTACACCCACCCGGATACAAGAGAGCTCATAGCCATGGACTCCAAGGCCAGACTCTTCCCTGACGGGATGAAGAGATTCCTCTTCGACCAGGACCAACTCTGCGCCACACCATGGTGCGACGCGCCCATCCGCGAGTACGACCACATCAAGTCCTTCGCCGCAGGGGGAAGAACGACCGTAGGCAACGGACAGGGGCTGTGCCAGGCATGCAACCTGGCCAAGGAGAGTCTCGGCTGGGCAAACGCCCCGGACGGGGCCGTCATCACCCCCACCGGGCACCAGTACGCCTCCACCAGACCAACCCTTCCCGGAACTGACAGGAGGCGGGACAAGTAACAGGCAAGGAGTAGATTGGGGCCATGAGCGCACAGGAACTAGACATCACGGCAACGAACACCATCCCGGCCGCGGTGGATGCCGCCCGCCAACTCTTCACCTCGGGAATCACCAAACCTCTCGACTGGCGGCTGGAGCAACTTAAGGCAATGAACCGAATGCTAACCGAGCACCGGGACGACTTCACCGCCGCGCTCGCAGCCGACCTTGGCAAACACCCGGCAGAGGCATGGCTCACCGAAATCGGCTTCCTCACCGCGGAGATAGCCCACACGGTCAAACACTTGTCCACATGGCTGGCGCCACGGAAGACGCCCGTGCCGCTGGCACTGCTGCCAGCCAAGGCCACAACGGTACTGGAACCTCTCGGCGTCGTCCTGGTCATCGCACCGTGGAACTACCCCATCCAACTTCTCCTGGCACCCATCATCGGTGCGCTCGCAGCCGGGAACACTGTGGTGGCCAAACCCAGCGAGCTGGCGCCGGCCAGTTCCGCTGTCCTTGCCAGGATCGTTCCCCAGTATCTAGCCGGGGCAGTGAGCATCGTAGAGGGTGCCGTACCGGAAACAACCACCTTGCTGGCGCAACGCTTTGACCACATCTTCTACACGGGCAACGGCCGGGTGGGCAGAATCGTCATGGCGGCCGCTGCGAAAAACCTCACGCCGGTGACCTTGGAGCTCGGTGGCAAGTCCCCGGTCTACATTGACGACACGGTGGATGCCCGGGCCGCCGCAGCCCGTATCGCCTGGGGGAAGTTCATGAATGCGGGACAAACCTGTGTGGCGCCCGACTATGTTTTGGGGACCGATACAGCCTTGGCCCGCTTGGCCGATGAACTTCCTGGTGCCATCCGTGCCCTCTACGGGGACCAGCCGGCTCATAGTTTGGCTTACGGGCGCATGATCAACGACGGCGCTTTCTCCCGGGTGGCCGGGATGCTGGCGGTGGATCTGCGAGAAGATACCGGCTCGGCCCTGATTTCCGGAGGGGCAACAGATGCTGCCACCCGCTACATTGAACCGACGGTGATGCACGTCGATGCGGAGTCCGCCTTAATGCAAGACGAGATTTTCGGCCCCGTCCTGCCCCTGGTGACCGTGGCGTCAGCACAGGCGGCCATTGACTTTATCAACGTCCGGGACAAGCCGCTGTCCCTATATGTCTTCAGCGAAGACAAGGACGTGCGGAAGGCCTTTACGGAACAGACGTCGTCGGGGGCGCTGAACTTTGGGGTTCCCGTGGTGCACCTGAGCGTGCCCGGCCTGCCCTTTGGAGGGGTAGGGGAGAGCGGCATGGGAAGCTATCACGGCAAGCATTCCATCGATACCTTCTCCCACCACAAGGCCATCCTGGAAAAGCCGCTTTCCCCTGATACCTTGTCCCTGATCTACCCGCCGTTTGGTGCCATCACCAAGCAAATCATCAAGCGATTTGTTGCTCCGGCCAAGAAATTCCGGAAGGCTTAGACGGATCTGCAGAGGTAGTCATTGCGGGCCTCGATCAGCCGCCGGAGGTACCTGGCCAACACGAGTCGTTCAACAAGCCAGCCCAGCGGACCAAAAGGCGCCGTGAAGGTGATGTCATCGATCATCGTGGTGCAGCCATCGTCCGTTGTGAAGCGGTGCTCATGGCGGAAGTCCCTGAAGGGGCCCTTGATCTGCTGGTCAACAAAGCCGTGGGGTGCATCCAGCTCCGTGATCAGGGACGTCATGCGAAAGTTGATGCCAAAGTGGCGCGCCTGCCAGGTGACGGATTCGCCAAGCCCAATTTCTCCGGCCCTCACACCACCAACGGCGTTTTCTCCGGACGCGGCCATGGAGGCCACATGGTCCTCGATGTTCAGCGAGCGGCCAAACAGGGTTTCCAGTGGCTGAGTACTGGTGGAATTGAGCCGGAAGTGGATGCTCATGTGGGGCCCTTCAGCGAACTTGTCTGGTTCAGTTCGTGGAGAATGCCCGCCAGCTGGTCGACGAAAACCCCAATGCGGGCCGTGTGCTTGTCGTTGATCAGCAGGGCAAAGATGTTTCTGGCCAGCCGAATCTCGGGTACGTCCAGCACCACCACGTTGTCCGGGCGGTGTGTCAGCGCCAGTTCAGGGACAAGGGCCGCGCCCAAGCCTACCGAGGCAAGCTGCAGGCTTGCATTGAAGTCGTCGCTGTACGCTGCAACGCGCGGGTGCAGGTTACAGCTGGCAAAGAGCCTTTCGATGACTGTGGCATCGCTGGTCCCGGGGTGATGCATGATCCAGGGCATGTCCGACAACTGCGCCGCGGCCACCTCGGAGCCAGCCTGAATACCCCACTCCTTGGGCAACACCACCCGAAAGTTGTCGTCGCCAATCCACTGCCGATTGATGGTGTGGGGCCAGGCCAAACCCGCCTGGCCCACCTGGTACACCAGTGCCACATCCAACTCGCCACCGGCGCGCAGCCCGGCGATGGTTTGCTGAGGTTCACCCACGGAAACATGGAGGTTGATGCCCAGGCCTGGCCATTGTGGACTGCGCAACAGCCGGGGGAGGACATAGGTGGCCAGCGAGGGAAAGATGCCCAAACGCAGTTCCTGGCTGGTGCCTTCCTGGGTGCGGGAACTGGCAGCAAGCAGGGCGTCGATGTCGGTGAGAACCTTGGCGCCGTGCCGGTTCATCACCAGGGCCGCATCTGTGGGTTGAACGCTTCGTGCCGAACGGCGGAAAAGTACGACGCCGGTATCGCGTTCCAGGGCCGACATTTGCTGGGACACGGCCGACGCCGTATAGCCCAGTTGTGTGGCTGCAGCGGCGAATGATCCTCGACGGATCACTTCCTGCAGGGTCTTGAGGTGGATCGGGTTGATCACCGCGTGCTCCTTTGCGGAACGGGTAGGGTATTCCTGCAAGCATATGTGGCCCACTGGCACGTGATCACGGCATCTGCCACCATGGCTTCGGTCAACTCTGAACTGGGACTTTCACTGGCCCGCAGTAGGGTGGCCTTTGATTCGGTTCCCAATGAGCCGGTCAAGGACGTTGCTGAGAGAATGGTTGGTAAGGCATGAAACCCGCCAGCGAACTGCGCCGGGCGCGCGTTGCCGTAGCAGCGTTGTTCTTCACCAACGGTGCCTTGTTCGCGAACCTGGTTCCCCGCTATCCTGCCATCAAGGAGGCGCTGGGGCTTTCCAATGCTGAGTTTGGCCTTGCCGTGGCGTCGTTCCCGGTGGGGGCGCTGGCCGCAGGACTGGCCTCCGGGTTCCTGATCAGGCGCTTCCGCTCCTCCAGAGTGGCCGTGGCCGGAACCGTGCTGACGGCCCTGGGCATCATGCTTGTCGGTGCGGCGCCGTCGGGGATAGTGTTCGCGGCGGCACTGTGCCTGGCTGGGGCCATGGACGCCATCACCGATGTGGCACAAAATTCGCACGGGTTGCGTGTGCAGCGGCTGTATGGCCGTTCCATCCTCAATTCCTTCCATGCAGTGTGGAGTATCGGGGCGGTGGCCGGCGGGCTCATGGGAGCCGCAGCTGCGGGATGGAGGGCGCCATTGCTGCTGCACCTTGGTGTGTCGGGGGCGGTCTTAGCAGCCGTCTCACTGTCCTGCCTGCACCTCTTGCTGGCCGGGCAGGAGCCAACGATGGTCGACGCCGTCGATCTGGGAGGCCCTGCGACGAGCGGCGGTGCCGTGGTGCGGAGCCCTTGGTGGCGGCACAAGTACCTTGTCCTGACGGCGCTGGTGCTGATCGCGGCCGGCAGCACTCTGGTGGAGGATGCCGGCAGCACCTGGTCCTCTGTCTATCTCGCCGGCGAACTCGGAGCCCCGTTGGCCCTGGCCGGGCTGGGTTTCGTTGCCTTGGTGGCTGCCCAGTTTGTGGGCCGGATGCTCGGTGACAGACTGGTTGACCGCTTCGGCCAGCGGCAAGTCGCCCGGGCCGGTGGCCTGATAGTGGCACTCGGCATGGGGCTTGCATTGTTGTGGCCCACCGTACCTGGAACCATTGCCGGCTTCGCGGCCGCGGGCTTGGGCGTGGCCACGTTGGTGCCAGCGGCCATGCACGCTGCCGACACCTTGCCCGGGCTGCCGGCGGGGACGGGACTGACGGTGGTGAGTTGGTTGATGCGTGTGGCCTTCTTGATCTCCCCACCTGTGGTTGGAGCCATTTCCGATGTCACGTCCTTGCGCGTGGGGCTGCTGGTAGTGCCCCTGGCCGGAATCTTGGTGCTGGTATTCTCACCCGTCCTTAGCACCCGGTCAGCGCGAACCAGCCGAACGCAGGACACTACGGACGACACGCCGGAACTTCCGACACGCCGTGCCTGATTAAGTGAGGAAGTACTCCACAGCCTGTGGATAGTCGGGGGTTAAACGTTGAATTTTCGCACTTTTAACTCTTCGAAGCTGTGGACTGTCGGTGCATAAAATGACATACTTGTAATACATCATGTTGGGGTCGTTCCCTGCGGCGTGCACTACATGTAGTATCAAATACATCATTTCAAGTGTTTCGGGCCAGGGCCTGAAACACTGGCGAGGCCATAGCGGAAGCTGTTCGGCCCCACCGACAGTGAGTGGCCTCAAGGGCCTGCGAATGCCAACTCGAAGCGGTGCTTCAACATAGAATTTTTTCAGGAAAAAAGGGGATCTCGATCATGACCGTCACGGTTTACACCAAGCCTGCATGCGTCCAGTGCAACGCCACCTACCGGGCCTTGGACAAAAAGGGCATCACGTACCAGAGCGTGGACATCTCCACGGATCCGGCAGCCCTGGAGCATGTGTTGAGCCTGGGCTACCAGCAGGCCCCCGTGGTCATCACGGACGCCGACCACTGGTCGGGCTTCCGCCCGGACAAGATCGCCGAATTGGCTGCCGCCGTCCAGGAAGCCTCGAACGTAGCGTAACGACTGGCGGGTCCCCGACCCGCAGGAGCGTCATCCGTTAGCCTGCGCCAGCGCAGATAAGTGGGGCCGAGCAGTTAGTCGTTCGGCCCCACAACCGCAAGTAAATTGTTGGAAAGTGATTCTCATGTCAGCCTTAACAGCAGAAACCGCTGTTGGTCAGATAGCGTCGCGATACACCGCCAACCGGCTGATCTACTTCTCCTCAGCCTCGGACAACACCCACCGTTTCGTCCTGAAACTGGGTGTGGACGGGGCCCGGTTACCGATTTACACCTCTGAGGAAACGCTCCTGGCACAGGAGCCCTTCGTCTTGGTTCTTCCCACCTACGGCGGGGAAAATCGGCTGGGCGCAGTTCCGAAACAGGTCATCAAGTTTCTCAACGTAAAAGAAAACAGGAACTTGATCCGTGGCGTCATTGGCGCAGGAAACACAAATTTTGGCGAAACCTATTGCCTCGCCGGTGACATCGTCGCTGAAAAGTGCAACGTACAGCATTTATACCGTTTTGAACTGATGGGCACGTCGGAAGACGTGGACCGGGTTCGCGAAGGATTGGAAGAATTTTGGACACGATTGTCTCAGAACAAGACTCAACAGTGAAGGCGTCCAAGTCGATGCCTGCGGCATGGGAAGGTATGAGCTACCACGAGCTCAACGCCATGCTGAACTTGTACAACGCGGACGGCGAAATCCAGTTCGACGCGGACAAGGCAGCAGCCCGCCAGTATTTCCTCCAGCACGTGAACAACAACACCGTGTTCTTCCACGACCTGGAAGAAAAGCTGGAGTACTTGGTCAAGAACGAGTACTACGAACGCGAAACCCTTGACCAGTACACGATGAACTTCATCCGCGAGCTTTACCAGCACGCGTACAAGAAGAAGTTCCGCTTCGAGACGTTCCTAGGCGCGTTCAAGTTCTATACGTCCTACACGCTGAAGACTTTCGACGGCAACCGGTTCCTGGAACGCTACGAGGACCGCGTCTGCATGGTGGCCCTGCACCTGGCCCGCGGCAACGAGGAACTGGCCACCAAGATCGTCGATGAGATCATCGACGGCCGCTTCCAGCCCGCCACCCCCACCTTCTTGAATGCTGGCAAGGCCCAGCGCGGCGAGCTCGTCTCCTGCTTCCTGCTGCGCATTGAAGACAACATGGAATCCATTGGCCGTTCCATCAACTCGGCCCTGCAGCTGTCCAAGCGCGGCGGCGGCGTGGCCTTTGCACTGACCAACATCCGCGAAGTGGGCGCACCCATCAAGCAGATCGAGAACCAGTCCTCCGGCGTCATCCCGGTTATGAAGCTTCTCGAGGACAGCTTCTCCTACGCCAACCAGCTTGGCGCCCGCCAGGGTGCCGGCGCCGTGTACTTGCACGCCCACCACCCCGACATCAACCGCTTCCTGGACACCAAGCGTGAGAACGCCGATGAAAAGGTCCGCATCAAGACCCTCTCACTCGGTGTGGTGATCCCGGACATCACCTTTGAGCTGGCCAAGCGCGATGAGGACATGTACTTGTTCTCCCCGTACGACGTCGAAAAGGTCTACGGCATGCCGTTCTCCGACATTTCGGTCACCGAAAAGTACTACGAAATGGTTGACGACGCGCGGATCAAGAAGACCAAGATCAAGGCCCGAGAGTTCTTCCAGACCCTCGCCGAGATCCAGTTCGAATCCGGCTACCCTTACATCATGTTCGAGGACACGGTAAACCGCGCCAACCCCATCGAGGGCAAGATCATCATGAGCAACCTGTGCTCGGAGATCCTGCAAGTTTCAGCGCCCACCACGTACAACGATGACCTCTCCTACAACGAGACCGGCAAGGATATCTCCTGCAACCTTGGCTCGCTGAACATTGCCAAGGCCATGGATTCCCCCGACCTGGGCAGCACCATCGAGACGGCCATCCGCACACTCTCGGCTGTCTCTGACATGTCCAACATCACCAGCGTGCCCTCCATCGCCAAGGGCAACGACCAGTCGCACGCCATCGGCCTGGGCCAGATGAACCTGCACGGCTACCTGGCCCGGGAACGCGTCCACTACGGATCCGTTGAAGGCCTGGACTTCACCAACATCTACTTCTACACGGTGGTGTACCACTGCATCCGGGCTTCGAACCTGTTGGCCATCGAAACCGGGAGCACCTTCGCCGGCTTTGAAAACTCCACCTACGCCAGCGGCGCCTTCTTCGACAAGTACACCGATGGTCAGTGGCTGCCGCAGACCGAAAAGGTGTTGCAGATGTTCGACAGCGTGCACATCCCCACCCAGGAGGACTGGCGTGAGCTGAAGGCCTCCGTCATGGAACACGGCATCTACAACCAGAACCTGCAGGCCGTCCCGCCCACAGGCTCCATCAGCTACATCAACAACTCCACCTCCTCGATCCACCCGATCGCCTCCATGATCGAGATCCGCAAGGAAGGCAAGCTGGGTCGTGTGTACTACCCGGCCCCGTACCTGAGCAACGACAACATCGAGTACTACAAGGATGCGTACGAGATCGGCTTCGAGAAAGTCATCGACACCTACGCCGCTGCCACGCAACACGTGGACCAGGGCCTGTCCCTGACGTTGTTCTTCAAGGACACCGCCACCACGCGTGACATCAACAAGGCGCAGATTTACGCCTGGCGCAAGGGCATCAAGACCATTTACTACATTCGTCTCCGCCAGCTCGCGCTGGAAGGGACCGAAGTGGAAAACTGTGTTTCATGTCAGCTGTAGCACCACATAACTGAACAGCACGACGGCGGGTAGTTCCCGCCGTCGTGCCTTTGGCTTAAGATTGATTTGGCCTTGAGGGCCCCAAGATTTAAATGAGGAGAGAAGCAGTCATGACACCGGACAAGCTGAAGTTGGCCCACCACGTAACGGCCATCAACTGGAACCGCATAGAGGACGAGAAGGACGTTGAGGTCTGGAACCGTCTGTGCAACAACTTTTGGCTGCCGGAGAAGGTGCCGCTGTCCAACGACATCCAGTCGTGGGCCACGCTGAGCCCTGAAGAACAGCTCATGACGATGCGCGTGTTCACCGGACTGACCCTGCTGGACACCCTGCAGGGCACGGTGGGCGCCGTCTCGCTGATCCCGGACGCCATCACCCCGCACGAAGAAGCCGTCTACACGAACATTGCGTTCATGGAGTCGGTGCACGCCAAGAGCTACTCTTCGATCTTCTCCACCCTGTGCTCCACGAAGGAAATCGACGAGGCGTTCCGCTGGTCGGTGGAGAACGTGAACCTGCAGAAGAAGGCGCAGATCATTGAGTCCTACTACTACGGAGACGACCCGCTCAAGCGCAAAATTGCTTCCACCTTACTGGAGTCCTTCCTGTTCTACTCGGGCTTCTACCTGCCCATGTACTGGTCTTCACGGGCCAAGCTGACGAACACGGCAGATTTGATCCGCCTGATCATCCGTGATGAGGCCGTGCATGGCTACTACATCGGCTACAAGTACCAGAAGGGCCTAGAGAAGGTCTCCCAGGAGCGCCGCGACGAGTTGAAGGCGTGGACCTTCGAGCTTCTCTTCGAGCTGTACGAGAACGAGGTCCAGTACACGCACGACCTCTACGACGCCGTTGGCCTGGCCGAGGACGTCAAAAAATTCTTGCACTACAACGCCAACAAGGCGCTGATGAACCTGGGCTACGAGGCCATGTTCCCGGCCGCCGTGACCGATGTGAGCCCGGCGATCCTGTCCGCGCTCTCGCCGAACTCGGATGAGAACCACGACTTCTTCTCCGGCTCCGGATCCTCCTACGTCATCGGCAAAGCCGTCAACACCGAAGACGAGGACTGGGACTTCTAGCCCTTGTCTGAGAACCATTCAACAGCCGCGGCAGCCCGTTTTGTCCGGGATGCCGCGGCTGTGGTGCGTCCGGGGCATTTGGGTGGCATCCGCGATGCTGGTGACGCCTGGGTTGAGGGTCCCGCCGGTAAGTTCTGGGGAAAGTTTGGTTCCGCCGGTCTGCTCGTGTTCGACGCCGGGCGCGGAGTTCTGCTCCAGCACCGGGCGATCTGGTCCCACCACGGCGGCACCTGGGGCCTTCCCGGGGGAGCCCTGCACAGTGGAGAGGCAGCCGTCGACGGTGCCCTTCGGGAGGCGTGGGAGGAAGCCGGCGTCCCGCGGGCGAACGTTGAACTGCTGTTCACCTCCGCCTGGGACATCGGCTACTGGAGTTACACGACGGTGGCTGTGGCCGCCGTCGTCCCGTTTGAGGCGGTCATCAGCGATCCCGAAAGCTTGGCATTGGATTGGTTCACCCCGGAGGATGTCGCGAAGCTGTCGCTGCACCCGGGGTTCGCGGCGGCCTGGCCGGCGTTAAGACAGCGGCTCGAAGGAGCAGGCGGCGGCTGATTCACCGCGTGTCTTCCTTAGGCGCTGGCGGCGGGCAGCTCCAGCAGTGCCACCACAAAGTCCGACTCCGGCGTCAGCGGATGCAGCTGCCAGGTGGCGAAGCGGCCGGCCACCGTGAGCCCGGAGCGCTCCACGTCGCCGAAGAAATCCGCAAAGTCATAGCCGCGGCCAGCGCCAAAGCCCCCGATTACACGGCCGCCCGGTGCCAGATGGTCCCGGAAGCCGGTGAGTACCGACGCCGCGGTGCCGGGGGCCAAGAACGGCAAGACGTTCCCGGCGCACACGATCAGCTCGAATTCCTCTCCGGGCAGTGACAAAGTGCTCAGGTCGCCCAGCCGCCAGTCAACGTCGGGGTAGTCCAGCCGCGCGGCCTCGATGAGTTCAGCATCCAAATCCACTCCCACCACCCGGTGCCCGCGCCGGGCCAGCTCCCCGCCGACCCGGCCGGTGCCGCATCCGGCATCCAGGATCCGGGATGAGCGGGACGCCAGTGCGTCTGCCAGCCTGGCCTCCCCGTCCAGGTCCAGGCCCTCGGCACGCACACCGGCGAAGCGGGCAATGAACCAGGCTGAATGGCCGGGATTGTTTCGTTTTTTTGCTTCCCATAAGTTCTCGCTGTCCATGTGCCAAGGCTACAGCCGTCCGGGCCGGGGATTGGTCGTGGCCGGATGTGGCAGCCCGTTGCGCGCCGGTTAGCCTAACCCCAGCAACTCCACAGTCGTTGCCCGCATGTCCATCTTGCGCACCTTGCCGGTGACAGTCATGGGGAATTCGTCCACCGCCAGCACGTAGCGAGGAATCTTGTGCCGGGACAGGTGCCCCTCACAGAAAGCCGCCATGCCAGCCTGATCCAGGACTGCCGACCCGGGCTTCATGAGGATCCATGCGCACAGTTCCTCACCGTACTTCTCATCCGGGACCCCGATCACCTGGACATCTGCAATGTCAGGGTGCGTGTACAGGAACTCCTCAATTTCGCGCGGGTACAGGTTTTCCCCGCCCCGGATCACCATGTCCTTGATCCTGCCAACAATGTTCACGTAGCCGTCTTGGAGCATCTCGGCGAGGTCCCCGGTGTGCATCCAGCGGCCACCGTCAATCGCGGACGCAGTTTTTTCGGGATCGTTCCAGTAACCCAGCATGACCGAGTAGCCGCGCGTGCAGAATTCACCCGGCGTACCGCGAGGGACCGTCAGTCCCGTCGCCGGATCTACGATCTTGACCTCGAGGTGGGGGTGCACCCTGCCCACTGTCCGCGTGCGGTGGGCAACGTCGTCGTCGGGCAGTGTTTGCATCGACACTGGCGCGGTCTCCGTCATGCCATAGGCGATGGACACCTGCCCCATATGCATCTCCGTCATACACCGCTTCATGACCTCCACTGGGCACGGCGAGCCTGCCATAATGCCGGTGCGCAAGCTGGAGAGGTCGTAGTTGGCGAAGTCGGGCAGGTTTAGCTCGGCAATGAACATGGTGGGTACGCCATACAGGGCGGTGCAACGTTCCTCCTGGACAGCCCGAAGCGTGGCGGCAGCGTCAAAGGACGGGGCCGGAATGATGATTGCCGCCCCGTGCGTTGTGGCACCCAGATTCCCCATGACCATGCCGAAGCAGTGGTAGAACGGCACCGGCATGCACAATTTGTCCTGCTCCGTGAATCCGATGGTTTCGGTGACGAAGTAGCCATTGTTGAGGATGTTGCGGTGGCTAAGGGTGGCGCCCTTGGGGTAGCCGGTGGTGCCGGAGGTGTACTGGATGTTAATCGGCTCGTCGGGGTCAAGGCCCGCCATGGCATGCTCGACGGCGTCCGCCGGGGCGGATTCCCCGCCCGCCACGAGCGCGTCCCAGGAAGACGTCCCGATGTATATTGCCGCTGCCAGGAACGGGCATTCCGGCCGGACCGTTTCGACCATGGCCTGGTAATTGGAGCCCTTGAACTCGGGCAGTGCCACAATCATGGACATGCCTGATTGTTGGATGGCGTACTTGAGCTCGTGTACCCGGTAGGAGGGGTTGACATTGACCAGGATGGCACCGATTTTGGCCGTTGCGTATTGCAAAAGCACCCACTCGGGTACGTTGGGCGCCCAGATGCCCACCCTGTCTGCCTTGGCCACCCCGGCGGCGAGCAGGCCGCGGGCCAGCGCATCGACGTCGTGGTTTAGCTCCGCATAGCTCCAGCGGCGCCCGGACGGCCTGTCTATCAGGGCCTCACGGTCGGGGAAGCGCAGTGCGGCGTGTTGGAAATTCGCGCCGATGGTTTCCTCCAGCAGGGGTGTCGAGGAGGTGCCGGAGGCGGAGGAGTAATGAACGTCAGTGGTCATGTGACGATGGTAGTACGGCGTTGGGTTAATGCGAGCTAACTCACCGAGGTAAGGTGCGGCGTATGGAAAACCTGTTGGTCAGGCCCCAGTTTGCGTCAGCGGTGCTCCGGGACCGTGCTGGTTCAGTTGTTGAGTCCGGCGCCCAATGGCGGCAGTACGATGTGCCGCAGGACGCATACAGCCGCGTGAGCCATCCCGAGCGGTTCGCCTGAATCCAACAGGGTGGCGTGGCGAACCCCGGGGTCAAGACTGTGCGGTTCCAGGAAGCCCGATCCAGATTCGGGATGCTGCCCCACGGCTGGTAGCCGTGGCCGGTGCGTGCATTATCACTCCCGTCGAATTAGGCTTCGCTAACCAATTGTTTATAGGATAAGGTAATGCTAATAGCACAGCATTCTGTGGCTATATTATTTTCTTCCCCCGGGGGTACCTCGCACTCATGATGGACAGCATCGTTTCACTTCCGTTCGTGTGGGCTTTCCTTATTCTGTTTTTCATCGTCATGCTGCGCTCCAACGCTACCTACTGGGTAGGCCGTGGTCTTGCTGCTGGTGGCCGCAAGACTAAATTGCAGAAGCACCTTGATTCGCCAGCTGTGCTGAGTGCTGAGAAGATCATTGCCCGTTGGGGTGCCCCCGCCGTCAGTGTCAGTTTCCTAACTATCGGCGTCCAAACCGCGATCAACATGTCCGCCGGTCTGGGCCGCATGCCCTTGCGCCGCTACATTCCCGCCACAGTGGTTGGTTCCATTGTTTGGGCCTGCATCTACGCAACGGTCGGCTTGGCCGCCTTTGAGGCTGCGATTGCCGCCGCCGCGGGTTCCCCGATGGCCCTGATCCTGCTGGTGCTGGCCGTGGGTGCCCTGGTCTTGGGCATCCACCTTTTCCGGGTCTCACGCACCCGCAAGCTTGACCAAAGCGCCATGGATGACTGCCCTGTCATGGGTGCAGAGATCCCCGTCCCCGCAGTCGAGCGCCCTACCGCCTTCGGGGCCTGAGCGCCCGGCGCAGGAGCTGCCATGGGTAATGTGCTGTGTGTGCCTTGGCTGGCGGTAGAGTCGTGACCATGTCGGAGACCACAATGCAAGCAGCCGTTGAAGCCAGCTCGTACTACCGCCACCTGGGCGGGAACCACTATGAGTCAACCATCCACGCCCAGGGGGCGTGGAACACACACGAACAGCATATGGCGCCGGTCAGCGGCCTCATGGTCCATGCCCTGGAGCAATTCCAGCCGCGGCCCGACATGCGCCTGGCCCGCCTGAATTTCGACATTCTAGGGCTCATCCCCGCCGGCGAGTTCACCATTGAAACCACTCTTCTGCGTCCGGGCAAAACCATCGAATTGCTGCAGGGGGAACTTCTCTCTGAGGGCCGCGTAGCCGTACGCGTCACGGCTTGGCGCTTGCAAAAAAATGACACCACGGCCGTTGAAGCCTATGAAGACCAGGCCCTGGCCAGTCTGGAGAGCTCTGTCCCCTGGGATGGCATGAGCGTCTGGCCCGGCGGTTTCATCAAGACCCTTGAAGGCCGTTCGGTCCCCGGTCACCGCCCCGGCCGCGGACGTGCCTGGCTGCACAGCCCCTTCACCATGCTCGACGGCGGGGAACTAGCCTCCCCGCTGGTACGCCTGCTGGGCCTGGCCGACAGCGCCAACGGCGTCGCGGCCCGGCTGGCGCCGGTGCCCGGAGGTTACATGTTCCCCAATGTTGACCTGTCTATCCACATTTACCGCGAACCCGTGGGCGAATGGCTGGGTCTGGACACGCACGTCACCCTCGCCGGTGACGGTATAGGCTTGACCTCCTCCGTCCTCAACGACATCAAGGGCCCCTTTGGCCGTACGGAGCAGATCTTGACGGTTCGCCCCATCCCGCTCGCCAAATGATGCCGATGGTGGCGCCGCGGCTTCAAGTGCACCGCCAACAGGTGAGTCTCGGGGCTGAGGCAGACCTAAACCGGGGCCTGGACCTGCTGGCTGAGGTAAGGAACGGCGAAACTCCCGCCATGTTGCGCCTTTACCGACCAGAACCCACGATGGCCTTTGGGCAGCGTGACACCCGGCTGCCGGGATTTGGACAGGCGAGCCGGGCCTCACTGGCGAGAGGTTTCACTCCCACCGTCCGCCGGGCTGGGGGCCGCGCGGCGGCATACCATCAAGGCACGCTGATTATTGATCACATCCAGACCGATCACGACGCTATTGCACTGGCTAAGGCGCGCTTTGGCTTCTTTGGCGGATTGTTCACACAAGCCCTGCGCTCCTTGGGCGTGGACGCGGGGGTGGGCGAGATTCCAGGGGAGTACTGTCCCGGAGAGTTTAGTGTTTACGGCCGCGGCCCGGCTCACAGCATCAAGCTGGTAGGTACAGCACAGCGGGTGGTTTCCGGAGCGTGGCTGTTCAGTTCCGTGATTGTGGTGGAAAACTCGGCACCCATTCGCCAGGTTCTTTCAGACTGTTATGCGGCGTTGGACCTTGACTGGGATCCGGCCACCGCGGGCGCCGCCGAGGACCTGCTTCCCGGTCTCACAGTGGAGGCCGTGGAAGCAGCAGTCCTGGCGGCGTACGCACAGCACACCGACCTTAGGGTTGCGCTGCCCTGATACCAGGAGCCTCGGCCGCGATGGTGGTTGAGTCGCCGTGGCCGGTGTTGACGACGGTCTCCGGTGGCAGCGTCATGAGCCGCTCGGAAATCGACTTCACAATCGTGGGGAAGTCACTGTAGGATCGCCCTGTGGCCCCGGGGCCGCCGTTGAACAGCGTGTCGCCGGTAAACACCGTGCCGAGGTCCGCTGCGTAGAAGCACGTTGACCCGGGGGAGTGCCCTGGGGTGTGCAGTGACACCAAACGTGTTCCCGCCACCTCAAACACGTCGCCTTCTGCGATGGGGGAGTCCGGGGTGGTTCCCGGGTAAATGTCCTCCCACAGCATCTGGTCGGCCGGGTTCATGACTACCGGTGCACTCACCATTTCGGCAAACTTCCGGGCGTAGCGGATATGGTCGTCGTGTCCGTGCGTCAGCAAAACGGCCTTGACGGAACGTTCCCCCACAGCCTTCTTGATGGCTGCCGCGTCATGGGCGGGGTCGATCACAAACACCTGCGCGTTGTCACCGACGATCCACACATTATTCTCAACATCCCAGGTGCCACCGTCGAGCGAAAAAGTTCCCGAGGTGATCAGACGTTCAATGCGGGCACTCATGCGAACTCCACCACCGAACGCAGCACGGAGCCTTCGCCCATTTTCGTGAACGCGGCCTCAATATCGTTGATGGTGACGCGTTCGCTGACAAAGGTGTCAAGGTCAAGCTTGCCCTGCTTGTACAGCTCCACGAGCATGGGGAAATCACGCGAGGGCAGGCAGTCGCCGTACCAAGAGGACTTCAGCGAACCGCCGCGGCCAAACACGTCCAGCAGCGGCAGTTCCAGGGTCATCTCGGGTGTGGGCACGCCCACCAAAACAACCGTTCCGGCCAGATCCCGGGCGTAAAACGCCTGCTTGTAGGTCTCGGGACGTCCGACGGCGTCAATCACCACATCGGCACCGAACCCGCCGGTGTGGTTGCGGATGGCTTCCACGGCGTCCTCAACCGAGGAATCAACTGCATGGGTTGCACCAAGGGCCCTGGCTACAACGAGCTTCTTGGGGTCGCGGTCCACGGCAATGACGGTGGTGGCGCCAGCCAGGACCGCACCGGCGATGGCGGCCGAGCCGACCCCGCCGCAGCCGATCACTGCAACGGTGTCCCCGCGCTTGACGCCGCCGGTGTTGATGGCCGCGCCAATGCCGGCCATGACGCCGCAGCCCAACAGGCCGACGGTGCCGGGGTCGACGTCGGCGTCCACCTTGGTGCACTGCCCTGCAGCGACCAGGGTCTTTTCAATGAAGGCGCCGATGCCCAGTGCGGGAGAAAGCACTGTGCCGTCCTCGAGCGTCATCTTCTGGGTCGCGTTGGCCGTGTTGAAACAGTACTGGGCTTGGCCCTTGGCGCATGCGCGGCAGTTACCGCACACTGCGCGCCAGTTCAAGATGACCCTGTCGCCTGGGACAACATTGGTGACACCGGCGCCCACGGTGTTTACGACGCCTGTTGCCTCGTGGCCGAGCAGGAAGGGGAAGTCATCGCTGATCCCACCCTGCTTGTAGTGCAGGTCGGTGTGGCAGACGCCACTCGTGAGAATATCCACCAGCACCTCGCCCGGGCCGGGGTCAGGGACCAGAACGGTCAGCAGCGTGACAGGGGCATCCTTGGAAAGGACCACGGCGCCTTGAACCTTGTGTACCATTTTTTGCTCCTTAGAAGTGCTGAATTGCGGGGACTGGTTAGAGGCCCAGTTTTGCCATGACATCGTTCAATGACGGGTTTGTCGCGGACGTGCCATCCGGGTAGATCACGGTGGGAACGGTCTGGTTGCCGTCGTTGAGTTTCTCCACAAGCTCGGCGGTACCGGGCGTGTCCTCAATGCTAATTTCGGTATAGCCGATGCCTTTGGCCTCAAGCTGCTTCTTCAGACGCTTACAGTATCCGCACCAAACGGTGGAAAACATGGTGATGGTGCCGGCTTCAGGGGTGTACTCCACGTTTTTTGCTCCTAGGCATAGGTTTTTGCGTGCTTAAGTCACAACGCTACCGGCTGGGAGGCCTATTCCCACCTTTGCGGCAACCGTGACAGCATAGGGGCATGTGCGGACGATACGTGATGGCCAAGGCTGTTGGTGACCTGGTGGCGGAGTTGGAAGCCGAGGCGGAGGCCAGCTTGGAACTGCGGGCGTCCTACAATGTGGCGCCCACCACCGATGTACCTATCGTCTTGGAGCGCCTTGTCGGCAAGGAGGTGCACCGTCAGGTCCATGTGGCGAAATGGGGGCTGGTGCCGAGCTGGGCCAAGGATGCATCGGCGGGTGTGCGGGCGTTCAACGCCAGGGCTGAGACGGTCCTTGAAAAACCCACCTTCCGCGCAGCGATCAAATCCAAGCGCTGCGCCGTCCCGGTCCAGGGCTACTACGAGTGGAAGAAAGGCAGGGACGGCAAGTCCAAACAACCCTATTTTGTGCACAGTGCGACCGGGTCACTGATCGTCTTTGCCGGTTTGTATGAGTGGTGGAAGGACCCCGCCAAGGAGGAGGGCGCCTCTGATCAGTGGCTGCTCTCGTGCACCATCTTGACCATGGCATCCCCGCCCGACGGCGAATTGGCTACCTTGCACGACAGGCTTCCGGTTCCACTGGAGAAAGAAACAATGGCAAAGTGGCTCGCGCCGGATATGAGGGAGCCAGCGGCCCTGCTGGAGAGCGTGTTGGCCCAAGCATACGCAGTCGCGGCCAGCTGGAGCGTGGACGCCGTGCGGCCTGAGGTTGGCAACGTCCGCAACGACGGACCAGAATTGATTGTCCCACTCGGCTCGTTCTAGACAAGCCATTCTAGACAAATCATTCTAAACAAGGGCAAAGAAGCAGAGCGCCACGACGCCGGCCACGAGGGCCTCATGAAGGCCCACGGCGGGATGGATCTTCCCTCCCGTACTGTATCGCGGCGCACTGTCTTGCGGCGCACTTTCTTGCGGCAGGGCAAATGTCACCAAGAGCCAAGCCGCAGCCGCAAAGACCAAAGCCACGGCCGCGATCGTGTGCAAGAGTATGCCGCCCAGTTGCCCACCCGGTCCCAACGCATGTGAGCTGGCCAATGACACAGTGATCCACGCGGCAGCGCCCGTGAACAGGAGCCTGTAGAAGGCCGCACCTCTGCCGGCACCAGCTGTGCCCTGACCCGCGGTGCGCGGTGCCACCACGCGCCACAGGAACCAAAGTGCGGCGCAGGCAAGTGCCAGGTACGGTGCCCAGTCAACCGGCCAGGCCCCTATGAGCGAGGCCGGTGCCAGGGCGGCGACGGTGAGCGTGACGGCGTCGAGCTTGGCTGGGAGCGGGCCCGCCGTGAGGAGCCGGGCGGCCCCGGCCAGGACGGTGATGGAGAGAAGGACGGCAAAGTTGATCCCCATCATGGTGTGGGGCCCTACTTCACGCACGGGATGGAACCGCCCTGCAGGGCCCCGGTCCAGTCGGAATAGCTGGAGTCCCCACTGCTGGGACTTGCCAAGGCTGTCGGCGCTGGGGCAGGAGCCCCGGGCGTTGGGGAGGTGCCCGGTGCGGGGGTGGGTGCCGGCGCCGCCGGAGTGAGGAGTTCGCGCACGGTGGCCTGCACCGCCGCCACATCTACGGTGTTGATGGATTCCCCGGACGGAGAGGTGCCGAAGCCGGTGATGGGCAAGGTTGTGAAGGAGATGTTGCCTGAGGTGATGGAGCCGGCCTGCTGGATGAGCTCAATGAGGTTCAGCCCGGAGTCCACCACGATGTTCTTGCTCACGGCGTTGAGCACCGATTCCATCTTAGGGATGTCGGTGAATGTGCCTGCCTGCTTGAGCTGGTGTATGACCGAGGCGATGAACGCCTGCTGGCGCCGTTCACGGTCAAGGTCGGAGAAGTCGTAGCGTGGATCACTGGTGTCTCTGCGTTGGCGGACAAACGCCATGGCCTGCTTTGCGTCGATTTGTTGCATGCCAGCTTTGAACTCGG
Organism: Arthrobacter alpinus; assembly: GCF_001294625.1. Classification (NCBI taxonomy): domain Bacteria; kingdom Bacillati; phylum Actinomycetota; class Actinomycetes; order Micrococcales; family Micrococcaceae; genus Arthrobacter; species Arthrobacter alpinus. The sequence goes on along the minus strand of NZ_CP012677.1, from coordinate 1,754,592 downwards.
CGCCCGAATACGTGTCGAAAGTGGCCTGGTTCACGCAGACCGTGATGGGGGCCACAGCCTGGGATACCTCATAAAATCCTGCCATCGTAACCTCCACAAAGTGGTCGATGTGCACGCTGCCCAAAAACGCTGAAACGGTGGCCAGCTCGGCCTGGCGGCCGGCGTCGCGCGCCTGCTGGTACGTGGTGTCGTTATGGGGCTTGCCGGCTGCCAGCAGGGCGGTTTGCTCGGCGGCCAGACCGTACCCATAGGCTTCCTTGATCTTGGCCTCAAACGACTGTCCGGGGATCCCCTCAATCTGCACGTAGTCATCCCGCGGAATGGAGATAGCCGTCGCCTTTTGGCCGTTGGCGGGGATGTGGATGAGCATGAGCACGTTGGAGTTGTAGCCGCCAATGCTCTGGTCCCCAGCGTCGAGTGCGTCATAGAGCGCCACCGAGAGCGGCTTGCCTTGTTCGTCAACCCGGGAGTCCAGGCCCATCACCAAAATGTTGGTGTCCTTCGTCAGCTTGGGCACCCCGGCCAGGGCCGCCAGTGCGTTCGAACGCCTGACGTTGCTGTTGGCTTGGACCGCTACGAAAGCGACGTAGCCGGTGACCGACAGGGCGATGGCGGCCAGGGCCGCCACAATGGAGTAGGTGATGCGCCTGCGTCGTTTACGCGAGACATCCCGTGAACGAAGTTGCTCGTACAAGCTCAAGGGTGCGCTCCTCGCCGCGTCCCCAAGCCGCATTGTCCATGCCGGCGTGCTGCCAGCGTTCAACAATGTTCACATGCGTCGCTGGGGAAACCCTCCTGTGGCGGTTGTTTTTGTGCAAAGTCTTAGCTGATTCACAGCCAACGGCAGGCTCAGTCCTCGTTCTCTTCCGGGCTCCAGCGGCGGAAGTTCAGGGAGAGGTAGAGGGCAAGCGCTGCCGAGTTGGTTCCCTCCACGCGCAGGGCCACATCGTGCTGGCCGGCGTTGAAAAGCGTGTCCATGGTGAGCAGCACCAGGTCCTCGGCCAGTCCGCGGCGGCGGTGCTGGCGGTCCGTGATGAGCTCAATGATAAAGGGGGACTCGGGTGTGTCATCACCGATCGCACGCTCAACAACCAGCACTGCCGCCACGATCTTGCCGGTTTCATCGAGGGCAACATGGGAAGCGTCGGGCAGGAATTGTCCGTATTTCCCTGCCATGGAGGCCCTGATGTCGTCGATGGCAGCCTGCATGGAATCGCCAGCGATGCCGGGCTCATAGGCGGTGAAGTATAGCTCACCCAGGCGGGGCAGATCGGACTCATGGACCGTGCGGGACGTTGTTTTCAGTTCCCGCTCAAGGGGTGTGGTTTTAGCGATGAGGGTGACCATGTCAGTCATGGAACGCTCCTTAGAATCGTTGAGTCGCCAGCAGCATAAGTCACGTCGATGACTATAAAGCCATGCTAGACGTATGGCGCCCTGACAGCTATCTGTATCACGCAATATGGAGCTGGCGAGTGGTTGCTCTTTGTGAAATTCTTCCCAATTGGCGACTTTCTTGTCGCGTAAAGTGAGCGTACACTTAAATCTCTTAGAATATATATTCTAGTTACACGATTGGTCTACGTACATTGTGGGTGTGCAAGGGACTGCAGGCGGAGGTGGCAGGCACGGATGGGCATCTTCAGCGATGGCATTGACGTGGTGCAAACCATGGCAGGAGTGCCCTTGCACTTACTGTGGCAGGGGCGTTCTTACACGCTCGCCGCCGAGCCCCTGCGCTGGTACGAACGGCGCTGTTGGTGGGATGAGGAACTCCGGGCACCCCCGGGATTCGGCGGGGGCCTGGTTGACCGCGAGGTTTGGCGGGTCCAGGTGCGCCGCGACGGCACACCGCCAGGGGTGCCCCTATTGACCCTTGATCTGGTGAAGTACCTGCCGGCAGGGCGCTGGCGGGTGATCAAGGTCCATGACGCACTCAACGAAACAAAGGACACGGCCGGTACGGCTGATCCGGTGGAGGAGCAAGGTTATGGGAGCTAGATTTGTGCACCTGCATACTGCCTCCGCGTATAGCGCCCATTACGGCGTTTCCTGGCCGGAGGAGTTGGTGCAGGCCGCCATTGCCGACGGGGCCGATGCCGTGGCAAGCACCGACAGGGACGGCCTTTACGGCGCGGTCAAGCACGTCAAGGCGTGCATGGCTGCCGGGATTGACCCGCTGCTGGGTGTGGACTTGGCGGTTCTTGACATGGTGGACCTTGGTGCGGGAAGGCAGGCACTGGTGGAGAGCGGAAGGGTTGTCATTTTGGCCCACGGCCGTCAGAGTCTGCCGGCAGGTGCTGGCTATGCGGCGCTTTGCCGACTGATCTCCACGGCCCACGCCCGGCCCAAGGGGCCGGTGGGGCTCACGCTGGCGGAACTGGCGGCAGGGGTGCTGGACCCGGAATCCCGGGAGCCGGCGTTGACGGTTTTGCTGGGCCCGTTCTCAGACGTAGGCAAGGCCATGAACGGGCGCAAGTATCTGCTGCCGCGCAGCAAGTTCCGGGCCTGGAATACCGCCATGCCACCGGGTACCTTGGCGGTGGAGATCCTGAGCCATCTCAGTGCACCCGGCACACCGCTGAGCACTGCACACGCTGTGCGCATGCTGAAACTGGCCGAAGAGTTTGATGTCCCGGCAGTGCTTAGCAACGCCGTGCGTTACAGCAGCGAAGATGACGCTCCCACCGCTGATGTATTGGATGCGGCCAGGGCTATTGCACCCTTAAGGCAGGTCCATGATTTACAGCCCACGGGCCAGGGCTGGCTCAAAAGTGCTGGGCAAATGCGCAAGGTTGCCCAAGAGATCGTCCATCAAGGCGGCTTTGACACTGCTGAGCTGACCCAGCTGTGGACCAACACCCACCAGCTCGCTGACAAGTGCCGGCTGGATCCCTCCGCGGATCTTGGCTGGAAGACGCCGACCACCCCGGAAGCCTCCGTGATGGGTTTGACCCAGGCCCCGTCCGCAGAACTGTGGCAGCGCACGCATGCCGGCCTAGAGCACCGTTTCCCCGGGCTCAGGGGCCAGCAACTCCAGGCGGTCCAGCACAGGCTCACCACTGAACTGGACACCATCAACGAGTTGGGATTCGCCTCTTACTTTCTCACTGTCGCCGAAGTGTCCGAGATGATCCGCACCATGGGGGTGCGCCGGGCCGCGCGAGGTTCCGGGGCGTCGTCGTTGGTGAACTACCTGCTGGGGATCAGCGCCGTGGACCCCATCGCCAACGACCTGCTCTTTGAAAGGTTCCTGTCCCGGGACCGCTCCACCCTGCCGGACATTGACCTTGATGTGGAAAGCGCCCAACGGCACAAGGTCTACCACAAGATTTTTGAACGGTTTGGCTCCCAACGCGTGACCTTGATGAGCATGCAAAACGGGTACCGGGCCCGGGGTGCCGTGCGTGATGCCGGCCTTGCCTTGGGTATGGAGCAAGGGGAGATCGACGGGATTGCGAAGGAGCTGTGGCGGTTCTCGGCCAGCTCCTTCAGGGAAGCCCTGGCGGAAAAGCCGGAACTTCGGGAATTTGCGGCAAGAGTTGAACGGAGCCGCCTGGGTGGAAAGGGGGAGGGCCAGCTTGATCTCCTGGTGGACCTGACCGAACGGCTGGACAGGCTGCCCCGACATATTTCCATGCACCCGTGCGGGGTGATCCTGGGGGATTCGAAGTTGCTGAACAGGACCCCGGTGCAGGCAAGCGGCATGGGACTGCCCATGAGCCAATTCGACAAGCACGACATGGATGCCATGGGCATGCTCAAGCTGGACGTCCTGGGCGTGCGGATGCAAAGCGCCATGGCGTATGCGGTGCGTGAAATCATCCGCCTGCATCCATCCAAAGCCCAGGTGGTGGAGGCTGGAAAGCATCCTGTTGACGAGCAGGGGCAGGGGCCGGCCTATGTCTCTGAGGCCGGTCACCTTGATCTTGACGCCATCCCGCTCGACGACGAACCCACCTTTGAGCTGATCCGCAGCACCCACACGCTGGGCTGCTTCCAGATTGAATCTCCTGGTCAGCGCGAACTGGTGGGGAAGATGGCCCCGCGCGAGTTCAGCGACCTGGTCATCGATATCTCCTTGTTCAGGCCAGGGCCCATGAAATCGAACATGGTGAAACCGTTCCTGGAATACAGGGCAGGATTTGCCCCCGCACACTACGCCCACCCCGATCTTGTTCCGGCACTGCAGGAGACTCACGGGGTGACGGTGTTCCATGAGCAGGTACTGCGCACCTTCCACGTCATGACGGGGTGTTCCCTGTCGCAGGCCGACGAACACCGACGCAGGCTGGGCAACCCGGCACAGGAACCTGCCGTGGAGAAGGATTTTAGGGACAAGTCCGCCGGACGCGGCTACAGCCAGGCTGTCATCGAGGAAGTGTGGGGGACGCTGGCTGCTTTTGGCAGCTTCGGCTTTTGCAAGGCCCACGGCGCAGCCTTTGCCGTGCCCACCTATCAGTCGGCGTGGCTGAAGGCACATCACCCGGCCGAGTTCCTTGCCGGGTTGTGGGAGCACGATCCTGGCATGTACCCGCGGCGGCTGCTCGTGGCGGAGGCCAGGCGCATGGGCATCCCCATCCTGCCCCTGGACATTAACGCCAGCACCGGCGAATACAGGGCCGAGCGCACGCAGGCCGTGACCGGAACGAAGCCCGTCACGGGTATCCGCCTCAGCCTTGCGGACGTCTATGGCCTCTCCGGGGCTGAACTGCGACGGATAGTGGCAGGGCAGCCCTATGATTCGCTGGCGGACCTGCGTGAGAGGGCCAAGGTGTCCTTGCCCATCCTCAAACGCCTGGCCCAGCTGGGGGCGTTGGATTCCTTGCAGCAATCGGCCCAACGCATCAGTGGCAATACGGCCAACCGGGCCGATCTCATTGCGCATGTGAACAGCCTTCCGGCACTGAAGCCGGGCAAGCGCAACGAGCCCATGGTCGGGCAACTGCATTTTCCGCTCGGCGAACTGGAGCTGGGCACCCTACCGGCCCTGTTGCCGGCACCCACCGTGGAGCAGACGGTGCGCACCGAGCTGGACCTGCTGTCCCTGGATGCCAGCGCCCACCTGATGGACAGTTACGCGCCGCTGCTGAGCCGGCTGGGGGTCACCCGTGCGGAGGGGTTACTGGGGCTGCGCAACAACACCGAGGTGCTGGTGGCCGGGGTCCGTGTAGCCACCCAGACACCACCCATGCGCGGGGGAAAACGGGTGGTCTTCATCAGCCTCGACGACGGCACCGGGTGCGTGGATGCCACCTTCTTCACCGAGGCGCAGGAAAAGTCCGGCCCCCTGCTCTTTGGCACCCGCATGCTGCTGATCCGCGGGCTGACCCGGCGCACTGGACCCCGGGGTATCAGCTTGCAGGCGCTCGAGGCCTGGGATTTGAGCCAGCCGCTTCCGCCGGGCGTTTCTAAGGATTTATCCGCGGGTCCTCTTGCCTGCCGGTAGATCCTGCCGGTAGCCAAACAGGTTCACCAGCCCGTGTTGGTTGGTGCGCCGGTGAACCGATACCATCAAAGTGGCTCACAGCAACCCCCGTATGTTGCTTAAACAAGGAGCCGCACATGACAAATCAAGGAGTTACCGTGCCAGTGGATACACAGATCACCATCAATGTCGAGGGCGTTGCGACGACGGTGGCCACCGGCACCACCGGCGCGGAACTGTTCTTCGAGCGCCGCGAGGTAGTTGTTGCCCGGGTGGACGGGGTCCTGAAGGACCTTGACCAGCCACTGGCGGAGGGTGCACTCGTTGAGGGCGTGACCATAGATTCCCCGGACGGCTTGGACGTACTGCGCCACTCCACCGCCCACGTCATGGCCCAGGCAGTGCAGGCATTGCGCCCCGACGCCAAGCTGGGCATTGGCCCGTACATCACCGACGGCTTCTACTTCGATTTCGATGTGGCAGAGCCGTTCACCCCCGATGACTTGAAGACCCTTGAGAAGATGATGCTCAAGATCGTCAACCAAAACCAAAAATTTGCCCGCCGCGTGGTCTCCGAGGATCAGGCCCGCGAGGCCATGGCCAACGAGCCCTACAAGCTGGAGCTGCTGGGCAAAAAAAACGATGACACTGCCGAGACCGCCGAGGGCGTGAACGTCGAGGTGGGTGCCGGTGACATCACCATTTACGCCAATATTGACCGTAAGAGCGGTGAAGAAGTGTGGTGCGATCTGTGCCGCGGCCCGCACCTGCAAAACACCAAGTTGATCTCCAACGCGTTCGCGCTGACGCGCAGCTCCGCCGCCTACTGGCTGGGTAACCAGAACAACCAGCAGCTGCAGCGCATCTACGGCACGGTGTGGCCCACCAAGGATGCTCTGAAGGCGTACCAGGAACGCATTGCCGAGGCCGAACGTCGCGACCACCGCAAGCTCGGTGTGGAACTTGACTTGTTCTCCTTCCCCGACGAGCTGGGATCCGGCCTGCCCGTGTTCCACCCCAAGGGTGGGATCATCCGCAAGGAGATGGAAGACTACTCGCGCCAGCGCCACGTTGAGGCCGGCTATGACTTTGTCTACACCCCGCACATCACCAAGGCCAACCTGTACGAGGTCTCCGGCCACCTGGACTGGTACCGCGACGGCATGTTCCCCCCCATGCACGTGGATGCGGAACTGAATGAGGATGGCACGGTGCGCAAGCCCGGCCAGGACTACTACCTCAAGCCCATGAATTGCCCCATGCATAACTTGATCTTCCGTTCTCGCGGGCGCTCCTACCGGGAACTTCCGCTACGCCTGTTCGAATTCGGCTCGGTCTACCGCTACGAAAAGTCTGGTGTGGTCCACGGCCTGACCCGCGTGCGCGGCATGACCCAGGACGACGCCCACATCTACTGCACCAAGGAACAGATGAAGGACGAGCTCACCGAGACGCTGAACTTTGTCCTTTCCTTGCTCAAGGACTACGGCCTGAACGACTTCTACCTGGAACTGTCCACCAAGGATCCGGATAAGTTTGTGGGTGAGGACGCCATCTGGGAGGAGGCAACCGCGACACTCGCCGAGGTTGCCGAAGCCTCCGGGCTGGAACTGGTCGCCGATCCCGGGGGCGCCGCGTTCTACGGCCCCAAGATCTCGGTGCAGGCCAAGGATGCCCTGGGCCGCACCTGGCAGATGTCCACCATCCAGCTCGACTTCAACCTGCCGGAGCGCTTTGAGCTGGAATACCAGGCGGCAGACGGCTCCCGCCAGCGCCCCGTCATGATCCACCGCGCCTTGTTCGGCTCGGTGGAGCGTTTCATGGGCGTGCTGACCGAGCATTACGCCGGCGCGTTCCCGGCCTGGCTCTCACCCGTACAGGTGGTGGCCATCCCGGTGGCCGAGGCGTTCAACGACTACATGTTCGACGTCGTCGCCCAGTTGAAGAAGGCGGGCATCCGTGCCGAGGTGGACATCTCCAGCGACCGTTTCCCAAAGAAGATCCGCACCGCCAGCAAGGACAAGGTTCCGTTTGTGCTGATCGCCGGCGGGGACGACGCCGACGCCAACGCGGTCTCCTTCCGTTTCCGCGACGGCAGCCAGGACAACGGGGTACCCGTTGAAGAGGCAGTATCGCGGATCGTCGAAGCAGTCAGGAACCGTACAGCGTGAGTGAACTCGGTGGGGCGTCCGGGCCGGTGATGGATGATTTTGAACTCCCAGGAGTTCCTGATGCCTTCCAGCGGCTCTGGACGCCGCACCGGCTCGCCTATGTCAAAAACGGTGAGCAGGTCACGGGCACCCACGACTGCCCGTTCTGTGAGGCGCCCTCACGCAGCAACGAACAATCACTCATTGTTTACCGGGGCGAGCTGGCCTACGTGGTGCTGAACCTGTTCCCCTACAACCCCGGACACCTGCTGGTTTGCCCCTACCGCCATGTCCCCGACTACACAGACCTGACAGTGGCTGAAACAGCCGAGTTTGCGGCACTGACGCAGCAGGCTATGCGGGTGTTGCGGGCTGTTGCGAACTCCTCGGGATTCAACCTGGGCATGAACCAAGGGGTGACCGGGGGTGCCGGCATTGCCGCGCACCTGCATCAACACATTGTGCCCCGCTGGGGTGGGGACGGAAATTTCCTACCAATCATCGCCGGCACCAAAGCCATCACCCAAACCTTGGGTGATGTGCGCGAACAGGTCGCCAACGCCTGGAACACCGTCGAATAGGGTTTTTGATGCTTAACAAGTATGCCCGTGCACTCTTTGCAGCCATCTTCACACCGGTTGCGGCGCTGCTGGTGCGCCTGAAAGTTTCGCCTGACGCGGTCACCATCATTGGCACGCTTGGCGTTGCCGCCGGCGCACTCATTGGCTATCCCTTGGGGGAGCTGTTCTGGGGCACCGTGGTCATCACCGTGTTTGTCTTCTCGGACATCATTGATGGGCTCATGGCGCGCATGTTGGGCCGCTCCGGAAAATGGGGCGCCTTCCTGGATTCCACCCTTGACAGGGTGGGTGATGGGGCGGTGTTTGCTGGCATCGTGATCTGGTTCTACACCGGTGGAAACAACCACCTCATCGCCGCCATGGCGCTGACCTGTCTGGTGCTTGGCTCGATCGTCTCCTACTCCAAGGCCCGTGCCGAAGGCCTGGGTATGAGCGCCAACGTCGGCATCGCCGAACGCTCCGACAGGCTGGTGGTGGTGCTGGTGGCGACCGGGCTGGTAGGGCTGGGCATCCCTGAAGCCGTGCTCGCCGTCGTGCTTGTCCTGCTAGCACTGGCAAGCCTTGTTACGGTGTTTCAGCGGGTGGCTACGGTGCGCAGCCAGGCGCTGGCAGCGGAATCTCTCAACGGACAGTAACAGCAGTTTTTATCCCCTCTGAGCCCCGGAATAGACTCTAGCCAGCCCGTGCGACGGATCACGTTTGCGGGCTTTCATATACTGTTCCTTCCCAGAGGGGTTTTTTGTGTCAACACCCGAAGCAGTACCCGTAACCGGCAGTAACCGAGTCAAGCGAGGCATGGCGGACATGCTCAAGGGCGGCGTCATCATGGACGTTGTCAATGTTGAGCAGGCCAAGATTGCCGAAGATGCCGGTGCCGTCGCCGTCATGGCGCTGGAGCGCGTGCCCGCCGACATCCGCGCCCAGGGCGGCGTTTCACGCGCCAGCGACCCGGACATGATTGACGCCATCATCGCCGCCGTGTCCATCCCCGTCATGGCCAAGGCCCGCATTGGTCACTTCGTTGAAGCCCAGGTCCTGGAATCCCTCGGCGTGGACTTCGTGGACGAGTCCGAGGTGTTGACCCCGGCCGACTACGAGCACCACATCGACAAGTGGAACTTCAAGGTTCCTTTTGTCTGCGGCGCCACCAACCTGGGTGAGGCCCTGCGCCGCATCAACGAAGGTGCTGCCATGATCCGCTCCAAGGGTGAGGCCGGCACCGGCGACGTCTCCAACGCCACCGGCCACATGCGCAAGATCCGCGCTCAGATCGCCGCGCTGGCGGCGCTGCCCGAGGACGAGCTGTACGTTGCCGCCAAGGAACTTTCGGCCCCATACGAACTCGTCAAGGAGATTGCCGCGACGGGCAAGCTCCCGGTGGTGCTGTTCACCGCCGGTGGCATCGCCACGCCGGCCGACGCCGCCATGATGATGCAGCTTGGCGCCGACGGCGTGTTCGTTGGCTCGGGCATTTTCAAGTCCGGCAACCCGGCCCAGCGTGCCGCCGCCGTGGTGAAGGCCACCACTTTCTACGACGACCCGGCCGTCATTGCCGAAGTATCCCGCGGCCTGGGCGAGGCCATGGTAGGCATCAACGTCGCCGACCTGCCGGAGCCGCACCGGCTTTCCGAGCGCGGCTGGTAACACCTACCAACCCCGTATCGCCTCCTGCGTAAACAGTTGAGGGAGATTCATTTCTCCCTCAACTGTTTACGCTGTGCACACTTTCCTTCTCCTAGGGAGCTTCCTAGTGACACAGACATTCACAGGCCTTCTCGCCTATCCCATCACCTTCGTGACGCACGACGGCGAACCCAAGCTGGGTGCCTTGACCGGCCTTGTGCGCAACGCGGCCGCGGCCGGGGTTTCGGCGGTCACCGTTCTGGCAACTTCGGGGCAGGGGTCACCTTCGACCGGGGTGAGCGGAATACCGTCGTGGAAACGGCAGTTGAAGCTGCCAGGGCCGGTGAAACGAGTGGACTACGGTTGCCGGTCTATGCAGCGGTGAGTGCCGCCTCCACCAGGGAGGTGGGGCACTTGGCCAAGGACGCCCAACGGGCTCTTGCTGGCACCATTTGCTTATTTGCCGTTGTCGGACGGGGAAGTTAGGTCGCTGTTCGCGGCGGTGGCTGAAAGTACCAGTCTGCCCGTCTGCTTTTACAACAAGCCGCTCCAGACGCGGTACGACCTCAGACCCCAAACCCTCGCGTTCCTGGCAGAGAACGCCACTGTGGTGGCCGTGAAGGAAACCATGCGGCGGGAGGACATAGCGGGCCGTGTACAGCAGTTGCGGGACTCCGTGGGTGCCGCGTTCTTGATCGGGCTGAGCTCCGATGTCCAGTTGCTTGCCCAACTGCCCGGCGTCGGTGCCTGGCATAGTGGCATGGCCGCCCTGTTGCCGGACACTACGTGCAGGTGTGGCGCAAAGCCCTTTCCGGAAGCGCCCAAGGCCCCGAACTGGACCGCCTGCAAACCGTTGCCTTGGCATTGTCGAAGTTGCCCCATGCCGTGGGGGCGCTCCACGGCCTTGCAAACTGTTTGGGTCTCTCCACGGACGGCCCCCGGGGTCCCTTTGCCACTGCCACCAAGGAAGAATTCGCGCTTTTGCGCTGTGCAATCAAGCCGTAGCCTGTGCCCCGTCAAAGGTGAGACGGCGTCTCAGGGCTGCCTCGGCAGGTGATACCACCAGGTCTGGCCCTTACCGATGAGCTCGAATCCGTAGTTCCTGAATAGCCTTTGGCCCTCGGGGGTGGCGTTCAGCAGCAGATGTTCGGCGCCGGCGTCGAACGCGGTTTCCGAAAGCTTGTCCAACAGCTGCGTGCCAAGGCCCTTGCGGCGGTGCTCGGGAGCCACCTGCAGGTCAAAGATGCCGGCCAGGTTTTTCTTGCGCTCGGCGGGCGGCATGAACACGTATGACTGCCCGGCCCAGTCGCCGTCCACCCGGGCGGTGCCAAGCCAGGCCTGGCGGGGTTCCAGGACACACACCTCCCCGGCCGGGTTGTTGATGCTCACCCGGGTGTCAGCGTCCCCCGACGCCGCCACCCTCTCCAAGTCCAACGGCAGCGTCATCCACCAGGGCTGCCACCCCGGCTCGAAACGGTATTCGGCCAGCATGGCGCCCTTCACGGCGGCATTGAGCCACACACCCACCACGGCGGCGCCGCGGCGTTCGGCCTCGGCCAGGGCTGGCAGCAACCCCGTTTCATTGATTTCCGTGGGGAACATGCACAGCATCTCCTTGGTCCGTGGTAGCCACACCCATTCCATCCGGTGAGTGCTAAACGAACGCCCTCCTGTGGCAGCCGCCAACGCCTTGAACCAGGCATGTTGGGTTCGCTGGCAGTCGGCAAGGGTGACCATGAGAGTCTTTCGTCGTGTATTACAGGCTGGGACATTAAGCAGGAACGACGGCGGGATCCGGGTTCCGCCGTCGTTCCTGCTGGGGTTGGAGCTACTTCTGGGTGAACACCAGCGACATGGGGGTCGTCTCGGTGGTCTGCCCCTGCGGGTTGTCGCGGAAGATGTTTTCCAGCACCGTCTTGGACAGCTTGGTGTCGTGGCCCAGGGCCACCACGCCGAGGTCGTTGGCGTCCATGATGGCGGTCCCGGCGAAGGTGGCGGCGTATTCGGCCGGCACCAGCTCCTTCACCAGGGCACTGAGCCGGGCCGCGACGCCGTCGGGGTCCAGGGGCGCATATTTCACCGAGTGGGTGGAGGTGCCCACCTGGTAGCCGGCGGCACCGTCGATCGCGTTGATGTTGTGCCCCACCACCTCGTAGAAGACCCCCGACTTGCCTTGCAGCTTGCCCAGGACACTGCGGGCGGAGGCATACATGATGCGGGGCAGGCCCACCTCGTCGATGGCCAGCTGCATGGACCAGGGACTGGCCAGGCCGATGCCGCCGGGGTTGCGGGTGACGAACTTGCTAAAGAAGCGGGCCGCGTTGGAGACCTTGATGTCCCAGACCGGAATGGACCGGCCCTGAGTCATGGCCACGATCTTCTCCGAGACAAACAAGTACCACGGGGTGTCGGAGGTGGCAGCCAGGTGCTCTGTGCCGGCGTCGGGAAGCCCGTCGAAGAAGCGCTTGACGTATTTCATGACGGCGGGGTCGAAGTCGGTTTCCTTGAAGAAGACCTCGGTGCGCAACGGGTAGCGGCGGAAGGTGCCAGCATCGTCCGGAACCGTGATGTCCAGGTTCTTGTCGGCGTTGGGGACATAGTCGCTCTTGCCCTCAATGCCTGCCAAGACGGCCGGCTCGTCGAAGAATTCGCGCAGCCACAGCTCGGTGTTGATCAGGCGCCAGAAGACCATGGTGGAGCCGGCGGACTTGCCGCTGAGGTATTCCTCGAAGGCGTAAATGACGGCGTCTTGGTTCCAGTACGGGCGTGAGCCGAAGGAGGAGGAAAGGAAGATTTCGTAGATCTTTTCCTGCATCAAGCCAAACCATTCGGCTTCCGGGGTGGTGAAGCCGATCTTGTTGCGGCGGTTGCTGATCATTTCCGGCAACAGTTCGCGGGTGGCGTCCCGGAGGATGCGCTTGTTCCAGCCGCCCTTGATGATGGACTCATCGGAGAGGCTGAAGAGGAACTTCACCACTTCCTTGTCCAGGAAGGGCACACGGCCTTCCAGGGAGAAACGCATGGTGTTCTTGTCCTCGTAGCGGAGCACGGCCGGCAAGGACTTGTGGAAGAGGTCGTCAATGAGGCGTAGCTTCAGGTTGTCCGGGATATTGGAGAACGTCTCGGACTTGTACTTGGCCGTGAACTTTTTGTTCAATAGCGGGGTGATCCCGGCGGCCTTCTTGAAGGTCAGGGCGCCCTGGATGCGGAACCGGGCCAGGCGGAACAAGATGTCCGAGCTTGAAACGAGTTCCTTGGCTAGCTTGGTGTTCTGGCCGTTCTTCTTCAGCTGGCGCAGGTACGCGAAATAGTACGGGATGTAGCCGGCCATCATCTCGTCGGCACCTTGGCCGTCAAGGAGGACTTTGACGTGCTTGGAGGCCTCACGCATGACCTGGTACTGGGCGTATGGGCCGGAGGAGATGATGGGCTCTTCCATGGTGCGCACAAAGTCCTCCAGGTCCTGCACGAACTCGGAGGCTTGCGGGCGGATCTTGTGGCTGATGACATTGCCCTCGCAGCGGGCCAGCACGGCGTCGGCGTACTTTTCCTCGTCATTGAGCGAGTTCGGGAACACCGCGGAGAACGTCTGCTGCTGCGCACCGAGTGAATCGGTGGCCGCGGCTTTCTCCTGCATGAGCTTGTTGATGGTCACGACGACGGCGGAGGAGTCCAGTCCGCCCGACAGTGCGGTCCCGACCGGGACCTCTGACTGAAGGCGCAGGCGCACGCCCTCGGTGAACCGCTCCCGGTACTCGGCAATGACCGCCTGTGAGTAGGGGGTCTCGATCTTGGCCAGTTCGGCCAGTTCTTCTTTGAACCGGGTGTACGGGCAGATGGTGATGGTGCCGGCGGGACCGGCTTCGCTGTCCACCGTGCTCAGGACCAGCTTCTCACCGGGCATGAGCTTGTGGACGCCTTCAAAGAAGGTTTCTGCTTCCTCATCATGGATGCGGAACTGCAGGTAGCGGAACAGGATCCGCTCATTGACGGCCGTGTCGATCTTGGACGCGGCCAGCAGCGGCTTGATCTCCGAGCCAAACAGCAAGGTGGGGGCCTGTGCCGTGCCAGCGGTGGCGTAGTACAGCGGCTTGATACCGAAGTGGTCGCGCGCCAGGACCAGACGGTTGTTCTTGCGGTCGTGGATGGCAAAGCCAAACATGCCGTTGAACTTATCGAACGCGGCGTCACCCCACTCCTCGTAGGATTGGAGGACCACCTCGGTGTCGGACTTGGTGCTGAACGTCCTGCCCAGGGCCTCAAGCTCTGCACGCAGGTCAAGGTAGTTGTAGACCTCACCGTTGTAGACGAGCACGGTTTCACCGTCCGCGCTATACATGGGTTCCTGGCCGTGGGCCACGTCGATGATGGACAGGCGGCGGTGCGCCAGTCCCACGTTGCCATGCGTGTAGATGCCCTCACCGTCGGGGCCGCGGTGCACAATGCACGCGTTCATCTCCTGCAGGAGCGTTTCATCTGTCCCGTAACCGTAGTAACCGGCGATTCCGCACATACTTGGTTTACCTCATCTTTAGTACGTCAGTCCTCGCACAATGCTACCGGCTTGTGGCTTGGCACCCCGCCAAGAGGTGCGGCGAGTGCCAGAAGTGCATCGTGTGAGATTGCGCCCACCTATGATGGGAAAGTGAGCGAGAACAACCCCGAAAACCAGTCATCCACCACCCGCAAACAGCCGCTGATAGGCATTTTGGCCCTGCAGGGCGACGTGCGCGAACACGCCCGGGCGGTTCAAGCGTGCGGCGCGGCGGTGACCAGCGTCCGGCGCCCGTCCGAATTGGCTGCCGTGGACGGCTTGATCCTGCCCGGCGGCGAATCGACCACCATCGACAAGCTGACCCGGATCTTTGGCCTGCGCGATCCGTTGCGTGATCGCATAGCCGCAGGGTTGCCCGTGTATGGCAGCTGCGCCGGCATGATCTTGCTCGCCAACGAGATCGCCGATCCTGCCAAGGACAGGGACGGCAACGCCCAGCAAACACTGGGCGGGCTGGATATTACGGTCCGACGCAACGCGTTTGGCCGGCAGGTCGATTCCTTTGAAACGGCCCTGGACTTTACGGGGCTTGCCCCCGTAGGGGAGGCCGAAACCCCTGTCCACGCGGTCTTCATCCGGGCGCCCTGGGTGGAGCGGGTCGGAGCGTCGGTGCAGGTGCTGGCCAGTGTGGAAAAGCGCGCTGCCACGGAGGGCGCAACGCAGGCAGGGGCACAAAACGATAGAATTGTGGCAGAAGTCCGTGCGGTAGCCGTTCGTTCACAGCATTTGTTGGCCACTTCGTTCCACCCGGAAGTGACGGGTGAGCGCCGCATCCATGAACTGTTTATCCGAATGATTAGAGGAGAAGCGTAACCATGTCAGGCCACTCCAAATGGGCAACAACCAAGCACAAAAAAGCGATTCTTGACAGCCGCCGCGCGAAGTCCTTCGCCAAACTGATCAAAACTATTGAAGTTGCCGCCCGCGGTGGCGGAGCTGACCTCCAAGGCAACCCGGCACTGGAATTGGCTGTCACCAAGGCCAAGAAAACCTCCGTGCCGGCGGACAACATTGAGCGTGCCATCAAGCGTGGCGCAGGCCTACTCGGCGAGGCCGTGGAGTACCAGACCATCATGTACGAAGGCTACGGACCCCAGGGCACGGCGATCCTGATCGAGTGCCTCACAGACAATAAGAACCGTGCCGCTTCCGAGGTTCGTCTGGCCGTGGGACGCAATGGCGGCAACATGGGCGACCCCGGCTCGGTGGCGTACATGTTCACCCGCAAGGGCATTGTTGGATTGCCCAAGAATGGCCTCACCGAGGACGACCTGCTCATGGCCGTGCTGGAAGCCGGGGCCGAGGAAGTCAAGGACGAGGGCGAGAACTTTGAGATTGTCTGTGACACTGCGGACCTGCCCGCCATTCGTGCCGCCCTCGCTGAGGCTGGCATCGAATATGAAACCGATGAGGCCGGCTTTGTCCCCTCGATGCGGGTTGAACTCGACGTGGAGCACGCCGGCAAGTTCATGAAACTCTACGATGCACTGGAAGACCTTGACGACGTCCAGAACATCTACACCAACGCCGACATCAGCGCGGAGGTCCTTGCCGCGCTCGAAGAGGACTAGCGCTGCGTGTCCTGGGCGTCGACCCGGGCCTGACCCGTTGCGGTCTGGGCGTGGTAGATGTCGCCCCCAACCGTACGGCCACCCTGGTGGGCGTGGGGGTGGTGGGTAGCTCGCATGAATTGTTGTTGGACGCCCGGCTGCTGGTGATCGCAGATGCCGTTGACCAGTGGTTGGAGGCGTTTAGGCCAGACGTTTTGGCGATCGAACGGGTCTTTGCCCAGACAAACCTCAGCACCGTCATGGGCGTCGCCCAAGTGTCGGGAGTTGTCATGGTTGCGGCGGCCAGGCGCGGGATTCCGGTGGCGATGCACACGCCGTCGGAAGTCAAGGCGGCCGTGACAGGCAATGGGCGGGCGGACAAGGCGTCGGTGACCGCCATGGTCACCAGACTTTTGCGCCTCTCCGAGGCTCCCCGGCCAGCGGACGCCGCCGACGCACTGGCCCTGGCCATTGCCCATGCCTGGCGCAGCGGAAACGCGTTCTCGCCGGATAAACAGGGCACGACGGCGGCACAACAGTTGTGGCGCGACGCCGAGACGAAGGCGCGGGTCACGAAGAACAAAGAAAAGCCGGGCGCCACATGGAGCTAGTTGTTAGTATGTATGTTCGATACACTTGGGTGTTGCTTGTTTGGTAGTTCGGTAGAGGCATGTCAGGAGCAGTTGCAATGATCAGTTTTGTCCGCGGGCCGGTGGCACATCTTTCCCTTGCCCAGGCCGTGATCGACGTCAACGGTGTTGGCATGCTTGTCCATGCCACACCAAAGACACTCGGTGGCCTCAGGCTGGGGGAGGAGACAAGTCTGACCACGTCTATGATCGTCCGTGAAGACTCCATGACCCTATACGGGTTTGCCGACGTCCAAGAACGTGAAGTCTTTGACGTCCTGCTCAGTGTCAGTGGTATTGGACCCCGGCTGGCTCTTGCCATCCTGGCGGTGCTCGAGCCCGAGAGTATCCGGATCGGTGTGGCGAACGGTGACGGCAAGGCATTCACGAAAGTCCCCGGCGTGGGCCCGAAAGTGGCTGGGCGGATTGTCTTGGAGCTCAAGGGCAAGCTGGTCCCCACAGGCGTTGGCGTATCCCAGGCGCCCGCCGCCGTCGCCATGGAATGGAAGGACCAGGTGGTGGCAGCCATGACAAGCCTGGGCTGGAACGAAAAAGATGCCCTCAAGAGTATTGACGCGGCCATCGCGGCCGAGCCGGAGCTTGCGGAGGGCCAAAGCGTGGCGGCAATCCTGCGGGCCACTTTACGCTGGCTGGGCCAAGACGGTGCCCGCCAGTCGAGCCGGATGCGCTAGTCCATGGCTGCGATGAATGACGATGGCCTGCTGCCGGGCCAGATCTCCTTGGGAGGTGGTACGGGCGCCCCTCACCCCGCCGCTGAGCTGGCCCCCGTGCCCGCACCTGAGGAGCGCGAACTCGAAGCTGCCCTTCGCCCCAAAAACCTCGATGACTTTGTTGGCCAGGAACGCGTACGCAAGCAGCTCTCCCTCGTCCTGGCAGCCTCCAGGATCCGCGGCCGCAGCGCCGACCATGTGTTGATGTCGGGCCCCCCTGGCCTGGGCAAGACAACGTTGGCCATGATTATCGCCGCCGAAATGAACGCACCCCTACGGATAAGCTCCGGCCCGGCCATCCAGCACGCGGGCGATTTGGCGGCCATTTTGTCCTCCCTTTCGGAGGGTGAAGTCTTGTTTTTAGATGAGATCCACAGAATGTCCCGCCCCGCCGAGGAAATGCTCTATATGGCGATGGAGGACTTTCGCGTCGACATCATTGTTGGCAAGGGGGCAGGGGCCACGGCCATCCCTTTGGAGCTGCCGCCCTTCACACTGGTGGGAGCCACCACCCGTGCGGGGTTGTTGCCCGGCCCGCTGCGGGACAGGTTCGGGTTCACCGGCCACTTGGAGTTTTACTCCGTGGCGGAGATTGAACTGGTCTTGCGACGTTCGGCGGGGATGCTTGAGCTGAAATTGACGAGCGCTGGATTTGCGGAGATTGCTGGCCGCTCACGCGGCACGCCACGTATCGCCAACCGCCTGCTGCGCCGCGTTCGTGACTGGGCGCTGGTGCATGGCATGGAAACCATCGATGCCCGCACTGCGTCGGCGGCCCTGGACATGTATGAGGTGGACGTTCGCGGACTGGACCGTCTGGACCGCTCGGTTCTCATGGCATTGGTGAGCAAGTTCAATGGCGGCCCTGTCGGCTTGTCCACCCTGGCTATTGCTGTGGGGGAGGAGCCCGAGACTGTCGAAACCGTGGCTGAACCGTTCCTGGTTCGTGAAGGGCTGTTGGGGCGTACACCACGTGGCCGCATAGCCATGCCGGCGGCTTGGGAACACCTTGGCCTGAAAATGCCAGGCAACGCAGTCGCTGCTGCCATGCTGCCGTTTAACGACGAGGAATATGAGGAACGGGATCGCTAGCGCCTCCCAAATCGGCCAGTCGTTCCTTGATTAACGCCTGACACCCAGTTTAACCCCTTAGACTGTAACCACATCCGGCACGTCCTCGCGCCCGGTAAACACCACTAGTCAACAGGAATGGAAATTGTTGTGACCCTGAGTAGTATCTTGGCCGAAGGTACGGCCCCCGCGTCCGGCGGTTTTCAGCCCATGAATTATATACTGTTTGCCTTGTTTGGGGTCGTCATCTTCATGATGTTCCGCAAGCAGAAGAAGACCAAGGCGGCAGCACAAGAGAAGCAAGCAAAGCTTGCGCCCGGCGTAGACATCATGACCAACTTTGGCCTCTTTGGCCACGTTGTCGGTGTAGATGCAGAGAACAACAAGTTGCACCTGGAAATCTCCCCGGGTGTCACGGTGGCAGTGCACAGCCAGACCGTTGCAAAAATCATTGAGCCCGAGACGGCGCCTATGGACGATGTTAACGCCTCAATTCCCGACGATGTTTCCTCCTTGACCCTTGACCTGGAGAAGCGGGATGCTTCGACGGAATCGGCTGAAGAGACGTTGGCGCGCTTGAACAAAGACAACAGCAAAGACAACTAGCCTTATTCGGAGTTGGCAACTGCTGCGGGCATTGATAGGCCGCGGCAGTTTTGCCATGTTCACTGAACCCGTGACAAATAGAAGGATCCCTTGATGGCACGAACTGGTCCGACGTCCACAGCTCGCAGAACTCTTCTGTGGCTTGGTGCGCTCATTATTGTTTGTACTCTTGCGGTAGGTGGTGGCGTGCTTTCAGGAGCAGTCAGTTCCTGGGCGCCAAAGCTTGGCCTTGATCTTGAGGGCGGTACACAGATGATTCTGGCGCCCAAAGTTGAGGGCGGCGCTGCAATCACGTCCGAACAATTGGATCAGGCTGTGTCGATCATCCGTCAGCGTGTTGACGGATCGGGTGTTTCTGAGGCGCTGATATCCACTGAGGGTGGCAAGAACGTCGTCGTTCAGATGCCCGGCGTACCCACCACAGAAGAGCGCAATCTCATCAAGGCGTCGGCCAACATGAATTTCCGCCCTGTCATCGTCTCCACGAATGCTCCGGCAGGCGCTGTGCCCGAGGCCTCTCGCACACCAGCGGACCAGCTGCCTAAGCCGGCAGCGGCACCGCTGAACGCCAGCGACCCCAACTGGGTTGACGCGGCCTTGATGCAGTCCTTTGAGGCGACCAGCTGCATTGCGCCCACGACACCGTTGCCGACCGTGACCGACCCCAGCAAACCCATGGTGGCGTGCGAGGCCGGCTCCGGTGTCAAGTACATCCTTGGGCCGGTCGAGATTCCCGGCAAGTGGATCAAGACGGCCTCCTATGGCCTACAGCCCGGCGCCCAAGGTGTCACCACCAACACGTGGGCGGTTCAATTGACGTTGGTCAAGCCTGAAGGTGCCCAGGCGTTCAAGGAAGTCACCCAACGCCTGAATGCTAAATACCTGACCAATCGTGACGATCCCCAGGCACGATTTGCCATTGTTCTGGACGGAAATGTCATCTCCGCCCCGGCGTCGATGGCGGTCATCACCGACGGGCAGTCCTCTATTACCGGAAACTTCACGGAGGCCAGTGCCAAGGCCCTAGCCGATCAGTTGAAGTTTGGTGCCCTGCCTATCAGTTTCGAGATTCAATCTGATGAGCAGATTTCAGCAACCCTTGGTTTGCAACAACTAGAAATGGGTATGTTGGCGGGCCTGATTGGTTTGGGCCTGGTCGTCATCTACTCCCTGTTCCAGTACCGTGCCCTCGGTCTTGTCACCATCTTCTCCCTGGTCATTGCCGGCATCTTGACCTACCTGGCCATTGTGCTGCTGGGTTGGGCGGAAAACTATCGGCTCTCCCTGGCAGGTATAGCGGGGATTATCGTGGCCATTGGCCAGACAGCCGACTCGTTCATCGTCTACTTTGAACGAGTCAGGGATGAGCTTCGTGACGGGAGGGGCCTGATTGCCGCCGTCGAAAATGGCTGGATGCGTGCCAAGCGCACCATCTTGGCCTCCAAGGCTGTCAATATTTTGGCCTCACTGGTGCTCTACTTCGTCTCCGTGGGCAACGTCAAGGGCTTCGCTTTCACCCTTGGTTTGACGGCCGTAGCCGACCTCATCGTGGTCTTCATGTTCACGCATCCAACCTTGCAGTTACTGGCCCGTACCAAGTTCTTTGGTGAAGGCCACCACTTCTCCGGGCTTGATCCCAAACAGCTCGGTGCAGTTCCCTTGTATCGTGGCGCCGGACGGTTCCGCACACCCGAGGACAGCCCCGATTTCTCGAAGAGCAAGAACGCCCGTGCAGCTGGTGAAGCAGAACGCCGCCAAACAATTGCTGAGCGACGCCTCGCTGCCAAACAGGAACAAATGGCCGGTAGCCGGGTGTCCGGTTCCTCGAAGTCAGAGTCCAGTGACGACTCCAAGGAGAGCAAATAATGAAGAGTTTCGCCACTTTTGGTAATGAGCTTTACACGGGTGAGCGTTCCTACAATTTTGTGGGAAAACGCAAGATCTGGTTCAGCATCGCCGGTATTGCCGTGTTGCTTTCCATCCTTTTTCCCATGCTGGGCGGCGGTTTTAACTTTGGCATTGAGTTCCGGGGTGGTTCACAGTTCACCATCTCCGATGTTGCACACAAGGAGTCTGCCCTGGGCGAGAAAGCTGTTGCTGAGGCGGTGCCAGGCACTGTCGCCGTGGTGACGAACATTGCCGGTTCCACCATGCAAGTTCAGACGGACAGGCTCTCAGATGACCAGACCCTGAGGGTGAAGGACAGCCTGAAGGCTGCCTACGGTGTTACCGAGGAACACATCACCTCAACATTTGTTGGGCCCACCTGGGGGCAGGACGTTTCGCGGCAGGCGATCATCGGCTTCTTCGTCTTCGTGTTGCTTGCCACAGTACTGATGGCCCTGTATTTCCGAACGTGGCGCATGTCCATCGCCGCAATTATTGGTTTGTTGGTCGTTATGGTGGTGACGGCAGGTTTCTACGCTGCCTCCAACTTTGAGGTGACGCCGTCGGCCATCATCGGGTTCTTGACGATTCTGAGTTATTCGCTGTACGACACAGTGGTTGTCTTTGACAAGATACGTGAAAATACGGCCGACATTGCCACCTCTACCCGGCGGACGTTTGGTGAAGAGGTCAACTTGGCCGTCAACCAAACGCTGGTCCGCTCCATTAACACCATGATGGTGGCTGTGCTGCCGGTGGGGTCCATCCTGTTCATCGGGGCGTTCCTCCTTGGTGCCGGTACCCTGCGGGACTTGTCCCTGGCCTTGTTCATCGGGATCATCGTCAGTACTTTCTCAACGATCTTCATCGCCGCGCCCATGTATGCGTGGTTGCGTCAGAACGAGCCGGCCCTGGCGAAGCAGGCCAAGAAGGTACAGGCTCGCCGCGGCGCGGAGACAGTAGACGCATAACCTCGATCAGTAGCGTGTTCAAGGAAGGCCGGGAATCCATATCCCGGCCTTCCTTTTTTTGGCGCGGCAGCGGGCACAAGGCTGGTCAGAAGTGCAAAGGCACCGGGATTAGACTAGGGAGATGCTTGAAGCATGTGCCCTATAAGCCTTTTTATGAAAGGGCTGTGGACACAATGGGAACAGAGGGAGGTGATGCGTTGTGAACGATCCGTCGCCCTCGCATGAGGTATTGGCAAACGAAGAGTCGGTGAAGGGCACCGGAAACGGTCCCGGCAACGAGCTGGCTCGCCATCCCGTGGAAGTACGCCCCACCTTTCCGGGGCGTCGCGAAAGGACGCGGTCCCGCCTGGCGCGGCTGACCGGGTGGTCCACCGAAAGCTACTCGCCCATCTTGGAACCCATGCTGCGCATTGTCCGGGCGAACAATCCCAAAGAGGATTTTGAGCTCATCCAGCGTGCGTTCAGTGTCGCTGAAAAGTTTCATGAGGGCCAGAAACGCAAAAGCGGTGACCCCTATATCACGCACCCGGTGGCCGTTGCCACCATCCTGGCTGAACTTGGCATGAGCGGGGCCACCCTTGCAGCCGCTTTGCTCCACGACACGGTAGAGGACACGTCTTATACCTTGGCGGAGCTGCGTGAGGAGTTCGGTGAGGAGATCGCCAAACTTGTCGATGGTGTTACAAAACTGGACAAGGTGGAGTTTGGGGAGTCCGCCCAGGCTGAGACCGTCCGCAAGATGGTCATCGCCATGGCCCAGGATATTAGAGTGCTTGTCATCAAACTGGCTGACAGATTGCACAATGCGCGGACCTGGCGATTTGTCTCGGCTGAATCCTCGGGGAAAAAAGCCAGAGAAACGCTTGACATCTTTGCCCCCCTAGCCCACAGGCTGGGCATGAACACGATCAAGTGGGAACTCGAAGATCTCTCTTTTGCCGCCCTGTACCCTAAGGTCTACGAAGAGTTGGTGCGCATGGTCCAAGACCGTTCGCCCGAGCGGGAAAAGCACTTGAGCGTCATTCGGCGCCAAATCAACGAAGATTTGAAGACCGCCAAGATCAAGGCCGAGATCACCGGGCGGCCCAAGCACTACTATTCCGTATACCAAAAGATGGTTGTCCGCGCCAAGGACTTTGATGACATCAATGACTTGATGGGTGTACGGATCCTGGTCGACACAGTACGGGACTGTTACGCCACGCTGGGTGCCATCCACGCCCGGTGGAACCCGCTACCGGGCCGTTTCAAAGACTATATAGCCATGCCCAAGTTCAACATGTACCAATCGCTGCACACCACGGTGATCGGGCCCGACGGCAAACCGGTTGAAATTCAGATCCGCACCCACGAGATGCACCAGCGTGCAGAATATGGTGTGGCAGCGCACTGGAAATACAAGACCGGCAACAAGAGCACCGTTTCCGGCCAGGAAGACATGAATTGGCTTCGCACCCTAGTTGACTGGCAACAGGAAACTACCGATCCTAATGAATTCCTGGATTCCCTGCGGTACGAGATGAACGCCAGGGAAGTGTTTGTCTACACGCCCAAGGGGCAGGTGATTTCCCTGCCGGCCGGCTCCACCCCCGTCGACTTTGCCTACGCCGTCCATACGGAGGTTGGCCACCGCACCATCGGTGCTCGTGTCAACGGCAAGCTGGTCCCGCTCAACAGCGAGCTCGAACACGGTGACACCGTGGAGATCTTCACTTCCAAGGCCGAGGGTGCCGGGCCGAGCCAGGATTGGCAGAACTTTGTCAAGAGTCCACGGGCCAGAAACAAGATTCGGCAGTGGTTTAGTAAGGAACGCCGCGAAGAGTCCATAGAAAAGGGCAAGGAACTTCTCACGAAGGCCATGCGCAAGCAGAACCTGCCACTACAAAAGATGATGACCCATGATGCGCTCATGGCCGTCACCCAGCATTTTAGATATGTTGACATCGCCGGCCTCTACGCTGCTGTGGGTGACGGACATACCTCGGCCCAGTCCGTCATGGAACGCCTCCGTGACGTCTTGGGCGTCAACGATGACATTGAGGATGCGGCGCCTCCCATTGACACGCACGTCTCCACCACGCGCTCCAGGGTGTCAAACTCCGGTGTCATAGTGCACGGCGTGGGCGAGGTGCTGGTCAAGTTGGCACGCTGTTGCACCCCCGTGCCGCCGGACCCCATCGCCGGGTATGTGACCAAGGGCTCCGGCGTGTCAGTCCACCGCCAGGACTGCCCGAACCTGTTGCACCTCAAGAGTGAGCCGGACAAACTGGTGGAAGTCGATTGGGCACCCACACAGTCCGGGGTTTTCCTGGTGGAGATCCAAGTGGAAGCCCTTGACCGTAAGAGCCTGCTCTCCGATGTGACACGGGTACTGGCCGAGAGCCATGTGAATATTCTGGCCGCCAGCGTCAACACCTCCCGCGACCGGGTGGCTGTCTCGCGCTTTGCTTTTGAAATGGGCGACCCCAAGTACCTCCACCACGTCCTCAACGCTGTGCGCCGCATTGACGGTGTCTACGACGTCTACAGGACTTCGGGGACCCAGCGCCGCGTCTAGTCATCCACGGAGCTAGTCAGACACGCGTGTAGTCAGCCACCGCGGCTGAGCATGTCCTCGAGGAGCTGTTGCGCCCGGAGCTTGCCGGGCCTGTGTACGGTGTTAGCCAGGGCGCTACGGATGCGGCCCAGCGGGCAGTACAGTTCTGG
Source organism: Arthrobacter alpinus (assembly GCF_001294625.1). NCBI lineage: Bacteria > Bacillati > Actinomycetota > Actinomycetes > Micrococcales > Micrococcaceae > Arthrobacter > Arthrobacter alpinus. The sequence goes on along the minus strand of NZ_CP012677.1, from coordinate 1,730,104 downwards.
GCGGACCGCCATGGCCCGGAGTACCGCCGTGGCGGTTTCAGGCCGCTCATGGATGGCCACGTCAACAGCCGTCCGGACCGCACTGGTGAGCAGCGCACCCCCTTGGCGTTCGACGTCGTACGCCTCCAGCCGGACCTCATGCAGCACACAGCCACTGTGGGACGGCAGGGCAGTGCTGCGGTGAGCGCTGTTGATCGCCAGGGAAATCAGTGCCGGCGCAGGTGCGCAACCATACACCCATGCAGCTGAAAGGCGGGTCAGTGCCGCACGATCGGCAAGGGCCGCCGGGATCTGGTGGGCCAGCGCAGCGGCGCGAAGTGAAGTGGATTCAGCCTCCGCCACGGGGCGAAACGCCAGCCCATACACGCTGACCAAAACCCCGTCCAGGGCCATGGCGGACAACTCGGCCACGGTGAACTCGCACCCAGGAGTCAAAATTGGTGTTGCCACCGGCGGAATACTCATGCCTCCACCTTGCCCCCAACGGAAGCCACAAAAAAGGCCCCCGGGCGCGGATTGTGGACAACCCGCGCCCGGAGGCTTTATGTGAGCAAAAGATTTCTAGCTGAAGTCTTCCGCAGCCTTGCGAATCTGTTCCAGCCACAGCTCGCGGGCTGCCAACGCCTCACTGGCCTTGGCGACCTTGCGGGCATCTCCGGCCTTTTCAGCCTTCGCCAGATCCTCCTTCAAGGAAGCGATCGTGGCCTCCAACTGGCTCAAGGCGCTGCTGGTGCGTGCCTTGGCCTCAGGATCGCTGCGGCGCCAGTTGTCCTCATCGGCGGCTTTGAGAGCATCCTCAACCTTACGGAATGCTGCCTCAATACGCGCCATGTCCGCCCGGGGTACCTTCCCGGCGCCCTCCCAGCGGTCACGGATCGACTGCAAGTTCTTCTTGGCGGAGGCAAGGTCCTTGATGGGCAGCAGGGCCTGGGCCTCGGTGAGCAGCACTTCCTTGACGACTAGGTTGGCGCCAAACTCCTCATCGATGGCGTCATTGGCGCCTTGGCGGGCCTGGAAGAACTTGTCCTGGGCCGCACGGAAACGGTTCCACAACGCGTCGTCATCCTTTCGACTGGCGCGAGGTGACGCCTTCCACTGGTCCATGAGGCGCCGGTACTCGCCTGCGGCAAAACCCCAGTCGGTAGAGGTCGCCAGCTCTTCAGCGGCGGCAATCAACGCCTCCTTGGCGTTCTTTGCCTCGGCGTTGTTGTTATCCAGCTGTGAGAAGTAGGCGCGGCGGTGGCGGTCAAAAATGGTGCGGGCGCTGCGGAAGCGCTTCCACAGCTGCTCCTCGGTGGCCCTACCCAACCGCATGCCGGTCTTCTGCGCATGCTTCCAGGCTTCAAAGAGTTCGTTCATGCGGGCGCTGCTGACTTTCCACAAGATGGTGGCGGGGTCCTCGCCGGCCACGGCCTCGGCTTCAGCGACAATCGCCTCACGGGCTGCCAGCTCAACCGCACGTGCCGCCTCATGGCTTGCCCGTTCCTGGGCCTGCAGAGCCTTGACACCCACCTCGAGGGCGTCCACACGTGCCAGTGCGCCCTTGACGTCACCCACCGAGACCCGCTCGCCGAGCTGCTCACGCAGGTGCGCGAGAGTCTTGGGCATGTCAGCGGTGGCGGCCTTGGCCTCAACCCGCTGCTCCAGCAAGGTGATGGCCGCCGTGATGTCCTCGAACTTGCGGGCAAAGTACGCCAGAGCGTCGTCCTTGCTGGCGCCAGGGAACTGGCCAACCGGGAATTCCTGCCCATCAAGGAGCAAGAAGACGTGACCGTCGTCGTCAGCGCGGCCAAATTTGGCGGCCTCTTCCAAGTTCACTGCCGGGACCGGCGCCGCAACCGGCGCCGGTGCCGGTGTTGCTGCGGGGGCGCCCGGAGCCTTGGGGCGTGCAGCAAACGTGGCCGGTGAGGGGGAGCGGGCCGGGGCTGACGGCGTGGCCGGGGCCTGCGGCGTCGTCTCTTCCACCTCGATCACAGGAGCGTGTACCTTTGCAACATCCTGTCCAAGGTCAGTGATGGTGGACGTTGTTTCGTCGGATTCTTGACTGTGTGTCACCGCTAAAAGTCTTTCGCTGGAGGGAAATCTGTCAGGTCAATAAACAATTCGATGTGGCCACGGTCATCGCTGTGCTTGCCCTGCATGCAGGTGCACGCGGGGAAAGTACGGCCAAGATATTTAGTTCAGCGTAAACGAGTCTATCGTCACCGGTGTCTTGGGTGCACCGTCGGTTGCGCTGTTTGCCCCTGGAACGATGCCGGCGTCGGCAATTGCTGTGACAACGTCAAGGCCGCTGGTGAGCTTTCCAACGATCGTGTAGCCGCCGGTGTCCTGGGGCAAGATGGTGTCCTTGAACGTGATAAAGAACTGGGTGCCATTGCTGTAGGTGGATTGGCCGCGGGCCACGGCGATGGTTCCTGCAGGGTATTTGCCGTCGGCCGGGGAGTTCTCCACTGGGCCCCACTGGTAGCTGGGGTCGCCGTTGCCATCCCCGTTCAGGGAACCGCACTGCAGCACTCCAAAGTTTTCGGAGTCGGCCAACCTGTGACAGTCCTTGCCGGCGAAGAAGTTCTCATCTGCTAAGGATTTGAAGACGGCTGACGCCTGCGCGGCGGTGGTGCCGTCGAGGCTGACACCCAGCTGCTGCCCGTTCAGGGTCAACGTGCCGGTGAAGGTCTTGCCCGCGGCGGTGTCGGCGTTGGGGACGGTGGGGCTGTTCGTCTCAACAGCGGTGGGGCTGGCGGAAGTCGAGGGGCTTTCCGAGGGGATATCGCCCGCGACGTCATTCTTGGGGCCGGTGAAGACGGTCAGTGCCAGAACGCAGGCAACTCCCACGGCGACCACGATCGCGCCGGCAGCAATCACATTGTCACGCTTGCGCCGGGTAATCTGCGTTTGGTGCAGTTCCTGGTTGGCCTGCATGCGTGCCCTGCGTGCCTTTGCCTCGCGGTCGTCCTTTTTGCTGTTAACCAACGGCCAGCTCTCCATCGTTTCTTCAAGGGTGGGGGCCCGCGCAACCGTGTTCGGTGCAGGAGCTAGTTAGGGGCAGCCGGGGAAACCTTATAAAATGGCAGCCGGATGTCAGTTTACCCATGTATTAATTTTAGAGCGTATTTGTTTTACCGATGCGTCCCTGACAGCCTGAAGAGCAGATCATGACTTTATTTATGCGCATCTGGCCGAGGTGTGAGGCCAAGGCCCGTGTCCCCTCGTGCACACGGCCCAGGTGCACCAATGTTTTAGGAGAGCCCACCCATGGCACGCAACGCCTCCCTGTCAGGTTTCACCGAGTGGCTCCCTTCGGAGCGGCTGGTAGAGCAGCACGTCCTGGACACCCTGCGCCGGACCTTTGAATTGCACGGCTTCAGTTCAATCGAGACACGCGCCGTGGAAACCGTTGGCCACCTGCTGCGCAAGGGTGAGATCGACAAGGAAGTTTATGCGCTGTCCCGGCTACAGGACGACGACGGCAACGCGGCAGCTGCCGGGGGCAAGGAGGACCCCAACCAGTTGGCCCTGCACTTTGACCTGACGGTGCCCTTTGCCCGCTACGTGGTGGAAAATGCCGGCTACCTGTCCTTCCCGTTCCGCCGCTATCAGATCCAGAAAGTCTGGCGCGGCGAGCGGCCCCAGGAGGGACGTTACCGCGAGTTCACCCAGGCTGACATCGATGTGGTGGCCGACGGCGAACTTCCCTTCCGCTTCGACGTGGAACTTGCGCTGGTGATCGCTGAGGCGCTCTCCGCCCTGCCGATCCCCGCGTTCAAACTGCGCATCAACAACAGGAAACTGGCCGAAGGCTTCTACCGCGGCATTGGGCTCAGCGACACGGCAGGGGTGCTGCGCAGCATCGACAAGCTGGAAAAGATCGGGGCGGACGCTGTGGCGACCTTGCTGAAGAATGAGCTGGGTGCCACAGGCGAGCAGGCCGCCCAGGCTTTGGCACTGGCCTCCATCCGCACCGAGGACACCTCCTTTGTGGCTGCTGTGCGCGCGTTGGGCGTCACTAACGAGCTCATGGAAGAGGGCCTGAACGAACTTCAGCAGGTTGTCGCGGCCGCGGTGAAGAGCGCCCCTGGCTCCGTCGTGGCGGACCTGTCGATCGCCCGTGGCCTGGACTACTACACCGGCACCGTCTATGAGACGGTGCTGGTGGGGCACGAGGCCCTGGGTTCCATCTGCTCCGGCGGGCGCTACGACGCCCTCGCCACCAAGGGCAACCGCACGTTCCCCGGCGTCGGCCTTTCCATCGGCGTTACCCGCCTGGTGGCCCGGATCCTCAGCCAGGAATTCGCCAAGGCCTCCCGCAGCGTCCCCACGGCTGTCCTTGTCACCCTGGCCGATGAGGACAGCTGGTCGGACGCACAGGTTGTGGCCGCAGCGCTACGCGCACGCGGCATCTCCACCGAGGTCGCCGCCAAGGCCGACAAGTTCGGCAAACAGATCAAGTACGCGGACAAGCGCGGCATCCCCTACGTCTGGTTCACGGACGAGTCCGGCGCCCATCAGGTCAAGGACATCCGCTCCGGCGAGCAGGTGGCGGCCGATCCGGTCACCTGGATGCCGCCCGTCGAGGACCTGACTGCGCAAATCCTCGTCGCCTAGCCGGACCTTCCTGGCAGGGACGGCCACCTCGAGCAGCGCCGGAGCGAATCACCGGTAAACTTCTAGACAAACTCATTTTTGCGGCCCGGATCGGGCCGTTCATCACCATTGAAAGGAATGCTGTGCTGCGCACACATGACCTGGGCTCCCTGCGGGCCGAGCATATCGGAGAAACTGTCACTCTCTCGGGGTGGGTTGCCCGCCGTCGCGACCATGGCGGCGTGGCTTTCCTTGACCTGCGTGACGCCTCGGGTGTCTCGCAGATCGTGGTGCGTGAAGAGGACGTGTTCCATTCGCTGCGCAACGAGTACGTGCTGCAAATCACCGGCGTCGTCTCCCGCCGCCCCGACGGCAACGATAACCCGGCCCTGGACACGGGTGAGATCGAAGTCATCGCCGATACCGTCGTTGTCCTTAACGAAGCAGCCCCGCTGCCATTCCAGGTGGACGAGCATGTGGAGGTCGGTGAGGAAGCCCGCCTCAAGCACCGCTACCTGGACCTGCGCCGTCCGGGCATGCAGCGCAACCTGCGCCTGCGTTCCGAGGCCAACCGGGTGGCCCGGAACCTGCTGCACGAGCAGGGCTACACCGAAATCGAGACCCCGACACTGACACGCTCCACCCCTGAGGGTGCCCGCGACTTCGTCGTGCCGGCGCGCCTGGCTCCGGGTTCCTGGTACGCGCTGCCGCAGTCCCCGCAGCTGTTCAAGCAGCTCCTGCAGGTCGGTGGCTTCGAGAAGTACTACCAGATCGCCCGCTGCTACCGCGACGAGGACTTCCGTGCGGACCGCCAGCCGGAGTTCACCCAGCTCGACATTGAGGCAAGCTTCGTTGACCAGGATGACATCATCGCCCTGGGTGAAAAGATCGTTTCCGCCCTGTGGAAGCTGATCGACGTCGAAATCCCGCTGCCGATTGCGCGCATGACCTACCGCGACGCCATGGCCCGCTACGGCTCAGACAAGCCTGACCTGCGCTTCGGCCAGGAACTGACGGAGATGACGGAGTTCTTTAAGGACACCGGATTTGGTGTGTTCAAGGCGCCTTACGTGGGCGCCGTGGTCATGCCCGGCGGTGCCTCACAGCCCCGCCGCCAGCTGGACGCCTGGCAGGAATGGGCCAAGCAGCGCGGCGCCAAGGGCTTGGCCTACGTCCTGTACAAGGAGGACGGCGAGCTGACCGGCCCGGTTGCCAAGAACCTGACGGACACCGAGCGTGCCGGCCTGGCCGACGCCGTGGGGGCCAAGCCCGGTGACTGCATCTTCTTCGCCGCCGGCGAGGTTTCCCCCTCACGCGCCCTGCTAGGTGCCGCCCGTGTTGAGATCGGCCACCGCACCGGCCTGATTAACCCAGCCGATTGGGCCTTCGTCTGGATTGTAGACGCCCCCATGTTTGAGCCCGCCGCCGCCGCCGTTGCTTCCGGTGACGTGGCTGTTGGCGCCGGTAAATGGACGGCAGTGCACCACGCGTTTACTTCGCCCAAGCCCGAGTTCATGGACACCTTCGACACCGACCCCGAGTCCGCGCTGGCATTTGCCTACGACATCGTGTGCAACGGCAACGAAATCGGTGGCGGTTCCATCCGTATCCACCGCAACGACGTACAAAAGCGTGTCTTTGAGGTCATGGGCCTGAGCAGCGACGAGGCGGAAGAGAAGTTCGGCTTCCTGCTCGAAGGCTTCAAGTTCGGCGCCCCGCCGCATGGCGGCATCGCCATCGGCTGGGACCGTGCCGTGTCCTTGCTGGCGGGTGTGGATTCAATTCGCGACGTCATCGCGTTCCCGAAGTCCGGCGGCGGCTACGACCCCCTGACGCAGGCTCCAGCACCCATTACGGCGCAGCAGCGCAAGGAAGCCGGCGTGGACTTCAAGCCCGAGGACAAGCCGGAAGCCAAGCCCGGAGCCAAGTAAAACCCGCTCGAACGCCGGTCTGCCTTCAAAAGGACCGGCGTTTGTGCTTTAAGCCCCCGGCATGCGGGTGCCCCACATTCTTCAATACCGTCTCGTTCCGCGGTGACCACCGCCGTAGAATGTTGCGCATGAGCAACTGCGCTGGCACCGTCCTGGACACTCTTGAAAGCCTCATGGACCTGGCCTGGCCAGCCCTGGAAAGCTCGACGGCGAACGGGTGGAAGTTGCGCTCGGCGGGATCGGTGACGCAGAGGGCCAATTCGGTGTGGCCGTTCGCCTCCCCGGAGGACTTGCCCGGGGCCTTGGTGCAGGCCGTGCGCTGGTACGCCGACCGTCGCCAACCAGTCATCTTCCAGCTCACGCACCGCCCCGAGAATGCGGCACTGGAGAGCGTCCTGGACGGGCTGCACTATACGCGCCAGTCAGAGACCATCATCATGACGGCGGGAACAGGTCCAGGGGACGCGGCCCCTTATGGGTATGGGGTGCCCGGGTACCGGATCGTCCTGGGCCGCACGCCGTCGCAGGAGTGGCTAAAGCTGTGGTGGAGCGTTGACGGGCGGGGAGGCGCCCCGGAAAGGGCCACCGCCTGCAACATCATGCTGGGGGCGCCGTCGATCTACGCCTCCGTCATGGACGCGCAGGGCCGCACTGTTGGCACCGGCAGACTGGCGCTGCCAAGCCTCGTGGGCGGGCCCGGATGGGGCGGTATCTACAGCATGGCGGTGCACCCGACCGTTCGGCGCCTGGGTATCGCGGCGGCGGTCGCGGACGCGTTGATGGTCGCCGGATCGGAGGCTGGGGTGAGTCAGCATTGGCTCATGGTGACCGCCGCGAACACCGGGGCCAGGGAACTCTACGGGCGGGCAGGGTTCACGGAAGCTGGCCGTTATCATTACCGTCAGGCCCCGCTGCACCGCGCCCCCAATGCTTGCTGAACGCGCTCCCGGTTGCGGTGACAAGCGCCACAAGGCGGTCGCTCTCCTCCCTCTCCAGGGGGCTGTTCAGCAGAGCCTGGGCCACCCTTCGTCGATGACTGGTCAGCACGCGGGCCAGACGCCCCCCGCTATCCACCCAAGCCAGCTCACCAAGCATGCTGATGGTTCGTTCTGCCGACCGAGGGTCATCCATGGCGTAGCGCAGCAACTGCCGTATGGTGAGCTCCAGCATGTCTTCAAGCCGTGGACGCTTGAGGATCACCCGGACCGTTCCGTCGTCGTCCAGCAAGGGAGAGAACCCGGTGCGACGGCCTGCAAGTCCACACAGCAGTGCCGAAACGTGTCCGATGGCATGCACGGCCGTAGTGGCATCGTTGATGCCCGGGGACAGGGCCCTGCAGGCAATGTCCAATAGCTGCTGCAAACCAAGCGTGGCATCTTGCACCGAGGTGCGTTCAAACCCGATGTCAACGTTGTCGGCCACCACCCGGTTGAGCGATAAAAATGCCTCCTCCTCAAGACGGCCGCCACCCGAGTCGGCAGCGCTGGCGAAAGGTACTCCACGGACCAGCGAGTCGCCCGGCGCCGCCGCAAACACGACAAGTGCACCCGCCTGCGCTGCCGCGGCACAGATTGCGGCACTGTTCACCGTGAGCAGGAAACCGGAGGCGCAACTTTCAATGGGCCTGAATTCGGGCCCGGACCCCAGGGAATCCGCTGCAACCGATGAATTCTGCGTTCCTGTGTCGGGAAAGATGCTCTCCAACGTTGATTCGGTCTCATCAAAAACCGTCTTGAGCATGCTCTCCACTCGTATTTGCCTGGCCAGATGGGAGAGGAAACCCACCAGCGCCAACACGCTGGCCACCGAGAGCAGGAACGCCACGGTGGTGGAGATCTTGGGGACGAATCCGTCGTCTACGGTGGTGGAACTGCGGATACTGCGCATGACCGTCAGCGCAAACGCAAAGGTGGATAAAAACAGGGCGAGCGTGCGGTGCACAATCCTGTCACTGGTGAAGGTGCGTAACAGTCGGGGCGAAAACTGGCTGCTGGCTAGCTGAAGTGTCACCACCGTCAGGGAGAAGGTCAATGCGGTGACGGTCACCATGGCCCCGGCAATGGTCTGCAGCAGGTTGCTTGCCGCGGCCGGACCGCCGCCGAAAATCCAGGCGGAGACCGTGGGGCCAACCTTGTCCTGTACCTCCTGGTCGAGATACGGCAGTATCTGCCCGGCCACAATGGCCACAATGACTGCTGCCACGGGTGTGGGCCACAATTGTGAACGCAGTGAATCGCGCAGGCTGGCAATCCGGGTGTCGCCGCTTGCCCGCGGAGTCACTGCTCGGTCTGCCCCGTGGCCCCAGGCACTGGCCGCTCAGCGGCCCCAGATCTGGCCCCAGATCCGGGCTGAGACCGGGCTCGGACGGCCTGGCGTCGGCGTTGCCTGCGCAGTTGCAGGATCCGCACTGCTCCGGCGATTGCAACCAGAATCCCGCCGGCCACTGCGGCAATGAACAATGCCATGCCAATGGAAAGTGCGCCAGCCATGCCAAAGAAGTGCACCTCCACACGATCTTGATTCTGCAGGATGAAGATGATCAGCAGCACCAGGATCACCAGCCCGGCGATGACGCCCACCCACACCATGCCAGCCCGGGTCACATCAGTGTTCGCTGACCGCCCATCGGGTAATGGCGTGGAATGCCGATTAGCCTTGACCTGCGCCTGGTCTTTGACCTGCTCTTGGTCGCTGGCGGGCCCGGTGGAATCGGCCGGCATCTCGGGTGGAAGCGGCGTTGGGTCGTGGGACATATTTCCAACCTCTCAATCTTCAAGCACCCATCCCTGAGGGTGACGTTTGTCATACCTTACCTCTGTGGTGCTTCGCTGCTGCACAGCTGCTGGCCGGTCACGGGATCCTGGAGGCGTGTGGGCTGCTACCGGCCATCGGTGACACGGATGCGAACGGAGCAAAAATCCGCGGTGGCCCGTATCAGGACATCCATCCTAGGGTCCGTGACCGGAAGTGGTTCCAGGCGGGCAAGGCCGGCGTACCGGCGCAGGGCAGGAACCGCCAAGGCGGACTCCACCAGCTGCTTGTCACCGCCGGTCGCGAGGTATTCAAAGTTCTCCCCGGAGAAGGCACCAGCGGCTTGCGCTGCCACGCGCTCGACCATGGCTGCGCCCTGGTCCCCTCCACGGGACCGTGCCGAGGCGGTACCCACCTTGTGCGCCAATAGCTTTCCGCCCACCGAAACGCCCACCGCGTATCCTCCCCGGCGCACCAGCACGATTCCCAGGCGGCGCTCCTGCGACGCCAGTGAAATCAGCCGTCCCACAAGTGAGATACCCCTGCCTGGCCGGCCCTCGTCGGGCCATGGTGGGCTCAGGAGCGCGGTGGCGCCGTCGCACATTTCCAGCAACACGCCGTCGTCCGTGTCAGTGGTGTCAGCCACACCCTGGTGGGCGGCGGCGAATCGCTCCATCCAGCCGGTGAGGCGAGAGGCAGGGACACGGAGGGTGCGGGTGGAGGGGTTCACGCTGCCAGCCTAGCGGGCGGAGGATGCCAGAAGGGGCGATAGCCTAGGAGGGTGAGTGACCTTTTTAGTGCCTTTGACGGCGACGACGACGCCGAGGACGGCGCAACTCTCTCCTTTGGTGATTCGACGGCTGAGGGTTCGCGCCCGCGCAGCCCCCTCGCCGTTCGAATGCGCCCGCGCACCCTGGCGGAAGTGGTGGGACAGCAGCATCTGCTGGGGCCCGGCTCGCCCCTGCAGATGCTCGCCGCCGGCGGTAATGCCGGCGGCCCGGCCGGGCCTGCTTCAGTGATGCTCTGGGGCCCGCCCGGCACGGGGAAAACCACGCTCGCCCATGTGATTGCGCGCGGGCCGGGCCGGAAGTTCGTGGAACTCTCCGCCATCACCGCCGGTGTGAAGGACGTTCGACGGGTCATGGACCAGGCGCTGACGGACAGGGACCTGCACGGGCGCACCACAGTGCTGTTCCTGGATGAGATCCACCGCTTCAACAAGGCCCAGCAAGACGCGCTGCTGCCCGGGGTGGAGAACCGTTGGGTGGTATTGATTGCGGCAACCACCGAAAACCCGTCCTTCTCCGTTGTCTCCCCGCTGCTTTCACGTTCCATCCTGCTCACGCTCAAACCTCTGACAAGTGAGGACATCCAGGGGCTGCTGCTGAGGGCCCTTGATGACACGCGAGGGCTGGACGGGGTGGTGGCCCTGACCGACGAGGCCCTTGACCACCTGGTCCGGCTGGCCAGCGGCGATGCCCGCCGTGCCCTGACAACCCTCGAGGCTGCAGCCGGCGTGGCCCTCTCCGAAGATGCCGCCGCCGGGCCGCACGACGGCGGTGCCCCGGTACTGGTGGACTTGGCCATCGCCGAACGCGCCATCGACGCGGCCGCCGTCCGGTACGACAGGGCTGGGGACCAGCATTACGACATCATCAGTGCCTTCATCAAGTCTGTCCGCGGCTCCGACGTCGACGCCGCTCTGCACTACTTGGCCAGGATGCTGGAAGCGGGGGAGGACCCCCGCTTCATCAGCCGCCGCATCATGATCTCCGCCGCCGAGGACGTGGGTATGGCCGACCCAACCGCGCTGCAGACCGCCGTTGCCGCAGCGCAGGCCGTGGCGCTGATCGGGATGCCCGAGGCGCGGATCATCTTGGCCGAGGCCGTTGTGCACGTGGCCACGGCGCCGAAGTCCAACGCCGCCTACAACGGTATCAATGCCGCCATTGCCGACGTCCGGGCAGGCAAGGGAACCATGGTCCCGGCACCCCTGCGGGACGCGCATTACGCGGGATCGGCCGGGCTGGGGCACGGCAAGGGCTACATTTACTCCCACGATTCGCCCCACTCCATCGCCACCCAGCAGTATCCACCAGATGACCTGGTGGGCAAGAACTATTACGTGCCCACCGTCAACGGCGTGGAACGGGACCTAGGTGTTCGGGTGGAGCGGCTGCGCTCGATCATCCGCGGCACCGGTCCGGTGAAATAGCGGCCGATCCCTCGGCAGTGGCGGGGCAGTAGGCGCCGAGCACGGTGGTTTCCTGCGTGGCTATGCGGGCATACCGTCGAAGACGGGTCCAACCCGCGAAACGCCGCAGAAGATACACCGTTCTCAGCGGGTTACCCCCGTTTTCGGCGAACCCGTGCAGCTTGCCCCCGTTCTCGGCGTCCTGGCACGACGCCGGTACGCGTCGGCGCGTCGGCGCGTCGCCGCGGTGACCGGCGCCCGGGTGGGGTGAAGTTGGTGGCCGGGACGCGCCGTCGAACTTCCCAAGAAGCCCGCCTTGCCCGCCAAACTTCGGTGGCGCCGCAAATGTACTGGATTGCGCTTTCCCGGAGCAAGGCAGTGCATCAACTGCGTCACATACTGCGTCCCAGGCGAGAGTGGGTTGTGCGGGGAGCGGGGGAGCGGAGGTGGTAGAGTTGAGGGCGCACTGGCAAGCCTTGGCTCCATGCCCAACACAGTTGATAACCACAACGTCCCTCGCGGGCGTGGCGGTGCCTGCTGTAGGACATGCCCAGGTGCTGTAGCGAATGGGCCGCAATAGCCCCAACTCTCCACAATGGAGGCCAGGACACTATGTATTGCAAATATTGGAAGGACACAAGTGGCTAACAACACACGTGCCCGCCGGCAGGCCCGCCTTTCGCGCGCCCTCGGCATTGCTCTGACTCCGAAGGCAGCCAAGTACCTCGAGCGCCGTCCGTACGGCCCCGGTGAGCATGGTCGCGCCCGCAAGAAGCAGGACAGCGACTACGCGGTACGCTTGCGCGAAAAGCAGCGTCTGCGCGCCCAGTACGGCATCCGCGAAGCACAGATGACCCGTGCCTTCGAAGAAGCCAAGCACACCAAGGGCATGACCGGTGAGAACCTGGTTGAGATCTTGGAAACCCGTTTGGACGCCTTGGTTCTGCGTGCCGGCTTCGCCCGCACCACCGCCCAGGCTCGCCAGCTGGTTGTGCACCGACACATCATGGTTGACGGCGCCCGCGTGGACCGTCCGTCATTCCGCGTTGCCGAGGGTCAGTTGATCCACGTGCACCCGCGCAGCCAGTCCATGACGCCGTTGCAGCTGGCTGCAGCCGGCGCTCACCGCGACGTGCTCCCCGCCGTTCCGGCCTACCTTGACGTGAAGTTGGAAAGCCTCCAGGCCCGCCTGGTTCGCCGCCCGAAGCGTGTTGAGGTTCCCGTAACCTGTGAAGAGCAGCTGGTCGTTGAATTCTACTCACGCTAAATTCTTAGCGTCTGTGGTGCCGGATCGCTCCGGTTCGACCCAACAAAGCAGCCCGTGGCACGCGCCGCGGGCTGCTTTGTAGCTGTGGTGCACCGCATTGTCGGTAGGCTGTCGGGGGACACAAACGTTAGAAACACGTAAAGTGAGGCGGTTCTTTCATGACTGGAACAGATATTGCGGGACTGATTGCGGCAGGGGTGTTCGCCATTTTGGTTGCGCTTTTGGCCGTGCCCATTTTCAAGCTCGGAAAAGTCTTTGACGAAATTCGTGTCACCATCAAGCAAATTGGTGATGGCACAGTGCCCCTCATTGACGAGGTCACCACCACTGTCGCCACCACCAACACCCAGTTGACCAAGGTCGATGACATTTCCAGCAACATTTCCGACGCCACCGCCAACATCTCCGCCTTGTCCTCGCTTTTTGCCGCCACCCTCGGCTCGCCGCTCATTAAGGTCGCTGCGTTCTCCTATGGAGTGCGCCAGGCCTTCACCGGCAGCAGAAAACCAAAGCGCGCCCGCCGCAGCCGTTAAACTTAGAAACCCAACCATGACGGTGTATTGCAACAGATCCTGGAGAGAAACTCACCCATGAAGAAGATCTTTTGGCTTGGCGTCGGAATCACCATCGGCGTGGTCGTAGCCCGCAAGCTTGCCGCCGCCAAAGGCGCACTGGGCCCCCAAGGCCTGAACCGGGCTGTGGGTTCGATGAGCGACGCCGTACACGACTTTGCCGACGCCCTCCGGGACAATATGGACCAGCGTGAAACGGACTTGCGTGCCGCCCTGGGGCTGGACCCACAAAAGCCCAACGCCAAAGACCACAGCACGCCGCGCCACTAAATTTTGTTATGACAGAACTACTGAAGGAGCCACCAGGCCAATGAAATCGCACGACATTGCAGACCGCTGGATCACGTTCTTTGCCGGCAAGGGACACACCCCGGTGCCCTCTGCGTCGTTGATCTCCTCGGATCCGTCGCTGCTTTTCACCGTGGCCGGCATGGTGCCCTTCATTCCCTACCTCACCGCGCGTGAGGTGCCCCCCTACAAGCGTGCCACCAGCGTGCAAAAGTGCATCCGCACCGGCGACATCGACGAGGTCGGCAAGACCGTCCGGCACGGCACCTTCTTTCAGATGTGTGGCAACTTCTCCTTTGGCGACTACTTCAAGGAAACCGCCATCCCCTACGCCTGGGAACTGCTCACCAGCCCACTGGATCAGGGCGGCTTCGGCCTGCCCCCCGAGCGGCTCTGGGTCACCGTCTACAACGAAGACGACGAGGCCCTGGAGATTTGGCGCGATAAGGTAGGCGTCCCGGTGGAGCGCATCCAACGGATTGGCAAGGAAGATAACTACTGGTCCACCGGCCAGCCCGGCCCGGCCGGCCCCTGTTCGGAGATCTTTTACGACCGCGGCCCCGAGTACGGTGTGGAGGGCGGCCCCGTCGCCGACGAGACCCGGTACATTGAGATCTGGAACCTCGTGTTCATGCAGTACCAGATCGACAACGTCACCTCAAAGACCGATTTTGACGTGGTGGGTGAGCTGCCCAACAAGAACATTGACACCGGCCTCGGCCTGGAACGACTTGCCATGATCTTGCAGGGCGTTGAAAACATGTACGAGACGGACCAGATCCGCCCCGTGTTGGACAAGGCCGCCGAACTGGCCGCCAAGACGTACACTTCCACCGAGGACCCCGCCGACCCGCACCACACCGACGATGTCCGCTTGCGCGTGGTCGCCGATCACATCCGCTCCTCGCTGATGCTCATCTCCGACGGCGTCACCCCCTCCAACGAGGGCCGCGGCTATGTGTTGCGCCGCCTGATCCGCCGTGCCGTTCGTGCCATGCGCCTACTCGGGGTCGAAACGGCCGTGCTGCCTGAACTGCTGCCCGTTTCCCGTGACGCCATGAAGGGCGCCTACCCGGTGGTCGAAACCGACTTCGCCCGGATCGCGCGGATTGCGTACGCCGAGGAACGCTCCTTCCTGCGCACCATCGCCAGCGGCACCACACGCCTGGAAGAAGCCGTGAAGGAGTCCAAGGCAGCTAACACTTCTCTCTCCGCCGCGGAGGCTTTTGCCCTGCACGACACCTACGGCTTCCCGATCGATCTGACCTTGGAAATGGCGGGCGAGGCTGGACTGGCAGTCGATGAGGCCGGATTCCGCGCCCTCATGCTGGAGCAGCGTCAGCGGGCCCAGAAGGACGCCAAGACCAAGAAGAGCGGGCATGCCGACCTCACGGTATTCCACGAACTGTTAGCCAAGGGTGAGACCGTCTTCACCGGCTACACCGAACTGGAGGGGCAGGGCCGTGTGCGCTCCATCCTTTCCAGCGGTGCCGCCGTCAGCCACGCCTCCACAGGGGAGGAAGTCCAGATCGTCCTGGACGCTACCCCGTTCTACGCCGAGGCAGGCGGCCAGGCGGCGGACACGGGACTGATTACCGGCGACGGGTTCATCGTGGAAGTCTTGGATGTCCAAAAGCCCATCAAGGGCCTGAGCGTGCACAAGGCGATCGTGCGTGAGGGTGAACTGCCGGCGGACGCCTTGGTGCGTGCCGCCGTCGACCGCGAACGCCGCCATGCCGCAGAGCAGGCCCACACGGGAACTCACATTGTGCACGCCGCCCTGCACCAGATCCTGGGCCCGGAGGCGCTGCAGCGCGGCTCCTACAACAAGGCCGGCTACCTGCGCTTCGACTTCGCCTGGGGCGAGGGCCTGAGCGCCGCCACCCGTTCGGAAATTGAAGAGGTGGCCAACATTGCCATCCGCAACAACTTTCGCGTTGACACCAAGGTGATGGACCTGGACGCGGCCAAAGCCCTGGGCGCCATGGCCCTGTTCGGTGAGAACTATGGCTCCGAGGTGCGTGTTGTGGAGATCGACGGCGCCTGGTCCCGGGAGCTGTGCGGTGGCACCCATGTCGACAGCACCTCCCGGATCGGGTCCCTGACACTGCTCGGGGAGCAGTCCGTCGGCTCGGGCAACCGCCGCGTGGAGGCCTTTGTCGGCATGGACGCGTTCCGCCATCTCGCCGCCGAGCGCGCCCTGGTCTCCTCCCTCTCGGACATGCTCAAGGTCCCCTCGAACCTTCTGCCGGAGCGTGTGGCAGCCACCTTGGCCAAGTTGAAGACGGCGGAGAAGGAATTGGAGCGTCTGCGCAAGGAGCAGCTTGGCGCGGCCGCGGCCACCCTGGTCGGCACGGCGGTTGATGCCAGCGGCGTGCGTGTCATTGCGCACGACGCCGGCGAGGTCAGTGGCGCCGACGACCTCCGCGGGCTGGCCCTTGACCTGCGCAACCGGCTCGGCACTGCGCCGTCGGTCGTGGCGATCGCGGGGGCCAGCAACGGCCGACCCATCATCTTCATCGCCGCCAACGACGCCGCCCGCAGCCAGGCGGTCTCCGCAGGTGCCCTGGTGAAACTGGCGTCGGGCATCCTGGGCGGTGGTGGCGGTGGCAAGCCGGACATGGCCCAGGGGGGCGGCACGGATGTCACGGCAATTCCTGCGGCCCTGGTGTCCGTCACTGACGCCATCAAGAACCGCTGAGTCGCTTACGTGTCTGATTATCCCTACGGTGTGAAGCTTGGCGTTGATGTCGGCATGGTCCGGGTTGGCCTTGCCACCTGTGACCGTGAGGGGATCCTCGCCACACCCGTCAAGACCCTCTCTCGTGATGCGAAGAAGAACAGCGACATTCGCGTGGTGGTCAAGGAAACCCGTGAGCGGAACGCCGTGGAGGTTTTCGTGGGGCTCCCGCGCACCCTCAAGGGCGCCGAAAAGGCCTCCGCGGAGATGGCCCGGAGCTATGCCGCCCTGCTGGTCGTGGCCATGGAAGAGGCTGGACTGCAGGTTCCCGTCCGCCTGATCGACGAGCGCCTGACAACGGTCAGCGCCCATCAGGCGTTACACGCGGCTGGCCTCGGGAGCAGAGAACACCGTAAAGTAATAGATCAGGTCGCCGCTGTTGGAATCTTGCAGCAGGCAATTGACATGCAGAAGGCGCGCAACGCTAACGTTGGGGAACTGGTGCGTGCCCAGAAGCCGGACGTCCGTGCGTGACGCCCGGCCGTCCGGACAAGAAGAGAGTTCCGTCATCTCCACCTCACCACGAGTCTCGCAAGTCTCATCCATCAGGGAAGGAACAACACCATGAGTGAGATCTTCCCCAGCCGTGCTGCTGCGCGCCGCGCAGAACAAGCAGGCACCCACTCGCCGGACCCGGTGGAGGAGCCAGCCGCAGCCTGGGAGGATGAGCGGGATCAGCCCTTTTATGAGGAGCACCAGGAGCAGCCCTTTTATGAGGAGCACCTGGAGTATGAGGACCACCACGAACCCTCGCGCCGTAGCTCACGCGTGTCCAAACGTGTCCGCAAACGTCGCCGCACAGTAGTCTTTTTTCTTATTCTGGTCATGTTCGCCGCCGTAGTGTTCTTTGTTGTGCAATCGATCAAACCCATGCTGGGCGGTTTCACCGCAGCCGACTACCCGGGCCCGGGCACTGGCTCCGTGCAAGTCATGGTTCCGGCAGGGTCCTCGGCACGTTCGGTGGCCACCTTGCTGACAGCCAAGGACGTGGTGGCCAGCGAACAGGCGTTCGTTGACGCCCTCGCTGCAGCTGACGGAACCGGTTCGCTGCAACCGGGAGCCTTTGAGCTGCGATTGCAGATGAAGGCCGCAGACGCTGTCACGGTGCTGCTTGCCGGTGACCCCTCCAAGGTGCACTACGCTGCGGTGTCCCAGAATCTGCGCCTGGGCGAAACCCTTGCCCTGCTGGCCAAGAGCACAGGTATCCCCATCACCGAATTTGAAAGTCTTGCCAACAACCCGGCAGAATTTGGGTTGCCGGCGCAGGCCAAGAACCTTGAAGGCTACCTAGCTCCCGGGGAGTACCGGTTCCCCGTGGAGCTTGATGCCAAGGGGATTCTGGCTCAGATGGTGGCCGCAACCCAAAAGAATCTAGTCGCAGCAGGCGTGAGCGAACCGGCCCAACAATACCGGATCCTGACTATTGCCAGCATCATCGAGTTTGAGGGCAACGAGGCGAACTACGCCGAGATCTCCGGAGCCATCGAGAACCGCATCAACAACCCCAATGGGGAGACGCACGGCTTCCTGCAGTCCGACGCCACAGTGGTCTACGGGTTGGGCATCAAATCCTACAACCTGACACAGGCCCAAAAGGACGACAAATCAAACCTGTACAACACCTACGCCAACCCCGGCCTGCCCGTGGGGCCCATCGGCTCCCCGGGTGCGAAAGCCATTGTGGCTGCCGCGCACCCTCAGGCCAACCCGTACTACTTCTGGGTGACGGTGAACCTGAAGACCGGTGAGACGCTGTTCGCTACCACCTTTGCCGAACACCAGGCCAACGTGGCCAAATATGTTGCCTGGTGCACTGCCAATGCGGGCGAATGTGACAAGTGAGTGAAGCCCTGCGCGGGGCCGTGCTGGGGCACCCCATAGGGCACTCCAAGTCTCCGCAGCTGCACAGTGCCGCCTATGCGGCACTAGGGATCGATTACAACTATGCGGCGTTTGACGTGGAAGTGCCAGCGCTGGCCGCCTTCCTTGCAGAGGTCCGCAGTTCCGGCAAATGGTACGGGCTCTCGGTGACCATGCCCTTGAAAAACGCTGCCGTAGACCTTGTCGACGAGCTGACACCGGTGGCACGGGCGCTGGGCGCCGTGAATACTGTCATCGTCACCACGCACGACGGCGCCACGCACATGCGCGGCGACAACACCGATGTTGCGGGGATCGTCAAGGCCCTGCTCCATGCAGGGGTGAGGGAGCGCCCGAGGGCAGCGATTTTGGGTGGCGGCGGCACCGCCGTCTCAGCGGTTGCCGCACTCGGGGCGCTCAAGGCTCCTGTGGTGGACCTCTTTGTGCGCAATCGGGCCAAGGCCGGGGACACCCTGGAGGTGGCCAGGGCACTCGGGGTGCCCGCCGAGCTGGTGCCCTTCGACGGTGCGGCACACGCCCTAGCGGGCTATGACGTGGTGATTTCCACCCTTCCCCCCCACGGTGCGGACGCAGTGGCCGAAGAGTTCAGCACCCAGGCGGCCACCGTGTCCGGCGCCTGCTTGCTCGACGTGGCCTACGACCCCTGGCCCAGTGCCCTAGCCACCAGCTGGCAGGCCAAGGGCGGCACCGTGGTTCCGGGGATTGAGATGCTTTTGTATCAAGGCGTGGAACAAGTGAAACTGTTTGCCGGGGCCGGCGGGTATCAAGACCGCGTCACTGGACGCGTCGGGGACATCCTCAATGTGATGTGCGACGCACTTGGGCTGGCTCGGCGCCCCCCTTACGAATGGCACGCGTAGAACATGGCAGGATGGAGAGTATGTTGCGTTGGTTAACCGCCGGAGAATCACATGGCCCGGCCCTTGTGGGAATTATTGAAGGCGTCCCGGCCGGGGTTGAGCTCACCAGTGCCCTGATCCAGGATGCCCTGGCACGGCGCAGGCTTGGCTACGGCCGCGGCGCCCGCATGAAATTTGAGCAGGATATAGTCACCATCTTGGGTGGCGTCCGCCATGGCCTGACCCAAGGCGGTCCGGTGGCAATCCAGATCGCCAACTCCGAATGGCCCAAATGGGAACAGATCATGTCAGCGGACCCGGTGGACCCGGCCGAGCTGGCCAACCAGGCCCGCAACGCGCCTCTGACACGACCGCGCCCCGGCCACGCCGACTTCACGGGCATGCAAAAGTACGCCTTTGACGAAGCCCGCCCGGTCCTGGAACGTGCCAGCGCCCGCGAGACGGCCACACGTGTGGCACTCGGGGTGGTGGCCGCCCAAATCCTGGCCGCAGTAGGTGTCCGCCTTGTCAGCCACACCGTGCAGATTGCCGGCGTCGCCTCGCCCGAGGGGGCGGCCCTGCCCGTTTTTGCCGACGTTGCGGCCCTGGACGCGGACCCCTTGCGTTGCTTTGATACCGCCACGTCCGCAGCAATGGTGGCCGAGGTTGACGTGGCCCAGAAGCAAGGCGAAACCCTTGGTGGCGTCGTCGAGGTTTTGGCGTACGGCCTGCCGCCGGGCCTAGGCAGTTACGTGCACTGGGACCGCCGCCTGGACTCCCGCCTGGCGGGGGCCCTCATGGGTATCCAGGCCATCAAGGGTGTGGAGGTAGGTGACGGCTTTGCCACGGCGGCCCGCCGCGGCTCGGCCGCCCACGACGAGATTGAGCGCGACGGCGACGGCCGGATAGTGCGCACCTCCAACCGCGCAGGCGGCATTGAGGGCGGTATGAGCATCGGAGATGTGTTGCGCGTCCGCGCCGCCATGAAACCCATTGCCACGGTCCCGCGCGCCCTGAAGACCATCGATGTTGCCACGGGGGAGCCAGCCAAGGCCCACCATCAACGTTCGGATGTGTGCGCCGTGCCTGCCGCGGGTGTGGTGGCCGAGGCCATGACTGCACTGGTGCTGGCCGAGGCGCTGCTGGAGAAGTTCGGCGGGGACTCCATGCCCGAAACCGAGCGGAACATGAACAGTTACCTGGCCTCGATTCCGGTGAACTTGGACACGCTGGGGCTCTGATGGACGCCGCGACGGAGTGTGCGGAGAAACCGCATTATAGGCCCGGCCGCCCTATTGTCATGATTGGGCCCATGGCCGTCGGGAAGTCGGTGATTGGTTCGGAGCTGGCCCGTGCCCTGGGCATTGAATTCGTGGACACCGACCAGCGCATCGTCGCCAAGCACGGGGCCATCCCGCGCATTTTCTCGGCACGGGGCGAACACCATTTCCGGCAACTAGAGGCCCGTGCAGTGGCCCAAGTCCTGGACGCCGAGCAACCAAAAACCGTGGTGCTGTCCGTGGGTGGCGGGGCTGTTTTGGACTCGGGCACCCAGCAGTTGCTGGCCAAAACCACCGTGGTGTTCCTGCGGGCCACGCTGGAGACGGTGCGGGAACGGATCTTACGCACCAGCGGCCGGCCACTGCTGGCGGCAGACCCCGTGGAGACCTGGTCCCGCCTAGCCGCGGCCCGGGGCCCCGTCTATGCCCGCCTGGCTGACATCACCATCGATGTCAGCAACTCAAGTGTGCCGGAGCTGGTCACTCAGCTCATCAGCATGTTGGCCGAAGAATCAAGGAAAGAGAACCCCGAACAGTGAGCAGTGAAAACACAGTTATCAAGGTCACCGGGTCTGCCCCCACTGAGAACTACGACGTCGTGGTGGGCCGTGGGCTGTTGGCTAATCTTCCCGAGCTGTTGGGGGAGCGCGTCAAGCGGGTCCTGGTGATTCATCCCCGAGCGTTGCGGCTGACCGGGGACACCGTCCGCGACGACCTCGAGGCTTCTGGCTTCACCACCCTCACGGCCGAAATTCCCGACGCCGAAGAGGGCAAGCACATCCAGGTCGCAGCGTTTTGCTGGCAGGTCCTAGGACAAAACGACTTCACCCGATCGGACGCCATTGTGGCGGTGGGCGGCGGTGCCGTGACCGACGTCGCCGGTTTTGTCGCCGCCACGTGGCTGCGAGGGGTCAGGGTCATCAACATGCCCACGTCGCTGCTGGGCATGGTCGACGCGGCAGTGGGGGGCAAGAACGGCATCAACACCGCTGAGGGCAAGAACCTGGTGGGCACCTTCTACCCGCCAGCTGGCGTGTTGGTGGACCTGGACACCCTGGACACTCTGCCGCCCAACGAGCTGATATCCGGCATGGCTGAGGTGGTCAAGTGCGGTTTCATCGCCGACCCTGCGATCTTGGACCTGATCGAGGCCAACCCCGAGGCGATCAAGGACACCCGCTCAGAGGTGTTGCGTGAACTCATTGAACGGGCTATCACCGTCAAGGCCACCGTGGTGTCCCAGGACCTGCACGAATCGGGGCTGCGCGAGACACTGAACTACGGCCACACCCTGGGCCATGCCATTGAACTGGTTGAACGCTACTCCTGGCGGCACGGGGCCGCCGTGTCGGTGGGCATGATGTTCGCCGCTGAGCTGGCCCGCAGTGTGGGCCGTCTCAGCGACGCCGACGCCGACCGTCACAGGAGCATCCTTGAGCAGCTGGGCCTGCCGCTGACCTACCGCAAGGACCGCTGGCAGGCCCTGCTGGATGGGATGCGCCGGGACAAAAAGACCCGCGGTGACCTGTTGCGCTTCGTTGTCTTGGACGGTATCGGCAAACCCGGAATTCTTGACGTCCCGGACACCTCACTGCTCTTTGCCGCTTACCAGGAGATTGCGTCCTAAGTGGGACTGAAGGATTGGCCGTCGGCGGGCTTCCCGGGCACCGCATTGAACCCGCAAACACTGCTGCCGGAGGTTGTCGACGAGGACAAGTGTGAGCAGGCGCTGGAACTCTCCGCGGACCCCGCGGACCACATCTTTGTCCTGCTGGCCCGCGGACTCACCGCCGAGGCCGCGGAGATGGCGGCCGATGCCCGCCTGACCGATCCGGAGTCAGTGCGCCTGCAAGTCCTCGATGCCGAAGTACTCCGGGCAACCAAGCACTTCGACAGGGCCGAGCGCCTGCTCAAGGCCCTACTGCCTGAGGTGGCGGGGACCTCCGTGGAGGCATGGATTTACCAGCAACTGGGGAAGGTGTACTTCAGCAGCGGCAGGTATGGGCCGGCCGCGAAGAGTTTCTCCACGG
This sequence comes from Arthrobacter alpinus, assembly GCF_001294625.1. Lineage (NCBI taxonomy): Bacteria > Bacillati > Actinomycetota > Actinomycetes > Micrococcales > Micrococcaceae > Arthrobacter > Arthrobacter alpinus. Next base: position 1,707,750 of record NZ_CP012677.1, on the reverse strand, counting down.
CACTGCAGCAGCGGGTTGCGGCAGGGGCCGATGCAAGCGCCATCTATTCCTCCACCGTGTCCTTACAACGTGCCCTGGACCTGGCCGAGAGTACCTGAGAGCGTCCAGGCATGTGCCGGTGCGCACTTCACGGCGGAAAAGTAGCAGTTCGCTGGCGCCGTGCGGTAGTATGATCAATGGATTTTTGATAACACTTATACGTAAGAGGCGACCTTTGGCAACGACTAACGACATTAAGAATGGCACCGTCCTCAAGCTTGAGGGACAGCTCTGGAACGTCATTGAGTTCCAGCACGTCAAGCCGGGCAAGGGCGGCGCGTTTGTCCGCACCAAGATGCGCAACATCCTCTCCGGCAAGGTTGTCGACAAGACGTTCAACGCCGGCTTGAAGATCGAAACAGCCACAGTGGACCGCTCCGATTACCAGTACCTGTATCAGGATGGCGAAGACTTCGTCTTCATGGACAACCAGAACTACGACCAACTGACTGTTTCGGCCAAGACTGTCGGGGATGCCACCAACTTCTTGTTGGAAAACATCAACGTCACCATTGCTTTGCACGAAGGCACCCCGCTGTACATTGAGTTGCCTCCGTCGGTGCAGCTGCGCATCACCTACACCGAGCCCGGTCTGCAGGGTGACCGCTCCTCCGCCGGAACCAAGCCCGCCACGGTGGAGACCGGCTACGAGATCCAGGTTCCTTTGTTCGTTGACAACGACACCCTCGTCAAGGTTGATACCCGTGACGGCAGCTACTTGGGACGTGTAAGCGAGTAGTGGCAAGCGCTCAAACTAGCCCCACGGGCAAACCCAACTCGGCGCGGAGCAAGGCTCGCCGCCGCGCCTTGGACATCTTGTTCGAGGCCGAACAACGTGACGTAAGTGCGCTTTCAGCAATGACGGCGCGGCGCATCGTTGCCGATCAGGTCATCAACGTGTACACGGTAGACCTTGTTGAAGGCGTCACGGCCATGCAGGAAAGCATCGATGAGTACCTGCAGACGTACTCGCAGGGCTGGACGCTGGAACGCATGCCGGCCGTCGATCGCATCATCCTGCGCATCGGCACGTGGGAGCTGTTGTTCAACGATGACGTTCCCGACGCCGTCGCTGTCAGTGAGGCGGTCGAGTTGGCCAAGACGCTCTCCACCGACGAGTCCCCCCAGTTCGTCAACGGACTCCTGGGCCGCCTGCAACAGGTCAAGCCAACCCTGCTGGCCTGATCCCCGCACCCTCCTACACGTAGCAAGCTCGGCGTGGGGCCCTTACAAAGAACCCGCACCTGGATCTCGTTTCCGGGTGCGGGTCAGTTGTTTAAGGCCGGCTAGCTGTGGGGCGGCCAATTTGGCTGGTACCTGCTCGCCTGGAGCTGCCGTGCGCGCCAGAGCGCTGCGGCGTGCTGGCCCAGAAGTTCCCCACGTGTGGCGGTTGAGCGGTTGAGTAGTTCCAGCTCCTGGGCCTGTGCCGCAGTGAACCGGGCGGCGCCAGCGCGGCCCGGGGCGCCCTTGGCGTCGACCAGCAACCGGTTCCTGGTGAATGCCAAACGGGTGGCGAGGCGAATCAGTTCCTTCATGGCCGGCCCCGCCCCGAAGCTCTTGGCCCATGTCAGCGCATGACGCCGGCCGGAACCTGTTGCGAGCATCGGCACCTCTTGGGGGCTGAACCACCCTGACGGCACATAGTCGGCCAGTCGCTCCCGGGTGAGTTTTGCCTCCGAGCGGCGCAACAACACGATGACACCAATGAAGGATACGAAGATGGGCACCTGCAGCATCAGGTACATCACAAAGAAGCTCCCGCCGATGAAGGTCAGGCCGTTCCACAAACCGTGCAACAACATGGCTGGAATCAGCCCCACCGCCCAGGCGCCCAGCACCATTGCGGTACCGCCGCGGCGTGCAGCGTAGCCAACGCAGATGCCCAGGGCGCCCGTGAACATGACATGGGCAAATGGTGACATTAGCCCGCGCATCACGAAGGTCCCCACGAGGGCCCCGGCAAGGCCGTCGCCTTCGGCCCAGGCGTTGCCAAAGTAGAGGATGTTCTCGGTGAAGGCGAAGCCTGCTGCAATGATGCCGGCATAGACCAGCCCGTCGATGGGACCGTCAAAGGTGCGTCGGCGCAGGAAAAACAACAGCAGCACCCCGGCACCCTTGCAAAGCTCTTCCACCAGTGGAGCCTGGACGACGGCGCCGATCACGTCGGAATCCGTTGAGGCGTTACTTGCGATGAGCAGCAGCGGCTGCACCCAGCTGCCCAGGATCAAGGTGGTGATGACGGCCATGCCGGCGCCCCAGCAGAAGCCAAGCAACAAGGCGGTCTTCGGTTCAGGCTCCCAACGGTCAATCCACACTAGGGCGGCAACGCAGATGCTTAAGGGAATCATTGCCAGTGCCCCGCAGATCAGGAATACGCTGACACCAATGGACCACGCAAAGACGGTCAGGGTTCCCGCAGTGACCAGGATCAGCACACACAACAAGATGATGTTAGTCACCTTCAGGCCGGTGCCCTTGTGCCGGTGCTTCACCGGTGGGGCGTGCATCCAATACTCCGGCGACGGAGCGCCTGGAGCGCCCGTACCTCCCGCCGCGGCGTAGGCGGGTGCGGCCAGCGGCTGGGATGCTGGCGCCAGCGGCGCCTGGGCGTAGTGCGGTTGCGCCAGCGGTGCGCCGTCGCCTGGACGCTGCCGGTCGGGGTTGTTGCCTTGGGGATGCGGCGCCCGCCCTGGTTCAGTCATACCCCTAACACTAGGGCCAAGGGCGGGCCGCTCCAAAGGGCAGCACACCCCGCCGGGGGCGGGAGAGAGGGGGCGCTGTGGTAGATTTGGCGGTGCAAACATCCTTTTAATTCCGTCCTGTGAGGCGGGGAAAGGGGGCCTGAGGTAATGACTAGCTCCTCTATGCCTTTTGAGCTTGTACCTAGCAGCTTCACAGTACCCAGCAGCTCCATAGTATCCAGCGACTCCACTGCAGTACCCAGCGACTCCACTGCGGTGGGAGAGAACGCAGGGGGCGCCGGAGCTTCCTCCCGTGTGGTGTTGAGCGCCGCAGACATCGACAGGGCGTTGACCCGGATCGCTTATGAGATTTTGGAAGCGAACAAGGGCTCGGAAAACCTCCTCTTGTTGGGCATCCCGCGCCGCGGCTACCCTCTTGCCCAGCGGTTGGCCGCCAAACTAGCTGCCACCGATCCGAGCATCGACCCGGCAGCCATCGTGGGCCAGCTTGACGTCACCATGTTCCGAGACGATCTAGCCCACCAACCCACCCGTGCCCCCCAGCGCACCCAGCTTCCGGTCTCCGGCATCGATAACAAGGTCATCGTCCTCGTTGATGACGTCCTGTACTCGGGACGGACCATCCGGGCCGCCCTGGACGCATTAGTGGATTTGGGCCGGCCGCGGGCAGTGCGCCTGGCCGTCCTGGTGGATCGCGGCCACCGTGAACTGCCCATCCGGGCCGATCATGTGGGCAAGAACCTGCCCACCTCCTCCAGTGAAAAAGTCCGGGTTCGGCTTGCCGAGATCGACGGCGCGGATGTCACCGACGAAGTGGTTATTGAGGCTGGCGCATGAGGCATCTGCTGGGAACTGAACAGCTGAGCCGTGAGCATACGCTGGCCATCTTGGACACCGCCCAGGAGATGGCTGCCGTGGGGGAGCGGGAAATTAAAAAGCTTCCCGCCCTGCGTGGACGAACCGTGGTGAACTTGTTCTTTGAGGACTCCACCCGCACGCGAATCTCCTTCGAAGCCGCGGCGAAACGCCTCTCCGCGGATGTCATCAACTTCAGTGCGAAGGGCTCCTCGGTGTCCAAGGGGGAATCCCTGAAGGACACCGCCCAGACCCTGCAGGCCATGGGCGCGGACGCCGTCGTTATCCGGCATTGGGCCTCGGGTGCCCCGGCCCGCCTGGCCACCTCCGGCTGGATCGACGCGGCCGTCATCAATGCCGGTGACGGCACCCACGCCCACCCCACACAGGCCCTGCTTGACGCTTTCACGATGCGTGCGCACTGGTCCAAGCTGCAAGGCATCCCCTCGGTGGGGGCTGACCTGTCGGGCATGCGGGTTCTCATCGCAGGGGATGTGCTGCACTCCCGGGTGGCCCGCTCCAACGTGTGGCTGCTGCGTACCCTGGGTGCCCACGTTACCTTGGTGGCCCCGCCCACCTTGCTGCCGGTCGGCGTCGAGCATTGGCCCTGCGAGGTCACTTATGACCTCGATGCCGCCCTGGACAAAGGAGTTGACGCGGTCATGATGCTGCGCGTGCAGGCCGAACGCATGAACGCCTCCTTCTTCCCATCCACCCGCGAGTATGCCCGCCGGTGGGGATTTGACGATGCACGCCTGGCAAGGCTGGACGCGCTCGATCTCAAGGACACCATCATCATGCACCCCGGCCCCATGAACCGTGGCCTGGAAATCTCCTCGGCGGCGGCGGACTCCCCGCGCTCGACAGTGCTGGCTCAAGTGCGCAACGGCGTTTCGGTGCGCATGGCCGCGCTGTACCTGCTCCTGTCCGGAGATTTGCGCGAAACCCCCACCACGCCCTCTGTAAAGGACCATTCATGACGAACCGCAGTTATTTGATCCGCTCAGCGTCCCTGCTGGGGAAGGAAACCGCCGACCTGCTCATCGCCGGCGGAGTCATCACCGCAGTCGGAAAAGATCTCGGCGCCGAGGTGGTCAGTGACGCCACTGTCATCGACGCGAGCGGCCTGGTCGCTTTGCCCGGCCTGGTTGACCTGCACACCCACCTGCGCGAGCCGGGACGCGAGGACGCCGAAACGGTTGAAACTGGGACCCGTGCGGCCGCCCTGGGCGGGTTCACCGCAGTGCATGCCATGGCCAACAGCTCACCCGTGGCCGACACCGCCGGCGTCGTGGAGCAGGTTCACTCCCTCGGCATCGAATCGGGCTGGGTGGACGTTCGCCCCGTCGGCGCCGTCACGGTGGGACTGGCCGGCAAGCAACTCGCCGAGCTGGGCGCCATGGCTGATTCCCGGGCCCGTGTCCGGGTGTTCTCCGACGACGGCATCTGCGTCAGCGACCCTGTTCTGATGCGCCGGGCGTTGGAATATGTCAAGGCGTTCGACGGCGTCATTGCCCAGCATGCGCAGGAGCCCCGCCTCACCGAGGGTGCCCAGATGAACGAGGGCAAGGTCTCGGCAGTCCTGGGCCTGGCCGGCTGGCCTGCCGTTGCCGAGGAGTCGATCATCGCCCGCGACGTGCTGCTGGCCCAGCACGTGGGCTCCCGCCTGCACGTGTGTCACGTGTCCACAGCCGGTTCGGTGGAGATCATCCGCTGGGCCAAGGAGCGCGGCATCAAAGTCACCGCCGAGGTCACCCCGCATCACCTGATGCTGACTGAGGAACTGGTCCGCAGCTACAACCCCGTCTACAAGGTCAACCCGCCGCTGCGCGCCGACGCGGACGTGCACGCCCTGCGTGCTGCCTTGGCCGATGGCACCATCGACATTGTCGGAACCGACCATGCTCCGCATCCCAGCGAAGCCAAGGAATGCGAGTGGGCGTCCGCGGCCATGGGCATGACCGGTCTGGAAACCGCGCTATCTGTGGTGCAGGACGCCATGATCGAGACCGGCTTGATGACGTGGGGCGACTTTGCGCGTGTCACCTCCACCGCACCGGCGGCCATCGGCCAGCTGGCTGACCAAGGCCGGCCGCTGGCCGTCGGGGAGCCGGCGAACATCGTCCTGGTTGACCCGGGCGCCCGCTGGAACGTGGACCCGTACGCCATGGCGACCAAGGGCCGTAACTCCCCGTTCGCGGGCATGGAGTTGCCAGGGAAGGTTGTGGCGACGTTCTTCCGCGGCCACCCCACGGTGCTCGACGGCGTGTTGAACACGCCCTACCGTTATGAGTCCAACTAGTGGGCGAACGGACCATCCCGGCGATCCTCACGCTCCTGCTGATCGTGGTCATCTTTGGGATGATGGGTTGGGGCTGGCGGAACAAGCTCAAGCGGCAGGCCGATGTGCCGCAGCTTCCCGCAGTCCCCGACAATCTGGGTGCGCCCACCCTGATTGTGGCCGGACAGTACGTCACCACCACCTCCACCGGCGACTGGCTGGACCGGATTGCCGTTCACCGGCTGGGTGTGCGCACCCCGGCGGAGCTGAGCATCCACCCCGAGGGCGTGCTGGTGCGGCGCAGGGGGGCCCCGGAGGTGTTCATCGCCAGGGCGGCCCTGACGGAAGTCACCACGCAGGCTGGCATGGCCGGCAAGTTTGTGGAAAAAGACGGACTGGTGGTCATGAGCTGGCTACTGGGTCAGATGAGCGTGGACACGGGATTTAGGACCCATGAGGCTGCTGCAAAACGCCCCCTGATCCAGGCTTTGAGTGAATTGGCTTCGAATGAATTGTTGGACGGTGTCCAAGACATTTCCGACGCCGACATAAGCAGAAAGAACGATGAGAATGAGTGAAGCAACCATGCCTGCACAGGCGCTACTGATACTTGAAGACGGCCGTACATTCCGCGGCACCAGCTACGGAGCGCAGGGCACCGCCCTGGGCGAGGCGGTCTTCACCACCGGCATGACCGGCTACCAAGAGACCCTCACGGACCCCTCCTATGCCCGCCAGCTGATCGTCCAGACGGCCCCGCACATCGGCAACACCGGTGTCAACGCAGCCGACAATGAGTCCACGAAGATCTGGGCAGCCGGCTACGTGGTCCGTGACGCGGCCCGCCGCCCGTCCAACTGGCGCTCCGAGGGAACGCTCGACGACGAGCTCATCACCCACGGCGTCGTCGGCATCCAGGGTGTTGACACCCGTGCCATCACCCGGCACCTGCGCGAACGCGGCGCCATGAAGGCCGGAATCTTTTCCGGGGCCGACGCGTTGCGTCCCGGGGCCGAACTGCTGGCCGAGGTGAACGCCCAGCCGTCCATGGAGGGCCTTGCGCTGGCTGAAGAGGTCAGCACCAAGGAAGCGTTCGTCGTCGAGCCTGCAGACCACGGCTGGGATGGGGAGGCGCTGTTCACCATCGTCGCCCTCGACCTGGGCATGAAGGCTATGACCCCGGCCCGCTTCGCCGAGCGCGGCGTACGCCTGCACGTGCTGCCGGCAACCACCAGCTTCGATGACGCGATGGCCTTGAACCCCGACGGCGTCTTCATCTCCAACGGCCCCGGCGACCCCGCAACCGCGGACCGCCAGGTCGCGTTTGTGCGCAGCTTCCTCGACGCGGACGTGCCCTACTTTGGTATCTGCTTCGGCAACCAGATCCTGGGCCGCGCCCTGGGCTTTGGCACCTACAAGCTGCGCTACGGCCACCGCGGCATGAACCAGCCCGTCATGGACCGCAGCACAGGCAAGGTGGAGATCACCAGCCAAAACCACGGCTTTGCCGTCGACGCGCCCCTGGATGGGCCGGCTTTGGCCCCTGAAGAACGCTTTGGCCGGGTCGAGGTCAGCCACATCAGCCTCAACGACCAGGTGGTGGAAGGCCTGTCCTGCCTGGATATCCCCGCCTTCTCCGTCCAATACCACCCCGAAGCAGCGGCCGGCCCGCACGACGCCGCCTACCTCTTTGACCGGTTCATCGCGATGATGACCGCCAGCAAGACATCAGATGCCAGCAAGACCACACAGAGCCATTCCACACAGAGCCATTCCACACAGAGCCAGGAAGCCAAGTAATGCCGAAGAGAGAAGATCTTAAGTCCGTACTGGTCATTGGATCCGGTCCCATTGTGATCGGCCAGGCCGCAGAGTTTGACTACTCCGGCACCCAGGCGCTGCGTGTTTTGAAGGAAGAGGGACTGCGGGTCATCCTCGTGAACTCCAACCCGGCCACCATCATGACCGACCCCGAGTTCGCCGACGCCACCTACGTGGAACCCATCACCCCCGAGGTGATTGAGAAGATCATCGCCAAGGAACGCCCCGACGCCATCCTGCCGACCCTAGGCGGTCAGACGGCTCTGAACGCCGCCATCGCACTGGACAAGAACGGCGTGTTGGCCAAGTACAACGTGGAGCTGATCGGCGCGAACATCGCAGCCATCGAGCTGGGCGAGGACCGCGAAAAGTTCAAGGGCGTCGTGGAGCGTTGCGGCGCCGAGTCCGCCCGCAGCCACATCATCCACACCATCGAGGAAGCCTTCGCGGCAGCCGAGGACCTTGGCTATCCCATGGTGGTGCGCCCCTCCTTCACCATGGGCGGGCTCGGCTCCGGACTGGCCTACACGCCGTCGGACCTCACTCGCATCGTGGGCCAGGGCCTGCAGTACAGCCCGACCACCGAGGTTTTGCTCGAAGAGAGCATCCTGGGCTGGAAGGAATACGAGCTGGAGATGATGCGCGATAAGAACGACAACGTCGTTGTTGTGTGCTCCATTGAAAACTTTGACCCGGTCGGCGTGCACACAGGCGATTCCATCACGGTGGCCCCGGCCATGACCCTGACGGACCGTGAATACCAGAACCTGCGCGACATCTCCATTGCCATCATCCGCGAGGTGGGCGTGGACACCGGCGGCTGCAACATCCAGTTCGCCATTGAGCCCGACACGGGGCGTGTCGTCGTCATTGAGATGAACCCGCGAGTGTCCCGCTCCTCGGCACTGGCCTCGAAGGCGACCGGCTTCGCCATCGCCAAGATCGCCACGAAGCTTTCCCTGGGCTACACCCTCGATGAGATCCCCAACGACATCACACAGAAGACCCCGGCGTCGTTCGAGCCGGCCCTGGACTATGTTGTTGTCAAGGTCCCGCGCTTCGCCTTTGAGAAGTTCCCTGCGGCCGACACCACCTTGACCACCACCATGAAGAGCGTCGGCGAGGCCATGGCCATGGGCCGCAACTTCACCGAGGCGCTGCAGAAGGCGCTGCGTTCCCTGGAGCAAAAGGGTGCCAGCCTGGACTTCTCATCAGTCAACGCCCTAGATGTCCCCGAGCTGATCGAGTTGTCCAAGCGGCCCACCACGGAGCGCCTGTCCCAGGTCCAGCGCGCCCTGCTCGGCGGTGCCACGGTTGAAGAACTGTACACGGCCACAGGGATTGACCCCTGGTTCCTGGACCAGCTGGTGCTGCTGAACGAGATCGCTGTGCAGATCCGCCAGTCCACAGCCCTGACCCCGGAAATGTTGAAACTAGCCAAACGCCACGGCTTCTCCGACGCCCAGATCGGGTCCCTGACGCACAACACCGAGGCCGTCGTCCGCGGCGTGCGCCAAGCCCTGAACATCCGCCCCGTCTACAAGACAGTTGACACGTGTGCGGCCGAATTCAACGCCTACACCCCGTATCACTACTCCTCCTACGATGAGGAAGATGAGATTGCGCTGCATGAAAAGCCGTCGATCATCATCCTGGGCTCGGGCCCGAATCGCATCGGCCAGGGCATTGAGTTTGACTACTCCTGCGTGCACGCCTCCATGGCATTGCGCAAGGCCGGCTACGAGACCGTCATGGTCAACTGCAACCCGGAAACCGTCTCCACTGACTACGACGTCTCCACCCGCCTATACTTTGAGCCGCTGACGCTTGAAGATGTGCTGGAGGTCATCGCGGCAGAGGAGCGCACCGGTGGTGTGATGGGCGTGTTCGTGCAGCTGGGCGGGCAGACACCGCTGAAGCTGGCACAGGAACTGGCCGACGCCGGTGTGCCCATCTTGGGCACGTCCCCGGAAGCCATCGACCTGGCCGAGCACCGGGGCATGTTCTCCCGCGTCCTCGATGAAGCCGGCCTGATCGCCCCGAAAAATGGCACGGCCGTGTCCTTCAATGACGCCAAGAAGATCGCTGATGAGATCGGCTATCCGGTCCTGGTGCGCCCGTCCTACGTTTTGGGTGGCCGCGGCATGGAGATCGTCTACGATGAGGCGAACCTCTCCCGCTACATCAAGAACGCCACGGAAATCACCCAGGCGCACCCGGTGTTGATCGACAGGTTCCTCGAAGACGCCATCGAGATTGACGTTGACGCGCTCTTCGACGGCAAGGACATGTACCTTGGCGGCATCATGGAGCACATCGAAGAGGCGGGTATCCACTCCGGTGACTCCGCCTGTGTGCTTCCGCCCATCACCTTGGGCAAGGACGTCCAGGAACGGGTTCGGGTGGCCACCCGTGCCATCGCCGAAGGCGTGGGCGTGCGCGGGCTGATCAACATCCAGTTCGCCCTGGCCGCGGACATCCTGTACGTGCTCGAGGCCAACCCGCGCGCCTCCCGCACCGTCCCATTCGTTTCCAAGGCGACAGGCGTGCAGATGGCCAAGGCCGCTGCGCTGATCGGTGTTGGCGTGTCCATCGCCCATCTGCGTAGCGTCCACCACATCCTCCCCGAGGTGGGCGACGGCGGCACCTTGCCGGACAGTGCCCCTGTGGCCGTGAAGGAAGCGGTCATGCCGTTCAACCGTTTCCGCACCGTGGAGGGCCACGTCGTGGACTCACTGCTGGGCCCGGAAATGCGCTCCACCGGCGAGGTCATGGGCATTGACAAGCACTTTGACACGGCGTTCGCCAAGAGTCAGGCCGGGGCCAATAACGCCCTGCCCGTCTCAGGCAAGATCTTTGTCTCTGTCGCCAACCGCGACAAACGCAACATCATCATGGCCGTCAAGCGCCTGGCCGACCTCGGCTACGAGATCGTCTCCACGGGCGGCACGGCCGATCTGCTACGGCGCAACGGCGTCGCCTCCACCACGGTGAGAAAAATCGCTGAAGGCACCTCGGCTGAAGGTGAAGGAACCATTGTTGACCTGATCAACAACGGAGAGATCGACATGATCTTCAACACCCCCTCAGGCGGCCAGGCCCGCGGTGACGGCTACGAGATCCGCGCAGCGGCCGTCTCCAACGGCAGGCCCTGCATCACCACTGTGGCCGAGTTCAACGTGGCCGTCCAAGCCATGGAGGCGCTGCGCACCTACGAATGGGATGTCACCAGCTTGCAGGAACACGCGAAGGTTCTGGCAGCCGGCCAGGCGGTTCAGAACAATCAGGCGCTGCTGCATGCCAAATAAGGACGACGGCGGTCCGGGCTCGACCACCGGTGGTCCAGCTAGTTCAAAACCCGGCGGACACGCACCCTTCGGTTCACGGCTCGCCGCAGCCATGGCCGCCAGAGGCCCCTTGTGTGTGGGCATCGACCCGCACCCGGGACTCCTGGCGGCGTGGGGCTTGACGGACTCGCCCCAGGGTTTGAGAACTTTCTCACAGACAGTGTTGGAGGCCGTGGCGCCGCTGGCGGCAGCCATCAAGCCGCAGGTTGCCTTGTACGAGCGGCACGGCTCGGCCGGTCTGGCAGCACTCGAGGAGCTCCTGGCCGCCTCCGCGCAGGCAGAGGTGTTGACGATTGCCGACGCCAAGCGCGGGGACATTGGCTCCACCATGGCAGGCTACGCCGATGCGTGGCTGCGCGATGGTTCCTCTCTGGCGGCAGACTCGGTGACGCTAAGCCCGTACTTGGGGTTTGAGTCGCTGCGTCCTGCACTTGATCTGGCGGCGTCGTCGGGTCGTGGTGTGTTTGTGCTCGCACTGACCTCCAACCCTGAAGGTGCCTCGGTGCAGCATGTGGGTGGGAGCGAGTCGGTGGCCTGGCGCATTGTGCGGGCGGCAACGCTAGAAAATCAGCGCTATGCAGCGGATGCTCTGGGCTCGGTAGGACTGGTGGTGGGTGCCACTGTCGGTTCCGCCCTCACGGACCTGGGCATTGATTTAGCAGCGGTTCACGGGCCCATACTGGCCCCGGGGCTTGGTGCTCAAGGGGCCACGGGCGCGGATATGCGTGCAACTTTTGGCCCCGCATACCCGGCCGTCCTGGCTACCTCAAGCCGGGGCATCCTGGCTGCCGGGCCGGATCTGTTGGCCCTGCGAGAGGCGACGGCACAGACCCTGCTCGGTCTGTAGATGGAACGGGTCATCATCGCCCTGCAGGATGCTGGCCCAGCGGATTGATTTTCCGGCCCCGGTACGGATAGGTTCATGGGATAGGGTTCCATGCGCAGGGCCCTGTCAAAGAGCCCTGCCACCGGCCCAGGAAGATTTTGTCCGCACCGCTGCCACCGCAAGGAGCCTTTTCGTGAGTTTGCCGTCATTGACTGACCAAGAACGCGCAGAAGCACTCCAGAAGGCCGCGGCGGCCCGTACCGTCAGGTCCCGGATCAAGGCCGAGTTGAAGTCCGGGATGGTTTCCGTTGCCGCCGTCATCGCGGCGGCAGGCGAGGAACCGGCCCTAGGCAGGCTTAAAGTGACAGACTTATTGGAAGCCCTTCCGGGCATTGGAAAGGTACGTGCAACAGTGATTATGAGCGAGCTGGGGATTTCCCCAAGTCGCAGGGTGCGGGGCCTGGGCGTCCACCAGCGCCGTGCCCTGGTGGACTATCTGGGGCAGGTGCTGTGAGCGCCCAAGGCAACACGGTGCACGTGCCAGGTGAGAACACCACCCGCATCAAGCCCCGCAGCGGTGTGACCGTGCTGGCTGGCCCCACCGCCGTGGGAAAGGGGACGGTGTCAACGTTTATTCGGGACAACTACCCGCAAGTGTGGCTTTCTGTCTCCGCCACGACCCGCCCGGCCCGGCCCGGCGAGATTGAAGGGGTGCACTACTTCTTCAAGACGGCCCAAGAGTTCGATGCGCTGATCGAGCACGGTGACCTGCTGGAGTGGGCTGTGGTCCACGGCCAAAACCGCTATGGAACCTTGCGCAGCACCGTCGAAGCAGCCGTCCAGGCCGGCCGATGCGTGCTGTTGGAGATTGATTTGCAAGGCGCCCGGCAGGTAAAAGCAGCCATGCCGGAGGCCGATTTCGTGTTCCTGTCACCACCCAGCTGGGCCGAACTTGTCCGCCGGCTAGTGGGACGCGGCACAGAAACGCAGCAGGAGCAGCAACGGCGGCTGGAAACAGCTAAACTGGAACTTGCTGCCCAACCGGAGTTTGATTACACCATCGTCAACGATGATGTAAGCCGGGCCGCAGCCGAGCTTGTCACCTTGATGGGCCTTACGCCCAGCCACGTTGATTAACCGTGCCTCACCCCATACACATTTTGGAGAAGTAATTGACTACACAACCCGAAGGCATCATCAACCCATCCATCGATTCGCTGCTTGAGGCTGCGGATTCAAAGTATGGATTGGTCATCTTTGGCGCTAAGCGTGCCCGCCAGATCAACGCCTACTACGCACAGCTCCACGAGGGCTTGTTCGAGTATGTTGGCCCTCTGGTCGACACGAAACTGAACGAGAAGTCGCTTTCCATCGCATTCCGTGAAATCGACGAGGGCCTGCTGGTTTCCACGCCGATCGAAACCGCGTAACTGCGGCGAACACCACCTCACCGGTGACCGAGCTGAACATTGTTCTGGGGGTAGGCGGCGGCATCGCCGCCTACAAGTCCGCCCTATTGTTGCGCCTTTTTACCGAGGCCGGCCACGCCGTCACCGTCATCCCCACGCAGGCCTCCACCAAATTTGTGGGAGTGGCCACGTGGGAGGCCTTGAGCGGGCGCCCCGTCAGCAATGACGTCTTCCACGCTGTGGATCAGGTCAATCACGTCAGGCTCGGCCACGAGGCCGATCTCATTGTGGTGGCCCCTGCCACGGCGGACCTGCTTGCGCGGGCTGCCGGCGGCCATGCCGATGACCTGCTGACAACCACCTTGCTCATGGCCCGGGGACCGGTGCTCTTCGCCCCGGCCATGCACACCGAGATGTGGCAGCATGCTGCAACTCAAGCCAATGTGGCTGCGCTGCGATCCCGTGGCGTCCACGTCCTGGACCCGGCAGTGGGGAGGCTGACCGGACCTGACACAGGGCCCGGACGCCTGCCCGAACCCGAGCTGATCTTTGCCGCCGCAATGGCGTTGATTCCCGCCCACGCCGCCGGCACCGCACCGGCTTCCGTGGCGCTGCCGACGACTACCGCAGCCGGGGGAGCCCTCTCCGGCAAGCGTGTCTTGATCACCGCTGGCGGAACCCGCGAACCTCTGGATCCGGTGAGATTCCTGGGCAACAAGTCCTCCGGCAAGCAGGGCGTGGCCCTGGCTGAGGCGGCCCTGGCGGCCGGTGCGGACGTCACCGTGATCCACGCCCACATGGACGTGGCGGCCCCGGCCGGAGCCAAACTTCAAAGCGTTGAAACGGCTCTGGAACTGCGTGCCGCCACGTTGTCCGCGGCAGGGACTTTCGACGTCGTCATCATGGCAGCCGCCGTCGCGGACTTCCGGCCAGCCAGCATCTCCTCCGGCAAGATCAAAAAACGTGACGACACCGCAGACCCGGTCATCAACTTGGTCCGCAACCCAGACATTCTTGTTGAAGTTGTGGCTCACCGGGCCGCACAAAACCTCAAGCAACTCATCGTCGGCTTCGCCGCGGAAACCGGTGATGACCAAGATGACGCGCTCAGCTATGCGGAAGCCAAATTGCAACGAAAGGGTTGCGATCTGCTGGTGGTGAACGAGGTGGGTCCGGGGGACTCCGGAACCGAGCGGGTGTTCGGCCAGGACAGCAACCAGGTCCAGATCCTTGCCCTTGACGGCGCCACCCCCGTGCAGGCCTCGGGGTCCAAGCGGACGGTGGCCGACACCGTCGTGCGTGTCATAGCCGCACGGCTTAGCGCAAGTTAGCACGGCCAAGTGTGTCCATGTGTTTCCAATCGCTGCCTCGCGCCCATGAAGCGCGCCCGAAACAAGTAGAGTAGAACAGTGACTTCACCGAACCCCGTGCGCCTTTTTACCTCAGAATCCGTGACCGCAGGCCATCCGGACAAGATTTGCGATCAGATCAGCGACGCCATCTTGGATGCCCTACTGGCCGAAGACCCCAACTCCCGTGTGGCCGTTGAGACCATGGCGACCACCGGCCTGGTCCATGTGGCGGGCGAGGTCACCACGGACGCCTACGTGGAGATTCCTGCGATTGTCCGCAACACGATCCTGGACATTGGCTACGATTCCTCCGCGAACGGCTTTGACGGTGCACGCTGCGGTGTGTCGGTCTCGATCGGCCAGCAGTCACAAGACATCTTCGACGGCGTTTTCAACGCCTTGGAGGTCCGTGAGGGCACCGCTGTGGATGAGTACGACACGCAGGGCGCAGGGGATCAGGGCATCATGTTTGGCTATGCCAGCGATGAGACCGCATCTTATATGCCCACCCCCATCTTCCTGGCGCACCGCCTGTCCGAACGCCTCACCCACGTACGCAAATCCGGGCTGCTCTCCTACCTGCGCCCCGACGGCAAGACCCAGGTCACCATCGGGTACGACGGCGACACGCCTGTCTCTGTGGATACTGTCGTGATCTCCAGCCAGCACGCCGAGGGCACCTCTTTGGAGCAGTTGCGCGCCGACTTGGCGCAGTACGTGATCGGCCCCGTCATGGACGACTCGGGCCTGGACACCTCCACCATCAAGACCTACCTGAACCCGGCCGGCCCGTTTGTTGTGGGCGGGCCCGTGGGCGACGCCGGCCTGACGGGTCGCAAGATCATCGTTGACACCTATGGTGGCATGGCCCGGCACGGCGGCGGCGCCTTCTCTGGCAAGGATCCGTCCAAGGTTGACCGCTCCGCCGCTTACGCCATGCGGTGGGTTGCCAAAAACGTGGTGGCTGCAGGACTGGCGTCACGGGCGGAAGTGCAGGTGGGCTACGCGATTGGCGTGGCACGGCCCGTGGGCGTCTATGTGGAGACCTTCGGCACCGAGACAGTTGACCCGCGCCGCATCGAGGCCGCCATCGCCGCCATCTTTGACCTGCGCCCTGCCGCGATCATCCATGACCTTGACTTGTTGCGCCCCATCTACGCCAAGACCGCAGCGCACGGCCACTTTGGCCGGGACGATCCGGACTTCACCTGGGAAAACCTTGACCGGGTTGAGGCGCTGAAGGCATTCTTCAACGCCTAGAGCCCCCACCTTATCCACAGCTAAGCACAGCTCCCCGGCAGCATTGTCGGTGGGCTGTGCTTAGCTAGTTTTAGGCTGAAGAACCTTTCGGCCCGGCATTTGGCCGCGATGCTTGAGTGCCGGATTCTTTGGCACCGAGGGAGGACGCATGGAGCAGCACCTTGAACAGGGCGTTCAACTGAGCCTGCTCAGCGGGTTTGTCGGCAAGGAACGTGTGGCCGATCCCCACAGTGGGGTGGAATTGGCCCCGTCGCTGCCCGTGGCCCAGGTGGCCATTGACTCTCCCTTGCCGCACCTTGATCGCATCTTTGACTATTCGGTGCCCAAGGAGCTCGACGACGCAGCCCAGCCTGGTGTGCGGGTGCGGGTGAAGTTCTCCGGTCAGGACCTGAACGGTTTTCTTGTGGCCAGGGTTGCCACCTCGGAGAGTGAACGGCTGGTGCCGTTGAACCGAGTCTATTCGGCCGTGCCTGTGCTGGCACCGCAGGTTTTGGAACTGGCACACCGGGTGGCGTCACGTTACAGCGGCACCGTGGCGGATGTTTTGCGCGTTGCCGTCCCGCCGCGGGTGGCCAGCTTGGAGAAGGGCTACCTCAAGGCGGCCGCCGAACGGGCTGCGGCAGCAGCGGAAGCCGAACCAGTGGCAGAACCGGCACCTGCGCCTCATCCTGGGCATTCGCTGTTCACGGGCTACCCGCACGCCGAAGACTTCATGACGCAGCTGGCCATGGGGGCAACTCCGAAGGCCGTCCTGACTGCGCTCAGCGGATTCGGGCCGGAGTCCTGGCACCACCAAATCGCCCAGGTCGTGGCTTATTGCCAGCTCTCCGGGCGGGGTGCCATTGTGGTGGTTCCGGACCTGCGTGACCTCGAACTGTTGGACAAGACTTTTACATCGGTGCTGCCGGCTGGCAGCTTTGTGAAATTGACCGCCGACGACGGCCCCACCCTGCGGTATGAGAACTTCCTGCGCGTGCTCAGCGGCTCCGTGAAGGTGGTGATCGGCACCCGTTCTGCTGCCTATGCGCCGGTGGCCGATCTGGGCCTGGTGTGTTGCTGGGACGACGGCGACGAACTCCACATCGAACGCAGGGCCCCCTACCAGCACAGCCGCGACGTGTTGTTGCTGCGCTCGGAGGTTCAGGACACTGCCGTGCTCATGGCTGCCCACAGCCGCAGCAGCGAATCCCAACGCCTGGTTGCCACAGGGTGGGCACAATCACTGGTTGCCGAGCGTTCGGTGGTGCGCCTTGGCACGGCGCGTGTCATCAGCACCGCCGACAGCTATGAGCAGGAACGCGATCCGCTGGCTGCCATGGCCCGCTTGCCGCACCGTGCCTGGCAGGCTGCCAAGACGGCCTTGGCCAGCGGCCCGGTCCTGGTTCAGGTTGCCCGGACAGGCTATGCCCCGGCGCTGGCCTGCCAGCGCTGCCGCGAGGTGGCCAGATGTGTTGAGTGCACCGGCCCGCTCATGCAGTCCCGTGCTGACGGTTCCATCCAGATCCTGGTGACGTGCCGGTGGTGCGGGCGAGCGGAGACCAGCTTTAGCTGCCCCACGTGCGGGAACCATCAGCTGCGTGCCATCACCGTGGGAGCCTCGCGCACAGCCGAAGAATTGGGCCGTGCTTTTCCCTCCGTTCCGGTCATCGCGTCGGCGGGGGACCACATCAAGACGGTGGTGGCGGACCGGCCGGCCATTGTGGTGGCCACGGTCGGGGCGGAACCAGTCGCGCCCCACGGCTACGCGGCGGCGCTGCTGCTGGATGGGGACTCCTTGTTGCGCCGTGAGTCTCTGCGCTCCGGCGAGGACACCCTGCGCCGTTGGTTGAACGCTGCCGCCTTGGTGCGCCCGGCCAGGGATGGTGGCACCATCGTGGTGACGGCCGACGACACTGTGGAGGTCTCTGCCCTAGTGCGCTGGGACCCGGCAGGCTATGCCGAACGCGAGTTCCACCTTCGCCATGAGCTACACCTGCCGCCCGCTGTACGGGTTGCCGCGCTGACGGGCGGGGAGGCCGACGTCGTGGCCTTTACGGCCGCCCTTGAGCTGCCGGGTGAGGTGCGGGTCATTGGCCCGGCGCCCCTGGTCAACCCCTTTTCTGCCAGGCCTGGTGGAGATCCGGAGCAGGCACCCGACTACCGGACCTTGCTGTTCTTCCCCTATTCAATGGCGGGCAAGGTCACCGGTGCCATGCGGTCTCTGAAGGCGGCCAATGCCGCCCGACGGGTGGGCTCCCCGGTTCAGGTCCGCTGCGATGGGGTTGACGTCATCTAGGGCTCCGGACCCGCCGGATTGCCAGGAGGACCAAGCCAATGAGCAGCCAGCCCACGCCCAGAACGGCCTCGGTCCCGTTGGTGAGGTTGCCCTCGGCGATCGCGGGCCCTGGGCCTAGGGTTGCTGATATCCGCGCATTTCCTCGATGGCGTTGATCATGATCAGGTCTGGGATCAATGGGGGAGTGTTGACGGTTGGCTCCGGCGGATACAGGTGGCCGGCTGGCGAGATCCAACCGGGTCTTTCGGCGGGGGCGTGGGAGGTAGTGGGTGTCCAGCCGTTCATGATCCTGGTGTTCAGTCCAGAGATGGGCCCGTTCCGTGCGGCATTGCGGGGTAGCCTTCTTCTCCCGTCACGGGACTTGCCATCTTTGAAGTGCTTGAGCCGGTGATGAGTGCCGCACGCACTCCAGAGGTTCTCCGGAGTTGATGCCCCGCCGTTTTCCCACGCAGGAATGTGATCGAGTTCCGTGTCGGCGGTGACGGTATTGCAGCCGGTGCCCACGCATGTGCCATCTCGGGCTCTCAGGATTATCCTGGTGGCAGCGGAAACCCGGTAGCGGGTGGGATCCATGGACAGGTACTCGTTCGTGTAGGGGCCCACCATGATCCGGTACAGCGTGGGGCAGCCGGCGGCCAGTTCCTGGGCCATTTTTGGCGGGATGGGGCCGTAGCCTTCAAGCTCGGCCGGCTCATTGGAACGGCCCAGCACTGTCAGCAGGGGAATGGTGACCAGGACCTGCGCCAGGGGCCGGGTGGCGCTGCCCTGCGCCGGCGCCGCGTCATCGGTTACCGGAACGGTGTCCTGCGCCTGGCCGGCTTTGATGGCGCCGTGACTTTGATCCGGAGAGGTGCCGGTTGCAAGCAGCCATTGCGCAAGCACGTCCAAACGAAGTTGGGTCAAGGTTCGGTGTTCACGTGGCCCCTGCAGGGTGCGGGCTGTGCGGGTGGCTTGGTTCCAGATACCCTGCGCGGCGTCCGCGGGAAGGAACATCGAAAGCCATGACATGCCATCTTGGTCCGGTACAAGCACCAGTTTTCGGTCGGCAACTGCCAATACATGGCGCGTGGCCATGCTGTAGGGGTGGGTGCGTTCCCTCAGGCGGCGGGCGTGGACAAGGAATTTTGCAGTGGTCATTCCAGGTGCCAGATCAAGCAGCTGGTGCTCAAACTCACGCGGTGCTTCGTCCGGAACGGCCTGGCTGCCGGACGGTGTTTTAGTTTCAGCCAGGGTTTGAAGTTGGTCAAGGATTGCGTTGGTGTTGCGCCAGGAGATGGAACCGTTGGACAGTGCCGCCAAGGTATTTGGATGCTGGCGGACTAAGGACGTGCTTTGTCTCTTCAGTTCCGCACCGGAGCATTGGGGAAGGACTAGGGCCGCACAAAGTTCGGCTGTTGTGGAAATCGACAGGACTTCTTGCTGCCACGGGTCCAGTTCGGCAACCATGCCGAGCCTCGTGGACGCGGCGTCAAGCCGTTCGATGGCCCTGGCCTTGAAGGCAGCAATCCCCGATTCGATGAGCGCGAGGCTGCGCAAGGTGGAGACAGAGCACAGGTACTCGGCCTCAGCCAGAGCCTCGATGGAATCGATGTCTAGATCGGAGGATGCGACGGGCAGATGCGGCACGTTGGCCAGTAGTCGGGATAGCTCAAGCGGGTTGGGAACAGGCGGGTTGGGAACAGGTAGGTCGGGAACAGGAGCGCCGGGGCAGGAGAGGTCTCGGGCGCACTGCCGCCGGGCCGGGTATGCCGGATGCTGAACTGGGTAGGCGGCAACTATGCCGGGCGCCGGTGACCACGACCCTGCCGCAGGCTGAGTGCCTGCGCTTTGGGGTATCAGCTCCGGATGGAATTTGTCCATAACACCATTCCATCACCAAAATTAGAACGTACAAACCCCTAATATTGAAGAAGTGAAAAAATATCCGAATAGGCGTGCCTGTGCAGGAGGTAAGGGCGAGTCCTAGCCGCGAGTACGCCACCTCAGCCGCGTATTGGCACTGCAGCCTCCAGCCTGGTCTCCGCTCCCAGCTTCAAGAACATCGGCGAGACGCAAGTTGGCAACCGTCTTCGGCGTTACACCCAACAGCCAGCGATGGTGTCGTTCGGGAGTCTCTCCATGAGTAGCTCTGCCACACGGTGGCGATGATCTGTTCGGGCTGTGAAGCCTTCGCCGAGTAGCCAAAGGCGCCGGCTGGCAGCAGCGGAGCCAGCAGCCCGCGCCCGGTTAAGGTGGCACTACCACCGAGCTCACGAGCGCTTTCGGTGATGACTCAAGAAATAGCTAGCACCCCACGCTTTGTTTCGATTTACCCCGTCCCAAACGTGCCGCTTGTTTAGCCTCTCTTTCTATGAGCTTTAAGACCGTGTGCTTCTCGTGAGGACAGGACACGGTGGGGCCATTGGCCAGCATCATTGGTCGGTGGAGCGTTGGAGTGGGCTGGCCTGCCTGTCAGCTGGAATTCAGTCGGTGTGTAGTCGGTGAAAATTAGGATCGTCTTGGGATGTGGAACGGCGTACCCGAAAGTGTTTACCGCGGCGTGGAGTGTTCGATGCCGAGAACTGTGCCGTACGGCGTTCCTTCACCCGGAGTTGAACACGAGTCCGAGCGCGTCTCACTCGGCCGGCGTATCAAGGCCGGATTCGTGAGCGAACACTTCCGTAGGGCGGTGAGGCTGCTTATCCTCGTTTCATGAGGGACTCCAGCGAAGCTGTGGTCTGGCTAACTGTCGGTCCGCTGAAAACGCACTGCGCGCATCAAGGGAGAGCAACAAGATGAGACCACTTCGATACTCCAACGTCACGCTCGACGGGTGCAGCCACCGCGAGGCAGGGCTCCCGCCGGACGAGGAGTCGATGCGCTACTGGACCAGTGAGATGGAGCGAGCCGATGCCCTGCTGTTCGGCCGTGTGGCCTACAAGATGATGGAGTCGGCATGGCGGAAGCCGGCCACGGGCACGTAGCCTGGATGGGTGGATGGGTGGATGGGTGGATGGGTGGATGGGTGGCAAATCCCCTTCGCCGAGACTATCGACCGGGCGAAGAAGTACGTCGTGTCGAGCACGCTGAGCGGGGTCGATTGGAATGCCGAGCTGGTGCGAGGCAACTTGGGGCAAACTGTTCAGCGGTTCAAGCAAGAGCCAGGCGAGGGCCTGTGGGTTGGTGGGGTGACGCTCCCCTTCGCTTTGGCGGATCTGAGACTGATCGACGAGTACGAGTTCCTCGTGCAGCCTGTCCTTGCCGGACATGGGCCAACGTTGCTCGCCGGTCTGCGCGAGCGCATCCAGGTCGTGGATCGCCATGAGTTCCGGTCGGGGGCAATCGCCCTGCGATATCGGCCTACGCAAGTAACGGCTTGACGTGATTAGTCTTGGCACGTTGGCCGCTGCTACGCGACGAAGCAAGGGTTCTCGTGCCTGAGATCCACTCTTCACACTCGGCCGCCACTGGAAATGCTGAGGACAATGCCCCGACGACTTCACCGACGCCCAAGCCATAGCTACACACGCGACACCCGAACGACTCCGGGAGCGTCCTGTAGGTGGTTCCGCTTCTGGGCGATGGTTCCTTCACGCACCACGTTGGATCGTCAGCAGACTCCTCCCATGGAAGAACCTTTGATGCACTAAGTTTCCTGCGGAATGCTCGTACGCGCGGGGTGCGTTATTCTCGTACACCGATCACCGTCGAGGGCGCGGTATCCCAATTTCTGGGACTTTCCTGGAGGCCACCTCGAACCAGGAGAGCGTGGCGGACAAGCTCTTGTGCGTGAGCTGCGAGAAGAGTTGAACGTGCAGATCACTGCGCCGGCTGGGCAAGCGATACTGACACGTCAAAACGCTGAAATGTTCCAGGAAGTTTGGCTGGTTGAAAAGTTTGACGGTGACAGCGTCAATGCCGCACCAGATGAACATAACGCCACAGGATGGTTCGGTTTGGAAGAGGCAATATCTTTGAACTTAGCTGACAGCAACTACACAGCACTTTTCACACAGTTCCTGGCCTGATTCTTGTTCGGTAGAGGTTCCCCCGTGTGGTGACGCCGCGGTGCACGCGGCGCAATCCCCGCTCATAAGCGATGCTGGGCGACATTGATCACTTGTCCATCAGGGCTCCGAACGAAGAACCGACGAATTCCCCACGGCTCGTCGGTGATCGGGTGCACGATCTCATAGCCGTGCTGTTGCGCCTCCTTGTATGCTGCGTCGACGTCATCGACCTTGATGGTCATCACGGAGTCTTCAGGTGCTGTTGCGTCCCGGGT
Source organism: Arthrobacter alpinus (assembly GCF_001294625.1). Taxonomy (NCBI): domain Bacteria; kingdom Bacillati; phylum Actinomycetota; class Actinomycetes; order Micrococcales; family Micrococcaceae; genus Arthrobacter; species Arthrobacter alpinus. Next base: position 1,685,319 of record NZ_CP012677.1, on the reverse strand, counting down.
CACGACCTGGACGCAGGCGCCTGAGTCCGCAGACGTGAACCGGGCCACCCATCCTTGGTTCATTCCATCTTCGGTTAGTCCGAGGAACCGAAAGAACTCCCTCGCCCCTTCGATGTCGTCGGTGTGCAGGTTGGTGATGGCTTCTATCGCTTTCATCGTCTAAGTCTGACACCTCATTCGGCCACGCATCCGCGCGCCAAGACCAGTGAGTCGCGACGTAAGCCGACCCACTATGGGAATGGTGCAGTTTGCCGGTAGACGTTCCCCTGCGGAATCCCTCCGCCCGGATCCTGATGTTTGTGGCTGTTCCGTATCAGCTTATTGAGCGTGACTTGATTGGACTGATCGAGTGGGGTGGTGTTTTGTTTGATGAGGCGACAAACTGGAACACCCCACCCTCGATCTAAGTGCATCCGTGCGCCGCTGCTGCCCACGAAACCGAACGCCAATCCACCATAGGCATTTTCGTCCGCCCAAAGCCCCACGCAAGTCAAGTGTGCGATGTTGAGCTGGTGTACTCGAGTTGCAATGTAGAGCTCAGGAAGCGGAGCCAGTAGAGTCACTAGATTGCCTACTTACGTGCTGAATTGGGCTGAATTTTGATAAGGCTGCTGCACTAATGGTTGGTGGGTTTGATCCGGTACAGGCGGCTGCTCCGGGCGCCGAAGATTGTCAAAGGGCGACGGCGGTCACCTCGCCCGAGCTGCGGAGTGAACGAACAACGAGACTGCCAAGGGCGGCCTTCAGGCGCATAATGGAGGCATGAAAAACCAGCCAGTAATCGTCGGCTTGCCCATCGCTGATCGCCGCAAATCGTTCGACTTCTACGCCGCCGGACTTGGTCTTCTCCCCGTTGGCGAAATCGCCCCAGATGGCTTGCCATAACCTTTGCAGTTCCAGCTCAATGACGGGCTCCGTCTCATGCTCATTCCCACGGAAGGCTTTGGGTGGGTTGTGGGGAACCGAGACGTTGCCCGAAGCGGCCATAGCGAATGCGTCATCAGCATCACCGCAGGCAGTGAATCCGGTGTCGATGAGCTGGTTAAGGAGGCGCTTGAAGCAGGCGGTGAAATTGTCACCGAGCCTGGGCAAAAGCCGTGGGGTTATGTGGGAGCCTTTGCTGATCTGGACGGTCATGTCTGGCAGGTAACAGCAGACTGGCTGTCCTAGGCAGTCGTTGACGGCGTCGCCCTCGCCATGCAAGGAACCCGGCGCCATCGCGGCCAAAAGCGCGGCTATGGTCAGGGCCGGAACGGACTCCATACGCCGTCCGTCCACTGGGGAGGCCGGGCCCACCCCAGTCATCGCGATTCTCCTTCGGTGCCAGCCATTGCGAACACCCAAGGATTATCGGCGCGGAATCCTTGGGACGCTAGGGCAGTCTGCTCCTGAGTTGCGCCGGTGCGCCACGCAGTTCCTCGGTGATCGCCAGCAGCTCACGAGCCGACGCATCCCAGCTGAATGTTGCCGCCTGGGCCACGGACGCCGTCGAGCTTTGCGCCCACGTGTCCAAGTGGTCCAGCGACCGAACGGCGGCGGCAAAGGCCTGCGGGGAGTCCGCGGGCACGTAGTGCGCCGCGGTGCCGCCCACCTCCTGGAAGATCTCAGTGTCGGCCACTACGACCGGGGTCCCGAGGGCCATGGCCTCAACCAGCGGCAGTCCATAGCCCTCGGCCTTGGATAAGGTGACAAGCGCCGTCGTGCGCAAAAGCAGCTCGTCATACTCTGCGTCCGTCACCCCGTTGTGGAAGACCACGTTCGCCCCGGAAGGCACGAGTGCCTCTAGTTCGGCGCGGCGTGCAGGGGTGATGCGGCTGAGCAGGTTCAGCGTGAAGTCGGGCAGTTCCGCCATGCCACGGATCAAGGTTTCCACGTTCTTGTACGGCATGAACGAGCCCATGTAGGCAAGCGATTTCTCCGGCGGAACGGACGGGTCCCGCGGCGTGCGGTCGCCTTGAGGGGCGTTGCTGATGATCCGGATGGGCCTTTTGGTGAGCCTGTGTTTGCGCATCAGGGCCAGTGTGGTGTTGCTGATGGTCGCCACCACGTCGGCGCGGTTCAGCAGCACCCGCTGGGGCCAGTACGCCTTGTGATACAGGCGCCACAGTACGCGCACCGGCGCCGGGAGGAAGCCGGGAGGGGCCGGGTGCTCATAGTAAATAAGGTCATGCAACGTCAGCACCAGCGGGTATTTCCGGCCCCAGCTGCCCATGGTCTGCATGGGGCAAAACACTAGGTCCGCGCCCAGCTTATTCACATGCCGGGCCACGAAAAGTTCCAGTGGCGACAGCGGCGAGTTGATCTTCACCCATGGCAGCTCCGGCAGCAGTGCTAGTTGGCGTTCGTCGTGGATGAGCATCGTCACTTGGGCGTAAGGGGCGACGGCGGCTAGCAGGGACGCGCCGTACCTGCTGATTCCGTCGTGGTGGTCCATGCGCGTGAAGCGGGCGTCCATGACGATGCTTGGACGGCGGGGAAGCGGCTGGGTGGCAGGTGGCTCGCTGGATGAAACGGGCTCGCTCGCTGGGTGTTGCTGGCTCACGGGGCTGGGTGCCTTTCCAGGAAGTCGATGATCGCGGCGGCTGCGGGTGCTGGCGTTTCGTAGTGGATCAAATGGCCGACGCCGGCAATGGCCACAAGTTCCGCGTCGGGCAGGAGCTCCAAGAGTTTATGCTGGGTGGGGAGTGTGGCAATTTCATCCTCGTCACCGGCAATGAGCAGTGTTGGCAGTGTCAGCTGGCTGGCCACCTGGCGCACCGTGCCGCTGACCGAGGCCTGGAAGGACTCCAGCAACATGTCCCGATTGGCGAATCCGCTGAAGTAGGCGTGGTGCTGGGCGTGGATGAAAGCTAGGAGCTGCGGGTCGCTGGTCTTGGCCATCGTCACGCTCATGACACGGACGATCAGTTTGCTGCGCAGCAAAGCATTGCCCAGGCGGGAGGGCAGTTTTGCCGACGCCCAGTAGTAGAACACTGCCAGCTTGGTCATGACCCCCTTGGGGCCCTCCAGCGCCGGCGCGGCAATCGGATTCACCAGGATCAAGGGATACGCCCTGCTCGGATGGGCCGCCGCAAAATGGCTGGCGACGATGGAGCCAAAGGAATGCCCCAGCAACACAGTGTCGGACCCCAGGCCCAGGGCCTGCAGGAAGGCATCCAAGAATTCGACATAGCCGGAAATGGAATGCGCCGTGTTCGCGAAGGCGGGGGACAAGCCGAAGCCGGGCAGATCGGGCATGAGAACGCGGTAGTCGGGCAGGAGCTCCACCACCCGCTCCAGGCCGTGGTGGTCGCCACGGAAGCCGTGGACCATGACGATGGTGCGGGTGGCGGCAGAGCGTTTCAGCGGCTGATAGTCCCAATAGTGGACTGGCGTGCACAGAACCTCAACGGTGTGGGCGGACTCCCTGCCCGCAAGGTCCACAACGATGGGTGCGCTCTCCGGCGTCGAACGTTTCTTTACGGTTGCCTTCATCGCATAAACCTAGTTGACCTGGTTGGGATTGGAACCGGCGCGCTGGCCGCGATCCATGGCCGCGATGGTGTCCATCTCGGCCGTGCTCAGGGCGAAATCAAAAACCCGCAGATTCTCACTGATGCGCGCCGCCGAGCTGGCCTTGGGAATGGCCAGGTGTCCTGACTGGATGTGCCAGCGCAGGACAATTTGGGCCACGGACCTCTCGTGGGTGGCGGACATGAGAGCCAGGCCGGGGTCATCCAGCAAGCCACCGCGGGCCAGCGGGCTCCAGGCCTGGGTGGCGATGCCGAGTTCGGCGTGGAGGGCGCGCAGCTGGCGTTGTTGCAACCACGGGTGGAGTTCAATCTGGTTCACGGCAGGCACCACATCGCAGGCATCCAGGAGCTGGTGGAGGTGCTCCGGCTCAAAGTTGCTCACCCCGATGGCACGCACCCGGCCTTGCGCGTATAACGTTTCCAGAGCTTTATACGTGGGGATGAACAGTCCCTGATCGGGGCACGGCCAGTGGATCAAGAACAGGTCCAGGTAGTCCAGTCTCAGCCGCTCCATGGATTCATCGAAGGCCGCCAGCGTGGATTCGTAACCGTGCCGGTCGTTCCACACCTTGGAGGTTACGAAGAGGTCTTCTCGTGGCGTGCCGGCGGCTACGGCGGCGCGAACTGCCTGGCCCACGCCCTCCTCGTTGCCGTAAAGTGCGGCAGTGTCCACACTCCGGTAGCCGGCGTCGAGCGCAGTAGCGACGAGGTCCGCGCAGTCCTGTGCAGGGACCTTGTAGACCCCGTAGCCGAGGGTGTCGATGAGGACGCCGTTGTTAAGTGTGACTTTAGGTGCAAAATGCATACTCATGACTCTAGACGAGCCAGGCGGCGGTGGCCCATTGCTAGAGGCCGTCCAGACTGTTGAGGAAGCCGAGGATTGGATCGCTGGAGGCGCTTTCCTGCTCCACCAGCTCCCGGGCGGTGCTTTCATCCAGGATTAGGTCGGTGGCTAGTCCGGCCGCCAGCGCCCCACGGAGTCCCTTGATCTTGCGGGCACCGGAGACCACGCAGATACGACGACGGATCTTGCGCAGGTCCTCTAGTTTGGGTCCGCTGGAGCGGTCGTTGAGCACGATCCCCTTGTCACTGCCGTCATCACGGAAAAATACTGTGGCCACATCGCCGGCCACCCCGCTGGCCTCGAGCTCGTCGATGTCGGTGGAGTCAAGATACCCGCCAACGTAGACATGGCTGGGCACGTCGGCGTCCATGGAGCCCACCCCGAAGATGGCGATGGTGGCCCGTTGCTGGAGGTCAAGGATACGCCGGACACTGCGCTCCTCCCACATCATGCGCTTGGTTTCGGCGTTGTCGAAAAACGCAGGCACCGGGAACTGCTCCACCTTGGCCCCATAGGCGGTGCCGAAGCGGCGAATGATCTCGGAGGCGTATGTGATGCCGCTGGTTTGCGTGTTACCTGCCCCGTTGAGCTGGACGATGGTGCTGCCGTGGGTGGTCTTGCGGGTCAGATGCCGGCTGACGGCGCTGAGGGTGGAACCCCAGGCCACACCGATGACGGCATTGGAATCGACAAGGGGGGTGATGGTCCGGGCCGCCTGCATGCTCACACGGTCCAAAACGTCCACCTCGTTCAAAGTGTCAGCCACGGGGACTACATGGACCTCCACCTTGTAGCGCCTGCGAATGGCCCGTTCCAGTTCGGGCGCCCTGTCAGAGGGTGTCTTGATCTGGATCTGCACAAGCCCGCTATCCCTGGCGGCTGAAAGGAGCCGAGAAACCGTTGAACGGGAGGTCCGCAGTTCGCGGGCAATGGCGTCCATGGTCTGATCCTGTAAATAGTACATTTGTGCAGCACGGAGAGCGTCCGACTGCTTTGTTCGCTTAGTGGGCAACAGAAATCAGGCCTTTCTGCACGTTTGTGCAAGGGTGTTGACTATATTTTCCGTATGTTCAAACAATAATGGGAACAGGCGCCAAAAGCGCAAAGCAGCAGGACTCGAATGAGGTCAAGTTGAGAACTCTTGGTAATGCCGGCAAGAACACAGATGCTACCGATTTTCAGGAGGCTGTGCGTCCCCAAGTGCAGGCCCTGCGTGAGCGCCCGCATGCCAAGGTTCTGATCATCGGTGGCGGCATCAACGGCGTCGGAACGTTCCGGGACCTTGCCCTGCAGGGTGTTGACGTGGCCCTAGTGGAACGTGGCGACTACTGCCAAGGCGCCTCCGGAGCCTCCTCCCATATGATCCACGGTGGCATCCGATACTTGGAAAACGGTGAATTCCGGCTGGTGAAGGAATCGGTGGTCGAACGCAACCGACTCCTGAAAATTGCCCCGCACTATGTCAAGCCGCTGCAGACCACCATCCCGATTTTCAGCACCTTCTCCGGTATTCTGGCCGCCCCGGTGCGTTTCCTCACGCACAAGCAGGGCAAGCCGCAGGAGCGCGGCGCGTTCCTGATCAAGGCCGGCCTGACCATGTACGACTCCTTCTCCCGCGACGGCGGCTCCGTTCCCCGACACGAGTTCAAGGGCCGGGCCAAGGCTCTGGCAGAACTCCCGGACATCAACCCCGGCATCAAGTACGCCGCCACCTACTACGATGCCTCGGTGCACAACCCCGAGCGGCTGACCTTGGACGTACTCCAAGATGGGGAGAAGGCCGGTCTGGTGGACGGGACCGCCAACGCCCGTGCCACCAACTACCTGTCCGTGACCTCCATTCAAGACGACGGCGTCGTACTCACCGACCAGCTCACTGGCGAGTCGTTCACCTTCACCGCCGACGTCATCGTTAACACCACCGGGGCGTGGGTCGATGAAACCAACACCGCCATGGGTGCGCTGACAAAGTTCATGGGTGGCACCAAGGGCTCCCACATCGTCCTTGACCACCCCGAACTGCTCGCCGCCTGCAGGGGCCGGGAGATCTTCTTCGAGCACACGGACGGGCGCATAGTCCTGATCTACCCCATGGGTGACAGGGTCCTGGTGGGTACCACCGACATTGACGCCGACATGAGCCAGGACGCGGTCTGCACCGACGCCGAGATCGACTACTTCTTTGACCTCGTGGGCCATGTCTTCCCGAACATCGTGGTGACCCGCGACGAGATTGTGTACAGCTTTTCGGGCGTGCGCCCGCTGCCGCGCCACGACGAAACCGCTCCCGGCTTCGTCTCCCGCGATTACCGGATTGAGCGAGCCGACCGCATCATTGCTGGGGCCACGGTTCCCGTGCTCAGCCTGGTCGGTGGTAAGTGGACCACCTTCCGGGCCCTAGCTGAACACATGAGCAACGACGTCCTGGCCATCCTGGGTGTTGAACGGAAGACGTCGACGGCGAAGCTCCCCATCGGTGGCGGTGCCAACTTCCCAGTCGACGGGGCCGGTGTCGAGGCATGGATCGCCGCCCACGTCAGTGAGCACATCGACGCCGCCCGTGCCGGGGTGCTGCTGACCCGGTACGGCACCCGTGCCGAGACCGTCCTGGCCTACTTGGCCGCTGGCGAGGACGAAACCTTCGACTCCACGCACGAGCTGAGCAAGCGCGAGGTCGCCTTCATGGTGGAGAACGAGCAGATCGGGCACCTCATCGACGTCCTGATCCGGCGTACTTCTCTGGCCTTCCGAGGACTTGTCACCAGTGAACTGTTGGCTGAAACTGCCGCAGCGCTGGCGCAGCCGTTGGGCTGGTCAGCCGCCAAGATTGCGGAAGAAATCAGCCACACCCAAAATATTCTGGCCCGTTTCCACGGAGTCCAGGTGCAAAGCTTGATCGCCTGAAGCCCCTGTGGCAGGTGGGACTCAAGAACAGCGGATCACTCGTAGTCCGCTTTCCCTTATGAAGAAAATAATAGGAGTCAAAGATGTCTCTTGGAATAGTGTTCCTGTCCGAAGTGATGGGAACCATGATGCTCACCCTGCTGGGTTGTGGTGTTGTGGCCAACGTTGCGTTGAAGGGCACAAAGGGTAATTCCGGCGGGTTCCTCCTCGTCAACTGGGGTTGGGGTTTGGCCGTTATGGCTGGTGTTTTTGTGGCAGCCAAGTCCGGCGCACACCTTAACCCTGCAGTCACCGTCGGCCTGCTGGCCAACGGCAAGGCAGAGTACGCCCCGGATGTGGCCGTGTCGTTCGCTTCCACCATGACCTACTTTGGTGGGGAACTGCTCGGTGCCTTCCTTGGTGCCGTGGTGTGCTGGCTTGCCTACAAGCAGCACTTCGACAATGAGCCCGACGCCGCAACCAAGCTGGGCGTGTTCTCGACTGGTCCCGCCATCCGCAGCTACGGTTGGAATGTGGTCACGGAAGTCATCGGCACCTTTGTTCTGGTGTTTGTGATCCTCCACTTCGGTGGCGGCGTGACAGGGCTTGGGCCGCTACCGGTAGCTTTGCTAGTTGTTGCCATCGGCGCCTCCCTCGGTGGGCCCACAGGTTACGCCATCAACCCGGCCCGTGACTTGGGCCCGCGTATTGCGCACGCACTGTTGCCCATCAAGGGCAAGGGTTCCAGTGACTGGAGCTACTCCTGGGTTCCCATCGTGGGACCGTTGCTCGGTGGTGCTCTGGGTGGTGCGGCAGCCCAGTGGCTGCCCCTGGTAGTCGCCTGATCCTCTAACGATCTTGTTCTTAATGTGAATAACGAGCAAAGGAAACAAAGATGTCTCAGTATGTAATTGCTATTGATCAGGGAACCACCAGCAGCCGTGCCATTGTGTTTGACCATGACGGCAACATCGTCTCCACCGGCCAGCTCGAGCACGAGCAGATTTTCCCCAAGGCCGGTTGGGTGGAGCACAACGCCGTCGAGATCTGGAACAACACCCGTGAGGTGATTGGAACGGCCCTGGCCCAGGCCAACCTCACACGCCACGACATCGTCGGCGTGGGCATCACCAACCAACGCGAAACCGCCGTCGTCTGGGACAAGAACACCGGCGTCCCCGTCTACAACGCCATCGTCTGGCAGGACACCCGTACGCAGGACATCGTCGATGAACTTGCCGCCGACGGTGGCGTGGAACGCTTCAAGCAAAAGGTGGGCCTGCCCCTGGCCACCTACTTCTCCGGCACCAAGATCAAGTGGATCCTGGATAACGTCGAGGGCGCCCGTGCCCGCGCCGAGGCGGGGGACCTGCTCTTTGGCAACACGGACAGCTGGATCACCTGGAACCTGACCGGAGGGCCCGACGGCGGTGTGCACATCACCGACGTCACCAACGCCTCCCGTACCTTGTTCATGGATCTGGAAACCCTCCAGTGGGATGAGGAGATCCTGGCCACCTTCGGCGTCCCGAAGTCCATGATGCCCGCCATCAAGTCCTCCTCCGAGGTCTACGGTCACGTGCACGGCAGCCAGCTGCTGCGCGAAACCCCTGTCGCCGGCATTCTGGGCGACCAGCAGGCGGCAACGTTTGGCCAGGCCGCGTTCAAGCAGGGCGAGGCCAAGAACACCTACGGGACGGGTTGCTTCCTGATCTTCAACACCGGCGAGGAGATCGTCCACTCGAAGAACGGCCTGCTCACCACGCTCGGTTACAAGCTCGGCGACGCCAAGCCGCATTACGCGTTGGAAGGTTCCATCGCCGTCACCGGCTCCTTGATCCAGTGGCTGCGCGATAACATCGGCATGATCAAGTCCGCCCCTGAGGTGGAGGAGCTTGCCGCCGCCGTGGAGAACAACGGCGGGGTCTACATTGTCCCGGCGTTCTCGGGCTTGTTTGCACCGTACTGGCGTGCCGACGCCCGCGGCGCCATCGTGGGCCTGACCCGCTTTGTTAACAAGAACCACATTGCACGCGCAGCGCTGGAGGCCACCGCCTTCCAGACTCGCGAGGTCCTTGACGCCGTCAACGCCGACTCGGGAGTGGATTTGACCGAGCTGAAGGTCGACGGCGGCATGGTCGCCAACGATGCGCTCATGCAGTTCCAGGCCGACATCCTGGGCGTGCCGGTCATCCGGCCTAAGGTCACCGAGACCACTGCCCTGGGTGCGGCCTACGCAGCAGGGCTGGCCGTGGGCTTCTGGAAGGACCTTGGCGAGCTGTCCTCCAACTGGTCTGAGGACAAGCGCTGGATCCCGAACATGGACCCGGCAGAGCGCGACCGCCAGATGCGCCTGTGGAAGAAGGCCGTCACCAAGTCCATGGACTGGGTTGACGAGGACGTCCTCTAACACCTGCAACCCCCGGCAGGCCGTAGTGGCGACAAAAGCGCGACGGCGGGGCCCCACGTAGGTGGGGGTCCCGTCGTCGCACTTTGTTCCTGCGCACGGATTGGAACATTTGGTGCGCTGAAGCCGAGCAGGCACCAGCAGCTCCAAGGAGTGCCCGGCGCCGGAGGCGATGAACGGCTGAAGGCCGGGTTTGTATATGCGCTAAAGTAATAGGGTGCATACAAACCTTCTCCTTATCTAGCCGCATCCCATAAGATGCGGTGCGCCCCTTGCCATGTCGAGGGGCTTTTGTGTGTAAGGAACAAGAAGGCGCAAGAAGCCAATGATGATTGAAAAGGCAGGGTACGTGAGCGTGCAGTCCCAGACTGAAGAAAACAGCGAAGAGGGCGTCTACAGTTTCGCCGCCATGGAAGCGAAATGGCCGGCCATCTGGGACGAGCTAAAAGTCTTTACGCCCCTTGACGACGGCTCAAAAGAACGCCGCTACGTCTTGGACATGTTTCCGTACCCTTCGGGCGACCTGCACATGGGCCACGCCGAGGCATTTGCCATGGGGGATGTCGTCTCAAGATACTGGCGCCAGCTCGGCTATGACGTCCTACACCCGATCGGCTGGGACTCTTTTGGCCTGCCGGCCGAGAACGCCGCCATCAAGCGCAACGCGCACCCGAGTGAGTGGACGTACGCGAACATTGACACGCAGGCGGAGTCGTTCAAACGCTACGCCATCTCCGTGGACTGGTCGCGCCGCCTGCAAACCTCCGACCCGGAGTACTACCGGTGGACGCAGTGGCTGTTCAAGCGCTTTTATGAGCGCGGGCTGGCCTACCGCAAGAATTCCCCCGTCAACTGGTGCCCCAAGGACCAGACGGTGTTGGCCAACGAGCAGGTTGTCAACGGAGCTTGTGAGCGTTGCGGCACCATAGTTACCAAGAAATCACTGAACCAGTGGTACTTCAAGATCACCGACTACGCCGACCGCCTCCTCGATGACATGGACTCGCTGAAGGGCCACTGGCCCGACCGTGTCCTGGCCATGCAGAAGAACTGGATCGGCCGCTCGGAGGGTGCCCACGTCACGTTCGCCATTAAGGCTGCGGGGGAGGGGAAGCCTGCCCAGGATCTGACGGTCTTCACCACCCGCCCGGATACCCTCTACGGGGCCACGTTCTTTGTTGTCGCAGCCGACGCCCCGCTGGCCCTTGACCTCGTCACGGCAGAGTACGCAGAGGCCCTCAGCGAATACCGTGAGAACGTCAAGGCGCTCAGCGACATTGAACGCCAATCCACCGACCGCCCCAAGTCCGGCGTGTTCACCGGCCGCTTCGCGATCAACCCGCTGACCGGTGAAAAGCTGCCCGTCTGGGCCGCCGATTATGTGTTGGCCGACTATGGCACCGGCGCCATCATGGCCGTCCCGGCCCACGACCAGCGTGACCTTGACTTCGCCAAGGCCTTCAACTTGCCGGTGCGTGCCGTCCTGGACACGGGCATGCAGGACCCTGCTGAAACAGGTATCGCCACCACCGGCGACGGCACTCTGATCAACTCCGGCGAACTCAACGGCCTGTCTAAAACCGAGGGCATCCCCGCTGCCATTGAGGTCCTGGAAAAACTGGGTACCGGCGAAAAATACGTGAACTTCCGCCTGCGCGACTGGCTGCTCTCCCGCCAGCGCTTCTGGGGCACCCCCATCCCCATCATTCACTGCGCCGACTGCGGAGAGGTTCCGGTGCCCGATGACCAGCTGCCCGTACGCCTGCCGGAGAACTTGCGCGGTGAGGATCTGTCTCCGAAGGGCACCTCCCCGCTGGCGGCGGCAGCGGACTGGGTCAATGTTGCCTGCCCGAAGTGTGGAGGCGCCGCCAAGCGCGACACCGACACCATGGACACCTTCGTCGATTCTTCCTGGTACTTCCTGCGGTTCGTGTCCCCGGACTTCACAGAGGGCCCGTTTGACCCAGCCAAGGTCAACGACTGGATGCCTGTCGGCCAGTACGTCGGCGGCGTGGAGCACGCCATCTTGCACCTGCTGTACGCCCGCTTCTTCACCAAGGTCATCCACGACATGGGCATGCTGGAGGCCACCGAGCCTTTCAGTGCTCTGCTGAACCAGGGCCAGGTCCTCAACGGCGGCAAGGCCATGAGTAAGTCGCTGGGCAACGGTGTTGACCTGGGCGAGCAGTTGGACAAGTTCGGTGTCGACGCCGTCCGCCTGACCATGGTTTTTGCAGGTCCTCCCGAGGACGACGTCGACTGGGCGGATGTGTCGCCGTCGGGCTCGGCGAAGTTTCTGGGCCGCGCCTGGCGGTTGGCCCGCGACGTTTCCAGCGATGCTCGAACCGATGCGGCCGCTGGTGACGCAGCCTTGCGTTCACTGACACACCGCACCGTCCACGAGACCAAGACCCTGCTGGAAGGCCACAAGTTCAACGTGGTGGTCGCCAAACTCATGGAGCTCGTCAACGCCACCCGCAAGGTCATCGATTCAGGTGCCGGCGCGGGGGACCCGGCCGTGCGTGAGGCCGCGGAGGCGGTTGCGATCGTACTGAGCCTCTTTGCCCCGTACACAGCTGAGGACATGTGGGAGACCCTGGGGCATCCGGCGTCGGTTGCCAACGCAGGGTTCCCAGACGTGGACGAGGCCTTGCTGGTCCAGCAAAGCATCACGGCCATCGTCCAGATCCAGGGCAAGGTCAGGCACCGTTTGGACGTCTCGCCGAACATCACCGCGGAACAATTGCGTGAGCTGGCGTTGGCGTCGGAGGATGTGCAGAAGGCCCTTGCCGGCCGCGACATCCGCACGGTGATCGTTCGTGCGCCTAAGCTGGTCAATATCGTTCCGGTGTAGGCCCCGTTTTTTGCACGATCCGACGAGTGCCTTCCTGGTCCATGGGGCCGGGAAGGCACTTTTTTCAGAGAGGACGGTGAGCTGTGCCAGCAGATGCGGCGTCTGCGCGTGACTGGTTGCGCCACCAAGTCCACAAGTTGCGTCCCAAGACCACAACACCGGAAGCCGTGGAGCCTGCCAGGCCCAGGATCGCCGTCGTGACCGATTCTGCTGCAGCACTGCCCGCGGACTGGGTTGCTGCGCACGGTGAAAGCGGGCTGTTGGCAATAGTGCCCATGCCGGTCATCATTGGCGAGAACGTTTTTTCCGACGACGACGCCGAGCTCGAGACCCACATTTCCCTCGCCCTGGCAGCCGGGACACCCGTGCGCACCTCCCGGCCCTCCCCGGGACAGTTCGACAAGGCGTACCGGGCCGCGGCTGAGGCCGGTTTCGATGCAGTGGTCTCCATCCACATCTCCAAGAAGCTCTCCGGAACGTTGGACGCGGCACAACTGGCTGCCGGGAGGGCTGGTATTCCTGTGCGTGTGCTTGACTCGGGCACCGTGGGTATGGCGCAGGGCGTGGCTGTGCAGGCGGCCGTTGTGGCAGCTACGCAAGGCAGCGGTGCGGAGGCCGTGGCCGCTGTTGCGGGAGCCGCGGCGTTGAGGACCTCCGTGTATTTTTACGTTCCCAGCCTCGAACAGTTGCGCAGGGGCGGACGTATCAGCTTGGCCTCATCGTGGGTCGGCACCGTGCTGGACATCAAACCACTGCTTGGCATCAGGGACGGGGCCGTGGTTCCTCTGGAGAAGGTGCGTTCCGCTGCCAAGGCGATTGCCCGGTTGGAAACACTGGCTGCTGCCGAGATTGCGAGGCGTGAGCCAGGACGGGCACAGCTGAGTCTGCACCATTTTGGCAACGAGCACCAGGCGGGCATTCTCAATGAGTCCCTGCGCACCCGGTTTCCCGGACTCGCCGCAGCCGACATGACCCGCCTGCCGGCAGTTTTGGCCGCCCATGCGGGATTAGGTGTCTTGGTGGTTGTCGTCTCCGACGCCATTGTTCCTCCACAGCGCGAGCTGGGTTCCTAGCTGTCAACAATCGCCCGGATGTGGCCGGCCGCACCAGCTTTTGGCTGCTTATCGTAGTGGCATGGGTGGCGACGGTAAGGAATTTGCGTGGACTCCGGACCCGGGTGGGCCAGGAGGAAGGGGTGCAGCGGCGGCCAAAGGTCCGCGCTGGATCATTTCGCTACGGGCCCTGGTCCTGGTGTTGGCCATGGCAGGTGCTGTTGTTGCCGTTCTGTGGATGCAGCAGACGGCCATCTCTAGCGCCTCTGAGCAGTTGGCGTCGCAAGATCCTGCCAAGCTCGGCGTCCCGCCCGTAGGTGGCTTTCCATCGGACGGGATGGACACCACCCAGGGGACCGTTCCTGCGGCGACTGGCCCGCCAGCTCCTGCATCGGCACAGTCTGCATCGGCACAGTCTGGGCCCGGCGCCGGAGTTGTGGTGCATGTTGCCGGTGCCGTGAAACAGCCGGGGGTTTTCACCCTCCCGGCTGGAAGCCGAGTCGTGGCTGCCCTTGAGGCTGCTGGCGGGGCACTGCCCACGGCCCAGTTATCGGCACTGAACCTTGCCGCCCTGGTGCAGGACAGCAGCCGCATTCTGGTGCCCACCCAGGAACAGGTGAACGCCGGGTACGACGAAGCATCTGGAAGTGTAGCTGTGGATCCTGGAGCCACCGGTCCGGGCGGGCTCGTCAATCTCAACACGGCAACTGCTGCCCAACTTGATGTGCTGCCGGGTGTAGGACTAGTCTTGGCCGACCGGATCGTGTCTTGGCGCAAGGACCACGGGGCCTTCAAATCCGTGGACGAACTGGATGCGGTGCCCGGTATTGGAGCCAAGATGCTGGCCACCTTGCGCCCATTGGTCGTAGTTCAGTGACTCTCCGGGAGCCGCGGTGGCGCCGGTACGCCAGGGCTGCCGTGAACGGTTCCGGCCAGGTGGCGGACGCCGAACCTTCCGCACTGTCCCAACTTCCGGCGCGGGCAAAAACTGCTGCACTGTTCAAACTTGAACTACGGGCCAAACTTGCGGCACTGTCCCAGGAGGCACGCGCTCCAGCGGCGTCAGGAGTGCACCAAAGACCTGACCTGCGCCTCACTCCAACCGTCGTGGCGGTATGGGCCGGTGCAGCAATTTCGATAGGGTCGTCCTGGCCCGTTGCGGTTGGCGGCGCCGGCACATTTTTCGGCGTGGGAATCCTGTTGGGGGGCTACCTCTGGCGCCGCCGCCACGAGGGTGCAGAAACGGTACGAACCGGGGTGGCCGTGGCGGTCTTGGTGGCAGCAGTCTGCCTGGGCACAGTGTTGGTGGCCGTGGGTCTGCGCCACTATGACCGCGAACACTCCCCTCTGACTCAAGCAGTGGTCAGTGGGCAAACACTGGGCCTGGTCATGGAACTCTCGAGTACTCCACGGCCCCTGGCCAGGGGGAGGGGTCCGCAGCAGGTGTTCTTCGACGCCGTTGTCCTTCAGGCCACGGCGCACGGCCAACTACTTACGGGGCGGCTGGAGGTGCAAGTGATTGCCGGAGACCCGTGGGCGAAGCTGCGCGAAGGCGCCATTGTCTCCGCTGTCGGCGCGTCTTCCCGCTCCGGAACGCCGGGTAAGGTGGTGGCGGTGTTGCGCCCGGCAACCGCCCCGCTGCAGGTGCAAATGCCGGCTGGTTCGCCTGTTCGCCAGATGCGTGCCGCGTGGGTGAATGCATCGCAAGGGGCCTGGGCGTCTGTGGCGCCTGACACGGCAGCGTTGCTACCGGGCATGGTCATGGGCGATCGAAGCGCTGTCACGCCGGCCCTGTCCGAGTCCATGAAGACTGTGGGGCTGACTCATTTGACGGCCGTCAGCGGAGCCAACTGCACCCTGGTTCTGGCGTCCTTGATGCTGGGGTTGCGAACCTTACACCTGCCGAGGGCGCCGACAACTGCCGCGGCAATTGCCGGGCTGGCCGGGTTTGTGGCTGTGGTGGGCCTGGACCCGAGTGTTCTGCGTGCCGCCCTCATGGGTGGCATTGGCTGCCTTGCCGTCCTGGGCGGGAGGCCAAAACGGGTGGGGGCCCTGCTGTCGGTGAGCATTGTGGTGCTTCTGATCCTGGACCCCTGGCTGGCCATTGACTACGCCTTCATTCTGTCGGTTTTGGCGACATTGGGACTGCACCTGGTGGGTCGGCGCTGTGCGTTGTGGTTGGGCGTGTGGCTGCCATGGTGGCTGGCCCAGGCCCTTGCCATTCCCCTGGCCGCCCAACTGTTTTGCGCACCCGTCATTGTGTTGTTGGCGCCACGGTTGACCCTGTTCACGGTTCCAGCGAACATGGCGGCGGCACCGGTGGTGGCGTTGGTGACCACGGTTGGGACTTTCGGCATGGTCGCGGGTTTCTGGTGGCCTGCGCTGGCCCAGGTGTGTGCTGCCATCAGCGGCACCGGTGCTTGGTGGGTTGCGTCCGTGGCGCAGGGCATGTCGGCCCTGCCGGGCGCCAGCCTGCCGTGGCCAGCCGGTGCGCGGGGAGCCATTCTCATGGCCGTGGTGAATGCCGCAGTGTTGCTGGCCCTCCTCGGACTTCTTGAACGTCACAGGTTCGTGCTCATTGCCAACCGTGTCAGGAGCCGTTTGCCGCCAGGGCTGAGGTTTTTGTTTGGCTTCCCTTGTCTGACTGTCGTGTCGGCGGTATGTGCAGGACTGTGGATGCTGGCAGTGACAGGGCCATGATGGGCTTGGGAATCGCCGGGCTTGGTGGCACAGTAGAACCCGTGAATACACCCCTGAGCACATCAGCCGTGAACGGAACGGCGCCGGTCGGTTCAACACTTCCCGGTTCAACACTTCCCGGTTCAGCACTGCCTGGATCAGCACTGCCCGGATCAACACCGTGAGCCCTGCAGCGAGGGCTGCGCCCCGTGCCGGCGGAACAGCCGATTGGCGGGATGTCCCGATTGCCCCGGTGGTGTTGCTCTTTGGCCCCGAGGAGTACATTGCCAGCCGTGCCTTGGACGGGCTGCGCAAGAAGCTGCGGGCCCACAACCCCGAGCTTGAACTGACCACCCTCGACGCCGGGCAATACACCTCGGGGAAGCTGGGCATGATTGCCAGCCCGTCCCTTTTTAGCGAGCCCAAACTCATCGAAGTCGCAGGGCTGTCCGCCATGAGTGATGACTTCCTCGTGGACGCGCTGGCCTACCTCAAAGATCCGGCACCGGATGTCACGCTCGTGTTGATCCACAGCGGGGGCGCCCGTGGAAAGAAGCTCGTGGACGCGCTCAAAGCAGCCGGCACCCCGCGCGTCGACTGTCTTGCACTGAAGAAGGACCAAGACAAGGCCGCGTTTGTCAGCTCGGAATTCCAATTGGTTAGACGGCGGATTGACGCCCCGGCGGTGCGTGCCCTGGTGGCGGCGCTCGGGGCAAGTCTTGCCGAACTGGCGGCCGCTTGTCAGCAGTTGATTGCAGACACCACCGGCACGGTGGACACCGCCGCCGTCGATAAGTACTACGGGGGCAGGGTGGAGGCAACGGCGTTTCGGGTTGCCGATGCGGCCCTGGCTGGCAATGGGCCGGTAGCGCTATCTACCTTGCGCCACGCCCTGGCAACCGGGGTGGACCCGGTGCCGCTTGTGGCAGCCTTGGCCATGAAGATCCGCCAAGTGGCGAAGGTGCATTCGGCGCGGGGGAGCTCGGCGCAGCTGGCAGGCGAACTGGGCATGGCCCCGTGGCAGGTTGATGCTGCCCGCCGCGACGCCGGACATTGGAGCGGCGACGGTTTGATCGCTGCCATCAAGGTCCTTGCCGAGGCCGACGCCCAGGTCAAGGGGGCCGCGAAGGACCCTGTGTACGCCGTCGAACGTGCAGTCATCACCATCGCCACCTCGGCCAGGCGTTAACCCTTAGGCCAGCCGCACGGGCACAAACACTCAGCGTGCAAAAAGACGGGGCGCAAAAAGACGTAAGGCCCCCGCCAAGTGGCGGGGGCCTTACGTTGTGAGTTGCGAAGCAGATCGGCTTCCCTAGAGGGCGTTAACCTTCTTGGAGATGGCCGACTTGCGGTTGGCAGCATTGTTGGCGTGGATAACGCCCTTGCTGACAGCCTTATCCAGCTTGCGAGTTGCATTCACCAGGGCAACCACAGCTGCATCCTTGTCTGCCTTCTCAACGGCCGTGTTTACTGCACGGATCGCCGTCTTGACGCCAGAGCGCACCGAGAGGTTGCGCTGACGCGCCTTCTCGTTGGTGAGGATGCGCTTCTTCTGAGACTTGATATTTGCCACGTTGTATAACTCTCTTTTGATACGAAAATACGGTCGTAGAGGGCGTAGCTTGGCCAGAACAGCGGCGTGGGGATGCTCGAAATATGGTGAACGTCGGGCCAAGCTGTTGTACCCGCCGACCTGCACGGGCACACACTATAGAAAAGTTTATCAGACGCCAGGCCCGTTGCGGCCTGCGCTTACTTCCAGCCGTGTCGCTGGCGCAGGACGTTGGCCACGGCGCCGAAGCGCCGGGCATCAAGGACAGCACCCTCGCGGCGCAGATCGGCTGGCGCCACCTGCAGGATCCGATCCAGCTTCACCTCACTGGGACGGCCCTGGCGGTCCCAAGCGCCCGGCCCAATGTCGATGTAGTCGAAGTCGGAGCGCCGGTCGCTGCTGTGGTCCTTGCTGGTGAGCATGAGGGCCAGCAGCCACTTCCCCTCACGGCCCACCAGTAGGACGGGCCTGTCCTTGCCCTGGCTGTAATCTTCCTCATACGGCACCCAGGTCCACACGATTTCCCCAGGGTCCGGAGCGCCGTCGGGCTTGGGGCCATACACCACCTTGGAGGTGCCGTGGAAGTCGCCGGGATACTTTGCCCGCAGGGCCGTGCCTGCCCCGGACGACGCCGGTCGTCCGGCCGCGCGTGCCGCCTGCCGTGCGCCGGGCTGCTGGCGTGGGGGCGACTTGCTGGCGGAGAAGAACGAGTCGGCAAGGCCTCGCAGGAGGCCAAGAATTCGATCAGTGGTGGATGCCATGGCACCAATATTACTGAATGGTGCAGATCATGCGTCGGGGGGCTCCCGCGGGGGAGCGTAACAGGGCGGTGCGGTGGCCGGCCCTCCTGTTCTGTGCCGGGCCCCTAAACGTGGGAGACTTGAGGCAACTAGTGCCCGTCCGTTCCGTTGGCGGTCACACCCCTGCACGGTGATGGCCATTGCGCCGTTGTCCCTGCGTCCATGTAACAGTAAGGAACCCTAGTGTCACCCATGGCCCGCACTGCACCGGTGCCCGCCGCCACCGATCCGGCGATCATCAGGAACTTCTGCATCATCGCTCATATTGACCATGGGAAATCAACCCTGGCGGACCGGATGCTCCAGCTCACTGGAGTTGTCAAGCAGCGTGACATGAAAGCCCAGTACCTGGACCGGATGGATATTGAGCGTGAACGCGGTATCACCATCAAGTCCCAGGCTGTACGCATCCCGTGGGAAGTCGACGGCACCTCCTACTGCCTGAATATGATCGACACTCCCGGCCACGTTGACTTCACCTACGAGGTCTCCCGGTCGTTGGCTGCCTGTGAAGGGGCCATTTTGCTCGTTGACGCCGCCCAGGGCATTGAAGCCCAGACGCTGGCCAACCTCTACCTGGCCATGGAGAACAACCTCACCATCATCCCGGTGTTGAACAAGATCGACCTGCCGGCCGCGCAGCCTGAGAAGTACGCGCTTGAGCTGGCCAACCTGATTGGTGGCAAGCCCGAGGACGTCCTGCGCGTCTCCGGCAAGACCGGCATGGGAGTGGAGGAGCTGCTGGATTTGATCGTCCGCGAGCTGCCGGCCCCCGTGGGCGATCCCAACGCCCCTGCCCGGGCCATGATTTTTGACTCGGTTTATGACACCTACCGCGGCGTTGTCACATACGTCCGTGTCATTGACGGCAGCCTGAGCCCGCGCGAAAAAATCCAGATGATGTCAACCAGGGCCACCCATGAACTGTTGGAAATTGGCGTCAGCTCTCCCGAGCCGACCCCTTCCAAGGGACTCGGTGTGGGCGAGGTTGGTTACTTGATCACCGGTGTGAAGGATGTACGCCTGTCCAAGGTCGGAGACACGGTTACCACCTTCCACAAACCGGCCACCGAGTCGCTGGCCGGATATCAGGACGCCAAGCCTATGGTGTTCTCCGGCCTGTACCCGATGGACGGCACAGACTACCCCGTGCTCCGTGACGCGCTGGAAAAGCTCATGCTCAACGACGCCGCGCTCGTTTACGAACCGGAGACTTCCGCAGCCCTGGGCTTCGGCTTCCGGGTTGGCTTCCTGGGCCTGCTGCACCTGGAGATCACCCGTGAGCGGTTGGAGCGCGAGCACAACCTGGATTTGATCTCCACAGCCCCCAACGTGGAGTATGAGGTGACCCTTGAGGACAAGCGGGTCATCCATGTCACCAACCCCAGCGAATACCCCTCCGGGAAAATTGCCGAGGTGCGCGAACCAATGGTCGCTGCCACGATCTTGGCGCCGACCGAATTTGTTGGGGCCATCATGGAGCTGTGCCAGACCCGACGAGGCATCCTCGGTGGCATGGATTACCTCTCCGAGGACCGGGTGGAAATCCGCTACCGCCTGCCCCTGGCCGAGATCGTCTTTGACTTCTTTGACATTCTCAAGTCCAAGACCCGTGGTTACGGCTCACTGGACTGGAAGGCCGACGGCGACCAAGTCGCCGACCTGGTCAAGGTCGACATCTTGCTGCAGGGCGAACAAGTTGACGCGTTCAGTGCCATCACCCACCGGGAGAAGGCCTACGCCTACGGGGTCATGATGACCGGTAAGCTGCGCGAGCTCATCCCGCGTCAGCAGTTCGAGGTGCCCATCCAGGCAGCCATCGGCGCCCGGATCATCGCCCGTGAGAGTATCCGGGCCATCCGCAAGGACGTTCTGGCTAAGTGCTACGGTGGCGACATCTCCCGCAAGCGCAAGCTGCTGGAAAAGCAGAAGGAAGGCAAGAAGCGCATGAAGATGGTGGGCCGCGTCGAGGTTCCCCAGGAAGCATTCATCGCCGCACTGACCACCGCCGAAGCCCCCAAGGACAAGTCGAAAAAGTGACACCCAGCGCCCTCCCCCTCGGCGATCCGGCCCCGGCCGACGGCATCTTGCCCGCGCAGGCTGCCGCCGGTGCACAGGAGCGAAAGTTCAGCCTGTACACGCACATCCCGTTCTGTGCCGTGCGCTGCGGCTACTGCGACTTCAACACCTACACGGCCACGGAGCTCGGCGGCGGGGCGTCGCAGGACGCCTACGCGGCCACAGCCGTGCGAGAGGTGGAGTTCGCCGCCCGCGCCATGGCGGCGTCGGGCTTGCCGGAGCGCAAGCTCAGCACCGTCTTCTTCGGCGGCGGTACTCCCACCCTCCTGCCCGCTGGCGACCTCTCCCGGATTCTGGGTGCCGCCGTCGAACGGTGGGGTTTGGAAGATGGCGCCGAGGTCACCACCGAGGCGAACCCGGACTCCGTCACCCTTGAGTCCCTGCAGGAACTGTTTGACGGCGGCTTCACCCGTGTGTCTTTCGGCATGCAGTCTGCTGTGCCGCACGTTTTGAAGGTCCTTGACCGGACCCACAACCCCGAGCGTGTGCCACAGGCAGTTGCTTGGGCGCGTGAGGCTGGCCTGAAGGTGAGCGTCGACTTGATCTACGGCACGCCGGGGGAGTCGCTGGCTGACTGGGAAACGTCCGTGCGGACCGCGCTGAGCTATGAACCCGACCATATCTCGGCGTATTCACTGATCGTGGAGGAGGGCACCAAGCTGGCCGCCCAGATCCGCCGCGGGCAGGTGCCGAACATTGACGACGACGACCACGCCGTGAAGTACGAACTCGCCGACGCACTCTTGTGCGCCGGCGGCTTGCGGTGGTATGAGGTGAGCAACTGGTCCCGCACACCGGCCGACGCCTGCCAGCACAACTTGGCTTACTGGCGTGGGGACGACTGGTGGGGGATCGGGCCCGGCGCCCACTCCCACGTGGGTGGTGTGCGCTGGTGGAACGTCAAACACCCCACCGCCTACGCCAACCGGTTGGACAAGGGCGAGTCACCTGCCGCCGGCCGGGAAACCCTCGACGCAGACACCCGCGAAATGGAACGGATCATGCTCACGTCCCGGCTATCTGAGGGCCTTGCGACCGATACGCTCAGCCCCACCGCCCGCAAGGCCGTGGCCGGCCTGATCGCCCAGGAACTCGTGGACCCGCGCAAGGCCTTCGCCGGCACCCTGGTGCTGACGCTGAAGGGCCGCCTTCTCGGCGACGCCGTGACAAGGGCACTGCTGGACTGATATTCCGGTGGTCCAGCAGGTAGGGCCTATTTGATCGGGCGCAGGTTCCAGGCGTAACGGTACGGCTGGTTTTTGTTCACGCGCAAGGCCGCAACGACTGACCAGACGGTCAGGAATACCCAGACCAGCAGTGCCAGGAGCGAGAACGGTGTGCCCGCTCCTGGGCGGATGGCGGAGAGGATGATGCCCACGATGTTCAGCACTACCGCCACGATGGTGGGCGGCAAGGTGAAGTTGAGCGCCTCACGGGATTCCTGGGCGGTGAAGGGGCCGCGGTCTTTGAAGACTTTGTAGATCACAGCTGACGGGACGCAGCCAAGAATGCCGCCGCAGTGGGCTAGAAATGCCCATTGCTTGTCTTCCGCAGGGGTAAGCGGGGGCTTTGCCGGATTGGTGTTTGGAATCCCGGGAATGCTCACGGTGACTTGCCTCTCAAAAACGTTTTGCATTGCGCAGGCGTCGTGCCTGCAACACTTACAAGGATACTGGCGCCGTGAGGAAGTCGATGACTTCCTCCACCCGCCCCAGCAAGGACGGTTCCAGGTCGGCGTAGGAATTCACCCGGGACAGCAGGCGTTGCCAGCCGATTCCAACGTCCTCGGCGCCTTGGTGTGGCCAGCCAAAAGCCGCCAAGATGCCCAGTTTCCAATCAATGTTGCGTGGGATGACAGGCCAAGCGGGTATGCCCAGCGTTGTTGGCTTGATCGCCTGCCACACATCCACATAGGGGTGGCCCACCACCAGGACGTTGTTTCTGGCCGCCGGGGATTTCATGAGATCCGCCACAATTCTGGACTCCTTGGAGTTTGGCACCAAGTGGTCAACCAAGACGCCCAGACGGCGGTTGGGGCCCGGCGCAAAATCTTTCACGGCCGCCGTGAGGTCGTCAATGCCCCGCAAGGGTTCGACGACGATGCCCTCCACCCTCAGGTCATCTCCCCAAACCTTCTCCACAAGTTCAGCGTCGTGCTTCCCTTCCACCCAGATGCGGCTGGCCTTGGCCACCTGGGCTTTGAGGCCATGAACCTTCAGTGATCCCGACGCGGTACGGGTCATTGCCGGTGCAGCAGCGGCCGTGGCGGGGGCCACCATTTCCACGGGTTCTCCGTCAATTAGGAAACCAAATCCGAGGGGAAAGGCGCGGATCTTTTCTCGACGGTCGGCGAGCTCCATAATATGCATGCCACCGGATTTTTCAAGCCTGACCACGGCGCCGACCCAGCCTGACTGGACATCCTCCACCACCAGTCCGCGGGTCGCAGGGACCTGGGGCAGGAGGCGTTCTTTGGGTGCGGTTAGGTCTTGTGGACCCCAATTGTTTAACTGCACTTTAGCTTTTAGCCCTTACTTGCTGGAGGTACACGGGTACGCCTGTGGCTGAATATTCAATGCTAACAAGCAAAATGGCGGCAGAGACTTTGCGCCGTGCCGGAATGTGCCAGCCAGTAAGTATTAGACTTGGCACTTGAATGGGTAGAGTGCTAACGCATCGGCAAAAGTGCCACCCAAATATCAAAGGGCCGCGAGGAGGTGCCAGCCATGAGCGAACCACGGAAACTTGAAGTTCTGCGCGCCATTGTTGAGGACTACGTCCATTCGCGTGAACCAGTCGGCTCCAAGGCCCTCGTTGAACGTCACCACCTCGGTGTCTCTAGTGCCACCATCCGCAACGACATGGCCGCCTTGGAAGAAGAAGGGCTGATCACGGCCCCGCACACTAGTTCCGGACGGATTCCCACGGACAAGGGCTACCGGCTCTTCGTGGACCAAATTTCCTCCGTCAAGCCACTCTCGGCTGCTGAGCGGCGTGCCATTGCAGTCCTGCTTGACGGTTCCACTGATCTTGATGACGTGCTTGAGCGCACTGTGCGTACTTTGGCCCAGCTGACCAACCAGGTCGCTTTGGTGCAGTACCCCAGGTCGGCGAAAACAACTGTCCGGCACCTGGAATTTGTCTCTCTCGGGCCACGCCAGGTGTTGCTAGTATTGATTCTGGCCTCGGGCAAGGTTGAGCAGTGTGTCATTGACGTTGGCACCGCCAGCGACGACGTAACTTTGAGCCGATTGCGCCAGGTCTTCCTCACTGCGGTGGCAGGCATTCCGGTGGGCAATTTACCAGCGGCCCTGGCACAGATTCCGGGCACGTTTCCGGTCAAAGACCAAGACATCGCCCGCAAGTTGGCCCACGGCCTGGGCCAGCTTGCCCTGGCGGCGCGTGAAGATAGAATTGTGCTCGCTGGCACGGCGAACTTGGCTCGCTCCAACGTTGATTTTCCCTTGAGCATAGGCCCGGTGCTGGATGCCTTGGAGGAACAAGTGGTGCTCCTGCGCCTGTTGGAGCAGATGGCGCAGGATTCGATGGGTATGGCCGTAAGCATCGGTCGTGAGAACCCGCACGACTCCCTGGCCGAGGCGTCAGTGGTGGCCACCAATTATGGTGTCGGTGAAAGCGGCAAACTTGGAGTGGTGGGCCCCACCCGCATGGACTATCCGAACACGATGTCAAGTGTCAGGGCAGTTGCCCGATACCTGTCGAGAATTTTGGCCGGTTAAACGGCTTTGACGAAGAACAACCTTGTACACGTTCCACTGGAGAGAGCAAGACTTTGAGCAACCACTATGACGCCCTCGGTGTCTCCCGCGACGCCACGGCCGAAGAGATCAAGAAGGCCTACCGCAAGCTGGCCCGTAAGCTGCACCCGGACGTCAACGACGCCGCTGATTCCCAGGATCGTTTCAAGGCGGTGACGCACGCCTACGAGGTGCTCTCGGATCCCAGCAAGCGCCGCGTCTATGACACCACTGGCAACGAAAACGGCAACAGCAACGGTGGCGGCGGCAATTACGACGGCCAGGGGTTCGCGTTCCAGGACATCTTTGAAACGTTCTTCGGCGGAGCCGGCGGCGGGCAGGGCAACGGCCCTGCCTCGCGCACGCGCCGAGGACAGGATGCCCTGATCACCGTCAGGATCGAGCTGAACGAGGCGGTGTTCGGCGTGAACAAGAAGCTGGAAATCGACACGGCTGTCACCTGCCCCACCTGTGAAGGCACCTGCTGCCGCCCCGGCACCTCGCCGGTCACCTGCGACGTCTGTCATGGGCATGGGCAAATCCAGCGCCCCATGCGCTCGATTCTGGGCAACGTCATGACCCTTGCCACCTGCAACTCCTGCCAGGGTTTTGGCACCCGGATTGAAGACCCCTGCAACGAGTGCATGGGCGAGGGTAGGGTTCGCAGCCGCCGCACCCTCACCATCAAGGTTCCGGCCGGTGTGGGAACGGGCACGCGCATCCAACTGGCCGGCCAGGGTGAGGCCGGCCCGGCAGGCGGTCCCGCAGGTGACCTGTACGTGGAGATGAAGGTCAACAACGACCCGGCCTTCCTGCGTGAGGGCGACGATCTGCACGCCACCTTGAGCGTGCCCATGACGGCGGCTGCTTTGGGCACCGAACTGACCCTTGAGACCTTCGACGGCGAGCAGCCCATCACTATCAAGCCCGGCACCCAGGCCGGGGAAATCATCACCTTGCGCAACCTCGGTGTCACGCATCTGCGCGGCTACGGTCGCGGGGACCTGAAGGTGCACATCCACGTGGAGACACCTACCAAGCCAGATGCAGCCCAAGAGGAACTACTCAAGCAGCTGGCAGCATTGCGCGGGGAAACGTTCACCGCGGGCAAGCTTGTCAGCAGTGGTGGCATGTTCGCCAAGTTACGCGACAAACTCGGCAACCTCTAAGCCCCATGAGCAATCCCGTCTTCTACGCCGAAGTAAAAGAGCTCGCGGACCTGTCCGCGGGGGCCTCGTTCAGCCTTGGCGGTGCCGAAGGACGCCATGCTGTCACCGTCAAAAGGCTGCTGCCCGGGGAACCTGTTGACCTGTGCGACGGCGCCGGCTTGCGGTTGGCCTGTACCGTCACCGGCTCCGAGGCCGGCGTTCTTACTGTCCGTGTCGAGCACGTCATGGCACCGGAGAATGAACGGTTTGAGCTTGTCCTGGTCCAGGCCCTCGCCAAGGGCGACAGGGATGAGTTGGCTGTCGAGACGGCCACCGAATTGGGTGTTGACGGGGTGGTTCCCTGGCAGGGCGAACGTTCTATTGTGCGGTGGAAGATGGACAAGGCGCTCAAGGGCCCGGTGAAGTGGCGCAATGTGGTTTCCATGGCTGCCAAACAGGCGCGCCGTGCACACGTTCCGTGGGTGGGCGAGTTAGTGGGCACCCAAGGCGTGGTCGAGTTGATCGGTTCGGCTCAGCTGGCCTTGATCCTGCACGAGGACGCCGTTGACACCCTGCCCGATGTGGTGCGCGGCTGGCGGGCGCAGGCACCTGATCGTGACCGCAGCAGGATCGTGATGATCGTGGGTCCTGAGGGCGGCATGAGCGCAGGCGAAGTTCAGGCTTTCCTCGCGGCTGGCGCACGCACAGCGCTGTTGGGAAAGCATGTCCTGAGGTCCTCAACGGCCGGTCCCGCCGCCGTCGTACTCCTCAGCCAGGAAATAGGCCGCTGGTAGCAGCTAGGGGCCGGTGACGGTCACTAGCTTCGTGTCGGGGTCAATCTGCTTTCCAGGTGAGCTGGGATCGCGAATGTAGACGGAGAGCAGATAGGTTCCTGGAATCGGGTTGGCCTCGAATCCGTAGCTTCCCAGGACGCCGGGCCCCGCCGGGACACTAACACCGCCGGAAAGATATACGCCCTCAGCCTGCCCGGCAGTGACGGGGGACAGCGACCACTGGAGTGCTCCGGTGGGGGAGGCCCCCTGCCCCGTGACTTTCAGGGGAGTACCGTTGGCCGCTGCGCCTTCGGCAGGATCGATGATCCACACGGGGGCCACAAAGCCCGAATCCCGGGTCAGCGGCTTGCTCAGCCGGACGTGGTCAAATGCGTTGTATCCGGTGTGCCCGTCTACTAGCACTGACACCTGGACGGCTGAGGAGGAATCGATGAGCCCGGCCATGGCGGCTGCCGCGGTGGCCGTGTAGACCAACTGCGCCACGGCCCGGTCGGCGATGCCCTGGTCAACTTTCTGGCCAAAAGCATCCGCCGAGACATCAACGGTGATGGCGTTCTTGGCAGAGATCGACGCACCCAGGCGGGACGGAGGATTCCACACGGAGAAGTAGTCGGGATCCGCGGGCTTTCTCGTCATCATGGCCCGCAGGGAGGCAACTATGGGGTCATCAAGCGTGACAGCGGGCATGAACTCACGGTAAAGATAGACGGCCTCATTGCTGTGACCAAGCCAGTACACCGGGATCGTAGCGCTGGTGGCGGCTGTCTCCAAGGGGGCACTGGTGACCAGGTTGCTTGCCGACACGTTCCCTGGGGCAGGCATGACGGCGTCGTGGCCACCTGATCCGCCCGAGCAGGCACCCAAAGATACGGTGGTAACAATGGCAGTTGCTACAACGCCCAGCCAGCGTCCACGCCGTCGAACCCTGGGAAAAAGGGAAGGGCCACTGCCTTGCAACAGGCGAGCGGGCACGTCGGCACTCTCTCGCGGGGTTCGGGGCAGTGCTGACATAGGAATAACAAGCTCAATTCGCCTTGAGAGTTCTGATGGCCGAGACACGGCCGCGAGGGCGTTCCAAGCCTCCCCACATGCTTTGAACCTCCAATAGCTTGGCATATTGACCAGCCCAATTGGCTGGTATCTTACAAATCTGCATGAACTGAAACCGTATTGAAACACTAAAGAGACCTTCAAGCATTTGCGTCCTGCTTCGCCGACGATTACGTGGACTAAGATTGAAAGCAGGAGCAAGGGCTCCGGGAACCGGTGAGAACCGGTACTACGTAAGGAGAGATCACAGGCCTGGGACGGCCGCACTTATGCCAGAGACAATAGATAGCCGCCACGATGACTTTTCCGAGGGCGGCAATGGACAGCCATTCCCACATTCCGTGGACGGAACACGCACTGAGGTGGTGCACTTTTCCTCCACCGATCAAATGGTGGCCACGCTAGGAACCCAGGATGAGGGCCTGCGCACTGTTGAGGGGTTGTACCCGCATGTGGCGTTCCTTGCCCGGGGCAATGTCCTGTCCATTACCGGACCCAGTGCCACCGTTCCGCGTATCATGCATCTGATGGAGGAGGCCAGAGCGATGGTCGCCCGGCACGTCACCATGGATGGCGCGCTGTGGGAACAACTGGTTACCATGCTAAAGGCCCGTCCCGAGGCCTCAGTGGTTGATATTCTCACCCAGGACATCCTCTCCTCACGGGGCCGCACCATCCGTCCCAAGACGTTGAATCAAAAGAACTATGTCGACGCCATTGACGCCAACACAGTGGTATTCGGCATCGGCCCGGCCGGTACCGGTAAGACTTACCTAGCCATGGCCAAGGCGGTCCAGGCGTTGCAACGTAAAGATGTCAGCCGCATCATCCTCACCCGCCCCGCAGTGGAGGCAGGGGAGCGGCTGGGCTTCTTGCCCGGAACTCTCAACGATAAGATTGACCCCTATCTGCGGCCCCTCTATGACGCCTTACACGACATGATGGATCCCGAGACAATCCCCCGGCTCATGGCTGCCGGCACCATTGAAGTGGCCCCTCTTGCCTATATGCGGGGGCGCACCCTCAACGACGCCTTCATCATTTTGGACGAGGCGCAGAACACCACAGCTGAACAAATGAAAATGTTTCTGACAAGACTGGGCTTCGGGTCCAAGATTGTTGTCACCGGCGACATCACCCAGGTGGACTTGCCCACTGGGATCAAATCGGGCCTGCGGGTGGTGGAGGAAATTCTGCAATCAGTGGATGAGATCCACTTCTCCATCCTTGATGCCACCGACGTGGTCCGTCACCGGTTGGTGGGCGCGATCGTCAGTGCCTACAACGACTGGGATGAGGCGCACCACACTCTCGTACGCCCCCACACCACCACCAACGACGAGGACGCCGGCAACGCTAGCGCTGGCATCCACCCTTCCATCCCCTCCACAAACCACCAGACACACAAGGACCACACCACCCGATGAGCATCGAAATCAATAATGAATCCGGCGTTGAAGTACGTGAGGAGGAGATCGTCAAGCTTATTCGGCACATCCTGACACAAATGCATGTACACCCCGAAACTGAAGTTTCAATCATCATGGCCGACGTAGAAAACATGGAAAAACTCCACCTCGAGTGGATGGACGAGCCCGGACCTACCGATGTGCTTTCTTTCCCGATGGATGAGTTGCGCCCGGGGACCCCGGAGGCGCCCACCCCCGCCGGTCTCCTCGGAGACATCGTCCTGTGCCCGGTCGTGGCGCAGGAACAAGCAGTTGCCGCAGGCCACTCCATGGAAGAGGAGCTTTTACTGCTGACGACCCACGGGATTCTTCACCTCCTCGGCTATGATCACGCCGAGCCCGAGGATAAGGAAGAGATGTTCGGGCTGCAGCGTGAGCTGCTCTCCAGCTACTTGGGCAAGGAAGCCCCGCGGGAGACAATGAAGTGACGGCCGTCTTACTGCCGGTCATGGGGATCATCTTCATGGCCATCGCCGCAGTGCTGACAGCCATTGAGTCGGCACTGAGCTTTTTTCCCCGGCACGACGCAGAAGACGCGTCGGCACACAGCAGGGGAACATCCTTGGCGAAGATCTTGCAGGAACCAGCGCTGCACCTGAATGCGCTGCGGTTCTGGCGTGTCTGGTTCGAGATGGCGGCGGCTGTGGCTGTTGCCTTGTTTCTCCTTGAAGTCATGGGAAACGTCTGGATAGCCGGGTTGTTCGCCACAGTGGTCATGGCGGCCATCAGTTTCATTTTGGTGGGTGTTTCACCGCGCCGCCTTGGCCGGTTATATGCGGGGGCACTTGTGCGCCGCAGCGCCTGGGCGGTGCACTTCCTGTTCCGGATTCTTGGCCCTGTTCCTGGCTGGTTCCTGGCGATTGGGGCCGCTGTCGCCAAAGATGCACCCGGGCACGACGACGCCTTTGTCACGGAAGAGGAATTTCGTGAATTCGTTGACCGGGCCAGCGATTCAGAAATGATCGAGGACAGCGAGGCGGAGCTAATCCACAGCGTTTTTGACCTCGGTGAAACCCGGGTGAGGGCGGTCATGGTCCCGCGCATGGACATTCGCAGCATTGAACAAGGCTCCAGCCTTGACGATGCCATGGACGTATTTCTTGACTCCGGTTTTTCGCGGGTGCCTGTCATCGGCGACGACACGGACCACATTCTGGGCATCCTGTATCTGAAGGACCTCGTGGCAACACTGCACCGCCTCGGTCAGGACGATCCGCGCCCGGCCGTGGAGAACCTGGCCCGCAGCGTCCGCTATGTTCCTGAGTCAAAGCCGGTCGATGAGCTTTTGAAAGAATTGCAAGGCGAGTCAACGCACGTGGCCATCGTGGTAGACGAGTATGGCGGTACTGCCGGCCTTGTGACGTTGGAGGACCTGATCGAGGAGATTGTGGGCGAGATCGCCGATGAATACGACTCAGTGTCCCCGGACGTTCAAGGACTGGGCGAGGGGCTGTATCTGATCCGCACCCGCATGGGTGTTGAGGACTTTGGTGAGCTTTTCGGGAAGGAACTCGACGACGACGAGGTGGACACCGTGGGAGGCCTGTTCGCCAAGCACTTGGGCCGGCTCCCCACCGTGGGAAGTACGGTGAACGTCTCCGGAATTCGTCTTGTAGCGGAGCGCATGGAACCGGCCCGCAACCGGGTCAGTCACGTGGTTGCAAGCCTGGTCGTTGCCAGCCCGGGGCCAGGCACGGAAAATGGCGGTACCCCGGAAAATGGCAGTACCCCGGAAACTGAAGCTACACAGCACCACCTCGTCGGCGAAGCGTCGGCGAGGAACTTATCTCACAGAACAACCACACAGGAGCAACCATGAAGAAGAACAAGGGAAGCTTGGCTATGCCATCACCCAAGGCTGATGGGTTCCGTGCAGGTTTTGCTGTGCTGGCTGGCCGCCCCAACGCAGGAAAATCGACGTTGACCAACGCCTTGGTGGGGCACAAGGTTGCCATCACCTCGGCCAAGCCGCAAACCACCCGACACACCATTCGCGGGATCGTTCATCGCGACACCTTCCAGCTGGTCCTTGTTGACACGCCGGGGCTGCACCGACCGCGGACCTTGCTTGGCAAGCGGCTCAACGACCTCGTGGCAGATACGCTTTCCGAAGTTGATGTCATCGGGTTCTGCCTGCCAGCCAATGAAAAGATTGGCCCCGGCGACCGCTACATCGCCGCGCAACTCGCCAACGTTGGCAAGCAGGCGGTTGTGGCCATCGTGACCAAGACTGACACCGTTGACCGGCAAGCTGTCACCGACCAGTTGATCGCCGTGGAGAAACTTGGGCGTGAAGTGCTGGGCGAGGCCGGGTTCGCCGCCATCGTCCCCGTCTCAGCCGTGGAAGATTTTCAGGTCGAATCCTTAGCCAGCGTTTTCTCCGCGTACCTGCCGCTTTCGCCGGCCCTCTACCCTGACGGGGAACTGACGGATGAGCCGGAAGCTGTCATGGTGGCCGAGCTCATCCGTGAAGCCGCCCTGGAAGGTGTTCGTGATGAGCTGCCGCACTCCATCGCAGTGGTGGTTGAGGAAATCGTTCCCCGCGAGGGACGCAGTGATGACAATCAGTTGTTGGATGTCCGCGTGAACCTCTACGTGGAACGTCCCTCACAGAAGGCAATTATCATCGGAAAGGGCGGGGCACGCCTACGTGAGGTGGGTACCAATGCCCGCCACGCCATCGAGGCGCTGTTGGGAACCAAGATCTACCTGGACCTGCATGTGAAGGTCGCCAAGGACTGGCAGCGGGACCCCAAACAGCTCGTAAAACTGGGTTTCTAGGGAGAAACTAGTTTTCTAGGCAAAAACTGGCCGACGTGTGGTGGACAGTTTTTCGGTGGCCGACGCGGTTTTGCGGATGTTCCCAGATTTGGCCGGTAAACTTACCCATGTTCTTTGTTCACAGCGAAAGGTTTATCCATGGGGCGACGCCGCGCCGACTCGGCCGCAGCCAAGGCTGCCGGCACCCCCCGTCGTGAAACCCCTGAAAACCAGGAACCAGCTGGCCGGCATTTTAGGGGGCGCCGCAAGTCGCCGATGTGGCTGAAGATCGTTGCTGTCACCCTCAGCGGTGCCCTCGTTTTGGGTTTGGGAACCGCTGGCGTCCTCGTCATGAAACTCCAAAACAACGTCACCACGGCGCCGTTGAACGCCGCAGTGTCCAACGGGAACAAAACCAAGGCCCCCGAAGAGCCCAACGACTCCATGCAAGTTTTGATCCTGGGCACGGACACGCGTGCTGGCGCCAACGGTGAGTATGGCACCGAAGCGGATTCCGCTGGCGAAGGCCAATCGGATGTCATGTTGCTGATGAATATTTCAGCAGATAACTCTCAGGTGTCCATCACCAGTTTCCCCCGCGACCTGATGGTACCGATCCCGGACTGTGTCTCTTCGGTGACGGGAAAGGTGGTCTACGGCAGCCGCAGTGGCCAGCTTAATGCCGCGCTGGGTGCCGGCCCGGGCTGTACCGTGGCGGCCATTAATGACCTCACAGGGCTGACCATTGACCACTTCATGCTGGCGGACTTCACCGCCGTCAAGGAACTCTCCACGGCGCTGGGGGGAGTGGAGGTCTGCGTTGACCACGCCATGTACGACGTCAACGGGTCTTTCCTTCGCCTTCCAGCCGGAAACAGCCTGGTCCAAGGCGAACAGGCGCTGGCGTTCCTACGTACACGCCACTCCTTTGGTGATGCCAGCGACCTGGACCGCATCAAGGCCCAGCAGTATTTCCTCGGTTCCATGGCCCGCAAGGTCACGAGCGAGGGAACGCTAACCAACCTGCCCAAACTGTACAACCTGGCTGATGTGGTGACGAAGAACCTCACCATCGACGAGGGCTTGGCAAATATCCCCGCCATGATCGGTGTTGCCAACAGACTTGCCAAGATCAACCTGGCCAACGTTTCCTTCGTGACAGTCCCCTATGAGGCGTACTCGGGCGACAACAACCGTGTCCAGCTCAAGGAACCGGAGGCAGGGCAGTTCTTTGCCGCATTGCGCAGTGATACTGCCCTGACGAAGAGCGCTGCGGCTGCGGCGGAGGCCTCCAAGGGTGCTGCAACGCCGGGCGCCACAGCCGCCACAACCTCCGGTACCCCTGCCGAAGTGGCTCCGCCCGTTGCCGCCTACAACAAGGCGATCCAACCGATCACTGTCCAGAACGCGACGGCAATTGCAGGGCGTTCTGTTGAATTGCTTGCGTCCCTCTCAACGGCGGGCTTCAACGCATCGCGGTCAAGTGGCGACGTCGCGGCCCAGAATGAGACGAAGGTGCTGTACGGCACCGACATGGCCGACGTTGCCGCCGACGTGGCGGCGCTGTTCAAGCTACCACCGACTGCACTCCAAGCCGATCCGACAGTGACGGGTGTGAAGCTTCTGGTGGGTACTGACTGGACCAGCGGGGTGCAGTTTGGCACGGTCACAGTGCCCCAGGACATAGTTGCCAGCACGGCCGACCAGACCGGCGGATGCCTGAAGGTCAACCCGATCTACTACACGTACTAGAAGCACTGATCTCTAGAAGCACTGAGCCGCGCATGCGTGCTGCATACGCGGCTCAGTGAGCACTCCTTTGTCCTACCCTTTGTCCTACCAGATGCGCACCCGCTCACCCGGTTCCATCCACAGCCCGTCCGTCGGCGTCGTGGCAAAGGCTTCATGGAACACATCAAGGTTGCGTACCACTGCATTGCAGCGCCATTCAGAGGGCGAGTGGGGGTCGATGGCCAAGCGCCGAATGGCTTCTTCACTGCGAATCTTGGTTCGCCAGCATTCGGCCCAGGAGAAGAAGAAGCGTTCGGGCCCGCTCATCCCTTCGATGACGGGGGAGGGACTTCCGGCCAGGCTGAGCTCGTAGGCGATGTAGCCGATGGCAAGCCCGCCCAGGTCCCCAATGTTCTCGCCTAGTGTTAGTTCCCCGTTGACCTTTTCGTCAGGGGCGGCGGCAGGGGAGAGGGCGTTGTATTGTTCCACCAGCCTGGCCGTCAGTTTCTCGAAGGCGGCACGGTCCTCATCCGTCCACCAATTGCGCAGCGCTCCGCTCCCGTCGAACTGGGAGCCCTGGTCGTCAAAGCCGTGGCCAATTTCATGCCCGATCACGGCGCCGATGCCGCCGTAGTTGGCGGCGTCGTCGGCCTCAGCATCAAAGAACGGCGGCTGCAGGATGGCTGCGGGGAACACCACTTCATTCATCGTCGGGTTGTAGTAGGCGTTGACCGTTTGCGGGGTCATCAACCACTCCTCGCGGTCAATGGGCGCCCCGATCTTGGCGAGCTGGCGGGCCAGTTCGAAGGCGTTACTGCGTTCAATGTTGCCGATGAGATCACCGGGGACGATTTCCAGGTTCGAGTAGTCGCGCCATTTGGACGGGTAGCCAATTTTTGGCGTGAACGCCGCCAGCTTCTCCAACGCCTTGGCGATGGTTTCCGGGCTCATCCACGTTAGTTCAGTGATGCTTGCCTTGTACGCCGAGATGAGGTTTGCAACGAGTATTTCCATGCGTTGCTTGTGCGCTTGCGGAAAGTGCTCGGCCACATAAAGCTGGCCCACAGCCTCACCCAGGGAACCCTCGACGAGGGCGACGCCACGCTTCCAACGCTCCCGTATTTCCGGGGTCCCGCTGAGGGTGGTGCCGTGGAAAGCGAAATTGGCGTCAACGAACGCCTTGGACAGGTACGGTGCCGCCCCGGAGATGGCGCGCATCGAAAGCCAGGCCTTCCAGTCCTCGAGGCGGTGCTCAACCAGTAGGGCTGCTTGCCCACGAAAAAACTCGGGGGTGGCCACCACCATTTCGGTGCTTTGTTCAGCGCTCACGCCCAGTGCGTCCAGCCACAGTTCCATGGCGGGAAGAAGCTCCAGGACCTCAAGCTTGTCCATCAAGTTGTATGTCTTTTGAGGATCCCGCAAGGACACCTTGTCCAGGTGTGTGGCCGCGATCTCGGTCTCGAGGGCAACGATTCTGCCCGCCTTTTTGGCGGCCTCAGCGATACCTGCCAGCTCCAGCATGGTTTGCACGTGAGCCAGGTAGGCGGTGCGGATCGGGGCGAACTTCTCTTCCCTGTAGTAGGACTCATCCGGCAGGCCCAGGCCCGACTGGTAAAGGTGCAGCAGCGCGCGCTCGGGATTGCCGGCGTCGTTGTTTACATAACCGCCAAACAAGCCGTTGCCGCCTTTTTTGTCCAGTTCACCCATCAAAGTCACGACGGCGGCCATGGACGTTGCGTGGTCAATCGCCTTCAATGTGGGGGCCAGGGGTGCCGCACCTGCCGCTTCCACGGCACCTTCGTCCATGAACCCGGCGTACATGTCCCCGATTTTTGCCCCAATGCTGCCGCGTTGGGCATCCGGGAGGGCCGCGGCGGCGCCTGCGCTCTCGATGATGGTCCTCACGGCTGCCTCAGACTCGTCCCGCAAGGTGATGAAGGAGCCGGTCAAGGCGCGGTCACTGGGTATGACCTCTGTGGCCAACCATTTGCCATTGACATGTTCGTACAAGTCATCTTGGGGGCGAACATTGGCGTCAATATTGCTGATGTTGATACCGGAGTGCGTCAAAAGAATCTGTCCCTTTGCTTTGGTGAAGCGGGTTGCCTTGCCATGCCGGCCAGTGCCGAACATTGTTCAACGACCCGCACTTTAGTGAGCTCTTTCACTCTCATCCTACGTGCCGTGTTAGGGTAAAAATGTGCGCACTGGAATGCTTCTTCTTAGTTGCCGCGGCGAGGCCTCAACCACGTTGACCTGATCAACCTGGCAATGGCCGCCCTCGCTGCGGTGTTTGTGTTGCCCTGGCCGGCCCCCACCTGTTGAACAAGATTAAGGTCCCCTCCATGCGAAATATGCAAAAGCCCTCTGGAATGCCGGCACACCGCTATGTTCCTTTCCGGGAACAGATCTCCATCAGCCTGCCGGACCGCACCTGGCCGGACAAGGTCATCACCAAGGCTCCGCGCTGGTGTGCAGTGGATCTGCGTGACGGGAACCAGGCGCTCATCGATCCCATGAGCCCGGGCCGCAAAATGAAGATGTTCCAGCTGCTGGTTAAGATGGGCTACAAGGAAATTGAGGTGGGTTTCCCCTCCGCGTCGCAGACGGACTTCGACTTTGTCCGCCAGCTGATCGAGGGCGGCCACATTCCCGATGACGTCACCATCCAGGTCCTGACACAGGCTCGCGAGCACTTGATTGAGCGCACCTACGAGTCCCTGGTTGGCGCCAAAACGGCGATCGTGCACCTGTACAACTCCACCTCCGTACTGCAGCGCCGGGTTGTCTTCAACCAGGACGAAGACGGTATCCTGGACATCGCCTTGCAGGGTGCCCGCCTGTGCAAGAAGTACGAGGAAACGCTCACCGACACGCGCATCACCTACGAATACTCACCGGAGTCCTTCACCGGCACCGAGCCAGAGTACGCGCTGCGTGTCAGCAACGCCGTCGCGGACATCTTCGAGGCCTCCGCCGACAAACAGGTCATCATTAATCTGCCTGCCACGGTGGAGATGGCCACGCCCAACGTCTACGCGGACTCGATCGAGTGGATGAGCCGCAACCTGCACCCGCGGGAGGGCATCATCTTGTCCCTACACCCGCACAACGACCGTGGGACCGGTGTTGCCGCGGCCGAGCTGGGGTACCTGGCCGGTGCCGACCGGATCGAAGGCTGCCTCTTCGGCAACGGTGAACGCACCGGCAATGTCGACCTGGTCACCCTCGGACTGAACATGTTCACACAGGGCATCGACCCCATGATCGACTTCTCCGACATCGACGACGTGCGGCGCACCGTCGAGTACTGCAACCAGCTTCCGGTGGCCGAGCGCACCCCCTATGGCGGCGATCTGGTCTTCACCGCGTTCTCCGGTTCGCACCAAGACGCCATCAAGAAGGGCCTGGAAGCCCTCGAAGCGGACGCAAAGGCTGCCGGACACGCCGTCTCCGAGCACACTTGGGCTGTCCCGTACCTGCCTGTTGACCCGAAGGACCTGGGCCGCAGCTACGAGGCCGTCATCCGGGTCAACTCGCAGTCGGGCAAGGGCGGTGTGGCATACCTGCTCAAGAACGAGCACAATCTGGACCTGCCACGACGTGCCCAGATCGAGTTCTCCGGTGTCATCCAAAAACAGACGGACACGGTGGGCGGCGAGGTCAGCGGCGCCAAGCTATGGACCATCTTCAGCGACGAGTACCTGCCGGCCGAAGCAAGCGAGAACGCGTGGGGCCGCTACCATATTGGTCCGTTCACCACGTCCACCGATGACGACGGCGAAATGACGCTGATCGCCAAGCTGACCATCGACGGGGTGAGCACCACACGCACGGGCACCGGCAACGGACCCATTGCGGCGCTGCTGGCCATCCTCGGAGAAGACGGCGTGGATGTCCGCGTCCTGGACTACTCCGAGCATGCACTCTCCGAAGGCGGCGACGCCCGCGCAGCAGCCTTCGTCGAATGCGCAGTGGGTGAGCGGGTGCTGTGGGGCATCGGTATCGACGCCAACACCTCCACGTCCTCACTGAAGGCAGTCATCTCCGCCGTGAACCGCGCAGTCCGCGACGCACAGGCAGCGTAGTCCCCACTTGCCGCCCCAGTAAATCGCTGGCGCGATTTACTGGGAACCTGGCAAGCGTGGGCCCAGCAATGCGGGCTAGGTTGATTGCTGGCGCGGTGCAACTGACCGCGCCGGGCGAATAGTGGGAGAATGGAATAGTGTCCAACCAATCCTTTGCCGCCCGCACTTACCGGGATGACGCCGTCGTACTGCGAACCCACAAACTAGGGGAAGCCGACAGGATCATCACGTTGCTGACTCATCATCATGGGCAGTTGCGGGCCGTGGCGCGTGGTGTGCGGCGCACCAGCAGCAAGTTTGGGGCCAGGTTGGAGCCGTTCATGGTGGCCGACCTCCAGTTGGTCAGGGGCCGCACCTTGGACATCGTCACCCAGGCGGTGGCCAAAGGTAGCTATGGGGATGCGATCGCCGCCAACTACGACCGCTATGTGGTGGCTGCGGCCATGACCGAGACGGCGGAGCGGCTCACGGACGTTGATGGTGAAACGTCCACGGCACACTACTTGTTGCTGGTGGGGGCACTTGCCTCGTTGAGCCGGGGCGCACATTCCACCGAACTGATTTTGGATTCCTACTTGCTACGGGCTGTTTCCATCGCGGGGTGGGCGCCCAGCTTCGGAGACTGTGCCCGATGTGGTGATCCTGGTCCCCATGGCGCCTTCAATGCCGCCTTGGGTGGTGCCGTTTGCCATGACTGTCGGCCTCCCGGTTCACCGGCTCCGGCCCCGCAAACCATGTTCTTGCTGGCGTGCCTGCTCTCCGGGGATTGGGCCGGCGCTGACGCTTCGGAGAATATTCACCGCCGGGAGGCTGCAGGCCTCGTGGCCGGTTACGTGCAATGGCATTTGGAGCGCACCGTGCGTTCCCTGAAACTTGTGGAGCGTGCATAAACCCGTGGCAGTCCAACGCAGCAGTCGAAGCACCACAAAGCCGGCCGTCGTGGCGCCTTGGCCGCACCCCTCAGGGGAGATCATGCCAGCGATTCCCGCGCAGCTGATCCCCGCGCATGTGGCCATCGTCATGGATGGGAACGGCAGGTGGGCCAACCAGCGCGGTCTGCCCCGGGTGGAGGGTCACAAGGCGGGGGAGCCGGCGTTGTTGGACGTCATGGCTGGCGCCATTGAAATGGGTATCAAATACGTTAGTGTCTACGCCTTTTCCACCGAAAATTGGAAGCGTTCACCGGAGGAAATTCGTTTCCTCATGGGATTTAACAAAGATGTATTAAGACGTCAGCGGGACCAACTTGACTCCTGGGGCGTACGCATTCGGTGGTCAGGCCGCAAACCAAGGCTCTGGGGATCCGTGATCAAGGAGCTGGAAGTGGCACAGGAGCACACTAAGGACAACGACACCATTACGTTGACCATGTGTGTTAATTACGGCGGACGGGCTGAAATTTCCGACGCCGTTGCCGCCTTGGCGGCCGATGTTGCGGCCGGAAAAATGAGCCCGCGCTCGGTGTCTGAGAAGACGATCCAAAAATACCTGTACTTGCCCGATGTGCCGGACGTGGACTTGTTCCTGCGTTCCAGCGGCGAGCAGCGGCTCTCCAACTTCCTGTTGTGGCAAAGCGCCTATGCTGAATTTGTCTTCATGGACACGCTGTGGCCCGACGTCGACCGCAGGACTTTGTGGGCGGCGGTTGATGAATACGCCCGCAGGGACAGGCGCTATGGCGGCGCTGTGGATGCAGCCAAGTCCACCAGCTGATTCCGCTCACGTTCCTCGCATGTATCCCGTGCCGGGACTGGGAGAAGAGTAAATATTATTAGAACATTTGTTCTATAGTACTTCCTTGCTGGCGTATTTAGGTCTAAAATTGGTGTATGGGCACCGTTGATCGGTCCGGTAGCAAGAGGGGTTCCACCCCTTCCGGGCAGGCGTTTTTGGATCAGGACCCCGGCTTTGGGCCGGAGGGGATTGTTGGCGGCGATTTTTCCGGCCATGATTCTTTCGGTGTTGCTGTGGATGCTGTGGTGGATGGGGATGGTGCTGCGCTGGCCCGGCTGATTGCCAGTGATCCTTTTGCCGATGACCCGCAGATGCGCAATGTCACGTGGATCGGCCCGTCGCGGGAGATCAGTGCGGAGGAATGGGCGGCCCAGTTCTTGCCTGCCGCGCCTGTACCGGGGCTGGGGGTTGGGGCACTGTTGCCTGTGTCGCTCTCTGGTGTGGGTGCGGATGCTGCGGTGGCGGTGGTGCGGGCTTCGGTTCCGGACCTTCCTAAGGCGCCCAGGAAGGACAACCCTGCCGGTGTGGTGTGGACCCCTGCTGCGGGGGCCGAGGCGTTGGAGGTTCTGGATCCGGCCGGGCTGGCCGATAACGAGGTGTTGGACTTCATGCATGCGGCGAACCGTTTGGCCGCTTTCGCTCAGGCCAGGGAAGCCGAGGCGGTGGCCGTGTTTGCTACCCGTCGTCCGCCTCTGGCCGATGAACCGGTCCGGGAACGCGGCGGGGTGTCGTTGTGGGCTGCCGGGGAACTGATGGCGGTATACGCGATCGGGCGGGGCGCCGCCGAGCATCGACTCGATGACGCCGCGACCCTGACCGCGCTCCCGGCGACCTTGGCCCTGCACCGGCAGGGTCTGCTGGACGGGTTGCGGATCCGGGCCATCCACCGGGGCCTGGAGAACGTTCCCGAGGAGCTCTTCTTGGTGCTGGAGCCACTGTTTTTGCCCGGGGCGGCCCGGATGAACCCGGCCGGGCTGACCCGCAAGATCCGGCGCCTGGCCGAACGCTTCAACCCTGAACCGTTGGCGGTCCGGCACGAGCGGGCCCGGATCCAGCGCCGGGTCTGGTTCACGCCCCTGCCCGACGGGATGGCCCAACTCGGTGCGATCCTGCCCGCCACACCAGCCCTGGCCTTGTTCCAGTCCTTAGAAGCCTGGGCCAGACAGGCCCAACAGGATGGGGAACCCTCCACCGCTTTGACCCCGACCGGGCGGCCCTCCCGTAGCTACGATAACTACCTCGCCGATTGCTTCCTGGACCTGATCCATCAAGCCTTCCTCCACCCCGCCACCAGCTGCACTGACTGCTCCTGTAACAACCCCACCCCAGACCATCCAGCACCAGACCATCCAGCACCCCACCCCACCACCGGGCTGAGCGGCAATGGGCTGAGCGGCAATGGGCTGGCAGGGAATGGGCTGCCCGGTGGTGGGTCGGTTCCGGAGCCACGGTTTGCTCCTCGTATCCCGGCTAAGGTCAACGTCACTATCCCGTTCCTGACTCTGCTGAACACCTCGGAGGAGCCCGGCCATCTCGACGGGTACGGTCCCATCCCGGCCGATCAGGCCAGAGAACTCGCCGCCGGGGCCAGCTCCTGGCACCGGATCCTCACCGACCCCGAAAAAGGTACCATCGTCAGTATCGGGCGCACCGCTTACAAACCACCCGCGGACATGGTCAGGCTCGTCCGTCTCCGGGACCCTGTCTGTACCGGAATCGGGTGCGACACCCCGGCCCGGAACTGCCAGATCGACCACACCATCCCGTTCCACCAAACCCGGTACACCCTCAACGGCACCGCCCTGCCCAAAGGCCACACCAGCACCGAGAACCTCTGCCCACGCTCCATCTACTGCCACCGCCTCAAAGACGAGCCCACCACCGGCTGGAACGTAGAACCAGCCGAAAACGGTGCCACCAAAACCACCACCCCCACCGGACGCGAATACCTCCACAACCACCCCGACAACGAACAAAACGCACCCTTCTAGCAAGCACCCTCCCCCACAACACAGGCCCGGCACCCAGGCACCCGGCACCCGCGAAGTGTTGGCCAAAATCACTGAGACTGGTGGCCGGAAGCGTACCGCAGAACGACCTGTTGTGTCCCTCATGGAGCCCGCGCTTGTCGGGGAGGAACCGCATCGCACGACGCCTGCTAGTCGACGTATCCCCGCAGCCAGCGGGCAAGCCTGTTGTAGGCGTCGTCGCGCACGGGCTTGTTGGAGAGGAAGACCTCGTGCAAGGCGCCGTCGATGCGTTCCAGGGCCACGCTGCTCCCGAGGGAAAGCGCCCGAAAAGCCAGGGCAC
The DNA here is from genome assembly GCF_001294625.1 of Arthrobacter alpinus. Classification (NCBI taxonomy): domain Bacteria; kingdom Bacillati; phylum Actinomycetota; class Actinomycetes; order Micrococcales; family Micrococcaceae; genus Arthrobacter; species Arthrobacter alpinus. The sequence goes on along the minus strand of NZ_CP012677.1, from coordinate 1,643,815 downwards.
GCACGTCCAGAACGACGTCGGCGTGAAGCATTGCCTCATTCCATACGGGCCCCAGCATGCTGCGTGCCGAGAGTAAGACCAGAGCGGGCATGGGCAGGGCCAACCCGCTGGCAACCTCACGCTGGGCAGCCATGATGGCCTGCATCCAGCCGGCCCTCACGGGGAAAGCCTGGGGCGGTCGCATGTGCCTGTCCACGTGCCAGTCCCCGTAGGCCTCGTCGCTGATTCCGCGCCAGTAGAACGTGCGCTCCGGCACCCGCATCCTGGTCAGGGGCCGGCGGTCGGCCACGGGCCGGACCAGCGGAGTGGCTGCACGCCGGATGGCAGCCCCACCATGGATTTCCAGCCAGGGGCTGTTTAGAACCAGGTGGCTTACCTTGTCGGGGAACTTGCGTGCCCAGAGGGCGGCGATAAGCCCACCGGTTGAGTGGCCTACCAGAATGATGGCGGCCCGTCCGATTGGGTTTGTGTGCACAGACTCAGCTGCCGGGCCTTCGGGTTTAGCGTTCCCTTGGTAGAGCTCGTTAGCAATGACTTGGTGGGCCAGCAGGATTTCATCGTCGTAGTCAGCGAGGTCATCCACGTAGCCACCGAGCTCCGCTGATTCCAGGCTACGGCCGTGGTTGTGTAAATCCAGGGCGTAAAAGTCGTAGCCGTGGCTGGAGAAGAACTCAGAGAGTCCGGTGTTGTAGAAGTAGTCGCTCCAGCCGTGGATGTAGAGCACGCCCAAGCGTGGAGAGCGACCGGATTCGTCGGCGCCTCCGTCGGCTGGACTATGCCGAATCAGGGTGGCACGGCGGGCTGTGCCATCGGGGCGGGGTGCCTGAAGTGTCATTGCTTGGTAGTCGGGACCGAGAATATCCGGTGACCAGGACGCGGATGCAGCAGCCCTCATCCGGCGGTGTCGCTGGCGGCTTGGCGTCCTGCAGTGCGCCCGGAGAAGAGGCAGCCACCTAGGAATGTTCCCTCGAGCGAGCGATAGCCATGCAGGCCGCCGCCGCCGAAACCTGCGGCCTCGCCCGCGGCGTACAAGCCAGCGACGGGGACGCCGTCGGAGTTCAGGACCCTGCCGGCCAGGTCCGTTTGCAGGCCACCCAAGCTCTTGCGCGTCAGCGTCGAAAGCCGCACAGCGATCAGGGGTCCGTGTTCCGGGGCCATCATGGCGTGCGGAGGAACCACGCGTATCAGCTTGTCGGTGGCAAATCGGCGGGCTTCTCGAATGGCATTGAGTTGGGTGTCCTTGCCCAAACCGCTGTGCACCTGCCGGTCCCGTGCCGCTAAGGTTTCAAACAGGCCTTGCGGGTCAATAAGGTCCTCGCCAACGAGTGCGTTCATTTTGGTGCCCAATTCCTGCGCTGTGACGGCCTGTAAGAAATCGACCCCGTGGTGTAGAAAGTTCTGCACCGGACCGGTGGCTCCCGGCAGGGCACGCTTGGCCAGTAACTTCACATCCCTTCCGGTCAGATCCGGGTTCTGCTCGGAGCCGGAGAGCGCAAACTCCTTGTTGATGATCGTCTGATTGAGCACGAACCACGAGTGGTCATGGCCGGTGGTCCCCAAGTGCCGGAGCGTGCCGAGTGAGTCGAAGCCGGGAAATAGCGGTACAGGCAGCCGGTGCCCGGTGGCGTCCAGCCACAGCGGTGACGGCCCGGAGAGGATGCGGATACCGTGGTTTGGCCAGACGGGATCCGGGTTGTGGATGCCCTCCGGGTAGTGCCACATTCTGTCGGTGTTGACCAGGTTTCCGCCAGCGGAGGCAACAGCTTGTTGAAAGTCGCCGTCAACCGACGCGGGAACACCCGTGAGCATGAACTTTGGGCTCTTGTGGCCGGGCCACTGTTGACGCACCATGTCGTGATTGGCGCCAATTCCGCCGCTGGTGACAATGACAGCGGCGCCTGACACTGTGAAGTCCCCCACAACCTCGCGGCTGCTGGCCACACCCCTGGGACTGCGGGAGGGCGCCAAAACCTGCCCGCGAACGCCCGTGACGGCACCGCCGTCGAGCATCAATTCGGTGGCCCGGTGGCGGAAGGCAAGTTGGATGCGACCGGCGGCGACACCTTCGGCGACCTTGGCCAGGAAGGGCTCCAGGATGCCCGGGCCCGTACCCCACACAACGTGGAAGCGGGGAACAGAGTTGCCGTGGCCCTGCGCGTCGTAGCCACCGCGCTCAGCCCATTGCACCAGCGGGAAGAACCGCACACCCAAGGCGTGTAACCAGGAACGCTTTTCCCCGGCCGCAAAATTCACATAGGATTCCGCCCATTGTCGCGCCCAAAAATCCTCCGGACGGTCGAACGCGGCCGAGCCCATCCAGTCACCCAGGGCAAGTTCGGCACTGTCCTTGACACCGAGGCGGCGCTGTTCGGGGGAGTCCACCAGGAACAACCCGCCAAATGACCAGTGCGCCTGCCCGCCCAAGGAGGCCTCGGGTTCCTGATCGAGAATCAGGACGCTCCGGCCGGCGTTGTAGGCCTCGGCGGCGCAGACCAGCCCGGAGAGACCTGCGCCCACTACCACCACGTCAGCGTGGAACTGTGTACCAACCTCATCGCTTTCCATGTGGCCATGCTAGTCCCTGCTGTTCCCTCTCCGGTGAGTGGAACACGAAGGATGGGCTGTGAGACGTTTTGCAGTTGTGGCGCGGAGACGGAAAACTAGGGGGTATGCGAATATATCCCACCTTTTTCCGGCTCTGTTTCTCCTGGATGGACGCCGAAAGGGCGCACAAGATCGGTTTCACCTTGATCAAGACCGCCCATACCGTGGGTGCCGGTGCCGTGATGCGTCGAATGTTCGCCCCGTCGCCCGCGCTGCAAACCACCGCCTTGGGCCTGACGTTTCCCACGCCATTTGGTCTGGCTGCCGGCTTCGACAAGGAGGGCCAGGGCGTCAATGCACTGGCAAACTTAGGTTTTGGACACATAGAGGTGGGCACGATCACCGGCCAGCCCCAGCCCGGCAACCCTGCTCCGCGCCTCTTCCGCCTCGTGGAGGACCGTGCCGTTATTAACCGCATGGGCTTCAACAACGACGGCGCAGCGGCCGTTGCGCCGCGTCTCACCCGGGCCGTGGCGGAGTTGGGCAAGACGTACCGGGGAGTGCGCCCTATAGTCGGCGTGAACATTGGCAAGACGAAACTCGTGGAGCTCGACGACGCGCTGGGGGATTACCTTGCCAGCGCCCGTACCTTGGCACCCTCCGCCGACTACCTGGTGGTCAATGTCAGCTCACCCAACACGCCCGGGCTGCGTCTGCTGCAAAACGTGGAAGCACTGCGCCCGCTGCTGGCAGGTGTTCGCGAGGCAGCCGACGCTGCGGCTGGCAGGCACGTCCCGCTCCTGGTGAAAATTGCCCCCGACCTTTCCGATGAGGATGTGGCCGACGTTGCGGCGCTGGCCATGGAGATGAAACTTGACGGCATCATTTGCACCAACACCACCATCAGTCGCGACGGCCTGCGAAGCCCGGCCGCGCTGGTGGAAGAGAAAGGCGCCGGCGGGCTTTCTGGGGCCCCGCTCAAGGCCCGGTCCCTGGCTGTGCTGCGCCAGCTCAAGGCCGCCGTGGGGGACTCGCTGACGTTGATCTCCGTCGGTGGGGTGGAAACCGGCGCCGAGGTTCAAGAACGCCTCGACGCCGGCGCCACCCTGGTCCAGGGCTACACGGCCTTCCTTTATGAGGGCCCCTTTTGGGCGGCCCGCATCAATAAGGAACTTACCCAACTCCGCAAGTGAGTCAGGTGAATCAACGCGCCCTGTTACGCCACGCGCGTGGCCGGGCTGACCGTCTTGGCCGGGTCGTTGACGATGCTTGGTGCCAAGGCCTCATCAATGGCGGACATGAGCTCGACTGGAATCTTCACTCCCGAGGCGGCCACGTTTTCGGCAACTTGTTCCGGCCTGGACGCGCCCACCAGCGCTGTTGCCACGTTGTCGTTTTGTAGCACCCAAGCGATGGCCAGCTGCGGCATGGTCAACCCCAGCTCATCGGCGATGGGTCGAAGTTTTTGCACATTGCTCAGGATGGTGTCATCAAGGTAGGCCTTGATGGTGTTTGCACCTCCGTGCTCGTCTGTGGCGCGCGAACCGGCAGGCAAGGGAGCGCCGGGCAGGTATTTGCCGGAGAGCACGCCCTGCGCCATGGGTGACCACACCACCTGCGATATGCCCAGCTCCTTCGCGGCCGGGATGACCTCTGGCTCAATCACACGCCACAGGGCCGAATACTGGGGCTGGTTGGAGACCAGCGCAAAGCCTGCCTCGCGGGCGAGCAGCTGCCCGCGGTGCAGTTGCTCGGCGTTCCATTCCGACACGCCAATGTAGAGGGCTTTACCGGCACGCACCACATCGGCAAACGCACCGATGGTTTCCTCCAGCGGCGTTTCATGGTCAAAGCGGTGGGCCTGGTATAGGTCCACGTAGTCCATGTTCAGGCGCCGCAGGGAGCCGTTGATGCCCTCCATGATGTGCTTGCGTGAGAGCCCGGTGTCATTGGGGCCCTTGGGGCCAACCGGCCAGTACACCTTGGTGAAGATTTCCAGGGACTCCCGGCGCTCGGAGGCCAACGCCGCACCGAGGACTTCTTCAGCCTTGCCGTTGGCATAGACGTCTGCGGTGTCAAAGGTGGTGATCCCGGCGTCTAGGGCGGCCCTGACGCAGGCGGTGGCGACGTCATTCTCCACCTGGGAGCCATGGGTGAGCCAGTTGCCGTAGGTGATTTCAGTGATTTTCAGGCCCGAACGGCCAAGGTATCTATAGTCCATGGCCCCCAGCCTAGCGGCCGAAGGGCCCTGCGCGAGCGAAGCGAGTGTGGGGAGGACGTTAGGCGCTAGCGGTAAACGGGTTCCGGGCGGGTGTTGTGTTAACGTACGACGCCGGTCCCCTCCGTTGGGAGGGAACCGGCGTGTTGGTTTGGGCGGTTGGGTCAGCTGGGCCATTCCCCGCGCTTGACCATGGGCTTGGGCAGACGCAGACGGCGGAACTGCAGCGAACGCATGGTGCCGTACCAGATGACGCCCGAGTCGACGCTGTGGAATTTTTCAATGATCTTGCGCTTGAGCTTGCGGGACATCAGCCATGCGTCAACGGCGACACCTGCCACCATGACCCAGAACAGGCCAAAGACGATGATCTGCGAATTACTCGACGGTGGAATCACCACGGTGAGCACCACGATCGCCAAGGCCACGAACATGACGTATTCGCCAAGGCTGAACCGGGCGTCCACGTAGTCGCGGGCGTACTTCTTTTGCGGTCCCTTGTCCCGGAGGGGAAGGAAGCGCTCCTCGCCGGTATCCAGGGCGCGGCGCATCCGTGCCTGTTCCTCGCGGCGGGCCTCACGGGCGGCAACCTTGGCTGCTGCCCTGTCGTTGGGTACCAGGGGGCGCTTACGGGCCTCTTCCTGTGCTCTACGTGAGGGCGTGGGCACGCCTTTGGCAGATTGCGGGTCCTTGAACCGGTCAATCTGCTCGGAGGAGGCAGCCGTCAGCTGCTGGTCGGGGGCTTGATCTTTCTTTCGTCCAAACACCCGTATAGGATACCCTGTCGCGGCGGGTAACTGTGACCGGATACCGGAGTGTGGCAGTAATGTTGCGTGCATGACTGATGACTTTTCCCTCCCGTCCGCTCCCATCGGAGCAGGAGTCCTTGTTGCCGACTTGCGCGGCAGCGTTGCCAACAACTTTTCCGCCACCGTGGCCGAACTCGTCGAGCTGGTGGCTATCCCCGGCATCGCCTGGGACGCCTTCGACGCTACGCAGCTGGACCGCAGTGCCGAGGCGGTGGCTACACTGATCCGAAGCACGGGCCTTGAGGACGTGCAGATCCTTCGCGTGAACAAGGACGACGGGACGCCGGGCGGCCCGGCTGTCGTCGCTCGCAAGCCTGCAGCCCCGGGCTACCCGACAGTGGTGCTGTACGCCCACCATGACGTCCAACCGCCAGCCGACCTGACCTTGTGGGAGACGGAGCCGTTTACCGCCGTCGAAAAGGAAGGCCGCCTCTTTGGCCGCGGCGCTGCGGACGACAAAGCCGGCATCATGGCCCACATCGGTGCCATGCGCGCCTTGAATGAGGTCCTGGGCGCCGATTACGGACTTGGGGTGACACTTTTCATCGAAGGGGAGGAGGAAGCCGGTTCGCCCACCTTCCGCACCTTCTTGCAGACACACCATGAACTCCTCACCGGTGACGTCATCGTGGTCGCCGACTCTGCCAACTGGAAGGTGGGCGTCCCTGCCCTGACCACCAGCCTGCGCGGCTTAGTCGACGGCACCGTGGAAGTACGGGTGCTTGACCATGCAGTGCATTCGGGCATGTTCGGTGGGCCCATCCTTGACGCCCCGACGCTGCTGGCCCGTCTCATCGCCACCTTCCATGACGACTGCGGCTCGGTCGCGATCGAGGGGTTGGCGACGGCACAGGACTCTGACCTTGACTACCCGGAGGAAATTTTCCGCAGTGACGCTGCCGTGCTCGACGGCGTTCAGCTGGCCGGCACGGGCACCATCACCTCCCGTCTCTGGTCGAAACCGGCTCTGTCCATCATTGGCATGGATATCCCGTCGGTGGCGATGAGCTCCAACACGCTGCTGCCTGCGGCACGTGCCAAAATCAGCCTCCGCCTGGCCCCCGGCCAAGCCCCGGAGGAGGCCATGGAGGCGCTCGACGCCCACATTCACAAGCACGCACCCTTCGGTGCCCGCGTCACCTTCACCCCGGGGGAGGCGGGCCAGGCGTTCGCCACCGACACCAAGGCGCCGGCGGCACAGACCGCCCTATGGGCGCTGGGGGAGTCGTGGGGTGTACCCGCCGTGGAAAGCGGCATGGGTGGGTCCATCCCTTTCATCGCCGATCTCAACGACATGTTCCCCGACGCCCAAATCCTGGTCACGGGTGTTGAGGACCCGGACTCAAGGGCGCACAGTGCCAACGAGTCCTTGCACCTAGGGGACTTTGAAAAGGCGATAGTGGCCGAGGCACTGATGCTGGCCGCCATGAACACCCTCTAGGCCGCCAATACAGGGGTTGGGAACATAACCCCGAAAGAATCCGTTGCCATAGTTAGCGCCCCTGCCGGGCTCGACGTAGCATGTACTTGTACCCCACGTAAGGAAATGCCATGACTGCAAATGTCCATGAAGAAACTCCTGCCGCTGTCAGCGACTCAGCCGAGCTTCCCGCCCACGAAGTGCTGATCAGCGATGTTGCCGCCGGCAAGGTCCGCAGCCTCCTTGAGCAAGAAGGCCGCACGGATCTGCGGCTTCGTGTTGCCGTCCAGCCCGGTGGCTGTTCAGGCTTGATCTACCAGCTGTACTTTGACGAGCGGATCCTTGACGGAGATGCGGTCCGTGACTTTGACGGCGTCGAAGTTGTCATCGACAAAATGAGTGTGCCCTACCTCGCCGGTGCCAGCATTGACTTTGAGGACACCATCTCAAAGCAGGGATTCACCATCGACAACCCCAATGCCGGAGGCTCATGTGCCTGCGGTGATTCGTTCCACTAGTCAGTGACTTCATTACTCCCTGTAGAACGTCCGCGGGGCAAAAGTTGATTTTGCCCCCGACGCACGGTGGGTTTAGTACGCTTTTTGCGTGCTCAAGCGGTAAGCTCTACATCGAGTAGTAAAACCCGTTTCGCACCGCTGGCCCACAGCCTGTTCGGTGCGCAGTAACAAGAGGAAGGGCCGTCTGTGAGTTCGCAGGACCGAACCGGCAGCCGACGCGCAAAAGTCATCCCCATAGCTGGGTTGGCGATTGCCGGAGCGTTAGCTTTGTCAGGATGTACGGCAGAGAATAAGAACGGCTGGATGCCAGCCGAACGTGATACGACCAATCACACGGCAGGGATCATAGATCTGTGGGTTAACACCTGGATCACCGTCTTGATCATCGGCCTTATTACGTGGGGTCTGATCATCTGGTGCATCATCGCCTACCGTCGTCGCAAGGGTGCCACCGGCTTCCCGCGACAGACCAGCTACAATCTCCCGCTGGAGATTTTCTATGTGCTGGTTCCGCTGTTTATGGTGTTGGTGTTCTTTTACTTCACCGATAACGCGCAGCAATCCATCACCGCGCGTGTTGACAACCCCGACGTCACCATTGATGTCCGTGGCAAGCAGTGGTCGTGGGACTTCAACTACATGGCCGGCAATGATGTTAAGGATGCCGTCTATGACGTCGGTGTCCAGGCACAGTTAGACGGCAAGCCGTTCGACAAGTCGACGTTGCCCACCTTGTACTTGCCCGTCGATCGTTCCGTGGAGCTTCAGCTGAACTCCCGTGACGTCATTCACTCCTTCTGGGTTCCGGCATTCTTGAACAAGTTGGACATCTTGCCAGGCAAGACCAACTACATGACGCTGACACCCACTGCCTTGGGCACCTTTGACGGCAAATGCGCTGAACTCTGTGGCGAATACCACTCTGAGATGCTCTTCAATGTCAAGGTTGTCACGCAGGCCGAATTTGATGCTCACTTGGCTTCTTTGAAGGCCAAGGGTCAGACCGGCGAACTGGGTAATAAGTATGACCGCAATCCGAATCTGAATCAGAAGTAGGGGGAAGAGGAAAGTGTCTACACTCGAGTACTCGGCAACCGAAATCAATGCGGTTGCACCTAAGGTGGTACCAGTATCTAAGGGACGTATCGTCGTCAACTGGATCACCTCCACAGACCATAAAACGATCGGGTACATGTACCTGATCGCATCATTCATCTTCTTCTGTCTTGGTGGCGTCATGGCGCTCATCATTCGTGCGGAGCTGTTTGAGCCCGGTATGCAGATCCTGCAGACCAAAGACCAGTACAACCAGTTGTTTACAATGCACGGCACCATCATGTTGCTGATGTTTGCCACGCCGCTGTTTGCAGGTTTCGCCAACGTCATCATGCCTTTGCAAATTGGTGCTCCCGACGTAGCTTTCCCGCGTTTGAACGCCCTGGCGTTCTGGTTCTTCCTCTTTGGTAGCACCATTGCGGTTTCCGGCTTCATCACCCCCCAGGGTGCAGCTGCCTTCGGCTGGTTCGCCTACGCGCCTCTGTCCAACACCACGTTCAGCCCCGGAATCGGTGGCGACTTGTGGGTGTTTGGTTTGGCGTTGTCAGGTTTCGGAACCATTTTGGGTGCCGTCAACTTCATCACCACCATCATTTGCCTGCGTGCTCCCGGCATGACGATGTGGCGCATGCCCATCTTCACCTGGAACACGCTTGTCACGGCTATCTTGATCCTCATGGCATTCCCCCCGCTGGCAGCAGCCTTGTTCGCACTGGGTGCCGACCGCCGGTTTGGGGCGCATATCTTTGATGCCGAAAGCGGTGGTGCAATTCTATGGCAGCACTTGTTCTGGTTCTTCGGGCACCCCGAGGTGTACATCATTGCGCTACCGTTCTTCGGGATCGTCTCTGAGATCTTCCCGGTCTTTAGCCGAAAGCCGATCTTCGGTTATAAGGGTCTGGTCTTCGCCACCATTGCCATTGCTGCCCTTTCGGTTACAGTGTGGGCCCACCACATGTACGTCACCGGCCAGGTCATGCTGCCGTTCTTCTCCTTTATGACCATGCTGATCGCTGTTCCAACTGGTGTGAAGTTCTTCAACTGGATAGGAACCATGTGGCGAGGGTCACTGACCTTTGAAACTCCCATGTTGTGGAGCCTGGGCTTCATTGTGACGTTCTTGTTCGGTGGCCTCACCGGCATCATCTTGGCTTCACCGCCGTTGGATTTCCACGTCTCGGACACCTACTTCGTTGTGGCCCACTTCCACTATGTGGTCTTTGGCACGGTGGTGTTTGCCATGTTCGCCGGCTTCTACTTCTGGTGGCCCAAGTTCACCGGTCGCATGCTGAACGAGCGTTTGGGCAAGATTCACTTCTGGATGTTGTTCCTTGGTTTCCACGGCACGTTCTTGATCCAGCACTGGTTGGGTGTGTTGGGCATGCCTCGTCGTTACGCCGACTACATGGTTGAAGACAACTTCACCTGGATGAACCAGTTTTCCACGATTTCCTCGTTCGTGCTTGGAGCCTCAATGATTCCTTGGTTCTGGAACGTGTACATCACCTGGCGCAGTGGCAAAAAGGTCGAAGTTGATGACCCGTGGGGCTTTGGAGCCTCGCTGGAATGGGCAACCTCCTGCCCGCCGCCGCGTCACAACTTCACCTCACTGCCACGTATTCGTTCGGAGCGGCCGGCCTTGGATCTGCACCACCCCGAGCTGGCACCGCATTACCAGCCTGTCCCGGCTGGTGCCTCGTCGAATGGAGCAAGCAAATGAAGGTTGAAGCCTGGCTTTTCATCTTGGTAGGTCTGTTCTTCATCCCGGTAGCCACCGTTTACGGGTTTATGGTTGCGTGGAATGAGCCTGTTGGTTTCTTGGCCATGTACTTGTTGGCGGGTTTGTGCCTCATGGTTGGCGTGTACCTGTACTACACGGGTAATCGGGTGGGGCCGCGTCCCGAAGATCGCGTCGACGCAGAGGTCCACGAAGGGTCCGGCGAGCAGGGGCACTTCAGTCCCTGGAGCTGGTGGCCGCTAGTTTTGGGTTTGGCCTGTGCCTCCGGGTTCCTTGGCTTGGCCGTTGGCTGGTGGGTCCTGTTCTTCGGGGCAGGGCTGGCAGTTATTGCCTTGGTCGGCTGGGTTTATGAATACAGCCGTGGCGACCACGCACACTAGCCGATAGGGGACGCGTTTCCCTGAGGCTTGCGGCAAGGCCCGTGTGAGAAAAAGAGGGGCTGTCCACTACTTCGGTAGTGGACAGCCCCTCTTGTTGTTGCGTTCCCCAACTAAGAGTTGCCTTATGCGGGGTCCGTGAGGTCTGTCAGGAGCAACTGTGCCAACTGGTCAATGGCGCGGCGTACGTGCGAGTCGTCGTGACTGCCAGCTGCCACGGCGATCTCCACCTCGCAGCCACAAGCGAAGTCAGCGCTCATAACTTCCAAAAGTGAGCGGCCGTCCACCGGCGCCAGTCCGGCCTTGGCGAGGGTGATGGGCAGCCCGGTCTTGTTGACGGCACGGACAAAGACCGCAGCGGGCCTGGCGTGTAAGCCTACGCTGGCCGCTATGGTGGCTTTCCGGGTGTACATTTCTTGCTCCTTGAGAAGTAGATGCTTTACGTACTGAGAGTAGTCGTGTTTTAGTCTGGTCATGGTCATCAAAGGAGTTTCATGGGCTATCTAGTACCGCCGGCGAACAATGTGGCCGGCAGTCTTGAACGGACATCCGGCATATCTGTGCACATCCAATTGCGTGAGTTGCTGCGCAACTACATCACAGAGAACGCCAAGGCCGGCAGCCAGTTGCCGTCCGAACGTGATCTTGCCGAACACTTCCACGTGGCCCGGATGACCGTGCGCCATGCCATTGAGGCCCTGGTTGATGAGGAGTTGCTGGAACGGGTCATTGGTGTCGGCACTTTTGTCTCCCACAAAAAGCTCGACGTGCAAGTGAAGTTGACCTCCTACTCGGAGGAGATGCAGCGACGGGGCATGCGCCCGGCGGCTAAGACCCTCTCCTTTGAACAGATACCGGCAACTGCCCGGCTGGCACGGGAACTGCAGATGGAGGAGGGCCAGGCGGTGATCAGATTTCGACGGCTGTTGTTGGCCGACGATGAACCTATGAGCGTGGATGAGAACTTCATCCCCGCCTGGCGCGTGCCTGGCATCCTGGACCATGGGCCACCCACCTCCTTGTACAACCTCCTCAGTGAGCGCTATGGCCTGCTCATCGAGTGGGGCGAGGACATTGTGGAGGCCAACGCTGCCACTCCCTCCATTGCCCGGCTGTTAAAGGTCGACGTCGGCGCCCCGGTCCTGCGCATGGAGAGGCACGCGTTCGTTTCCCGATCCACTGTTGACTACTCGGTGTCGTTCTACCGCGCCGACCGTTACAAGCTGCGGGTGCCCCTCCAGCGGCCCGGGGTGCGCACTAGACGCACTTACTAGGGAACGCCCGCAAGCGGCCTCCCAGGGCGCGTGGGGGAGCGGCCGGGGTACCGTGGGCATGACGGGCATGACGGGCATGACGGGCATGACGGGCGTGACTGACATGACGGGAGTGCCCCGCAAACAATGGGCGGGCGGCCGGAAGGGCCTAAACAAATGTGGCGGTTCCCTTGAAGGGAACCGCCACATTTGTTGGGCTGATGATTACCAGTGTGTCTTAGTGCTCAACTTGCCTGGACTCTTCACTTGGCTCGATGGCCTCATGATGTCCGTGGGCGGCAGCAAACTCGGACGGTGTGGCAGGTGCCACGCGGTCCTCGAAGAACACATGACTCAGCAGTGCGCGGCGCTTCTCCGTCTTGGTGACGATGCCGTTCTCGTTCGGAATGCCGTCCTCCGGAAGGTGGGACTCGAAGCCGACCAGCTTGTAACGCTTGTAGTCGTCAAGCTGGGCGTGCATCTCCTGGAACTCACCGTGCGGAAGACGGACAATGCGTCCGGTCTCACGGCCATGGAGGGCAATCTCGCGGTCCTTGCGCTGCAAGGCCAAGGCAACACGTTTGGCAACGATGAAGCCAAGGATCGGGCCAATGAAGAACAGTGCACGCAACCAGTACGTGACGTCATTCAGCGCGACCTGGAAGTGGGTTGCGATCAAGTCAGAACTTGCCGCTGCCCACATCACGCAGTAGAAGATGAAGCCTGCAACACCGATCGCCGTACGTGTAGGCACGTTGCGCGGGCGGTCAAGCACATGGTGCTCACGGTTGTCGCGGGTTATCCAGCGCTCAATCCACGGGTAGGCGAACAGTGCGGTGAAGACGATGCCTGCAGGGATCAAAGCCGGGCCAAGAACGTTGAAAGACAAGGTATTCACGCCCCACGGGAACGGAATGTGCCATTCCATCGGGATGTTGAACAACCATCCTGGCATCAGGCGCAAGGCGCCATCGACCCAGCCGATGTACCAGTCAGGCTGGGTGCCTGCCGAGACGGGGGAGGGGTCATAGGGACCGTAGTTCCAGATGGGGTTGATGGTAAACGTTGCGGCGACTAAGGCGATGATGCCGAACACGATGAAGAAGAATCCACCGGCCTTGGCCGCGTAAACCGGGCCGAGCGGGTAGCCGACCACGTTACGGTCGTTGCGTCCCGGGCCAGGGTACTGCGTGTGCTTGTGGATGACGACCATGAACAAGTGAATGGCAACCATCAACAGGATCAAGGCCGGTACCAGCATAATGTGCATCATGTAGAGGCGTCCCACAATGGCTGTGCCGGGGAATTCACCGCCGAACAAGAAGAAGGAGATGTACGTGCCAACAATCGGGATGGACTTGATCACGCCGTCGATGATGCGCAAGCCGTTGCCGGAAAGCAAATCATCGGGGAGGGAGTAACCGGTGAAGCCGGCAGCCATCGACAGGATCAGCAATACGCCGCCAACAACCCAGTTCAGTTCGCGGGGCCTGCGGAAGGCCCCGGTAAAGAACACACGGAGCATGTGTACCGAAACAGCGGCCACAAACAACAGGGCTGACCAGTGGTGTACCTGGCGCATGAACAAGCCGCCGCGGATGTCAAAGGAGATGTTAAGCGAGGAGCTGTAGGCAACCGACATTTCAACGCCCTTGAGGGGCACAAAGGAGCCGTTGTAGTGTGTCTCAGCCATGGACGGGTCAAAGAAGAATGTCAGGAATGTTCCGGAGAGGAGCAAGATGACAAATGTATACAGCGCCACTTCACCGAACATGAAGGACCAGTGGTCGGGGAAAACCTTCCGGCCAAATTCACGAAGGATGCCCGAACCGCCCACACGCTCATCAACAAAGTTGGTGATACGTCCTGTGGCTGTCTTGGGCTCGAAGGTCTCTTGAGTTGTACTGGACATGATCAGCCACGCTCCCAGAAGCTAGGTCCAACAGGTTCGTGGAAATCGCTCTGCGCAACCAAGTAGCCTTCGCTGTCCACGGTGATGGGCAGCTGCGGCAAGGGGCGAACGGCCGGGCCGAAGATGACCTTGCACTCCTGCGTCAAGTCAAAGGTTGACTGGTGGCAGGGGCAGAGCAGGTGGTGAGTCTGCTGCTCGTAGAGGGCAACAGGGCAACCAACGTGGGTGCAGATCTTGGAGTACGCGACGATGCCGTTGTAGGCCCAGTCTTCGCGACCCTTGGAAGGGTTGAGGTCTTCCGGGTTTAGGCGCATCAGCAAGACGACAGCCTTGGCTTTCTCGTTCAACTTGCCAGCCTCAAGCTTATTCAGCGACTCAGGAATGACGTGGAACGCCGAACCGATGGTGACATCGGAAGCCTTGATGGGTGTGCCATCGGGATCGCGGGCAAGACGCTCGCCCTCTTTCCACAAGGTGTGCCGCAGGGTGTTGCCCGGCAGCGGTCCCAGGTCACGGAAGATGGCGATGGCCGGCAAGGGTGCCAGGGCCATCGCTCCGATGAGGGTATTACGGATCAGCGGGCGACGCTTGATGCCGGTCTCTTCGACGATGTCATCGACGATCGCCAAGGCGGCCAAGCGGTCTTCCTCAGTGCGCAGCTCGTGACGTTCCTCGGAGACCTCGTGGTCGGGCATCAGGGCGCGGGCCCAGTGCACGATTCCAACGCCTATGCCCAACATGGCAAAGGTGACTCCCAGTCCAAGGAATAGGTTCTGCATCCGCAACGTGGCGATGGTTTCATCTAGGCGGATGCCAAAGTAGGCAAAGAAGAAAAGCAAGGTGCCAACGATGGAAATTCCAAACAGAATTGCCACCTGGCGCTCGGCTCGCTTTGCTGCCTTGGGGTCCGTGTCAGCTAGTCGCAAACGATGTGGAGGAAGTCCCGGGTCCTGGAACTTATCCACCTCTTTGTGACCAGCCTTAGCTACGGCGTCCGAGCTTGTCGGCGAGCCGTCACTATGGTTGCCCATAATCCCCTCATCCTTCTCTTATCCCGGATATTTCCCGGGCTCGTAATGTAAGTTTCTCACGGCTGCGAAAAGCAGCCAAAATATTTGGTTCAGGGGCCGGCTATGACGGGCGTGATGTCAACCAGATGGTGAATCCGATGACGACACCCATGACGGCCGTCCAAAGGAAAAGTCCTTCGGAGACAGGGCCGAGTGAGCCGAGCTTGGCTCCGCCGGGGGAGCCTTGGTTTTCAATGGTGTTCAAGAACGTGATGATGTCGCGCTTGCCCTCCGGGGAGATGTTGGCATCATTGAAGACAGGCATGTTCTGGGGTCCGGTGACCATAGCGCTGTACATGTGGCTGTTGGACACCCCTGCTAGGGCGGGTGCGAATTTGCCTCGGGTCAGGGCGCCGCCAGCGGCAGCAGCGTTGTGGCACATGGCGCAGTTGACGCGGAATAGTTCCCCGCCAGCGGCCGCGTTGCCCTTGCCGTCAATGAACTGCTCTTCCGGCAAGGCCGGGCCGTCGCCGAGAGTGGCTACGTATGCAGACAGCTCACGGGTCTGATCGGCGTTGAACTGCTTGGGCTTTTGCCGAGCCTGGGGTCCCTGCATCTGCATGGGCATGCGGCCAGTGCCGACCTGAAAGTCGACGGCGGCAGCGCCTACGCCTGCAAGGGACGGTCCCGCGTCCGTGCCACTGGCGCCGACGCCATGGCAGGTGGCGCAGTTGGCAACGAAGAGCTTCTCGCCTTCTTCAACCTGCTGCGCGGTAAAGGTGGTGGTATCGGCTTTGGCTTCATTCACGGTTGTGACAACGGCGTATAGCCCACCTGTCAGCATGAGCCCCAGCACTAGCAATGCTAGTGCAGCCAACGGATGACGTCGCTTCTGCGAGAGTGCCTTCACTTGGTGGTTCCTTTGATCTGTATTCGGCAGCCCCTAGTGAGAGCCGCAAAAGCTAATTCTGCTTCGTGTTGAAGAAAGCTGGGTATCAGCCTACTTCAGGACGTAGATGACCAAGAAGAGGCCGATCCACACAACATCCACAAAGTGCCAGTAGTACGAGGTGACGATCGCGCTGGTTGCTTCAAAGTGTCCAAACTTTTTCGCAGCGTAGGCGCGGCCAATAATGAGCAGGAATGCAATAAGTCCGCCAATGACGTGCAGGCCGTGGAAGCCTGTTGTCATGTAGAACGCGGAACCATAGGCGTTGGAATTAAGGGTTACGTGCTCGGAGGTCAGCATGGCGTACTCGGTCGACTGACCGGATACGAAGATGGCACCAAGAACGAAGGTCAGCAAGAACCACTCCGTCATTCCCCAACGGGAGAACTGGAAGAGGCGGCCGGTGCGGCGCGGCTGAAGGTTCTCCGCAGCGAATACACCCATCTGGCAGCTGAATGAGCTGGAAACCAGAATGAGCGTGTTCACCAAGGCGAACGGGAAGTTCAGCTTGGCCGTTTCTTCCGCCCACATTCCACCAGTGGTGGAACGCAGCGTGAAGTACATGGCAAAAAGGCCGGCAAAGAACATCAGTTCACTGGACAACCAAACTACGGTTCCTACAGAAACCATGTTCGGTCGATTCAGCGTCGGATGCGCCGGGGTACTGGGGGCATGGGTCGCAGTTGTCACATAGACATTATGTCTATAAAACTCCAGCAATCCCAATGCGAAATGCCGTTTCGGGAATCTTTTTCTACAAACCTGCGAAAACCCGGTTGTTTCACAGGGTTAACCCAGCCGGCTATGCACAGTCGGGTGGGCATGTCAATGGTCACATTGGTTCGTGAAGGCCGAGTTTGCTCTAGGATTTGGAGGGTGAATGCTCAAGATGCGGCACTGCCCGCCGACCCGACGTGGCCCAACCTTATTGCGGCGCTGATGGCTCGTGAAGATCTTTCCGCCGGGCAAACGGAATGGGCCATGAACGCCATCATGGCTGGGAACGCCAACGATGTGCAGATCGCAGGATTTCTTGTTGCGCTTCGGGCCAAGGGTGAGACGGTTGCGGAGGTAGCGGGCCTGGTTGAGGCCATGCTTGCCAATGCTCGGCCCCTAGCAGTTGACGCCGATGCGCTGGACATTGTCGGTACGGGCGGGGACCGCCTGAACACGGTGAATATTTCCACCATGGCCGCCCTGGTCTGCGCGGGAGCGGGCGCCACGGTGGTCAAGCACGGCAACCGTGCTTCCTCCTCCGCGGCGGGATCCGCCGACGTGCTTGAGGCGTTGGGGGTCCGTCTGGACATGCCCCTTGACCTCGTGGCACGTTCTGCCACAGAAGTGGGCATCACATTTTGCTTCGCCAACTACTTCCACCCGTCCATGCGCCACGCAGCTGTTGCCAGGCGTCAGCTGGGTGTCCCCACCGCCTTCAACCTGCTGGGGCCGCTGACCAACCCGGCCCGGGTGGCCGCGTCGGCCATCGGTGTCGCCGACGCGCGCCTGGCACCCCTGGTGGCAGGAGTGCTGGCCGCCCGAGGAGTGCGGGCCTTGGTGTTCCGCGGCAGCGACGGCCTTGATGAACTCACGACGACGGGTCCCTCCACGGTGTGGGAGGTCCGGGACGGCCAGGTCACAGAGTCCACGTTCGACCCGTTGGACGTTGGCATTGCCCGTGCGAGGATCGAGGACCTGCGCGGCGAGAATGCACAGTACAACGCCGACGTCGTGCGAGGAATCCTTGACGGTGAACGCTCTCCGGTTCGCGACGCCGTCGTCCTGAACGCCGCGGCCGGACTGGTGGCCTACGACCCTACGGCTTCCGGGTCGCTGGAGGAGCGCATACGCTTCGCGGCGGCGCGTGCCGAGGCTGCCATTGACAGCGGTGCCGCTGCCAATGTGCTCAAGAACTGGATGGCGCTCTCAGCCGGGGACCTCTAGAGGACATCGTGAGGCGGGGCCGACGGCTTAGTGGCCTAGCCCAATGCGCCGACCGCCGACGCCGCGAGGGAGACAATGTCCTCGTCCGTGGCGTAGTAGCTGGTGTCCTCGGCTTGGGCTGCGGAGGTGACGGGCGCCCCCTGGATATGGTTGATGACCCGTTTGGCTGACAGGTGGACGTTCTCGATTCCCAGTTTGTGAAATGTGGGGAAATCCGAGGTCTCCACGCCGCCACCTGCCATGATGGCCAGCCTTTGGCCACCGGCCGCGGCCATCGCAGCCAGGCGCTTGGTGCCATCACCAGCGCGTGAAGCGCCCCCGGAAGTCAGGATGCGGTGGACGCCCAGCTCGGCGAGCAGGCCAACGGCGGCGACCGCGGAGGCGTCATCGAGGTGGTCGATGGCGCGGTGGAAGGTGATGTGCAGGCCCTGTGCGGCCGCGATCAAGGCCTTCACGGCCGGGACATCGATGGCGCCGGCAGCAGTCAGCGCACCGATGACGACGCCGGTGGCGCCGCCGTCGCGGCAGGCGGCAATTTCCGCTTTCATCAGCTCAACCGTGGCCTGGTCATAGACATAGTCGCCAGGGCGGGGGCGAATGAGCACGTGAATGGGAAGGCCAGGTTGGGCTTGGTGAACCGAGTTCAACAGGCCCTGGGACGGTGTCAAACCTCCCATCTGCAAGGCGCAGCAAAGTTCGATCCTGTCCGCCCCGTAGAGGGCCGCCAGGTTCGCTCCGGGAACGTCTTGGACGGCGATCTCCAGCTGCATCGCCACGCTCAGTGGTCGAAACCGAGTGCGAACGCGGCATCCAAGTCGTGCTGTGAATAGGCCCGGAAGGAAATCTGGGTGGTCGTGGAAACAACTGACTGGACCTTGGAGAGCTTGTCGGCGATCACGTCGGCGAGTTCCTCATGTTTTTCAACACGGGCAATGGCTATTAGGTCCCATTCGCCGGTCACCGAGTAAACCTCGCTGATCCCGGCAATCTCAGAAATCTCTTGGGCGGATTCGGGGATCCGCGAAGCGTCGGTCTTGATCAGGACAAAAGCGGTGATCACAGGTGGGGTCCTTGTCATTGAGGCAGGTTTCGATCGATTTACTTAGTGACGATCGTAACCCAATTGAAACAAAATTTAGCGTTTGCTGGTGCGTCGCAACACGCTTGCCGCGATGGCCCGGTGGCCGAGCAGGAACAAGGCCAACACCAGTGTCGCAACGACGACGAACGCGAAGGCAGCCGTGCCGCCGGACAGGATTCGCAAGGCCATGCCGCCGGAGAGGGTGATGAGCCAGATGCAGACACCGTTGGGCCACAAACGCACTGGTTGGAGCCAATTGCGGGTCACCAGCCAGCCAATGGCCAGGGCAGCCAGGAACGGCCAGGCAGTACTGAACACCCCTGCGATACTCAAGGATTCCGCATGGGAGCTTCTCCCGGATGCGGCGAATGCCACCACCAGCAGGGCGTCAACGGCGACGGCATAGGAGATCAGCAAGGGCGTGGGGCGCGAGGTAGTGAGAGTCACCAGTCAAGTTTAGTCCGTAAACCCTTGTGGATTCTCAAGCGGCCAAAGGGGTACATTACCGGCCAGTAGGGATTGAAGTGGCAGGCGCGCAAGTTTAGGCTTCGCAACAAGAGCGATCCAGACGGGTGCTGGAGATGAGGGAGTGGCGGTTATGGGTGGGATTGGCACGTGTCTGTGGTTCAACGGGCAGGCGGAAGAGGCAGCCAATTTCTATGTGCACCTTTTTGAGAATTCTCGTATTACCGATGTCTCCAGAGGGGGTGGAGACGGCCCCGGCATACCCGGGGACGTCCTGACGATCGCCTTTGAACTGGACGGTAGGGCTTTCCGCGGCCTGAACGGTGGCCCGGAGTTTACGTTCAGTGAGGCGATCTCCTTCGAATTGTTCTTCGAGGACCAGGAAGAGCTCGACTCCAAGTGGAAGGCCTTGACGTCCGACGGTGGTCAGGAGGGCCAATGCGGTTGGCTCAAGGACAGGTTTGGGGTGTCGTGGCAGCTGATTCCCCAGATGCTGCCCACAGTCCTCAACAGTCCCGACCCTGCGGCCAGCCAACGCGCGTTGCAGGCGATGCTGGGCATGAAAAAACTGGACATCGCCGCACTCCAGGCCGCCTACGACGGGGATGCCCCCCCCAAACGGTGACATGTGAGCATCCGCCCAGCCCCTGACTGCGTCGCTGTGACTGCCTGCTTGTTTCCCTTGATCGTGGCGGTGCTGACCCAAATTTAGGCGTCGAATCCAGTCAATGCACCGACGGTGACGATAGCGGGGATTACCGCGAATTTAATCAAATCAACCACCAGTATCGGCACACCCATCCACGGGCTGTCCGTGGTCGGCGCAGGTGAGCCGGTCGTGGTGAAGGTCAACCAGGACGCCGGGATCCGGGCCCTGAAGCTCTCCATCCCAGGCCTGGCAACCATCCCGGCAGGGCGCAGGCCCATCCGACTCCCGGGGGACCTGCCGGGGGAACTATTCAGCGGCCGGTCGTCGACGCCGGAAGAGCAAGGAAAGACGCAGGATCTGAAACGTTAAAGGTGTCTCAGGAACCGCTCAGGGACATCTAGGAATGAACGCCAATTGTGCACCAGCTCAAGGGCCTCCCAGGCGCTTGGCCGAAGCCCCCAGTCGCCAACTTCATAAATGTCGGCACCAGTGAGGGCGGCCAGCACGGGGGAGTGCGTGGAGAGGATAACTTGGGAGTCCCCGTCCTCTAGCAACTGCTGCAACACACTGAGCAGGGACAGGCAGCCCGAGAAGGACAGCGCGGATTCCGGCTCGTCCAGCACCCACAGCCCGCCGCCCTTGAACCGGTCCGTGATCAGCGAGATGAACGATTCACCATGGGACATTTTGTGGAAGTCGATGTCACGGCGACGCGTTGATGGGTTGTCCTCCAGGTAGCTGAAAAAACCGTGCATGGTCTCGGCCCGCAGAAAGTAGCCATATTTGCTGGCGCCGGCGTTGCGGGCGAGTTGCAAGTAGCTGTGGAGCTCGGATTCGGTGCTCCGGCTCTGATGCATGGCGCCCGTGGAGCCGCCCTCGGGGTTCAGGCCGTAGGCAAGCGCAATCGCCTCGACCAACGTCGATTTTCCGGCACCGTTTTCGCCCACGAAAACCGTGGCCTTGCCCAGCGCAAGACCGTCTTGCAAAACCTGCCGCACAGGTGGCAGTGTGGCGGGCCAGGCGTTCAGTTGCGGCCGGTTGAATGGGTTGACGCCCACATGCTTCACGGGTGTTCTGCCAAAGTTCATGGCCCCATTCAAGCAGAGGGGGCTCTGGTTTACATCCAGCAGTGCGGGGCCAAGCAGAGCGCCGCGGTGTCGGAGAGCCCTTGGGGGACCGGGGTGGAACCGCGCGATTTGGTTCAGCCTCCGCAACCAGACTCCACTGCACTCCGGCGAGGCGAGGTACGCGGAGACGGCAAGTTATGTTTTTTCCAGGCAGCGCCGTGGTCACCGCGCCGGTGTCGGTGCGTCGCTCTCGTATGGCAGCACTATCAATTTGGCCCACCAACAGCTAAGGAGTGCACCATGACCACGCTTGAAAGGACGGCCCAACACTGCCCTGCTGGTGATTGACGTCCAGCAGGATGTCGTCGCCAACGCTTACCGCCGCGATGATGTCATGGTCAAGATCAATACACTTCTGGACAAGGCCAGAGCCGCGGGGACTCCTTTATGGACACCACGTTAGCGGGGGTTCTGGCCTTGGCCTGTGTTGGGTATGTGGTGGTGGCCGGGGCCCAAACGGATGCTTGCATCCGGTCGACCATTCATGGCGCATTCACCCGCGGGTATGACGTGACACTTGTCAGCGATGCACATTCGACGTCGGATCTGAGCGGGATGGGTGCTCCGGTGCCTGACCAGGTCATTGTGCACACGAACCTGTACTGCCCTCTACTGCCAGTATCAGCGGGCCCCGGGCCCCGGGCCGTACCGCCAGCGTCCTGGGCACAGATGCGGTAGCGTTCAGCGGCAAGGCGGGAGCTTGAGTACATGGGGTGGCTTGTGAAAAAGTGAAATATCCGACGCTAAGGTTTTGTTGAGCGCCGTAGTGGCCTGTATTTGCCGGGTTTGATCTGGTTGGTGCGTGGCCAGGTGTAGTCGCCGGTGAGGTTGATGTGTTCCCAGCCCGGGGGTGAGAGGAACCGCAGCAGGTCAGGGTCGGTGGTGTTGCCTTCCTGATTCAAGGTGGTGATCGTGCGGTCGAGGTAGACCGTGTTCCAGAGAACGATGGCCGCGGTGAGAAGATTCAGTCCCGAGGCCCGGTAGCGCTGCTGCTCGAAGGACCGGTCGCGGATCTCTCCAAGACGGTTGAAGAATACGGCCCGTGCCAGGGTGTTCCTGGCCTCGCCCTTGTTCAGCCCGGCTGTGACCTTGCGGCGAAGGTTAGGATCTTGGAGCCAGTCCAGCAGGAAGAGAGTTCGTTCCAGTTTGCCCAGTTCCCGCAGTGCGGTGGCGAGGCCGTTTTGGCGGGGGTAGGCGCCAAGTTTGCGCATCATTAAGGAGGCGGTCACTGTGCCGGTCTTGATGGATGTCGCCAGGCGGAGGATCTCGTCCCAGTGCGCGGTGATGGTCTTGGTGTTGATGGTGCCGCCGATCAGCGGCGCCAAGATAGCAAGCTCTGGATCGTTGGTGGGGGTGTAGAGGCGGGTGTCGTCGATGTTGCGGATCCTGGGTGCGAACCGGTATCCAAGCAGGTGCATGAGGGCGAAGAGATGGTCGGTGAAACCTGCGGTGTCGGTGTAATGCTCCTGGATGGCAAGATCGGCCTCGTGATAGAGCAGCCCGTCCAGGACATAGGTCGCGTCCCGGTCACCGACGTTGATGAGTTTGCTGTGGAAGGGCGAATATTTGTCTGAGACATGCGTGTAGATCATCCGTCCGGGCTCGGCCCCGTATTTCGGGTTCACATGCCCGGTGGATTCGGCATGGCTGCCGGCGCGGAAGCGCTGCCCGTCCGAGGACGAGGTGGTGCCATCGCCCCAGTGCGCTACGAAGGAGTGTGCGTGCTGGGTATTGACCAGCTCGGCCAAGGCGGCGCTGTAGGTTTCATCTCGGATATGGGAAGCTTGCTGACGGTCCAATTGGGCGTAGGTGATGCCGGTGCATGACTCGGACATCTTGGTCAGGCCCAGGTTGATTCCGTCGGCAAGGATTGCGGTGAGCAGGAGCTGCTTGTCCTTGGAGAGCTGGCCGGACTTGAGGTTGGTGAAGTGGCGTGTGAACCCGGTCCAGCCATCGACCTCCATCAGCAGGTCGGTGATTCGGATCCGCGGGAACATGGCACTGGCCTGATCGATCAAGGGCTGCGCGTGTTGTGGCACGATCGTCTCGAGCGGGGTGATCTTCACGCCATTTTTGGTGATCAGCACTCCGGGCAGTTCATTACGGGCGGCCAGAGTGTTGACTTGTTGCAGACGTTCGCTGAGCAGCGCAAGCCGGTTCTGGAGATATTCTTCACTGCCGTTGGCTGTGACCAGGGGCAGTTCCCCGGCGTCCTTCATGGCCGTGTAGTCGGAGCCGGCCAGCAGGTAGTCCTTGAAGTCGCGGAATTGCCGGGATCCGGTGACCCACATGTCTCCGGACCGCAGCGCATTCTTGAGTTCCGCCAGGGCGCAGAACTCGTAGAATCCACGGTCTGTGCCGTTCTCGGTGAACACCAGAGGCTTCCACCTGGCCCGAATGAACGACGTGGGTGCATCGTCGGGGATCTTTCGGGCACCGGTAGTATTCACGGTTCGGATGACCTTGATCGCGGCCAATAGGTCTTGCGCAGCGGGGGCTGCTTGGAGGTCAAGGACGGCAAGGAATGACGGTGTGTAGCGGCGCAGCGTGGTGAAGTGGGCGCTGACGAGGGCGAGGTGGTCTTCGAGTGCGGGTCTGGTCAGTTCCTTGGCTTGGGCGATGCTTTCGGCCAAGGATTCCCAGCCGATGGCTGTGTCGATCGCGACGAAGGGGTCCTCCCCGTTTTCCTTCGTTGCGATCAGGGTATCGCCGAGCTTGGAGTGCAGGCGCATCATGGCTGCGACGGTGGCACGGGAGGCTAGGGTGTTCTGGTTTTGTTTGTTCCGGGCGGTGCGAATGATCCGGCCGATAATTCGGTCGTGCAGATCGATGATTTCGTCGGTGATCGTTGCCATGCTTTCCACGGACATGGCGAACAGGGTCGCGTACCGGCGTCCAGGTTCGAACTTGGCCAGATCTGCCGCGGTCATCGATGCGCCCTCGCGGGCCAACTTCAGCAACCTGTTGCGATGCACCAGTTTGCCGGCGTCCCAGGGCAAGCAAAGCGCAGGCCAGGCCGTGAGCCGGTCGATATGCTCATTCATCGCCCGTGCATTGGGTCGCAGTGGTGCCTGCCGCAGCCAGCCGATTTCGGTCAAGGAACTATCGGTGCGGCGAAGCAACAAACCATCCAGACGACCTCGGTGATCCAAGGAGAGTTGCGCACCTAAGACGGCGTAGATTTGCCGGTTCGCCCGGGTCAGGGCCTGCGCGCAGGCCCTTTCAATGATCTCCACCCCGGGCGCGGCAACCTTCCTTGAGCGCAGGAAGTCCCGCGCGCCTTCGACCAAGACAAGGCCCTTGTCAGTTTGTGCGGCCACCTCGCCCATGTGTTCCACGAGCTGGCGAAAATCCGCGATTCCGAACGCGGACATACCCAGATACGCACGAATCTCCCGTCCATGTTCCTGCCGTGTTTCCCCACGCGTCCCATATTCATCCCAGGCCTCGGCCGTGATGGCCAGGCGGGCCGCGACCCAGTCGATCATTTCAGGGGGCACTTCGGTGTCGTCGGCCAGCGCGATACCCGGGTGCCGAAGCAGACACAGCTGGATGGCGAAGCCCAACCGGTTGGCATCTGCGCGGCGTTGGCGAACCAACGACATGTCCGCTTCGCCCAGTGTGTAGTGGGCAGCCAGCTCCTCGGTGCCGGCGGGGATTTCAAGGACTTGGCCGCGTTCGGCAGTCGTGAGCAAGGAACGAAGGGCCATTTTAGAAGTCCTTATCAGTTAGGTGACAGTGCCTCACTGGCATGCCGTGGCCGGGTGATGCGCACGAACGGCCGTTCATGGTTTGGCTAGGTGCCGGTAGATGGTGGGACGGCTAACACCGAATTCCTGGGCGATCTGCTCGACGGTATGGGCACGTTTCCCGTCGGCATCCTTTTCCTCATACATTTCCCTGGCCAGCTTCACCTGACGTGGACCGAGCTTTGGTTTCTGCCCACCGGTCCGCCCACGTGCCCGCGCGGCGGCCAGCCCGTCACGGGTTCGTTCGGACATCAGCGCGTGTTCGAACTCGGCGATCGAACCGATGATCTGGAAGAACATCCGCCCGGCGGGTGTGGACGTGTCGACGCCCTGGTCCAGGACCACCAGGTCCACGCCGCGCTCCTGCAACGTCTTGGACAGCTCTATGAGGTTTTCCAGCGATCTCCCGAGCCGGTCCAGCTTGGTGACAACGAGCTGATCGCCGGACCGGTTAGCCGAGAGCAGCGCCTTGTCGAGTTCGGGCCTACGAGCGAGTTTCCCGGAGGCAGTGTCGAGGAACACCTGCTCGCATCCCGCCGCGTGCAGTGCATCGTGTTGGGCCTCGGGGTGCTGATCGCGTGTGGAGACACGCCCGTATCCGATTCGCATGACCGAAATGTATCACCAACCTAGTTGAGCGTTACATTGGCGCGTACACGGGAAGCGTTACAAAATCGACAGTGGGAATCCGTGGGCCATGGAACCGGAGGAGAAGTGTCTCGCGAACGATCGTTACCGGTCGGCGTCCGGCTTAGCGCCGGATATTCGACAAATTCACAAGTCACCCTTCCGTGACCGGGGCGGTGCCGCCGGTGACGGCTGCCTTCGTGTGTTGGTTCGCGCCGTCGTTCCCGGAGTTGTACCGGTACCTCAACGAGCTCGAGACCTTGCAGGTATTGAAGGCACAGCTGGCGGTCCCGCGGGTATCGGTGGTGGAAGCCAGATTCGAGGCCCGGTCGTAGGTGTAGGTGATGGTCCCGCCGCTGGCTGTGTTCGACCGGGACGTCAAACCATTCCAGCGGATTATACCCGTAGGACGTGGTCCCGGAGGGTCTGCCCATAATCCCTATACCTGATCGTCACGGCCGGCGTCCCGTCCGGAAAAGTGGTCCCGGTCAAAATTCTATCTCTCCGCATTTTTGTTGGACGGATGACGGTTCTTTCTCTGCCGCCAGAGCAACGTTATGAAGAAAATGATCATTAGGCTAACGGGGGCTGCGGCCCATTGGCTCGTGCTGGTCAGTGCCAGGACCAGAGCTGCCGCTAGGGTGGCGAATATGATCGCATAACCCCATTTGTAGGATGTTCGCACTTATCCTCCGTAGGGGGTGTCGTAACACTGCTGACCGACGGTTGCAAGGCCCCCAACAATGCCACCTAGCCCAGCGACGACACCAAGAAATCCAACGCCGACTTCAGTTGTGAGAAGACCGGCACCGAAAGCTGCGTAGCCGCCAATCGTTGTTGCAACTCCGCCGATACAGCCCCCCACGTCCCTTCCCGTGGGGTCGGTGTTGTTGATGGGGTTGTTGGCGGCGTAGGCGTAGCGGTTGGCGTTGGCGGGGTCCAGGGGTGCATCGAGGGTGTCTTGTTGGGTCCAGCGCCCGGTGGTGGGGTTGTACCAGCGGGCACCGTATTTGACCCAGCCGGTGGTGCGGTCTTGGAGTCCTTGTTTGAAGGTGTAGGGGGTTTGGTCGGTGGCGTTGCCGCCGGTGTCTTTGGTGATGGTCTGCACACCGTAGGGGTCGTAGGCGGAGGCGACGGCGACGTAGTTCCCGGCAGTGATCAGGGCGGTGGGGTTGCCGGTGCCGTCGGTGATGTAAAGCGATGCCATACCCGCGCTGGTGCGCAGCATGAGCGGTTCCCCGGTGACCGGGTCGTGCTCAATGTAGGCGGTCCCGGCGTCTTTGCTGAGTTGTTCGATGATGGGCTGGCCTTCGGCGTCGGTGCGGCCGTAGGTGAGTTTGTAGTACCCCTTCGGCGTGGATTCAGCCAACAGCTCGTTTTG
This sequence comes from Arthrobacter alpinus, assembly GCF_001294625.1. Taxonomy (NCBI): domain Bacteria; kingdom Bacillati; phylum Actinomycetota; class Actinomycetes; order Micrococcales; family Micrococcaceae; genus Arthrobacter; species Arthrobacter alpinus. The sequence goes on along the minus strand of NZ_CP012677.1, from coordinate 1,616,991 downwards.
GGAGGCACCGGCGTAGGTGTAGTTGTACGTGGTCCCGGACTTGGTCACCTGGGTCATTTGCTGGGCGCCGTTATAAGCGTAGGTGCCTTTCGGATCCTGTGTGAGGTTCCCGGTCCCGTCGTAGCTGTAGCCGGTGGTGCCGATCTGGTTCGCCGGGTTCGCGTTGAACGTCTGGCTGGACGGGGTCGTCCCGGTGGTGGTGGCGGTGAGCCGGTTACCCCGGACGTCGTAGGTGTAGGTGTACGTGGTTGGGCTGGTGCCGCCGGTGACGGTGGCCTTCGTGAGCCGGTTGGCGGTGTCGTAGCTGTAGGCGGTGACCGCATTGGTGAGGTTGTCCTTCACCCATTGAATATTGGACCGGTCCGCACTCGTCGTGGTGGGGCAGATCGGGGCGGTGGAGCCGGCCGCGTGGCAGTAGCTCAGGTCCATCACGGGCCGGTTGTCGGCGTCCCCGGTGCCGACCTGGGCGGTGGTGCGGGTGACCCTCCCGGTGGTGTCGTAGTCGGTGTGGGAGTGCGCGGCCCAGCTCGTGTGTGCGGGGTTGGCGTCCATCCAGGTGTCGGTGCGCCGGCCCCGGCTGTCGGTGGCGAACGCGAGCACGTGCGTTGCCCCGTTGTACTGATACAACAGGGAGGTGGGGACACCGGAGTCGTCGTAGGTGTAGGTGGTGGTGCCGCGGGTGTCGGTGGTGGAGGCCAGGTTGGAGGCCTTGTCGTACCCGTAGCTGATGGTCCCGCCGCCGGCGGTGTTGACCCTGGATGTCAACCGGCCCAGCTGGTCGTACCCGTAGGTCGTGGTCCCGGCCCCGTCCACCCGGGTGAGGGTCTGCCCGTTGTCGTTATAGGTGTAGGCCACGGCCGCGGTGCTGTCGGAGAAGGTGGTGGAGGTCAGCCGGTCATCGGCGTCGTACCCGTAGGTCGTGGTCGTACCCCGTCCGTCGGTGGCCGTTAACGCCCGGCCCCACGAGTCGTAGGTGAAGGCCCTTGCACCGAGGGAGGAGCCCGTGACCGGGGACACGGAGGTGAGTTGGTGGTCCGTGTTGTAGGTGTAGAGGGTTTTGTTGGAACCGTTTCCCGGGGCCAGGGCGGTGGCGACGGTGCCGTCGGGGTTGTAGCTCAGGGTCGCGGTTGCCGCGGTCGCGTCGGTGGAGGTGAGCATGTTCCCGGGACCATCGAAGGTGTAGAGGGAGGTGTTGCCGGCGTCGTCGGTGGCCGAGGAGGCCAGGTATTTCGTGGCCGCGGCCGTGTTGGCGTAGGCGGCCTGCCCGGTGGCTCCGCCGGGGGATTGGGAGGCGGTGATCGATTGGCCGGTATTCGCCCCGTACGTGTTGGTTGTCGTCCCCGCCGTGGTACCGGTGCCCTGCGTCGCGCTCAGGGTGTCGAAGTCAGCGGTGTAGGTCTTCGATTGTGCCCGGCCTGCCGCATCGGTTGCCGCGGTGACCCGGGCGTTGGCATCCAGAGTGTACGTGGTATGCGCGACGGTCGAGACAGCCGATCCCTGGTCCGTGTTCGGCCCGGCAATCAGGGTCTGTGAGCCCGTCGGATAGGCGAACCGGGTGATCGAATTCCCCGGTGAGCCCGGAGCGGTATTCGTCCTGGTGATCGAGGTGACCCGCCGGGAACTGTCATAGGTGAAGGACACTGTCCCGCCCGTGGGCGGGGTGATGGAATAGATCAATCCCCCGGTGATGGAGACGCGCGTCGTTTTCCCGGCAAGGTCGGTGTAGCCGGTGAACACCCCGTACGGGTCGTGGGCCAGGGACACCGTCCGGGTCGTCGTGCCGCTGCCCTGGATGATGGACGCGATCGTGCCAGTGGCGGAGTTATACGTCAGCTTCGCGGTCCGGGCTGCGGTGCCGCCCCTGGTGGCCGTCACCGTGGTGGGGTTACCACCGGTGGCCCAAGTAATGGTCGTCGCGTTGCCGTTGCGGTCCTTGACCGTGGTCGGGTGCCCGTCGGCATTGAAGACCACCACGGTCGCACTCGTGCGGGACGTCAGGGACCAACCGGAGGAGGTTTTCACGAGGTCCGCTTTCACCCCCGCCGGGGCCGTGTAAGCGGTGGTGGAGCCGGAAACGGGGGTGAAGAGGGCCGAGTAGCCGTCCCCCGCAGTGTAGAGAATACCGGTCGGGGCGGTCGCCAGGGTCCCGGCGGAGGCAACATTCAGGGTCCAGCGTGCCCCGGCCAGCCCCGTGTCGGTGTTTTGGGACAAGGAATTAAACGTCGCCCCGATCCCGGTATCACCATTGATGCCCGGCAGCGTCATGGCGTTCACACTGACGAAGAGGTTACCCGTGCCGACGTCCACGCTGGCGCCGACATGATCATTGATCGGGACAGGTAACCGTGTCGCGCCCGGACGCGAACCCAACAACCCCGTGGTCGCGAGATCTGCAGTGGCAGCGGGGGCGATCGCGGCCTGCGCCGGAGTGATCGCCACGCCCAGCAGCACCAGGCTCAAGACCCCCGCGAGGGTGATTTTGCCGAGGGAATTCGGTGGTCGTCGTCCGTGTTCTTGCCCCGCAATCATGGACGTGTTTTTGGCGCGGCCGTGTACACCCTCAAAACTCATGATTCCCCCAATAAGAGACCCAAATAAAGAGACCCCGCGAAGAGCTGATAAACGTGACGCTATACCAAAAACCATCCGTTGCCCAGAGCTAAAAGCCTCAAACGTCAAAAGCAAGTACTCGGATATTTGCGCCCACGACTACCCATTCCGCCGGCCCGGGAAACCATGTACTGTCCCGTGCTATATGCCCTTCCACCGGGCGAGCACGAAACGGGAAGACCCTTAAGGAGTTCGCGACTGCTTACATCGATTCACTGTCAAATGCGAAAAACCCATTTGAGTTGATGGGTGAACGAGCATTGCTTCAGGGGAGCGAAGGCGCGAGTGTCAATGGTGCCAGCTGAGAAGAGTCGTGGATTTGCCATGCCCGACGCTGCTAGCTTCATTGAGTTTGGGGTGTTCCCCGGGGCGTGGTGTTAGGTGCCTATAAAGGGTCGGACGCACCCAAAGCAGGCCTACAGGCTGCCCGCGAACAGGAAGGGTCGGCGGCCGCAAGCGCGTCATGACGGACTCCAAAATCCGCTCCGCACGAAGGGTCCTCAGCCAAGGCGCACCGCCCAGGGAATTTGTTGCCAGCCTCGGAGTTTCGACGCCCACGCTGTACCGCTGGGTTCCGGCCAGGGACCCCGAAGCAGTTGCCGTCCCGTTGCTCGGACTTGGCGCAGACGGCTGTTGAAGAAGTGCGGGTCCGGTTTGTGGGCGTCCAAGGTCGTGCCTCCGGGCAAGATCACAACCCAGCCCCTTGAAGCAGGATCCTTTGGACGGCCGGCAAATGCAGGCCACTACGACGCTCGACAAAACCTTAGCGTCGGATATTCAACTTTTTCACAAGCCACCCCTAGCAGGCCGCAACCGAATCAACATAGACCTCATCACGGCCAACTGGCCGGACATGCTCCGCCTTGCGGGCTCATTGACTGCTGGGACCGTGCGTGCCTCGGAAATCCTGAGAGTCACCCAGGGCGGTGGGACAGCAACCCTGCTTGGAAAAGCGTTGGCGGAGTACGGCAGAATAGCCAAAACCGAGCACCTGCTGGACTTCATCGATGTTGACGAGGGCTACCGACGCCAAATTCATACGCAGTTGACACTGCAGGAGTCCCGCCACGCCCTGGCCAGACTCATCTTCCACGGCAGGAGGGGCCAGATACGCCAGTCCTACCGGGAAGGGCAGGAAGACCAACTCGGAGCTCTTGGCCTGGTCCTGAACGCCGTCATCCTGTGGAACACCCGCTACCTGGACGCGGCGCTCACCGAGCTCCGTGACCAAGGTGTTGCTGTCGCCGACGAAGACGTACAACGGTTGTCTCCGCTGGTATCAGAACACATCAACATGCTAGGCAGATACACCTTCACCGTCACTCCTGCAGAAACGCAGCTACGACCCTTCCGGAATCCCAATGAAGATCAGGAGGCCTGAACGTAACCCGTTCACCGGGATAACTCCCACCGAACTGGATTTAAGTCAGGACCTGCTTGAAGAGCGCTGGATAGTCAGCATCAGCTAGATCCAGAGATATTGCCTCGTCCAAACTGAACCATCCAATGGCGTCATGCTCATCGGGTGCGGCATTGACGATGTCACCATCCCATTTTTCAACTAGCCATACTTCCTTGAACATTTCAGCGTCTTGCCGTGTCAGTATCGCTTTCCCAGCAGGCGGACTAATCTTCACACTCAACTCTTCTCGAAGTTCACGTACAAGAGCTTGTTGGCCGTTTTCGTCCAGCTCGAGGTGGCCTCCCGGGAAGTCCCAGACGTTGGGATACCGTGCCTTCGATGATGATCGGTGTACGAGAAACACGCGTCCCGCGCGTACGAGCATTCCGCACGAAACGTAGTGCATCAAAGGTTCTTCCATGGGAGGAGTCTACTTACGATCCAACGCGGCGGGTCCCAGAACCATCGCCCGTAAGCCGAACCTCCTACGGGACAGTCGCCGGCCTGCTGGCGGTGTCAGGTTATCTAGCCCGGATCTGATGCCAAGCGAGCGTGCGTATGCATGTCATGCCATCCGTCTGCATGGTGCACCTGTTGACGCTTCACACCTTCCGCGGGGTAACCGCTCTTTTGGGCGACCCTGCATGAAGCAGGGTTGTTAACGGAGTGCGCGAGCTCAAGTGTGTGGAAGCCTGCACGACCGAAGGCCCATGCAGACAACTTGCTTAGCGCTAAAGGTGCCACGTTGGCGCCGCGGCCTTCAGGAAGAATCCAGTAAGAAAATTCACCGGAACCGTTCTCTAGGTCGATGCGACGTAGACTGATCTGTCCAATCGCTTCCCCGCCGCGAGTTATTGCCCAGCCCGCACCGGACTCGTCTTGCCAGCGGGCGATCCAGTGGAGCACCCATTCCTTGGCGTCATCGATGGTCATGGTCTTTCCATGCCATTGCATGATTGCCGGGTCTTGGTAGGCCTGCACCACTACGGGAACGTCAACGAGGTCCCATGGCCGGAGCACTAGGTCATCGACTTCTAGGACGGGCTGTTTCCGCCGGGCAAAGTCGCCTAACGGTATTACTGGCTCATTCAACTTCGGGATCGTCCAATCTGATCACTACAGCATCTTGACGGGGCATTCAGATGCTTAGTCAATAACAGCCGCGACGGCTTCAATTTCTACGAGCTGGTTCGTGTAGCCGAGAACAGTGACGCCCATTAGGGTGCTCGGAACGTCGTGGTCACCGAATGCTGCACGAACCACTTCCCATGCTGCTACGAGGTCTGCCTGGTCTGAGGAGGCAACAAGGACACGTGTACTGATGACGTTATCCACGCTAGCGCCTGCGGCTTCTAGGGCAATGCGCATGTTCTCAACAGCTTTGGCGGCTTGTACGCGGTAATCGCCGACCCCAGCAGTCGATCCATCCTGGTTCAACGGGCAAGACCCTGCCAAAAAAATGAGGCGTGCGTTGCTTGGAGCGGTCGCCGCGTAAGCATACTCAGCAACATCGGAGAGTTCTTCAGACCGAATAAGTGTGACCAAAGGCTGCCGCATGCTTGTCCTCATTTTGTATTAGCTATTAATTGAGTCCCACCATATCGGAGGAAACAATTGCCCGAACACCACCTGTTCCGGTCAGAAATCAGGGCAGCACCTGATTGAAGAGTGCTGGGTAGCCGTCATCGGCTAGGTCTAAGGACATTGCCTCGTCCAACCTGAACCATCCGATGGCGTCGTGTTCATCGGGTGCAGCATTGATGATCGCACCTTCCCACGCTTCAACCTTCCATATTTCTTGGAATATCTCAGCATCCCGGCGGGTCAGCAGCGAGTGCCCAGTCGGCGGAGTGATTTCTACGCCCAACTCTTCTCGAAGCTCCCGCACAAGCGCTTGACGACTATTTTCGCCCCGTTCAAGGTGACCTCCCGGGAAGTCCCAAACATTCGGATATCGTGCCTTCGACGACGACCGGTGTACAAGAAGCACCCGCCCCGCGCAGATAAGCATTCCGCACGACACCTGATGCACGCAAGATTCATCCATGGGTCGATTTTACGGGCGAGTCCACCGGTGGGCGAGCGATAGGTTCGGCATCTGGAAGGCGAAGGCTTTCGGGCCCTCGAATGGGACGCTCCTGAGCGGTGTCAGAAAGAGCAAAGTAGCAGGCTAGGATCTTTTGATGGCTACCCTCTTGACCCCCAATGTATTTTTTCAATCCTCCTGGCTAGAAGCTGCCGTTGAATTTGGTGGAGCCCACCGGGATGGTGGCGGAGGGGAGGATTGGTCATTGGAAGACCTCCGGGATCCGCTGGACTTTGGCCGGTTTGTTGACGAACTTGTTGCTGCTGCGCTACCGGAAAGCCCACGGAAGCCGGGTTATGTGACGTGCACCTATCTGTGGATCGTTGAGGGGGATGTGGTCCTTGGTTCTCTTGCCATCCGCCACGAACTCAATGATTTCGGGCTGAATTAAGGCGGGCACATTGGATATAGTGTGCGGCCATCCGCGCGCCGACGCGGTCACGCCTCCAAGGCGTTGAATGACGCGTTGCCTGTTGCCCGCGAGCTGGGTATTTCCAGGGTTCTCGTCACCTGCGATGAGGACAATGCCGGTTCCCGTGCCACTATCGAAAAGAATAGTGGCGTCTATGAAGACAGCCGTAACGGTAAGCGCCGCTACTGGATCAACACGCACTAAATTCATACTGTCTTGGCCCGGTGGCGTTTTCAGAAGACGACAGCACGAGTCTCAGAGCCGTGCCCGTTGCGGGAACCTTCTACGGGATGGAGCTGCGCTCGTCTCCCGTGGATAGAGCAAGCGATATCTGACAACGAGACCTTAGGCAGACCCCCCGGTGATGTCGAGGGCTATTAATTGGGAGATCATCGCTCAGCAATACGACCAGATGATCAAATACGCCACAGCATTGAAGCTTGGCACAGCCGAATCGGAGACGATTCTGCGCCGTTTCACCCGGGGCGGACCGAAACACTCCACGTACCAGGCTCTGGAAGAACTCGGCCGGGCGGTTCGCACGATCTTCGCCGCCGACTACCTCGCTAGTGAAGCTCTCCGACGAGAGATAAATTCTGGGTTGCAGGTGGTGGAGAACTGGAATAGCGGCAACGACGTCGTTTTCTACGGCAAGAACCGAGACCTCACCGGCCCGGATAGGGAAACGACTGAGGTTTCCATGCTAGCCCTCCACCTCCTCCAATCGTCCTTGGTCCTAGTCAACACCCTGATGTTGCAGGAAGTCCTTGAAGATCCGACCTTTCATGACCTACTGACGCCTGAGGACTGGCGCGGGTTGAGCCCGTTGTTCTGGACCCACATCAACCCCTACGGACGTTTCACACTCGATATGGACACCCACTTGGGCCTGAGCTCAGAGCGGTATCCCGTTAGCTCTCCAGAGACCACACCGTCAAAGAAAGAGGAGGTTGTGACATGAGTGAATCCCTCCCCGCTCCGGTAGGGGAACTCCCCGAAGTAAAGGGAAACTAATCCAAGGAAAAATCACACGCCTGGGACGAACCCGAACACATCGGGCGGGGGGCCACCGCGGCCAGGTCCAGGAAAGGAGCACGAACACGCCAAGGCCTCCGCGAATGGGCGCAAGGGACCACTCAACGATCCGGTAGAGGAGAACGCTTCGACCCCGAATACTTCGATCACGCCAGGATCAATGCCAACCGTGAAAAAGTATTCACTCCAGAATCCAAGGAGTCCTGAAACAGAAGCGTCTTGGAAACCTTCAGATTTTTGAGACGTTCGCATGAGCCTCTCCGGCTTGGTTGTCTACATTGTCATGGAGGGGGACCTTATGTCTCGAAAAGTCATCCCGCCATAAAGTGTCTTAGTCTGTTGCTCGGTAGGGCTTTATGAGTCAAAATGATGATGTGAGACATTTGGGATATACGCGCGTGAGCACTTCGAGTCAGGACGCGACGTTGCAACTTGATGCGCTGGTCACCGCCGGAGTGCAAAAACGCGATGTATTCGCCGACGTCACTTCCGGAAGCCGGACAGCGATCGAGCGGCCCGGGATGAAGAAGCTGCTTGAATACGCCGAGGCCGGGGACACCGTCGTTGTCTGGCGGGTCGACCGGCTCGGTCGTTCATTGCTCGATGTCCTGAACACTGTCAACTTGATGCGTGAACGCGGCGTGCTCGTCCAATCCATTTCGGATGGGATCGACCCGGCGACCTCGACCGGCCGGATGATGCTGAACATGCTGGCGTCCTTGGCCGAGTATGAGCGTGAGCTGATCGTTGAACGTGTGAATGCCGGGATCGCGGCGGCACGTCAAAGTGGCACTAGTTTTGGACGGCCGCTTTCCGATCCCGCGGTGGTCGCCGAAAAGCTCGCGATCGTGAAGGACGCACGCGCGAAGGGACGAACAGCGCAGGAGGCCGCACGACTGGTTGGCTGGTCCCGCGCCACCTACTATCGCCATGCTGCCAACAGTCCCGTAACAAGCGACTAAGACTAAAATTATCGAGCCCATGCGCGCCCTATCGTGTAATTTCGTTCCATTTACTACCAAGACCCCGTATTTCGTAGTTTTCCCTTGTCTTCTGGTCTGGGCAGGAGTAGACATAGCCCATCACTATCGCTTCGCTTCGGGGGACGACGATGTCTACGAAAACTACGCGCCAGCCATTTTGCTGTCAGGGAACACTGGGGAAGCTCGGTGGGACGGGCGTCCCTTGCCGGGACCGTGACCCTGGGGTTGGTGTTCGCGGTGGGTTTGGGGGCTGCGGCCCCGTCGTTTGCGGCGTTGCCGTCTGGGGATGTGTCAACGTTGGGGTTGTTGGGTTCCCGCCCGGGTGCGACCCGGTTTCCAGTACAGATCAGTGACCAAGTCAGCGGCTCCATTGATGTCGGTACCGGCAATCTCTCCCTCAGCGTCAATGCCCTCTCCTTGCCTGGTGTTAGCAGCAATGTGGGGTTGGGAATGAGCTTCAATTCCCTTTCCACGGATACGAGTGCCGGGATAGTGGCACCGCGGTGGACCCTGGCGGCCGACTCGGCGGGGACTCTTTCCACGGCCCCGACGGGGGTGTTGTTTACATCCGGGGATGGGTACTCGGCCCTCTTTACCCCGGTGACTGGTTCCTCGACGGCCTACACGTCCCCGGCCGGGGTGAAGGCTGATCTGGTGAAGACCGGCTCGACGGGCTGGGTGTTGACTTCACGGACGTCCGCGTCGGTGGTGACGTTCAATACGGATGGGAAAACGACGAAGGTCACCGATCGGAATAATAACCCCACCGCGCTGACGTGGACCTCCGGGAAGCTCACGACGGTCCTCTCAACCCGCGGTGTGGCAGGGGCCCGGACCGCAACCCTGGCCTACGATTCCTACACCGGGTTGCTGAATTCCATATCTCAAATTTCCGGGGCATCTTCCCGCTCGGTGTCCTTCACCCATGACCCTTATGGGAATCTGACAGGATTCACGGATCTGGCCGGAAAGACCACGACCTTTGGCTACACCGCCAACCGGGTCACCCAGGTGATCTCCCCGGCTGGTGGGGTGACAAATTTCAGCTATGACGCCACCGGCCGGGTGACCAGGGTCGAGCAAGTCAACACCACCACTGGTTCCCCAGGAAATTCCATCACCCGCCTGGCCTACCCCTCCAGCACCCAGACCCTGTTGGCCGGCCCGAACACGGATCAGGCCGTGGCGGTCGCGACCGGCCCCCACACCACCTACACGCTCACCACCACCGGACGCGTTGCTTCGGTCACCGATCCGATGGGCCGGGCACGCTCGAGCACCTACACAGCAGACTTCGACACGTTGACGGCTACCCAAGGAACCGGGACCACCGCCGGAACCACCACGAACACCTTCGGGGCGAACATGGGCCAGTCCCTGACCCAGACCACGGCACCGGGCGGGGCGAGCTCACAACTCGCCTACGCCAACACGGCGGCCTCGACCAAATATCTACCCACCTCGGCCACCAGTGGCGCTGGAAACGAATCTCTTTTCACTTTCGACGGGGCCGGGAACGCGCTCACCGCTTCGGATGCCTTGGCCGCGACCGCGTCCCTGACGCACAACACGGACGGGACCGTCGCGACCGCCCTGGCACCAGGTAACGGGAGCAACAAAACCTCCTACACGTACAACAGCAATCATGAACTGACCACGGTGACCCCGGTCACGGGGTCTTCCCTGACCGCCCAATCCAGGACGTATGACGTGTGGGGGCGACTGTTGACCCAGACGACCGGGGCCGGGACGACCTTGACGTACTCCTACGACGGGGTCGGCCGGCTGGCCGGGACCAGCTTCTCCGACACCACACACTCCATCGCGTACACCTACAACACCAACGGACAAACCCTCACCCGCACCGATGGGGCCGGGACAACCAGCTACGCCTATGACCAGATGGGACGGCTAACCTCCCGAACCAACACCGCAGGCGGGGGGACCATCAGTTACGGCTACGACAGGGCCTCGAACCTGGCCTCCACCACCGATACGCGCGGGACGACAACGTATGCTTTTGACGCCTCAGGGGTGCCGACGTCCTTGACGTACCAGTACAACGGTGGCAACCATGTCCTCGCGTTCGCCACCGATGACAGGGGCCGGCGCACCGATACCTGGATGGATACCAACCCCGCCCACACCACCTGGGCCGCACACACCCACACCGACTACGACACCACCGGCCGCGTGACCCGCACCACCGCCCAGGTAGGCACCGGGGACAGTGACAACCGGCCCGTCATGGATATCTCTTACTGCCACGCCGCCGGCTCCGTCGCCCCCACTTGCCCCACCAACACGAGTGCGGACCGGGCCAATATTCAATGGGTGAAGGACAACCTCACCGGTTCCGTGACCGCCTACAGCTATGACGGGGCGAACCGGCTCACCCAGGCTGCCATCACCGGCGGCACCACACCCGCGATCACCTACAACTACTCCTACGATGTCCGCGGGAACCGGCTCACGGCCACCACCACAGGCGCCACCACGACTTCCCAAACGTTGACCGCGAACCCGGCAAACCAGATCAGCACCACCGGGTACAGCTACGACGGGACAGGAAACCTCACCGCAGACCCGGCTGGGACCTACAGCTACAACGGGGCCTCCCAACTGACCCAGGCGACGAAGTCCGGGACCACGTACAACTACAGCTATGCGGGGGCCTCCAACAATGAGCTCCTGGCCCAATCAACCCCGAATGGATACTACAAATACACGTACGGGCGAACCGACGCCCAGGGACAACCCGTGATAGAACAACTCAACCGGGACAACTCCACCGCCTACATCGAACACGACCCCGTCACCGGGGAACCCCTCATGCTCCGGACTTCAACCGGCATGCAATCGCTCTACATTACCGATGGGACAGGGAACCCCGCCGCCCTGATCACCTCCGGGAACTACGTCGCCCTCGCCACCAGCTACGACCCCTACGGCGTGCAAACCATCACCAAAGATGCCGGAGGCAACGCGAGCGTCCAAAACCCCTACACCTTCAAAAACGGGATACAAGACCGCACCACCGGATGGATCAAATACGGGGCCCGCTACTACCAACCCACCACCGGACGCTGGACCCAACAGGACACCCTCGACCAACCCCTGGACCCCGCCAACGCCAACCGCTACGCCTACGCAGCCAACAACCCCATCAACCTCACAGACCCCACGGGGTATAGCTGCGGGAGTTGTGTGGCAAAAAGTGCAATTGGCGGTGTTCTCGGAGGTGCCGCTGGCGGATTCTTCGGCGGGTTGCTTACCGCTGTTTTAGGACCGGAAGCACCAATAATTACTGTAGGGCCGGCAGTACTAATCGGAGCTGTTTCAGTAGGGGTTGCTACGACCATCGGGGGGCTGATTATCTGTGAATAGAAGAGAATTTACGTGGCCTTTGCGCCTACTTGTAGCTGGAGCGACGTTCGTTATTATTGTGGTACTAATCACAATTTTTGTTGGCTACTCATCCCGCGGTTTGATAGTTGGAATTATTGGCGGCGCGGTAGGTGCTGTAATACTGACAGCGGTGCTCACTACAAATCGAAGGCGTCAGTGAATTAGGGCCGTGTCTTTTTTTGCATTCCACAAATATCGAACGCTCGGCCCGCAAAAAATTCGGCAACGATCGTTCGCGAGACTCTGGCCGGGATCTCATCCAGGTCAGCAAATACAAAGATCCAATGGGTAACAGTTGCCGTGTAGGCACCAACGTAGCGCGCACCCCCCCTTTGCGATGCGCCGAACACTTCATCATGGTGACCGTCAGCAGTGCGGAAAATCTGGCCGCTTCAACCTGCCGTCGGACATTTCATTTTTTCACAAGCCTCGAGCTGTCCCCATGCTACTTGTCACCTGGGGACAGCTCCAGGAGTACCAGGTGCAAAACGAGCCGACCACCGACATCGCCAGCATCTTGTGGATGGTCGTCATTGGTGCCGCACTCCTCACGCTCAGCGCCGCAGGCATAACGGGCCGGCCTGGCCCTGGCCGACGGGCGCAGCGACCACGCCACGCTTGCCAGTGTGGGGGCCGATATTCGGCTCCGAAAAGCCCTATCTGGTTCGCAGACGTTCTTGACGGCATTCCTTGGCACGGTGATGGGGTTGTTCGCAGGCGCCGTGCCGGTCGTCGTCTTGTTATCCTTTTCCCGGGGCACGCCCATCGTTGTCCCGTGGCTACAATTCGGGGTGCTGCTGGTGCTGGTTCCATTGTTTGGTGTGACGGCGGCATGGATGTCCACCAGGGGCAGGCTGCCCATGAAAAGACGGCAGACGGCAGACGGTGGCATAGGCGGACTAGAGTGTATCCGGTTGGATCAGGCGTTTTTGCGAGAAATGGACATCACACCGTGGTGTTGGCCAGCGTCCACTTTGAATGGGCGCACGGTTTGCCGCCAATGGAGCGCAACTTTCAAAGCTGCGCCTGATTCTCAAAAAACGGTGCGCTGGAGCAGAGTCATGAACGCCACTTCAGCAACATTTACTGGGGAGAGGGATAACTTGGCTCCCCTTTGGTGCGTGACTGTATCCAAGGGGAAGGTAGCACCGCAAATTGTGCAGGGTGGAGGTGGCTGGTATGGCCCAACTCGGCTCTGGTTCATCGTAGGGCGGCGGGGGAGCGGGGTATTACCCTACGCTCAGGTCGCCCCCAGCCCACGGACCGGCAGTTCATGTCCTCACGGAAAATGCCATGCGGTCATGGGCCAGTGATGTGGTTGTCAGGTAGACGTCGATCACCATTCATGGGCCGTCGGAGGCTATGGCGAAGAAGTCCAGAACGTCAGTCCGGATTAGTCGGAGGGCCATGCGTAGTGAGATTGGTCCACTTTAGATGAGACAGGACAACAGGTCTGCGGCAGTCTGCACGAGCAGCGTCCAATTCCATCTAGTTGACATAATATAGATTATCGGCGCAATGGATGCCTTGTTGAAAGTTGACTATTGTTCGCCTATTTGTAGTGGAATCGAACCTGCATGATGATCAGATCTTCACCTTCAACTAGATACACATGACGGGCTGCCGTGCCAGTAGGTCAAGGACCTGCCACACGTCCGCATCCTTCTTGGCAGCTATCTTGGCGTTGCAGGAGTCCGTAATTCTGGAGACATGCCCGGCCAGCCTGTGCCGTTGTCGACGGCGAGGAAGGAGGCCTCCGCGCACTGGGTGATGATGGCGACCGGATTACCCTCGCAGAACGCCCTACCGGGGTGCTTGAGCACGGCACTCACCCGCGCCCGGTGAGTCGGAACAAACTCCCCCGGGTCCCCGCCAAACGTGCAAAAATACGAAAACTGGCCCGGCGCCGCCCACCACATACGAACATTTGCTGCCGTCGCGGAGAATCGAACACCGTTGGAGTATTTTAGGTGCCCACGTACGCGGCCAGGTGCTGGCCCGTCAACGTCTCCCGGGAGGCCACCAGCTGCGCTGGCGTTCCCTCGAAAACGATCGTGCCGCCGTCGTGCCCGGCACCGGGGCCGATATCGATGATCCAGTCGGCATGCGCCATGACGGCCTGGTGGTGTTCGATCACGATCACCGACTTGCCGGAGTCGATCAGCCGGTCGAGCAGGCCCAGAAGCTTCTGGACGTCGGCCAGGTGTAGCCCGGTGGTGGGCTCATCGAGCACATAAACTCCACCCTTCTCCCCCAGGTGCGTGGCCAGCTTGATGCGCTGCCGCTCCCCGCCGGAGAGGGTTGTCAGGGGCTGACCAAGCGTCAGGTAGCCAAGCCCGACGTCGGCCATGCGGGCCAGGATTGTGTGCGCGGCCGGAAGTTTGGCCTCCCCCGCCGCAAAGAATTCCACGGCCTGGTCCACCGACATGGTCAGGACCTCGCTAATGTTGCGCCCGCCCAGGTGGTAATCAAGGACGGCGGCCTGGAAGCGGCGGCCCTCGCACTCTTCACAGACCGTGGAAACACCGGCCATCATGCCCAGATCGGTGTAGATGACACCGGCGCCGTTGCAGGTGGGGCAGGCGCCCTCGGAGTTGGCGCTGAACAGGGCCGGTTTCACCCCGTTCACCTTTGCGAAAGCTTTACGGATGGGCTCCAGGAGGCCCGTGTACGTGGCGGGGTTGCTGCGTCGGGAGCCGCGAATGGCGCCCTGGTCAACCGTGACCACGCCGTCGCGCCCGGACACCGAGCCGTGGATCAGCGAGCTCTTGCCCGAGCCGGCCACACCAGTGATGACAGCCAGTACGCCAAGGGGAATGTCGACGTCGACGTTTTGGAGATTGTTCTCCGTGGCGCCGCGCACTTCCAAGGTGCCGGCTGCAGCCCGCGGAGCAGTCTTCAAGGAGATCCTGTCGTCCAGGTGCTTTCCGGTGATGGTGCCGCTGGCCCGCAGCCCCTCGACGGTGCCCTCAAATACCACTTGCCCGCCCTGGGCCCCGGCCCGCGGGCCCAGATCAACAACGTGGTCGGCGATGGTGATGGCCTCGGGCTTGTGCTCCACCACCAGCACGGTGTTGCCTTTGTCTCGCAACTGCAGCAGCAACTCGTTCATGCGGGCGATGTCGTGCGGGTGCAGCCCGATAGTCGGCTCGTCAAAGACATAAGTGACATCCGTCAGGGACGAGCCCAGGTGACGGATCATCTTGGTGCGCTGCGCCTCACCGCCGGATAGGGTTCCTGAGGGGCGCTCCAGGGAAAGATATCCCAACCCAATGTTCACAAACGAGTCCAAGGTTTCGCCCAACGCACCCAGCAAGGGAGCCACGGAGGGTTCGTTCAGGGAGCGGACCCAGACGGCCAGGTCGCTGATCTGCAGGGCACAGGCGTCGGCGATGCTCACGCCGTCAATCCTGGAATTGCGAGCATGCGCGGCCAGCCGGCTGCCCTGGCACTCGGGGCAGGTGGTGAACACGACGGCGCGCTCCACAAAGGCTCGAATGTGCGGCTGGAGTGCGTCAACGTCCTTGGACAGCATTGACTTTTGCATCTTGGGGATGATGCCTTCATAAGTGAGGTTGATGCCCTCGACCTTGATCTTGGTGGGCTCCTTGTGCAAGAGGTCGTTGAGTTCTTTTTTGGTGAACTTCCCCAACTTCTTGTCCATGTCAAAGAAGCCGGAACCGGCAAAGATGCGCCCGTACCAGCCGTCCATGCTGTAGTTGGGCACCAGAACGGCACCCTCGGACAAAGACTTCCCGCCGTCGAACAGGGCCTCGAGGTTGAAGTCGTTGACCCTGCCCATGCCTTCACAGCGCGGGCACATGCCGCCGGTAATGGAGAAGCTGCGACGCTCCTTGATCTTCTCTCCGCCCTTTTCGATGGTGACGGCACCGGCGCCTGAGATGGACGCCACATTGAAGGAGTACGCCTGGGGTGAACCAATGTGGGGTTGGGCCAGGCGGCTAAACACGATCCGCAGCATAGCGTTCGCGTCGGTCACGGTGCCCACCGTGGAGCGCGGATTGGCGCCTATCCGCTCCTGGTCCACGAGGATCGCCGTTGTCAGCCCCTCCAGCACGTCAACATCCGGTCGGGCCAGGGTGGGCATGAAGCCCTGCACAAAGGCGCTGTAGGTTTCATTGATCATCCGCTGCGACTCGGCCGCGATGGTGCCAAAGACCAGGGAGCTCTTGCCGGAGCCGGACACGCCGGTGAACACCGTCAACCGGCGCTTGGGGATCTCAACGCTGATGTTCTTGAGGTTGTTTACCCGGGCGCCCTGGACCCGGATCTTCTCATGACTGTCGGCAATGTGCGGCGTGCGAACGTGCCTTTCGCTGGCGGCTTCGGGACTCATGGGGCCCCGATCACGAACAACTCGCACTCGGCGTTGTAATATTTTTTGGTCCGGCCCTGGTGCTCCATGCCAATGCGCCGGCACACGCTCTGCGACGCCGCATTGGCAGGGTTCGTCACGGCTACGACCTGCGCAAGTCCGGACGCGAAGGCGTGTTCAAGCACCGCCGCGGCAGCCTCGGAGGCAAAGCCCTTGCCCCAGTGGTCGGGGTGAAAATGCCAGCCAATTTCGACGTCGGAGGACGGTTCCAGCGGCTCCTCACCTGAGGCTGGGATTGGCTTGAGCAAAAGTGTGCCAACGGGCAATCCGTCCTCCTTGCCGGTCACGGCCCAAATGCCGTGGACGGGGTGGTCCAGCGCCATGAAACGCTCCACCCGATCGACCGCTTCGGAACGGCTGGCCATGACGGCCGGTTCGGCGCCGATGAAGCGCTGCACCACCCACCGGGAGTACAGGTCGTAGACAAAGTCGACGTCGGAGTCTTCCCAGGGGCGCAGGGCAAGGCGATCAGTGGTGATGTGTGCTGTCATTTGATCATTATGCCTCTTGAGCAGCACTCCACTGTGCCTGGTCGAGCCCGGCTATGCCGCCAGCATCTGCCGCAGCACGTATTGCAGGATCCCGCCGTGCATGTAGTAGGCCTCCTCCGCGGGGGTGTCTATACGTAGCGTTGTCACGACCTCGCGGCTGGCGTCGTCGGACTCAATGCGCACGGTGACCTCGCGCGGGAACGGGTTGGCGCCGGCCAACCCGACGATGGAGTAGGTCTCCATGCCGGTCAGGCCCAGCGATTCGGCTGTGTCCGCGTCCTTGAACTGCAGCGGCAGCACGCCCATGCCGATCAGGTTGGAGCGGTGAATGCGCTCAAACGATGCGGCGATGACGGCCTTCACTCCCAGAAGCATGGTGCCCTTGGCCGCCCAGTCCCGTGAGGAGCCGGAGCCGTAATCGGTGCCGGCAATGACCACCAGCGGCGTGCCGTCAGCCTGGAAAGCGTTCGAGGCGTCGAAAATAGTTTCCACCGGGCCGTCGGCCGAGCGCTTCGTGAAGCCGCCCTCCACCCCTGGCACCAGCAGGTTGCGCAGGCGGATGTTCGCGAAGGTGCCGCGGATCATCACATTGTGGTTGCCTCGGCGGGAGCCATAGGAGTTGAAGTCGCCCTGGGAAACACCGTGCTCCAGTAGGTACTGCCCCGCCGGCGATGACTTGCGAATGTTACCGGCCGGGGAGATGTGGTCGGTGGTGACCGAATCCCCCAGAAGGGCCAGCACACGTGCGCCGACAATGTCGGTCACGGGCTCCGGTTCCCGCGCCATACCGTCAAAGTATGGGGGCTTGCGCACATAGGTGGAATCCTCCGACCAGGCGAACATGTCACCTTCCGGAACGTGCATGCCGCGCCAGTTCTCGTCCCCGTGGTAGACATCCGCGTAGCCGTCCGTGAACATTTGAGCCTCGAGGCTGGCGTCCACCACTTCCTTGATTTCGGCCGTCGTGGGCCAGATGTCCTTCAGATAGACGGGCTCTCCAGACGAGGAGGTGCCCAGCGGGTCCTTGAGCAGGTCAACGTGCATTGACCCGGCCAGGGCGTAGGCGATGACCAGCGGCGGGGAAGCCAGGAAGTTCATCTTCACCTCGGGGTGAATGCGGCCCTCGAAGTTCCTGTTGCCGGAGAGCACTGCCGAGACGTTCAGGTCCTTGGCGTTGACGGCGGCACTGACCTCGGGGATGAGCGGGCCGGAGTTACCGATGCAGGTGGTGCAGCCGTAGCCGACCAGGCTGAAACCGATCTTCTCCAGGTAAGGGGTGAGCCCGGCCCGGTTGAAGTAGTCGGTGACCACGCGCGAGCCGGGGGCCAGCGTCGTCTTGACCCACGGCTTGCGCTCCAGGCCCAGCTCCACGGCCTTCTTGGCCAGCAGCCCGGCGCCGATCATGACCGACGGGTTGGAGGTGTTGGTGCACGATGTGATGGCCGCGATGACCACGTCGCCGTGGTCAAGGGTGAGGTTCTGACCGTCCAATAGGAATTGCGTGGGGTCACTGTGCCATTCCAAGGAATCCCCGGAGCCGTCGTCGGTAAAGACGTGCGGCGGCTCGTCGCGCGGGATCCGGGTGCTGATGGCCACCGGGTCGCTGGCCGGGAACGACTCGCTCCCGGCGTCGTCGAGGCCGCCAGCCAGAACGGCCGCTTCCTGAGACTCCCCCGCCAGCAGGCCGCGGACGGCCCGGCTGGCGCTGCGCAACGGAATCCTGTCCTGTGGCCGCTTGGGCCCGGCGATGGAGCTCTCCACCGTGGCCAAGTCCAGTTCCACGATCTGGCTGTAGTCGGGGGTGTGGAACGGGTCGTGCCACAGGCCCTGCTCCTTGGCGTAGGCCTCCACGAGCCGGATCTGGTGTTCGGGGCGGCCGGTCAGGCGCAGGTAGCTGAGCGTTTCCTCGTCGATCGGGAAGATGGCGCAGGTGGAGCCGTACTCCGGGCTCATATTCCCCAAGGTGGCCCGGTTGGCCAGCGGGACGTTCGCCACGCCTGGGCCGAAGAAGTCCACGAACTTTCCCACCACACGGGTTTGGCGCAGCAGTTCGGCCACGGTCAGGACCAGGTCGGTGGCGGTGGTCCCCTCAGGCAGTTCGCCGGTGAGCTTGAAGCCCACCACCTGCGGCACCAGCATGCTCATGGGCTGGCCCAGCATGGCGGCCTCTGCCTCGATGCCGCCCACGCCCCAGCCCAGCACGCCCAGCCCGTTCACCATGGGTGTGTGCGAGTCCGTGCCCACCAAGGTGTCCGGATAAGCCTGCGCCACGCCGTCGCGCGTCCTGGTGAACACCACCCGGGAGAGGTACTCGAGGTTGACTTGATGGCAGATACCGGTGTCTGGCGGGACCACCAGGAAGTCGGCAAAGGACTGCTGGGCCCAGCGCAGCAACTGGTAGCGCTCCTGGTTACGCTTGAACTCCAGCTCGGAGTTCACGGAAATGGCGTCGGGGCGGTTGAAGACATCGGCGATGACCGAGTGGTCGATGACTAGCTCACCGGGGATCAAGGGGTTGATCTTGGTGGGGTCCCCGCCCAAATCGGACATGGCGTCGCGCATGGCTACCAGGTCCACCACACACGGGACGCCGGTGAAATCCTGCATCAGCACACGGGCCGGCGTGTACTGGATCTCCTTGCTGGCCTCGGCGGCAGGGTCCCAATCCCCCACGGCGCGGACCTGCTCCGCAGTCACAAGGCGACCATCCTCGTTACGCAACAGGTTCTCCAGCAGCACCTTCAAGCTGTACGGCAGCCGTGCCGAACCCGGAACCGCGTCAAGGCGGTAAATCTCATACGACTCGCCGTCAACGGTGATTTCACTACGTGCATCGAAACTATTGGAAGACATGACAATCCCTTTTCGTTGCGTAACCTTTTAAGCCACCCTAACCCCCACTCCACGGATAGCAAGCAGGTTTTGAGAATGCTTGGCACAATAAATGCTTGGCACAATAGAGGCCGACGGAATCTCTTTGGAAGGCACACAGATGAAAGTTGTACAAGAAATTGACCGGGCCAGCGCCTGCTCCCCCGTGGGCGGCCGGCGGATCGAGCACGGCAATGCCTGAGTGGAAAGCCCCCGCGCCCTTCGACGACGCTGACCTGCGCCGGTCCGTCACGGCCGTCCTCGATGGCGGCGAACTGCCCCCTATCGTGCAGGCCGGGCACCCGGTGCTACGCGCCCGGGCCCTGCCGTTCACCGGTCAGCTCAGTGCCACCGAACTGGCCGGGCTCATTGCCGTGATGACCGAGGTCATGCGTGCGGCCCCCGGCGTTGGGCTGGCCGCTCCGCAGATTGGCGTGCCCTTGCAGTTGGCAGTCATGGAAGACCTGTACGAGGTCAGCGCCGAGAACGCGGCAGCGCGCGAGCGGCACCCCCTTGACTTTCTCGCCATCCTCAACCCCCGATACACGCCCGTGGGGACGGCCACGGCGTCGCACTATGAAGGTTGCCTGTCCATGTCCGGCTGGCAGGCTGTGGTGGACCGGGCCATCGCCGTCGAGCTGAGGTACGACGACGACCACGGCACCGCGCACACCCGACGGTTCTCTGGGTGGCAGGCACGGATCGTGCAGCACGAAACCGACCACCTGGCCGGCACCTTGTACATTGACAAGGCCCACACGCGATCCCTCGCCTCCAACGCCGAGTACTCGGCCAACTGGGCCCACCCGGACGTTGCCTACGCGCGCGCGAAGCTGAACTTCTAAACCGGCACGCCCCTCTAGGATAAAACTATGGAAAACAGTGCGCTCGACGCCCTCATCTGCCCCGTCTGCGGTTTGGAGTTCGTGGAGACACTCCCCGGTGAAAATTCCTTGAAGTGCATTGACGGACACTGCTTCGACATTGCTCGCCAAGGTTATGTGAACCTGTTGAGCGGCCGCGGCACCAAGTTCACCCAGGACACCGCGGAGATGGTGGCGGCGCGCGAGGACTTCCTCGACGCCGGCCACTACGCACCCCTCGCCGACGCCCTTGGCGAGGTGGTGGGCGAGGTTGTGCGCGACGCCCGGCCCGAGTGCGCACCCGCCGGAACGTCCCGGCCGCTGGTCTCCCGGCCTCTGGTCCTAGACGCCGGCACCGGCGCCGGGTATTACCTGGACCGTATTCTAGTGAACCTCGCCAGCGGTCCGGGCGGTGAACACGGCATCGACTCGATCGGGCTGGACATCTCCAAGTTCGCCCTGCGCCGGGCGGCCCGCCGCAACTCGGGCACGGTAAATCTGGTGTGGGACCTGTGGCAGCCCTTGCCGGTGGAGGCCGGTCGGGCCGATGCGGTCCTAGTGGTTTTCGCCCCGCGAAACGCCGCCGAGTTTGCTCGCGTGCTGGCGCCCCGGGGCAAGCTGGTGGTGGTGACACCCAGGCCAGGGCACCTGGCACAAATAGCTGAACTGGCTGGCATGCTGGGCATTCAGCCTCAAAAGGAGGCGGAACTGGTTCAAGCCATGGCAGGCCACTTCCACCTTCAGGAACGCCGAGAAGTGAACGTGTCCCTGGTACTTTCCCCGCGCGACATCCAGAATGTGGCCCTCATGGGACCGGCCGGGCACCATGTGGACCCACAACACCTTGCCAGGACAGTGCTGGGACTGCCCGCGTTCACTGCTGTGCAGGCCGAGTTTCAAATCTCCATTTTCAGCAAGCTAGCCGCCGCGTAATGCTAGCCGCCGCGTCGGACTAGCCGCCGCGCAATACTGACAGGCAAGCGGCAACGCCTATCTAAAGAGGACTGCCGGGTGTGCCGGCGTCCAGCAGCGGGGCGGCGCCGGAGCTCTGGTTCTTGCCGTGAAGGTTAACCCCCAGCCACCGCAGGGTCACCTGCGTCAGGGGGCCTACGCCCACGGCAAACGCTGCCGTGCCGGCCCCCACCACACCACCCATGAAGAACCCCACCACAACCACGCTCAGTTCAATGCCCGTGCGGATCATCCACACGGGCCTGCCGGTGACGCGCACCAACCCCGTCATCAACCCGTCACGGGGCCCCGGTCCCAAGCCAGCGCCAATGTAGAGGGCGGTGGCAAACGCCAGCAGGCACAGTCCGCACATGAACGAGGCGCCCTGTAGCAGCGGGTGGCTGGCCTGGGGAATCACGGCGAGGCCAAGATCGGCAAAGACGCCCACCAGGACGGCGTTGGCAATGGTGCCAACGCCCGGCTTTTGCCGCAGCGGGATCCAAAAGAGCAACACGATGGCGCTGATGATCACCGTGCACAGTCCAAAAGAAATCCCGGTGGTTCGTGAAGCGCCCTGGGCGAAGACGTCCCACGGGGAGGCGCCAATATTGCCACGGATCATCAACGCAATGGCGATGCCGTACATCAACAGGCCCAGCAGGAGTCGGAGCAAACGGGCGGGGAGGTTTTGGGTCGAAAGAAACAGTGGCATTACACAATTCTAACCAAACTGGCCTTATGCACTAGGTCCAATTCGCCTAAGGTGGCTTTATGAACACTTTTGTCACTGGACGGCGGCTGGCCCGCGAGCTGGGTGAATGGCGTTCGAGCGCCCCGGCCTACAGGGCCTTGGCCGAGCGCATCCGGGTCCTGTTGATTGACGGGCGGCTGGCCAGCGGGGCCAAACTACCGGCCGAACGCGAGCTGAGCAACGCCCTGGAGCTGAGCAGGACCACGGTTGCCGCCGCCTACTCGAAACTGCGCGACGACGGCTACCTGGCCAGTGTGCGCGGCTCCGGCAGCACCTTGACACTGCCGGGTCGCGAACGCGGTGAGCACACCCTGCACCAGGGGCTGCCACTAGACTTTACCAAGGCGACAGCTCCGGCCTACCCGGGGCTAGGCGCGGCCTTCACGGCTGCGGCGCAGGAGATCCCCCGCTACCTCACCCACGACGGTTTCGACATGGTGGGCTTGCCGGACCTGCGTGAGGCCATCGCCCAAAGCTACCGGGACAGGGGCCTGCCCACCTCAGCTGAGCAGATCATGGTCACCATCGGGGCCCAGCACGCGCTGAACCTCGTTACCCGGACCCTGTACTCCCCCGGTGAACGGATCATGGTGGAACAACCCACGTATCCGCACGCCCTGGACACCTTCAGCTCCGTGGGGGCGCGGCTGCTGGCTTTTCCCGTACGCCAAGATGGCGGCTGGGACCTGGCCGAAGCATTGCTGCAAATCCGGCGGGCCGCACCCAGCATGGCCTTCCTCATGCCGGATTTCCACAACCCCACCGGCATGAGCATGACCGTCCCGGAACGCGAATACCTTGCCGCAGCAGCCCAACGCGAGGGCACCGTGCTGGTGGTGGATGAAACTACGGCACTTTTGGATATCGACAGGGGCCCGATGCCGCCGCTTGCCTGCTTCAACCCGAACGTCATCACGCTGGGCTCGCTTGGCAAGATTGCGTGGGGAGGGCTGCGGGTCGGCTGGATCCGAGGGCCCCGGGAAGTCCTCGCACAGCTCCTGCGCAACCGTCCGTCGTCGGACTTGGGGACGCCGTTGTTTGAACAACTCGTCGCCACGTCCCTGCTCAAGGACTTGCCGCTGCTGAGCGACAACCGCAGCCGGGATCTGCAACGGGGCCGGGACACCCTGGTGCGATTGCTAGCCGAACACCTACCCCAGTGGGATGTCAAAGTGCCCGACGGGGGGCTTTCCTTGTGGATCAACACCGAAACCACATCCTCCTCTGCGCTGGCCCTGGCTGCCCGCAACGAGGGCCTGGGCTTGGTGCCGGGACCACGTTTTGGTCTGGACGGTGCATTTGAGCGTTTCTTGCGGCTGCCGTTTTGCTACGCCGATGAACAATTGCACGACGGCGTGCGAATCCTGGCACGTGTCAGCTCCCAAGTGGGCTCGGACCCCTTGAGAATGCCACTTCAGGCGGTCATTTAGCCGCATATTCCCAGCCGCTCGTAGTAGGCTCATAGATACGCAATATAAGTCTCTAAGGGGGACTCAATGCTCGAATGGATTAATGACTTTGGTTGGATCATCTGGCTGACGGTGTTCCTGCTGTTGGCCGTTGCCGAGATGCTGACGTTGAATCTGTACTTCATTTTAATGTCGGTTGGTGCCTTGGCCTCGCTGGTGGCATTCCTGTTCGGCGCTCCGTTGTGGCTGCAGATTGTCATCTTCTGCGTAGTCGCCCTCGCCACCACAGTGCTAATCAGGCCCCTGGCACTGGCCCACTTGCGGCGCGGCCCGGCAGACCAACTCTCCAATGTTGACAGACTCATCGGGCACCATGCCGTGGTGTTGGAGCCTGTCAGCACCAACAGCGGCCTCGTCAAAATTGGTGGTGACGTGTGGACGGCACGGATCCGCGATGGCAAGGAGATTCCCATGGGCGCCGAGGTTGAAGTAGCCGCCATCGACGGTGCCACTGCCATCATCAGCTTCCCCACTGTCCACAAGGCGACAGGAACCGCCGCAATAATTGGCTAGGCGAAAAAGCCGCCTAGTCCGTTGAAAGAGTTTTCCTGTGCCAAATGGCGTTCAGGAGCACATATTCTTCACACAGAAAAGAGGGGATTTCATGGGAGACGCAGGCACACTGGTTTGGCTCTTTGTTGTTTTGGTCTTGCTGATATTCGTCGTCATTGTCCTGGTCCGGTCCGTGCGCATTGTTCCGCAGGCACGTGCTGGCGTTGTTGAGCGACTTGGTAAATACCAGCGGACACTTAACCCCGGCTTGACAGTACTGATCCCCTTCGTGGACCGGTTGCTGCCGCTGCTGGATTTGCGCGAGCAGGTTGTCTCCTTCCCCCCGCAACCGGTCATCACCGAGGACAACCTGGTGGTCTCCATTGACACCGTGGTGTACTTCCAGGTCACCGATCCGAGGGCTGCCACCTACGAGATCGCCAACTACATTCAGGCCGTGGAGCAGTTGACCACTACAACACTGCGTAACGTTGTGGGTGGCTTGAACCTTGAAGAGGCCCTGACCTCTCGCGACCAGATCAACGGCCAGCTCCGTGGCGTCCTTGATGAGGCCACCGGCCGCTGGGGCATCCGGGTCAGCCGTGTTGAGCTCAAGGCCATCGACCCGCCCCTGTCCATCCAGGATTCCATGGAAAAGCAGATGCGTGCCGAGCGGGACCGTCGTGCCGCGATCCTGACCGCCGAGGGAACCAAGCAGTCGGCCATTTTGACCGCCGAAGGTGAACGCCAGTCCTCCATCCTCAAAGCAGAGGGTGACGCAAAAGCCGCCATCCTGCGTGCCGACGGTGAGTCCCAGGCCATCCAGAAGGTGTTCGGTGCCATCCACAAGGGCAACCCGACCCAGAAACTGCTGGCCTACCAGTACCTGCAAACCCTGCCGAAGATCGCCTCCGGGTCCTCCAATAAACTGTGGATTATCCCCAGTGAAGTCGGCGAGGCGCTAAAGGGAATTGGTAACGTCCTGGGCAACACGACGGCGGATACCGATGACGCCGCCGACGTTGCCACCGACCCCTAGCGGCGAAGCGGCACGAGCTGCATGGAACTTCGCGGTCAAGCACGTATAATGGGTGCTTGGCCGCGCGGCGTTTTCGGCGGCCTATTTTGCGCAGTGTTGGGCGTGTGGAACAACGTAGCCTGGTAAAGCGTTGAAACAATGACGAACGTGGATTGGGCCGGACGTTGGATACGGCCGGCTCAGACCAAACGCCGAAAATCACTAGATTCGGCAACAATATTAGGGAGAAGTCATGAGCGATCGTAGCTTGCGCGGTATGCGCTTGGGCGCACAGAGCATGGAGACGGAGTCGGGTGTGGAGCCCGCTCCCCGTCAGCGAATTGAATACCGTTGCGCGGATGGCGAGCAGGTGTTTGTGACGTTCTCTGCCGAGGCAGAGATCCCCCCAGTGTGGGTTTCCAAGACCGGCAAGGAAGCCCTGCTCGTCAATGGTGAGGCACCGGACACCTCCAACGACAAGCCGGTACGCACCCACTGGGACATGCTGCTGGAACGCCGCTCGCTTCCGGAACTGGAAACCATTTTGGCGGACCGCCTGACCATTCTTCGTCAGAAGCGTGGCGAAAAGGTCTAAGGTTCCTTAGCCTGTAAATTCCTGCCCACGCAAAAGGCGGGCGACCCGAAACCGGGTCGCCCGCCTTTTGCGTGGGTTCAAAAGACCTTGAGAGCAGTTACTTGTTGCGGCCGCTCAGCTTGTTCCACCGAGCGCTCAGACCCCACTTGGTGACGTTGAGGATGGCTTCTTGGACAATATTGCCGCTCATCTTGGAAGCACCGAATTCACGCTCCACGAAAGTGATGGGGACTTCAACCACTTTCAGGCCCTTCTGGCAGACGCGCCACAACATGTCCACCTGAAAACCGTAACCCACCGAATCCACGGCCTCAAGGTCAAGTGCCTCCAGCGTGGTGCGGCGGAAGGCGCGGTAGCCCCCCGTGACGTCGCGGATGGAGATCCCGAGCAGGACACGCGAGTACAAGCTGCCACAGGTGGAGATCAGCTTGCGATGCAGGGGCCAGTTCACCACTTTGCCGCCCGGCACCCAGCGGGAGCCCAGGACAAGATCGGCCCCTTGGTCGATGGCATCCAGCAGCAGCGGCAACTGTTCGGGCTGGTGGGAACCGTCTGCGTCCATTTCCACGAGGACGTCATAGCCGGCATCCAGGCCCCACGCGAAACCTGCCAGGTACGCCGCGCCCAGCCCTTGCTTGCCTGCGCGGTGCAACACGTGCACCTGGCTGTCAGCAGCGGCAAACTCGTCGGCAAGCTTGCCCGTGCCATCGGGGCTGTTGTCATCGGCGATGAGTACGTCGACATGAGGGGCAGCGGCGCGGAGCCGCTTGAGAGTCTTGGGCAGGGACTCAATCTCGTTGTATGTGGGAATTATTGTCAGGACACGCAACAGTTGGTGCCTTTCCGTGTGGAAATGAGAAAACAGGTCACATCTTCGGTGCGGCACGCATCCACGCGGGACAAAGGGCTGGCCAGTGAAGGCAGCGGGCACGCGGCGCCAAATCCCTAGTATAGGTGGATGTGCTGAAGGCGGCCGTCACTGTGAGGCGAAAAGCACACAAGGAAAGACAAGCTCACGCGCCTTCGGGCCAAACAGTACCCACATCAAGGACGTGGAAAATCTGTTTGTTTTCTACTGACACGTGAACTTATCTCCCTAACACCGAGACCAGCTTGCGAAGCATCGGTGGGGATCGCCATAAAGGCAAGCCACTTCCATAAAAACTAACGGCCAGCGGCCTCGCTGTCAATACACTGCTGACCTGCACCGACGCCTATTGGTGCAGGTCAGAGGCCTGCGGCGGGGCGAAACAAAGACTGTTCAGGAGAAGTCCGCAGCGGTGTACAGTTCCCGGCCTCGGTGCACCGTCGCCAGACAGCGAGGGTCGTTGGCAGTGTCAAGGGCAGGCAGCAATGGGGTGCGTGCCCGCGGATCCGTTGACCAAGACTGTACTCGCTCGTCAGCCACCTGCACCATGAGCTCATCAACCTCCCAGATGGCAAAGCTGGCGGGGGCGCCGGGGGCTAACTGGCCCAGCATGGGATTCTGCGCCCCCGCGGCGCGCCAGCCTGCACGAGTGTGGCCAATGAACGCGGCCCGGGCCGAAATCCTTTGGCCCGGCTGGTGATGCGACAAGGCTGCGCGGACGCTTGCCCACGGGTTCAGGGGCGTCACGGGAGAGTCCGAGCCAAAGCAGATCGGCACACCAGCCTCGTAGAACCTGGCCACCGGGTTTAGGAGGGCAGCCCGTTCCGCGCCAAGGCGTTGGGCATACATGCCCTCCCCCCCGCCCCAGAAAGCATCAAAGACCGGCTGGATCGAGACGGTGACGGCGTGCCGGGCCAACGCCGCCATGGCAGCGTCGTCAACCATCTCGGCGTGTTCGAATCGATGCCCAGCCGCACGAACCTTCTCGATGCCCACCTGCTCCGCGGCGAGAGCGAGGCCTTCCAGCGCCAGGTCCATGGCGCCGTCGCCAATGATGTGGAAGCCGCCGGAGATCCCCAGCTCGGAGGTGGCCGCCAAATGGTCGCCGATCTGGGCCGCCGTCAGATAGGCCTGTCCCCGCCCATCCGGGGCGTCCGCATACGGTGCACGCAAGAACGCCGAACGGGAGCCCAGCGAGCCGTCGATGTTAAGGTCACCAGCCAGCCCCAGAACGGGTGTGCCCAGGGATGCCAGCACCTGCCGGGCCTCGTCGGCGCTGGAAACCACCTGGCCCCAGTAGGGCAGGACCTCGGCAAAGGCCTCCGGAGCAGTGAAGGAGCTCAGAGCCGCCAGGGAGGCCAAATCCTGGGCCGAACCAACATGCGGGGCACTCATTTCTGCCAAGGCGACGTAACCGTTGGCTGCGGCATGGCGCAGGGCGCGCTGTTGAATCCTGGTGCGGTCCGCCGTGGAGAGCTGGCGTGAGGCGTCGCGGGCGCAGGCATGGGCGGCGCCGGTGACAAGCCCGTCGCCCCGCCAGCCGTCAAGACCGGGCAGCCCGCATCGCTTCGCCAAGGACCCGGACACAGTCCCTGAGTGCACGTCTACACGCGCCAAATAGACCTCACGGCTCCCAGTGGCCCGATCCAGCTCCACGGCCGTCAGCGGGCGCTGCTCCGCCCAGGAGGACTCATCCCAGCCGTGGCCCTGCAGGATGCCGTGAGGGTTGGCGGCCGCCGCGGCCGCCACTAAAGCAAGTGCCTGTGTCACCGACCTGGTATTGGAAAGGTCAATCGACTCCAGGGCCGTCCCGGTCTCGGTCACGTGCACGTGGGAGTCCACGAAGCCGGGTGTTATGAGGGTCCCGGCCAGGTCGACGAGCCGCATGCGTGCATCAAGTAAGGATGTGGCTGCGTGTTCGGAGCCCACCCAGGCCACGGTGTCGCCATCCACCAGCATCGCTGTGGCTAAAGGGTCTGCTGCACTGTAGACGGAGCCGTTGCGGTACATGGTCAAAGACATGGCGGTGGAGTCCTTTCGAGAACTTTTCTGCCCACACGCCCGGTAGCCGGGCTGTGGTGTTAAGAGCTGCTGAGGTGTGGGAAGCTAATGTGCCAGCGGAGCGTTGGGGCTAGTCCACAACAGTGGTGTACGCCACTACGCCGCGGCGTAGCAAATCAATGGCCGACTTGCACAACCGCGAGAAGTGGGCGGGCATTCCCGGCACCGTCGACAGTTGGCCCAGCAGGTCAATCACTTGTTTGGTCCAGCGGACAAAGTCACCGGCAGCCAGTTCAGTGCCGTGCAGCGAGTCTTGGAGGGAGCGCCCCGTGGCCCACTTGAACATGGGCCAGACAAGGCCCAGTTCGGGTTCGCTGGTCAACGGCAGGCGGTGGGCTTCCTCAGTGTCCGCCAATGCCGCCCACAGCCGCACCACGGTTTCCACCGAGGTTTCCAAACTGACACTGGGCATCCGCGGCCGGGCCCCGTCGTGCTCACGCTTGGCCTGGTAGACGACGGCCGTGGTGAATGCTGCGAGTTCAGCTGCGTCCAAGTCCTCGAAGGCACCCTCACGCAGGGCCATGGCGATCAGCAAATCCTTCTCCCCGTAAACCCGGCGCAAGCGTTGGCCGTCTGCGCTGGGGCGTGCGTTCCCGGCGTCGTCCAGCTCCACGAAACCGTAGGCCGACAGCAGATCGGTGACCCTGTCAAAGGTTTTGGCGATGGTGTTGGTCCGTTGCGCGATAGCCCGGGCCAGGACATCGGTCTCGCGCCGTAGTTTCCACCAGCGTTCAGCCCAGCGCGCGTGCTCCTCACGATCGCTGCAATCGTGGCAGGGGTGGGCATGCAAAGCCCGGCGGAGGGCCTGGACGGCCTCGGTGTCGCTGTACGGCGAATCGGCAATGTCAAAGGCGCCTCTGCCTGCCCGCTTGCTCCCGGCTTGGGCGAGCGCATCCGACACCGCCTCCAGCAGGTTCCTGCGGTCCTTGGGAACCTTCGCGTTGAAGTTTTTGCCGAGGCGAACATGAGTCTGTTGGGAGGGGGGACCGGCAAGGTCATTGATGCTCAGCCGGCGCACCTCCTTCTCCAGAGTCAGTATCAGGGGGCGAGGTTCACGCGCGCTGGGATCGGCTTCGAGTACGACGGCGTAACCGGGGGTTCGTCCGGCCGGAACCATGATCACGTCCCCAGGGCTCAGGGCGGACAGTGACTGAGTCAGCGCGGTACGCCGCTGTTTCGCCTTGGACTTCGATGCGCCACTCTCGTGGTCGGATAGTTCGCGGCGCAGTCTCGCGTACTCGCTGAAGTCCCCCCGATGGCAGGCCATGGCCTTCTCATAGCCCACCAAGGATTCCTCCCGGGACCTGACCTGCTTGGCCAGATCAACCACTGACCTGTCCGCCTGGAACTGGGCAAACGAGGACTCCAGGATGTCCCGGGTCCGATGGCGGCCAAATTGGGCCATGAGGTTGATGCTCATGTTGTAGGTGGGCCGGAAGCTAGAGTTCAACGGGTAGGTGCGCCTGGATGCCAGGCCTGCCACCGCGGCAGGGTCGGTGCCTGGTTGCCACAGCACCACCGCGTGCCCCTCCACATCAATGCCGCGGCGCCCTGCCCGGCCGGTCAGCTGGGTGTACTCCCCCGCTGTGATATCCACGTGCGCTTCGCCATTGAATTTTTCAAGTTTCTCCAAAACCACTGTGCGAGCCGGCATGTTGATGCCCAGGGCGAGTGTTTCTGTGGCGAACACGGCCTGCACCAGACCGTCGGCGAACAGTTCCTCCACGACTTCCTTGAAGCTGGGCAGCATGCCTGCGTGGTGGGCTGCAAGCCCGCGCTGCAAACCGTCCCGCCAACCCCAGTAGCCCAAGATGTCCTTGTCGGAATCGGGCAGATCGGCACACGCCGCGTCAACGCGGCGGGCAATCTCCGCTTGCTCCTGCGCCGTGGTGAGCCACAGGCCGGCGGCGGCGCACTGCTGGACCGCTGCGTCACATGCGGCCCGGGAGAAGATGAACGTGATGGCAGGAAGAAGATTGGCGCTTTCCAGTGCCCTGATGACCTGGGGCCGGGACGCCTTCTGTACCATGCCGGCTGCCGAGCGGTTCAAGGGTGAAGAATATTTGGAGGCACCGGCGCCATTGCCGGAACCGCTGCGGTGATCCCGCCGCCCGGGGCGTGACCCCGGCCGGCCCCGGTGGGCCTGGGGGTTTTCACTGCGGGCAAGCTTGAGCAGCTCCGGATTGACCTTGAAGCGCGGATCCTGGCCCGGGGCCAGGTCAGCGGCAATCTCGTCGAAGGACTGTTGCGTGGCAAAAAGGTCCACGATCTCGCGCTGGACCATCACGTGCTGCCACAACGGCACCGGCCGGTGCTCCGAAACCACCACGGCGGTGTCGCCGCGCACAGTGCCCAACCAGGCACCAAATTCCTCGGCATTGGACACGGTGGCGCTCAAGGACACCACAGATACTTCGCTGGGCAGGTGGATGATCACTTCCTCCCACACGGCGCCACGGAATCTGTCGGCCAGGTAGTGGACCTCGTCCATCACCACGTAAGCCAGGCCGGAAAGTGTTTGCGAATCCGCGTAGAGCATGTTGCGCAACACCTCCGTGGTCATCACCACCACGGGGGCCTCTGAGTTGATGCTGGTGTCCCCCGTCAGCAGCCCCACGTTTTCCGCGCCGTATTTGCGGGCCAGCTCCTGGTATTTCTGGTTGCTCAGGGCCTTGATGGGCGTGGTGTAAAACGCCTTGTGCCCGCGAGACAGGGCCAGGTAGACGGCAAATTCTCCCACAATGGTTTTCCCGGCACCGGTGGGGGCGGCAACTAAAACACCGCGGCCGGCCACAAGGGCCCGGCACGCGGTGAGTTGAAAATCATCTAAATCAAAGTCGAGCGTTTCCTTGAAAGCGCCAAAGTCACTAGCGGCGTCAGCGACGTTGTCCCTGGCTGCCAGATAGCGTTCGGCGGGTGTTGGAAGCTCAGGCATTGGCATACCACCAGCCTACGCGAGGCCGGGGCCAGTCAGTGAATTTCCAAGTCCTTCGACGGTGTGGCAACGTCGGCGTTCGCTTCGGTTTCCTTCGCCCGTTTGGCCAGGCGCCGATCCCTGCGCTTGTCATTGAGAATGCACAGCCCGATGGCGCCGAAGTACAGTACTAACAGGGGTGCGGCCAAGAAGAACATCGACATGACATCCGAACCCGGTGCCGCCATAGCCGAGACGATGGTGACACCCAAGATGGTGAATCGCCAAGCCTTCAAATACGTCTTGCCGCGCACCATGCCGATGGCGTTCAACGCAAAAAGCAGGACGGGGACCAAGAACGCGACACCCATAAACAGCATCAGCTGCAGCACGAACTGGAGGTAGTCGACGGCCTTCATGATGTTGGAGCCGCCCTCCGGTGTGAAGGATGTCAAGGCCCGAACAATGTTGGGCCAGATCAGCCAGCCAACGTACACGCCGGCCAGGAACAAGGGAACCGCGGCAAACAGGTACGACAGCGTGTAACGGCGTTCCTTCTTCGTCAGCCCGGGCGTGATGAACGCCCACAGCTGGTAGATCCAGACAGGTGAGGCCAGAATAAGACCCAGAATGAGCGATATTTGTAGCTTCAGGTCAAACGAGGTTGTGACGCCTTCAAAGTTAAGTGAGGCGACAATGTGCCGTTCGGCGCTGATGTCACGCAGTGGCGCAGTCACGGCTGCCATCAGGGGGTCATAGAGAATCCACCCGATGACGATCCCGGGAATCATGGCCAAGGCACTCTTGAAGAGCCTGTTCCTAGCTTCAACCAGATGCTCTTTAAGGGACATCTGACCGTCAGGGTTGGCTTTGCGCCCCTTCACTGCACTCACGTTCTCAGTAGCAGATTCTATGACTAGACGCCGGTGCCGTCAGTGGTGCCCGGCTTCGTGGGGTCGTTGACGATCTTGCCCTCGACAGGTGATTCGGCGTCGGGTGTGGGTGCGGCAGTCTTTTCTTCCTTGCCGTCGTTCTTCATTTCCTTGACCTCGGATTTGATGATGCGCATTGACTGTCCAAGGTTGCGGGCTATGCTCGGCAGCTTCGGCCCTGCGAACAGGAGAATCGCTACGAGAATGATGATGCCAAGAACCCACGGTTCCCTAAATATTGCCACGGTATGACCTTTCCTTTTGGTTCATCCTACGTCTTATAAAGCTTCGATGTCGCGCAAGGATTGGAGCTGTCCGCGTTCTTTCCTGCGGGCGACGCGCCGTTGGAGGCGGGCGAAACGCCGTTCCTCCTTGGCAGCTAGGTAATCATCCTTCATTTGTTCTGGCGTTGCAAAAACGGCGGAGCCAGGAACAACATTTCGCTCCTCTGTGACGTATGACTCTTGGAACGCTTGGGAATTGGTCTCCCACCGCTGCGTCAGCTGTTCACTGACCGCCGTCATGGAGCGCATGGTCAAGGAAGCCTCACGCCAGAGTTTGAAGCCCAAAGCGGTCACAAAGAGAAGGGCCAGCGCCACAAGCGCCACCCATATAAGAATCCACGACCACCAAGGCATTGTTTGAGTCTAGCCGTCCTGACTGGGAGTGGTCTTAGTGCTTTCGCCCACAGCGTCATCGTCTTCAGTGGCCCCATAGTGTGCCAGCGAGGCGGTCAGCCAGGTGAAAGTTTCCTCCCGGAGCGCCAACGGCGCCACCACGTGGGCGTGCCCGCCCAGGCGGGCCATGAGGGGGGCGACGGTGCGGCTCTCGCCCACCAACATCTGCACACCCAAACGTTCGGTCCCGTCCGCGCCCGGAGGCAGTTGGTGCAAGGTGGCGCCATAGGCAGGTGCCAGCCGTTGGGCGGTGGCCGCATCTGCCACCAATTGGACCTGTTGGTCGTGGGCGCCCGGGGTGTAGACGCCGTTGGAGGAAGCCGGCGCGGTCTGGGTGTGGCTGGCACCGTGCTGAGTCTGGGGCCCGGCCGCGTGTAGGGAACGAATACCATCCACCCGGAAGCTGCGCATCTCCCCGGCCCGCCTGCACCAGGCGCGGATGTACCACTGCGAGTCGATGGAAAAGATGCGCCGGGGTTCTATGACACGTTGGGTCAGTTCGTCCCGGCTGCGGACAAGGTAGCTGATCTCGGCGGCGTCGCCTTCACCGATCAAGGCCTGCAGTTGGGCAATCGTGGCCAGTTCACCGCTGGTGAGCAATTGCAGGGCGACGGCGTCCGCGAGCCATGCGTCCTCGCCCGCCACCCGCTTGAGCGAGTCGATGGCGGTGCGCAGGGACCGCGCCTCACGGGTGCCCGGGATGGCCGTCAAGGCGTCCATTCCCACCAGTAGGGCGCAGGCTTCTTCCTGGGTCAGGCGCAGTGGACTGGCGAGAGTTTCTGCGTCGCGGATGAACACTTGGCCGGCCTCATTGCTGACATCCATGAGGTCTCCGTGCAGGTAGCCGGGCAGGCCGGACACCGTCAGGGTCGCTAAATCCTTGCTGAGCTGTTTCGCTGACAGGCCAAATTCCTGTGCTAGCTCCGATTCTTCAATGCCGGGGTTTGCCACCAGGAACGGCACCATGGAGAGCAACCGCAGCAATCTATCGCGGGAGTCCTTCTTTTTGCCCCGCGGGGCCGCTAGGACAGGCCCGAAACCGGCCTCCGCCGGCCGTGCGGGGTCATACGTTACCGGTGGTGCCTGCCTGGCAGCGGCGGCCGCCGCCTGGAGCCTGGCGACAACGGCTTCCCGCAGATCGCGTGGTTCCATGACCGTGGCGTAGGCGCCCAAGGCAGCCAGATCGTCTGCCATCAGCTCCGGTTCACGGTAGCTGATGGACAAGGTGTCAGTGCCTGCGGGACCACGTGGGTCAAGCACGGTGGTTCCTTCCCTGCTGCGCAGGGAGTGCGTTGAACCCGTGGGTACAATCACCACTGCCCGGTAGGGTTCCTGCTTCCCCAGCCCGTCCAGGATGGTGCCGATGGAGAACCGGGCCGGTCGCGTCAGCTGTTCCTCAGTCAGCACGGTGACCTCTGATTGAATCCGTGAGAGGCGGAAGTTGCGCTGCTCAGACTTCTGAAGGTCCAAGCCCGAGAGATACCATTCGCCGTATTTGCTGCCAAGGCCCCACGGGTGAACCAAGCGGGGTGTGGCGGTTTCGGTGCCCGCGCCCCTGTAGTGGAACCGCACGGGGTTGCCCTGACGCAGGGCTGTCCACAAGGGTTCAAAGGCCGGCTCACGGGTGCGGATGCGTGACTGGACGGTGGTGTCGTCGTCGTACCAGCTTGATCCGGAACGGGCGGCGATCTTGCGCAGGGCAGACTGGGCCGCCTCGCTGAAGGCTGCCTCGGCCCACAGGTTGGCGGCAACAGCCAGCAAGGTCATGGCTGGTTCGTCAAGGCGGATCTCGGGGACACGGTATTCGCCGGGCTTGATCCGGTACAGGGCCTGTTCGGCACTGTCCAGATCGTGGGTGGCGGTTGTGGAGATGGGGATGCCCAGTTCGCGCAGGGTTTCCTTGTCCCGTTCAAACATGCGTTCAAAGGCAACACCGGCCGTAACTTCCGCGGCGGCTGTTGACGCTATCCGGGCGTACCCGTTGACATGTTCGCGAATGTAGTGCCTGCTGTGGCCCTGCCGGGTACCCAGCAACGCAATGACGAGGTTGAGCCTGCGTTCGCTGGCATCGATTGATGTGGACACGTTCCCAAGAGTACTAGGACAGGGACCCGGTCTTGCCATCATGACACCCAGGCATGACGTTTAAAAAGCGTGTGGCCCCCAAGCACTGCTTGGGGGCCACACGCAGGCAAATCATGGATGGGTCAGCGAACGCCCACCAGATCAACCACAAAGATCAACGCTTCGTTGGGGCCGATTGCTCCACCGGCGCCTCGTGAGCCGTAAGCCAGCTCGGAAGGGATTTCCAGACGGCGACGGCCGCCCACCTTCATGCCGAGCAAGCCCTGATCCCAGCCCTGGATGACCTGGCCGATTCCGGCCTTGAATTCAAGCGGCGTGCCGCGGCCCCAGGATGAGTCAAACTCTTCGCCCGTGGAGAACGCGACGCCCACATAGTGGGTGGAGACTGTACTGCCTCGCACCACCTCCGTGCCGGTTCCTTCCACGATGTCCTCAATGACCAGTTCGGTGGGGACGGCGTGGTCGGGGAATTCAATTTCGGGTTTGGTGCGATCAAAGTCGCGGGTGCCAAATGACATGGTGCTCCTCGTTGTTAGAAGGCTGGGGGAAACTACTCGACACCAAGGATATCAACAACAAAGACCAAGTCGCCGATGGGCTGGCCATTGCTGGCGTTCGCCGAGGCATATGCCAACTCCTTAGGGATGACTAACAGAACCCTGGACCCCACGGTTTTACCCACGAGTCCCTTGTCCCATCCGGGGATGACTTTACCTACTCCGATGGGGGTGGTGAAGGTCTGTCCCTTGGAGTAGCTCTCATCGAAAACCTTGCCGTCGGAGAACGTGGCGCCCGCATAGTTCACGACGATCGTGTCACCGGACTTCACATCGGCGCCCTTGCCCTTGATCAGGTCCTGGGCAATGAGTTCAGTGGGTGCCTTGGCATCCCCGATGGTGATGGCGGGAACACCCTTGTCGTTCTCTTTCACCGTGGGCAGACCGGCGGGAGGAGTGAGCGTCTCGCCCTCGGGCTTGGTCAGCGGCTTGACAATGTCACTGGCTGATTCAATGAAAAATACGCTCAAAACGGTTGGCTTTGCTGGCTGGCTGGGGGCTGCACTGCTTCCTGCAACGGCCGGGGTTCCGGGGTATGCGTAAGCCACGTAGGAGCCGATCTTGGCGCCGACAAAGGTGTTATAGACGACCGGGTTCTGGGACTTGAAGGTGTCGTCAAAGAGCATGCGCTCCCCTGCCGGGTCGGCAAAGTTGTTTCCTTCTGAGGTGCCGTCCTCGGCGTTGAGGCCGATGGCACGAAGGGTCACTGCCTGGCCGGCCTTGATTTCGGCGCCGGTGCCTTCTGTGACTACCCTGATGGACTCGGCTTTGATTGCCAACGGCTTGTCAAAGGTGACAGTGGGCGGCTTGCCGGCGCCGTGATCTTCCACCTTCACGGAGGCCAGGGCCTCCGCATTGGCCGGTGGGGTACTGGCCGAGTCGCTGGAGCTGGGGTCAGAGGTTGCTCCGGAACATGCGCTCAAAAGAAGCAGTAAGGGCAGGAGCAGTGCAAGAATTCGGCGCACAGAGACACTTTCGATGGCGGGACGGATGGAAATGCTGCAAGGAACTGCGAATGGTGGAGCAACTCGCAGGCGCAACAAGCATATCCGCACTATCTGGGTATAGGCTGGCTGCCACCGTTGCCCGGAGGCTCTAGTAGCCGGGCTGCAACGAAGCTATCAGCTCGTCCACGCGCTCATCGGTGCTGGCAAAGGGATCCTTACACAAGATGGTTTGGTGTGAGCGGTCATTGAGCTTCAGGTGCACCCAATCGACAGTGTAGTCACGCCCGGAGTCACGGGCGGCGGAGACGAATCTCCCGCGCAGCGCAGCCCTAGTAGTGGATGG
This sequence comes from Arthrobacter alpinus, assembly GCF_001294625.1. Lineage (NCBI taxonomy): Bacteria > Bacillati > Actinomycetota > Actinomycetes > Micrococcales > Micrococcaceae > Arthrobacter > Arthrobacter alpinus. The sequence goes on along the minus strand of NZ_CP012677.1, from coordinate 1,579,774 downwards.
TGCCACATCGACAGCCTGTGCGATGGCCTCATTGTGGCTGACCCTGGCCGCCGCCCCACGGCGCACAAGCATGTTGAACAGGCCACGCTCCTGGGAAATATCGTGATAGCGCAAATCCAGCTGTGCCACCTGGGCCGAGCCAAGGTCCAGACCGTGGCGGTCCGCGTAGGCGGTCAACAGTTTGTGCTTAATAGCCCAGTCGATCTCGGTGTCAATGCTTGAGTAGTCTTGTGCCTCCACGGCATCCAGGGTGCGCCCCCAAAGGTCCAAGATACGTGGGACCAGCTCGTTGTGTGCCCCGTGGGAACGGACGAAGGCGCTGACCTTATCCAAGTAGTGCCGCTGAATTTCAAGGGCGTTCAGTGTGCGCCCATCAGCCATTTTCACGGCATGCTTGCCCGTGAGATCGTGGGAAATCTCTCGAATGCTGCGGATCGGGTTTTCCATCCGCATATCGCTCATGATGGTGCCAGCCTCGATCATGCGCAGCAGCAAGTCCACGGTGCCTACCTTGAGCATGGTGGTGGTTTCGCTCATGTTCGAGTCGCCCACAATCACGTGCAGGCGCCGGTACAGTTCGGCGTCGGCGTGGGGTTCATCCCGGGTGTTGATGATGGGCCGGGAGCGGGTGGTGGCCGATGACACGCCTTCCCAAATATGATCGGCGCGTTGGGAAAAGGCAAAGCGTCCCCCCTGTTGGGCGCCCATGACTTTTCCGGCCCCGGCCAGCAACTGGCGCGTCACTAGGAAGGGAATCAGGATGTCCGCCAACCTGCTGAATTCCCCGCGCCGGGTGATCAGGTAGTTTTCGTGGCTGCCATAGGAGTTCCCTGCAGAGTCAACGTTGTTCTTGAACAAGAAGATTTTTCCGGTGTAACCTTCCAAGGCCAGCCGTGACTGGGCCTCGGAGACGAGTTCGTTGAGAATGAGTTCCCCTGCCTTGTCATGGGCAATAAGCTGCTCAATGGAGTCACATTCAGCGGTGGCGTATTCGGGGTGGGATCCCACATCCAGGTACAGCCGGGAACCATTGGGTAGGAACACGTTGGAGGAGCGCCCCCAGCTCACCACCTTTCTAAAAAGGTAGCGGGCCACTTCTTCGGGAGATAAGGGACGTGAGCCGGGAGCCGAGTAGGCAATGCCAAACTCAGTCTCGATGCCAAAAATACGCCGATCCACTCTAGGCCTTTCCCTGGGAGCTCAAAATCTTTTCCACCTCGGCCGGTGCCAACCGTTTAAAGGCACGGTGTGTGCCACGCACTTCATGGCCGTTTCGCTCTAGCACGGCAACTTCCAAATTACCGGCACCGAGACCGTCCGCGCCGGGGCCGCCACCGGCCCCGGCGATGTCCTGCCGGGGCTTTTGCAAGGCGGCCACCGCCCAGGCAAGTGCCTGTTCCAGACCGGCCCCGACCTGCCAGAGGTCCCGCAGCTGCCCTTGGACCAGCTCAGCATTGCCGCCCATGGCCAAGTAGCCCGACTCGTCGGCGATGGAGCCGTCAAAGGTGAGGCGAAAAATATGGTCCTGCGCCTGGATGGCGCCAACCTCGGCAACGGCCAACTCCACCTCGAAGGGCTTTTGTTCGGCCGTAAACACCGTCCCCAGGCTTTGCGCGTAGACGCTTGCCAAGCCACGGGCGCTGACATCGGATCTGTCGTAAGAGTATCCGCGGACGTCCGCGTACCTAACTCCCGCCTGTCGCAAGCTTTCAAACTCGTTGTACTTTCCGACCGCGGCAAACGCTATGCGATCGTATATCTCACCGATCTTGTGCAGGGTTGCCGATGGGTTCTCCGCCACCAGGGCAATGCCGTCCCGGTAGCTGAGAACCACCACGGACCGACCCCGGGCGATCCCCTTGCGGGCAAAGTCGGCTCGGTCCTTCATCATCTGTTCAGGGGAAACATAAAACTGTTGTGACATGTCTAAGCCTCCCTTCGCTCAGTGGTCTGTCTGTCCACAACGGTACCCACCACGGCGGCCAATATATCCGAGCTCACCCGTTGGGCGCCGTCGTCGGTGACAACGTAAACCACCGGCCACAGTTTGCGGATTAGGTCCGGACCGCCCGTGGCGCAGTCATCGTCCGCGGCGTCAATCAACGCCTCCACGGCTACGGCGACGGCGGCGTCCTTGTCCATGCCAGGGCGCCACAGTTTCTTTAGTGCGCCACGGGCAAAGACGGATCCGGAGCCGACACTGTGGTGCTCGAGCTCCTCGTAACGGCCCCCGGTGACGTCGTAGGAGAAGAGCCTGCCCACCGAAGCCCCGGCCTCCACCCCTGCGAACACGGGAACAACGGAAAGCCCTTGCAGCGCCATGGGCAGGTTGGCGCGGATCATGGCGCCGAGCCTGTTGGCCTTGCCCTCAAGGCTCAGTAAGGTCCCCTCGATCTTCTCGTAGTGTTCAAGCTCCACCTGAAACAAGCGCACAATGTCAATGGCAATCCCGGCCGTCCCGGCAATGCCGAGCACCGAGAACCTGTCCGCGGGGAACACTTTTTCAATGTGCCTGTTGGCTATCATGGAACCCATTGTGGCGCGCCGGTCCCCCGCCATGAGAACCCCGCCGTCGAAGGTCAGGGCCGCGATGGTGGTGCCGTGTGGTGTGGGCGGCAGCGTCCCGGCAGGAAGCGTGCGCCCAAACGGCAAGAGCCCAGGGTTGCTTGCGCTGACATAGTCAAGGAACGACGACGACGCCCCCGAGACTGTTATCGACGGCCAGGCGCCCCTCTGCTCGGCGTCCATGAGAGGCTACTGCCCGCCCTTTTGGACGAAGCCGCGGACAAACTCCTCCGCGTTGGATTCCAATACGCCGTCAATCTCATCAAGGAGGTCATCGACACCCGAGGTCGCGTCCTGCCCGGCCCCGGATCCCGGCGCCGGAGTGGGCAGCGGTGTCTGGTCAACTTGTTCTTCCTCGGTCCGGGAAGAGACGTTCTTTTGTTCCTGCGAAGCCATGTTGTGTCCTTTTGCCAGTGGAGCGGTGCCTAGCTTCCATCCTGCCATGGCAGCGCGCAATATATGCTGAACCGTGCCAGCCAATATGAGTGCAGCTAGTGCGTGACTGAAAGCAGCCGGGCCAAGAAAGTGGCGGCGTCGGGGCTGTTCTCAAACAGCTCTCCCGTTAAGTCTTTGGTGCCACGCAGGGGCTCCTTGGTGGCGACGCGTTGGAGCTTGCGCTGCTGGGGTAATTCAAAGATCACCGAATCCCAGCTGGCACCCACCACATTGGCCCCAAATCGCTGGATACACTGACCCCGGAAGTAGGCCCGGGTATCGGTGGGCGGCTGCACGGCTGCGTGGGCGATGGACTCGTCGCTGACAAGCCGTTCCATGCGTCCGCGCTCCAACAGCTTGTAATACAACCCCTTCTCCGGGCGGACATCGGACCACTGCAGGTCGATCAGCCCGAGCCGCGGATCATCCCATTCCATGGCGTCCCGGGCACGGTACTGCTGAAGTAGCTTCAGTTTTGCCACCCATTCCACCTGCCCCGACAGGCTCATGGGATCCGTGCCCAAAGCGTTCAGCACTCCTTCCCACGTGGCTAGGACGGCTTCGGTATGCCCGTCGCCGGTAACGGGGTCGCTTGACCCATTCGCGGAGGTATGGGCCTTGGCCGCTTTCAAATACAGCCACTGCACCTCCAGTGCGCTGAGCCGCTGCCCGTCGGCGAGCAGATGGGTCTGCTCTAGTTTCCAGTCGTAGCTGACATCCTTCAGGGACTCCACAGGATCGGCGAAACGAAGTTGCGGCGCCGTGCCGTGTTCAATCATGTCCAATACCAGGGCAGTGGTGCCGAACTTGAGATAGTTCGAAACCTGGCTGAGGTTTGCATCTCCTATTATCACGTGCAGGCGCCGGTATTTGTCGGCGACCGCGTGGGGTTCGTCGCGGGTGTTGATGATGGGGCGGCGAATGGTGGTCTCCAACCCCACCTCGGCCTCGAAGAAGTCAGCGCGGGCACTGATTTGAAAACCGACCCCGGAACCATCCTGGCCGCGTCCAACCCGGCCGGCACCACAGATCAGCGCCCGGGTGACAAAGAAGGGGGTCAGTCCGGCCACGATGCTGCTAAAGGGGACCGCCCGGGGCATCAAATAGTTTTCATGGCTGCCGTAGGACACGGACTTGTTGTCCGTGTTGTTCTTGTACAGATTGATGGCTGGGAGCCCCGGTGTTGCCGCAATACGGCGGATGGCCGCCAATGCCACCAGGTCCCCGGCAGCATCCCAGCGCACGGCGTCCAGCGGGTTGGTGACCTCGGGGGAAGAGTATTCGGGATGGGCATGGTCAACGTAGAGCCGGGCCCCGTTTCCCAACACCATGTTCATCATCAGCGGGCCCGACTGCTCGGGCACCTCCCCGCCTTCCAACGCAATTTGGGCGGCCGTCAGTTCGGTTTCCTCATCTGTGAGCTGGCTGGGGTGGGCGTCCGGGCGCGGGGTGACCCAGCCCCTGGCGTCGGCGAGAGGGTCCTCATCCGTATAGTCCCAGCGGGTCTCTCCCCCGGCCGCCGCCCGGTGCCCGGTCTCTTGGGAATAGGCGTGCACCACCTGGGTGGAAAGCCAGGTGGCGTTGAACGCCGAACTGCCGGGAGTGTGGATGCCATATTCGGTCTCGGCACCCATCACCCGGATGACGCTCACAGGTACTGGCCCGTGTTGGTCACCGTCTCCAGGCTCTTTCCCGGCACCTGGCCTTCCTTGCTTTGGACGATGGTGCGGATGTACGTGATCCGCTCCCCTTTCTTCCCCGAGATCCGCGCCCAGTCATCGGGGTTGGTGGTGTTGGGCATGTCCTCGTGCTCACGGAACTCGTCGACCACAGCCCTGAGCATGTGCTCTATCCTGATGCCCCTTTCACCGCTGAGGAGCAGGTCCTTGATGGCATATTTCTTGGCCCGGTCCACCACATTTTGAATCACGGCCCCGGAGTTGAAGTCCTTGAAGTACAGCATCTCGGTGTCGCCGTTGGCGTACGTGACTTCCAGGTACTCGTTGGCCTTGTCGGTGGCGTACATGGCCTCCACTGTGCGCTGGATCATGGCCTCCACGGTGTCGCTGAGGCTGCCGTTGTTGGCTTCCACGTCAACGTGGTGGAAGGGCAGCGCCGTGGTGACATATTTGGCAAAGATATCCGCAGCGGCCTCGGCGTCGGGGCGGTGGATTTTGACTTTTACATCCAGCCGGCCGGGCCGCAAAATGGCAGGGTCAATCATGTCCTCCCGGTTGGAGGCGCCAATGACAATGACGTTGTCCAACCGTTCGACACCGTCAATTTCGCTGAGCAGCTGGGGGACGATGGTGGTTTCAACGTCTGAGGAGATGCCGGTACCGCGCGTACGGAACAGCGAGTCCATCTCGTCGAAGAAGACAACGACGGCGCTGCCATCGGCCGCTTTTTCCCTGGCCCGGGCGAAGATCAGACGGATTTGGCGTTCGGTCTCGCCCACGTACTTGTCCAAAAGCTCCGGGCCCTTGATGTTCAGGAAATAGCTCTTTTGGTCCTTGATCCCGGAGCGTTCGGCGGCGCGTTTGGCCAGTGAGTTGGCCACGGCCTTGGCAATCAGGGTCTTGCCGCAGCCGGGGGGACCATAGAGCAAAATGCCCTTGGGCGCCTTGAGCCCGTGCTCCCTGTACAGGTCAGGGTGCAGGAACGGCAGTTCGACGGCGTCGCGGATTTGTTCGATCTGCGAGGTCAACCCGCCAATGTCCGAATAGGAAATATCCGGTACTTCCTCCAGGATCAGGTTCTCCACCTCGGAGCGGGGAATTTTTTCCAGGGCGTAGCCGGTTTTCCCGTCAAGAGTCAGGGCATCGCCCACACGAAGGCGGCCCTCCTGCAGGGCCCCGGAGAGTCGCACGACCCGTTCCTCATCCGCCCGGCCTGTCACCAGGACCCGGTCGGTGCCCAGGAGTTCCTTGACGGTGACAAGTTCACCAACTCGCTCAAAACCGAGCCCGGCGATGACCGTGAAGGCCTCATTGAGCAGCACCTCCTGTCCCACACGCAGTTCGCGGATGGGCAGCAACGGGCTCAGGCCCACGCGCATTTTGCGTCCCGACGCGAAGATGTCGATACTTTCCTCGGTGACGGTTGATCCCCGCGGGTTGAGCGCCACGATGGTGGCGAACCCGTAAGGCGGCTGCCCGTCGTGTTCCAGGGCAGAGCGCAGTTTCAGGATCTCGGTCTTTGCGCTCTCCAACATTGCCACGAGGCGGGAGTTGTTTTGCGTGGCCGAGGAAAGCTGGCGATCAAGGGTGCGTGCCTTCTCCCGGAGAACGTTTAGCTGGCGTTCCAGGACAGCCTGCTGTCCTGGGCCCGCCGAATACGGTGCCCCCTGGGAGCCCGGGGCGCCCTCCCCCGAGGTGCCGGGGGTGGAGTTAGTTGCTTCGCTCATGCTGTGCCGTCCTTCCGCAGAGACCTGTGGTGATACTAAAGACCTTAGTGCTCCGGGAGTGTGCCGTGCGCCTCATCAGCCTCGGCTTGGCTGATATTGCGCCGCGTCTGGACGGTGGAGGACGCGTCGCGGGCGGCCCGGCGCAACTTCTTATCGGAGACGGAGCGTTCGCCCACTGCCGCGGGAGTCCACGCGTCAAGATCCTCCTGGGCAAAGTCCGTCTTGGACGCCCGGCGCTTCAAGGTCATGCCGGTGACACCGTCGGCAAGCCGGCGAGTCACCATCAAGAAGCCAGTGTGGGCCACCATGCGGTGGTCCGGGCGAACGGCAAGCCCCTCCAAATGCCAGCCACGAACCATTGACTCCCAGGCGTCGGGTTCGGTGAAGCGACCGTCCGCGCGGATGGCTTCGGCCGTCCGGGAAAGCTGGGTGACGGTGGCCACGTAGTTGATCCACACCCCGCCTGGGGCCAGCACGGTGGCCACGGCGTCAAGGCACTCCCACGGTGCCAGCATGTCCAGGACCACCCGGTCAATGCTGCCGGGGGCCTCCTGAGCCACCACCTGGTCCTGGAAGTCGCCCAGGGAGATCTTCCAGGCCGGGTGCGGACCGTCGAAGATGGTTTCGACATTGCCGCGGGCAATGTCGGCGAACTCTTCCCGTCGCTCAAAGGAGTGCAGGTAGCCGCTGTCGCCCACTGCGCGCAGCAAGGAGATGGACAGGGCGCCGGAACCGACGCCGGCTTCCACAACGCGCGCACCGGGGTATATGTCCCCCATGGTGATGATCTGGCCGGCGTCCTTGGGATAAACCACTGCGGCACCGCGAGGCATGGAGAGCACAAAGTCAGAGAGTAGGGGGCGCAGTGCCTGGTACTGCTGGCCCACGTTGCTTTCAACCATGGAACCCTCGGGCTGGCCAATCAAGGTGTCATGATTCAAGAAGCCCTTGTGCGTGTGGTAGGCGGTTCCCGGCGTGAGCGTGATGGTGTTCATGCGCCCCCGCTCGTCGGTGAGCTGTACCCGCTCGCCTGCCCGGAACGGCCCCCTGCGTGCGGCGGCGCCGTGTGGAAGGGCTGTTTCCTTGGCAGCGGACGCTGCGGTGTGGGGATCGATCTTGCTCATGCGTGGTGTCCTATCGGGCGTGGTGGTGCGTAAAAAGGAAAAAATTTGCGTTCGTGGCTGAATCAGTGCCGTTGACGACGTGGCACCGGAAGACTATTTGCCGGTGATGGCGGCAACCACCTTGGCCTGGCTAAGCAGTCCAGTGACACGGCCGTGCTCGTCGATGACGGCATACTCGGTGTCCGGAAGCGCAGAAAGGTACTGGATAAGTTCGGCCCCCGCCGCTGACGCAGGCACATAGGCACCAGCGGACAAGGAGCGCGCCACAGCGGGAGCCAGGGTGTGTGCGGCAACGTTGGGGGGCACATTGGCCAGCGCGTACTCGTCAACAAGTGCCGCCGGTCGGCCGTCGGCGGAACACAGAACAATTGGTTCGCTGGGGTGCTGGGCCCGCACCGACCACAGTTGTGCCACGCTGAAATCGATGGATGCCCCCACTGCCGGGGTGGCCAGGGCTGAGGCGGTGATGGCTGGCAGGCGAAGACGGATCGAGGCCCCCTTGATGGAGGCCGAGGCGCCCATCCACAAAAAACCGGCCAACAACACCACGATGAAAGCCGTTGTCAGGGACGGTTGGGTGCCGTTTGCATAGCTGAGTGCGGCAGCGCCGGCCAGGCCGAGGATGACAATAACCCTCCCCGCCCAACCGGCCGCCACGGTGCCCTTTTCCTGGTTTCCGGTGGCCTTCCAGACGATTGATTCCACGAGGCGCCCTCCGTCGAGTGGAAGGCCGGGGAGCACGTTGAAGGCACCGATGAGCAGGTTGGCCCAAATGAAGATGCTGATCAGCAGGTGCGTCACCACAAGGCCCAGCGAGGAGGAGTCCACTGGCACGACCGTTTGGAGCAGCCAGCCCAAACCGGCCAGCACAAAATTGGAGATGGGGCCAACAAAGGCAACCACCACGGCACGTCCGGGTGTGGCCTTGTTGAAGTCGAACTCTGTGTGGCCGCCCCAAAGGTTTAGGACAATCTTGTGCGTGGGCCAGCCGTACATGATGGCTGCGACGGCGTGGGACAGTTCATGGATGAGCACCGAGAACAGCAGCAACAGTGCGTACGCAAAAGCCACCAGGTAGGCACGCCAGCCAAGGCTCGGCAGCACCGATTGCAGTTGGGGGCCAAACACGAGGACGGTGAAAGCTGCAATGACAAACCACGAATTGGCCAAGATGATGGGTGTACCACGAACGGAGCCGATCACCAGGCCTTCGCGCCGTGGCCTTGCCGCCGGTGTTGACCGGCTCATGCCTTCGCCCCGTTGAAGGTGGGCTTGGCGGACAAGACGGCAGCGACGTCGTCGTGCGTCTTGCCCACGAGCGTGTCCCAGGTGGTGCGGCGGGGGTCCTCGCCCAAGGGAACAATATGCGGGATGGCGATGGTGGGGACCAGGGCGGCGAGGGCGGAGGCCACACCAGGGACCGAATCCTCAAGGGCCACGCAGTGGTGGGCACCCAGGGAAGGATCGCTGGCCCGGAGCAGATCCATGGCCCTCAGATACGGTTCGGGGTGGGGCTTGCCGTTGTCCACTTGGTCCCCGGTGACCATGAATTCGAAATATGGTTCCGCCAACGCGTCCACAACCACCTGCGCCATGGAGGCCTCGCTCATGGTGACAAGGACGCAGCGCACACCGCGGCCGTGCAACTGTGCCAGGAGTTCCTTGGCCCCCGGGCGCCACGGAATCTCCTGCCGGATGGCGGCCGTGACCGAAGCCGTGAGGAAGTCGACTATCTCGCGGATAGGCAGGGCCACGCCGGCCTCCTGGAGGATGGCTGCCGTTGTCTCAAGCGCGTTGCCGACCATCGCATAGGACTGATCAAGACTCCAGTGGCCGCCGTGTGCTCCGACAAGGTCCATCTCAGCGGCAATCCAATACGGTTCGCTATCCACAAGTGTGCCGTCCATGTCCCAGAGGGCGGCTTTGAGGTCAGTCGGGGCATCAGCGGAGGTCAGGGCCTCCGCGTGCATGGCTGGTGCAGTCGATAAACGCATGCACACAGTCTACGTGGGTTGCTGGCGCATAATATTTGCCCGGTGCACAGCCAGGGTGGGTTGGCATTGCACAATTTTCGCAGCGACGTAGGCTGGTGCCGTGAGTGAAGTCAATGATCAGGAATCAGCCGGGTTGCAGCGATTGCCTAGGCCCGCCGGCGGTAGCGAACCCGTCACTGTCCTCATTGCGGCGTTTGAAGGGTGGAACGACGCCGGTGAGGCGGCCAGTGACGCGCTGAAGTACCTCCATCATTTGTGGGGTGCCAAGCGTGTGGCCGTGATCGAACCAGACGAATATTATGACTTTCAGTTCACCCGCCCCGAAGTGCGCTACACAGGTTCAGGGACCCGCAAGATCAAGTGGCCACTGACCAAGATTGCTAAGGTAACGGTGCCCGGAACGAACCTGGACGTCATCTTTGTTCACGGGATCGAGCCCTCCTACAGGTGGCGGGCCTACACGGCGGAGCTGCTGGCCAAGGCTGCGGAGCTGAACGTGGACTATGTTCTGCTGGTGGGTGCCCTGCTCGCCGATGTCCCCCATTCACGGCCCATACCCGTGACCGCCACCTGCGACGATGAGGACTTGCGGAGCCGGCTGGATCTGGAAGCCTCCGCCTACGAAGGTCCCGTGGGCATTGTGGGTGTGCTCAACGAGTTGGCGCTGCTGGCAGGCCTGCCCACTATTTCACTGTGGGCTGCCGTACCCCACTATGTGGCCCAGGCACCCTCGCCGAAGGCGCAACTGGCACTCTTGAATAAGCTTGAAGATTTCCTGCAGGTTCCGCTGCCCACAGGGGATTTGGCCGAGGACGCGCAGGCGTGGGAACGCGGGGTCAATGAACTCGCTGCCGGGGATGCCGAGATAGCCGCGTACGTGCGCCAGCTCGAAGAGACCAAGGACACCGAAGACCTGCCCGAAGCGACGGGTGAGTCAATCGCCAAGGAGTTTGAGCGTTATCTGCGCCGCCGCGGCAAAGAGCAGACTTAAGTAAATGAGCTGAGCTGCACAACCGTCCTTGTGCAGCCCAGCTTTTAAGGTGCCGGGTACGGAGTTAGATCTCCACACCGAGCAACGCCTCGATGGCGTCGGAAACCAAGGCGGCGTCACGCTCGGATGTTTCCGAAGTGTTGGCCGTGGCAGTGGCCAGGGCTTGTGCGGCCCAATGGTCGACGGCGGCGAGGGCGCGTGGTGCATCCAAGTCGGCAGCCAAGGCGTTGCGGATCTCCGTGACAAGTGGTTTGGCCGAGCCTTGCGCTGTGCTAGCCAGGGCTAGGCGCCAGGTGGCCAGCTGCTGGGTGGCGTTGCTCAGCAAGGCGTCGGTCCAGCTCCAGTCGGAACGGTAGTGGTTGTTTAAAATGGCTAGGCGGATGGCCGCGGGCTCAACACCGTCTGCGCGCAGTTTGGACACCAACACCAGATTGCCCAAGGACTTGCTCATCTTCTCGCCGTCAAGGCCCACCATGCCTGTGTGGGCGTAGTGCTGTGCCATGGGCACCTGGCTCAAAGCGAAGGCGTGCCCGGCACCCATCTCGTGGTGGGGGAAGATCAGATCGGACCCGCCACCTTGCACGGTGAACGGTTCGGGCAAGAAGCGTTGGGCGATCACTGTGCACTCGATATGCCAGCCGGGCCGCCCCGCACCCAAGGCGGCACCGTCCCAGGACGGTTCGCCTTCGCGGGCCACACGCCACAGCAACGCATCGAGGGGGTGGTGCTTGCCAGGGCGCTTGGGGTCTCCCCCCCGTTCGGCAAAAAGCGGTAGCATCTGTTCTTGGCTCAGGCCCGATACCTGGCCGAGCCACCAAGGGACGTCGGCGCCTTTGAGGTGCTGTGCGGATGAGGCGCGCTCTACGGAGAAGTAAATGTCGCCGTCGGGCTCCCCGTCGTGGCCGGGAACAGCGTAGGCGACCCCGGCGCTCAGGAGTGTCTGAATTTGGGGCACGATCCACCCGATGGCCTCGACAGCGCCAATGTAATGGTCAGGGGCAACAACATTCAGGGCTTCCATGTCCGCGTGGAACAGGGCGGTTTGCTCCTGGGCCAATTCCCGCCAGTCGATGCCATCGCGGGTGGCCCGCTCGAGGAGGGGATCGTCAATGTCTGTGACATTTTGCACATAGTTGACTGCGCGTCCCGCGTCGAGCCAGGCACGGTTAAGCAGATCAAAGGCAACGTAAGTGGCTGCGTGGCCAATATGGGTGGCGTCATAGGGGGTAATTCCGCAGACATAAAGGCTGGCCTGATCGCCGTCGGGTAGCGCGGACACTGAGTTCGCTGTCGTCTCGTGGAGGAAAAGGGCCGGCATGGTGCCGGGCAATTCTGGAACGGGACGTGATTTCCATGTTTTCACGTAGCTAAGCGTAACCTCCGAGGGGCCCCAAACGAGCGAAGCGAGTTTGGGGAGGAGGTTGCACGGTAACCTCCGAGGGTCCCGCCGCGAGCTGCCTAAGCGGTGATGACGCCCAGTCCGAGAAGTAAGTAGAGCGCCAGGCCAAGGGCTATCCGGTACCAGACGAAGGGCCGGAAGCTTTTGGTGGAGATGAACTTCAGGAACCATCCGATGATCAGATAGCCCACAACGAAGGCAATGACGGTGGCGAGAGCAATTTCACCGATACCAAACGGGCCCTGGGCGCCCTCGTGTTTGGCAAAGATCTTATACAGCTCGTAAAAGCCGCTGCCAAAGACGGCGGGAATCGCGAGCAGGAACGAATACCTTGCGGCTGATTCGCGCGTGTAGCCCATCAGCAGCCCTGCGGTAATGGTTCCTCCGGAGCGAGAAACGCCGGGGATCAGGGCCAGGGCCTGAGCGAAGCCGTAGATGATGCCGTGTTTGAGCGAGAGGTCCTTGAGCTCGCGTTCCTGGCTGGCAACATTGTCAGCAACGGCCAGGATCAGGCCAAACACGATGAGGGTGGTGGCCACTATCCACAAGTTGCGCAGCGTTGATTCAATCTGGCTTTGGAAGATGACGCCCAACGCGGCGATGGGCAGGCTGCCAATGATGACCAGCCAGCCCATGCGGACGTCTGGATCGTTACGGGGCACTTTTCCGCGCAGGGAGCCGAACCAGGCCGTGATGATGCGGACGATGTCGCGCCAGAAGAAGACGATGACAGCCGTCTCGGTACCCAATTGGCTGACGGCGGTGAACGCGGCCCCGGGGTCGGCCCCGGTGGGCAGAAACTTGCCGACGACAAAGAGGTGGGCGCTTGAGGAGATAGGAAGAAATTCCGTCAATCCTTGGATGAGGCCCAAGATGGCCGCTTCTAACCAGTTCACGGGTTTAGCCTAGAGCACTTAACAGCACGTTCACGACTGACCGCGCCGCAAAAGCGAAGCCATCTTCCCCGTAAGCTTGCACGTATGGAACAACGATTTGTGGGCACCAGTGGACTGCGGGTTTCGGCCTTGGCGCTGGGCACCATGACCTGGGGCAAGGAAACCGACGCGGACACCGCTAGGGAGCAGTTGCGGACGTTCATCGACGCTGGCGGCAACACTTTGGACACGGCCCCCAGCTATGTGGAGGGCCGCAGCGAAGCCATTCTGGGTGAGATGCTCGGCGACGTTGTGCCCCGCAGCGACGTTGTGCTGGTGTCCAAGGCAGGAGTTAGCCACCGCAACGGCAAACGGATGGTGGACACCTCCCGCAGGGCCATGCTGGCAAGCTTGGATGCCTCGCTTGCCCGGCTGGGTACCGACCATCTTGACCTATGGCTTGCGCACTTGTGGGATGAAAACGTTCCCCTCGAGGAGACACTGAGTGCCATGGACCTGGCCGTGTCCTCGGGACGGGTCAGATATGCCGGAGTTTCCAACTACAACGGCTGGCAGTTGGCCCGGGCGGCCACGTTGTCCGAGACGGCGATAGTGGCCAACCAGGTGGAGTATTCACTTCTTTCCCGTGGAGTGGAACGTGAGGCCATTCCCGCAGCGGAACACGTGGGCGCCGGTGTCCTGTGCTGGGCCCCGTTGGGTAGGGGAGTTCTGACAGGCAAGTACAGGGGCCAGATCCCGGCCGATTCCCGTGGGGCCAGCGAAGCGATGAGCAGCTATGTGGACCCGTACCTTACGGGACGCCCGAGCCGAATTACCGAGGCCCTTGTCACAGCCGCCAAGGGGCTGAGCCGGTCCCCGTTAGATGTTGCGCTGAGCTGGGTGCTGGATCAGCACATTGTGGCTGCCGCGGTGGTTGGCCCACGCACCACCGAACAGCTTCGCCAGATTTTGCAATCGACGTTGGAACCTTTGCCTGAACCCATTGCCACCGTGCTCAATGAGGTCTCTCACGCCCACTGAGGTGGGCGCGTGCATGGCGTCAGTCCTCGATGGGATCCAGCTCGTCATTGAGGTCGTCGTCGGAATTCTCTTCGTCCTCATCGCCGTCATCGCCGTAAATCACTAAGGGGGTGACCTCGTCGAAGGCGTCAAAGAGAGCTTCCTCGTACACCTCAAAGGCGTCGATGATGCCCAGGAAGGTGGCTTCCACCTGGGGGTCTTCTTCGCCGCGACGTGCAGAGGCAGCAATCAAGTGTTCTTCAAGTGCCGTCGTCAAAGCGCTCAAGGCTGCGCGGGGATCAATACTCATGTGTTCGACGCTACCAGTGTGGCAACGAAGTGGAAAGACCAGTTTCCGGTGCCACCACCAGCGGGACCACAAGCTGCTTGAATGGACACAGAGTATATTCAGCCCTGGACAGGGAAGGCGGAATGGACATGAGGGAAACCTTGCAAGGCGTGCTCACCGCGAAGGGTGCACCGAAACGGCAGTACGAGTACTTAATCCTGTCAGTTCGCTCCGACGAGCCAGCTCCCTTGGCCTATCAGCGCCTGCGTGAACATGCGGAGTACGGCAAATGGGAACTCGAACGCAGCTTGTTGTACATCGGCGGCAGCCGCCGGTTTTGGCTACGGCGAAAGGTGCTCCGTGTGGAGCGCACGCTGGAGATCCACTAACTATTGCTCCACAGGCCCCAACCACGCAGTGGCTATGGTTGCGTGCGCCGACTCGTCGTCGGAGGGGTGGAACATGCCCGCCAGCACGTCCCTGTACAGGCGGCCCAGCTCGCTGCCGGCAAAGTAGCTTCCGCCGCCACTGACACGGATGATCAAATCCACCACCGTCCGAGCAGTTTCGGTGGCCCTGACCTTCACGCCCACCAGCGCAGGGAACCACATGCCGCCATGGTTGACCAGCCCGTCCACGTCGCGGGCCACGGCGTCGACTTGAGGATACAGCCCGTCCATGGCGAGGGCCGCGTCGGCAATGCGCCAACGGATGTCGGGATCCTGGGCATAACTCTTGCCGGTCTTCTTAGACCGGCGTTTGTGGACCGTTTCCACCCCGATTTGCAGCGCCCGCTCCCCCAGCCCGGTGTAAACAGCGGCCAGGAGGGTCTCAAAACAGGCAAAGATGGCAAAGATCAGCGGATCGGCGTTCGGCCCCACGGGCAGCTTCCGGAACACCCGATCCGCGGCAGCCACGGCGCCGTCGAGCACCGTGGTGTTGGATTGGCTGGCACGCATACCCAGGGTGTTCCAATCGTCCTTGATGCTGTAGCCGGGCGTGTCCCGGGTGATGAAGGCGTGCACCAGCATGGGCTCCTGGCCGGTGGAATCCTTGCCGAAAATCCCCAGCCGCGTCCAGGCCGGGGACAGTGAGGTGAAGATCTTCGTCCCGGTGAACGAATAGCTGCCGTCACCTAGCGGTGCCGCCACCGTGTTGGAGTCAAAAAGTACTGAATCGTTGCCGGCCTCCGAGTTCCCGAAGGCAAACACCTCTCCCGCCACCGCCTCCGCCAGGACGTAGCGCAAGGAGTCGTCCCCGCGCCGGGCCAAAAGATGGGCGACGCCGGTCCACACCAGGTGCATGTTGATCGCCAAAGCGGTGGCGGGGGCCGCCGTGGCCAGCCTGCGCTGCGCGGCGGCGACCTGTTGGAGCCCAAAACCCAGCCCGCCGTCGTCGATCGTGGCAAACATTCGCAGGTAACCCTGCGATTTCAGCTCGGCCAGGTCCTCATGGAAGAACTCGTTGCGCTCGTCATAGCCTTTGGCGCGGGCTCTGAAGCGTTCCAGGAGGTCATCGGGAAGCAGTTCGAACAGATCCATAGGTCCGCTGGGCTCCTTAGTAGTTACTCAAATGTCAGTAGTTGCTTAGAAGCTGGTCAAGGACGCGGGCGCCAAATTTCAGCGATTCCACTGGAACGCGTTCGTCAACACCGTGGAACATGCCAGTGAAGTCAAGTTCCGGGGGCAGTTGCAGCGGGGCGAAACCGTAGCCGGTAATGCCCAGACGGCTCAGGGACTTGTTGTCGGTGCCGCCCGAGAGCGTGTAGGGAAGAACAGCGGCACCCGGGTCTTGGGCATGCAAGGCGTCGATCATGGCGTCCACCAAATTGCCGGTGAAAGGCGTCTCCAGGGAAACGTCGTTGTGGATGGTGGAAATCTCAATGCCGTCCCCGGCCAGGTCGCGGATCAGTTCCAGCACCTGCTCGTGCTGGCCGGGCAGGGTGCGGACATCGATCATGGCCTCGGCCGTGCCGGGGATCACATTGGCCTTGTAGCCGCCATTCAGGAACGTCGGGTTGGCAGTGTTTTGCAGTGTTGCGCCCACAAAACGCGACACCGTGCCAAGCTGATCCAGCAGTGTCTGGGGGTTTCCTTCGTCAAACTCGACACCGGTCAGCTCGGAGACCCCCTCAAGGAACGCACGTGTGGTGGCCGTGTATTCAATGGGCCACTGGTGATCGCCAATTCTGGTGACGGCGCGGGCCAGGCGGGTGACAGCGTTGTCGGTGTTGATTTGCGATCCGTGGCCCGCACGGCCATGGGCCGTCAGCCGAAGCCAGGCCAGGCCCTTTTCCGCCGTCTGCAAAAGGTAGGCCCGTTTGCCGCCGATATCTGCCGAGAAGCCGCCCACTTCGGAGATGGCCTCCGTCACGCCGTCGAAGAGCTCGGGCCGGTTGTCCACCGCCCACCGTGCCCCGTAGCTGCCGCCTGCTTCCTCGTCAGCGAAGAAGGCAAAGACGATGTCACGTTCGGGTTTGCGCCCGTCCCGGGCCATGGAACGCATCACCGACAGGATCATGGCGTCCATGTCCTTCATGTCCACGGCGCCGCGACCCCAGATCAGGCCGTCCTTCTCCTCACCGGCAAAGGGGTCCACGCTCCACTCGTGGGCCAGCGCCGGAACCACGTCCAGATGCCCGTGAACGATCAGTGCCGGAAGCGCGGAGTTTGAACCCTCAACGCGGGTCACCACGTTGGCACGCCCAGGCGCGGATTCGAAAAGTTCCGGCGCGAGCCCTACCTCGGAGATCAGGGCCGCTACGTGTTCGGCGATCGCACGCTCCCCCGGCCCCTCGTTGTTGGCGAAGTTGCTGGTGTCAAAACGAATCAGGTCCTGACAAATGCCAGCGACTTCATCTTCTGGCCTGAGGGTGTTCACGGGCGGACTCCTTATAGCTTTGGGGTTCACATCAGCCTACAGCCGCACCGCGGCATGCCCCAGAACGGTGACGTTCACGGCGCCGAATTACCTGATTGTCGGTTGAGGCAAAAGCTGTGCTATTGTTTTCATCGCTGCTGCGGGAGACAACGATTCATCCGAGAGGAAGAATGCGCCTCCCGTCATCACCTGCGCGAGTGGCGGAATGGCAGACGCGCCAGCTTGAGGTGCTGGTCCTGGAAACGGGGTGAGGGTTCAAGTCCCTTCTCGCGCACGAATAAGAACCCCCTGAAATCTTAGGATTTCGGGGGGTTCTTTTTGTCTCCGCCCCGGATCCGCATGGCCTGGGCCCAGATGCTGTAGAGCGCATTCAAAAAGTTATTGAAAGCTATGCCTATGTCGACTCGATGCAGGCCTGACGGGCGGGCCTCTGACGGTCAGTGCCGTGCAGGTGGTCGGCCAGGCCAGGCAAGGCACCGTCATGGAGGTGGAACTGCCAGGCGCTTAGCCATCGCCTACCTGCACGCGCAACGGATGGGGAGCTAAACCAACACCGCGCCCCAGACGGCACGTGTCCCTGCCTCGCCGATGACCACCACGTTGGCCGTGATGCCCACACAGACGGCAAGCACGGCCGCCATAAAAACGCAGGCCACGCCCGCAGCCCAACCGGTTCCCCAGCGAGCCGCTAGGCGGGCCCAGATGCTCAGCCGGTGCCACAACCAGGCTGCCAGAGAGGCGCCCAGCAGGCCCCACGCCCATGGCAAAAGGGTTCGACCGGCCGCTGCATGAGCGAGGATGGCCGACATGTGCCCCACACGGGCCAGCAACCAGTCCCCGGCCTGCTGTGTGAAAAATACCAGGACCACGGCGGCCAGGCCCAGGACCGGCGTCGCGGCGCCCAGCCGTCTTCGGGCGGCCGGCCACAGCAGCGTGGCCACCGCGCACAGGGCCGCCAACGGGACCATGACTATTACGGCGTGCACGAGGAGAATATGCGGTGGCAGGCCATTGAATTCTTAGCTCATGGAGTGGCTCCTGAAAGGGCGGCGGGTGCTCCTGCCCTCCAAGACGAACGGGCCCGCTCAAAGGTTCACCGCAGGTGAACCTTTGCAATCGGTGTTTCGTCTAGCGGACAGGAGTACCGTGGCGGACGGACGGTGAAGGGACAGGTGAACATGGGATCACCCACACGCGAGGAGGCGATGCGTGCGCTGCACCGCGACTATGCGCTCGTGCTGACCCGGTTTGTCTTGCGGCTCACGCAGGAAGGGACGGTGGCGCAGGACGTCGTGCAGGAGACCCTGCTCCGGGCCTGGGCGCACCAGGAGGTGCTCCAACGCCCCGAAGCCGCCCTGCGCGCCTGGCTTTCACGGTGGCCCGGAATCTGGTCATTGACGACTGGCGCAGCGCCCACCACCGGCTCGAACATGCCCGCGCCGAGCTCCCTGAGCGGGCGGAACCGGATCAAAGCGAACGGATCCTTGACAGCTGGCTGATCTCTGAGGCCCTTGCCACCCTGAGCGCCGAGCACCGCGATGTCATCATCCGCGCCTATTTTGGCGGCGAGGACACGAACACGATCGCCCGGGCGCTGGACGTCCCGGCCGGCACCGTCAAATCCCGTCTACACTACGGCCTGCACGCGCTCAAGCTCGCTCTCCAGGAGGTCGGGGTGAGTAGGCCATGAGCAAGGGAAACCCCGACGAGTTCGCCACCTGGGATGCTGCCTATATCCTCGGCGCCTTGCCCCCGACCGAACGACGCGCCTATGAAGACCACCTGGCCGGCTGTGCCGCATGCCGTGCGCGGGTGGCCGGGTTGTCTCCCCTGCCAGGGCTGTTGGCTGTGGCAGGTGCGGAGCAGGACCCCGCGGAGGTGCAGACCGTCCCCGCCTACCGGGTCTTTGGCCGCAAGGTACGACGGCGGCGTGCCCGGTGGGCGCTTGCGGCGGCTGCCGCCGTGCTCATCACGGGCGCCGGCACGCTGGGACTGACCGCCGCCCTGGACGGCTCCTTCCCCGGGGCAGGTGTGCCGACGGCAGCCGACCCCGCCACAAGCCAAACAAGTCACGGCCCGGGAATTGCCGTGCGCTTCACCTCGACAGGACAGACGGCCTTGCAAGCCACGGGCGCCCTGGCGCCACGGCCGTGGGGCACCCAAATCTCCTGGACGTGCTCCTATGCCGCCACCGGCTACCAAGGCGACACCACGTACGAGCTGGTGCTGCGCTCAACTGACGGGAAAAGTACGGTGGTGGGCAGCTGGCAGGCGTCCCCCGGGGAGACAGTCACCCCTGTCGCCACGACAACGGTGGCGGTGGATGACATTGCCGCGCTGGAGGTCCGCCGGGCTGGAACGGTGCAGGCGTTGTTGCGGGCCGCACCCTGAGGAACGGCCCGCCGGTTGGGAACGGCCCGGTCAGTAGCCCGAGCCCGAGGAGCCGCTGCTGCTCGGGGTCGGTGACGGCGCTGACGTGATCTTGTGTCCGTCGGCACCCACGACCCACCGGATGCCGCCAAAACCCTCCCCCGTGGTGTCGCCTGGTTTGGTGTCGGGCGTGTAGGTATACAGCGGAAGCCCGTTCAAGGTGAGCTGGAACTTCCCGTCTGGGAGTGCGTTGGTGGCAATCTTGCCCGTGACGCCGCTGACGGCGGGGGTGCCGGTGGCTGCTGTGATGGCCGGCCAGAGGCTCAGGCACGGACCCGTGCAAGCACTCGTGCCGGAACCGGCCGTGTCGTGGTCAAAAACATACGCGCTCATACCCTGTCCGTTGACCACAATAGTGCCCAGCGGTGAACCCGCCGTGGCCAGGGCGGCCGCAGCAGCAGCGTCGCGGGGCATGAGCAACAACGGAACGGTCAGTGGCGTTAGGGAGGGTGTAGTGGCTTGTTTGGCGCCACTGACCGTTCCAATGTTGGTGGGTTTTTCGGGGTTGTGTGGGGTATCCTCGCTTCATGCCGGTGGATTTTCTGAGTGATGCTGAGGCTGTGGCGTATGGTCGGTACGGTGCGCCGGTGGCGCAGACGGACCTGGATCGGGTGTTCTTCCTCGACGACGCGGATCTGGTGCTGGTAGGGCGGCGTCGAGGCGAGCATATGAAGCTCGGATTTGGACTCCAGCTTGTGACTGTTCGTCATCTGGGTGCTTTCCTGGAGGATCCCCTGGATGTTCCAACCGCTGTCCTCGATTTCGTTGCCGGGCAGGTTGGTGTGTCCGATTCTTCGTGCCTGAAAAGGTATGTGGAGCGGGAGAAAACCCGGTTCGAGCACCAGTGGGAGATCCGGCAGGCGTTCGGGTGGAAGGACTTCGCGGACGTCGAGGAACAGTTCGTTGAGTGGATCGCGGCCCGGTCATGGACGTCCGGAGATGGGCCGAAGGCGATCTTCCACGACGGCGTGTCGTGGCTGAGGGAACGCAAGGTGCTGCTACCCGGGGTGACGACGCTGACGCGGCTGGTTGCGAAGGTCCGCGAGGACACGAACCAGCGGCTGTGGAACGAGCTCGAACTCCTACTCACACCGGGCCAGCGGCTTGCCCTAGACCGACTGCTGGAGGTCGGGCCAGGAGAACGGGTTTCGGATCTGGAACGTTGGCGTAAGGGTCCGCCGCCGCGCGGGAGCGGGCTGGTGATCATGAAGGCTTTGGATCAGGTATCCGAGATCATGGGCCTGGGACTGGCGAACCTTGGCGCTGAGAAGCTGGTCCCGCCGCGTCGACTGGGAGGGCTTGCCAGATACGGGATGAGCGCGGATGCCTCGCTGATCCACAGGCACCCGCCAGGGCGTCGGCTGGCCACATTGTTGGCCACGGTCCGGCATCTGGAGGGCGCGTCGGTCGACAACGCCTTGGAGCTGCTGGATTTGTTGATGACAGCCGAGCTGTTGAACAAGGCTCATACTGCTTCGGACAGGGCGAAGGTCCGTAAGCACCCACGCCTGGCGGGGGCTTCAGCCCGTTTGGCGGTAGCGGTGGCGGCGTTGTTTGAATCCGATCAGTGGGCCGGGACGGAATCGGAGCCGCCGCGGGTGTCGAAGGTGTGGGAGGCCATCGAAGCGGTTGTCTCCCGCACCGAACTGCGCGCAGCCCTTGTCGTGGTGGGTGAGGATGTTCCGCCGGTCAACGGCCCGGACCCCGATGACTGGCGGGCCGAGTTGACGGGGCGATACACCAGCATTTCGGGGTTTGTTAAGATGTTGCCGCTGACGATTGAGTTCGCGGCGAATGCTGAGGGTACGCCCGTGTTGGACGCGATGAAAGCCCTGCCCGAAGTGTTGGCGTACAGGGGCCGCCTACCTGTGCCATTGATCCCCGGACGGCTGATCAACGCCGAGGTGGTGAACGGGCCCTGGCGGCACTTGGTCTTCGGGTCTCCCGCCCACGAGGACGATGTGGTGAACCGCCATGCCTACGCTTTTTGTGTGTTGGAGCAGTTCTGGCGGCACTTGAAGCGCCGCGAAATCTACGCCGAGTCCTCGACGAAGTGGCGCAACCCGCAGGCGCAGCTGCTCGAAGGTGCCCGGTGGGAGGCGGTCCGTGCCGATGTACTGACCACCTTGAGTCTGCCCGAGAATCCGGACGTGCTCTTGTCCGGGCACGCCGAGGCGCTGGACGAAACTTACCGGGAGGTCGGCGGCCGCCTGGTCGTTAACAACGAGGTCCGTATCGACGATGACGGGAAGATCCATCTGACCGGCCTGAAGGCGCTCGAGGAACCGCCGTCGCTGGTTGACCTGCGTACCAGGAGCACGGCGATGCTTCCGCGCATCGATCTGCCGGAAGCCATTCTGGAGGTCATGACGTGGGTCCCTGAGCTGGCAGAGGCGTTCACTGCCGTCTCTGGGGCACGGTCCCGGCTGGAGGACTTGCCGACATCGCTGGCAGCCTGTCTGGCAGCACACTCGATGAACGTCGGGTACCGGCCGATCGCGAAGAAGGGCGTGCCGGCACTGGAACGCTCGCGCTTATCGCATGTGTTCCAGAACTACGTGCGCCCCGAAACTCTTGCGGCCGCGAACGTCCCGCTGCTCGCCCGGCAGGCCAGTCTTGAGCTTGCCCAGGCGTGGGGTGGTGGCATGGTCGCCGCGGTCGACGGGATGCGTTTCGTGGTCCCGGTGCCGGAAGCGTTCGCACGCCCCAACCGCAAGTACTTTGGTCCCAAGCGTGGCATGACGTGGCTGAACGCGATGAGCGAGCGAGGCATGGGCCGCGGCGCGAAAATCGTGGCGGGGACCGTGCGGGACTCCCTGCACATGGTCGATGTCATCTTCGGTCTGGACGGCGGCGATCTGCCCGAGATCGTCGTTTCCGACACCGGGTCCTACTCGGATCTGGTATTAGGGCTGCTCGAACTGCTCGGTATCTCCTACCGGCCAGCTCTAGCTGACCTGCCAGACCAGAAAGGCTGGAGAATCCGTCCCGAGGCCGACTACGGCCCGCTGAACACCTTCGCGAGGGGCCGCATCGATCTGGAGAAGATCCGCCGGAACTGGGATGACATCCTGCGTGTGGTCGCTTCCATCTATACCGGCACCGTGAGGGCCTACGACGTGGTGACGATGCTTCAGCGAGACGGGCACCCTACCGCCCTGGGTGAGGCGATTGCCTCCTACGGCCGGATCTTCAAATCCCTGCACATCTTGGCCTATATCGACGTCGACGAGTCCTACCGCCGCGACATCAAAAGCGTGCGCAACCTCCAGGAAGGCCGCCACGATTTGGCCCGCAGGATCTGCCACGGACGCAAGGGGGAGCTGTACCACCGGTACGAACGCGGCCTGGAGAACCAGCTCGGGGCCTTGGGCCTGGTCCTGAATTGCGTCGTGTTGTGGACGAGCGTCTATCTCGACGCCGCCGTCCGCCAGCTCAAAGCCCAGGGCTATCCCGTACGGGAGGAGGACATGGCCCGATTGTCCCCGTTCGTCCGAACCCATTTGAGCGTGCTTGGAACCTACAGCTTTGTTCTGCCCGACATGGAACCAGGAACCATCCGTGAACTGCGGGACCCGGAAGCCACCGACGAAGACGACGAATGAGCGCGGTGGTGGTTCATTCTTGCGATGGCACGGCCTTCTCGTCGTACTCACGGAGCATACGCAGCACCGTCGCCGGCGAAGGGTGTTCACCCTTCTTCTTACCCTTTGCAATGACCAGCCGGCCTGCGATATCGCGCAGACTATGCTGCTGCCCACGCAAGTACAACGCGAGGGCGAGCATCGCCTCGTCGGTCACCGAGGCCCCGCCAATCGTCTTTCCCCGCGCCCGTGCAGACTCATGCCCCTCCAAGGTGCGGGTACGAATGTACTCACGTTCCATCCCTGACAATGCCGCAAGCACCGTGAACACGACCCCCGACGGATCGTGCAGGCCCTGCAACTCCCCGGAGAGGAACTCCAGACCGATGCCGGAGGCCTTCAACCGCTCGGCGAGCATCGCCAGTTCCAGGCCGCGGCCGAGCCGCTTGTGCTCGTGTACCACGATGGTGGCCTCCACTCCGGAAACCCTCATCTCCCCAGCCAGGGCCACCGCACGCTCGAGCTCGGGCCGCTGCGTCGCCCTGGTTGAGATCTTCTCCGAAAACACCCGGGCAACCCCAGCCCGCTTAAGCGAGTCGAGCTGGGCGTCCAGTGACTGCCGCGCAGTCGATGCACGGGCATACCCGATGCGCACATGCCCTGCCGGCGCGGCATCAGCTGTGATCGGGCGTGGCAACTCGACCCAAACCGACCCTGGTCGGCGGGCTGGCAATATCGGAACATTCAAAGCCTTCGCCAATGACGGCACAAGCCGGAATCGGGACGTGTGGTACTGGACCGCAACTTTCCCCCGACCCGTCCGACAAGGCGACCCCGCCGGGACGGCGCAAGAAGACATGGGGCAGTAGTTACCCTCGACAAGCTCGTAGTCATCACTCACCCTGGAATTGTTTCATAGATACGTTTCGCGCATTAGGTCAAATGCAACATCCTATGAAACACAATAGAGACCGAACCAGTCACGCCCCCACCCGCGTTTCACAGGTGGTCACCTATGAAACACCCCAGCCCAAGCACCTAACGCCACTGACCGTTCCATTCCAATGTTGCCCACGCATCTACTCAACCCCCAACCGGAAAAGCCCTCACCTCGATCTTGATGCAAGCCAGCAGAGTTTCTCCGAACTGGCCGAGTTCATCGAAGCAGGCCTGCCAGGGAACAGGGACAGTGAAAGTCTCTTGAACATCGCATCACAGAGTCCTCGGCTGACACTGGATTCTTGAGTCATCCATAACGACGAGGGCGGCGACCCGAAGGTGTTGTTGATCGTCCCGCCAACAAGGATTCTGGAGTTCTACAGGCAGGACAACATCGTCGACTACACCGAAGCTCTCTTCGGCGAGCAGGGACCAGCTCTGAGCCCAACCGTGACAGCCATACCCGGGGGCATCTACCCGTTGAACGGTTCGTTCTTCGATACGCTGACTGGCTTGGACTGTGGCACTCAAGTTAGACGTCATCATTATCAGCAAAACGACTCCATATCTGGCTCTTGACAGGACTACGAGCCACCTCTGTTCAAGGACACGAAACCAGAATTCAACACGAACCGCGGAGAGCCGCTATACCACCGTAGGGATGGCTGTCTCATTGAGTTTTGGCCCTTTATTCCGACCAGCTGGTGGGAATAAGAGGCCCGCTGAATTTAGGAATTTTCATGGCAAAGAGAAATCAATTTCGGATCCTTCGAAACCCGAATAGTCAGGCCATCCGGCCACCACTGGAGCAGCTGGGAGTGTGTTGTCTGATGATTCACTGAAAGAATCCATTGACTTAGCGGTATCCCCAAGATTTACTTACAATGGGGGAAAGGCCTCCATGACGGTGTAAAGGGGAAGTCATAAAGATCAAAAGAAAAATCACAGCAATCTTAGCGGTGGCAGGAATGGCCGCCGGCGCTGCCGTAATTTCTGCACCTGCGGCTCAGGCCTCTGGCTATTGCTATATAGGTGGGCAGATTTGCTTCTGGGCAGATGATACCTACCAAGGCGATTCGATCTACATGTCGTGGGACGTGTACGAATGGGGACAGTCGAACTTCCATGATCGTGCAACGTCCGTGGACAGCGACATGAGCAGACGTTATTACGTCTACGATGACCCCTTCTATACAGGGGCTAACACGTATATTGGCCCATACTCTCAGTTCAGTGATCTTGGGCCGAGCTGGGCGGGCGGATGGAGCGACCGGATCGATAGTAGCCGATTCGCTTAGCCTAGCGTGCCTCCTCTTCGGGACGATCGATCCCTGCTAATCTGGGGCGACAACACTCTAGGGGGAGGCACATTGGTTAAGATCCATGTTTTGGTCGGGGTTCTGACCGGTCTGACACTTGTAGCGATTACGGGATGTTCGTCCGGTTCGCCTGAGCAGGAAAAGCTTGATGCCTCAAACTATTCTTCGGTCAAAGCGAAGGTCGATCCTGTCAATCTTCGCATCACCCTTCCTCTGACTCCCTATTATGTGGACAACGACGAGGATGTTGCTATTCAAACAGCGAATGCTACGCTTTTAGGCCCTTGCATGAGTGCAAAGGGTCAACAGCTTGACATGTCAGATGCAATTCCTACTCCGCTTCCCGAGGATCGTCGCTACGGGATATGGAATAAAGTAAATGCCGAGAATTACGGCTATGAATTGCCGCCTGACCCAAGACATCCGAGTGGTCCTGCCGGGAGCGCATCGGACGGTGTTCCAACAGGTTCACAGCCAACCAACCTAAAAAGCCGGGACTACGGCTTGGCATACACCGGTTGCAGCAAAACGCTCGCGGATAAGATGTTAAAGGATTTCACCCCGAATCAGGTTGGAACAGACAGCGAAGTTTCTAAAGGTCTTCTGGCAGCAGCGTCTCAAGCCGCAGGAACTGATGAATGGAAAGCGGCCCGGACTGAATGGATTAATTGTCTATCAGCTAATGGTGTCAGCATGCCGGCCGGGAAGCCGGATTCCTGGGTTCCTGTAGTTTCCATGACTGACAAGCAGAGCCAGATCAAAACGGCACTGACAGACATTGACTGTAAGGAAAAGACCAACTACATTAAGCGGCTGGCTGATATAGACGCGACATTCCAGGCAGCGTATATCGGTCAGCACGAGTCTGCCCTGAACAGGATCAAAGCTGACAAGGACGCCGCGGTTGAAAAAGCCAAGCATATTATTGCTGAAGGGAAATAGGGTGTTGTTCTGCGGCCCTTCTCAGGTTAGGCCGGGTTGTATACAGTCATGAGCGACCGGTCTCACCCCCGAATTTCTTTCGTTGCCTCCCCGCTGAGGCTTATCAGCCTGATCTTAGTAGCCTGTCTCTTCCTAGGACTTTCCTTCGTTCTTGGCTTGTTTGTTAAATCACCCAACGAGATGGCTCTGACCGTTGCTGATACCCAAATTCCGATCACCGTGCCAGCCACAACCACGACCATCAGCAACGCGACTCAGATTCAGGCAACCATCGTCGCAGGACAAACCACTGGAATCAGCGTCACCGCCGTCGAGGGCGCCGACCGGCCAATAGCTACCCAGGTGTTCGTTAAACCGGGAGACACTCTTACGCCCGGAATAGCGCTCGGAACGGTCTCAGGCCGGCCGCTTTTCATGACTAGCAACAACGTTCCGCTCTATCGCAACCTTAAATTGAAAGATACCGGCCCTGATGTCCAAGCCCTACAGGCAGAATTTGCCAGCTGGGGTTATTACATCGATCAAAGTGGGGTCGTGGGAGAAAACTTCTTCAACGTCCTCCGGGCGATCTACAAAAGCGCAGGCGTCGCCCTGCCTGGAGGGGACACTCCTTTCTTTCCCTGGCGAGAATTCGTCCACTTACCGATCGACGGGGCAACGGTTACGTCCGTAGCTGCAATCGGTTCAGAACTCACGAAAGACAGCCCGCTCGTTCAGATCAAGATAAGTCCTGACCAGATCATTGGCCGAGCTGGCCTTACGAGCGGGGAACGCTTCAAGTCTGGGGCACCGGTCGTTCTAAATTTCTCCGGCACCAAATTGGATAGCACCGTTTCTGCGGTGACCGGCTTCATCGAAGGGGATGGAACCAAACCTTCGGGTATCGATATATCGGTCTCCGTACCTGCCACACTGAAAGACGCACTTCCTGGAGCGACGGGTACCGTGTCAACCAGCGATTCGGAGATAACGGGACTTGCAGTACCTCTGACCGGGATTCGTGCAGATTCTCAAGGTCAATATCTGCTCGTGAGCGACGACTTAAGCACTAAACCGGCCAAAGAAAACAATGCGGACAATCCGGCAACCAGAAGGGAACCTGTAGAGATTCTGGGCCAAGCGGAGGGATGGGTACTCCTGAAACCTCCCACCGCGGTCAAAGAGGGCGAGCTGATACTTGTCAGTCCCTGAAGAAGAAACTGAAAGTGCTGACCCTCGGGCCATCGTTGAGTTATTCCACATCCAACGATCCTTCGAGCAGTCCGGGGGTCCCATCGCCCTCAAAGAAGTCAATCTTACGGTCTACCCTGGGGACTTCCTAGCCATCATTGGTGCCTCAGGATCGGGTAAATCGACCTTACTGAACATCATTGGTCTCCTCGACACCCCAACGTCCGGCCACCTCTACCTCAATGGTATCGATGTCAGCTCCGCTACGGAAAAGTCCAGAAATCGACTTCGCTCAGCTTTCCTGGGCTTTGTTTTCCAGGCCTCCCATGTCATCGGCAGAGACTCCGTGGCCCGCAACGCGGCTCTATCCCTCAGGATCCAGGGAGTAGCACGCAAGGAGCGTCCAGAAATCGTCGGATACTGGCTTGACTACTTTGGACTTGGACACCGGGCCAGTAGCCTCGGCAAGCAAATCTCTGGCGGAGAAAAGCAACGACTTGCACTTGCCCGTGCTGTCGCCTCCGGGCCACTCCTGCTGCTTGCAGACGAACCAACTGGAAATCTCGACGCGACCAATAGTGAATTGGTCATTGATCATCTGAAACAGCTCAACGCTGCAGGGACCACGATCATCGTAATCACCCATGATCCCACGGTCGCCGCCGCAGCAAAACGCCAGGTTGGAATGATTGACGGCAGCCTCCACGACGGAAATCCGCACATTGCTGAAGCGGAGCAATTAAGGACGAGACGGGAAGGGAGCAATCGTTTTGGAAAGCGCCGCCCCGTGCGAGAGCTGTCGGACCTGATTAGCGACGCTTTAACCGGCATTTCAACCTCCTTTGGACGCTCAATCCTTCTGATTGTCGCCTTCATGCTCGGCATCGCCGGCCTGGTGGCGTCCACTGGCATAAGCCAGAGCGCGGCAACCCAGATCTCAGAGAAGATCTCACAGTCGGCACTCGATGAAGTACGGTTCTCCAAGACCGTACCGGCCGATTCTCCCGATCTGGAACCAGTGCTGCAATGGGTGGAGGGTGTCCAAAGCAGCCTCTCCCGCATTGACGGCGTTGTCGGGGCGGGATTCAAATCGGTGTTGCCTGAGAAAGCCATGACAATCTCACGATTCTCACCGCTGAGCCTGAGCCCCCTGCCCATCTCCAACACTTCCGTCGTCATGGTGGACCAGACGTTCCTGAGCACCAATGACCTCTCCATTTCCCCAACAACTCCCTCCATCTTCGCCACCGATACACCTACCAAGGCTGCGATCCTTGGTAGACAAGCTGCTGAGAAACTAGGGATCGAACCGAAGAGCACAGGAAATTCCATTTGGGTCTCCGGACAAGAAATCCCGGTCGTTGGGATACTCACTGATTCCCCTCGAGACCCAGCTCTTGAATCAGCCATCCTGCTCTCCCCCGGGGTCGCCAAAGCCAGCTACGCGAACACCACTATCGTGGTCAGAACACAGCCTGGCTACCCGGCTCCTCTCAGTAATGTCCTCGCCAGCGCCATCGAACCAGGAAACCCGGCCAGCATCAAAATCAACACGGTTGGAGACCTCCGGACCCTCGCCCGAGGAGTTCGCTCAGACCTATCGATCCTCATTGGTGGCGTCTCGGTCATACTTCTCCTGTTAGCAATGCTCAGCGCGGCCACGACCATGTATGTCTCAGTACGCTCTAGGACTTCAGAAATCGCGCTACGCCGCGCACTCGGATCTAGCCAAGCATCCATAGCCTCACTATTCCTCCTCGAGGGCGGCTTTATGGGCGCAATTGGTGGGCTTCTTGGGTGTGCGGCTGGCAGCTCGGCGATCGTCATCATATGCATCGCTCAAGGCTGGTCCGCGGTCCTTGCCTGGTGGTGGCTACCAGCTGCGGCCTCCATCGGACTCGCCACCGGGATCATCTCGGCACTTGTGCCAGCACTCATCGCTGCTAAACAGAATCCAGCGCAAGCCATCAGGGACTGATTTGGGGACTGACCCGGGTTACGTATCCGTTCGGGTCTTGATTCGATGAAAGGACCTGTTGAAAGTGAAAGTCGAGGGGTGAATTGTTCGTACACTTGTTGGCGCTAGGACATTTTGCCATTGAAACCAAGGAGTTGGGCCTCGACGTTGCCCATCTCTAGCGCATTGCAACTCATCAGTTCTTTGGAGAACTGATCCCATAATCTTGTTGTGCATAATTTGTACAAAATGGCCTGAATATCATGGTCTTGACAGCCTCTCCACTGCCGTGACGCAGACGATCTATCGAGATTGGCCCTGACCTCACAGCCAATCACCGTTTGGTTCCTACTAGACCGTTCTTCTTGACCGGTGAGCTTTCAGCGGCGTCAACATGGGCATTGTCGTTGTCTGCGCGCAGGGAAATCACGAAGAAGGAATCCGGCGTGTATGCGGGCGGCGTCGAAGAAGGCCAAGGGCGAGATTCTGGACCGGCTGGTGGCCGAGGTGGGCTGGTCCCGGGCGAACGCCCGCCGCCAGCTCGGCAAGGCATTCAAGCGTCGGGGGCTGGGCCGTGCCTTGCTGCGACGGCCCCGACCACCGACGTACGGCTATGACACCGTGAAGGTACTCCAGCAGGTCTGGGTCGTCGCGGGGCAGCCCTGCGGGAAGTACCTGGCGGCGGTCATGGGCCCCACGCTGGCCAACATGGACGCCCGCACCATGACGGGCGCGTTCGGCAAGGTACACACCCGCTACAGCCCGGAAGTGCGCGCCCAGTTATTGGCGATGAGTGCGGCCACGATCGACCGGTTGCTGGCACCAATCAAACTGTCGATGTATCCGGATGGGAAGTCAACCACCCGAATAGCGGTCGCTACCAGTAAAGACCCCACACCCCAGGCCCGAATGCCTAACGCCACTGACCGTTCCGTTGTTGCTCACGCCCCGTCGCTCGCGCCGCCAGAGGGCGAGGCTGACACTACACCCGTGGGCGTTGGGCCACCTCCCTGGCCGTAACCGGGCGTCGAACCACCGGAGCAGCCAGCCAGCAGCAGCGCCCCCAGCGACGCGGCAGTCGCTAACTTCCACACTTGCACGCTCATGGCCATGCACTTCCTCGTTGTCCGGCGGTGCGGGTGCACCGCAACCATTGAACGAAGTGCTCCGAAGCATGGTTCAGCCAGCAGGACTAGCCCCCAAACAAAGAGCCCCACGTGCCGTCACGGGGACGCAGGGCTCCGGAGCGCGGAATCTAACCCTTGTCCAGGGACACCGAGACGGACGGATCCTCGGTTTCGGCCATGGTCGAATCAACGATGGAGTCGGCGACACCCGCCACAGCCAGCCCGGCCACGGAACCGGCCCCGCCGCCGTCGTGCTTGGTGTCAACGATGTCCACCGTACGGCGCAAGGGAATTTCCTTGATGAAGAGCACCGCTACTAGGGCCACCACGGCGATGACGGCGCTGATCATGAAGATCATGGCGGCTCCGTCACCGTAGGACGCCCGGACGATGAGCTTGATGGGCTCGGGCATGGTGGACAGGTCCAGCTGTGTAGCACCTCCGGCGGGGGCCTTGATGCCAATGGCTGCCAGCCCCTCGGAGATGAGCGAGGCGACCTTGGTCCCCATCGTGGCGCCCAGCACGGCGACGCCGGCCGCGCCGCCCACTGTGCGGAAAAACGCCACCGCGCCGGAGGCCGAGCCAATGTCCTTGGCCGCCACCGTGTTCTGCACGGCCAGCACCAGGTTTTGCATCATCATGCCCAGGCCCAGACCAAAGATGAAGGTGTACATTCCGACAAGGGCCAGGGACGTTTGGTGGTCGATGGTCCCGGTAAGGCCAAGCCCGGCGATCAACAGGATGGCACCACCCACAAGGTAACGCTTCCACTTCCCCGTCCGGGTGACCAACAGGCCGGAGGCTACGGCGCCGATCAGGTTGCCGGCGATCATGGGCAGAGTCAGCAGGCCAGCTTCGGTGGGTGTGGCACCGCGGGCCACTTGGTAGTACTGCCCCAGGAAGGTTGAGGAGGAAAACATGGCGATGCCCACGGCCACCGAGGCCACTATGGCCAGGGCCGGGGTGCGCTGGCGGATGATCTTCAACGGGATGATCGGGTGGGAGACCTTGGTCTCCACGAACAGCAGGGCTGCAAGGAGAATGACGCTGCCGCCCACCATGAGTGCGGACTGGCCTGAGATCCAGTCGTAATAGCCGGACTGGCCGGCAAAGGAGACCCAGATGAGCAGCAAGCTCACGCCAGAGGTCAGGAGGATAGAGCCAAGCCAGTCAATCTTGGCCGGGACGCGCACGTGCTTGATCTTCAGCGTGAACTGCAACAGCACCAAGGAGATGATGGCCAGCGGCACGCAGACAAAGAACGTCCAGCGCCAGCCGAGCGGGCTGTCCACGATGTAGCCACCCAGTAGGGGCCCGCCCGCGGTGCCCACGGCCATGACGGCACCCATGTAACCGGAGTAGCGGCCACGCTCACGGGGCGGGATGATGGTGCCGATGATGGCCTGCGCCAGTGCGGTCAAGCCACCCATGGCGACGCCCTGAATGACGCGGGCCGTCAGCAGGAAGGGGATGGTGGTGGCGAAGCCGGCCATGACCGAGCCGGCGACAAAGATGATGATGCTCAGCTGGACCAGCAGCTTCTTGTTGAAAAGGTCCGCCAGCTTGCCCCAGATGGGGGTGGTGGCTGCGTTGGCCAGCAGGGCGGCAGTGATGACCCAGGCGAAGTCCGTCTGCGTGCCATGGAGCTGGTCCATGATGGTCGGCAAGGCGTTGGCCACGATCGTGGAGGAAAGGATGGCGGTGAAGAAGGCGGCAAGCAGGCCCGTCAAGGATTCAAGCACCTGACGGTGCGTCATCGCCGACTCGGTGGGGGTCTGTGCCGCTTGATTCGGTGCGGCCGTGGTCGATCTGTTTTTCATGGTTCCTTTTCGTATATGCCGTGCGCGGCGTCTCAATGGTGTGGCAGGGAAGCGAAGTTTTTCAGGCGCGCTCCAGCATTGCCTTCCTCAACTGTAAATCCACTAGTTAATTAGGGCAACTAAGCACCATGGGAGATGTGTCACTTAAATAGCCAAGGCCCGCCTTTTTTGAAATGTTCGAAAAAGGCGGGCCCCAGGTTGCCGGTCCAGCGGCACCTACTACTATCTACTGTGCGGCTATCCCGGCGGTGACACTGCCATGGAAATACTGTTTGGTGCTGCGCGCACCCCAGGCGGTGAACTCCGAACCCAGCCAACCGCCGTCGGGCGCCAACGTGTCCGCAATATGCAATGACACCGTGGCGGGTAGGAATATGGGCGCGTCAAAGGTGATGTCCCAGCTGAAGGCGTCCGGCTTGGGCGAACCGATGTCCCCCACGACCCGCGCGGCAGCGTACATGCCATGAGCAATGGAACGCCGCAAGCCGAGGGCCTTCGCGGAGAGCACGCTGAGGTGGATGGGGTTGAAGTCACCGGAGACGGCAGCGTAGGCGCGGCCGGTATCCACTCCCAATTGCCACTGGGCTGTCGGCGCCGGCGGGTTGAACGGTGCCCGATCCGCGTTTGCGGAAGCCGGGGTGGGCTTGTCCAGGCCCGGCAGGTAAATCCCCTTGGCCAGGTAGCTTGAGACGCCACGCCACAGCAGTTCGGTGGCATCCTCGCCTCGTACCTCAACCACCAGCTGCACCTGGGTCCCCCGCCGGTGCCCGGTCAGCTCTCGCGCCCAAGACCTGATGGTTAAAACATCGGTGAACAAGATCGGCGAGTGGTGCTCCACCTGGTTGCGAAGATGGATCATGCCCAGCAACGGTAAGGGAAACTCGGGGTCCACCATGACCGACATGGCCACCGGGAACGCGAGTGCGTGGATGTAGCCAGAGGGCAGCACATCACGGGCAGGCTTGCCCATCAGGTGCGAAAACTGGGTCACTTTCACCAAGTCCGCACGCACCCCGCGCACCTCGATGGCCTTGGACGGGAGGGAGACCACGGGGATGGACCGTCCCAACCGCTGCTTGGCTGATGTTGCCGCCGCGTTCAGGTAAAGCTTGGACAGCGACGGCATCTCGGTGAGCACGTGATCCATGGTCACTGCCCCACAAGGTTTTGCCCGCACACGCGCAGGACATTGGCGGTGACGCCGGCGGCGGCCTCAGAGGCGAAAAAGGCGATGGCCTCGGCCACATCCCCGGGTTTACCGCCCTGCTGGAGACTGTTCAGCCTTCTGGCAACCTCCCGTGTGGCGAAGGGGATCTTCGCCGTCATGTCGGTCTCGATGAAGCCCGGCGCCACCGCGTTGACGGTGCCGCCGCTGGCCGCCAGCAGGGGTGCTGTGGAACGGACCATGCCCATGACGGCCGCTTTCGACGCCGCATAGTTGGTCTGTCCGCGGTTGCCGGCGATGCCACTGGTGGAGGCCACGCTGATGATGCGCGGATTCGCCCTGAAGTGGCTACTGGCCAAGAATGCCTGGTTCATGCGCAGCTGCGAGGCGATATTGACGGCCATGACCGAGTCCCAACGGGCGGCGTCCATGTTGGCGAGCAGCTTGTCACGGGTGATTCCGGCATTGTGTACCACGATGTCCAGGCGGCCGTACCGTTGTGCGGCATGGTCCAGGATGCGGGCCCCGGCCTCGGCCACCGTGATGTCCAGTTGCAGCGCCGTCCCATGGATTTCATTGGCGAGCTGGGCCAGCAAATCCCCCGCAGCGGGAACGTCCACAGCAATCACCTTGGCGCCGTCACGGGCCAGGGTTCGGGCAATCGCGGCACCAATTCCACGGGCCGCTCCGGTGACGACGGCGACCCTGCCCTCAAGCGGCTTAGCCCAGTCCTGCGCTGCCCCACCGCCAGCGGGTGCCCCTTCCGAGGAGGCCGTCAGGAATTGGCCGTCGACAAAGGCGGAACGGCCAGAGAGGAAGAAGCGTAGTGCTGCCATGGCGCTGGAGGCATTGGCCTGGATCCCGTTGGCCAGCAGCACCCCATTGGCCGTTGCGCCTGCGCGGAGTTCCTTGGCGAGCGAGCGGACGATCCCGTCAACGCCGTTGCGGGCCGCAGCAACTTCCGGTGCATCCTCGACGAGGCCGGTCCGGGAGACGGTGACCACGCGGGCGTTCCTGGCCAGGTCGCGTACCGATGCGCCCAGTTCGCGGATGGGAGCCGAGAGCTGGTCCGGGTGCGACAGTTCGTCAAGCACAACGACGACGGCACCCAACTTCTCCTTGGGCGTTGCATGCCGGCGAACATCCTGGTTCCAGTCCAGCAGGACTGTTGCAACGGCGTCGGCCCCGGCACTCTGGCCCAGGACTAGGACGGGACCCTCTACCAGAGGGGATCCGGGTTCGTAGCGGCGCAGGATGGCTGGCTGGGGCAGGCCCAGACGTTTAGCCAGGTCCTTGCCGAAACCGCGGCTGACGAATTCGGTGTACTTGTCTGCTTGTTCGCGGCTGCCCCTGCGGGCGCCGTTCTGTGAAGTGCTCATGCGGCTTACCTGGCTTCCAGCAGGGCCACGACGCCCTGGCCGCCGGCGGCGCAGACGGAGATCAGGCCTCGGGCCGGGCGGCCGTCCACCTGGCCACGCTCATGGAGCATCTTCGCCAGGGTTGCCACCAGGCGTCCCCCCGTGGCGGCGAACGGGTGACCTGCGGCCAGGGAAGAGCCGTTGACATTGAGCTTGGCGCGGTCAACTGAGCCGAAGGCTCCGTCCAGGCCAAGGCGGGTCTTGCCGAATTCCTCATCTTCCCAGGCGGCAAGGGTGCTCAAGACCGTGCCAGCGAACGCCTCGTGGATCTCAAAGAAGTCGATATCCGCCAGTGTCAGCCCGTTGCGGGCCAGCATGCGCGGAACGGCGAAGGCCGGGGCCATGAGCAGGCCGTCCTTTCCGTGCACAAAATCCACGGCCGCTGCTTCGCCGTCAACCACGGTGGCAAGCATCGGCAAGTCGTGGGCTTGCGCCCAGTCCTCGGAGGCCAGCAGCACCGTTGATGCCCCGTCGGTCAAGGGGGTTGAGTTGCCGGCCGTCATGGTGGCCGCGTCACCGAGGTTGCGCCCAAACGCAGGCTTGAGGGATGCCAGCTTCTCAAGGCTGGAATCTGCCCTTAGGTTCGAATCCCGGCTCAGGCCGCGAAAGGGTGTCACCAGGTCGTCAAAGAAATGCCTGTCGTAAGCGGCAGCCAGGTTCTTGTGGCTGGCCAGGGCGAGCTCGTCCTGTGCCTCGCGGCTCACCTTCCACTGGGCCGTGGTCAGTGCCTGGTGCTCACCCATGGACAGCCCAGTTCGTGGTTCGCCCGTGTTGGGGGCGTCCGGGGACAGGTCCTTGGGGCGGATGCGGCTGAGAATCTTTAGCTTGTCCGTGACGGTCTTCGCCCGGTTGAGGTCCAGGAGGATGGCACGCAATCCTTCGCTGACGGCGATGGGGGCATCCGACGCCGAGTCCACCCCTCCGGCGATGGCCGAGTCGATCTGGCCCAATTTGATCTTGTTGGAGAGTCCGATGACTGCTTCCATGCCAGTGGCGCACGCCTGCTGCAGGTCGTAGGCGGGGGTTGTGGCGGAGAGGGCCGAACCCAAAACTGCCTCACGGGTGAGGTTGAAATCGCGCGAATGCTTTAGGACGGCACCGGCGGCAACTTCACCAATTTCTTCATCCTGGAGGCCAAAACGGGCCACCAACCCATCCAGGGCTGCTGTGAGCATGTCCTGGTTTGAGGAATGTGAGTAGGCACCGCCCGCCCGGGCAAAGGGAATCCGGTTTCCTCCGACGATGACTGCCTTGCGGATGCCCTCGGTGGGCACGAATGGTGAGATGGTCGAACTCATGGCGCTGTCTCCTTCAAGATTGCAGGGCGTTACTGATACCCAGCGTACCTGATACGCTGAGTATCGTGAACACGCTACAGAGCGGGCTGGCCGCAACTGAATCCCCAGCAACAGCTGACGACTCCACGGTTCTGGGGACGCCCGCCACTGATGGGCGTTCGGTGAGATGGGACGCGCACCGGGAGGAACGCCGTCGTGAGCTCATCAAGGCCACCCGCCGAGCCATCCACCGCCTAGGCTCCGACGCGTCCATGGAGGACATCGCAGCCAAGGCAGGCACCTCAAAATCCGTCTTTTACCGCTACTTCGGCGACAAAGCCGGGCTGCAAAAGGCGGTTGGCAAAGTAGTGATCGGGCAGATGCAGGAGAGCATCGCGGCAGCACGGAGCACCGCCCGGACCCCGAGGGAGGGCCTGGTGAACATGGTTGAGGCATACCTGCAGATGGCCGAGACCTCCCCCAACGTCTATCTCTTTGTGACGTCCCAAAGCGATGGCGACTCGCAGCAGACCGGCGAACTCAGCGGCTTCTTTGAGTCGGTTGCCGGCATGATTTCTGAACCGCTGCAGGAGATGCTCGGTGGCGCGAACCCACCCTTTCTTGGCTACTGGCCGACAGCGGCCATTGGGCTGGTCCGGACCGCTGGTGAGCTGTGGCTGAAGACTCCCCCGGCCCCAAGCAAACCTGACCATGGCGCCATGGCCCAACAGATCACCACCTGGCTCATCGACGGTGTCGGAGCACAAATTT
Organism: Arthrobacter alpinus; assembly: GCF_001294625.1. Taxonomy (NCBI): domain Bacteria; kingdom Bacillati; phylum Actinomycetota; class Actinomycetes; order Micrococcales; family Micrococcaceae; genus Arthrobacter; species Arthrobacter alpinus. Next base: position 1,542,877 of record NZ_CP012677.1, on the reverse strand, counting down.
CTTCACAATCACCCCTTGTCCAGTAATTTCACACCCTAAGGAATTCCATGACGGAAGTAATGACATCAACCACAGCGCCCGCCAGCGACGGCCACACAGTGGACGTCGCTGCACTCGGTGAGTTGCTATTAGGCAATTGGGCGGATGTTCGCCGCCAAGCCAGGGCGCTGGCTGGTAATCCGGAGCTGCACAAGGTGGAGGGCCTGAGCCACACCGAGCACCGTTTGCGGGCATTCAAGCAGCTGGGCATCCTGGTGCAACAGGACGGCGTGCACCGCGCGTTTCCGTCCCGTCTCGGTGGTAACGACGACCATGGCGGTAACGTTGCCGGGTTTGAGGAACTTGTCCTTGCGGACCCCTCGGTGCAGATCAAGGCAGGGGTGCAGTGGGGCCTGTTCGGTTCCGCCGTAATGCACCTGGGTAGCGCTGAACACCAGGACAAGTGGCTCCCCGGCATCATGTCCTTGGAAATTCCGGGCTGCTTCGCCATGACGGAGATCGGGCACGGCTCCGACGTCGCCTCAATTGCCACCACAGCAACTTACGATTCGTCCACCGGGGAATTTGTCATCAACACACCGTTCCGCGCGGCCTGGAAGGAATACATCGGCAATGCCGCCGTGGACGGCCTGGCCGCCGTCGTCTTCGCCCAGCTGATCACCCGCGGGGTGAACCATGGCGTGCACGCGTTCTATGTTCAGCTGCGCGATCCCGCCACCAAGGAGTTCTTCCCCGGCATCGACGGCCTGGACGACAGCATCAAGGGTGGGCTCAACGGGATCGACAACGGGCGCCTGTGCTTCAACAACGTCCGCATCCCCCGGTCCAACCTGCTCAACCGCTACGGCGACGTCACAGCCGACGGCGTCTACTCCTCCCCCATCGCCAGCCCCGGACGGCGCTTCTTCACCATGCTCGGAACACTGGTCCAGGGACGCGTCTCCTTGAACGGGGCCGCCGTAGCCGCGTCGAAGGTTGCCCTGAAGATTGCCATCCAGTACGCCACCGAGCGCCGCCAGTTCAACGCCGCGTCGGACACCGAGGAAGTGGTCCTGATGGACTACCAGCGCCACCAGCGCCGGCTGCTTCCCCTGCTGGCAACGACGTATGCTGCGACGTTTGCCCACGAGCAGTTGCTGGTGAAGTTCGACGGCGTGTTCTCCGGAGCCCACGACAGCGACGAGGACCGCCAAGACCTGGAAACCTTGGCCGCTGCGCTGAAGTCCATGACGACCTGGCATGCCCTGGACACCTTGCAGGAGTGCCGGGAGGCGTGTGGCGGGGCTGGCTTCATGGTGGAGAACCGTTTCACCTCGCTGCGCGCCGACCTGGATGTTTATGCCACATTTGAGGGCGACAATACGGTGCTGCTCCAACTCGTGGCCAAGCGGTTGCTGGCTGATTACAGCAAGGAATTCCGCAACCTGGACTTTGGCGTGCTGGCCCGCTTCGTCGTCGGGCAGGCGGCAGATTTGACCCTGAACAGGACCGGACTGCGCCAAGTGGCCCAGTTCGTGGCCGACAGCGGATCCCCGCAGAAGTCCGCCAAGGCGCTGAAGGACGAGGACACACAGCATGAGCTGCTGGTGGGCCGGGTCCAGACTATGGTGGCCGACGTCGCCGGTGCGCTGAAGGAAGCTGCCAAGCTACCCAAGGACAAGGCGGCTGAGATCTTCAATGACAATCAAAACGAGTTGATTGAAGCCGCACGCGCCCATGCCGAACTCCTGCAGTGGGAGGCGTTCACTGAGGCCTTGCACCGGGTGGAGGACGCCGGCACCAAGAAGGTCCTGACCCGCCTGCGTGATCTCTTTGGCCTCGGCCTGATTGAAAAGCACCTCGACTGGTACCTGATGAACGGTCGGGTTTCGATGCAACGCGCCCGCACCCTGGGACCGTACATCAACAGGCTGCTGGCTAAGCTGCGCCCGCATGCCCTCGATCTGGTGGACGCGTTTGGCTACGGCCCCGAGCATCTGCGGGCCACCATCGCCACGGGCATTGAACGTGAGCGTCAGGATGAGGCCCGCGACTACTTCCGCATCCAGCGTGCCAGTTCCGACGGGCCAGTGGATGAGAAAGTCCTCATTCAGCGGGCCAAGGCCTCCGCGAAGAAGTAACGTCGGTTCGAAGGGCTTTTTGCGGAATTGTTCCGGAGCTGTTCGGAGCTGGAACGACGGCGGCGGCACCCGGTGTGGGTGCCGCCGCCGTCGTTTGATCGTCACCTAGTCGTCGCCCAGTGCGGTCGCAGGCAATGAACAGGGCTCTGCTGCGGGCGGGGTTGGTGGGGTTGCGGGACTTCGCTGAATGGCGGTTGGCTCATTGGTGGTTAGCAGCCGGTGCCTTGGGGGTTGGTGATGCAGTTCTCGGCGTAGTTGCGGGTGATGGCGCGCCAGACGGTGAGGTTTAGGGGTGCTGAGGTGATGTGGCCTTGGTCGGCGATGGGGAGTGTGGGTCCGTTGTTGACGGTGTAGTGGCCGTTGAAGTGGGTGGTGAGGGTGATGGTGTGGTGGCCGGTGGTGGTGTAGGCATGGCTGGTTTGGGTTTGTTCGCCGATTCTGTTTTCGGGTAGGGGTGCGCCGGGGCTGGTGGTGGGTCCGCGGGTGGTGCCGTCGCCGTAGTTGAAGGTGTAGGCGGCGGGGGTGGCGGTGATGGTGATGTGTTGGCCGAGCATGGTGAGGTTGAAGGTTTGTTCGGTGGCGTGGGCGTGGAGGTTGGTTTCTTGGCCGCGGAGGGTGTGGGGCCCGGGTTGGCTGCCGAGGGTGGCTGGGGCGATGGGTGTTTGTTGGAATTCGTTGCTGATTTGTGCGGCGATTTCGGCGAGGATGTCCCGGGGTTTCTCGCCATAAACGCAATCACCAGAAACATAGAGGCGCCAGGTCTGATCGGAACCATCTGCGAGCATTCGGTACCAGTCGACGTGGATTCCATCTGCTCCGGCAGCACAAGGCTGAAGTGTGGCGAGACAGAGCTGGAGGAGTGCGTCATCTCCGACTTTGCAACTCACTTCAGTTTTATAGACGAACGGATCAGACGGTCCTGTGGACGGTGAATGGCCGTAGTAGTCCCCTTCCGGCGTCTTTTCCCAGATTTCCACATCGACGTTTTCATCGTCCCAATATCCGCTGTCGCCTGAGCTGCTTTGGACCAGTGTCGTTGGCAGAAGTGCGCACAATAGCCATAGAGCTGTGCCAAGACCCGAGGTTGCCAATCGATTTTTCACTGTTATTCCTTGGTTAGATGCTCAGCTTTCATCGTCTTCCATTGCCCTTGCTGAAAGGCCGCAACTACGATGTCTGGCCGTGAAATACTTGCTGGCTTTGGGGCAAGAGAAGAGCCATCGGCAAGGTAGGTTGTGCCCGCTTCTTGTTGTACCCAAACGATCGCCTGATATGTGCCGTCGGGTACAACTGCAAAATTGCTGGTGGAAGAATCGATCGTGACTTTCGCACCCACAATCCAGCCACCATCTCCATAGATTGTCGTAATGCTTGTCTTGGCGCCAGCGCAGGTCTTGCATCCTGGGTCGGTTATGGCTGTCATTGGTGCTAAGTCGCCTGTTTCGTAAGCGTAGCCGAGAGTGCTGTACCAGTGGCGGGCGAAGGCTTCGAGGCCCTCTTTGCTGAATTCCCTGGCCTTCTCTGGAAGGACGGGGGTGGGGACGTTTTGTGCGGGCGCATCGGCGGTTGCGGGCATGTAGGCCGGTACGGGCGCCGGGCCCGGAGAGGGCGGCGGTGTGTCAACCTGGGTGGCTGCCGGTGATTGCCCCGCAACAGGGCCGTTGGAAGTGGGTGGGGTGGGGCTCGTGGTGCAACCGGCCAGCAACAGCAGCAGTGCCGCGATCGCCGCGACCTGCCGGGTCGTGCGCTGGCGTGCCCCGCGCTGGCATGCAGGTGCTGGCGGACGTGCTGCTGCATCGGTCATCTCAAGCCCCCGCGGGTCTCGTTACTGTCCCCGCCTGGCCGGGACCTAATTTGCGATAGTTCCCAACCTAGACCCAAAGTAGGAAACACGCCACGAGTTATCCACAACACCATCTCCAGTCCACACCGGGATGACCTGTTTCAGGGGTGTTGGAATATGTTCCGCCCTCCACATGATAGTTATGTTCGAACGATATCCACTGACTAGGAATTAGCTCGAACAATGTCAGTGTGATTAAGTAAACTAGGAGTATGGATGCAACGGCAAGGATGCCCGGGTTTCCCGGCTCCACCCCTGATGGCAAGAGTGTTGGTGATCGTCTTCACCAACTGCTCTCCCTGGCACGGGCCCTCACGGCCGCCGCCCTCCGAACAACCGCCGCCTCAACAGGAACGGGAGCTGATACTGCTTCCGCTACCCCGCCCACAGACCCACTCACAGACCCGCCTGCTGATTTGCCTGTTGGTGGGGGTTCAGCCGCTTTGGTTACTGCCGCGCTGGGGGTGGATTTGGGGTCTTTCAGTGATGCTGCGGCGGTTGAATGGGCGCACTGTTTAGAGCAGCTAAACCGGTTTACCCAGGCGTTGTTGGTGCAGTCGGCCGGAGACTTGGAACGCAGGGTCCAGGCAGGTCGGTTTATTGAAGACGGGGCCAGTAACCCGACAGCGTTGCTGGTGCAGTCCTTGCTGCTCAGTAAGAGCGAAGCGAACCGGCGTCTTCACCTGGCCAAGCGATTCTTCCCCACCACTGACCCGCTGACCACGGTGGTTACCCCGGTGCGGCAACCCGTGCTCGGCTCAGCGTTCTTGAGCGGGGACCTTTCACCGGATCAGGCCATGATGGCCGCCCACTACCTTGATAACGCTATTGACCTTGCCGATGCAGGGCGCATCCCAGTGAAGCAACGCGACGACATTGAGCAGACACTCACCACGTACGCCAAGGAGGAAGCCCCGGATCACTTGCGCCGGGTCGGGCAGCGGATCTTGAACCACCTGGACCCCGATGGGCAACAACCCACCGAAGGGGCCCTGCTAGCCAAACAAGGCATCTTCTTCCGCCAACCCCGCCGCGGCCTGGTCCACTTCGAGGGCCACATGACAGTACTCCAATACGAACAATCCAAGGTCTACCTCGACTGGGCCAACAACAAACAAAAAGCACCCCCCAACGACACCGTCGACGGAACTACAAGCGGCCCCAGTAATGGCGACGAAACCACCCAAAGTAGTACTTTCGGGAGTACCGGTCGTAGCAGCAGTGGTCGTGGTGGCCTGGAGGGTGCCACCCGCGGGCAGGAGAGCCTGTTCAGTGATCTCGCCACCCTGAAAGACCTCGTCAACAACAGTGCGGACCACGATGGTACAGACCACGACGGCACCGACCACGACGGCACCGGTGTAGACAGCACTCCAAACGACGGGGCTCGTAAGGACGGGAGCAGAGCACCTGCGGGCTTCGAGGCTGAAACTATGCCCACACCCGCACCGGCTGAGCCGGCGACGAATGCAATGACACCACCGAAGCTGGTTCCCTCGTTGTGGCTGAGCCCCGCCACGGATTCTGTGGGCATCGGCTGGGAAAAACCCCCAGATCCCGACACCGACGCTGCGGGAGATGACCTGTCCTGGCTGTGGAACGAACCACTACCAGTGACCCCCATCGGTTGGGACCAGACACCCGACACCACCACCGGCACTCCGCTGCCCGGCGCCCCGCTGCTAGGCACATGCACAGGGGCTACCGATGGTGCCGGGGTTGAGGCTGCGCCGGGAGTGACGGGAGTGGAAGGGGACCGGAGTCCTTGGTCTGAGAATACTGAGAATGTTGAGGGTGTGAGGATCGCTGCAACGGGATCCAAGCCGGATCCGGGAGTGTGGGTCGAGCTCGAGGGTTGGGACCCGATCGATCCAAACAGCACCGATACGGCGGTCAAAGACCGGCGAACCCACGCCCAACGCCTCCTTGACGGTCTCATTGACTGCTTGAAGCTGGCCGCCCGCACCGGGAAACTACCCACGCATGGTGGCCTGAAAACGCAACTGATCATCACCACCACCCAAGAAGACCTCGACCGGCACAGACAAGATAAATCCGGCACCGCCCTGGCCCCGTTCAGTGGCCCCGTTCCCCTCACCATGTTTGAAGAAGAAATCTGCGACGCCGACATCACCCACCTCTACTTCGGCAAAGGCCAAGAAATCCTCAATGTCGGACGAACCCAACGACTATTCACACGAGCCCAGCGTAAAATCCTTATCGCCCGCGATCTGGGCTGCTCCTTCCCCGACTGCACCGCCACTGCCTACCAATGCGAAGGTCACCACATCATTCCTTGGAGCGACGGCGGAGAAACCTCCATCGCCAACGCCTGCCTCCTCTGTTCCTACCATCACCACCTCATTCACCGCACCGACTGGACGATCAAACTCATCAACGGCACCCCATACTTCACCCCGCCTTATCGCCTGGACCCCAGCAGCAAAAAACGCCGCAACAACTACCACCACGGCATCCCCACCAGCCCCTACAACCAGAACACGCCGCCCTGACCACCGGGATGGGCCAGGCCGCCGGGTCTGGGCCAGGCCGCCGGGTCTGGGCCAGGCCGCCGGGTCTGGGCCAGGCCGCCGGGTCTGGTCAAGCTCGAGCACAGGGACAGTAGAGGTCTAGTGGGGCAAGACGCTGCGGTAGACCCCAAGCGTCTGATCAACGATTGACTCCCAGGAGAAATGGTCTTGGGCACGGATGCGGCCCTTCTCCCCCATCGTGCGAGCCCTCGCCGGATCGTTGACAACCTCGATCAAGGCAGCGGCAAAGTCAGCGACAAACTTCTCGGGATCCAATGGCGTGCCCGTGCCATCGGAAACTTGTTCCAGCGGTACCAACAAACCTGTCTCCCCGTGGACGATAACCTCCGGGATGCCACCGGTGGCACTGGCCACGACAGCCGCGCCGCATGCCATGGCTTCCAGGTTCACGATGCCGAGGGGCTCGTATATTGAAGGACAGGCAAAAACGGTGGCATGGCTGAGGACTTGAATGAGTTCATTTCGGGGCAGCATCCGTTCCATCACGATCACACCGTCGCGTTGGGCTTTGAGCCCTTCGATGAGCGAATTGACCTCGGCGCCCAACTCAGGTGTGTCGGCGGCACCTGCACACAAAACCAGCTGCACCTCGGGAGGCAACGCAGCGGCCGCCTTCAAAAGGTAGGGGACACCCTTCTGGCGGGTGACACGGCCCACCCACACCACGCTAGGACGTGAGGGATCGATGCCCAGGGAGCGTACGACGTCGTCCTTCTCATCGGGGCACCACATGGATACATCGATGCCATTGTGGATCACCTTCACCTTGGCAGGGTCAACGTCAGGGTAGCTGCGCAAAATATCCTGACGCATCCCGTCGGAGACGGCGATGATGGCTGCGGCAGCCTCATACGAGGTTTTCTCTACCCACGACGAAAGCGCATAACCGCCGCCGAGCTGCTCAGCCTTCCAAGGGCGCAGCGGTTCCAGGCTATGAGCGCTGAGGACATGCGGGATGCCATGCAGGAGAGACGCCAAATGCCCGGCCATATTTGCATACCAGGTGTGTGAGTGCACCAGATCGGCCCCGGCAATGTCGGGAACAATCCTCAGATCCACTCCCAGGGTCTGCATCGCCGGGTTGGAACCATTGAGTTGGGGCAGGTTTTCATACGACGAAACGGTGGCGCCGTGGAAGTCACGTTCACGGTCGGCGCCAAAGGCGTGAACCCGCAAGTCAACCTTGGCTGCCAACACCCGACTGAGCTCGGCCACATGCACACCGGCACCGCCATATATCTCCGGAGGGAATTCTTTTGTCACAATATCGATACGCACACTCTCAAGCTAGTCTCTCCAGAGAGTTTGTTCTAGTGTGAAGGTGTTCGATCCGTTCATGAACGCTACTTATAGCAACATTGAAGCCGTCGGAGGTTGTGACATGTCAGTCAAGAAAGTTCTGGCGATTGTACTAGCAGGCGGCGAGGGCAAACGATTGATGCCCCTGACAGCAGACCGTGCGAAACCCGCAGTACCCTTTGCCGGATTTCGACTAGTCGATTTTGCATTATCAAATCTCGCGAACTCCGGGTACTTCAAAATTGTGGTGTTGACCCAATACAAGTCACACAGTTTGGACCGCCACATTTCGGAGACGTGGAGGATGTCCACCCAATTGGGCAACTACGTGGCGTCCGTTCCCGCACAACAGCGCCGCGGAAAAAGCTGGTTCCTAGGCAGCGCCAACGCCATCTACCAGTCCATGAACCTCATCGGCGACGCCGAACCAGACATTGTTGTGGTGGTTGGGGCCGACCACGTGTACCGGATGGACTTTGAACAGATGGTCCAGAGCCACATCAATTCAGGTGCACGGGCCACCGTTGCCGCCGTCCGCCAACCTTTGGAGATGGCAGATCAGTTTGGTGTCATCGAGATCGATAATGCGGAAGTACCTGGCGCGATTGGCGCCCACAAAATTTCAGCGTTCGTGGAAAAGCCCGTATCCACCGCCGGCCTCCCGGACGCGCCCCATCAGTTCCTTGCCTCCATGGGCAACTACGTATTCGACGCCGACGCACTGGTTGAGGCTCTTGAACAGGACGCGGCGAAAGACGACACAAAGAACGACATGGGTGGAGACATCATTCCGTACTTCGTCAACCGCGACGAGGCCTATGTGTACGACTTCTCCACCAATGACATCCCCGATGCCACCGACCGGGACCGAAACTACTGGCGCGACGTGGGCACAATCGACTCTTTCTACGACGCCCACATGGACCTGATCTCCCCTGTCCCTGTGTTCAACCTTTACAATCGCTCATGGCCCATCTTCACCCGCAGCACTGTTTCACCCCCGGCGAAGTTCGTCCGTGGCGAACACAACTCCATTGGTGCAGCATTGGATTCCATTGTGGCTAATGGTGTGGTGGTCTCTGGCGGCGTGGTGGAGAGCTCGGTGCTTTCCAACGACGTCTACGTTGGCACCGGTGCCAGGGTTCAGGACTCGGTTCTGATGGACAAGGTGGTGGTGGGGCCAGGTGCGGTCATCAGGCGAGCCATCATTGATAAGAACGTGCGGATTCCAGCGGGTGCCACCATCGGGGTCGACGCGGACCTGGACAGGGCCCGAGGTTTCATCATCACCGAATCCGGATTGACCGTCCTGAGCAAGGGCCAGCAGGTCCCGGCGCCTGACGCGCGCGAAATTGAGCTGTCAAAGGCTGCCGCAGCTGAGCTGCCGGAGGCGTTGGCCTTGGCTATCGGCCGCGATCAAGTCTCCCAAGAGACGGTGGATCTGGTGGTGAGTAACCAGTTGGAGGCGGTGGAGTCGGCAACCCGTAACTAAGAGGCTAATATTGGGGTGTGACCGCTGCAAATTTGACGCCCGAGGAAATTCAAAACTGTCTTAAGGTTTTGGAAAGTATCCATGAATATGACGAAGAACATCCAGATTATGTGAATGTTCGCCGTGCCACCGGCAAGATGTTTAAGGCGGTTAAACGCCATCGTCGAATTGTTAAGCGTGACGCCATTAATGACGCCGACCGGGCTGTTATAGCAAAAACGGCCACCGCTGCCCCGGACCGTATTGATGATGAAACACGAGGCAACAAACTCACGACCTCCACCACAGGCAAAATGGCAGGAACGCTGCAACGTTCCCGCCCCTGCTACATTTGCAAAACTCATTACACCCACGTCGATGCCTTCTACCATCAGTTGTGTCCGGAGTGCGCCACTTTCAACCACTCCAAGCGGGATGCTAAAACAGACCTGAGCGGAAAACGGGCGCTGTTGACTGGTGGACGCGCGAAAATTGGCATGTACATCGCCTTGCGGCTGTTGCGGGACGGAGCGCACACCACCATCACCACACGCTTCCCCAAGGATGCTGCCCGCCGTTTTGCCGCCATGGAAGACAGCGGCGAATGGCTTGACCGGCTGCAAATTGTCGGCATTGACCTCCGCGACCCGGCCCAGGTCATCGCCTTGACGGACTCGCTCACCGCGGCTGGTCCACTGGATATCATCATCAACAACGCGGCCCAAACCGTCCGCCGTTCAGGCAACGCCTACAAGCCACTTGTCGACGCCGAGCTTGAACCGCTTCCCACCGACACTCCCATGCCGGAGCTGGTGACGTTCGGACACGCCCACGACAAGCACCCGCTCGCGCTGGCCAGCCAGATGTCTGAACATCCCAAACTTGGTGGCAACGAGCTTGCAGCCTTGGCCATGTCCATGGGCTCCGCGTCCCTGGAGCGCCTAGCCGCAGGAACCGCCATTGACGCAGGTGGACTCGTTCCGGATGTCGCCGCCATCAACAGTTGGACCCAAGTGGTGGACCAGGTGGACCCCTTGGAGATGCTTGAGGTTCAGCTGTGCAACGTCACCGCCCCGTTCCTCCTCGTCTCACGCCTGCGTCCGGCCATGGCCGCTTCCACGGCCGACCGCAAATATATCGTCAACGTGTCCGCCATGGAAGGGCAGTTCGCCCGCGCCTACAAAGGCCCCGGCCATCCGCACACCAACATGGCCAAGGCGGCCCTGAACATGCTGACCCGGACCAGCGCGGCAGAGATGCTTGAGGCTGACGGAATCCTCATGACAGCCGTGGACACTGGCTGGATCACCGATGAACGACCCCACTACACCAAGGTCAGGCTGGCCGAGGAAGGGTTCCACGCACCCCTGGACCTTGTGGACGGAGCGGCACGCGTCTATGACCCCATCGTGATGGGTGAAAGTGGTGTGGACCAGTATGGCGTCTTCCTCAAGGACTACAAGCCCAGCCCGTGGTAAATCGTGCCGAAAGCGGCTCACCCACCTGGTGGACGCGCACGCAACCATTCATTCCAGGCCTGGCCGCTGCCCTGGTCGCCGTCGTCGTCTCCTTGCTGGTCCACAGTGTCGTGCCGATGCTGCCGGCCATGACCATCGCCGTCGTCCTGGGCATTGCCGCGGTAAACCTGCCGGGTACCGCCGTCCTGTGCGAGGGGCCCTGGCGGGCCGGACTGAACTTCTCCGGCAAGCACCTGATGCGGGTGGGCATCGTCTTCCTGGGCCTGAAGCTCAGCCTTGGCGATGTCATGAACCTTGGCTGGGTCAGTGTGGCGTTGATCGTGGGCGTAGTGCTGCTCAGCTTCGCCGGCACCTACGCGCTGGGCAAGCTGTTCAGACTGGAGGGCGACACGCCCCTACTGATCGCCACCGGGTTCTCCATTTGTGGTGCCTCCGCGATTGGCGCCATGGCCGCCGTCAAGGGCACCAAACACAGCGACACCGTTCTGCCCGTGGCCCTGGTGACCCTGTGCGGCACACTCGCCATCGGGGTCTTGCCACTGCTGATGAACCCGCTGGGCCTGAATCCGCTGCAGTTTGGCCAGTGGGTGGGTGCTGGCGTGCACGACGTCGGCCAGGTGGTGGCGACCGCCCAGACCGCCGGCGCCGTGGCCCTCAGCGCTGCCATCATCGTCAAGCTCACCAGGGTCATGCTTTTGGCCCCCATCGTGGGTGTCGTAGGCGGTATGGAACGACGCCGGCACAGCCGCCTGGCGCAAGCAGCGGTCGCGGCGGATCCCCACGCGGACGTATCCCAGACACCACGGTTCCCACCCGTCATTCCACTGTTTGTACTCGGATTTTTGGCGATGATTGTGCTGCGCACCAGCGGATGGCTGCCGGCGGGGCTGGTCGAGGCCGGCGCCACGGCCCAGGACGTGGCCCTAGGTGCGGCGTTGTTTGGCTTGGGGGCGTCGGTGCGGATCCGTGAACTGCTGCGTACCGGTGTCAGGGCCACCATCATGGCCCTTTGCTCATGGGTGCTCATTGCAGCGCTGGCCTTTGGCGCCGTGCACCTGATGTCAGTGTAGAAGGCTGGTTCGGGGAAGGGAGGGCCTAAGGTTGCCGGTCCATGGTTCAATGAAAGAGTGTCGAATTCAAACTTAGGCCGCGCCGAGGCTTCCGCGCGAAAAGCCCTGCTCACCGTACATCACTACGACGTTCGCGTGGACGTCAGCAACGCCCAAAACCTGGACGAACAGGGCTTCCCCACGCAAAGTGTCATCACCTTTGACGCAGCCACACCCGGCAGCAGCACGTTCCTGGACTTCATTGGTCTGAGCGTGGAATCCGTGGAACTCAATGGGGCCTTCCTGGATCTGGCGGACGTGGTCGACGGCGCCCGCATCCACCTCCCGCAACTGGCCCGTGAGAATGTGGTCACGGTTAAGGCCACAGCCGCCTACTCCAGTAGCGGGGAGGGCCTGCACCGGTTCGTGGACCCCGCAGATTCCAAGGTCTACACCTACACCCAATACGAGCCAGCCGACGCCCGGCGCGTCTTCGCAAACTTCGAACAGCCAGACCTGAAGGCGGCGTTCACCTTTCACGTCAGTGCGCCGTCGGATTGGGAAGTGGCCTCAAACCAGGTGGTCTCCGACTACAGTGACACGGCGGTCGATGCCGATGGCCTGGCGATCGGTGGAACGTGGGACTTTGCCACCACCTTGCCCATCTCCACCTACATCACCACCATCCTGGCCGGCCCATATTTCAAGGTCTCGGACCATTTCAGCATGACCTTCGGCATGGACAGTGCGCACGCAGGTACCGAACTGGAGATCCCGTTGACCGCCTATTGCCGGGCGTCCCTGTCCGCCAAGTTTGACACGGACCCCATTTTTGCCGTGACCAAGGCCGGACTCGCCTACTTCAACGACCTTTTTGACTACCCTTACCCGTTCGGCAAGTACGATCAGGCATTTGTCCCGGAATATAATTTGGGCGCCATGGAGAATCCCGGACTGGTGACCTTCACCGAGCATTACATCCACACCTCCCGGGCCACCGACACCCAGTACCAGCAGCGGGCCAACACGATCATGCACGAGATGGCTCACATGTGGTTTGGCGACCTGGTGACCATGAGCTGGTGGGACGATCTGTGGCTGAAGGAGTCATTTGCCGATTTCATGGGCCACCTTGCCGTGGCTGAAGTGACCGAGTGGGGTGAGAAGTCGTGGACGCTTTTCGCCAGCCGCCGCAAGGCGTGGGCCTATGTCCAGGACCAGCTTCCCACCACGCACCCCATCGTGGCTGACATCCCAGATCTGGAAGCAGCGAAGCAGAATTTTGACGGCATCACCTATGCGAAGGGCGCCTCGGTCCTGAAACAGTTGGTGGCCTATGTGGGCCAGGAGGCGTTCATCACCGGTGCGCAAGAATATTTCAAGGCTCATGAGTACTCCAACACCAGCCTGGCTGACCTGCTTGTCCCCCTGAGCAATGCCAGTGGCCGGGACCTGAGCAGCTGGGGCGGGGACTGGCTCCAGACGGCGGGCATCTCCACGCTGGGGACCTCCATGGGACTGGTGGAGGGGCGGATTGCGGCGTTCACCATCACCCAGGAAGCCGTGGACCCGGTTACGGGGCTCGCGGCACTGCGTCCGCATCGGCTGGCTGTGGGCTTGTTCAACCTGGACGACGCCGGCCAGCTGGTTCGGACCCATTCGGTCACCGTCGATGTGACGGGCGCGCAGACGATCGTTCCTGAGCTGACAGGCTTTCCCGAACCGGCCCTAGTCATCGTCAACGACCAGGACCTCAGCTATGCCAAGGTCCGCCTTGATGGTGTTTCACTCGCCACAGCCCTGTCAGCGGTGGGCACCATTGTTGACCCGTTGGCGCGCAGCCTTGTCTGGTCCTCGATGTGGAACGCTGTCCGGGACGCTCTCATGGCCTCCCGCCTGTACATCAATGCCGTCTGCGAGCAAACAGCCGGCGAGCATGACATCGCCCTCCTGCAGACCCTGGTGGACAACGCGATCTTTGCCCTCGAGAACTACTGCCCGCCGGACATCCGTGGCGAGGTTCGGGCGGGGCTCTTGGCCGGCGTCGAAGAGCACCTCGACGCCGCCTCGCCCGGCAGTGATGAGCAACTGGTGTGGGCCAGGGCGCTTGCCTCTTTGGGGCGCGGCACCGACACACCTGCGGTGCGGATCCGTGGGCTTTTGGACGGTCTCAGGGTGCCCTCCGGATTGCGTGTGGACAGCGATCTGCGGTGGTTGCTGTGGCAGGCGCTGGCTGCGCGAGGCCTGGCGACGGAGGCGGAATTGGATGCTGAATTGGCCTCACTGACGACGGCGGAGAACCGTGTTGGCAGGGTGAGCGCTGGGGCGTCGTTCCCGTCCGAGGCGGTCAAGGCGCGGGCCTGGCATGATGCCGTCAAGGAAACCCTGTTGACGAATGAGCTGCTCAGCGCCACCTTAGAAGGTTTCATGGCCGGCGGACACGAACTTCTTGAGCCGTTTGTGGAACCATACTTTGAGTCACTGAGGGAGGTCTGGGAGACGCGCAGCATCGAAATTGCCGGGCGGCTTGTGCGCGGGCTGTACCCGGCACATCAGGACCTGGCGTCGGGCGGGAATCCCGTTGACCACCCGGTGGTGGTGCGCACCGACGCGTGGCTGAGTGACAACGGCGGTGCCGCCACAGGCCTGCGCCGCCTGATAGTGGAGCAGCGGGATCATCTGCTGCGCGCGCTCACGGCCCAGTCGGTGGTTTCCTGAGCACCCGTATCACTGCCAGGAGCATACCTGCGGCAACCAGCGCCCAAGCCGCCACCGCCACCCAGGTGGCCCACTGCCCCAGTACGGCCAGCAGCGGCATAGCGTTCTCGTGTCCGAACCGGTACGTTGCTACTGAGAACATGCCCAGCGGGAACACGATGGACCACAAGGCCGTGGAGTAGCGCAGCGGCTCACGACGGACCAAGTGGCGCCACACTCCAAACGCCACCAGCAGCGGCACCCACCACAGTCCGAACGCCCACAGCAGGTAGCTAATGCCGCCTACTGTGGGCGCGGCAACGCCAAGAACGGGGACATCGGCTGGAAGGTTCAAGATCATGGACCCGGCGAGGACGGTGATGGCGGTGGCGCCCATGAAGATCCAGTTTGTGGGCACGATCCCGCCGCGGTTCTCGCCCCCGGCAAGAAGCCTCAGGATCACCAGCGTTGTCAAAGAGAAATACAGCATGATCCCAATGCCCCAAAAAGCGACGGCGGCATCGCTGAGCAGGCTGGTGGATTTACCGTCCGCGGCCAGGGTCGCTGCCGCCACCGACAACGATTGGGTGGAGACCACCCACAGGAACCAGGTGCCGTCAACAGGGAGCAACAACGGCCGCCCGCCCTGCCCGATCTCGGTACGCAGCATCATGGAAAGCGGAACGCCGTAGGCCAAGAACAGCCACAGCGGGATGCTCACAAGGGCCAGGGTCCAGGTGATCGCCGGATCCGTGTCATGGAATCTGGCGCCCACCACATTTAAGGCTGCCACCATGGTCAGGTACCCAAAACCTGCATGCGGATTGCGGAAGTCGGCCAGTACCAAGGCGGGCCGCGTGGCGATACGCCCCACCAGACCGGCGGTCAGCAGCACCAAGGCAAGGGAGGCCACCACCAACAGCACCTGGGAAGCACCTACCCAGCCGGCATCGAGCAATGCGATAGAGATTATGCCCGTTGCCATGACGAAGGCAAAAGCTGCTGGTGGCTGGTTGGGCCATCGTAGGTGGGTTGGCGCCCTGGGGAACGGACGTGGGCGTGTCACGGGATCCGGTTTAGCCAGGCGTCTGTGCCGAACTTGGTCTCGACCAGGTGTGCGGCGGCCGCCAGTTCGTCGCTGCTCAAAACTGACGGGCTTGCGCCGTAGCGTTGGGTGAAAGTCTCGCTCATGACCGCCAGGATCTCCGCGCGGCTCAGGCCTGTCTGCCGGCGCAAGGGGTCAACGCGTTTCTTGGCGGAGCGGGTGCCCTTATCGGAGAGTTTTTCCTTGCCGATCCGCAGGATCTGGACCATCTTGTCCGCGTCGATGTCGTAACTCATGGTCACATGGTGGACCATGGCGCCGTTGCTGAGCCGCTTTTGCGCCGCGCCGCCGATCTTGCCTTGGTCGGTGGCAATGTCATTCAGCGGCACGTAGAAGGCCTGCACCCCGATCGACTCGAGTGCGGCCATGACCCAGCTGTCCAGGAACCTGTACGAATCCTCGAATGTCAGCCCGTCAACGAGGGTTTGCGGCAGGTACAGCGAGTATGTGATGCAGTTGCCGGCCTCCATGAACATGGCACCCCCACCGCTGATCCGGCGCACCACGTTGATCCCGTACTTTTCAACGCCAGCCTGTTCGAGTTCGTTGCGCACCGACTGGAAACTGCCAATGACCACCGACGGCTCGTTCCAGTCCCAAAAACGGAGGGTGGGATTCCGGCGCCCGGCCCCCACCTCTCGGGTCAGGACCTCATCCAAGGCCACGTTGAGCGCTGTTGGCAAGATGGTGGGGGCAATGATGTCCCAGTCGTGATCGTGCCAGCTGGTGGCCATGGCCAGGGCCCTGCGCACGGCAATGGCCACGGCCTGAGCCGAGAAGCCAAATAAGACGACGTCGGGCGGCAGGGCCTCGTTGATGGCGTCGGCAATGGCCGCGGCCGGGACCCGGGCGTCCAATCCGTTCAGCGCATGGTTGATGTCAACCAACGCCTCGTCGGGTTCTAAGAAGAAGTCGCCGCTGACGCTGACGTTGGCCAGCACCCCGTCGTGGTTGTCCAGATCGACCACCACGAGTTTTCCGCCATGAACCTTATATTCGCCATGCAATGTTTGAACCATGGTTGCAGTCTTTCAAGATGACGCCCCGGTGGCAAAACGTGAGTTAAAAGCAGCAGGCCCGCTCCATGGGAGCGGGCCTGCGCAAGTTAATCTGAAGGGAAGAAGTGTTACTTCTTGCCGAAGCCCTGGAAGCGAGCGTTGAAGCGCTCCACGCGTCCGGCGCTGTCCATGATGCGTTGCTTGCCCGTGTAGAACGGGTGCGACTCGGAGGAGATTTCAACGTCGATGACGGGGTAGGTGTTGCCATCTTCCCACTCGATGGTCTTCTTTGACGTTGCGGTGGAACGCGTCAGGAACTTGGTGTCCGAAGCCAGGTCGTTGAAGACGATTGCTTCGTACTTAGGGTGCGTGTTCTGCTTCACTATTTACCTCAAAATGTGATCGTCTGGTTTTTGCCAGACTGATGAATGTTATGGCCTCTAGGGCCAGCTATGAATATTACCGGTTGTCAGCCGTTTTCACCAAGCCGGGTTTTGTAAGGCGGCCAGAGCCTCATTGGCGTGCACGTCCATGTTAGTTTCGCTAGAAACCTGGAAACGCACGGAAAGGCCCGGATCCACAATGAAAGTGGCCCGCTTGGTGGGCAGCGTCTTGGCCAGCAGGCGACGCCGGACCCCAAAGAGATCTGCCACCTGGCCTTGCCGGTCGCTCAGCAGCGGGTAGCTGAAATGGTTTTCCTTGGCGAAAGCCAGTTGCTTTTCCGGTGAGTCGGTGCTGATCCCCACCAGTGAGGCCCCCACGGCGGAGAACTCCTTTTGCAGATCCCGGAAATGGCAGGCTTCCTTGGTGCAACCGCCACTGCTTGCCATCGGGTAGAAGAAGATGACGAGCGGCCCGTCGGCCGCCAACGCGGAGAGTTTGCGCTCTTCGCCGTGTTGGTCCAGCAGTTCAAAGTCCGCAACAACGTCACCAATTTTCATGGTTTCAGCCTACTCCACCGTGCCGCAAGGGCGCTGGTCTCTCTATTTGGTGGCAAAGAATGCCACGGCACTGGCGGCCGCCACATTTAGTGAGTCCACCCCCGCGAACATGGGGATCATGACGGAGAAGTCGGCCCGGGCCAGGGTGGCCTCGGCCAGGCCCTCGCCTTCCGTGCCCAGAATCAACGCCAGTTTCTCATCTTTGCGGGCGGCAAGTTCAGTGATGGTGAGCGAGTCGGGCTCAAAGGCAAGAGCCGCCGTCGTAAATCCGGCCTCCTCCAGCAGGGCCATGCCCTCGGGCCATTCGGGCAATCTGGCCCACGGAACCTGGAACACCGTACCCATACTCACCCGGATGCTGCGGCGGTACAAGGGGTCGCCGCAGCGCGGGCTCACCAGGACGGCGTCAACGCCCAGGGCCGCCGCGGACCGGAAGATGGCGCCAACATTGGTGTGGTCCACGATGTCCTCAAGGACCGCCACCCGCCGGGAGCCTGCGAGCATGGTGGCGATATCGAGCGGCTCCGGCCTCTGCATGGCGGCCAAGGCACCACGGTGCAGGTGGAAGCCGGTGACATCCTCCAACACCTGTGCCGGCCCCACGAACACGGGAACGTCGGGGTGTGCGGCAAAAATGTCGGAATAGTCCGGAAGCCATCTTTCCGCCATGAAGAAGGAACGCGGCTTGTGCCCTGCCCCGAGGGCGCGGCGCATGACGCGCGAACTTTCGGCGATGTAGATGCCCTCGGCAGGCTCCCTGACCTTGCGCAACTGGACATCTGTCAGCGATGTGTAGTCCCTGACGCGCGGATCGGTGGGATCGGTGAGGTGAATGATCATGCGGAAACCAGTTTCTCAATCATGGAAAAATGTTCCACAAGGCCGGGAAGGACGGTACGGTCCACCTGCCTAGTGGAGGGCGGTGGCGGCGAAACGGCCCTTGATGTTGGTGACCTGCAACGGCAGGCCAAAAGTTGCGCTGAGATGTTCCTGCGTCAGGACCTCGTTGATGGGGCCCTGCGCCACCACGGCACCCTCGCGCAACAGTAGGGCGTGGGTGAAGCCGGGGGGAACCTCTTCAAGGTGGTGGGTGACAAGCACCGTGCTCGGCGCCAGGGGGTCGGCCGCCAGTTCGCTCAGGCGCCGTACCAGGTCCTCACGCCCGGCCAGGTCAAGCCCTGAACCGGGCTCATCAAGGAGAAGCAACTCGGGATCACTCATCAGCGCGCGGGCAATCTGGACACGTTTGCGCTCCCCTTCGCTCAGGGACGCAAACGGGCGGTTCAGGAAAGTTGACATGCCCCAGTCCTCCAAGAGGCGGAAGGCCCGGCGTTCGTCGTCGCGGTCGTAGGCTTCACGCCAGCGCCCGGTCACGCCGTAGGAGGCAGTCACCACCACGTTGAGCACTTTCTCATGCTGCGGGATCTGGCTGGCCAGGCTGGCCGATGCCAGCCCAATGCGGGGACGCAATTCAAAGACGTCAACAGCACCCAGCACCTCGTCTAGGATGCCTGCAACCCCACGCGTAGGGTGCATGCGTGCCCCGGCGATCTGCAACAAGGTGCTCTTCCCGGCACCGTTGGGGCCAAGAATGACCCAACGCTCCCCCTCGGCGACGCGCCAGTCGACGTTGTCCAACAGTGTTTTGGTGCCGCGGACCACGCTGACACCGGCCAAACCCAGAACTTCACTCATAACCATTGAGCCTAGGGCACGCGGGCCGGTGCCGCGAACTGTGCACCGTCAGCCAGCGGGGATTTTTTGTCGCCCGGTTTCGCTAGAATCGATCCATGCCCTCCTCATGTACCGCCGTCAGCTATGGCCAAACGCTCCCCCAAGAATCCCTGGCAGTGATTCGCGCACTGTTCACCGCGAACGGGGCCACCGTCCTTGCTGAATCCAGCGCGCAACATCCGGGCTTCGACGCCGTCACCTTCAGCCTTGAGATGGCCGGTGATGACGAGCACGACGCCGTCTCCCGGCTGCGTACTGCCCTGGCCGACGCCGTGCTTGAGAACCTTGATATCGCCGTCGTGCCGGACTCCCTGCACCACGCGGCCCGCAAGTTCATCATCATGGACGTGGATTCAACCTTGATCCAGCAGGAGGTCATTGAACTTTTGGCCGCGCACGCCGGAAAAGAAGCCGAAGTTGCGGAGGTGACGGAGGCCGCCATGCGCGGTGAAATGGACTTCGCCCAAAGCCTGCACCACCGCGTATCCACGCTTGCCGGGCTGCCAGAATCCGTACTGGCGGAGGTAGAGGCCAGTATTCGGCTCTCGGTGGGCGCTGAAAGGCTGGTCGCCCGGGCCAAGGCCTCCGGGCACACAGTGGCAGCAGTGTCCGGGGGGTTCTCCCAGATCCTCGCCCCGCTGGCCGCCCGCTTGGGCCTTGACTTTGCCCTGGCGAACGACTTGGAAATTGTGGACGGACACCTGACCGGCAAGGTCTGCGGCGACGTGGTGGACCGTGCGACGAAGGCCCGGGTGCTGCGCACTTGGAGTGCGGAGGCGGGCATCGACGTCGGCGCCACCATGGCCATCGGCGACGGCGCCAACGACCTTGACATGATGGCCGCTGCGGCACTGGGTGTGGCGTTCAACGCCAAGCCTGCTGTGCGGGCGGCAGCCGACGCCCAAATCAACCTGCCCAACCTGGATGTAGCTCTGGCCTTGGCTGGCATCTAGGTCTCGACAGGTTCGAACCCCCGGGGGTTCGAACCCCCGGGGGTTCGAACCTGTCGAGATCCCAGCTATTTGAAGTAGTCGGCTCCGCCAACGTATTCGGTGTGGCCGCTCTCAACTTCTGCCGTCGCCATCTTGGCGATCTCCGCGGCGAACTCGGCCACGGTATACAAGCGGCCCGCCTCGGCGCGGCGGGCCTCAATGGCCCCCGGGTTAGCACGGTCCAGCAGGGTTGCCGTGACGGTGCCCTCGATCATGTCCCCGGAAACCACCACAAGGGAGATGTCCTCGTCGGCAAGGTTGGGGATCAAGGCGCGCAAGGCGTCCTCACCTGCACGCTTGCTCTTGGCCACCGGAACGTACTCGTCCATAGTGGGAACGGTTTCAATGAAGTGGGCCTGGTGGCTGGTGACGAACACCACGCGCGATCCTGGCTTCATAAGCGGCATGGCGGCGTTGAGCAGGTTGATCTGGGCGTCGCGGTTCAGCTGCAGGGCGTAATCCTGCGCCATGCCGCTTTCCATGCCGCCTGAGGCGTTGAGCACCAGCAGGTCAAGGGAACCGAAGTTCTCCATAGCGGCACTGACCAGTGCGTGGACGCCTTCCTTGGTGGTCAGGTCAGCCCCAACGGCCACAGCGCGGCCGCCCGCTTCGGTGATCTGGGCCACCACCTTGTTGGCGCGCGGCGCCTTCTGGCGGTAGTTGACCACTACGGCGGCACCTTCGGCGGCCACGAACTTGGCCACGTCGGCGCCGACTCCCCGGGATGATCCCGTGACAATCGCTGTCTTTCCGTCAAGCTTTCCCATAAATGGTCCTTACATAACTGTGTTGTGGGGTTGGCGCGCTGGCGCTGCCAACCAATCGTCTTTTTTTCTTCTTCGCAGTGTATCCGGGCTTGTTGTTCACGCCCGCCACTACTGGCTGTAAGGGCAGTGCCTCACAGCGAGAGGAAAGGCCCTAGTGCCCCATCCCGAGTCCGCCGTCGACGGGTATCACTGCTCCGGAAATGTAGCCGGCTTCATCACTGGCCACCCAGCGAACCACGTTGGCGACCTCCTCGGCGGTAGCAAAGCGGCGAGCGGGGATGCTGTCGAGGTACTGCTTTTGGGTTGCCTCGGGCAGGGTCGCTGTCATGTCGGTGCTAATGAAGCCGGGGGCCACCACATTGGCTGTGATGCCGCGTGATCCGAGTTCTCGCGTCACGGAGCGGGCAATGCCCACCAAACCTGCCTTGGACGCCGCATAGTTGACCTGTCCGGCGGAACCGTACAGTCCCACTACGGAGGAGATCAACACCACCCGCCCCTTGCGCAAGCGGATCATGCCCTTGGAGGCGCGCTTGATCACCCGGAATGCGCCGGTGAGGTTCGTGTCAATGACGGATGTGAAGTCGTCCTCGCTCATGCGCAACAGCAAGGTGTCCTTGGTGATGCCTGCATTGGCTACCAGGACCTCCACGGGTCCGTGGGCGGCTTCAATCTCGGTGAAGGCGGCGTCGATCGAGGCGGCATCGGTGACGTCGGCCTGAACCCCAAGGATGCCAGCGGGTAGTTCGGAAGGGCTGCGGAACGTGACCGCAACCTTGTCGCCGTTGGATAAGAACGCCTTGGCAATGGCCAAGCCAATACCGCGGTTGCCTCCCGTGACCAGGACGCTGCGGCCCTGGACCGGTTCGCTTAAGGGTGCACTCATGTAATCCTCCATATGTTGGTACTCGCAATGAATCCTACGGTGTATGGCGTGCCCGTACATACTTGCGCTTTTGGTTGTCCCTAGCCGAAGTGAGAGAATGAAACCGTCCCTTGGAGGGTGATGACAGACCATATAGCTACGCCACCAACCGGCGCGCATCGGCGGAAGTCCTACCGCCACGTTGCCGCCATACCCGCGGTCCAATCCGTTACCAACGCTGTCGAGGCGCACAGCGCCGAAATGCATTCACGCATGGTCAGGTATGCCACCACCATGGGCATCAGAATGGTCTGTATCGCACTGATCTTTGTCTTTGACGGTTGGTTTAAACTCATTCCCATTGTGGGTGCAGTGCTTCTCCCCTGGGTGGCCGTCATCATCGCCAACGGTGGCGCCGACACCAATCACATCACCACCATCGCCCTGCTCGATGCGGCGCCCCTCTATGAGCTTCCCGACGATTCCACCAACGCCTCCGACGGCGATGACGTCTCTTCCGTGATCCTCACGGGTGAATTCGTGGTTGACCCGGCGGAGCGATCAACCAGTGAAACCGCCGACACCGGGGATCCGGTGGACAAACAGGAACAGACCAAGGGTGAGGAGCCCTAAGACGTGAATATCTTCGACATGCTTGATCCTGGGCAACCGCCGGAGCGGACCGCCGCTGAGGTCATGTGCTCTCGCAAGGGCTGCCGCGACGAAGCCACAACTCAGCTGTTGTGGAACAATCCCAGAATCCACACACCCGAACGCCGCAAAATCTGGTTGGCCTGCGACGAGCACGCAGCTTGGCTGGAAGACTATTTGCAAAGCCGTTCCTTGTGGAAGGAAACATTGCCGTTGACACCCGAGGAATCCGCTTAAATTCATGAAGACCTACAAGTTCCTGTTTTCCGGCAAATGGGCTGGCTACTTCGCCATGGCTCTGGTATTTGCCATTGCTTGCGTGGCTTTGGGCAACTGGCAGATGAGTCGGCGCAACGACGTGGTGGCTAACATTGCCAAGATCACCGCAAACTATTCAGGGACGCCTGTTGACTATGACACCGTATCAGCGAATTTTGACCACCTTGACCCCACCAAGGAATGGACGCAGGTCACGCTCAAGGGCAGCTACGTGAGTGCTGATGAGCGGGTGGTGCGCAACCGCCCCTTGAACGGAACCCCAGGCTATGAGGTTCTGGTACCCCTGAAGCTGGAGAATGGCGACACTGTCATCGTCGACCGCGGCTGGCTTCCCATCGGCTACAAAGTTCCCGGGCACCCCGACGTGGTGCCGCAACCCGAAGCAGGGATTGTCACAGTGGTGGGCAGGCTGAAACCGCCGGAGCCCAAACTTGACAGGGGCGCCCCCGACGGCCAGCTCGCCTCCATAGAGCTCAACGACTACGCGGCACAACTTCCCTACGCCATCAAGACCGGCGCCTACGCCCAGTTGGCCAGCGAGTCGCCCGCGGCAGCGAGCATCCCCGTCTCCTTCCCGGCGCCCTCGATCGATGAAGGTTCGCACCTCAGCTACGCCATGCAGTGGATCTGTTTTGGGGTGCTGGCGTTTGTGGGCTTTGGGTATGCTGCACGCATGCAGCGCCGCAATGACGATTATGACGCCATGGAGGCCGCCGAATCAGGGGTTCCCGTCGAGGAGGTCTACGGACGCGGTTCGGCCTTCCAACCACGCCAGATGAAAAAGGTCCGCAAGGCGGGGACCAAGCCCACCGCCGAAGAGGAAGAAGACGCACTCCTTGACTCACAAGGATTCTAGCGCCGGTCAGGTTGATCCGCAGACCTGGCTGGCGTCCGCTGCAGCACCTCTAGCGGCGTGAGTTTCGTCATAGACTTGGCCCTGTGAGCACTGAACCAAACAAAGACACTATCGACCCTGTTGTAGAAAATGTGCGGCGTGCTCTTTTGGCGGCTGGGCTGCCTGACACCGTCATTGTCGTTGACGGCTCGGCCGCCACGGCAGCCACGGCCGCGGCCGTGCTGGGCTGCGAGGTGGGTGCCATCGCTAACAGCTTGATCTTTGAATGCGGCGGTGAGCCCTTGCTGATTCTCGCCAGCGGTGCCGCCAAGGTTAATGTGAAGCTGCTCGCCAAGGAGCATGGCCTGCCCAAGATCAGCCGAGCCATGCCGGACTTCGTGCTGGAATACGCCGGTCAGCCCGTCGGCGGGGTTGCTCCTTTGGGGCACACTGCGCACATCAAAACGTTTTTGGATACCGAGCTGGCGCAGTATCCGTTGCTGTGGGCCGGCGCGGGTAGCCACCAGGCGATGCTCTCCCTGACCTACGAGGAGCTCTTGGTGGCCACCGGCGCAGTTCCTACTGCCGTGCGCTAAAGCCTGCCGTGCGCTTAAGGGTGCCGTTCGCTAAAGAGTGCCGTTCGCTAAAGAGTGCCGGGACAAGTCCTTGCCAGGACCTAGGCCAGGGTGATCAGGTCCAGGTAGTCAGGATTCCAGAGATCCTCATCGCCGTCGGGCAGCAGGACCACGCGCTCGGGATCCAGGGCTTCCACGGCACCCTCGTCGTGGCTGACCAATACAACGGCGCCGCTGTAGTTCTTCAGGGCCCCCAGAATCTCGGCGCGGCTGGCAGGGTCAAGGTTGTTGGTGGGCTCATCGAGCAGCAGCACGTTTGCTGATGAGGCAACAATCGTGGCCAGCGCTAGGCGGGTCTTCTCACCACCGGAGAGGACTCCGGCAGGCTTGTTGACATCGTCGCCTGAGAACAGGAAGGAACCGAGGATTCCGCGCACCTCGGCGTCGTTCATGTTCCCCGCGGAGGCACGCATGTTCTCCAGGACCGTACGGGTAACGTCCAAGGTGTCGTGCTCCTGGGCGTAGTAGCCCACCTTCAGGCCGTGGCCGTGGATGATCTCACCTGTGTCCGGCTTGGCCACTCCGGCCAACATACGCAGCAAGGTTGTTTTTCCGGCACCGTTGAGGCCCAGGATGACCACCTTGGAGCCGCGGTCGATCGCCAGGCTGACGTCGGTGAAGATCTCCAGCGAGCCATAGGACTTGCTCAAGCCCTCGGCCATCAGCGGCGTTTTGCCACAGGGTGAGGGGTCCGGGAAGCGCAAGGCGGCCACCTTGTCCTGCGCACGGACGTCCTCAAGCCCGGCCAACAGGCGCTCGGCCCGCTTTGCCATGTTCTGCGCGGCCACGGCCTTGGTGGCCTTGGCGCGCATCTTATTGGCCTGGTCCATCAGGACGCCAGCCTTCTTCTCAGCGTTGGCGCGTTCCCGACGTCGGGCTCGCTCATCAGTTTCACGCTGGGCCAGGTACTTCTTCCACCCCAGGTTGTACTGGTCAATGGTGGCCCGGTTGGCGTCAAGGTGGAACACCTTGTTCACCGTGGCTTCAAGCAGTTCGGTGTCGTGGCTGATCACGATCAACCCGCCCTGGTGGTTCTTGAGGAATTCACGCAACCAGGCGATGGAATCGGCATCCAAGTGGTTGGTGGGCTCATCCAGGAGCATGGTCTGGGCGCCGGAAAACAAGATCCGGGCCAGTTCCACACGGCGGCGCTGGCCACCGGAAAGGGTCTTCAACGGCTGGTTCAGGATGCGCTCGGGCAGGGCCAGGTTGGAGGAGATCGCGGCGGCCTCGGCCTCTGCTGCGTAGCCACCGCCGGCAAGGAATTCGTTTTCCAGGCGGTCGTAGCGGCGCATGGCCTTGTCACGAACGGCGTTGTCCTCGCTTGCCATGTCTTCCTCGGCGGCACGCAACTTAGTGATGACCTTGTCCAGGTCGCGGGCAGCCAGGATTCTGTCGCGGGCCAGCTGCTCCATGTCCGGGGTGCGGGGGTCCTGGGGCAGGTAGCCGATCTCGCCGCTGCTGGTGACCTTGCCACCGGCGGGCAGGCCCTCGCCAGCCAGGACGCGGGTCAGCGTCGTCTTGCCGGCACCGTTACGTCCCACCAGGCCGATCTTGTCACCCTTGTCGATCCGAAATGACACTTCGTCCATGAGCAATCGCGCCCCGGCGCGTAACTCAAGGTCTTGGACCGTAATCAACGTAGTAACCTTTCACATAAGTGGGTAAGTGCCGCGAAACGTTCGCAGCCCTAAAAAAGGGCGCTATGGACGTTGAACAACCTATTCAGTCTAACGAGGTTCGCGCACAACAAAAATCGCTTGCACTTGAAAGTAGCCAGAATGAATCCAACATCACCCTCCGCACGCCCCGCACATCAGCCTTCCGGCCCGCAAACGGAAACGGACACGGCACAGGACACGACGCCGGGCCCGGCCAAATCCGCGGGTAGCGCCCCCGGCACGGGTAAAGGACGGCGCCGCCAGCGGTGGAGCGCCGGCGACCTGTCACTAATTGCCGTCTTTGCCGCACTTCTGGCCGCCTCCATCGCCGTTCCCGGGGTGAACGTGGGCCCGCTGGGTGTAGCCATCACCTTGCAAACCCTGGTGGTCACCCTGTGTGGCCTGGTGCTGGGCTTGGGCCGGGGCACGGCGGCCGTGGGCCTGTACATTTTGCTGGGCCTTGTGGGCTTGCCGATCTTCAGCGGCTTCCGTGCCGGACCGGCCGTTCTTGCCAGTCCGTCGGCCGGATACATTGTGGGCTTCATCTTTGGTGTTGCCGTAGTGGGCCTGCTGGCACGCTGGGCCTTGCTGCGCCGCGTCAAGGCCGTGGCCCTCTTCGGGGCGGCGCTGGCTGGCATGGTGGTCATTCACGTCTTTGGCATTGCAGGGCTGGTTTTCAAGGGCATGGGTCTGGGGACGGCCATCACAGCCGACGCGATCTTCCTGCCTGGGGACATCCTTAAGTGCCTGATCGCCGTGGCGATCGCCTTGAGCCTGCACCGCGCCTTCCCCGATCTTTTGCTGCGCCGCCGCCGTTGACCACCGACACAAAAAACTCCATAGTTTTGGAATCGGCCGGCGTTAGCATTGTGCCCGCTGATGGGCCCACTGGCCCCGGTAAAGTCATTTTGCGCCCCTTGACACTGACCCTTTCCGAGCAGCGCATCGCCGTGATCGGTGCTAACGGTTCAGGGAAGTCCACCTTCCTGCGACTACTAAATGGCCTGGTCCTGCCCTCCTCCGGCACTGTCATGGTGAACGGCCATGACACCGTAACCGGAGGCGCGGCCGTACGTCGAAGCGTCGGATTTGTCTTCACCGATCCCCTCTCTCAGCTGGTCATGCCCACCCCCATGGAGGATGTGGAGCTCTCCCTGCGTCGGCTCAAGCTGCCCAAGAACCAGCGGCGGTCCAGGGCGGGAGCCATTTTGGCCAGCTATGGGCTGGGGCATCTTGGAGAGAACAGTGTGTACGAGCTTTCGGGAGGGGAACGCCAACTGGTGGCCCTGGCCACCGTGCTGGCCGTTGACCCTTCAATACTGGTGCTGGACGAGCCCTCGACGCTGCTGGATTTACGCAACACCAGGCGGCTTCGCGAGCGCCTGTCCGTGTTGCCCCAGCAAATCATCATGTCCACCCATGACCTCTCCCTTGCTACCACTTTTGAACGTGTCCTGGTGATTGACGACGGCGGCGTTGCCTACGACGGCGAGCCCGCCGAAGCTGTGGCCAGGTACCGGGCACTGGTGGGCTGATGCGCGGGCATGCGCACCTGGTGGCCGGCTATGTGTCAGGCTCCTCCCCCTTTCACAAAATGCCCCTGTGGCGCAAGGCGGTGCTGCTGCTTTTGGTGGCCGTTCTGGCCCTGGCCTCCCCTATCCTTTCTGCTAGTGTCGCCGCGTGGGTCAACACGGCGGTCCTGCTGTTGGTGATTATCTCGCACACGGTGGCGGGTCTGGGGTGGGGCCGGCTGTGGCGGGCCATCCGGCTAATGTCAATTTTCCTGGTGCTCATCGGCGCCTACCAGTGGTGGAGTTTCGGGGCGCTGGTGGCGTGGCAAGTGGTGGCCGCCATTGTTGCCACCGTCCTCGCCTCCAATATCCTCACGGCCACCACACCCGTTGACGAACTCCTGGACGGACTGGCCGCCATGGTGGCCCCGCTGGAGCGGTTTGGCGCAGACCCTGAACGGTTTTCGCTGACGGTGGCACTGATGCTGCGCAGCATTCCCTTTGTTATCGGCGCCTTTAGCGACGTCCGTGACGCCGCCCGCGCCCGCGGCTTGGAACGCAACCTTCTGGCCCGCACCCTCCCTGTGATGATCGCCACTGTGGGATATGCGCGCGCCACCGGCGAAGCGTTGGCGGCGAGGGGACTTGGCGATTCCGAACTGGACGAAAACTAGCCCCACGCCTCCTCCGAAGACAATCAGAGATTTTCCCAGCTGAAGCCGGCGGAGATCCCCATTCCACCGGCCACGCTGATCATGGCCAGCGCGGGCAGATCCGGTTCCGCCCGCACACGTGCCTGGGCCAGCAGCCGGACCACCGAGATAGCCCCGGACGCTCCGTAGGGGTGCCCCAGGGCTAGGGCGCCGCCGTCGCGGTTGAACTCGGCGGGGTCAAGCTCGAGCAGGTCCGCGACCGCCAGGACCTGCGCGGCGAAGGCCTCGTTAAACTCCACCAACCCGACGTCGCTGCCGGGCCCGGTGCGCTGCCACAACGTGCGCTGCCACAACGTGCGTGTGGAGTAGGCGGCACCCACCCCCATCAGTGTGGGGTCGTTGCCGGCCGTGGCGCTGTCGCGGAAAATCAGCCCATCCCCGGCTAGATCGCGGGCCCTCGCCAACGTGGTGACTACCACGGCGCCTGCCCCGTCGCTGTTCTGACACGAATTCCCGGCTGTCACAGTCCCGCCGGCAACGAAGGCTGCCGGGAACCGGGCCAGCAACGAGCCGGTGAGCTTCCTGTGCAGGCCTGCATCTTCGACAAGCCCCGCCAGCGGGACAAGTTCGCGGGTAAATCTGCCTGACCTAGCAGCCAGCCCTGCCCGGTGGTGGCTGTCCAGAGCGTAAGCATCCTGGCGCTCCCGGCTGATGGCGTACCGGGAGGCGACGTTCTCGGCGGCCACACCGGCGTCAGGGTCCCCCTCAGCCAGCGGTGCAAACTGTGCCCTGTCATAGAACTCCAGCGAGCCGTCGGCGTGCCGGTGAGCGCGTGCCGGCGCCGTGCTGATGCTCTCCACGCCCCCGGCAAGATATGTGTGTCCTGCGCCGGCCTGGATGAGACGGCACGCCAGCACAATGGCCTCCAGGCCCGAGCCGCACTGCCTGTCAACGGTCAGGCCCGGCACGTGCGCCGGGAATCCGGCCGTCAGTGCAGCCAACCTTGCGACGTTGCCGCCTCCTCCTGTGGCATTGCCCAAGATGACGTCCTGGACCTGGTGCGCGGAAAGTCCGACGTCGGCCAGCACCGCCTGCAGGAGAGGGGCGGCCAGCTCGTGGGCACGGATACCCTTGTAGGCGCCTCCGGCTTTGGCCGTGGGCAGCCGCATGGCGGCTATGACAACAGCGGTCCTGTCCGCACCGAGACGTCCAGGGTCAGTAGATTCGTTGCGCATGGGCGCCTTTCGCAGTGATCCACTCACGCAGCAGGGTCCTGCTGGGTTTGCCGCCAGCGCTCAGGGGCGATCTGGACAGCGCAAAGTACAGGGTGGGCCGTTGGTGTGCGGGCAGGCGCGCGGCTCGTTCCCGGCAGGCGCGAAGAAAATCATCCATGGGCAGGGTCCCTGCTACCAGGCCGGCCACCAGCCGCTGTCCACGGATGGGATCGGCGATGCCCGTGACTACCACTGTGCCGTCTGCCGGGTGTCCCTCCAAGGCCTGCTCGACCTGTTGGGGGTACACATTGCTGCCGCTGGTTATGACCATGTCCTGGGCGCGCCCCACGAGGTGGAGCACGCCGTCGCCGCGGAGGTAACCCTGGTCATGGACCGTAAACCACTGCCCGGACCGCTGGACGGCATCCTGGTTCCCGCTGGTCGCCGCACTAAAGGACAGGCCGTCATCGCCCCAGGCATAGCCGTTGCTGACATAGGGGCTTCTGACATAGACGCTGCCGATCTCCTCAAGGCCAAGCAGGGCGCCCGTAGGGCCCAGGACGGCAAGCTCGGCACCAGGAAACGCCCGGCCGGCAGCGGGAGCGCCCCAGGATTCAACCGTCGTGGAATCCGTCCGCGGCGCGGCGTCCGCCGGTTCCGTGCCGCGGGTGGCAGCAACAAAGCCCAGCTCTGAGGCCCCGTAGTAGAAGTCAATCCGGGCGTTCGGCGCCCAGCGGCGGGCCTGCTCCAGGATGGTATCCGGCAGGGCGGAACCGGCACAGACGATGGAAGTGAGCGACCCGGGCCCCCGCCCGCTCTCCAGGCCACGCCGGGCCAGCAACCCCAGGACCGAGGGGACCAGCACCAGCCGGGTGACGGCATGGTGCATGATTGCGGCCAGTGCGGCGTCGGGGCTGAAGGACGGCAGGGCCACGAAGGTGGTGCCGGAGTGGATGGCCTCACCGAGCGCGTAGAGGTTCATGCTGGCCGCCATGGGACCCGGTGCCAGAGTGATGCAGCCTTCAGCCAGGCCAAAGTAGTCCACGCTGTGCACAAATGATGCGCGCCAGGATTCCCGTGAGCGGGTGAACGCCTTGGGTAGCCCGCTGGTGCCGGAGGAGAGCCCCAGCAGGAAAGTGGAATCCGGTGGCCCGTCGAAGAAGCCCATGTCAGAAGGTACTGGTGTGGGCAGCGTCATGGCCCAGGACGAGGCCTGCGCGGCGATGGACGCGCGCAAGGCTGCCGGCCAGGTGCTCTCCAGCACCGCGGCAACCCCGCCTCCGGCCACGGCGGCACAGAACTCCACGGCCAGGGCCGTGCTGGCGTGCCGGTCGATGATGGTCAGGGTGCGGTCCCCATGCCCCATGCCGGCGGCACCGTCCCGGAGCGCCGCAAAGTCCAGTGATTCGGTGCCGACGACGACGGCGGGCCGGTGCGGGCGGGCGGCGGCCCAGTGCTGGAGCTGGTTGATGAATGGCATGGCTTTCATCGTAAACGACACCGTGCCGGAACCGGCATCCCCTACAAAACCCCCGCACAAAAACGCCCGGTACAAGAAACCCTTTCAGGTTTCGTACCGGGCGTTCAGGGTGCCGTTGGCAGACGGTGGCGCGTTTAGATGTTGAAGCCGAGGGCTCGCATCTGGTCACGGCCGTCGTCCGTGATCTTTTCCGGACCCCACGGCGGCATCCACACCCAGTTGATCCGCCACTCGTCCACGATGGGACTGAGGGAGTTTTCAACTTGTTCCTCAATGACATCCTGCAACGGGCATGCCGCCGTGGTCAATGTCATGTCAAGGAGCAAAGCGCCGTCTTCGCCGTAGCGCATGCCGTACAGCAGCCCGAGGTCGACGATGTTGACACCCAGCTCGGGGTCGATGACGTCCTTGAGGGCTTCCTCAACGTCTTCGAGGTCAGTCTGTGCACCCGCCACAGCGGCGCTTGTTTCACTGATGTCAGTCATGATTCCTTCTTCACTTTTCGATATTGAAAAGGGCTGTTGGCTAGGCCGTGGCCGTTTCCTCGACCTGGAAGCGGTCGTAGCCTTCTGCCTCCAGGCGGTCAGCCAATTCCGGGCCACCTTGTTCGGCGATGGCGCCATCGACAAACACGTGCACGAAGTCGGGTTTGATGTAGCGCAGGATGCGCGTGTAGTGGGTGATGAGCATGGTGCCCAGGCCACCGGCTTCGATGGTGCGGTTGACACCCTCGGAGACGACCTTCAACGCGTCCACGTCAAGACCGGAGTCAGTCTCATCCAGGATGGCGAACTTAGGGTTGAGCAATTCCAGCTGGAGGATCTCGTGGCGCTTCTTCTCGCCGCCGGAGAAGCCTTCGTTGACATTGCGCTCAGCGAACTCCGGCTCGATGCGCAGTTGCGCCATGGCGGCCTTGACATCCTTGGTCCAGGTGCGCAGCTTGGGGGCTTCACCGTCGATGGCTGTCTTGGCGGTGCGCAAGAAGTTGGTCATGGTGACGCCCGGGATTTCCACGGGGTACTGCATGGCCAGGAACAAGCCGGCGCGGGCACGCTGGTCAACGCTCATCGCCAGGACGTCTTCGCCGTCGAGGGTGATGGAGCCGCTGTCCACGGTGTAGCGCGGGTGGCCGGCGATCGTGGCTGCCAGCGTGGACTTGCCGGAACCGTTGGGGCCCATGATGGCGTGGGTTTCACCGGTGTTGATGGTCAAGGTGACGCCCTTGAGGATCGCCTTGACACCCTGATCGGTGACGATACTCACGTGCAGGTCCTTGATTTCCAGAGTAGACATACTCTATTTTCTCCTAAAAAGTTTGTGTGCGCGTGCCGCTACTGCGGGCTGACGCCGTTAAGAATGTTGGTGACGTCCACGTAGACGTCGGTGCCGTGAACGCTCAAGGCAAAGACGGGAACCGGTTCAAACGCGGGCAAGGTCAGCGGTTCACCTGTTGATAGGTCAAACGAGCTGCCGTGCGCCCAGCATTCGATGGTGCCCTCCTCCACGTCGCCCTCGCTCAGCGAAATATCCGCATGGGAGCAGGTGTCGCCAATGGCGTGCAGGACCCCGTGCGAATCCCTGACAATTGCGACGGGCAAGTCGTCAACCTCAACCAGCAAGGCGGACTTGACCTGCACGTCCTCGTCCTGGCAGACAACGACGCCGGCGGGTGTGGAGGAATCGGCCATTACAGTGAGCCTGCCGCCAGTTCGCGTTCCACAGAGTCGCGCAAGCGCTCTTCCAGGGCCGGAACCTTGATGTGCTGGATGACCTCGTTGAGGAAACCGCGCACCACCAGACGGCGGGCAATGCTTTCTTCAATGCCGCGAGCCTGCAGGTAAAACAGCTGCTCGTCATCAAAACGGCCGGTGGCACTTGCGTGGCCGGCGCCTTCGATCATCCCCGTCTCAATTTCAAGGTTCGGCACGGAGTCGGCGCGCGCACCCTGGGTCAGGATCAAGTTGCGGTTCATCTCATACGTGTCGGTGCCCTCGGCCTGCTTGCGGATCAGCACATCGCCAATCCAGACAGCGTGTGCGCCGTCACCTTGCAAGGCGCCCTTGTACGTGACGCGGGACTTGCAGTTCTTCGTGGAGTGGTCAACGAACAGGCGCTGCTCCAGGTGCTGGCCGGCGTCGGCAAAGTACAGGCCGTACATTTCGACCTCACCACCGGTTCCGGTGTAGCGGGCCGACGGCGTGGTGCGCAGCAAGTTTCCGCCAAGGTTGACGACAACGTGCTTGACTTTCGCGTCACGACCCACCGAAATGTGCTGGGCGCTGGCGTGCACGGCGTCCTGGTCCCAGTCCTGGATGCTGACAACGGTCAAGTTGGCACCGTCCTCAACCAGCACTTCAACGTTTTCGCTCAGCACCGCGCTGCCGCGGTGGTCAAGGACCACAACTCCGGTGGCGAACTTCTTGGCGTGCACAATGATGTGCGCGGCTGCCGGGGTATCCCCCGCGCCGGTCAGCGTCAACGTTGTGACGTCGTCGTCGGTGCCAAGGAATTCCTCGGGCAGGGTGACAACAGTGGCTGTAGCGAAGTTCTCCCACGCGGCCGCGGCAACACGGTCCTCGGGGATGCCAGCCGAGCCAATGCGAGCGTCGTCGCGGCCCACGGTCTCAACCGTCACGGCGTCGGGCTTGGAGATTTCCACGGACGGTGCTGCCCCGGATAGTTCCTGACCCTTAATGCCAACCCGGTCAAGGCCGCGCAGGCGTTTAAGCGGGGTGAAGCGCCAGTCCTCTTCACGGCCTGTGATGGCCGGGAAGTCAGCGAGCTTGTAGGAGGTCAAACGGCCGGCGCGTGAGCTGTCTGGGACGCCGACGCCGCCGCCGTGGCTGTCGCCACCATGGCTGTGCGCCTTGGCGGCACTGCCGCCCAGCGGACCCGACTCGGGGTTGATCTCGGAAAGGCTCTCGCCTTCCTCCGTCATTCCCTTGATGAAGCCCTGGGACCAAACCTTTGTGTCTGTTGCGTGTTCTTGCGTGAGCTCGGTCATTTAGCCGACGGCCCCTTCCATCTGCAGTTCAATCAAACGGTTTAGTTCCAGCGCGTATTCCATGGGAAGCTCCTTGGCGATCGGCTCGATGAAGCCGCGCACAATCATGGCCATGGCCTCGTCCTCGGGCATGCCGCGGGACTGCAAGTAGAACAGTTGCTCCTCACTGACCTTGGACACGGTTGCCTCGTGGCCCATGGAGACATCGTCTTCACGAACATCAACGTAAGGGTACGTGTCCGAGCGGGAGATGTTGTCCACCAACAGTGCGTCACAACGTACCGTGTTGGCCGAGTGGGTGGCGCCTTCGCGGATCTGGACCAGGCCGCGGTAGGCGGCCCGTCCGCCACCGCGTGCTACCGACTTGGAGATGATGGAGGACTGCGTGTTCGGCGCAATGTGGACCATCTTGGAGCCGGTGTCCTGGTGCTGGCCCTCGCCGGCAAACGCCACCGACAGTGTCTCGCCCTTAGCGTGCTCGCCAACAAGGTAAACGGCCGGGTACTTCATGGTGACCTTGGAGCCGATGTTACCGTCGACCCATTCCATGGTGGCGCCTTCGTGGGCGATGGCCCGCTTGGTCACCAGGTTGTATACGTTGTTGGACCAGTTCTGGATGGTGGTGTAGCGAACGCGGGCGTTCTTCTTCACCACGATCTCAACAACAGCAGAGTGCAGGGAATCCGAAGTGTAGATCGGGGCCGTGCAGCCTTCGATGTAGTGAACGTAGCTGCCTTCATCGGCGATGATGAGCGTGCGCTCAAACTGGCCCATGTTCTCGGTGTTGATGCGGAAGTACGCCTGCAACGGAATCTCCACGTGCACGCCCGGAGGGACGTAGACGAACGAACCGCCGGACCAGACAGCCGTGTTCAGTGACGCGAATTTGTTATCGCCCACCGGGATCATGGTGCCGAAGTACTCCTGGAAGATTTCCGGGTATTCACGCAAGGCGGTGTCGGTGTCTGTGAAGATGACGCCCTGCTCCTCCAGGTCCTCGCGGATCTGGTGGTAGACAACCTCGGACTCGTACTGGGCGGTGACGCCGCCGACTAGGCGGTTGCGCTCTGCCTCGGGGATGCCCAGCTTCTCGTAGGTGTTGCGGATGTCCTCCGGCAACTCTTCCCACGTAGTAGCTTGCTTCTCGGTGGAGCGGACAAAGTACTTGATATTGTCAAAGTCAATGCCGGAGAGATCTGCACCCCAGGTGGGCATGGGCTTGCGGTCAAAGTACTTCAGGCCCTTCAAACGCAGGTCAAGCATCCACTGCGGCTCACCCTTTTTGGCGGAAATGTCGCGGACGACCTCTTCACTCAGGCCGCGGCGGGCGTTCTCACTGGCAGCGTTCTTATCCGACCAACCGAAAGCATAGTTACCTAAGCCCTCCAGCTCCGGGTTCCTTTCGAGGATGTCGTGGTTGGTGGCATCTGCCACGTCACCATGCGCGAGTACATCCTGCGCTAATTGATCCGTCATCACGGCCTTTCTTGCTGATGGTTGGAAATTCTCTTCGACGGGGAGGCCAGGTTCACGGAAACGCTGCTGCGTTTGCGAACCACCGCCCGCCCCGTAGGTACATGGGTGGTGCACACGTGCCCGCCACTTGCCAAAGTGGAGAGCCTGCGCACGTCGACGCCCAGAAGCCTGGAAAAGACTTCTGTCTCGGCATCGCAGAATGCGGGGAAAGTGGCGGCCAGCGCTTGAATGGGGCAGTGCCCCTGGCACAGCTGTTCGGCCGCCATGGTGGTGCCCGGGTTCAGGGAGTTGGAGGTTGCCACAAAACGGTCGGCGTTCAAGGCTGCGGCGAGTGCCTTGGAGCGGGCAGCGACATCGCTTCCCGCGGCGTCAACGAGAGGCTGGTACTTGGCCTCCATTTTGGCGAAGCGGCGTTCAGCGAACTTGATGACAGCCTCCTGCCCATGGACGTCGGCAATCTCAGCCAAGGCTAAGCTGGCGATTTCCAGGTAATCGTCGCCAATTTCGCTTTGGCCCTGCTTGGAGACCACGTACCGGCGTGCCGGGCGGCCCGCACCGGTTTTGGAATTGCTAATGAGTTTGACCTCGATGACGCCCTGCCGGGACAGCGTGTCCAAGTGGCGGCGGACCGCCGCAGGCGTCAGGCCCAGCAACTTACCCATTTGCGCGGCGCTGACGGGCCCCTGTTCCAGAACCGTTGTCAGGACACGGTCACGGGTGCGTTCGTCAGGTTCCGGGCCAGAGAGATGGACTGGCTGGACTTCGCTCACTTTGACACCTCCGCTACCTGGGTTAATTCAACAACAATAAACAACACAAGTATGTGCTAATTAGCTGGCAGTTTCCAGTAAGGTGAGCCTACGCACGCACCCAACGCGCGCCGGCCGGTCTCGGACCCCAAACTCCTGAGGCTACTACGTCCGGTAGAATAGCGCGGTGACACAATCTCCTACCCTCGCACTGGACATCGCCGGGCTCGTCAAGGATGTCGGTCCCATTACCGCCCTCGATGGGCGCATGAAGCGGATCGTTTCCAACATCAGCCTACAGGCCCACTTTGGTGCCGTAACCGCCTTACTCGGTGCCAATGGGGCCGGGAAGACCACCACCATCGAATGCGCCCAAGGCCTGCAGCAGCGCAGTGGCGGTGCCATCTCGCTGCTGGGTCAGGACCCGGAAAATGCCGACGCTGCACTACGTGCCCGGGTTGGGGTGATGCTCCAGGACGGTGGGCTGCCGCCAGCCGCCCGGCCGCTGGCTTTGCTTCGCCATGTGGCAAGCTTGTACCAGAACCCGCTGAGTGTGGATGCCCTGGCCGAGCGGCTGGGGATAAGGGAGTTCTCCAACACGAGCATTCGCAGGCTGTCGGGCGGTCAAAAGCAGCGGGTGGCCCTTGCCGCCAGCCTGCTGGGTAACCCGGAGGTGTTGTTCCTGGATGAGCCCAGCGCAGGCCTGGACCCGCAGTCCCGGCTCATGGTTTTTGAGCTGATCCGTGAACTGCGCGATGCCGGCAAGGCCATTGTGCTCACTACCCACCTCCTCGACGACGCCCAACGGCTCGCCGACTATGTCTACATCGTCAACAAGGGTGAATCGGTCACCGAGGGCACCGTCCCGGAGCTGTTGCGCCAGTCGACGCAGTCGCAGGCCCACCGGGTCATGACGTTTGAGGCTCTGCCCGGACGGGACACCGCAAGTTTGTCCCGTCCGGGGGTGCTCTGTGAGGAAACCCGGCCAGGAAGCTACCGTTTGGCTGGCTCCCTGGTGGCTGAGGACCTAGCCCGTTTTGGCCAGTGGTGCGCCTCCGGCAACGTCATGCCCACCTCGGTCCACCTCGCCTCTCGGTCCCTTGAAGATGTGTTCTTGGCCATTGCCGACTCAGTGGAAACGGAGATCTCATGAACACGCTCTTTCCCGACGCCCCGGCCGGCCGGCCCGCTTCCCTGAGCCGGCGGGTCCTGAGCCAGGGCAAATACGAGGCGTCCACCATGCTGCGCAACGGAGAGCAGCTGGTGCTCATGATCGTGATGCCGTTGCTGGGGCTTATTGCTCTGGCCGTGACCCCGATCCTTGATGGCATGGGCCAGTCCCGCATCAACATCGCAACCCCCGGCATCCTGGCCCTCTGCGCGTTGTCCACCGCTTTCACCGGCCAGGGCATCGCGACAGGCTTTGACAGGCGCTATGGGGTCCTACGGTTCATGTCCACCACCCCCTTGGGCAGAACCGGGCTCATAGCGGGCAAGGTCATCGCCGTGCTCGCGGCGCTGGTGATCCAGGTGGTTGTCATCTCTACGGTTGCCGCATTCCTTGGCTGGCGTCCGGAGCCGGCCGGGGTGCTGTTGGGCATCCCCTTGCTGGTCCTTGGTGCCATCACCTTCACCGCCCTGGGCCTGCTGATTGCCGGAACCGTCCGCCCCGAAGCCACCCTGGCCATCACCAACCTCGGCTGGATCCTGTTCGCCGCCTTGGGTGGGATTGTGCTGCCCGCGGCCACGTTCTCCGCCTCCATGGCCGGCGTCGTTGACTGGCTGCCCTCAGGAGCACTCGGTACCCTGATGCGGGCGGCACTGATTGAAGGCCGTCTTGATGTTTTTGCAATTGTTATTTTGCTTGCCTGGGCCGTCGCCGGTTCAGTTGCAGCAACCAAGTGGTTTAAGTGGAATTGAAAGACGTGAATGAAGTGAGCCAAATCAGCACCACCAAGCGTTCCCTTGCCGAGCGCCTGCCCACCAGCGTCACCCCGGCAGTGCGCCGCTTATCTGTGGCCTCGCTGATCGGCCAGGGTGTCCTCATCGTGTCCGGCGGCGTGGTCCGGGTCACCGGTTCCGGCCTGGGTTGCCCCACCTGGCCCAAGTGCACCGCGGAATCCCTGACCAATACGCCCGAGATGGGCATTCACGGCGTCATTGAGTTCGTCAACCGCACACTGACTTTCGCCTTGGCCGCCATTGGTTTGATCTTGCTGGTCATGCTGTGGAATCTGCGCAAAGAACGCAAAGATCTGTTCTGGCTGGCGTTCGGCCTGCTGGCCGTCATCCCCGCGCAGGCCGTCATTGGCGGCATCACGGTACTCACCGGACTCAACCCCTACGTGGTGAGCCTGCACTTCCTGGTTTCGGCCGGCCTTGTGGTGATTTCGATGCTGCTGGTGAACAGGGCATATGGCCGGACAGGTGTCACCGGACCCCATGATGTTCCGCGCCCCCGGCCGCTCATTCGCCAGCTGAGCGTCGTTGCCGCGGTGGCCGGTTACCTCGCCGTGGTTCTTGGCACGCTGGTCACCGGCTCCGGCCCACATTCAGGCGATGGCACCTCCCCGCGCATGGAACTGAACGGCTACTTGGTTACCAGGCTCCACGCCGTCCCCGTCTACGTCCTTGTGGCCGCCGCACTGCTCTTGGTGATCCTGCTCTGGCGCAATGGCAAGGGTGACATTCTGCGCAACGCAGCCCTGGTGCTCTTCGTTTCCGTGCTCTTCCAGGGCTTCATCGGCTACTGGCAGTACTTCACAGGTATCCCCATCCTGCTGGTGATCTTTCACATGGCCGGTGCCTCTCTCATGCTCGGCGTTGTCACCAACATGATTGACATTGCCTTGCGCCGCGGCAAGGATGTTCTTCCTGCCTAGCCCCGCTACGCAGGGCCCACGTTGATCGGCGGCCGGTCACCTTCTCATCGAGGTGGCCGGCCGCTGTTGTGCGTGGCACCGGTCTGGGTGATTGAGCTTGTCGAGATCCGCAGTTTTGGACACGCTCAACCAACGCAGTTCTGGACCAGCTGCGGTTAACCAACGGCGGCCGGTACCTCTGAAAGGAGAGGCACCGGCCGCCGTCGTACTTGATGAAAAAAACTAGCCCATCAGAGCAGAGCCGACAAAAGGATCCACAGCCAAAGACAGGAACACCAGCGTCAAGTAAGTGATGGAGACGTGGAAAACTTTCATGGCGTTCTTCTTGGTGACAAGGTCCTTTTTGGCGTTGCTGTACAACTTATGGGCCTCGAACAAGAACCAGGCCCCAGCGGCCGCGGCTGTGACGGTATAGACGATGCCGGCCCCGCCCAGCGGGATCATCAGCAGGGAGCAGGCGACCATGGCCCAGGTGTAGAGCACCACTTGGACGGCAACTGTGCGTGAGCCGGCGACGGCGCCAAGCATGGGGACGTTGACGGCGTTGTAGTCGTCGCTGTAGCGCATGGACAGCGGCCAGTAGTGCGGCGGCGTCCAAAGGAAGATGATCATGAAGAGGATGAAGGCGGGCCACTGGACGGTGCCTGTCACGGCGGACCAGGCAATCAGCACGGGGAAGCAGCCGGCGGCGCCGCCCCAGACAATGTTCTGGGTGGTGCGGCGTTTGAGGATAAGCGAGTAGACCACGACGTAGACGAAGATGGCGCCGACACCGAGCAGCCCGGTGAGCGGGTTGACGCTCCAGAGCAGGGCGATCGCAATGACTGTCAGGACCCAGGAGAACACGAGGGCTTCACGCGGGGTGATGACCCCGGTGACCAGTGGCCGCTTGGAGGTGCGGTTCATGATCTTGTCGATGTCGCGGTCAATGTAGCAGTTGAAGGCGCCTGAGGCACCAGCGGCCAGCGCCCCACCGACCATGGTGGCGACCATCAGCCACAGGCTGGGCACCCCGCTCTTGCCAGAGAAACCTTGTGCGTAAAACATGGTGGGCAAAGTAGTCACCAAAAGCAGTTCCACCACGCGCGGTTTTGTCAGGGCCAGGTACCCTTTGGCTTTCTCGGAGAAACCCACCGGCGTCTTCGGGGAAGATCCGGCGATCGGGGTATGCGTCGCACTCACGTGTAATGTCACCATGTTCTCATCGTTGGTTCACAGCTGGCTTCAGATTTCACAGCTGCCGGTTTTGCGCGGAATGCCAAGGGGAGGGCGCCGATGCAGCAAGGGGACCCCATACAGGGAGCAAACCTCTAAATATCATACCCCGCCCCGCGAGGGAAGAGCGGATTGCGGCACCGAACCCGCCCGATAAGCTCCTGAGCAGTCCCTGACTGGAGCGTTGTGGCTGTTGGGGGCCACGAAAGATGCACGAATACCCGGTGGGTGAAAACGAGTCAATTTGCGTTGCAGCTTGTCGATTTATGACTTTCGCGGGCAGGCACAATTTACTGCCCATCCGCAACGGTGGGACTAAGCTGTTCACAGAAGAATGTTTCAACGCGCAGCGGTGCACGTACCCCACTGAGTCCGGATTGGCCCCTGCTGTTCAACCGGGCCGGCGGGGGCAACACGCCGTGCGCGTTTTTTACGCCTGCACCTAACGAGAGGGACTATGTAAATGACACATCTGGATACGACAACATTTACCTGGACGGCCAACGACCAACGGGCAGTTGACACTGCACGTGTGTTGGCCGCTGACGCTGTGGAAAAAGTGGGCAACGGGCACCCCGGCACGGCCATGTCCTTGGCCCCCGCCGCCTACCTGCTCTTCCAAAAAGTCATGCGCATCGATCCGAAAAATCCGCACTGGATTGGCCGTGACCGGTTCATCCTCTCCCCCGGGCACACCTCGCTGACGCTTTACACCCAGCTCTTCCTCTCCGGGTATGGCCTGGAACTAAGTGACCTTGAAGCGCTTCGCACATGGGGTTCGCTGACTCCAGGCCACCCCGAGTACAAGCACACAGCCGGTGTGGAGATCACTACCGGACCCCTGGGCCAGGGCCTGGCCTCCGCCGTCGGCTTCGCCTACTCCCAGCGCCGCATGCGCGGGCTCATGGACCCCGACGCCGCCCCCGGCACCAGCCCGTTCGACCACACCGTATGGGTCATCGCCTCCGACGGTGACATGCAAGAAGGCGTGACCAGCGAGGCGTCCTCACTGGCCGGGCACCAGGAACTGGGCAACATGGTGGTGCTGTACGACTCCAACCACATCTCCATTGAAGACGACACCAACATCGCCTACTCAGAAGATGTCCTGAAGCGCTACGAGGCCTACGGCTGGCATGTGCAGCGCGTCGACTGGACCAAGACCGGTGCATACGTCGAGGACGTGGAAGAGTTGCATGCAGCCCTGGCCGCGGCCAAGGCTGAGACGTCCAGGCCGTCCCTGATCTCCCTACGCACCATCATCGGCTTCCCGTCACCGAAGAAGCAGAACACCGGCGCCATCCACGGCTCCGCCCTGGGTGCTGCCGAGGTGGCCGCGCTGAAGACCAGCCTTGGCTTTGACCCCGAGAAGCACTTTGACGTGGATCCGGCCATCCTGGCTCACGCCCGCGAGCTCGTGGGTCGTGGCG
The DNA here is from genome assembly GCF_001294625.1 of Arthrobacter alpinus. Classification (NCBI taxonomy): domain Bacteria; kingdom Bacillati; phylum Actinomycetota; class Actinomycetes; order Micrococcales; family Micrococcaceae; genus Arthrobacter; species Arthrobacter alpinus. Next base: position 1,501,291 of record NZ_CP012677.1, on the reverse strand, counting down.
CCACCGCCCACCAAGAATGGAACACTGGCTTCAACGCCTGGAAGGCCGCCAACCCCGAGCGGGCCGCCCTACTGGAGCGCATTCAGAACAAGGAACTGCCCGAGGGCTGGGAAAGCCACCTCCCCGCGTTCGCTGCGGGCAAGGATGTCTCCACCCGCGCCGCTTCCGGCACCGTCCTGAACGGCATTGGCGGGGTTCTGCCCGAGCTGTGGGGAGGTTCCTGCGACCTGGCAGGCTCCAACAACACCACCATTGAGGGTTCCGGCTCGTTTGTGCCCGCATCCAAGCAGACTGACACCTGGTCGGGCGGCCCGTACGGGAGGGTGCTGCACTTCGGTATCCGCGAGCACGCCGCAGCCTCGATTGTGAACGGCATCCACCTGGGTGGCCCCACCCGCGCCTTCTCCGGTACGTTCTTGATCTTCAGCGACTACCAGCGCCCGGCCATCCGCCTCGGCGCCTTGATGGGTGTCCCATCCATCTACGTGTGGACTCACGACTCCATTGGTCTGGGCGAGGACGGCCCCACCCACCAGCCGGTTGAGCAGCTGGCCACGTTGCGTGCCATTCCGGGCCTTGATGTGGTGCGCCCCGGCGACGCCAACGAAGTGGCCGCCGCCTGGCGCAAGATCCTGGAGACCACCGACAACCCGGCCGGGATTGTGCTGACCCGTCAGAACATTCCCACCTACGCCCGCGGCACCGGGGTGGCAACAGCCACCGAGTTCGGATCGACCGACGGCGTAGCCAAGGGCGGTTACGTCCTGGCCGAGGCCGTCTCCGACGGCGCCGTGGTCACCCCTGCCGTGATCCTGATCGCCACCGGATCCGAGGTCCAGCTGGCCATGGAGGCCCGTGAGGCGTTGGCGGCCGACGGCGTTGCCGCCCGCGTTGTCTCCATGCCGTGTGTTGAATGGTTCCATGCCCAGAGTGCCGAGTACCGGGAGCAGGTGCTGCCCGCAGCCATCAAGGCTCGTGTCTCCGTCGAGGCCGGACTGGCTTTGGGCTGGCGCGAATTTGTTGGCGACGCCGGCCATTGTATTTCTCTTGAGCACTTCGGCGCCTCCGCCGACTACAAGCGCCTGTTCCAGGAGTTTGGCATCACCACCGAGGCCGTCACCGCTGCGGCCAGGGACACAGTGGCAGCCGCGCAGGCCTAGAGGGCCCTCGAGACCTGTCATCACCGTATTTCCTGCGGCCGGAGCCTTTGGGTGGTCGGCCGTAGGGAATACAACACCCCACCTGCAGCGCTGAGAATGCAGGGCCTTAATGTCAAGGAAAGAAGCACAAAATGACCAACGCAACACCCACTGCAGCACTCTCCGCCGCTGGCGTCTCCATCTGGCTTGACGATCTTTCCCGCGCACGCCTGGTGACCGGCAGCCTGCAAAAGCTCATTGACGAGAAGAACGTTGTTGGCGTCACCACCAACCCCAGCATTTTCGAGGCGGCCATCACCAAAAGTGATGACTACAAAGCTGAACTGGCCAGCTACTCCGCTGCTGGTGTCAACGCCGAGGATGCCGTCTTTGAAATCACGACGGCGGACGTGGCCGCCGGTTGCGATCTGTTCGCGCCCATCGCCGCAGCAACCAAGGGTGTCGATGGCCGAGTGTCCATCGAGGTCGATCCCCGCAAGGCCTGGGATACCGACGGCACCATCGCAGAGGCCAAGCGGCTCTACGCCAAGGTCGAGAAGAAGAATGTTTACATCAAGATCCCGGCAACGCTCGAAGGCCTTGAGGCCATCACGGCAACCTTGGCTGAAGGCATCAGCGTCAACGTGACCTTGATCTTCTCCCTTGACCGCTACCGTGCCGTCATGAACGCGTTCCTCAACGGCCTGGAGCAGGCGTTGGCCAACGGCCACAACCTTGCCGACATCCACTCCGTCGCCTCCTTCTTCGTCTCCCGCGTGGACCTGGAGATCGACAAGCGCCTTGACGCTCTGGGCACCGCCGAAGCCACTGCCTTGAAGGGCCAGGCCGGCCTGGCCAACGCGCGCCTCGCCTATGAAGCCTTCGAGGGCGTGTTCTCCTCCGAGCGCTGGGCGCTGCTGGCCGACGCCGGCGCCCTCCCCCAGCGTCCCCTGTGGGCCTCCACTGGTGTCAAGAACCCGGACTACCCGGACACCATGTACGTCACCGGCTTGGCCGCACCGAACGTCGTGAATACGATGCCCGAGAAGACCCTTGACGCTACGTTCGACCACGGCGTTGTCACCGGCGACACCATCACCGGCACCTATGCGGCATCCAACGCCCTGCTGAACCAGCTCGAGGGCCTGGGCATCTCTTACAACGATGTGGTGAACCTGCTCGAGACCGAGGGGCTGGACAAGTTCGTGGCCAGCTGGAAGGACCTCCTGAACCATGTCCAGGAGGCCCTGGACGCAGCCGTCACGGAGGCGTAAGTCCCATGACATCACTGGCATTCACGGCCACCGGGGCCGCACAGGCCGCCGGGATCGCACACCTTGAAACATTGGTTGCCGACCAGGTCGCCTCACGCATCTTTGCCAAGGACGCCACCTTGTGGGGCGCCGACGCGCAGGCCGAGTCAGCCATCCGTTTGGGCTGGGTCCAGGCGCCGGAAGTTTCCGCTCCCCTCGTCGCCCAGATCACAGCCTTGCGCGCCGAATTTTTGGCCGAAGGTGTCACCCACATTGTCCTGTGCGGCATGGGGGGCTCCTCGCTGGCGCCGGAGGTCATCACCGCCACGGCGGGCGTTGAGCTGACGGTGCTGGACAGTACGGAGCCCGGCCAGGTCCGTGCCGCGGTTTCGCACCGCTTGGCATCCACCGCCATCGTGGTTTCCTCCAAGTCCGGTTCCACCCTGGAAACCGATTCCCAGCGGCGCATTTTCGAGCAGGAGTTCACGACGGCCGGGATCGATGCCAAATCCCGCATTGTGATCGTCACCGACCCCGGTTCCCCGCTGGATGCCTCCGCCCGCGCCGCCGGCTACCGCAAAATCTTCAACGCCGATCCCCACGTGGGCGGGCGCTACTCCGGACTGACTGCTTTTGGGCTGGTTCCGTCGGGCCTCGCCGGTGTTGATGTGCAGGCGCTGCTGGATTCGGCCGAGGAGTCGGGGGAGTTCCTGCGCGAGGACGACGCTGACAACATTGGTTTGCGCCTTGGCGCAGCTTTGGGTGGCACTTCGCCGCTGCGCAATAAGATTGTCATCGTTGACGAGGGTTCGGGCATTGTTGGTTTCGCTGACTGGGCCGAACAGCTCATCGCCGAATCCACGGGGAAGCTGGGCACAGGGGTTCTGCCGGTGGTGGCTGAGCCGAACTCCCCCGAGGTTACAGGGGGTGCCGCCGATGTCCTGGTGGTGCGCCTGGTGGCCGGGGACGCCGACGTCGAACTTCGCGAGAACGAGGTCACCATTGCCGGTGACCTGGGCGCCCAGATGATGGTGTGGGAGTTTGCCACCGCCGTGGCCGGGCGCCTGCTGGGCATCAACCCCTTCGACCAGCCGGACGTTGAGGCGGCCAAGTCGGCCGCGCGCGGCCTGCTCGACGACACCCCCGTACCCACGCCCGCCCTCTTCATCGACGGTGCCATTGAGGTGCGCTGCGCCAACGACGACGCCTCCTGGCTTGACGGCGTCTCCACCGTGCCGGCGGCGTTGGCTGCCATACTCGGGACCTTGCCTGCTGATGGCTACCTGAGCGTGCAGGCGTACCTAGACCGGCTCGCCAATGCCTCCTTGTCCGTGGTCCGTGACGAACTCGCGGCGGTTGCGACCCGTCCCGTCACCTTTGGTTGGGGACCGCGCTTTTTGCATTCCACCGGCCAGTTCCACAAAGGGGGCCCGGCCGTTGGTGTGTTCGTTCAAATTACTGGTGACGCGGTTGCCGACCTGGCGATACCGGACCGTCCGTTCACGTTTGGGGAGCTCATTGCGGCCCAGGCGGCAGGCGACGCGCAGGTTTTGGCCGACCACGGCCGGCCCGTGCTGCGATTACACCTGAGGGATATTGCCGCTGGTGTTGAACAATTGAAAACTGTGGTGGCGGCACTGGCTGGCCATCACACCGACGCATAAGGCGTATAGACCCCCGATGCCATTACGTGCTGCAACAAATAATGCAAACCCGCTTCGGGACAGTCGCGACCGGCGGCTGTCCCGGGTTGCGGGCCCGTCCTCACTGGTCCTTTTCGGTGTCACCGGCGACTTGTCTCGCAAGAAACTCATGCCCGCCGTGTATGACCTGGCCAATCGTGGCTTATTGCCGCCCAGCTTCGCGTTGGTGGGGTTCGCCCGCCGCGAGTGGGACAACCAGGACTTTGCGGCCCAGGTCAAGGCCTCGGTTCAGGAATACTGTAGGACGCCCTTCGATGAGGCTGTCTGGAACCAGCTCAGCGAAGGCATCCGTTTTGTGCAGGGCGAGTTTGATGACCACGAGGCTTTTGAGCGCCTGAAAACAACACTCGCTGAATTGGATGCCCAGCGCGGCACCCAGGGCAACCACGCGTTTTACCTGTCCATTCCGCCTAAGGCGTTTGAGCAGGTCTGCCGCCAGCTTTCGGACCACGGCCTGGCTCAAAGCACCGGCACCGACTGGCGCCGGGTGGTTATCGAGAAGCCTTTCGGACACAATCTGGAGTCCGCCCGGGCGTTGAACGACATTGTGGAGTCAGTGTTTGACCCCGATTCGGTGTTCCGCATTGACCACTACTTGGGCAAGGAAACCGTCCAGAACATCTTGGCCCTACGGTTCGCCAACCAATTTTTTGAACCCCTGTGGAACGCCAACTATGTTGACCACGTGCAAATCACCATGGCCGAGGACATTGGCACCGGTGGCCGTGCAGGCTACTACGACGGCGTCGGTGCTGCCCGCGACGTCATCCAGAACCACCTCCTGCAGCTCCTAGCCCTCACAGCGATGGAGGAGCCCATCTCCTTCAACGCCCAGCACTTGCGTGCGGAAAAGGAAAAGGTGCTCGCTGCCGTGAAACTTCCGGCAGATTTGTCCGGCCACTCGGCCCGCGGCCAATTTGCTGGCGGCTGGCAAGGTGGTGAGCAGGTGCTCGGCTACCTAGACGAGGAAGGAATCCCGGCAGACTCAACCACGGAGACGTTTGCCGCAATCCGCCTGGACATCAACACCCGCCGCTGGTCCGGTGTACCCTTCTACCTGCGGGCAGGCAAACGGTTGGGCCGGCGTGTAACCGAGATCGCCGTCGTCTTCAAGCGCGCCCCCAACCTGCTGTTCACCGACCATGCGGAGGACGACTTTGGCCAGAACGCGGTGGTCATCCGGGTGCAACCGGATGAGGGCGTCACCATCCGCTTCGGCTCCAAGGTGCCGGGGACGCAGATGGAAGTCCGCGACGTCACCATGGACTTTGGCTACGGCCATGCATTCACCGAATCCAGCCCGGAGGCGTATGAGCGGCTGATCCTTGACGTCCTGCTGGGCGAGCCCCCGCTGTTCCCACGCCACCAAGAGGTTGAGCTGTCATGGAAGATCCTTGACCCGTTTGAGGAATTCTGGGCAGCCCAGGGAATCCAGCCCGAAAGTTATGAGCCCGGCAGCTGGGGACCGGCGTCGGCCGATGAACTGTTGAAGCGTGACGGAAGGACGTGGCGTCGACCATGATCGTAGACCTGCCCAATACAACCACCTCCAAGATCACCAAACGGATCGTCAAGTTGCGTGAACAGGGCGGCGTGGTGGCGCTGAGCCGCGTTTTGACGTTGGTGGTCATCACACAGGACGGGATGGGTGAAGATGCCATCGAGGCGGCGAACCTTGCCAGCCGCGAGCATCCCTGCCGGATCATTGTGCTGGCCTCGGGATCCCCCGAGGAACCGACCAGGCTGGACGGCCAAATCCGTGTGGGTGGCGACGCCGGCGCCTCCGAGGTGATCGTGCTGCGAGGGTATGGGGAACTGTCCGCGGAGAACGAATCGCTGGTCTCGGCACTGCTGCTTCCCGACGCACCCATCGTGGCCTGGTGGCCCCACGGTGCGCCGGCATCCGCCAGCGAAAGCCCCGTGGGACGCATCGCCCACCGCCGGATCACCGACTCGGCGAACTCCTCGGATCCCCGCGCGGCCCTGACACATATTGCTGGCACCTACGCGGCAGGGGACACAGACCTGGCCTGGACCCGGCTCACCAACTGGCGCATCCAGCTGGCTGCCGCCCTGGACCAGTTTGATCCAAGCGACCCCATCACAGGTCTTCAGGTTGAAGGAGCCAGCGACTCCCCCAGCACCCTACTGCTGGCCTCCTGGCTGCACCGGGCCCTGGATGTTCCCATCACCGTGACCGAGGATCAGCAGGGCACAGGCATCCGCCGGGTCGTCATGGAACGAGCCACCGGCAACATTGAACTGTTCCGTCCGGGGAATTCCGAGGCGATCCTGACCCTGCCAGGCCAGCCGGTGCAGAAGCTCTCATTGCCCAGACGTTCCCTGCAGGACTGCCTGGCCGAGGAATTGCGTAGGCTTGACCCTGATGAAGTCTTCGGTGAAGTGGTCACCGAAGGCATGACCAAGTTGTTGGCTGAGGAAAAGGTAGTTCAGGCATGAGTGGAAATGTACGCATCACGGTGCACCCCAGCTTCGATGTGCTTGCGGCCACCACCGCGGCCAGGCTGATCACACGCCTGCTCGACGTGCAAAGTGAACGCGGCGAGGCAACGGTTGTCCTGACAGGGGGGAGCGTGGGAATCGCCACGCTGAAGGCCATCGCCGACTCTCCGGCCCGGCTCTCAGTGGACTGGGCCAAAGTTAATTTTTGGTTTGGTGATGACAGGTTTGTCGACGCCGCTTCCCCCGAGCGGAATGTTGGCCAGGCCACGGCGGCCCTGCTCGGCTCTGTTGGTGTGGACCCGGCCAGGGTCCATGTCATGGCAGCCTCGGACGAGGTTGCGGATCTGGAGGCGGCCGTTGCCGACTACCAGGGGCAGTTGGCTGCCGCGGCTCGCCTGGAGTGGGAGAACGACGACGACGCAACGACCTCCGGTGATGCGAAGGTTCCCCGCTTTGACGTGCTCCTGTTGGGCTTGGGCCCGGACGCGCACATTGCCTCCCTCTTCCCGGACATGGCCGGCATCCGAACGCAAGGGGTCACGGTGGTGGGTGTCACCAACTCCCCCAAGCCGCCGCCGTCGCGCGTGTCCTTGACACTGGAAGCCATCAACACGGCCCAGGAGATCTGGATTGTTGCTGCCGGGGCTGACAAGGCTGCCGCGGTGGGGCTCGGCCTGGCAGGCGCCAACCCGGTCCAGGTTCCTGCCTCCGGCGCCCGCGGGGTCAACAAGACGCTGTGGCTGATCGACCAGGAAGCAGCAGCAAAAGTCCCCGAACAGCTCATACGCCGCGAGAACTAACCCCCCGACGCTCTCGCAGCAAAGGCCAGTTTTTCTCAACGCTGTCCCAGTAGTGGTGGCTAGCCGGAGTTGCCAACTCCACTGGTAATCCTCTGCGAAGCGCGGCAGCCGTGCAGAATGAGACAACGTCCGCAAATATCGGGCCACTGCTGCCAGAGGGTTGCAAAAAAGTTCCCGCCAGGCAAACGCCTGACGGGACCTTTTTTGACGCTGGCCAGTGGGGATTACGTGGAGTAGGACATGATCAGTCCCAGGCCAATGATGACAATTCCCCAGGTGATGCCCAAGACGACGGTAAATCGGTTCAGGTTGCGCTCTGCGACACCTGAGGACCCGAGGTTCGAACTCATGCCTCCGCCGAACATATCGGACAATCCGCCGCCACGACCCTTGTGGAGCAAGATCAAGAGGGTCAGCAGCAAACTGGTGACGCCCAGCAGGATCTGCAGGGCAATTTGAAGTGCTTCCACTTTTGGCCTTTCAGCATGAAAAAAATTCGTTCCCCGGCTTGGGAAATGAGGCGTATTTGTAAGAAATCTTGGACGGATCCGGTCACGAGTGCTGTGGTCCGCAGTTCATTCTATCCGGCTGGCCCCACACATGGCCAATCCCGCCCTGATGCTCGGCGAGGGTCTCGACAGGCTCGACCACGCAAAGGGCTACTTGGTGACGAGGTGGCTTTCAAAACGGGCGATGCTGGCGAATTCGCCGGCGTCCAGGCTGGCGCCACCGACGAGCACTCCGTCAACGTCGCGCTCGGCCATGATGGCGGCCACGTTGTTGGCCTTGACGGATCCGCCATACAACAAACGGGTCTTGGCAGCCGTTTCGGCGTCGAAGAGTTCCACCAGCTCGGCACGGATGGCGGCGCAGAGTTCCTGGGCGTCCTCGGGGCCGGCAACTTCGCCGGTGCCGATGGCCCAGACGGGCTCGTAGGCGATGACGAGTTCTGCGGCCTGCTCGGCACTCAAACCTGCCACGCCGGCACGGACCTGAGCCAGCGTGTGCTGCACATGGGTGCCGGCCTTGCGGATCTCCAGGCCTTCGCCAGCGCACAGGACGGGGGTGAGCTCGTTCCGGAAGGCGGCCTTGACCTTGGCGTTGAGCAGTTCGTCGCTCTCACTATGGATTTCGCGGCGTTCGCTGTGGCCCACCAGGACGTAAGTGCAACCGAGCTTGTTCAGGAACGCACCGGAGATATCGCCGGTGTATGCGCCGGAATCCTTGTCCGAGAGGTCCTGGCCACCGTAGCTCAGCTTGAGCTTGTCGCCGGCAACCAGGGTCTGAACACCGCGGATGTCGGTGAACGGCGGGAAGACGGAGACTTCAACGCGGCTGAAGTCGTGGCGGGCGTCCGAAAGCGTCCATGCCAGCTTCTGCAGCAAGGTGATGCCCTGGACGTGGTCCATGTTCATCTTCCAGTTGCCGGCAATCAGCGGTGTGCGGTCAAATGAACCGTTGGTTGAAGTCGTCATCGCTCTCTCGTTCCTTGGCGTAGCTAAAGAAATACTTGAAAAAAACTCGTTGCGCCGGATGGCGCATGCAAAGGCGGCGGCGGGATAGACCCGCCACCGCCTCATTGATTAACGCTCCAGAGCGCTCAATCCGGGGAGTTCCTTGCCTTCAAGGAACTCCAGGCTCGCCCCGCCACCGGTGGAGATGTGCCCGAAGTCCGAGTCTGCGAACCCGAGCGTGCGCACGGCCGCGGCCGAGTCGCCGCCGCCGACGACCGTGAAGCCCCCGCCGCTGCTGGCCGCACGCAAGGCACTGGCCACGGCGCGGGTTCCTTCGGCAAACGCTGCGAACTCAAACACGCCCATGGGCCCGTTCCAGAACACAGTCTTGGCTTCCAAGATGGCTGCGGCGAAGGCTGCCCCGGAGACCGGTCCAATGTCCAAGCCCAAGCCCGAGGCGGCGAAAGAGCTGGATTCGATGGCGTCCGCGGGAACCGTCTCATGGGCTGCGTCGGCGGCAAAGCTTGCAGCAACCACAACGTCGGTGGGCAACACAAAGGTGGTGCCTGCCGCCGCGGCGCGCGCCAGATAGTCCTTGACCACGGGGATCTGGTCCGCCTCCAGTAGCGATGCCCCAACCTTGTGGCCCTGGGCCGCGAGGAAGGTGAAAAGCATGCCGCCGCCAACTAAAATGGTGTCTGCCTTGCCCAGCAGATTCTCAATGACGGCAAGCTTGTCCGAGACCTTGGAACCGCCCAGAACCACGACGTAGGGGCGTTCGGTGTTAGTGGTCAGCTTGCGCAGGACCTCCAACTCGGTACGCACCAGATCACCCTGGTAGGAGGGCAACAGTTTGGCGATGTCATAGACACTGGCGTGCTTGCGGTGGACGGCACCGAAGGCGTCATCCACATAAGCGCCATGCTCCCCCGTTAAGGAGGCGAGCTCGGCCGCGAAAGCCGCACGTTCGCCGTCGTCCTTAGATGTTTCGCGGGCGTCAAAGCGCACGTTCTCCAGCACCAGAACGGACCCGTCGGCCAACGTCGCGGCAGCTGCCTGCGCGGCGGGACCGGTGGTGTCGGCGGCCAAGGTCACGTTGAGTTCGGGAGCCAGCTCCGCCAGGCGGGCCACGGCGGGGGCCAAGGAGTACTTGGCCTCCGGGGTACCCTTCGGGCGTCCCAGGTGGGCACTGAGCAGGACCTTGGCACCGGCGTCGGCCAATTCCTTGATTCCGGGCAGTGAGGCCCTGATGCGACCATCATCCGTGACATGCGAGCCGTCAAGCGGCACGTTCAAATCACTACGGATAAGAACGTACCGCCCGCGGACACCTTCATCGATGAGCTCGCTGAGGGTGTGAAGTGTCATTATTTGATCCTTAGAGCTTCGAAGCTACGAGCTCGGTCAAGTCGACCAAGCGGTTGGAGTAGCCCCACTCGTTGTCGTACCAGGAAACAACCTTGACCTGGTTGCCAATGACCTTGGTCAGGCCCGAATCGAAGATGGACGAGGCCGGGTCCCCAACAATGTCAGAGGAAACGATCGGATCTTCGGTGTAGGTCAGGTAGCCAGCCAGCTTGCCTTCCGCAGCTGCAGCCTTGTAAGCGGCATTCACTTCTTCAACAGTGACCTCGCGGCTCACGATTGCGGTCAAGTCAGTCGCGGAACCTGTGGGGACCGGTACACGGATGGCGTAGCCGTCCAGCTTACCCTTGAGCTCGGGCAGGACAAGGCCGATAGCTTTAGCTGCACCCGTCGAGGTGGGGATCATGTTGATCGCTGCGGCGCGGGCACGGCGGAGGTCCTTGTGCGGGCCGTCCTGCAGGTTCTGATCGGCAGTGTAGGCGTGGATGGTGGTCATCAGGCCACGCTCCAGACCGAAGTTGTCGTTCAGGATCTTGGCCAGCGGGCCCAGGCAGTTGGTGGTGCAGGATGCGTTGGAGATGATGTGGTGTGTGGCGGGGTCGTACAGCTCGTCGTTGACACCCAAAACCACTGTGATGTCTTCGTCCGACGCCGGTGCTGAGATCAGGACTTTCTTGGCGCCAGCATCGATGTGCTTCTGAGCGTCGGCAGCCTTGGTGAAGAAGCCTGTGGATTCGATGACGATGTCAACGCCCAACTTGCCCCAGGGGAGGTTTGCGGGATCGCGCTCTGCCAAGACAGTGATGGTCTTGCCGTCAACCACAAGGTGGCCATCGACAACTTCAACTGAAACGGACAGGCGCCCGTTGACGGAGTCGTACTTGAGCAGGTGGGCCAGGGCCTCGGGGCTGGTGAGGTCGTTGACGGCAACGATCTCAATGTCGGCGCCCTGTGCCAATGCGGCGCGGAAGTAGTTGCGGCCGATGCGGCCGAACCCGTTAATACCAATACGAGTAGTCACTTAGTTCTCTCCTTGGTGCTCTTGCGAGCACGCGTAGTCAGGTTGAAGGGTTAGTTTCAACCGTTGATTCCCGCACGACGTTGGGCAGAGATTTTTAATGAGCGGATTCCTGCAGGCTCGGAAGCCTGCGCATCCACGTTTATTGGTGCAGCACGCACCGCGGTGGCGCTGCTTTTGACCTTCGTGACCCATATTACGTTCTTTGGGGCCCGCCCCGGAAATCTTGTGGGGCGGGCGTCCATATATTGGTCACCTCGAGGCGTGTGGCCTTAGGCGGGCAGGATCAGGCCCGTTGCGTGCTTGCGGGCAGCCTCAAAGCGCTTGGCGACGTCGGCCCAGTTCACGATGTTCCAGAACGCCTTGACGTAGTCGGCCTTGACGTTGACGTAGTCCAGGTAGAAGGCGTGCTCCCACATGTCGAGCATGAGCAACGGCGTGGTGGCCACGGGGACGTTGCCCTGCTGGTCAAAAAGCTGCTCGATCAAGATGTTGCCGCCCAGGCCCTCGTAGGACAGAAGCGCCCAGCCGGAACCCTGGATGCCCATGGCTGCGGCGGTGAAGTGTGCGCGGAAAGCGTCGAAGGAACCAAAGGCGTCGTCGATCGCCGCGGCCAGCTCGCCCTCGGGCTTGTCGCCACCCTCGGGTGAAAGGTTGTTCCAGAAAATGGAGTGGTTGGTGTGGCCACCGAGGTTGAAGGCCAGGTCTTTGGAATACTTGGCGACGTTGGCGAAGTTGTTGCTCTCGCGCGCCTCGGCGAGCTGGTCCAAAGCCGTGTTGGCGCCGGCAACGTAGGCGGCATGGTGCTTGCTGTGGTGCAGCTCCATGATGCGGGCAGAAATGTTGGGCTCCAGGGCAGCGTAGTCATAGCTGAGTTCTGGGAGTGTGTACTTGGTCACGGTTCCTCCATTGCAATTTTTCTGGTGAGCTTGGCCGAGCGTTCTCACTCCCGTGCCAAGCTGCATGACTGGTTGATTGCCAGTGATGTTTCTACTCTTTCATACTAGGGCCGATTACTGCTCCAACATGTCAAAAGTGACATTGGATTCGGTACCCGGAATGCCAAGATCCAGGGCTTTTTTGTCCGCCATGGCCAGCAGACGGCGGATCCGTCCGGCGATGGCATCCTTGGTCAATGGCGGATCGGCCAGCCTGCCCAGCTCATCAAGGCTTGCCTGTTTGTGGGCGACACGCAGCTCGCCCGCATATTTGAGGTGTTCCGGGACGTCCTCGCCCAGGATCTCCAGGGCGCGGTCAACACGGGCACCGGCAGCAACAGCGGCCTGCGCCGAGCGGCGCAGGTTGGCGTCGTCGAAATTGGCTAGGCGGTTTGCCGTGGCCCGGACCTCCTTGCGCATTCGCCGTTCTTCCCAGACCAGCAAAGTCTCATGGGCCCCCATGCGGATCAACAGTGCGGCGATGGTGTCGCCGTCACGGATGACGACACGGTCAATGCCGCGCACCTCACGGGCCTTAGCGGCGATGTCGATCCTCCTGGCGGCTCCCACTAATGCCAGGGCCGCTTCCGGGCCCGGGCAGGTCACCTCCAAGGCTGAGGACCGTCCGGGTTCGGTGAGTGAGCCGTGGGCCAGGAACGCCCCACGCCAGACAGCTTCGGCGTCGGCCGCTGAACCGTTCACGACGACGGAGGGTAAGCCCCGAACAGGGCGCCCGCGCCCGTCCAGTAGCCCGGTTTGCCTGGCCAGGGCTTCGCCGTCGCGAACCACGCGCACCACATAGCGGTTGCCGCGACGCAATCCCCCACCGGAGACCACGATGATTTCACTTTGGTGTCCGTAAATTTCGGCGATCGCCACGCGCAGGCGCCTGGCCGTTGCGGCGGAGTCCACTTCTGCTTCGATAACGATGCGCCCGGAAATAATGTGCAGCCCACCGGCGAAACGAAGCAGAGCCGAAATCTCGGCCTTGCGGACAGAGGATTTCTTGATGTCCAGCCGAGACAATTCTTCTTTAACAGCAGCTGTCAGTGCCATGGTTCACGCCTTCGCTCTCACGTACCTAGTGGTCCTTAGAAAATGTCTCGATATGCCGCTGCCAACCGCAGCGGGTCATGGACCGGCGTTCCGGCGGAACTTCCCACCCTACCGAATACAACCTCCGCCCCCATCATTGCGGCGGCTTCTGTGAACTCGACTACATCCGAAATGGAGGAAGGATCCGCCAGGACGACGTCGACGTCGAACTCGGGTGCATAACGGGAGATGACGCGCAGGTGGTCGGCGGCGTTCATGCCGGTGGCCTCTTGATCGTTGATGTCAAGGTTCATGGTCACGAGCCGTTTGGCCTTGGTGGTGCACAGGGCCGTTCGCAACTGGGGCAACAGCAGGTGCGGAAGGACCGAGGTGTACCAAGAGCCCGGCCCCAACACCACCCAATCGGCGTCGTGGATGGCCGCCACGGCCTCCGGGCAGGCGGGCGCGTCCTGGGGCACTAGGCGTACGTTGTCGACCTCGCCGGCCTTGGCTAGGCGGGCCTGGCCGCTGATGGTGTAGCCGGGGGGATGAACTCCGTGGGTGGAGGCCTTGACCTGGCCTTCAATGGTCAATGGCACACTTGCCATGGGGAGCACTTCCCCCCGGGCACCCAGCAGCGCACCAGCCCACCGCAGCCCGGCCACGGGGTCCCCCAATAGTTCCCACAAGGTGACGATGAGCAAATTGCCCAGGGCGTGGTTGTCCAGGGATCCGCTGACACCCTCCCGGGAGGTAAATCGGTGTTGCATGACATCACGCCACGTCCTGCCCCAGTCGGTGTCATCACACAGTGCGGCCAAGGCCATGCGCAGATCGCCAGGGGGCAGGACACCCAGCTCGTCGCGCAAGCGCCCGGAGGAGCCGCCGTCGTCCGCAACCGTGACAATGGCCGTGAGATTGCTTGTCAGTAGCCGCAACGCGGACAAGGACGCTGACAGGCCGTGCCCACCACCCAAGGCTGCAACCTTGACCCCTGACTCAACGCCTTGCAGCCGCCCGGCCGCCGGGATGATCGGCAGGATTCCCGTGTACACGCCTACTCCCGGCCCAGGTCGCGGTGCCTGATACTAGTGGTGACTCGGGGCAGCTGGCTCAGGCGTTTCGCCAGTTCAATCGCGACGGCCACCGAACGGTGTTTTCCTCCCGTGCAGCCGACGGCGATGGTGGCGTAGTGCTTGTTTTCGCGGCGGTAGCCGTCAAAAACAGGTTCGAGTGCGTGGACGAAGCGGTCCACGAAATCAGCGGCCCCATTGTCCTTGAGCACAAAATCGCTCACCGCAGCATCCTGGCCCGTCAGGGGGCGCAAGGCAGGGATCCAATGAGGGTTGGGGATGAACCGGACGTCGGCGACGTAGTTTGCGTCCACGGGCAGGCCGTATTTGAAGCCAAAACTCATGACGGTCAGGCTCAGAACCACGGGACCTGTTTCGGAGAACAGCTCTGTGACGGCGGAGGCAAGTTCGTGGACATTCATGACTGAGGTGTCAAGGACCATCTCGGCCTGCGACTTCATCTCGGCGAGCAAGATCCGTTCGGCACCGATACCGTCAAGGATACGCCCATCCTCTTGCAAGGGGTGGGGGCGGCGTCCTTGTTCAAAGCGCCGGACCAGGGTGTCGTCGCTGGCGTCCAGGAACAAGACCCGGTAGCTGACACCAGCCGCTGACAACGCGTTCAGGGATTCCCGGATGTCGGCAAAGAGCGCCTTGCCGCGCACGTCGACGACGACGGCGAGCTTGGGCAGGGCTGCTGGCATCCGTGAGACGAGTTCAGCTAAGGTGCCAAGCATCTGCGGCGGCAGGTTTTCAATGACATACCAGCCGTGATCCTCCAGCGCGTTGGCTGCCGTGCTCCGACCGGCACCTGACATGCCGGTGACAACCAACAGTTCAGACTCCGCCGGCTTAACCGAGGTTAGGTCATCGTCCTTGGCTGCGGGCGTCTGGTCCTGCTCCGTCATTGCGCATCCTTACTACTTAGTCATTTCCAACGCTCTTTGCGTGGCTGGGTCACAAAACAGTTGCTACCGTGCCAGCCTAGTCACTATAAGGCCAGCAAATTCAAAGCCAGTACTTTTTTGCTCAGTCCAGGATTTCCCCTGTCGTCATATTCACCGCCGGGGCGGGCGCCTCACCTTCCACACCGGTGCGCAACGACTCATGGATGGAACGGGCCAGGACCGGTCCCACACCCTTCACCTTCGTCAATTCCTCGGCCGTGGCGCCCCGGACCTTCTTCATCGAGCCAAAGTGGTCCAGCACTGCCTTTTGCTTCGCGGTGCCCAGGCCCGGGACGGTGTCCAGCACTGAGGCTGTCATGGCTTTGCCCCGCTTGGCGCGGTGGAAGGTGATGGCAAAGCGGTGCGCCTCGTCACGGATGCGTTGGAGCAGGTACAGGCCTTCGGAGGAGCGGGGCAAGATGACGGGAAAGTCACTCTCAGGCACCCACACCTCCTCCAGGCGCTTGGCAAGCCCAATGACGGCCACATCCGTGATCCCCAGGTCCGCTAGCGCCCGCGACGCCGCGTTAACTTGGGGTACACCGCCGTCGACCACCACCAGGTTCGGTGGGTAGGCGAATTTAGAGGTGGGCGTGTCTGCCGCTTCCTGGCCGGGGATCCCCGCCGCGGCGACTTCCCCGCTGGCCGCCACCGTCGTGGCGCGGGCCTCCTTCTCGTTGAGGTAGTTCCGGAACCGGCGTGTGATGACGTCATACATGGAGGCGGTGTCATCGATGGCTGCCTCACCGGTGATGGCAAATTTCCTGTACTCGCCCTTCTTGGCCAGCCCGTCTTCCACCACCACCATGGAGGCCACCACATTGGTGCCTTGCACGTGCGAAATGTCGTAACACTCAATGCGCAGCAGCGGCATGGGCAGCTCCAGGGCTTCCTGGAGTTCCTGCAACGCCAGTGAGCGGGTGGTCAGGTCCCCTGCACGCCGTGACTTGTGCAGTGCCATGGCCTGGTGTGCGTTGGCCTGGACGGTGTCCATGAGCGCGGCTTTTTCCCCACGCTGGGGCACCTTGATGGAAACCTTGCCCTGTCGCAGCCCGCCGAGCCATTGGGTTAGGTATTCGTGGTTGGTAGGCAGTTCGGGGACCAATATTTGGCGCGGAATCGCGTCCTGCTGATGTGCTTCGGCGCCGTACGCCTGTTGCATCAAGTGCTCCCACAGTTGTGCGTCGGAGGCGTCCTCAACTTTTTCCACCACCCATCCGCGCTGGCCACGGATACGGCCACCGCGCACAAAAAATACCTGCACAGCTGCCTCAAGGTCGTCTTGTTCCACGGCAAAGATGTCCGCGTTGGTGTCTTCGCTGAGCACCACGGCGTTGCGCTCAAAGACCTTGCGCAGGGCGATAATGTCGTCGCGCAGCCTGGCGGCCTGCTCATAGTCGAGCTCGGACACGGCCCCGGCCATCTTCTTTTCCAGTGTCTTGATGAACCGGGTGCCCTCGCCACCCATGAAGTCGCAAAAGTCCTGGGCGAGCGCCTTGTGGTCCTGAACACTGATACGTCCCACACAGGGTGCCGCACATTTGTCGATATACCCCAGCAGGCACGGCCGGCCGCTGCGTTCGGCGCGGCGCAGCACGCCCACGCTGCAGCTACGCACCGGAAAGACCCGTAACAAGGTGTCCATGGTTTCCCGGATGGCGCCAGCGGTGTAGGGGCCAAAGTATTTGGTGCCCTTGCGCCGCTCGCCGCGCATGACCTGCACACGCGGGAACTTCTCGCTCATCGACACGGCCAGGTACGGATAAGTCTTGTCATCCCGGAAGGCTAAGTTGTAGCGCGGAGCGAACTCTTTGATCCAGGTGTATTCAAGCTGCAGGGCTTCGAGTTCGCTACCTACAATGGTCCACTGCACGCTGGCCGCATGGTGGACCATGGCATGGGTTTTGGGCAGCAACGTGGCCGGGTTTGCAAAGTAGGAATTCAACCGTGAACGCAGGTTCTTGGCCTTGCCCACGTAGATGATCCGTCCATGCTCGTCACGGAAACGGTACACGCCGGGGTCGGTCGGAATCTCGCCCGGCTTTGGCCGGTAAGTTGCTGGATCTGCCACACACCCATTCTAGGCTGGGCGGCGGGTGGGAACTATTCCGCGGCGGGGCTCTGGTTGTATTTGGCGCTTCGTTCCTGGCCGCTCAACTCGGCGATGGCATCCATAATGGTGTCAGTGACGTGGCGGCGCGCGGGCAGGGAGTGATCCGGTCCGGTCTTCTCAAAATACAGGGGCTTGCCGAAGCGCAGCGTGAAGGGGGCGGGCTTGATCATATTCTTGCCAGCCGGTTGCAGTTTTTCGGTGCCGATGATGCCCACGGGAATCACCGGCGCACCGGTGGTCAGGGCAAGCCAGCCCACGCCAGTTCTGCCGCGGTACAAGATGCCATCACGGGAACGGGTCCCCTCCGGGTAGATTCCCACGCCGTCTCCGCTGCCAAGAATCTCCAGCAGCGTTTTCAGGGCCTGGACGCTGGCTGCCTGCTCGCCGCGCTCCACGGGGATGGAATGCACTGATTCGAAGAACGACTTCATCAGCTTGCCCTTGAGGCCCTTGCCGGTGAAGTACTCGGCCTTGGCAAAGAAGGAGACGGGCCGGGGGGTCAGGGCCTGGACAATCACCGAATCAAAGAAGGACAAATGGTTCGGCGCCACAATGAATGCACCGTCGGTGGGCACGTTCTCCAGCCCCTCCACGGTGGGACGGCACAAGGCGGTGATGGTGCCTTTCGTTAGCACTCGGGTGAGGTCATAGAGCGCCATGTACGGCCCCCGGTCCGGTTCCTGCGCCCGCAACGTTTGGGAGTATCGCGGCCAGCTCAGTTGTTGACTGTACGACGGCGGCAACCCCTGCCGCCTCCAGCTCACCTTCCGGGGCGAATCCCCAGGTGACACCAATGCAGTCAAGTCCGTTGGCGCGGGCGCCGTTGACGTCCTGGTGCCTGTCCCCCACCATGATGGCCGAACCGGCCGGAACTGACAGTGCAACCAGCGCGGCGGCGATGATCTCGGCCTTGCCTTTGCGGTAGCCGGGCTCGCCGGGCATGAGTGTTTCGTCAGCGTTGGAACCGCAGATCACCTCAAAGTACTCGGCAATCCCATGATGCGCCAGCAGGGTCTTGGCGAGTGGTTCCGGTTTTTGCGTGGCAACCGCCAGCGGCACGCCAGCGGCACGGAGCCGCGCCAGAAGTTCCTTGATGCCCGGGTACAGCACCGACATGCCTATCCCCGTGTTGCCGTACCAGTCCCGGTAGACGGCTATGACCTCCGGCACCTGGTCCACGCAGATGCCCGCATGGCTGACAAGCGAGTCAGCGAGCTTGGGTCCGATCATGGCGTTAAGGACGTCGGCGCCGGGAACTGGCAGGCCCATAACCTGCAAGGCATGTTCGATGCCGCCGGTGATGCCCCCGGCAGGGTCGACGAGGGTACCGTCCAAGTCGAAGAGGACAGCCTTGAGGGAACCGTCATGGGCAATGGGGGGTGCGGCAATAGTCACGTCCATAGTTTCTCACGAGCTGCCCCGACCCGTGCGCATCCATGCCCGGACGGGAATACTTTAGCCCTGGAGCACTTCCCGCAGGAACGTCGCAGTGTAACTGACCTCACTCTTGGCTACCTTCTCGGGCGTTCCAGTGGCGATGACCTGCCCGCCGCCGGTACCGCCGTCAGGGCCCAGATCCACAACCCAGTCCGCCGTCTTGATCACGTCTAGGTTGTGTTCAATGACGATTACGGTGTTGCCCTTCTCCACCAAACCCTGCAGGACCAGCAAGAGTTTGCGAATGTCCTCAAAGTGCAGGCCCGTGGTGGGCTCGTCCAGCACGTAGATGCTGCGCCCATTGGAACGCTTTTGCAGTTCGGCAGCCAGTTTCACGCGCTGCGCCTCACCGCCTGAGAGGGTGGTGGAGGCCTGCCCCAGCCTGACGTAGCCAAGCCCGACGTCGACCAGCGTGCGCAGGTGCCGGGCAATAGGGGTGAACGCGGCAAAGAACTCGGCGCCTTCCTCGATTGGCATGTTCAAAACGTCGGCAATCGATTTGCCTTTGTAGTGGACCTCCAAGGTTTCCCGGCTGTAGCGGGCCCCGTGACAGACCTCGCACGGCACATACACGTCCGGCAGGAAGTTCATTTCAATCTTCAGCGTGCCGTCGCCCGTGCACGCTTCGCAGCGCCCGCCCTTAACGTTGAAGGAGAACCGGCCGGGCTGGTAACCGCGCATCTTGGATTCGTTGGTCTCGGCGAAGAGCTTGCGAATATTATCGAAGACGCCCGTGTAGGTGGCCGGGTTGGAGCGCGGCGTACGGCCGATGGGGCTCTGGTCGACGTGCACCACCTTGTCAAGGTGTTCCAGCCCGTCGATGCGCAGGTGACGTCCGGCCACCTGCTTGGCACCGTTTAGCTTGTTGGCCAGCACCTTGTACAGGATCTCGTTGACCAAAGTGGACTTACCGGAGCCGCTGACGCCGGTGACGGCGGTCAGCACACCCAGGGGGAAGGCCACATCCACGTTGCGTAGGTTGTTTTCCTTCGCGCCGATGACCTTGAGCTCACGCGATTTGTCGTACTTGCGGCGTTTGGCCGGCACGGCGATCTTCTTGCGCCCGGACAAGTAGTCGCCGGTGAGTGAGTTCGTGTTGGTGAGCAGATCGGCCAAGGAACCCGAATGCACCACCTGGCCGCCGTGCTCGCCTGCGCCGGGGCCAATGTCAACGATCCAGTCGGCCTCACTGATGGTGTCTTCGTCGTGTTCGACAACGATGAGAGTGTTGCCCAGGTCGCGAAGCCGGGTCAGGGTCTCAATGAGCCTGCGGTTATCACGTTGATGCAAGCCGATGGAGGGCTCGTCCAGGACATACAGCACCCCCACCAGGCCTGATCCGATCTGGGTGGCCAGCCGGATGCGCTGGGCTTCGCCGCCGGAGAGAGTCGCCGAGGCCCGTTCCAGGCTCAGGTACTCCAGGCCGACGTCGAGCAGGAACCGCAGGCGGGCCTGGATCTCTTTCAGGACCTGGCTGGCGATCTGGGCTTCCCGGCCGGTCAACACCAGAGTGGAGAGGAAGCTGAAACTCTCGCGCATGGACATCGCGCAGACTTCTGCGATTGACTTGCCGTTGATCAACACGGACAGCGAGGCAGGGTTCAGCCGGGCTCCCCCGCAAGCCGGGCAGGGAATCTGGCGCATGTACTCTTCGTACCTGTCGCGGGCGGAGTCGGATTCGGTTTCGATGTGCTTGCGCTGGATGTACTGCACGGCACCTTCAAAGCCGGTGCTGTACTTGCGCTCCCTGCCGAAACGGTTTTTGTACTGCACCACTACCTTGTGGTCCTTGCCGTACAGGATCGCCTGGCGGGAGCCGGTGTCCAGTTTGTTCCAAGAGTCATCAAGGCTGAAGCCCAGCTCGTCGGAGAGGCCTTCCAAAAGCCGGTTCCAATACTCGGTGGTGGCTGTGCCCAGCGACCACGGCGCGATGGCGCCTTCACGCAAGGAAAGGAACGGGTTGGGGACAACGAGTTCCTCGTCAACCTCAAGCCTGGTGCCGATGCCGCTGCACGCGGTGCAGGCGCCAAAAGGGTTGTTGAAAGAAAACGAGCGCGGCTCGATTTCATCAATGGCCAGAGGGTGCTCGTTGGGGCAGGCGAGGTTCTCCGAGAAAGAACGGATCCGTCCGGCGTCGTCGGCATCCAGGTCCACCAGCTCGGCCAGGACCCTGCCCTCGGCCAGGCCCAGAGCCGTTTCCACCGAGTCTGTTAGGCGTTGCTGGATGCCTTCCTTGACCACCAGCCGGTCAACAACCACCTCAATGGTGTGCTTGAAGGTCTTCTTTAGCTTGGGCGGATCGGAGAGCTGAATCTGTTCCCCGTCCACTTTGGCGCGGGCGTAACCCTTGGCGGTGAGCTCCCGGAACAGCTCCACAAACTCGCCCTTGCGGTCCCGCACCACCGGGGCAAGGACCTGGAAGCGCGTGCCTTCGGGCATTTCCAGCAGCTGGTCCACGATCTGCTGCGGGGTTTGTTTGGCGATGGGCTCCCCGCACACCGGACAGTGTGGGGTTCCCACGCGGGCCCAGAGCAAGCGCATGTAGTCGTAAATTTCGGTGATGGTGCCGACCGTGGAGCGCGGGTTCTTGGAGGTGGACTTCTGGTCGATGGAGACGGCCGGGGAAAGCCCCTCGATGAAGTCAACGTCCGGCTTGTCCACCTGTCCCAGGAATTGCCGGGCGTAGGCGGAAAGCGATTCCACGTAGCGGCGCTGGCCCTCGGCAAAAATGGTGTCAAAGGCGAGGGAGGACTTGCCCGAGCCGGAGAGACCGGTGAAGACGATCATGGAGTCGCGCGGAAGGTCCAGGTCCACGTTGCGAAGGTTGTGTTCGCGGGCGCCCTTGACGATCAAGCGCGACAAGTCAGGGCGCGACACAGTGGACTCGGTGGTGGAATTCTGGGGCATTTTTTCCTTCAAAGTACTGTCCAAACCCTGGACGCGATGGTGCGCCAACAATTAAAAGTATAGTCGAAGCTTTGTTCGAACAAGGTGGTTAGCGGGCGGAACCGCGCTCAAGCGCCGCCGCCACAATGGCAAGCGCCTTGGGGCTTGGCACACCCAGCTCCCGAGCGACCAGCGCGAAGGCGTCCGCAGCGTCTGCCATCTGGGCGCCGATGAGGTCCCCGCCGGAGGTTACGGAGGTGCCGCTGCGCCCGGCTGTGGCCACGATCCCGGCCTGCTCAAGTTCTCGGTACGCCCGTGCCACAGTGTTCGCCGCAACGACCAGGTCGGCCGCCAAGGACCGCACCGAGGGTAGCTTCGTCCCGACAGCCAGTTCACCGGCCGACACCAGGTCCAGGATGCGCAGCCGGATTTGTTCATACGGCGGCACCGTGGACTCGGTGTCCAGGCGCCAGCGGCGCATCAAAATATCCATGGAATTCATAACCGGCTCACCTCTTCCACCAGCGGGTCCCCGAACTGGCTCATATACAGATCGTAGTAGAACCCCCTGTGAGCTAGCAGCACGTCGTGGCTGCCTTGTTCAATGATCTCACCGTTGTTCATCACCAATATTAGGTCCGCGTCGCGAATCGTGGAAAGCCTGTGCGCAATGACGAAACTGGTCCGGTTGGAGCGCAGCTTGTTCATGGCCTGGCGGATCATGACCTCGGTGCGGGTGTCCACGGAACTAGTGGCCTCGTCCAGGATCAGGATGCCGGGCTTGGCAATCCACGCCCGGGCAATGGTCATGAGCTGGCGCTGCCCCTGGCTCAGACCGCCGCCGTCGTCCGTCAAGACCGTGTCGTAGCCTTCCGGCAGGGACCGGACAAAGTGGTCGACGTGGGTAGCCACGGCAGCCTCGATGATGTCCTCCTCCGTGGCGCCCACCCTGCCGTAGGCCAGATTCTCCCGGATGGTCCCGCCAAAGAGCCACGCGTCCTGCAACACCATGCCGAACTGGCTGCGCAGTTCGGCGCGGCTCAGGTGGGCGGTGTTGACGCCGTCGACCGTGATGGTGCCGGAGTCAATCTCGTAGAAACGCATGAGCAGGTTCACCAGCGTGGTCTTACCGGCGCCGGTGGGGCCCACAATGGCCACGGTCTGGCCGGGCTCGACCACCAAGGACAGGTCCTTGATGAGCGGTTCGCCAGGGTTGTAGCCGAAGTTGACGTGGTCAAAGACAACCCGGCCGCGAGGTTCCGGCAACGTTGCCGCGGGGCTGTACTCGGGGCTCTGCTCTTGAGCATCCAGCAGGGCGAAGACCCGCTCGGCGGAGGCGACGCCGGACTGCAGCAAGTTGATCATGCTGGCCAGCTGCGCCATCGGCTGGCTGAACTGGCGGGAGTACTGGATGAACGCCTGCACACTGCCGATCGTCAGGGTGCCCTGCGCCACCTGGATGCCGCCGAGCACGGCCACGACCACATAGTTCAGGTTGGCGATGAAGTTGGTGCTGGGCATGATGATGCCGGAGATGAACTGTGCCTTGGCGCTGGATTCGTACAGGTAGTCGTTGGAGACCCGGAACTTCTCAATGGCCATATCCTGCTGGCCGAAGGCCTTAACAATTTCGTGGCCGGTGAACATTTCCTCCACATGCCCGTTGAGGTCACCGGTGCTTTTCCACTGCGCCGCGAACTGCACCTGGGAACGTTTGGCGATCATGACCGTGATGCCGGCGATGAGCGGCACCGTCAGCAGCGAGATGCCGGCCAGCAGCGGGGAGATGGAGAACATCATGCCCAACACCCCGCACACCGTGAGTACGGCGATGAGCACCTGGGTCAGGGTCTGGTTCAGGGTTTGGGAGAAGTTGTCAATGTCGTTAGTGACACGGGAGAGCACATCGCCACGGGATTCCTGTTGGAAGTGGGACATGGGGAGCCGGTTCAGCTTACTTTCAATGTCCTCACGCAGCCGGTACATGCCCCGCTGGACGATGCCGGTGGTCATGAATCCCTGGGACCAGTTGAAGAAGAACGCCGCAACATACAAGCACAGCACCACCACGAGGACGGCGCCGAGCCCGGCCAAGTCAAGGCCCTGCCCGGGCACCACGTTCATGGCGTTGAGCATGTCGGCCAGCTGGCTCTGGCCGCCGGCACGCAGTTCCGCAACGGCCTGGGCCTTGGTGGTGCCGGCGGGAAACCTAGCCAGCATTTTGCCGACGACGCCGTCAAAGATGATGTCTGTGCCTTTGCCGAGCACCTTCGGCGCCACGACCGACAAGCCCACCGACACGGCAGCCATGGCGACCACGGCTGTGATGCGCAGCCTGTCGATGGCCAGCAGGCCCAGGATGCGCTTGAGGCTGGGCCCGAACGTCATCGCTTTTTGTGGCGGGCCGCCCCGGCCACCCCCGCGCATCATGCTCATGCCCGGCTCCCTTCGTCGTCAGTGCTGAGCTGTGAGGTCACAATTTCTTGGTAGGTGGGGCAGTTTTCCAACAACTGCGCATGTGTGCCCTGCCCGACCAGCCGCCCCTCGTCCAGGACCAGGATGTTGTCCGCATCCACGATGGTGCCTACGCGCTGGGCGACGACGAGCACGGCCGCGTCGCGGGTGATGGGCTTCAACGCCGCGCGAAGCTTGGCGTCGGTGGCGTAGTCAAGGGCGGAAAAACTGTCGTCAAAGAGGTACACGGACGGCCGGGCAGCGATGGCGCGTGCAATGCACAGGCGCTGCCGCTGGCCGCCGGACACATTGGAGCCGCCCTGGTCGATGGGCGCTTCCAGGCCGCCGGGCATCTCCTTGACGAAGTCGGCGGCCTGCGCGGTTTCCAGGACCTCCCACAGTTCCTCGTCCGTCGCCTCCGGGTTGCCCATGCGCACATTGCTGGCCACCGTGCCGGAGAACAGGTAGGCCCGCTGCGGCACCAGCCCGATCGAGCCGCGCAGCCCGGCCAGGGAGACCGCCTTGATGTCATGGCCACCGAGTTCGATGGCGCCCGCGGTGCTGTCCAGGAGCCTGGGGATGAGGTTCACCAGTGTTGACTTGCCGCTGCCGGTTGAGCCGATGATCGCCGTCGTGGTTCCCGGGCCAGCGGTGAAGCTGACGCCGGAGAGCACCGGGTTCTGAGCGCCGGGGTAGCTGAACGCGGCGTTGCGCACGGCAAGCTGGCCGTGGAGCCGGTCTACGGCCAGGGCGCCTGGGGCGTCCACGACGCTGGCCTCGGTGTCCATGACCTCGGTGATGCGTTCGGCGCTGACCGCGGCGCGCGGGATCATCATGAACATAAACATGGCCATCATGACCGACATCAGGATCTGCATGATGTAGCTCAGGAACGCGGTCAACGCACCAATCTGCATGTCCCCGGTGTCGATGCGCTGCCCGCCAAACCAGAGCACACCCACGCTGGTGACGTTGACGACGAAGAAGATGGTGGGGAACATCAGCGAGAGTAGCCGCCCGGCCCGCAGCTGGGAGGCGGTCAGGGCGCCGTTGGCGGTGGCGAAGCGCTCGGCCTCGTAGTCGCGGCGGCCGAAGGCGCGGATGACGCTGATGCCGGTGATCTGCTCGCGGAGCACCCCGTTGATGTCGTCCAATTGGCGCTGCACCTTGCGGAAGGTGGGCACCAGGACGCGCACGATCAGGCCGATGGTGACGATCAGCACCGGTAGGATCACCAGCAGAAGCCCGGACAGCGGCACATCCTGTGCCATGGCCAGGATGATCCCGCCGACGCACATGATCGGCGCCGTGACCATCATGGTGAACGACATCAGGGTCAGCATCTGCACCTGCTGAACGTCGTTGGTGGTGCGGGTGATCAGCGATGGGGCGCCGATGATCCCGACCTCCCGGGAGGAGAACGTCTCGACCTTATTGAACAGGTCGCGGCGGATCGCCCGGCCCACCCCCATGGCCAGTCGGGCGCTGAGGTAGGTGGCGGCGATGGCGCACACGACCTGCCCGGCGGTGATCAGCAGCATCCACATGCCCAGGCTCGTGATGACGTCGAGGTCGCCCTTGACAACGCCGTCGTCAATGATGTCGGCGTTGAGCGTCGGCAGGAACAAAGTGGCAATGGTAGAGAGGAATTGCAGCACCACAATGCCTGCCAGGGGCACCTTGTGGGGCGCTAAGTTGCGCGCTATCAGTTGAAACAGCACAAATTCCTCCCGTGGGTCCCTCGAATATTCTCACTCAGCTATCAACGTACTCCTGACGGGCTCCTCTTGTCAGCGCGTACTGCCTGTGTGTTTGCCGTGGCGCGGCTGTGCATGGGCTGCCGGTCATTCCAGGCACGACGCCGGTTCCCGGCCGGGTGCCGTTGGCTATTACGTTTTCGGGATAGCTGCGTTAGTATTACGAGTAAGTAATACTGAAGAACCTATTACGAAAAGGTCATGAAATGGCAATGCAGGGCACGATGCGAAAGACGTCCGATCTGGGCTTGATGGTGCTGGCTGTGCGCAAGCGCCACAATCTCACCCAGGTTGAGCTGGCGGAGCGGCTGGGCGTCAGCCAACGCTATCTTTCGGAGCTGGAGACCGGACGACCCAAGGTCCTCAACGCTAAACTCCTGCAGCTTCTTGCCGACCTCGGCATCGAGCTGAGCTTTCGGGAAGTGGAATGACCACGGACGGCCGGCTTCCGGTCCACCTATACGGCACGCACGTGGGGAATCTCAGGAAGGGCCGGGGGGACGACGTGGCCTTTGAGTCGGCCCCAGCGGGAATCGAGCGATTTGGCGTCGCCTCCACTGTGCTCTCCACCAGCCTTCCGCTGGGGCCGCGGGATTCAACCACCGCAGCTGCCGCCGCCTTTTTTGGCGGCCTGCTGCCGGAAGGCCGCGGGCTGGCGAACCTTGCCGCCCAGGCGCGGTGCGGGACCGCGGATGTGCACGCGATGCTCGACTATGCCGGCCTGGACGTTGCCGGGGCGCTGCAGGTTGGCAGCAGGGCCGGTTCGGGCACCGGCAGCTACCGGCCGGTGACCGATGCCCAGATTGCCGAGCGGTTCGCCAGAATCGGAAACTATGCGCTGGGTGCCCCCGGCGGCGGCGGGTCGATTACCGGCTACCAGCCCAAAACCACGCTGGCGCGCATCGGAAACCAGTGGCTCGAAGCCCTGGATGGCGCCCCTACCACACACATCCTCAAACCGCTCCCCCCGGAATTCGTGGGAGCGTTGCATGCCGAGGCGTATTGCCTGGAGATCGGCCGTCGCTGCGGCTTGACGACCTTTGCCAGTGAAGTCCTCAATTTTGCGGGCAGCCCGGCCCTGGTGGTCGAACGCTACGACCGGCGTGTCGACGACGGCGGTACCGTCCACCGCATCCACCAGGAGGATGCGGCCCAGGCGCTGGGTCTGCCGTGGGGCGGCGATGCGAAGTTTGAATCCTTCCCGCCGTTCAGGGCCACCTTGAAAAACATTGCCGGCCTGCTGCCCCGGCGCCGGACAGTGCTTGGCGGCGGAACAGACGACCGGGAGCGGCTGCTCGCGTTCATGACCTTGAATGTGGCCGTGGGCAATACGGATGCCCATGCGAAGAATTTCTCACTGCTGCACCTCCCCAACGGAAGGATTGAGCTGGCCCCGCTGTACGACGTGCTCCCCCAGGTGCTGAGCCCCGACGGACAGCAGAATCTGGCCATTGGGGTCAACGGCTTGCGGTTCCAGCCATCTGTGACCCTAGCGGATCTGGTGGCCGAGGGGCAGTCGTGGGGGCTGGAGCAGGATCGGGCGCGCAGCGTAGCCAAGGAAACGCTCAAACAGGTACGCTACGCGGTGGAGGAATCCGGGGCGGCCGAGGTGGCGAAAAACGTGCCCCTGCTGGTTGCCAACCAGGCCAAAAACCTGCTCAACGGCAAACGTGCGGCGGTCT
Source organism: Arthrobacter alpinus (assembly GCF_001294625.1). Lineage (NCBI taxonomy): Bacteria > Bacillati > Actinomycetota > Actinomycetes > Micrococcales > Micrococcaceae > Arthrobacter > Arthrobacter alpinus. The sequence continues at coordinate 1,473,774 of NZ_CP012677.1, read as the reverse complement.
CGGCCGGCGGCCCGGTGACCCTGGCCCACCTGCTGCCCGTCTCGGCTATGCCGAAAAATACGGGCGGCAGGCGCCCGGGGAACTGACACACAGGGGATGCCGGCGAAGTCGGCGACCGGTGCGTCCGTACAGCCACTCCCCCGGTCAGCCGTACAGTTCAAAACCAACGGCTCCGCCAGCGGTGACCATCTCCACTTGGCTGCGGGCCTGGTCCTCCACCGGCTCGGCGCTCAAGGCGCGCAGGTATTCATGGTGTGCGGCCAGCGAGGCGACAGCCTTGTCAATGCTCTCCGTGCTGACGGCCTGAGCGTGCGTGGGCTGCGGGGAAATGACGGCCACCCAGCGGGTTTTGTGCCGTGGCAGCCTTTCAGCTAGGAGTTCGGGAAAGATCCAGTCGTTGTCCGCGTCGCCCACAGCGTCCAGCACACTGCGGCCCACCGCCCGGTGATCGGCACTGTTCCACCTGCCCGGGCCCCAGTGGTCGCGGTGGTTAAGGGTCAACACCAGCTGGGGTTTGACGCGGCGGATGTGGCGGGCCAGGTCCTTCCGGAGCCCCAGCCCTTCCTTGATCCTCCCGTCGGGGTGGTCAAGGAACACCAACTCAGTGACCCCCACCAGGGCGCAGGCGTTCTCCTGCTCCCTGGTACGCAGGGGTGCCGATTGCACCGGCGGTAACCCTGCAATACCTGCCTCGCCCCGGCTGGCCAACAGGTAGTGGACCTCCTTGCCGTCTGCGACCCATTGGGCCACGGCGGCCGCCATCCCGTATTCAGGATCGTCGGGGTGGGCCACGATCAACAGCGCGCGCTGCCAGTCCTGTGGAAATGCTTCCAGTTCGTTCATTGTTGCTCCCTTGCCTCGTCCTTCCGGGCCACCATGAAGATGCGCCTGAACTCAAAGATCGTGCCGAACTCACCGTACGGATAGGCCTGCTCCAGCAGCCTCTGGTACTCATCCTCAAAGGCCTTACCTTCGGCGTCGCTGAGGGCGGCGAGCACAGGACGCAGCCCTGTTCCGCGCACCCAGTCCAGCACCGGCCGCTCCCCCGCCAGCAGGTGGCTGTAGGTGGTTTCCCAGACGTCGGCCGCGGCGCCGGCCTGGAGCAGGAGTTCATGGTACTCGCCGGGTTCGGCCACGGCGTTCGCATGCCGCAGCACCCCGCCCAGGCGCTTGCGCCAGGCGGCAGATTCGGCCAGCTCCCGCATCAGCACATGCGACGGCGCCCCAAAGTTCCCCGGCACCTGAACGGCCAGCCAGGCCCCCGCGTTCATGCTGGCCAGCCAGCCGGCCATGAGTGCGAGGTGGCCAGGCACCCACTGTAGAGCCGCATTGGAGACGACCACGTCGGTGTCAGCCCGTGGGCGAAAGGCGCGGATGTCGGCGACGGCGAAGGTGAGATTTCCGCCCGGGTGGGTGCCGCCGTCGTGCCCCAAGTTAGCCGCGGAGGTGGCGGCGGCCACCATCTCCGGGGAGCTGTCCAGCCCCAGCACCCGGGCATCCGGCCAACGCGCGGCGAGTGTGGCGGTCAGGTTTCCGGGACCGCAGCCCAGGTCGACAACGCGGGCGGGGGCTGTGGCCGCGATGCGTGAGGTCAGCTCGAAGAACGGCCGGCTGCGATAGTCACCAAATTCAACGTACTTCGCCGGATCCCAGCGAAACTGCTGCTCTGCCATGGCGTTATCCTCCCACAGGCGGCGCCCGTAGACTGGAGGGACCATGAATCTTCTTGAACAACTCTCCGGCCTTGACCCTAAAACCTCCAGCGATGACGACGTCTTGGAGGCGTTTTTGGAATGGACCATGGACAAGGGGCTCGACCTCTACCCGGCCCAAGAGGACGCCGCCATGGAGTTGGTCAGCGGCAACAACGTGATCCTGTCCACGCCCACGGGATCGGGCAAGTCGCTGGTGGCGATCGCCGCACACTTCAACGCCATGGCCCGGGGCGCCACCAGCTATTACACGGCCCCCATCAAGGCGCTCGTGTCGGAGAAGTTCTTTGCCTTGTGTGAGATCTTCGGCGCAGAAAACGTCGGCATGATCACCGGGGATTCCTCCGTGAACCAGGACGCGCCCATCATCTGCTGCACGGCCGAGATCCTGGCCAATATCGCCCTGCGTGAAGGCGAGGACGCCGACGTCGGCGTGGTCATCATGGACGAGTTCCACTACTACTCCGACCCGCAGCGCGGTTGGGCTTGGCAGTTGCCGCTACTTGAGCTGCCACAGTCCCAGTTCCTGCTCATGAGTGCCACCCTGGGAGAGGTCAATCGGTTCGAGAAGGAACTCACGGAGCTGACTAACCGGGTCACCACCACCGTTTCTTCCGCCGTGCGGCCCATCCCGCTGCACTACTACTACGTCACCACAGGCGTGCATGAAACCCTTGAGGAACTGCTGGCCACCAAGCAGGTGCCCGTGTACGTGGTCCACTTCAGCCAGGCAGAGGCCATTGACAGGGCTCAGAACCTGATGAGCATCAACGTGTGCACGCGCGAGGAAAAGGACAAGATCGGTGAGCTCATTGCTGGTTTCCGCTTCTCCGCCGGCTTCGGCAAGACCCTCAACCGCCTGGTCCGCCACGGCATCGGCGTCCACCATGCGGGCATGCTGCCTAAGTACCGACGGCTGGTGGAGCAGCTGGCCCAGGCGGGCCTGCTGAAGGTCATCTGCGGAACTGACACACTGGGCGTGGGCATCAACGTCCCCATCCGCACCGTGCTGATGACAGCCCTGAGCAAGTACGACGGCGTGCGCACTCGTGTGCTGCAGGTGCGGGAGTTCCAGCAGATCGCCGGACGTGCCGGGCGGGCCGGCTATGACACGGCCGGCACCGTGATGGTCCAGGCACCGGACCATGTCATTGAAAACACGAAGTCCATGGCCAAGGCCGTCGCCAAATTTGGTGACGACCAAAAGAAGCTGCGCCAGGTGGTGAAGAAGAAGCCCATGCAGGGCTTTGTCAGCTGGGGCGAACCCACCTTCACCCGGCTCAGCGAATCAGTGCCCGAGCCGCTGACCTCCAGTTTCACGGTGACGCACGCCATGCTTCTGAACCTGTTGGAACGCCCCGGCGATCCCTTCCAGGCGGCCCGGAAGCTGCTGACCGAGAACCACGAGTCCCCGGCAGCGCAGCGCCGCCTGATCCGCAAGGCGTTGGGCATCTACCGGGAGTTGCTGGCCGCCGGCATTGTGGAGCGCATCCCCGAGGAGGAGCTGGAAAGTGACGGCCGCACCGTGCGTCTCACGATGCACCTGCAGATGAACTTTGCCCTAAACCAGCCGCTATCCCCCTTTGCCCTGGCCGCCTTGGAACTGCTGGACCCGGAATCCCCCACGTACTCTCTCGACGTTATTTCCGTCATCGAGGCCACCTTGGAGAAGCCGCGGCAGATCCTTTCCGCCCAGCTCAAGCGGGCCCGCACCGAAAAGGTGGCGGCCATGAAAAGTGAGGGCATCGAGTACGACGAACGCATGGCCATCCTGGATGAAACCACGTACCCGATGCCGCTCTCCGACATGCTCTTTGAGGCCTTTGAGGTGTACCGGAAGGCGGCGCCGTGGGTGGGAGACTTTGAGCTGAGTCCAAAGTCGATCATCCGCGACTTGTACGAGCGGGCCATGAACTTTGGCGAATACGTCCAGTACTACTCCCTGGCACGGTCGGAAGGAATTGTGCTGCGCTACCTGACGGACGCGTACAAGGCTTTGCGCCAGACGGTCCCGCAGGACGCACTGCGCGAGGACCTGGTGGACATCATTTCCTGGCTTGGCGAGCTGGTCCGTCAGGTTGACTCCAGCCTGTTGGATGAGTGGGAGAAGATGACCAACGGGGAGGTCGGGGAGATTGCCGTGGAATCGGCTGTGCCGCCGGCCCCGCCGCGCCTCACCGACAATGTGCGTGCCTTCAGGGTCATGGTCCGCAATGAGATGTTCCGGCGCATCGAGTTGGCGTCCGACGACGATTTTGAGGCGTTGGGCGAGCTCGACGGCGACCACGGCTTCAGTGCCGACCGCTGGGCTGACTCCCTGGACGCGTATTGGGATGAACACGAGTTCATCGAGTCCGGGCCGGCCGCGCGCGGCCCGGCACTGTTGGCGATCGCCGAGGGTGAAGACACCTGGGCGGTCCGCCAAACTGTTGCCGATCCCGAGGGTAACCATGACTGGTTCATCACCGCCACGGTGGACCTTCAGGCGTCCAACGACGCCGGTTCCGCCGTCGTGAAGATCGTGGACTTCGCCCGCATGTAGGGGTGGCGGGCGGGACTCGGGGCCGGCGGGGCGATAAACTCCTTTCATGAGCCTTATTCGCACCGCTGTCCCGGCAGATGTCCCCGCCATCCTGGGCATGATCCACGACCTTGCTGTTTATGAGAAAGAACCCGACGCCGTCAAGAACACGGTGGAGATGCTCCACGCACACCTTTTTGGTGAGAATCCGCAGGTCTTTGCCCACGTGGTGGACAGTCCCGTGGCCGGGGAAACCATCGTCGGCTTCGCCCTCTGGTTCCTGAACTATTCCACGTGGGAAGGCGCCCTCGGCATCCACCTCGAGGACCTGTATGTGCGCCCCGAAGCTCGCGGCGGCGGGCACGGCAAGGCGCTGCTGCGCTGCTTGGCCCAGATCGCGGTGGAACGCGGTTATGCCCGGGTCGAGTGGAGCGTGCTGGACTGGAATGAGCCGGCGATCAGCTTCTACAACTCCCTGGGAGCAGCCCCGATGGACGGCTGGCACGTGTTCCGCCTGGACGGCGCCGAGTTGGGTGCCTTCGGGGCTCCGGCGCCGGGCTCCGGGGCCACGCCCACCAAGGAACCCGCCCAGGTGCGCGTATGAGCAACGCCGGGCCGTACCTGATCCGTGGCGTGGGCATGCGCGACCACTGGTTCCAAGCACCACTTGACCATGCCAACCCTGCCGGACCCTCCATCACCTTGTACGCTCGGGAGCTCTTTGATCCCCGGCCAGGGGGCGAGGAGCTGCCGTGGCTGTTGTTCCTGCAGGGCGGCCCCGGCGGCCGCGGCAACCGGCCCCTTGGCATGAGCGGCTGGTTGGCGGAGGCGCTGAAGGGGTTCCGCGTGCTGATGCTGGACCAACGCGGTACGGGCCTGTCCACACCTGCCAACCGGCAGACTTTGCCGCTGGTGGGCGATGCAGCCGCCCAGGCCGCCTATCTGGCACACTTTCGCGCCACGGACATTGTGGCCGACGCCGAACTGATCAGGGCTGACCTGGGTGCCGCCAAGTGGAGCATCTTTGGCCAAAGCTACGGCGGATTCTGCGCTCTTACTTATTTGTCCTTTGCCCCCAGGGCCTGAAGGAAGTGCTCATCACCGGCGGCCTCGGTCCACTCACCGGCCCCGCCGACCAGGTGTATGAGGCAACGTTTGGGCGTCTGGTTGCCCGCAACGCCGAGTATTTTGCCCGCTACCCGCAAGACCGTGCGCAGGTCACGCGGATCATGCGCCACGTGGTCTCCGCCTCCGAGTACCTGCCCACCGGTGAGCGCCTGACACCGGAACGAATTCAGATGCTGGGCAACTACTTTGGCGGCAACACCCGCATTGACGCCCTGCACTATCTCCTGGAGGACGCGTTTGTGCCCACACCCGACGGCGACAAGCTCTCCGACGGTTTCCTCGCCCAAGTCTGCGCGCAGGTCAGCCGGGCGGCCAACCCCCTGTACGCGCTGCTGCACGAATCAATCTATGTCCAGGACGAGGCCAGCAACTGGGCTGCGTCCCGCGTCCTGGCCGAACATCCAGCCTTCCACCCGGACGAGGCCGAACCGCTACTGACAGGCGAGGCCGTGTATCCCTGGTACTTCGAGCAGGACCCGGCACTGGTGCCACTGCGCGAGCTGGCGGAACTGCTCGCCACTAGGACCGCCGGCTGGGGTGCGCTCTACGACCTCGAGCAGCTACGCCGCAACACTGTGCCCGTGGCAGCCGCAGTGTACTCGGAGGACATCTACGTCGACCGGGACATCTCCATGGCCACGGCCGCCGCGGTCCAAAACCTGCAGACTTGGGAAACCGCCGACTACCACCACGACGGCATCGCCGACGACGGTGAGCGGATCTTCGCCCTGCTCCTGTCCATGGTGCGCGGCCCGGAGTAGCCACCGGTGGTCGAGCCTGTCCAGACCCCAATGGGGAGCGAAGCCCGGCGATGTCGACAGGCTCAATCACCGCCTAGGCGTGGCCGGCTTCGCGCATTTGGCGCAGCTCCTTCTTCAGGTCCTGAACCTCGTCGCGAAGCCGGGCTGCCAACTCGAAGTGGAGATCGGCTGCTGCGGCGTGCATCTGCGCCGTCAAGTCCTCTATCAACGTGACCAGCGCTTCGGCAGGACGGGCGGCGAGCCCGTCGGCTCGGACGGCCTTCTTCTTCCCGGCACCGTCCCGCCTGGCCCGGGCTTCCTCCAACAAGGCAGCCGTGTCTGCATCCTCGCGCGCCAACTGGTCGCTGATATCGGCGATCTTCTTCCGTAGCGGCTGCGGGTCAATGCCGCGTTCGGTGTTGTAGGCGACCTGGATTTCGCGGCGCCGGTTCGTCTCGTCTATGGCGAACGCCATAGACGCGGTGATTCTGTCCGCATACATGTGCACCTCGCCGGAGACGTTACGGGCAGCACGGCCGATGGTCTGGATCAGGGACGTGGCCGAGCGCAGGAACCCTTCCTTGTCGGCGTCCAGGATGCTCACCAGCGACACTTCCGGCAGATCCAGGCCTTCACGGAGCAAGTTGATACCTACGAGCACGTCGAAGACGCCCATGCGCAGTTCCCGCAACAGTTCCACCCGCCGCAGCGTGTCGACGTCGGAATGTAGGTATTGGACCTTGATGCCGTTGCCCAGCAGGTAGTCGGTGAGGTCCTCGGACATGCGTTTAGTCAGTGTGGTGACCAGGACACGCTCGTTCTTGGCGCTCCGTTTCCGGATCTCACCCAAGAGGTCGTTGATCTGGTCTTTGGAGGGCTTGACGATGATCTGCGGGTCGATCAGGCCGGTGGGGCGGATGATCTGCTGCACATAGCCATCCGCCTTCGCCAGCTCATATTTTCCGGGCGTGGCAGACATGTACACGGTCTGCCCAATGCGTTCTAAGAATTCATCCCATTTCAGCGGCCTGTTGTCCATGGCAGAGGGAAGCCGGAAGCCGTGGTCCACCAGGGTGCGCTTGCGTGACATGTCACCCTCGTACATGGCCCCGATCTGGGGAACCGTCACGTGGGATTCGTCAATGACCAGCAGGAAGTCGTCGGGGAAGTAGTCGATGAGGCAGTGGGGGGCGCTCCCCTGCTCGCGTCCGTCAATGTGCCGGGAGTAGTTTTCAATGCCGTTGCAGAAGCCCATCTGCTCCATCATTTCCAGGTCGTACGTGGTGCGCATGCGCAGACGCTGTGCCTCCAGGAGCTTGTTCTGGCTTTCCAGCTCCTTGGTCCTGGCCGCCAGTTCGTCCTCAATCTGTTTGACGGCCCGGGCCATGCGGTCCGGCCCCGCCACATAGTGTGAGGCCGGGAAAACGTACATCTCGTTTTCTTCCCGGATGATCTCCCCCGTCAGCGGGTGCAGGGTGTAAATGTTCTCAATCTCATCCCCAAAGAATTCCACCCGGATGGCTTGTTCCTCATACATAGGGATGATCTCCACGGTGTCGCCCCTGACCCGGAAGGTGCCGCGGTGGAAGTCAATGTCATTGCGCGCGTATTGCATGCTGACGAACTTGCGCAGCAGGTCGTCCCGGTTCATTTGCTCACCGCGGGTCAACGTCACCATCCCGGCAACGTATTCCTCGGGTGTGCCCAACCCGTAAATGCAGGACACGGTGGCCACCACGATCACATCGCGGCGGGTCAGCAGCGCATTGGTGGCTGAGTGGCGCAGGCGTTCCACTTCCTCGTTGACCGAGGAGTCCTTCTCGATGAAGGTGTCCGACTGCGGCACATAGGCTTCCGGCTGGTAGTAGTCGTAGTAGGAGACGAAGTACTCAACGGCATTGTTGGGCAGCAGTTCGCGGAATTCATTGGCGAGCTGGGCGGCCAGTGTCTTGTTTTGCACCATGACCAGTGTGGGCCGCTGCACTTGTTCGATCAGCCATGCGGCGGTGGCGGATTTTCCAGTGCCCGTGGCGCCGAGTAGGACAATGTCTTTTTCGCCATTGTTGATGCGCTCTGTGAGTTCCTTGATGGCTGCCGGCTGGTCGCCGGCAGGCTGGAAGTCACTGATGACCTCGAAGGGGGCGACAACACGATTTATCTCTTGGGCAAGACTCATGACCCTAACGCTACCCCCGATGGCACCGATTAGAACACCTGATCGAAAACCTTATGGGGAGTACTCCCCATGGCCCGACACGGCGAATTAGTCCATTGCATGTAAAAATAGAGGTAGCACCCATCACTGGTCTCAAACTCTTAAGGTATCCATGTCTGCGAACATCCCCGAAAACCCCTTCACCAAGCCTGTGCCGCCGGCCGAACCGACTCCGTCGTCCGCGCCTCCGTATGCGCCGCCGGCTCCGTTTGGCCAGCCAGCCCAGCAAGCACCGTATGGCCAGCCTGCCCAGCAGGCACCGCACGCGCAGCAGGTCCCGCCCTACGCACAGCCCGCTCCCTACGGCCAGCAGCCAGATGGCATGCCTGGCGCTCCATTTGTGGTTGACCCGGGCAAGACCTTGTCCATTGTGGCCATCATCCTTCCCTTTGTGGGCTTTAGCCTGGTGGGACTGATTCTTGGTCTTGTGGCCATGTCCAAGTCAAAGAAGGCAGGGTTCAAGAACACCTTGGCACTGGTAGCAGTCATCATCAGCGCCCTGGCCGTCGTCGCGACCATCATCGCCGTTATCTTGTTCTTCGTCTGGGCCAACTCTATAGACCCCGCTGCTGTCCTGCTGATCCAGCAGGTAACCGACGCCTGCCGGTCAGGTGCTGAAACGGTCACCGTTGACGGCCTGCTTTACTCCTGCTCCGCCGTCGGATAAACCCCGGCGTTAACTTGGTGTGGTCCGTGCCGTGGGCGCGGGCCACAGCCGTTTAAGCTGCGCCTATCAAGGACACACTCACGCCTGCGGGCAATGCCACCGGGTCCGTGCAATCCACCCGTTCACGTCCGGAACCATCTGTGCAAACCACGGCTCCTTGGCCTGTGCGTAGCCCGCGGCGGAGGAGTCCCCGTGGTGATTGAACGCGAGTAAGCGCTTGTGCGATTCGTAGGCCCGCCGGGCCGAGGCGTCCGCCCGGAGCCAGTCGCGGAAAGCCAGGGCGAGGAGCGCCCCGGGTGAACCGTCAACCCGGACATGAAGGTTGACGGGTCTGCCGGGATCGGCGGCGTTGTGGAACCGTTTCTCCCACATCTCCCCCTGCCGCCCGCCGGCAAAGTCGTGACCAGTGTCCAGCAAGTTCCCGGCATGGGGTGGGAACCCGGCGTCGGCAAGCGCAGTGGCCAGGAAATCGGCGTCGTCGAGTGAGGCGACGCGAAGTTGCAGGTCAATGACGTCCTGGGCCGCCAACCCCGGAACGGAGGTTGAGCCAATGTGGTCCACGGCGATACCCCTGTCCCCGGCGGCAGCCTGGATGCGTGCCATCAAACGTGCCGCCTGGAGCGGCCACGTCGGATCGGCCGGGGCAAGCACTGCCGGGCCCTCCATCGGTGCCGGGCGCCGTGCCACCAGGTTCCTTGAAAAGGGTAGCAAGCGTGTTTCCCACAGTCCGTCAAGGGCTGCGCTGGCCTGTTCCCGGGTGCCGTCATTGACCAGCACGACGTCGGCCACCACCGCACGCTCCTCATCGCTGGCCTGCGCTGCCATCCGGGCCAGCGCGTCAGCCGCCGTCATGCCGCGGTCGCTGACCATTCGTGCCAGGCGTTCCCGCTCCGGAGCCTGCACCACCACCACGAGGTGGAAGCTGGCCCCCTGCCCAGTCTCCACGAGCAGGGGGATGTCCTGGACAACAATGGTTCCGGGTTCGGCGTCGGCCTGCAATGCCTGTGCCGCGGCCCGCACCAGGGGGTGGACGATTGCGTTGAGGGTGGCCAGTCGTTGGGGTGAGCCGAACACAATGGCACCCAAGGCGGGGCGGTCCAACGTACCGTCAGGACGCAGAATCCCCGGACCGAAGGCCGCCACCACCGCTGCCAGGCCGGGCGTTCCAGGGGCAACAACGTCCCGGGCCAGCTGGTCGGCATCGATCACGACGGCGCCCAGCTCGCGGAATCGGGCGGAGAGCAGGGACTTGCCTGAGGCGATACCGCCGGTGAGACCAATCGAGAGCATGCTTCCACACTAGACTGAATTTGTGAACCAAACACCCATTTCACCTGTCACATCGCCGGGTGTGAACAGCTACACGACCCTTGCCGGTGGCCCTGATTTCCGCCACGAGATCACCATAAAACGCTCGCGCTTCATCACCGTCTTGCGAAGGGTCGACGACGAAGCCGGGGCCCGCGCCCTCGTCACCGAACTTCGCCGGGAGTTTTACGACGCACGCCACCACTGTTCCGCGTTCACGATCGGCCCCGATCGAGGCATCCAACGCTCCAATGACGACGGTGAACCCTCCGGGACGGCCGGAATGCCCATGCTTGAGGCCCTCCTGAAGCGTGAAACCCGGCCAGGGCAGCAACCTTCAGCGGACCTCAGCGACGTGTGCGCCGTCGTCGTACGCTATTTCGGTGGGATACTGCTAGGGGCCGGCGGCCTGGTGCGCGCCTACTCGGAGTCCGTCAGTACCGCCGTGGACCTTGCCGCACTAATACGCCGGCAGCGGTTGAGATTATTCACCGTGGCCGTGGGGCATGCTGAGGCCGGGCGGCTGGAGAACGAGCTGCGCACCGCCGGATACCACATGACGGGGAACAGCTATGGCCCCACCAACACCTTGGTGGGACTGGCCCTGGCCGACGACGGGGCGATCATCGCGGCCGCCGTGGAACGGCTCGCCTCCCTCACCGCTGGGCGCTGCGTGCTGACGGATGCCGGGAGCGACTGGGTAGATTGGCCCGTGGCTCCGCTTCGTCAGTAGCGGGGCGGGCCGTAGCTGCCAGCGGGGCCGTAGGGCTGCTGACCGCCGCGCACCTTGTCGAAGCGGGCGCCCTGCCGGTTGGCGGGCAACAGTGCCATGACCAGCACAATCAGGAAGCCGACGTAGGGCACGAGCCACAACCAGAGGAGTCCGCCGCTGAAGTTGGCGTCGTGCAGCCGGCGCACGGCCAGCGCCAGGGACGGCACAAAGGTGGCCATCATGAACATGACATATAAGCCGGCGACCCAGTCGCTCCGGGTCAAGGCATTCACTATGGCTCCGGCCAAGAACAGCCCGGCCATGAACAGCATGACCCACCAGAATTCGCTTCTGCTGGCTCGGCCGCTGAAGGTTGCATATTTCCTAAAGAATTGGCCCATCGCCTGGCCAAAGGTGGCGCGGTAATACGGTAGTGACAGCGGGTCTACGGCACCGTATTGCATGACCGGGGGCACATAGGGACTCAGCGGTCCCGGCATCTGGGGGCCCTGATAGTGAGGTGCCTGATAGTGAGGTGGGGGCACCGGAGGTGCTTGCGGCGGCGCCTCGGCAGGACTGAAGTACCCCGGCAGCACCTGGGGTTCCTGTGAGTTCTGGTCCGGATAGGACATACTGCGGTTCCCCTTTGATCGTCTGTATGAATGATCATATCGGCCGTCACCGACAAATAGGAATGTCCCGGGAAACCAGCCAAAGCGACGGTCGTGAGGCGTCCATGAGAAGGTGCCCACCGCCGTCGTACTTGCGCATGAGCTGTACTCCGCTATTAAAGGGAACGGGCCCCCCACCCGAAGGTGGAGGACCTGTTCACTGGTGCGTTGGACGCCGAGCGGAAGTTAGTTTCCGGTCAGCTTTTCGCGCAGGGCAGCGAGTGCCTCGTCGGAAGCAAGCGTGCCAGCTCCGGTATCCGTTGCAGCAGGCTCGGAGGAGTAGGAAGTCCCTGCGGACTCGCCACCTTCACCGGCTCCGTCAGCGGCTGCATCTTCAGCAGCGTGCTGAGCAACCTGCTTCTTGTGTGCTTCCCAGCGGGTCTGGGCGTCAGCGTACTGCTGCTCCCACACCGAGCGCTGAGCCTCGTAGCCTTCAAGCCACTCGTTGGACTCGGAATCGAAGCCCTCCGGGTACTTGTAGTTGCCTTCTTCGTCGTACTCGGCAACCATGCCGTAGAGGGCCGGGTCGAACTCGGTGGAGTCGACGTCGACACCCTCGTTGGCCTGCTTGAGGGACAGCGAGATGCGGCGGCGTTCCAGGTCGATGTCGATGACCTTGACGAACAGCTCGTCGCCAACGGAGACAACCTGCTCGGCCAGCTCCACGTGGCGCACAGCCAGCTCGGAGATGTGGACCAGGCCCTCGATGCCGTCTTCGACGCGAACGAACGCGCCGAACGGAACCAGCTTGGTGACCTTACCCGGCACAACCTGCCCAAGGGCGTGGGTGCGGGCGAAGGTCTGCCACGGGTCTTCCTGCGTAGCCTTGAGCGAGAGCGATACACGCTCGCGGTCCAGATCCACTTCGAGAACCTCGACGGTGACTTCCTGGCCAACTTCGACAACCTCGGAGGGGTGGTCGATGTGCTTCCAGGAGAGTTCGGAAACGTGCACGAGGCCGTCTACGCCGCCAAGGTCCACGAATGCACCGAAGTTGACGATGGAGGAAACGACGCCGGGACGAACCTGGCCCTTTTCCAGCTTGTTAAGGAACGTGGAGCGAACCTCGGACTGGGTCTGCTCGAGCCAGGCACGGCGGGAAAGAACAACGTTGTTGCGGTTCTTGTCCAGCTCGATGATCTTGGCTTCGATCTGCTGACCGATGTACGGAGCCAGGTCGCGCACACGGCGCATCTCGACCAGCGATGCGGGCAGGAAGCCGCGCAGGCCGATGTCGAGGATAAGACCACCCTTGACCACCTCGATGACGGTACCGGTAACGACACCATCTTCTTCCTTGACCTTCTCGATGTCGCCCCAGGCGCGCTCGTACTGTGCGCGCTTCTTGGAGAGAATCAGCCGGCCTTCTTTATCTTCCTTCGTGAGGACCAAGGCTTCGACCTGATCGCCAACGGAGACAACGTCTCCGGGATCAACGTCGTGCTTGATGGACAGCTCGCGGGAGGGGATGACGCCTTCGGTCTTGTAACCGATGTCGAGCAGAACTTCGTCGCGATCAACCTTGACAACAATGCCTTCGACGAGGTCGCCGTCATTGAAGTACTTGATGGTTGCATCTACTGCGGCGAGGAATTCTTCAGCTGTACCAATGTCGTTGATGGCAACGACGGGAGTGGTACTAGTCTTCTCGGGGGTCGTGATGGTCATGTAGTAGGGGCTCCGATGTGGATAGTTGGATTCGCCGGACCCTGACAAGTCCACGATTGAATCGCAACTTGGCACACTGGGCCCGGAATTATTATGGTTGCAGGGGTTCCTGCGGTGAAACTGGTGCACGTCACTTGTGTGTTCTGCCGGTTTTTGGCCAGCCCAAGCCACGCATGACATGCCCATTTAGTCTAGGCGTTCGTGCCTTAGAGCGCAAAAGCTGCCTCCGACGACGATAATTGCGTTTGTGAACAATTCAACCCTGCTCGTGTTGGGACCCAACGCGTGGGTACTGCTGGCAGTCATGCTGGCCCTTGCCGCCGTTGTGTGGTGCTCGGCGTTGGACCGCCAGCCGGCACAGATGGTGGTGGCCGGCCTGCGGGCGCTCATCCAGCTTGCCGCCGTCGCCCTTGTCATTGGCTGGCTGTCCAACCGGGGCGCGTGGGCGTTTGTCTTTGTCGGGTTGATGTTCGCGGTGGGCGTGTGGACCTCGGGCCGTCGGGTGGCACCTGACGGGCGTTGGTGGATGGCCGCCATTCCCCTAGCTGCCGGGGTTATTCCAGTGGCGGGATTGATGTTTGCCGCCGGCGTCCTTCCCTTCAATGCCTTGGCGATCATTGCGGTACTTGGCCAGCAGATCGGTGGGGCAATGTCCACGGTGACGTTGAGTGGGCGCCGCATTCGCGATGAACTGGCGTTGCGTAACGGCGAAGTGGAGGCGGCTCTGTCTCTGGGCTTTGACTGGCCTGCCGCCCGGTCCATGGTGGCCCAGATTGTTGCGGGCGAGGCCGTGTTGCCCTCTATTGACCAAACCCGCACGGCCGGTCTGGTCACCTTGCCGGGCGCGTTCGTGGGCATGATCCTAGGAGGTGCCCGCCCCCTTGATGCCGGACTGATCCAGTTGCTGGTGCTCATTTCGCTGCTCCTGGTCAATTCGAGTGCAGCCACGGTCACGCTTTGGCTCAGTTGCCACGGGCTCTGGGCTCGTCCGGGTCGTTGACACAGCACACCCGGTGGCTGTCCGCGCACACGTGGTTTCCCCGCACACCCGGTGTTGGACAACACCGGGTGTGCGGGGAAACCACGGTTTTGCCAGCTTTCAAGCGAATAATGTGGACCTGCGCACGGGCAACCGGGCACCCGCGCGCACCAGGGAGGCCCGGATTCGCGACTCCAGGCCCGCGGGGTCCGAGAGGGCGGCCCAGTCAATGCGGATGAACTGCCAGCCCAACTCCATAAGCGCCTTCTCGCGTTGGCGTTCCCGGGCGATCGCCTCATCCGTGGGCTCGAAATCGAAGTACTTGCCCCAGCCGTCAAATTCCAGGGCCAGCTTGTACTGTTTCCATGCAAAGTCAAGCCGGTAGTTCCCGTACCGGGTTGCCATTTCCACCTGAAGTTCCGGCTGGGGCATATCCATCCGCCCGACCAGCACCCTGGTGCGGGACTCACCGGCCGATTCGCTGCGCCCGTCCAGAACGGCAAGCAGCAGACGGGCCTTAGCCGAACCTCGCACCACCGGGCTTGCCACGAGCAGTGCCTGCAGCTGCGCGATTTGCACCCCCTTTCGGAGCGCATGATCCCCTATGATCACAGCCTCCTGCATGGCAAACAGGCGTGCACAGTCCAGGACTGTCTGGGCGATGGTTGTCACCGGCACCCGGATGCCACCGACCTTGCCGGACGTGACAAGCGAGGGTGCAAGCAGCTGCTGGTGCCCACGGACGCGATGGGCACCGCCACTGTTTCCAAACGCAAACTCCTGCGTCAGGTGGACCGCGTCACCGCAACCCCAAGTCCGCAGGCCGTGCAGGCGCGCGGCGCTGGAATGACTGTAGACGCCATGGCTATGCGAGGCCAGGACGTGCCCAATCAGTATCATGTCCTCGCG
Source organism: Arthrobacter alpinus (assembly GCF_001294625.1). Classification (NCBI taxonomy): domain Bacteria; kingdom Bacillati; phylum Actinomycetota; class Actinomycetes; order Micrococcales; family Micrococcaceae; genus Arthrobacter; species Arthrobacter alpinus. The sequence goes on along the minus strand of NZ_CP012677.1, from coordinate 1,458,544 downwards.
AACCCACGGTTTTGCTGCATTCCACACGGTAACGCTCACATAGGAGCCGCGATGCAGGCGCTTGAGAAGGCCGCAGCGCAGGCCGGCCGTCAACGTCCTGTCGGTGATGCCGGCAGAGGCCAACATGGCGGTAGTGGCCACACCCAGAACTGCCGTGGACGGCCACTTCCGTTCAAGTAAATCTCGCAATTGAGGGAAGTCCATGTTCCATCATGTGACACCTCCGGGCCCGTGGCGGTCACGGCGGGCATCAAAGGTGGACAACCAAGGGCCCGCGCCGTCCTGTGGAGGAGGGAACCGGCTGCGCGGGGCGCCCAACACACCAGCGGGTTCCCCGCACGCCTGCCAGAAACCCGCATACCCGTTGTTGGACAACTACGGGTATGCGGGAAAGCTGCGGGGCGGGCCTAAAAACTCGTCAGACAGTGGGCCGCTTCCGAGGTGGCAAACAAAGCGTCAAGGCGTTCGACGGCACCCGAGCTGTCCTCCCGCAACCGTCCGGCCGCGGCAAAGGTTCGGGCCGAGACGGTGCCCAGATACAGGCTGGAGAGTTCGCTGACACCCATGCTCACCTCTGCCACCACGGTGCCGTCCTCGGGGCAACGGGTGACGGTTGCCTTGCCGTGGAGCACCTGGATGTTGAAGATGCCTGAGGCATGGCCCAGCGGGTCGCCGACGTGGATCAGTAGTTGGCCGTTCACGGCATAGTTTCGGGCGGCCAGGGCCGACGGGGTGTCAAGGATGCGCAGCCACAAATGGTCCTCCGTGGTTGTGCGCTTGTAGTCGCGCTTGGCCGCCATGGCCCATTCCAGCGGATCTACCTCCGGCGCCATGCCCCATGTGACGGATTCGATGAGGTCCAGGGAACCCAAAAAGTTCCACAAAGCCAGGTAAGCGGAGTCGCTGGCGGCCAGCAGGTCCACGATCTCCACGGCCGGTTCTTTGGGTTTGTAGGTGACATATCCGTCGACGGCGCCGTGCGCGTCGTAGTGCAGAGCCGCCCGAACATTCTTGGCTGGCTCCATCGATTGGTAGTTGCCCTGGCCCGCGGCTAACAGCCGGTACATGTCCTGCCTGCCGATCGAACCAAGAGTCGTGGCGTGCACCCGCGCGAACAGCTCGTTGTGGAGCTCACCCACCACCGACGCGTCCGCCACCTCAACCACGCCCACCGAGGCCGCCGCCGGGACAATGAAGTCAAGGCCGCGCATGGTTGAGACTTCGATGTCGCAGGCGTGGGTGGACACCCCGAAGCCAAACCGTCCGTAGATGGTGGACTCCGACGCCGTCAGGGCGGCCATGGGAATGCCGGCGGCCTTCGCTTGCGCCAGGTCGGTGGACATCATGGCACGCAACAGACCTCGACGCCGGTGGCTGGGCCGCACCGTGACGGCCGTGATCTGGTGCACCGGCAGCAGAGTCCCGCCACCGACGTTGAGGGTCTTGCGGTGGTACGCGTAAGTGGCCACGGGGTAGTCAACACCCCAGGCCCCCACGGGCGCTTGCGAGTCGATCAGGTATGCGCCGGTGGCCATGCGCCCGTCGGCCTGCTCACACTGAACGTACTTGGTGGATATTTCCAGGCTCGGCACATCGGCGTAGAAGCCCAGGGCCACCGCCTGCTGCCATTTGGCCACCTCCTCGGGGACTTCCCCGTCCACCAGGCGCGAGGGAAAGGTCCTCAGCTCATAGGGAAAGGACCGAGGGCTCCGGGTCGGGGTTTCGCGGGCGTTGCTCATGTCAGGGTCCTAACGTTGCGAAAGCTAAGGATGCGCGGTGGGGGCTGGCGCACGGGGTCAGTGGCTGGCGTCGTTCCAACTGGTGCCGATGCCCACCTGGACTTCCAGAGGCACCTTGAGCTCGGCTGCGGCGCCCATCTGAGCCACCACCAGGGTCTGGACGGCGTCCCGCTCCCCCGGCCAGACCTCCAGGACAAGTTCGTCATGGACCTGCAGCAGCATGCGGGACTTCAGGCCTTGCGCCTTCAGTTCCGCGGCGACACCTAGCATGGCGTGCTTGATGATGTCAGCCGCAGAGCCTTGGATGGGTGAGTTCAAGGCGATGCGTTCGGCCAGTTCGCGCAGTTGCCGGTCCGTACTGGAAAGATCCGGCAGGTAGCGGCGGCGACCCTCGATTGTGGAGGTGTAGCCGTCAATCCGGGCCTGTTCGACGACGCCGCGCAGGTAGTCGCGCACGCCGCCAAAGCGGTCGAAGTAGTCCTTGATTAGTGTGCGTGCCTCATCGACGGAGATCTCCAGCTGCTTGGACAGGCCAAAGCTGGTCAGCCCGTAGGCCAGGCCATAAGACATGGCCTTGACCTTGGAACGCATGGCGGAGGTGACCTCCTGCGGTGAAACGCCGAACACATGCGAGCCGACGTAGCGGTGCAGGTCCTCGCCTTCGGCATACGCCTGGATGAGCCCGGCGTCGCCGGAGAGGTGCGCCATGATGCGCATCTCAATTTGAGAGTAGTCTGCGGCGAACAGGCATTCGTAGCCGTCGCTGACCACGAAGATGTCCCGCACACGGCGGCCTTCCTCGCTACGGATGGGGATGTTCTGCAGATTGGGGTTGTTGGAGGACAGCCGGCCGGTGGCGGCCACATTCTGGGCGTAGGTGGTGTGGATACGGCCGTCGGCAGCCACCGACTTCTTCAACGTCTCCACCATCTGTTTGAGCTTTGTCGCTTCCCGGTGCGCCATGAGCTGGGCCAGGAACTCGTGCCCCGTCTTCTCCAACAGCGCCTTCAGAGACGCGGCGTCGGTGGTGTAGCCGGTCTTGATCTTCTTGGTCTTGGGTAGCTGGAGTTCCTCAAAGAGCACCTCCTGCAACTGCTTGGGCGAGCCAAGGTTCACCTCGTGGCCGATGGCGGCAAACGCCGCGGTCTGGGCGGCATCCATCATGGCGGTGAAGTCGGCCAACAGGGTCGCCAGCCGTTCCTCGGAGACGTCGATGCCCGTGAGTTCCATCTCGGCCAGCACGGCGGCCAGCGGCAATTCCAGCTCGGTGAGCAGGGCCGCGGCACCGCGTTCGGCCAGCATGGGCACAAAGTGCTCGCTGAGCAGCAACGCGACATAGCCGTGCTGCACCGCATCGGCGTACCCGCTGTCGGCGTCGAGCCCCAGGTCCAGCTGGCCGGCGGATTCCTGTCCGGCCGTGGCGAAGGTGACCTTGAGGTGGACCTGGCTCAGATCGGGCAGCTCGTAGCTGCGACGGTCCGGCTGGATGAGGTACCCGGAGATGGAGGTGTCATCCACGACCCCGCCCAGCACCAGCCCGCGCGGGGCCAGCGCCTTGATCGCTTCCTTGTACTCGTGCACCACCTTGGGCGCGTCGGCGGATGCCAGCCAGGTGCCCAGCACCGTATCCAGGGCGGCGTCGGCGGACCCAAGATCGACGACGACGGCGGAGTCCGCGCGTACCAGCGCCACAGCGGTGGCCTCCCGCAGGAGCCCGACCGGCCGGGACAGCACGTCAACAGCGGTTTTGGCGGTCGCGGAGGCAAGCCAGGTGGCCAGAAAGGCGGCCTCTGTCACCACCTGGTGGGCGGGCACTTCGTGGCCGGCGCCGTCGTCGGTGATTTCTTCTTCCCCGAACATGTCAAAGAGCCGCTTGCGCAAGGTGTTGAAGGCCAATGCGTCGAAGAGTTCCTCCACAGCTTCCCGGTCCGGGGACTGCAGCACGGTGTCCTCGATGGCTACAGGTAGTTCCATGTCACGCAGGAGGTGGTTTAGGCGGCGGTTGCGCTTGACGTCCTCCACGTGTGCCCGCAGGGACTCCCCGACCTTGCCGCCAATGGCGTCGACGTTCTCCAGGATGCCCTCGAGCCCGCCATACTGGTTGATCCACTTTGCGGCCGTCTTGGGGCCGACGCCGGGAACGCCGGGCAGGTTGTCCGCTGTTTCCCCGACCAGTGCGGCCAGATCCGAATAGCGGTCCGGCGGCACCAGGTACTTCGCTTCAACCGCGGCGGCGTCCATGGGCGGGATGTCGGAGATGCCCTTCTTGGGATAGAGCACCAGCACCTTCTCGGTGATGAGCTGGAAGGCGTCCCGGTCCCCCGAGACCACCAGCACATCCCAGCCGGCGGCCTCGCCCTGGGCGGCCAGTGTGGCGATGATGTCATCTGCCTCGAAGCCGTCAACGCTGATGGTGGGGATCCTCATGGCGGCCATGACCTTGATGATCAGGTCGATCTGGCCGTAGAACTCCTCCGGCGTCTTATTGCGCCCGCCCTTGTACTCGGCGTATTCCAGTGAGCGGAAGGTGGGGGTGTCCAGATCAAAAGCCACCACCGCATGGGTGGGCTTTTGCTGGCGGATCATGGTCAGCAGCATGGAGGTGAAGCCGTGCACGGCGTTGGTGTGCTGGCCCGACTCGGTGGAAAAGTTCTCCGGAGGCAAGGCGTAGAAGGCACGGAAAGCCATCGAGTGCCCGTCGATCACCAACAGCCGGGGCGTTTGACCGGTTTTGGGGGCACCTGATGCGGCTACAGCAGGAACAGGTGTCTTGGGGGCCGTTTTGGCAGATTCACTCACAGGTGTCAGCCTAGTCATCATGAGCGAAAATATCACACCACTGCCCTTCATTGACGAACTCGTCACATCCGGGGTCCCAGAAGCCCTACACCCCTACCTTGGCACCGTGGGCGTTGGCCCCCTGGTGGTAAAGATGGGGATCGTTTTCACGCACATGACGCCCGAGCTTATGACGGCCACCATGCCGGTGGCCGGCAACACCCAGATTGCCGGCCTGCTGCACGGCGGCGCCCACCTGGTCCTGGCCGAAACCCTGGGTTCCTTTGCCGCTTCATTGCACGCAGGCGCCGGCCGCCGTGTGGTGGGCATTGAGATTGGTGCCACACACCACCGGGGCGCCACCACCGGCCTGGTTACGGGCACGGCCACCGCCATCCACCTGGGCCGGACCTTGGCCACCCACGAGGTGGTTGTGACCGATGAGAGTGGACGCAGGCTCTCCACGGCCCGCATCACCAACATGATCCTGGACAGCTGAGCGTTAAGATACGACGCCGGGCACCTGCCTCCCGCTGAAAGCGAGAGGCAGGTGCCCGGCGTCGTACGGTGAGACGGTGTTTAGAACCAGTGCCCAACCATGTCCAGGAATGGCTGGCTGAGGTGCGGCACAATCAGCACGATGCCGAGTGCGACGGCCAGGGCACAAAAGCCGAAGCACACATAGGAGCCCCACTTGGCCGCCACATGGCCCTTCGTCTCGTCGTCCCCACTCACGGCTGTCAGGCGTACGCCAAGTGAGTACATGACAACCACGAAGCCGGCGCCCACCAAGGTGACAATGGCGACGACGACAAATCCAAACCAGTCGATGACAGGCTTGTTGGTGGCCTCGGCCACGCCATAGGCAATAGTTGCAATCCGCATTATTTCCCCTTCTTACCTGAGCGCTTTTTGCCTGACTTGGGCGTTTGTGCCGAGGTGGCCGCCTTGGTCATGACCCTAAGGACGGCGGTGTCGGCCCGGTCCAGGGCCGCTTGGGCTTCGGCCCGCACCGCTGCTGTTTCGGCAGCACGCCTGGCGGCTTTCGCAGCGAGCTTTTCGGCAGCGCGCGCCTTGGCGGCGAGGCGGTCACGTTCCTTCTTACTGGGAATATGCATTGCTTCACCCACGGCGTCGACGTCGCTGATGGCGTTGCTGTGGTCAACGGTGTCGCGCTGGGACATGTAGAACATGAACAAGATTGCGCTCAGGCCCAGGACGGCCACAATGACGATTCCGACGGTGCCGGCGCGAATCAACAGGGCCGCCAAACCGCCCACAACCGCGGCCGCCGGGAGCGTGAAGAGCCAGCCAAGGCTGATCTTGCCAATGGCACGCCAGCGCACGGTGGAGCCTTTGCGGCCCAGCCCCGAACCAATCACGGAGCCGGATGCCACGTGGGTGGTTGACAGGGCAAAGCCCAGATGGCTGGAGGCCAGGATGGCCGCGGCGGTGCTGGTCTCCGCGGCGAAGCCCTGTGCTGGTTTAACGTCCGTCAACCCCGAACCCAGGGTGCGGATGATGCGCCAGCCACCGGCGTAGGTGCCGCCGGCAATGGCGACGGCGCAGGCGGTGATGACCCACAGGTGGGGGCCGGTGCCGGCCGTCTGCAAACCTGAGGCGACCAGGACCAAGGTGATGACACCCATGGTCTTCTGGGCGTCGTTGGTGCCGTGGGCCAGGGCCACCAGGGATGAGCTGAAGACCTGGCCGCGGCGAAAGCCGCCACGCTTTTGGGTCAGCTTGTCACCGGAGTCCGGATCGGAGCGGCGGGTGATCGCGTATGCCATCTTGGTGCACAGGTAGGCGACCAGGCCGGCAATGGCGGGTGCAAACAGGGCCGGGAGGATGACCTTGGAGAGGACCACCATGAAGTTCACGGCCCCGAAGGACCAAGTGCCCACAATGGCTGCACCGATCAACCCGCCGAACAAGGCGTGCGAGGAACTGGAGGGAAGGCCCAGGAGCCAGGTGAACAAGTTCCACAGCACTGCGCCCATCAAGCCGGCAAAGATCATGTCGGCCGTGATGGCGACACCGTTGGGTCCGCCCTCATTGATGATGCCCCCGGAAATGGTCTTGGCAACTTCGGTGGACAAAAATGCACCCACCAGGTTCAGCACGGCGGCAAGGGCTACGGCCGTCTTGGGCTTGATGGCACCGGTGGCGATGGGGGTTGCCATAGCGTTGGCTGTGTCGTGAAAGCCATTGGTAAAGTCAAAGAAAAGGGCCAATGCTATGACAAGCACGACCATGAAGGTGAGATCCACCCGAGATCCATTTCTATTGAGGACAAGTGCGAGACTGCAAAGAGTCTAATCGGACAAATTCGGCTAGCGGCGTTGCAGGCGCTCGTGGCACCTGGTCCCGGCCGAAACCCAATGTTTACGATCCTACGGGGAAATTGCCGTGCACCGTTATCCTCGAGGGGGTTGCGTTCGTCGAAGGGCCGTGATCTTCTTGCTGCCCTTCCCCTGCCCTCCGGCGCAAAACGAACTACGCTACTTGGACTATGGATAGATTTGCGCGTGAATGGATCGTCATTGAACTGTGCAATCGTCATGGCACTGTGCGCAGGATTGATAGGTGGTCCGGGATGAGTAATGTGGAAACCAGCCCGCAGGAGCTTCTTTGCCCTAGCGATCCGGGGGCGGTGGAGGCATGGCGGTGCAGCCCCATCCCCTCACCGGGATGCAGAGGGTCAGCTGGCTCTTTTTGCGGTGGGATCGAGCATGCGGACAGTGCCGGATATCACACTGTCGTGCGCCCCGGTGAATTGAATCTGATGACTGCCGGGCGCCGAAATACTGCTCGACGCCGGTGCGAGACTCACCCTGGAGGTGGACCCTGCGTTTGAGCACGGCTTGCTTTTGGATACCGGCTCCGCCACCGTGGCCGCTCAGGAGGTGACCTGCCGGGAACTCTGCTACGTAAGGCCCGGGCGGGATACGCTCACATTCGTGGCGGGAAGCGAAGCGGTCCGCCTGCTACTCATCGGCGGCACTCCCCTGGCCAATCCTGCCTGAGGGCGCCGCAGGCGTGCGAAGCGTTAACGCTCAATGCTGCGCCACTTTGAAAGTGGCACAGCATTGGCGATAAACCGTGCGCAGGAGCGAAACTGCCCCTAGCCCTGACGGAGGTTCGCCCGCACCAGTGGGGCCACTTGGGTGCCGTAGAGCTCGATGCTCCTGAGCATGGCGGTGTGTGGCAAGGTGCCGTGGCTGTACTTAAGGTCGAAGCGGGAAAGCCCCAGCGCCTTGGCCACCCTGGTGATCTTGGCCGCCACGGTCTGTGGGGAGCCAACCACCAAGGCGCCGTCGGGTCCTGCCGTGGCGTTGAACTGCGCCCGTGTCAGGGGTGGCCAGCCACGGTCGCGGCCGATCCGGTTGTGCATGGCAGCGTAGTGCGGCCACAATTCCTCCATGGCCTGTTCGTCTGTTTCGCCAATATGCCCCGGAGAGTGGACGCCGATGGGCTGTTCGGGCAGGCCGAATTCTTTCAACGCACGGTGGTAAAGGTCCGTGAACGGCGCAAATTGCAACGGTTCCCCGCCAATGATCGCCAGCATCAGGGGCAGTCCGTAGCGTGCAGCGCGAACCACGGATTGCGGGCTGCCGCCCACGGCCACCCAGGCCTTGAGCGTGCCGGACTCCAGATGGGGGTAGACCATCTGATCGGCCAGTGCCGGGCGGGTCTTCCCGCTCCACGTTACGGGTCCCTGTTTGCGGGCTTCGGCAAACAGTTCCAGCTTTTCCTCGAATAGTTCCTCGTACTGGGAGAGGTCAAGACCAAACAAGGGGAACGATTCGGTGAATGAACCGCGGCCCAGGGTGACTTCAGCACGGCCGTTGGAGACGGCGTCGAGCGTTGAAAAGCGTTGGAAGACACGGAGCGGGTCATCCGAGCTGAGCACCGTCACGGCCGAACCCAGGCGAATCCGCTGGGTCTGTCCGGCGATGGCGGCCAGCACCATGTCAGGGGCGGAGATGGCGAAGTCGTCGCGGTGATGCTCCCCCACGCCGAAGTAGTCAAGTCCCAGGCTGTCCGCCAACACCGCCTGTTCAACGACGTCGCGAATCACTTGGGCAGCGGGCTTGGCCTGGCCGTCCACCGCCAGGGTCATGTCACCAAAGGTGTCAAGACCAAGTTCAAAGTCGTCAGGTTCGTGGTTGCTGTGTGCCATGGGGTTCCCTATCCATTTCCAATGAACATGCGTTTGCATCTATTTAGGGAACCGGGGCGCTGGCAAATCTATTCCTGAATTGCGCCAGCAGACTTGCGCCGGTAGACAGCCAGGAAAATCGAGATGCGGCGAACGGCTTCCTCAATGTCACTGACGGAGGGGAGGATGACGAAGCGAAAGTGGTCCGGCGTGGGCCAGTGGAACGCCGTCCCGTGGCTGACCAGGATCTTTTGTTCCTGGAGGAGGTCAATCACGAACTTCTCATCCGACTCAATGGGATACATCACAGGGTCGAGTTTAACGAACAGGTACATGGCTCCGGCGGCCGGCACGCAGGAGACGCCCGGAAGTGCGTTGAGCAATTCCGTGGCCCGGTCGCGCTGTTCGTGCAGGCGCCCGCCGGGCTTGGTGAGGTCGTTGATGCTCTGGTAACCCCCCAGCGAGGTTTGAATGGCGTGCTGGGCCGGGACGTTGGAGCACAGGCGCAAGGAGGCGATGAGTTCCAAAGACTCCTTGAAGCCGGCCATGGCCGAACGGGGGCCAGAGAGTGCCACCCACCCGGCGCGATAGCCAGGCATCCGGTACGCCTTGGACAGTCCGCTGAAGGTGAGTGTGCACACGTCATCGGACAGGGAGGCCATGTGGATGTGGCGGCGGCCGTCGTAGATGATCTTCTCGTAGATCTCATCGGAGAAGATGACAAGGTCGTGCTGGCGGGCCAGCTCCACAAACGCCTCCAGGATGTGCCGGGGGTATACGGCGCCAGTGGGGTTGTTCGGGTTGATAATGACGATGGCGCGGGTGTTGGCGGTGATTTTGGCCTCGACGTCGGCCATGTCCGGCCACCACTGATTGCCCTCGTCACACAGATAGTGGACCGGGACCCCGCCGGTCAAGGTGACCGAGGCCGTCCACAGCGGGTAGTCGGGGGCCGGGATCAGGACCTCGTCCCCGTTTTCCAAAAACGCCTGCAGGGTCATGGAGATCAGCTCGCTGACGCCGTTGCCTACGAAGATGTCGTCGACGCCGATCTGCATCAGGTCCTGCGTTTGGTAGTACTGGGAGATTGCGGTGCGCGCGGAGAAGATGCCCTTGGAGTCGCTGTAGCCCTGGGCGCCGCGCAGATGGTGGATCATGTCCACCACGATGGACTCCGGGGCCTCCAGGCCAAACGGGGCGGTGTCACCTAGGTTCATGCGCAGGATCCGGTGCCCCTCCGCCTCCATTTTCTGGGCCGCGTGGAGGATGGGGCCGCGAAGTTCGTAGCGGACATTGGCCAGTTTGCTGGAGTGTTGCATGGGGCGCATGCCTTCCATCTTCACACAATGACGGCCCCGGCAGGCTTGCTGTCCAAATATCGGGCAACGACACCGCGGACTCCGGCGCATGTTGAGTTTCTCACACTCGACCCCCGCACAGGGCACTAGCACAACCTCCGGAACCCCATGGACGCAGAATAATTGGTAAGCTCAAACGCTGGACCTAGGCCGTTTCGGGGAAGCGCCGCCCACTTCACTTTTACCCTCAAGGAGACCAAGCCTTCAATGACATCCGTGGCTACTGAATCACTGCGCGAACAGCTCTGGAACCGTCGTTATGACGAGAACATTGCACCCGTCACAGAACTCTGCGACACTCTTGCGCAAGCTCGGCCCGAGCAGCAGGTTGCTTACGTTGATCCGGTTCACGACATTGATGAGTGCCGCATCATCAGCTTGTTCTCCAACGTTGGCGAGATGGACCCCTCGGGCTTCGTCACGGCCGGCGACGAGCAGGCGGCAACTCGCCTGCTCGGCATCCATTGGCAGATCGGGCTGCGCCCCAGCTTCGTCATGCCCTGGAACGTACACCCCTGGTTCACCCCTGGCGAGCCGAACGGCCGCCTCACGGCACCACAGATCGAGCAGGGCCTGCGCCCGCTGGTGAAGTTCTTGACCCTGGTCCCCCGCGTTTCAGCACTCGTGGCCCACGGCACCGAGGCACACCGCCTCGCCGACCAGCTGCTCAAGGCGCAAGGGCCCATGCTCTACAAGCGCGGTTTTGGCATCTATAAGGTCCGTTCCCTGAGCGGGCGAAGCTTTGCCGGCTCCGCCGAGCGCCAGGAGCAGTGGCTGCTGGAATCCGCCAAGGCCTACGCCGAGTGCATGACACGCAACGGCATCCCGGTCAAGGGCCGCTAACCTCCTCCCCATTTTGCCCGGGATGCACCAACGGTGATCCGCCCCCTCAACGATGGGGCGGATCACCGTATCTGTATCCTCAGCGTTAACCCAAGTGCGGCGTCAGCCCAGGTGCGGCTCCACGAGTTCGGCATAACGGGCCTTGACAGTGTCTATGACCTCGGCGAAGGGCAGGTTCCAGATGTCCGCATTGAAGATCTCCACCTCGACCACGCCGTCGTAGCCGGCTTCGGCCACCCAGGTGCAAATCGACGCGAAGTCAACTACGCCGTCGCCCATGAAACCGCGGGACAGCAGGGCGTCAGTGGCGATGGGCAGGTTGAAGTCGCACACCTGGTAGGAGGCGATGCGGCCCTCGGCGCCGGCACGGGCGATCTGCTCCTGCAGGGCAGGGTCCCACCAAACGTGGAAGGTGTCTACGACAACGCCGACGGCTTCCACGGGGTGCGGGGCGGCCAAATCCAGGGCCTGGCCCAGTGTCGAGAGCACTGCACGGTCCGCGGCGTACATCGGATGCAGGGCTTCCAGCACCAGCCGGACGCCGTGTTCCAGGGCGAACGGCACCAGCTCGGCGAGGCGATCGGCGACGCGCTGGCGTGCTGCGACGATGTCCTTGCCGCCTACCACTGTGGTGGCGTTCCCTCCCCCGTCAACAGCGCCCGGCGAGACGCTGAAGTCAGGCAAGCCGCCGACGACCACGACGATCTCGGTGGTCCCCAGCGCCTTGGCCTCCAGGATGGCAGCCTTGTTGTCAGCCAGAGCAGCGGCCTGGCCGTGACCATCGGCCGCGGTCAGGAAGCCGCCACGGCACAGGCTGGAAACCTGCAGGCCGGAAGCGCGCACCATCTCAACAGCTGTTTCCAGGCCGACTTCGGCGACCTTGTCACGCCACAGGCCAATGTGGGACAGGCCCGCGGCAACCGTCAGCTCCAACGCCTGCGCAAGGGAGGCCTTCTTGATGGTGGCCGTGTTGATGGAGAGCCTGTCAAAGGTGCTCATGCGTTGTCGCCTTCCGTGATGCTAACCTCGGCGGCAAAGCCGGCGGTGTTCAGGAAGCCTGCCATGCGGGCTGCAGCAACGTCCGGTTGGAGCAACAGCCCGGCCGTGTCCGCCAAACGGAAGAGCTTGACTAGGTGATTGACGTCGCGGCCCGAGTGCAGGCCACCGATCATCTGAAAACCGGGCTGGAAGCCGTTGAGCCAGGCCAGGAACGCGATGCCGGTCTTGTAGTAGTACGTCGGTGCCTCGAAGATGTGCAGGCCCAGATCCCGCGTGGAGTCCAGGATGGCACGGGCTTCGGCTGGGCGGCCGGCGTCGTACTCCTGCAGCGCAGTGGAGGCGGCAGGGGCAATCGCGGCGAAGATGCCCAACAATGCGTCGGAGTAGTTTTCCCCGTCGCCGTCGATGAGCTCCGGGTAGTTGAAGTCGTCCCCGGTGTACAGGCGCACACCGGCTGGGAGGCTGGCGCGCAGCGCAACTTCGTGTCCGGCGTCGAGCAGGGAAACCTTGACACCGTCCACTTTCTCGGAGTGGGTGTCGATGAGCGTCTGGAAGGTGGCGGTGGCGGCGGCGACGTCGTCGCTGCCCCAGTAGCAGGCCAGAGCGGGATCGAACATGGTGCCCAGCCAGTGCAGGACAACGGGTTCCCTGACCTCGGACAGCAGCGTGCCGTACAGGGCCAGGTAGTCCGCCGGGCCGGAGGCAACCTTGGCCAGGGCGCGGGAGGCCATGATGATGACCTTCGCTCCTGAGGCTTCGACGGCGGCGATCTGCTCACGGTAGGCGGCCAACACGGCAGCCAGTCCTGCTTCGCCGGGTTCGACGGCGGCCGGGTCCAGCTGGTCGGTGCCGGCACCGCAGGCGAGCAGGTCACGTACGGTGCGCTCCGGCGTCGCGATGAGGGCGGCCTCGGCGGCGCTGCGGTTGATCAGCTCCTGCGTGGCGGCCCAGTCCAGGCCCATGCCGCGCTGTGCGGTGTCCATGGCATCGGCAATGCCCACGCCCCAGCTCCACAGCTCGCGGCGGAAGGCCAGGGTGGAGTCCCAGTCGATGTCGGCCGGGGCGCCAGGAACGTTGTTGCCCAGGACCTTGGGCGTGACGTGGGCTGCGGCGTACACCTTGCGGGAGCGGATCAGCTCGGTGGGCTTGCGCCACAGCCCGCACGGGTTCAGTGTCAGGTCTTCCAGTTCGCCGGAAGCGGCGGGAAGCGTCAGTGAGATTGTCATGATTTAGAGCTCGATTTTCGGGATGTCCAGGGTGCGTCGCTCGGCAGAGGACTGCAGGCCCAGCTCGGCGAGCTGCACGCCGCGGGCTGCGGAGAGCAGGCCGAAGCGGTGTTCACGGCCGGCGACAACGTCGCGCAAAAATTCTTCCCACTGCAGCTTGAAGCCGTTGTCCAGTTCGGCGTTCGCGGGAACTTCGGCCCACTGCTCACGGAAGGGTTCGGTGACGGGCAAATCCGGGTTCCAGACGGGCTTGGGGGTGTTGGCACGCTGCTGGGAGAGGCACTTGCGCAAGCCGGCAACGGCGGAACCGTGGGTGCCGTCGATCTGGAATTCCACGAGCTCATCGCGGTAAACGCGCACGGCCCAGGAGGAGTTGATCTGGCCGATGACGGGATCCCCGGCAGGGGTCTCCAGTTCAAAGATGCCGTAGGCGGCGTCGTCGGCGGTGGCCTTGTACTCAACGCCCTGCTCGTCCCAGCGGGCCGGGATGTGCGTGGCAGTCTTGGCGTTGACGGACTTGACCTTGCCGATGATGCCTTCAAGCACGTAGTTCCAGTGGCAGAACATGTCGGTGGTCATTCCGCCGCCATCTTCCTTGCGATAGTTCCAGGAGGGGCGCTGGGCTTCCTGGTGGTCGCCTTCGAAGACCCAGTAGCCGAATTCGCCGCGGATCGAGAGGATGCGGCCGAAGAAGCCTTCCTCTACGAGGCGGCGCAGCTTGACCAGGCCGGGCAGGTACAGCTTGTCGTGCACGACGCCTGCAGTGATGCCGGCGTCCTGGGCGACGCGGGCCAACTCGATGGCCTCTTCGAGGGTTTCGGCCGTGGGCTTCTCGGTGAAGATGTGCTTGCCGTTGGCCATGGCCTTCTTCAAGGTGGCGGCGCGCAGGCTTGTCATGGAGGCGTCAAAGACGACGTCGACGGTGGGGTCGGCGATGACGGCGTCCAGATCGGTGGACCAGTGCTCAACGTTGTGCAGTTCGGCCAGCTCGCGCACCTTCGCCGCGTTACGGCCGATCAGGATCGGTTCAATGGCGACCTTGGTGCCATCTTCTAAGGTGAGCCCGGTTTCGCGCAAAGGCAGAATGGAGCGCAGCAGGTGCTGGCGGTAGCCCATGCGCCCGGTGATGCCGTTCATGGCAATGCGGATCACGGCGGGCTTGGCGGTGGCGGCAGTGGCTTCGGCTGGCGCTGGCGCGGTGGTGGCTGTCAGAGTCACGGTCTTCCCCTAAGAAGTAGTTGTTCAGTATGTACCGGGCACCCCGGCGTGGTTTGTGGTTTGGAAAGCGCTTTCCAATATATGCTGAAGACTCACCGTGGGTCAAGGACACCTCATGACCGGCCCCACATGGCCCAGCAACGTCCCACCTGCCAACATCAAGGAACGCCACCGTGCCCGTCAAGCTCTCAGAAGTTGCCCGCCACGCCGGCGTTTCACTAGCCACGGCCTCCCGGGTACTCAACGGCTCCGCCCGCACCCCGGCGGCGGACATCGCCGAACGCGTCCAGGCCGCAGCCCTTGAGCTCGGCTATGTGGCCAACGCGCAGGCCCAGGCTCTGGCCCGCTCCGCCACGGGATTATTCGGCCTGGTGGTGCACGACATCGCCGACCCTTATTTTTCCGCCATTGCCCACGGCGTCCAGCAGGTGGCCTTGACGTCTCGGCGCCAGGTGTTGCTCGCCAGCACCGATATTGGGGAGGACGCGGAGCTCACGGCGGTCAATGCCTTCATCTCCTACCGCACCGACGCGATCATTCTTGCTGCTTCCCGGCGGGAAACTGAGGACCCCCGGCTCAGTAAGGCCCTGGCTCAGTACATTGCCAACGGTGGCCGCGTGGTGGCCCTGGGGGGGACCAGTATTCCTGGCGCCAGAAGTGTCCATGTGGACAACGTGGCAGGCTCTCGGGAGTTGGTCGAGGTGTTGGCGCACCAGGGAGTGAACCGCTTTGCTATCTTGGCCGGGCCGCCCGAACGCAACACCGCCAGATCCCGTGTGTCCGGTTTCCTCCAGGCCCTGAACGATTTGGGCCAGTCCCCCGCGGTGCTCATCCACGGCTCCTTCGACAGCCAAGGCGGATACCAGGCAACACTTGAATGCCTTGACTCCCTCGGTATAAAAGGCGACAGCTCCCCTGACAGCCTCCGCGGCGACGATTCCGGCAACGTCGGCGCACAACCGCTGTGCATCCTGGCGGCCAACGACGTCATGGCCCTAGGCGCCATGACGGCCCTGCGGTCCAGGGGCCTGCGCGTCCCCGAAGACGTCCAGGTCGCCGGCTTTGATGACATCCCCACCCTGCGCGACCACTCACCGGGGCTGACCACCTACAGGCTGCCGCTGGAACGCATTGGGGAGCTCGCCGCAGAACTTGCACTGAGCCCCGACGCCAATGCCACGGCCCATGTCACGGGGCAGGTGATCCTGCGAGAAAGCGCCGGCGCACCGCTGGCGCAACTGCGCCGCTCCCCTGTGGCGAATCGCTCACCTGACAGCACCACAGGTCCAAAGGGTGCATAATCAAGCCATGACAACAGATGAGGAACACCCCGGCGCAACCATGTCCCCCAGCGACGCCTGGCGTTTTCTGGAGCACACCTCCTTTGGCCGGCTGGCACTGAGCGTCGCCAATGAACCCGACATTTTTCCGATCAACTTCCTAGCCCATGATGGCAAGTTGTTGATGCGCACCAACCCCGGCACCAAGTTGGCAGAACTAACCATCAACGATCGAGTGGCCTTTGAAATCGACGGAATCGCCGAGAACTCCGCCTGGAGTGTGGTGGTCAAGGGCTCCGCGCGAGTCATTGAGTCGCAGACGGAGATTGACGCCGCCAATGAACTGCCCCTCACCCCTTGGATCCCGACCCGCAAAAACACCTACGTGGAGATCATCCCCACCAGCGTGCGCGGGATTCGCTTTGAGCTCGGCACCGAACCGGAGCGCTGAGAACCGGATCTGGCGCCTCAGCGCCCGAGAACTTGTGGCTGCACTTTTCACGCCAGCCGAAGAATGCCTCCTAACTGCCCATGATCATTCGCGGCGACGGCGGCTGACACAACAAATGTCCTGAATTTGCGGAATTCAGGACATTTGCCATGGAATACGAAGTCATTACTAATGACTACAACGTTCATCTTTGTTGTAAAAGGATTTAGCGCACGAACCCGTCGGCCACCGTCAGGGCCTCGTCGATGGCCGCCAGTCCCGCGCGCAGCTCCTCCTCGGTGATCACCAGCGGTGGGCAGATGTGGACACGGTTGTTGTTGGTCATGGGCCACACACCGCGAGCCTTGCACGCGGCCACCACCTCGGCCATGGGCCGGGCCGCCTCTCCTGCGGCATTGAAGGGTACCAACGGTTCGCGGGTGTCCTTGTTGGTGACGAGCTCCACCGCCCAGAACAGGCCCTGGCCGCGAATCTCCCCCACACTGGGGTGTTTGTGCAGCCACGACTCGAGGATCGGTTTAACCACACGGCTGCCCAGATCCCGCACATGGGCCAGGATGCCGTCACGTTCAAAGACCTTGAACGTGGCCACACCTGGCGCACAGGCCAGCGGGTGTCCGGAGTACGTCAGCCCGCCCGGATACGCTTTCTCATCGAAGATGGCCGCGATCTCATCGCTCATGACAACCCCCCCGAGGGGTACGTACCCGGAGTTCACGCCCTTGGCGAAGGAGATCAGGTCCGGGACGACGTCGAACGCGTCCACCGCAAACCACTCGCCGATGCGCCCAAAGCCGGCCATGACCTCGTCGGCAATGTAGACGATCCCGTACTTGTCACACAGGGCACGCACCCCTGGCAGGTAGCCCGGCGGCGGAACCAGGATGCCATTGGTGCCGACCACCGTTTCAATGATGATCCCACCAATGGTGGAGGCCCCCTCCAACACGATCACGGACTCCAGGTGCTCCAGCGCCCGGGCGCTTTCCTCCTCAGGTGAGCTGGAGTGGAACGGGGACCGGTACGCGTACGGGCCAAAGAAGTGTGCCACGGAGGCAGCTCCTGGCTCGTTGGCCCAGCGCCGGGGGTCCCCCGTCAGCGCCATCGCCGTGGACGTGGCCCCGTGGTAGGAGCGGTACTGGGCCAGGATCTTGGACTTGCCGGTGAACGCCCGCGCCATCCGGACGGCGTTCTCATTGGCCTCGGCGCCGCCGTTGGTGAAGAAGACCTTGTTCAGGGTCCCGGGCGCCTTCGAGGCGATCAGAGCCGCCAGCTCGCCGCGGACGTCGTTGGCGAAGGCGGGTTGGATGGTGGCCATTTTGCCTGCCTGGTCCTGGATCGACTTGACCAGGTCAGGGTGCTGATGGCCCAGGTTCAGGTTCACCAGCTGCGCTCCGAAGTCCAGGTAGCTGTTGCCCTGGTAGTCCCAGAACGTGGAGCCTAAGCCGCCTTCGACGGGCAGCGGGTCGATCTTGGCTTGGGCGGACCAGGAGTGCAGCACATGGGTGCGGTCGTTGTGCCGGATGGTGCGTTCGACGGCGTGATCACCGGTCTGCGTGCCTGTCTCGGCGGAAAGCATGTCAGTCATGAAAGTTTCCTTTACTGGTGCGCTGGTCTAGGAGTTGCTCGGGAAGCCGAGGTTGACGGAGGAGGTGGAGGGGTCGTTCCACCGGGTGGTGACAACTTTACTGCGCGTGTAAAAGTGGACGCTTTCGGGGCCGTAGATGTGGGCGTCGCCGAAGAGCGAGTCCTTCCATCCACCAAAGGAGAAGGAGCCCACGGGGACGGGGACGGGGACGTTGACGCCCACCATACCTGCCTCGACGTCGAACTGGAAGGCACGTGCCGCCCCGCCGTCGCGCGTGTAGATCGCGGTACCGTTGCCGAACTGGTTGCTGTTGATCAGTTCCAGCGCCTCGTCGTAGCTCTCCGTACGGACCACGCACAGGACGGGGCCGAAGATCTCGTCGGTGTAGACCGACATGTGCGGCTTGACATGGTCCAGCAGTGTGACACCGATGAAGAATCCGTCGTTGTCGAAGAGGGTTTCGCGGCCGTCGGCAATGACGGTGGCACCTTCGGCAGCAGCGCCTGCCACATAGGAGGCCACCTTGTCGCGGTGCTCGCCGGTGATTAGCGGGCCCATATCGGTCCCTGCCTTCGTCCCGTCGCCGATCTTCAGTGCGCCGAGGCGGTCCTTGATGCCGGCGACCAGCTCGTCGGCAATGTCGCCCACGGTCACCACCACGCTGACAGCCATGCAGCGCTCCCCGGCGGAGCCGTAGGCGGCGGAGACGGCCGCGTCGGCGGCATTGCCCAGATCGGCGTCGGGCAGCACCATCATGTGGTTTTTGGCGCCTCCCAGCGCCTGCACACGCTTGCCGTTGGCGGCGGCACGCTGATAGATGGAGCGTGCGATGGGGGTGGAACCCACAAAACTGATGGCTTTGACCGTGGGGCTCTCAAGGAGGGCGTCCACTGCTTCCTTGTCGCCCTGGAGCACGTTGAGCACGCCGTCGGGCAGTCCCGCCTCCTGGAAGAGCTTGGCCAGGAACAAGGCTGCCGAAGGGTCCTTCTCGCTGGGCTTCAACACCACGGTATTGCCACAGGCGATGGCGCTGGCGATCATCCACAACGGCACCATGACGGGGAAGTTGAACGGGGTGATGCAGCCCACCACGCCGACGGGCTGCTTGATACTGTGCACGTCGATGCCGGAGGAGACCTGCTCACTGTGTTCCCCCTTGAGCAGGTTGATCAGCCCGGCCGCAAATTCCACGTTCTCGCTGCCGCGGGCAATTTCGCCTGCCGCATCGTCAAGGACCTTGCCGTGCTCGTTGGTGACAATGGCGGCCAACTCGGCCTTGCGCTCCTGGAGCAGAGTGCGCAGTTTGAAAAAGATGTCGGTCCGCTTGGTCAGCGAGGTGGCCCGCCAGGCCGGAAGAGCCGCGGCAGCAGCGGCAATGGCCTGGTTGGCGAAATCGGTGGTGGCGAAGGCGACCTCCTTGTGCTGCTCACCTGTGGCCGGGTTGTAGACGGGCCCGCGGCGCTCCGAAGTGGTGTCTTCCTGGCCGGCAATGAAGTGCGGAATAAGCTGCATGTGGTATTTTTCCTTCGCTGTCATGATATCCGGACAGTCTGTTTGGCTGCCGTTGTATGCTCGTCTCTATTGATCCTCACACGGAAGATACGGAGCAAGGCGCTGACACATCAACGGAATTTCACTCCCGGCCGGACAGATCGTCCGGAGATGCTCCCGACGGTTGCCGAGGTGCTGGCCCTACCGGTTTTCGCGGCCGGCAAGGCCAGGGTTCTGGCGGGAAGCGCCAGCCTGGGAAACGCTGTGCGTTGGGTCCATGTTGTGGAAGCCCAGGACGTCACCGAATTGCTGGACGGGCATGAGCTGCTGCTGGCAACAGGTGTGGGGTGGCCGGACGGTGACGGCTGGATCCCGGGCTACATCGCCGAGCTCGCCGCCGCGCGCGTGGCCGGACTGGTGCTGGAACTGGGCACCCGCTATGATCAAGCGCCTCCGCGGCTGGTGGAGTGTTGCCTGAGCCAGGATCTGCCGTTGGTGGTCTTGCATCGGCGGATTAAGTTCGTCACCGTCACCGAGGCCGTGCACGGGCGCATCATTGCCGAGCAGATGGGGGCCTTGCGGGCGCGTGATGAGGTCCACGCCCTGTTCTCAGAACTAAGTCTGCGTGGTTCGCCTGCGGATTACATCGTGGCCCAGTTGGGTGCCGTGCTCGGTTCGCCGGTCGTCCTGGAGAACATGGCCCACCAGGTTGTTGCCTTTGAGCCGGCCGGCCGGCCGGAGGAGGAACTCCTGGCGTTGTGGGAGTCCCGGTCCCGCTCCGCCCACCGGGGCCGCCCCGAGGACAGCGGCCATGGCAGTGGCAAAGGCAGTGGCAACAGCGGCGGCGAGGACACCCGCACCTCGGTGCTGGGGCCCGAAAGCTGGCTGGTCACCCCGGTTCAGGCCCGCGGTACACGCTGGGGCTACTTGATCGCGTTCGACGGCGCGCCCCACCCGGCCGGCCGTGCGCTGGTACTGGAACAGGCCGCCGTCGCCCTTTCCCTGAGCAGGCTCGCAGACGGGACGGCCGACCACTGGGTCCCCGCCAGCCAGCACTGGCTGCTCGCGTCCTTGTTGCAGGGGCGGTATCGCAGCGATGTGGCGTTGCGCGCGCGCTTCGAGTCCATGGGCCTGCCGGTGGCCCAACGACGGCTGTGTGGTTTGGCGCTGCGCCCGGTCCCCGGCTCCCCTCAAGCTGACGGCACACTGCCGGTCGGCGGGGTCCCCGCGACCGCCGAGGTAACACGTCTGGCCCGCTCCATGGGGCTGAACGCCGTGGCGAGCTGGACCGGGCCCGCAGCCTCTGAGACTCTCCTTATGGCGTTGTCAGTGCCGGAGCCCGGCCCGGGACGGGTGGCGCCCGAGGCTGCCATTGACACGTTTGCCGTGAAGCTCCAGGAGTTGGCCAACGGGCAGTCGCCGGAAACCGGACGGGCGGCCTTGGCGGCCGGGGCGGTCGTGGAGCAGGTGGGCGCTCTCGCAGCGTCCCTCCAGGAGGCACTTGAAGTGCTGGGATCAGTGCCTAGGCGGAGCACAGCCGGGACGGAATCAGTCCTGCACCGCTCGGCGGACAGGGCACTGCGCGGGCTGATCGGAGCGTTGCGCTCAGACCCCCGGATGCAGGGCTACCTGGAACGCAGCTTGGGCGCCTTGCTGCACCACGACGCCACGCAAGGAAGTGACCTGCTGCCGGTGCTCCGAGCCTATCTGGCACATCCTGGCAACCGCACCAAGGCGGCCGCTGGCAGCCATCTGTCCCGCTCGGTGTTCTACCAGAGGTTGGAGGTCATTGAAAGGCTGCTCGGGGTGGACTTGTCCGACGGTGAGGTCATCGCAGGGCTCCAGGCGGCTGTCATCGCCTGGGAGACCATCCAGGCGGCTCAGCCCCGGTAGATTCTCCTGCACGTCCCCGAGGGCCTCGGTTGCAGACCCTCACTAGCGGTGGTGACCGATTCAAAGCTGCCCGCCATGACGACGCGGCGGAACGTGGCAAATCCGGCCGTGTTGATTAGTTCGTTCGGATTCGCCGGCGCGTCGGTGGGTGCCTCGGTGGCCACATTGTAGACCGGGTCAAGGACGCTCACTGGTAGGAACGCTCCCCCGCGCAAGTCAACGTTTGCAGCGCTGCCTTGCCGGTGGATAGCGGAGACGTAGCCGACCGGGAATCCGGCGCCCTGGCCTGCAATGTCGAAAACCAATCTGTCATAGCTGGCGTGCCACACGGCCCGGACATCGCTCAGGGCGGCGCTGGAGACGGTTCCTGCCGACTTGGCCAGTGAGCTCCAGACGATGCCGCAACAAGGGCTGCGCCTGCGCCGGTGCAATGAACAACAATGTTGCCGGCAGCCCCAATACTGCCAGCCAGGACTTGAACTTTTTCATGGGAACAACCTCTTGAGCAAGTGCGCGAAGGCCATACCCAAATGGTCTCCCCATTTTTGGTGGGCACGCCCGTGACGGCGCGACTGCCAGCCAGAGATGGGCCCAACTGTTTTGCCGGCCCGGCCAGTGCATGGAATTGTTACCCACGTTTCTTCTCTGACCCATCCGTGATCTGTGGGTGTGAGGGCTACGACGCCGAGTGGCCCTTCCATGATGCGCTGGACCCAAGTCAGATTTTGCGCATAATGTCCACTGGCGCCAAGCCCGCCGAGAGTATCGCGCAGGGCGGATGGCCTCCAACGTTGAAAGGGTGGACGGGCCAGCTGCGCAGTGCCGCGGCTACGTCCCGTGCCTGCGAGCGCGGCGCAGGTTAGAACATGTATTCGAATATGCGCCAAGACCTAGCCTGCCAAACTGCACATGACGTTTCGCCGTCGAACATTTTGGGCAACTTCCCAGCTACATCAAGCCAAGTCCGGACCAACATGGTTAGTTGATAGAGGTAACCAACGAGCCCCTGCCCCGTGATCTACCAAGGGGCTGATAAGCGTGAATCCTGCACGGGCACTGGCTGGCGAGAATGGCACACTGCGCGGCACTCGCGATCTGGCCAAACCACATTACAAATGGATCGCCCTCTCCAACACCACCTTGGGTGTGCTGATGGCCTCCATTAACTCTCCATCATGCTCTTAGCGCTGCCGGACATTTTCCGCGGCGTGGGCATCAACCCGCTGACTCCGGGCAATACCAGCCTCCTGCTGTGGCTGATCATGGGCTACATGGTGGCCACCGCCGTCCTGGTGGTCGGTTTTGGGCGGCTCGGGGACATGTACGGGCGCGTGAAGATGTACAACGCCGGCTTTGCCATCTTCACGGTGTTCTCGGTCCTCCTGGCCGTGACATGGATGCAGAGCACCTTGGCCGTGATGTGGACGATCGTCATGCGCATCCTCCAGTGCGCGGGGGGGCCATGCTGATGGCCAATTCCAACACCATCATCACCGACGCCATCAACACCGACGCATTCAGCGTCGACCAGCGCGGCCTGGCTTTGGGCCTGAACCAGGTGGCAGGCATTGCGGGGGGCTTCCTGGGCCTGATCATCTGCGGGCTGCTGGAACCCATCGACTGGCGTCTGGTGTTCCTGGTCTCCGTCGCTGGACGAATCCGTGGGTGCTGGGCGCCCTAGTGGACGGCGCTGTGGTCCTGGGAATTTTCGTCGTCGTGGAAAGCCGCGTCGCGGAGCCCATATTCGAACTCTCGCTGTTCCGCATCCGGGCGTTCACGGCAGGAAACCTTGCCGGCTTGTTGTCCGCAATTGGCCGTGGCGGGCTGATGTTCATTCTGATCATCTGGCTGCAGGGGATCTGGCTCCCCCGGGATGGCCACAACTTTGCCGACACTCCCCTGTGGGCCGGCATCTACATGCTGCCCCTGACCGTGGGTTTCCTGGTGGCCGGCGCCATCTCCGGGGCGATCTCCGACAGGCGTGGAGCCCAGCTGCTGTCCACCGGAGGCATGGTGGTGGCGGCGTTGAGCTTCGTGTGGTTTCTGGTGCTGCCGGTGGGCTTCGCGTACTGGGGATTCGCCCTTGTCCTCCCGCTCAACGGAGTCGGCATGGGCTTGTTTGCGGTACCCAACCGGGCCGGCATCTTGAATAGCCGGCCACCCTGAGCTCTGGGCTGACAGCGTACGGCGTCAGCGCGCTCGACGCCGAACGGGTTGCGAACCTGCCCCCGGTCTCCGTGCTCTTCTCCTCCCTGCTGGGCTACAACCCGGTGCAGACGTTGCTGGGCCCAGCCGCGATGGCCAAGCTCCCACCGGCCGACGCCGACTACCTCACCGGCCGACGCTTCTTCCCCACGCTGATCTCCGGTCCGTTTGCCGAAGGGCTGACCGTGGCTTTTTGGGTTTGCGATCATCGACTGCCTGGTGGCTGCGGCAGCCTCGTCACTGCCGGGCGGCAAGCACACCTACCCCGAGCCAGCCCCACTGTCTGCCCTCCCATAGGCTGCTCTCCCCACGGTTTCCGCGAGTGTCTAGGCGGGCGCGTATGCCGGCACTGTCCGTGGCAATACCGTTCGTGGTAATCACGCAGTCCCGGCACGATCAAGCCCTGTATCGCGATGGCCTGCGGTTGAGAACTACGGCACTGCCGCCAGTGACCGCCAAAGGTCTGTGGCGAGACGCCGGGTGGGCTAGGACGTGACAATGATCCGGGCGTGAGCCCGGTGCCCTTGACCAAAGAGCGTAAAGGGCCTGCAATGGTAGTAGGAGGACCTGCGCGCTTGGCGTTGGCCCCATTTTGAAAAGTCCGGACAGGGCGGTCCCGGACCGTTGCTCGGGAGGTGCCGTGATGCTGGTTGTAACCCTTGGCGTGCTGGTGGTGCTCGTGGTGCTTACAACGGCGGGGACAATGTGGCTGGTCAAGACTCGCCCGTCGCAGGAACACGATCCCGACACGAAATTTTGGTACGGCTTTGCCGGGTTGTGTGTGTTGGCACCGACCATCTTGATCAGCGCCGCCGCTAGCCCCTGGGCGTCGCTGACGCTGCTGGCCGTCTCTGCCGGAACCGGTTGTTGGGTCAACAAGCTCGCCTCACACAGCGTGGCGGTCAGGATCGCCACCACGGCACGATCACAGCATGCACGTGAGCAGGCAGCCTTGGCGGCCCGGCATGAGGAGGTCCTCACCCGCTGGAGCCGTTACGAACTCGACCCAGGTGCTGCCATCGACTTCCCCTCCATGAGTGACGTCCGGGTTCCGGAAACTTCGGCCTTGGTGAAGGCTGCGGCGCTGGCCGAGCAACTACTCCGCGACACGGACGGGGGCACTTCCCCTGGAGGGGAGGGCGAGCCCGGCTATCCGGAGGCCATCATGCTGTTGGAGCTCGCATTCCACCGGGCTGAACAGGCGGCCAGATCAGGCGCGGCAGCAAGACACGTCCTGACGGACACCGGCTGCTACTTAACCACGATCACCGGGCAGTGCGCTTGATTGATGCTCTGGGCACTGACTGAACCAAGCACCAGCCCCATCAGTCCACCATGGCCACGGCGCCCCACCACCAAATAGCGGGCGCCCCTGCTGGCCTCGGCCAGGATGGGCGCGGCTGAGCCTTGCTCCACCCGTGCGTGCACGTGGGCGGGACGTTCGTTGGCGAACGCATCCTGCAACGCCTGGTCAATAGTCTGTTGGGCACCTTCGGCAAAGTGGCCAATGCCCACGGCCTCATAGCTGGCACGCTTGGTGGGGGCCGCCCATACGGCGATGGCGTCAACGGTCCCGTTGAGGTCCTTGGCCAGGCTCGCCGCTTCACGCAAGGCGTTGATGGATGATTCGGATCCGTCGACACCAACCACGATGCGTGGCGGGTTCGTTGTATCTTTCATGGTGCTCTCCTTGCGTCAGGGGATTATTGCACCCCTAGTCTTGCCGAGAAGGGCCAAACGCGGAAATTAGCTGGCCCCGGCGCCTGTCATCGTCACCGCCGGCAAGCACGACGCCGGACTCAGGGCCCACTGCTGGGTGCGGTGCTAATCTCTGGTGCAGGCGCCGGGGCTGGTGCAGGCGCCGGGGCTTGGTTTGGTGCTGCAGGGACGGGGACCGGAGCAGGGACACCGCTTCCGGCCAAGGGGTTGTTCACACCCGCCACCAGGGGAACGGTTCGGCTGAGCATGACCGCCGGCGGCTGGGGCAGTGCCGCCGGCGTCAGGACAGGCACGCCCGCGGCGGCGTTCATGAGCGCAGCCCACTGGGTGCCTGCCAGGTTGGCACCATCGACCACCGGCCAATATCGGCCATTGATGGTGATGTTCTGGTTCCAGAACTGCTGACTGTTCCCCTGGTAGCTGCCAAACCATGACGCTGTGGCGATCCCCGTGTTCGCCCCGATAGTCCACGTGTCAATGTTGTAGTCGGTGGTGCCCGTCTTGGCGAAGGACGTGGATTTGTCGTTGATCGGGATTTGGTAGCCGGAACCACGCACCAGCACATTTTGTAGGGCGTAGGTGACACCGGCGGCCACGTCGGCGCTGATCGTGCGCTGGCAGTTGGCGGCAGGCACCGGGAACGCCTTGCCCGCGGCATCGGTCACCGAGACTAGTGCTATCGGGTCGCACCGCACGCCACCACTGGCGAACGTGGCCATCATGGTGGCCATGTCGATGGGCGCCACATTCTGGGTGCCAATCAGGCTGGAAATCTGGGAAACGTCGTAGAGCTTGTTGGTCCGGCCATCTTTGATGCCGGCCGCCGTCGCCATCTTTTGGATGTTGCAAAAGTCCAGCTGAGTGGCCGTTTGGAACGTGATGGTGTTGATCGAGTTGTACAACCCCTCAAAGGCCGTCATTGGATAGTAGTGATTGGGGTCGTCATTGGGCAACAGCACGCTCCCGCCGCCGGCCGCGGGGTCGTACGCCCCGGCCGTGGTGCCACAGGAGTTCTTCCAGTTATAGCCCAGCGGGTACTTACGCACCCCACCGTTAATGACCGTCATCATCGAATGTCCGCTGTTGAGCCACTCGGCGAAAACGATGGGTTTGAAGGTTGAACCGATTTGGAATCCGCCGGCGCCGTTGAGCGGCAGCCCGTTGGCGTCGTTGATGGGCAGGGCAAAGTTGCCCATATAGTTTCCGGGGGCTGTAGCCGGGTTGTAGACGGTATTTTGTGCCATGGTCAATACCTCACCCGTCCCTGGCTGGACGCTGACCACGGCGGCACCACGTTGCAGCGGGTCCGTGGGGGCCATGGTGGCATTGACCTTTTCCTGGGCCACACTTTGCAAGGCCGGGTCCAGGGTGGTCTTGATGGTCAACCCGCCCTGCAACAACAGTTTTGTCCGGTCCTCAACGGTGGCCCCATACGCGGTGTTGTTGAGCACCAGTTGCTGGATGTAGTCGCAGAAGTAAGGGGCAGTGGCCGCGGCGGCGCAGCCTTGCGCAGGCTTGTTCACATCGAGGGTCAAAGGGGCCTTGACGGCAGCGTCGTAGTCCGGCTGGGAAATTTTCTGCTGGGCCAGCATTCCGGCCAAGACGGCGTTGCGGCGGGCCACCACATGCTCCGGCTGGGTTATGGGATCGTAGTAGGTGGGGCTGTTGACCACCCCGGCCAGTGCCGCCGCCTGCGGAAGCGTCAGGTCCTTGGCTGTGGTGTTGAAATACAGTTTTGAGGCTGCTTGGATGCCGTAGGCGCCGTTGCCGAAGTAGATGATATTCAGGTAGCCGGCAAGGATCTGGTCCTTGGACATTTCCTTTTCCAGGCCGATGGCAAGCTTCATCTCATTGATCTTGTCACCGAGCGTTTTTTGCTGGCCCAGCTTGACGTCCTCGGTTTTCCCGTTGGAGACCAACTGTTCAATGATCACATTGTTCACGTATTGCTGCGTGATGGTGGAGGCGCCCTCACGTCCACCTTTCACCGTTGCTACCAGCGCCCGCAGTATGCCAGTCATGTCGATGCCGCCGTGCTCGTAGAACCTGGCGTCCTCGATGGCCACAATCCCGTTCTTGATGTACGGGGACATGTTTTCCAAGGTGACGTCCTGCCGGTCCTGGGCATAAAAGGAGGCCAGGAGCGAACCATCCGAGGCCAGCACCCTGGTGGTCTGCGCCGGCGGGGCCGTGGACAGGGTTCTGGGCAGTTCATCGAGCACCGTGTTGGTGCCCGCCACGGCCGCTGTGGCCAGGGCGCCTATTGGCACCAAAAGTGCGGCCAACAACACCCCGCACATGCCACACACCACCACGAGTCGCAGGAGGTTGGCCACGGCGGTTCCATTGTCCCGCCACCGTGAATTCCGTGGTGAGCCTTGTGATCCCTGGGGCATCTGGTGCGAGCCTTCCCTTATGACTATGGCGTTGCCGCCAACCTGACACATGCCATCAAGACACGGTAGCTATTATCCCCCTTAAACGTGGGAATTTCCTGTGCGATACCCACAAACAAGGCGTGGAAGCGGACTTCCGGACCTGTTTGTAAGCTGATGCGTGCCCCGAGTTCGGCACCCACGTATGCTTACGATCATGGCCAAATTCTTTGACATCCATCCCGAAGATCCCCAACCGCGTTCGGTGAGTGCGGTGGTCGATTTGCTGAAGTCCGGCGGATTGATCGCCTACCCTACCGATTCCTGCTACGCGCTGGGCGCGCAGCTGGGCAACCGGGAGGCGCTGGAGAGAATCCGTCGGATCCGCAACCTTGACGGTAAGCACCACTTCACGCTGGTCTGCAAGGATTTTGCGCAGATGGGCCAGTTCGTCGCCGTTGATAACGACATCTTCCGCAGCATCAAGGCGGTCACGCCCGGCCCGTACACCTTCATTCTGCCGGCCACCAAGGAAGTCCCCAAACGCCTGCTGCATCCGAAGAAGAAGACGGTGGGTGTGCGCATCCCCGACAGTCGCCTCATCGCCGCCATTTTGACTGAGCTGGGTGAACCGCTGCTCTCCAGCACGCTCCTGCTCCCGGCGGAGGAAGAGCCGTTGACACAAGGATGGGAAATCAAGGAAACCCTGGACCATGAGGTGGACGCCGTGATTGACTCCGGCGACGTCGGCGCCGAGCCCACCACAGTCATCGACTTTTCCAGCGGAACCGCCGAAGTGGTACGCCGTGGCATGGGAGATCCTTCCCGCTTCGAATAGGTCCTTAGCGGATGGGGGCCGTGCTGCCTGTCAACCAGCGGCCTGGGCCCTAGACCAAAAGGTCCTCAGTGACTACCGTGGAGGCAGGGCTGTCGACCACGCGGCGCCCATCAGCCAAAGGAGCAGCACATGGCAGTCAAGAGGACCAAGCACGCCGGCTACACAGTTCCCGGATTGTCATTGCAGGACGGCCACAAAGTTGGTGCATTGCTGCAGGCCCGGCTGCACGCCCTCAACGATCTGGCGCTCACGCTCAAACACGCCCACTGGAATGTGGTGGGCAGGGACTTCATCAGTGTCCACGAGATGCTCGACCCCCAAATTGAGATTGTGCGGGCCATGGTGGATGAGACGGCCGAACGCATTGCCACGCTGGGTGTCTCCCCGAACGGCCTGCCGGGTGCCTTGGTGGCCGCCCGCTCATGGGACGACTACGCCATTGGGCGTGCCGGAACCGCGGCACACTTGGCGGCCCTCGATGTGGTTTACACCGGTTTCCTTTCCAGCCACCGCAAGGCGCTGGCGGAGGTCGCTGCCGTGGACCCGATCACCGAGGACATGCTCATCGGCCAGTGTGCCAAGCTCGAATTGTTCCAATGGTTCATGCGCGCCCATTTGGAAGACGACGACGGCGACCTCGTCAATGCCGGGGCCAAGACCGAGCGCTCCGCGGCCCACAAGGCAAAGTAGGCACCCCGCGGCAGTCCACGAACCAAGTGTGGCCTGCCGCGGGCTTCCCGCGCGCGACCAGGAACCTTGGAGGAAGATGAAACCCTATCCGCGAACTGCCATCGTCACCGGCGCCGACCGCGGCATTGGCAAGGCGACAGCGCTGGCACTGGCCCGGGACGGTTATGACGTTGGCTTCACCTGGCACGACGACGAAGCCGGGGCAGCCGACACCACTGAGCAGATCCGGGCCCGGGGACGGGTCACGGCAACCCTGTGGCTGGACACCTCGGACCTGTCCAGCTGCGCTCCGGCAGTCAACGCATTGGCCGGGGACTTGGGCACCTTGGGTGTCTTCGTCAACAACGTGGGCATCGGGCTGAACGCCGCTGTGGTCGACACCACGCTGGCAAACTGGCAAAACATCCTTGACACGAACCTCAACGGCGCCTTCCTGTGCCTGCAGGCGGCCGCGAAACTTCTCATCGCAGGAAACTCCGGTGGACGGATCGTGGCTGTCACCAGCATTCACGCCCAGCAACCGAGGTTTGGCTTTGGCGCGTACTGCGCTTCAAAGTTCGGCTTGGACGGGCTCGTTCGGACCCTGGCCCTGGAACTCTCCGAGCACGCAATCACCGTGAATGCAGTGGCCCCGGGTGAAATCGCCACGCACCTGCCCCCCGACGAAACCCGGCACGCCCACCAGATCCCGCGGCCCGGTCTGCCACTGGGGCACGCAGCGGTAGCCGAAGAGGTGGCAGAGGTGATCGCCTTCCTGGCGTCGCCCGCAGCAAGCTATGTCAGCGGGGCCAGCTGGGCAGTGGACGGGGGCATGTCTCAAATGGGTGCCCAGGCCAGTTCGCACCTACAAAATCACGACTGGCGAGCCGCCACACCAAAGGGGACCACCACGAGCCACTAAAAGCCCACTGCCCTACATCTTTGACTTGACCCTGGCGGTGGCCTTCACCGTCCATGGATCCTCGGGCCAGGGATGTTTGGGATAGCGCCCACGCATCTCGGCCCGCACCTGGGCGTAGGGGCCGGCCCAGAACGAGGCAAGGTCGCCGGTGACGGCCAGTGGACGCCCCGCCGGTGAGAGCAGGTGGAACAGGATGGGAACCTGGCCATTGACCAGCCGGGGTGTCTGCGCCCAACCAAAGCACTCCTGCAATTTGACCGCGACAACCGGCAGGCCGGCGTCGTCGCCCGGGTCGGGGTAGCCAAGGCGCACCTGGGACCCGCTGGGCACCGCCAGACGCTCGGGCACCAGCTCGCCGAGCCGGCTGGCTTCGGGCCAGGGCAACAGCCGGCGCAAGGGCTCAGTGAGGTCCACCGATCCGGCAGGCTTGCCCGCGGCGATCACCTCAAGCTCGGGGGCCAGCCACTCCTGAAGGCACCCCAGGAGGCCCGCATCACTGACATCAGGCCAGGGCGCCCCCAGCTCCCGGTGCACCAAGGCAAGCCTGCGCCGCAAGGACTCCGCGGACGCAGACCACCGTAGCAGGCTCAGTCCCTGTGTTTCCAGGGCCAAGGCGACAGCGGATCGGCCTTGGTCCGCAGTGGCCTTGACGGGGGTCGTGGACAGCACGATGGCGCCGAGCCGGCGTTCCCTGCGCGCGCTGACCTTGCCCTCGGCAAAGCTCGCCGTAACGGTGTCGGTAGCCAGGTGAACGGCGCCCTGGTGGGCGGACTCCGCGCTCAGGGGTGCCGCGGAGCGGATCACGGCCCCTGTCCCGGCGGCGTCCCTGCCCTGCGCGCGGGCAACCTGCGCCACGGCCAGCCATTCGTGCCCGGACAGCGGGCTACCGGCGGGCAAGCCCGCCCGGGTGCCCGATGTGAGCAGGTACTGACTGCCTGGTCCGGGAACGCGGCGTGCCACCCGGTCAGGGTAGGCCAGGGCGACGACGAACCCCACCGACTCCTCCGAAGGCACCCCAGCCGCAGTTACTGTCACGGGCTTTCCCTGCCGGGCAACCCTTGATTCCCGGGCCACAATCCCCTTCAGTCGTTTGACGTCCTCATTCCAGCGCCGCGAGCCAGGGTCCTTGCCGGAGCGCAGCAGGGTCAGCAGCTTAGTCAGGTCTGCCCCCGGGGCCCGGTGGTCCCCGGATACCAGTGCCACGGCCTCGGCCGTCTTTTGCGCACCCACCGCGGCGGCCCCTGCCAGGAGAGCCCTGGCCAGACGGGGGTCGGCAGGGATGCGGGAGAGTGTTTTACCCAGTTCCGTGGCGTGGCCATCCGCCGCGACGGCACCAAGTTCGCGCAGCATCTCCACGGTATCGGCCAGCGCGGAAGGTGGCGGAGCATCGGGCAATGCCAGACCGACGCCGCCCGGCGCGCCCCAACAGGCTAGGGTGAGGGCAGCGGCGCCCAGGTCGGCGACGGCGATCTCCGGGGTTGGGTTGGCAGGTGCCGCCGCCAACGACTTTTCGTCATAACAGCGCACCACGGTGCCAGGCCCCTGACGGGCCGCCCGCCCCGCCCGCTGCACCGCGGATGCCCGGGAACAGGAAACGGTGACCAGCCCCTGCATGCCTCGGGCTGCGTCACGCCTCGGTTCACGCGAGAGCCCCGAGTCAATGACAAGCCGCACGCCGGGGACCGTGAGCGAGGATTCAGCCAGCGAGGTGGAAACGATGATCCGCGGCGGCCCGCCCGGGCGCCGGCCCGACACCGCCTTGTCCTGCTCGGCCGGGGGCACCTGTCCGTGGAGTTCCAGGATCTCGGTGGGTGGGGCCCCGCCAGTCCTGGCGGCGTGGTTGCGACGCAGCCGTGCGGCGATGTGCCCCACCTCCCAGGCCCCGGGTGCGAACACCAGGGCGTCAACGCCGGGGTCCACTGCCAGGGCGGCGGCGTGCGCGGCCGCGGCCGTGTCCGCCATATGGTCCAGAAAGCCTAGGTTCACTCCCCGCTCATTCAACCGCGGCAGGGCCGACGGCGCCCACGTGGTCTCCAGCGGGAACAGCGCGGACGGGCAGTCGACCACGGGAACCGGGGCCCCGCCGTCGCCCGTTCCCAGCAATGCGGCGAAACGGTGGGCGTCCAAGGTGGCGGACATCGCCACCAGGGTCAGGTCGTCCCGCAGCTGGCGGACCTCCGTGAGCATGCCCAC
Organism: Arthrobacter alpinus; assembly: GCF_001294625.1. Lineage (NCBI taxonomy): Bacteria > Bacillati > Actinomycetota > Actinomycetes > Micrococcales > Micrococcaceae > Arthrobacter > Arthrobacter alpinus. The sequence goes on along the minus strand of NZ_CP012677.1, from coordinate 1,426,597 downwards.
CAGAAGATCAGTTTCCAAGCCGCGCTCGTGAACTTCATCGAGCACGACGGCGCCTACGCCTTCCAGCCCCGGGTCGCCTAGAAGGCGCCGTAGCAGGATGCCGGGGGTGAGAAATTCAACTACGGTGTTGGGGCTGGTGTGGCTTTCCCCGCGGACCGTGTAGCCCACAGTGTCCCCTAGGGGGCGCCCGGCCAGGAAGGCCAGCCGGCGGGCCGCCGACCGGACCGCAACCCGCCGTGGCTGGGTGACGACGATGCGGGGGCGGCGGCCTTGCCCGGTGTTCGCTGCCAAGAGGTTGGCCAGCAGCGGCGGCACTAATGTGGTTTTTCCGGTGCCGGGAGGAGCCTGAACTACGGCCGCACCACAGGAACCGTTTCCGGCCAGGGCTTCGGCGAGGTTACCCAGGGAGTCGGCGAACACCAGCCCGGCGCCAAGACTGTGCAGCTCAAAGAAGGGGCCATGGGCCCAGGGGGCGGCCATGGTCAGCCGATCTGCAGTTCGCCCATCTCGCCCCAGGAGTCGCCGTCCACCTTGCGGGATACGATCTTGGGTGTGGACACCAGCGCCGGGCGCATGGATTCCAGACCGGCCTTGAAGTGAGTGCTGTTGACATGGGTGCCGGCGGCGGCGTCGTCCAGGAATGCCTCAATGAGGACAAACTCGTTGGGGTCCTCCACGCTGCGGGACCAGTCAAACCACAGGTTGCCAGGCTCTGCGCGGGTGGCGGCCGTGAATGGAGCCACCAGGTCCATGAACTGCTCGGCGCTCTCGGGTTTGGTCTGGAATTTTACGACAATGAAGTACATGTCCCCAGTCTATTGCACGGGCTGCTACCAGCCGCGGTCCTGCCATAGTGGCAGGGAGGCCCGCTCCGCACCCAGGGTGGTTGCGGCGCCATGGCCCGGCAGCACCACGGCGTCGTCGGGGTAGCGGGCAAAGAGACGTTCCTGAACGTCATCGAGCAAGGAGGCGAACCTCTGGGGGTCTCCCTCGGTGTTGCCCACCCCGCCGGGGAAGAGCGAGTCGCCGCTGAAGATGATGGTGGCCCCCTCAACGTCCAGCATGATCTCGCCACTGACACGGTAATCCTGGAGCACGTAGGCGATGGACCCGGGCGTGTGTCCGCGCAGCCCGACGCAGGAAAGCTGCAGCAGGCCTTCGACATCGGTGAGCACCTCACCGTCTGCCACCGGGTGGCCGATCTTTACCCCTGTCCCGGCCTCGATGCCTGCCATGTCCTGAAGCCCGGCAACGGTTTGGGCGCCGGAGACCTCGAGCAGTTCTGCGAGCGCCCGGACATGGTCCCAGTGCTGGTGAGTGGTGGCGATGGTGGTCAACCTTGCCGGCACCGTCGCATCGCCCGCCCCGTCGCGCAGCAACTCCTTGATGGCCGCCATGCTGTCAGCGGCGTCGATGAGGATCTGCGCGCCCGTCTCCTTGTGAGTGATCAGGTACACGTTATTCGCCATCTCCGAGACAACCGCCCCGCGGATGGTGCAGCTGGGGAAATCGTAGAGCAGCGTTGAAGTATCAGTCATGGTCCCAGCCTAGTGGCCACCGGTCTGCGCAGGCTCGGGCACCGGTCAGGACAGCACGTCCTTGGTTGAGAACCGGCCATAGGCGAGCGCCCCAAACACTCCAAGGTAGCCCAGCTGGAGCAGGGCGTTGCTACCGAAGGAGCCCCACTCGATGGGCTGGCGCAACAGGTCCGCGAAGCCGAGCCAGTAGTGGCTGAACAGCCACGGGTGCAGCCAGTCCAGCTGCGGTAGGGCATCGAGCACCTGCGCGCAGATGGCCAGCACCACCGTCGCCGCCGTAGCCGCTACCGGCGCATCCGTCAACGTGGAAATGAACAGGCCAATGGCGCTGAGCCCCAGCAGCGACACGCACACGTAACCCCCTACCAGCAGCAACCGGCCCCCCGCGACCCACGGGCCCACGACGTCCCCGTTCAACAGCGGCACCGGACCCACCGGGAACAACAACAGCCCCGCCGTCGTGCCGGCCAAGACCACGGAGGCGGTTGCGGCTACCGCGAAGACGGCGGCGCCCACATATTTCACCACGAGAAGACGGAAACGGCCTGCCGGTGCTACCAGGAGGTACCGCAGCGTGCCCTGCCCCGCCTCCCCGGCAATGGTGTCCCCGGAGGTGACGCCCACCGTCAACGGCAGGAACAAAGGGGTGCACAGCACCAGCGCCGTCAGGACCACGAATAGCCCGTTCCCGGTGATCCTGTCCAGAAACGCCGGACCCCGGCCCGGCGTGGTGGAATGCGTCAGCCGCACGGCGACGGCTATCAGCACCGGTACGGCGGCCAGCGCCGCCAGCATGGCCCAGGTGCGGCGGCGACGAAACAAGAGCGAGATTTCCGAGACCAGCAACGGCCACAGCGACCGCGACCCGGGCCGTCCATTCCCCGAAAGTTTTCGCTTCGATGCCGGATGCCTCCCCACAGGGCCGGCCATGTCACTGGGCAACGTCAAACCCCTCCCCCGTCAATTCCACGAACCTGTCCTCCAGGCTGCCGGCGTCGGCCACAAAGCCGCGCACCCGAACGCCGGCCTCCACCAAGGCGTCCACAATGTCCTCGGGCGAAGAAGCACCAAGGGGCATCGCCGCCGTCACCGATCCGGCCACGCCCCGGTCGTCGGGGACCAGCCCCAGGCGAAGCAGGACGGCCCGGGCGGCACCGGTGTCGGGCGTCATCACGGTGGCCCGGCCCTGGCCCTGTGCCCGCAGTTCTGGCAGGGTCCCCTGGGCCACCAGCGTCCCGGCACGCATGATGGCCGCGTGGGAGCAGATTTGTTCCACCTCGGCCAGCAGGTGGCTGGAGAGAAAAACAGTGGTGCCCGCGGCGGCCAGCGAACGAATCAGAGCACGCACCTCCCTGGTGCCCTGCGGGTCCAGTCCGTTGGTGGGCTCATCCAGCACCATGAGCTCGCGGGGCCGCAACAGCGCGTTGGCCAGGCCCAGCCGCTGCTTCATGCCCAAGGAGTACGCCTTCACCTTCTTCGACGCAGCCGCGGACAGCCCCACCCGCTCCAGGGCCTGCCCCACCCGCGCCTGCCGGGTCGTCCCCGGGGCGTGCGGGTCCGCACTGTCCAGGCGCAGCAGGTTGGCCCGGCCGGAAAGAAACGGGTAAAATGCCGGTCCCTCCACTAGGGCGCCGACCCGGGGCAGTACCGTGTCCAGTTCCCGGGGCATGAGCCGTCCCAGCACCGTGGCCGTGCCGCTGCTGGCTGTGGCAAGCCCCAGCAGCATGCGGATGGTAGTGGTTTTGCCGGAGCCGTTGGGCCCCAGGAACCCAAAGATGGCGCCGGCCGGGACGCTCAGCTCCAGGCGGTCGACGGCGGTCTGCTTGCCAAAGCGTTTGGTGAGGTCATGCGTTTCAATGGCGGGCCCGTCGCTCACCTGCCAGCCGCCGCTGCCTGCTGTGCGGCTGCCTGCTGTGCGGCTGCCTGCTGTGCGGCTTGCTGAAGGGCTGCCAGCGGTACCGCCCCCGCATACAGGCGGCCATCGGTGGTGACTAGTGCGCTGAACAAGCTGGTCTCCAACGCCTGCCCTCCGGGAACGCTTTGCAGAACCTGGGCCAACGCCGGCGAGGCCAGTAGCGACCCCGGGACGGTCCCGGCATCAGTGGTGACGATGGTGGCCCAGCCGGTGCCCGACGTCGTGGGGGCGGCTGGTGCTTGGGCGGTCCCGGGCAGGGTGCCAGGCAACGTCCCAGGCATCGCCCTAGGCAGCAGGCTCGACGGCGGGGACGCCTTGGTGACGGTGGCGCCGGGTGGCGGCGTGAACGTGAACGCCGACGCCGGTGGGGCCGTGAGGTCCAGGGTGCTGAAGGCCACGGCGAAGGCGGTCGTGTCGGCGCCCGTGGCCTGCACCCAGACGCCCAGCGGCAAGCCGGTGGCGGCGTCGACGGCGATCGAAACCTTCCCCACCAAGGTGCCGGCGGTGCGCGGGCTCAGGACCAGCTCATACGCGTCGCGGCCGGCCACACTGGTGTTCGGCCCCAATGCCACCTGCGTGGAGGGGCCGATGTTGGCCAGGAACCGTGCCGCCAGCTGAGCTGGCGTTGCAGCTGGGGAGCCAGGTAAGGGAAGCGGCGCTCCCCTGGCGTCCGGCGGGAAGGCGTCCGGGCCGACGTGGCCGGGCATCTTGGGCGAGGTTGCAGAGGGTGAGGTTGCAGAGGGTGGCGTGGCACCGCTTGGCGCCGCAGCTGGCAGGGTCAGTGAGGTGGCGGAATTCGTGGCCGAGTCGTACGTCCACACGGTGTTGCCCTGCCGCACCACATCAGTTTCTTTGAGCGTGTCCAGGACCTGCATGCGCTGGTTCGTTGCGCCTTCGAGGTAGACGCGGAGGGTATGCGGCATCGTCAGCAGGCCCAGCAGCTGCTCCGTGGCAGTGTTGGTGGAACTGGAGGATGTGCCGGGGCCCACGTCCGGCAATTGTGGCAAGCCCAGGCCAACGGTTTGTTCAAACGTTCCGGAGAGTGCCTGGACGTCGCTGCCAGCCACAAGCGCCACCACCTGCGCTGGAGTCTTGGTGGGCAGGGATACAGGTGCCGAAGCCTGAATCGGCCCGGCCAGCACAGCGGCGGCAACCACCACCGGCGTCACCGCCGCTGGCATCCACCGCAGCCAGCGACTGCTCATGGCAGTGCGGCCCGGACTGGAAAACGCATACCTTTAGGGTACGCCTACCCAGGGCTGCTGACCCCGTGAATCGGCGAGTTTCTGTCAGCGCTTGGGAGCCTCCCAGCAGTGCCGCTGTATTGTGATGCAAATGTGGAACAATCGGACGCCATGACCACCATCGCCGTCGTCATCCCCTCGCGCAACGATGCTCCGATGCTTGAAACGTGCCTCGCCCACCTTGCTGCTCAGTCACGGCCCGCTGACCGGATCATTGTTGTGGACAACGCGAGCACCGACAACACGGCTGCAGTGTGTGCCGCTGCCGGTGTCCACCGCATCTACTGGCCGGTACCTGGTGTTGCTGGCGCATCTGCCTGCGGGTTTGACGCCGCGGGCACCGATATCCTGGCGCGCGTTGATGCCGATTCGCGGCCCGCACCGGGTTGGCTGGCCAGGGTTGAAGCCGATCTGGCCGAATCCGGGCCGTTGTCCCTGGTCACGGGGCCCAGAGACTTTTATGGCGGACCCAAGCTGGTCTGCTGGCTGGGTCGGACGATGTACCTTGGTGGCTACTTCCATGTGGTCGGATTCCTGCTGGGCCACCCACCGGTTTTCGGCTCAAACTATGCCATGACCGCCGATGTGTGGGCCCGACTCTCTCCCGCCGTGACCCGGGACAATCGAGCACTTCACGACGATCTGGACGTCTCCTACCTCTTGCGACCCGACATGAGCGCGATGTATGACGCCGGCCTGCGCATGCCAGTCTCCGCCCGTCCCTTTGCCTCGTGGGGAACCTTGGGCATGAGGCTAGTCATGGCCTGGGGGACGTTCCGGCACGAGTTCCGCGCCGAGCCTCCCCTGCGCCGACGCGGCGCCCGGAGACAATGGGCCCACGCCAACCCCCGCTGACGGTCTTCGGCCGTTTACGGTCGAGTTGTCGAAAACAGAGCCAGCAGGTCCCTGCATAACTGGTGCGGGGACGTTTCGCACGGGCTGTGCCCGGAACGGTAAACGGCAAAGTCCGCGCCCAGCGAACGGGCAAACTCGGCGTGCAGGCTGGTGGGCCAGAGGTCGTGCTCACCTACAGCCACCAGTTTCGGCAGGGACGCCTGGGCCAGGGGAATGCTGAGGTCGGGGTTGTGCTTCATGAGCTCCACAATGTCGCGCACCGACTGCCTGCGGGTGAGTTTGAATCTATCCTCGACAAAGCGCAGCCGTCCCGGCAGGACAGGGATGAAATTCCGCCTAATCCCCCAGATCATCAGGGCCGCCCCGACCCTCCCGTTGGCTACGCCGGAGATGCGGCCGATCCTGCTGACGCCGCGCAAGCTCTGGCCCGCCAGTGGCGGGCAGCTGAGCAGCGTCAGGCTGGCAAAAAGTGACTGCTCCCGAGCAAAGGCAAGCCCGGCCACGGTTCCGGCAAAGGAATAGCCGACAACGTGCGCCGGCCGCTCCAGATCCCGGAGCACCGCCAGTAGGTCATTGACGAACAAGTCCAGGTCATAATGTGGCCGCGGCGGGTCAAGGCGTTCGGGCCCGGCCCCCGCCGATTCGTACTGGCCGGCCAAGTCGAAACTCAGGGTATGGAACCCGGCGGCAGCCAAAATTGGCATCATCAGCACAAAGTCTTCCTTGGACCCGGTGGCGCCCGGTACCAGCACCACGGGCGGCGCATCGGCGGCACCCATGGTGATGACCGCCAGTGCACCGCTGGGGGCGGCAAAGGAGCTGGCCACAAAGCCTGGCGGCAGCACCGCCCAGTCAAAGTCGGGCAACTGGGTGTCGGCCAGTTCTGCAGCATCCATCGCACGCTCCACCGAAATATCCGAGCCCGCCGACGCGGCGGCCCCAGACACGGCATCCATGGCACGCTCCACCGGAACACCCGAGCCCGCCAACGCACCAAGGTCGGGCTCGTCGTCGTCGTTCCCTCTGGCCACTTCACAGACCACAGCGCACCTCCGCTTGGCATCGGAACAGGCACCGGAGAGCTGACGCTATGCGGCCACCTTGGTTATAAAGGATTGTAGGCGCCGATAGACCTCTTGGGATTCCGGGTGGCGGAAGTTTTGCTGCCAGGTGTGTTCGGTGTTGGCGCTGCCCCAACCGTAGACCAGCGAATCCACGGGCACCCCGTGCTCATCCAGCCGCCTGATCAGGTTCATATTTGAGTCATAGAAGAAGTCCCGTTCGGAGGTGGTGATGAACACGGGCGGGCACCGTTCATCCAGCCATTCAATCGGTGACATGAAGCGGGCGGCCACGCGCAGCTTGAAGCGCCGCTGCTTGCCCGTGGTCCTCACCTTGCCCTTGCCACCACCGGTTCCGTCTTCGTGCTCCTCAGGGGGAAGCAGCATGCGGATGAAATTCAGGCTCATGACAAATCCCCTATCAAAAAACACCGAAAAGTCCACGATGCTGCAATGCTGCACCAAGCCGCGCACCTGGCTGGCGTCCAGAGCTGACGTGATGGAGTAGTGCTCGGCTAGTTCATGCTGGTAGGTGGCAGCGACCATGAGGGCGGCAATCTGGCCGCCGGCCGAGTCGCCGCCCAACACTATCCGCTGCGAGTCTCCGCCGTAGTCACCAATATTCTCGCCGACCCACTTTAGTGCGGCGTTGGCGTCCTCCAGCACATGGCCCAGGTGAAAATGGGGTGCCATCCGGTAGTTGACGTTGATGACGACCACCCCGCCGGCGGCCTGCGCGGCACAGTACTTGGTCACGGAAGCTTTGTCCCCCGACGTCCAGCCGCCACCATGAAAATAGACGTAGACGGGCAAACGGTTTCCATGCCCGGTGGCTCCCGCCGGGGTCATAACATCCAGCCGGTGCCAGCGGATCTGGTCGCCCACAAAGTCAATGTCATGCCAGTAGCGCACACCGCTGATGGGATCGACGTTGAAGCGGCGCAGTTCGCCGCGGCTGACGGCATGCATAAGAAACCGCCACACCCACACGGGCACTCGGCTCAACACGCTTCTTACGAGGCGGCCCAAGGAAAACACCGATCTGGACGGCGTACGTCCCTGCTCAACCATGGCGCAAGACTACGCCGGGGAACTGAGATGCCCCTGTGAAACGGCTGCGGCACCAGGTGGCCGAACACCACATCGGATAGGGTCAATGGATGAGCACGCAGGAGAAATCCACGACACGTGCCGGCACGGCAGCCGGCCAAGACCCGCCTTCTACCCAGGAACACGTGCTGGCACTGGAGCGCCTGCACGTTCCTCAGGGCCTGCCGCCAACGGCTGAGGCGGCGGAGCGGGCCGCCATCTCCTGGAAGTACGTGTTGAAACGGTCTGTGGCCAAGTTCAGCGCCGATGCTTGCACGGACATGGCAGCCACGCTCACCTACTACGGCATCCTGTCCCTGTTTCCTGCCATCTTGGCCTTGGTCTCGATCGTGGGGCTGGTGGGCCAGGCGGAACAAACCACCGCCGCCATGCTCGACTTGGCCGGCAAGCTCACCGACAGCTCGGTGGTGGAGACCATTAGGGTGCCCGTGGAGCAATTGAGCCGCTCCTCTGCGGCCGGGTGGACGTTTGCCCTGGGACTCGTGACGGCGCTCTGGTCCGCTTCTGGATATGTTGGCGCCTTCAGCCGCTCCCTGAACAGGATCTATGGCACCACCGAGGGCCGGCCCGTGTGGAAACTGCGCCCGGCCCTGCTCCTTGTCACCTTGCTCGCTGTCCTCATTGTCGCGGCCATCGCTTTGCTCCTGGTGATATCCGGGCCCATCGCCCGCGTCGTGGGTGACGCACTGGGTCTGGGGGATGCGGCAGTCATGGTCTGGGAAATCGCTAAGTGGCCGGTCGTCGGCATCCTTGCCGTGGTCCTCATCGCCGTCCTGTACCACTTCACCCCCAACGTCAAGCCTCCCAGGTTCCGCTGGATCAGCGTCGGTGCATGCGTGGCCCTGGTGTCTTTGGTCATTGCTTCTGCCGGTTTTGGCATCTACGTTGCCAACTCTCCCAAGTATGAGAAGACCTACGGCACTATCGCGGGGATGATCGTGCTGCTGCTATGGCTGTGGATCATGAACCTGAGCCTGCTTCTGGGCGCGGAAGTGGACGCCGAGGTGGAACGGAGCCGCGAATTGCGGGCCGGCATCAAGGCCGAGGCCCAGGTGCAGCTTCCCCCGCGGGGCCTCTCCGCAAGCGTGAAGAAGCGCGAAAAGGAGCGCCAGCTCATCGCTGAGGGTAGGAAGCTCCGCCGCCAGACAGCCCCGCCTCCCGCCGAACCCACAGCCGCGCCCGAACGGCGCCTGCTCTGGTGGACCGCCGGAGCAGGCGCCGCCCTGGCCGCCCTTGCGGTGGCACGCAGACGCCGGAACAAGCAGCCCCACACCGCGCCAGCAAAGGAGCACCCTTGAACCACTTTGACCTCGTCATCATTGGCACAGGCTCCGGCAACTCCATCCCGGGCCCCGAACTGGAACACCTGAGCATTGCCATCGTGGAGGACAACCTCTTTGGCGGGACATGCCTGAACGTGGGCTGCATCCCCACCAAGATGTTCGTCCACCCCGCCGAACTCGCTGACGCCGCCAGGCACGGAAGGAGTCTGGGCGTCTCTTCGCACCTCGACGCCGTCGACTGGCCAGGCATCCGAGACCGGGTCTTTGGCCGAATCGACGCCATCGAGGCTGCCGGACGCGCCTACCGCAAGAGTCCGGAATGCCAGAACATCACAGTTTTTGCCGGCCACGGGCGTTTCATTTCGCACAAGAGACTCACCATTAGCATGCACGACGGCGGCACCCAGGTGATCACCGGCGAAAGGTTTGTGCTGGCGGCCGGGTCACACGCCGTCGTCCCCGAGATTGCCGGGCTCACCAGTGGTGCCGTGCCGTTCCACACCTCCGACACCATCATGCGCATTGACCGCCTGCCCGATAACATCGCCATTCTTGGCGGTGGTTTCATCGCCGCCGAGTTTGCCCACATCTTTTCCTCATTTGGTGTCGCCGTCACCCAGTTAGTCCGCGGTCCGGCCATGCTGCGCCAACTGGACGGCGACCTCTCCGAACAGTTCACCCGGGAGGCCGCCTCGCGTTATGAGGTGCTGCTTGAGACGACCCTGGAAGGTGTCACGAGCAGCTCCGGGGACGGGCGCTCCGGCGTCGTGCTTGAGGTCAAGGGACCCAATGGTCCGGGGACGATTGAGGCCGAGCTGTTGCTGGTTGCCACCGGTAGGCGCCCCAACAGCGACGCGCTGGGGATGGCCGCAGCCGGGGTGGAAGTCCACGGCGACGGGCGGGTGCGGGTGGATGATTACCAACGCACCTCGGTAGAGGGGATCTTTGCGCTGGGTGACCTATCCAGCGCCCACCAGCTCAAACACGTGGCCAACCATGAGGCCCGGGTGGTCAAACACAATCTCCTACACCCCGACGAGATGATGACCGCAGACCACCGGTTCATCCCGGCAGCGGTCTTCGCCGATCCCCAGATTGCATCGGTAGGACTCACCGAGGAACAGGCCATCGAGGCGCAGCGCCCTTATGCCGTCAAGGTCCAAAAATATGCCGACATCGCTGCCGGATGGGCTCGGGAGGACACCGTCCATTTTCTAAAGGTACTGGCAGATCCCACCACCGGACTCCTCTTGGGCGCACATGTCATTGGGCCGGAGGCGGCCACCGTGATCCAACCGCTGATCCATGCCATGTCGTTTGGGCAACGGGCCCTCGACGTCGCCCGCGGCCAGTACTGGATCCACCCTGCGCTGAGTGAACTCGTGGAAAATGCACTACTCGGGCTGCCGGAGCCGACCGAACAATAGCCAGTCAGACAGGCGCGGTTCCTGCCTCCGCACCTGCATTGTCAACGCCTGGCAGGATAAGAAATATTATTAGAATATTTGTTCTATAGTACTTCCTTGCTGGCGTATTTAGGTCTAAAATTGGTGTATGGGCACCGTTGATCGGTCCGGTAGCAAGAGAGTTTCCACCCCTTCCGGGCAGGCGTTTTTGGATCAGGACCCCGGCTTTGGGCCGGAGGGGATTGTTGGCGGCGATTTTTCCGGCCATGATTCTTTCGGTGTTGCTGTGGATGCTGTGGTGGATGGGGATGGTGCTGCGCTGGCCCGGCTGATTGCCAGTGATCCTTTTGCCGATGACCCGCAGATGCGCAATGTCACGTGGATCGGCCCGTCGCGGGAGATCAGTGCGGAGGAATGGGCGGCCCAGTTCTTGCCTGCCGCGCCTGTACCGGGGCTGGGGGTTGGGGCACTGTTGCCTGTGTCGCTCTCTGGTGTGGGTGCGGATGCTGCGGTGGCGGTGGTGCGGGCTTCGGTTCCGGACCTTCCTAAGGCGCCCAGGAAGGACAACCCTGCCGGTGTGGTGTGGACCCCTGCTGCGGGGGCCGAGGCGTTGGAGGTTCTGGATCCGGCCGGGCTGGCCGATAACGAGGTGTTGGACTTCATGCATGCGGCGAACCGTTTGGCCGCTTTCGCTCAGGCCAGGGAAGCCGAGGCGGTGGCCGTGTTTGCTACCCGTCGTCCGCCTCTGGCCGATGAACCGGTCCGGGAACGCGGCGGGGTGTCGTTGTGGGCTGCCGGGGAACTGATGGCGGTATACGCGATCGGGCGGGGCGCCGCCGAGCATCGACTCGATGACGCCGCGACCCTGACCGCGCTCCCGGCGACCTTGGCCCTGCACCGGCAGGGTCTGCTGGACGGGTTGCGGATCCGGGCCATCCACCGGGGCCTGGAGAACGTCCCCGAGGAGCTCTTCTTGGTGCTGGAGCCACTGTTTTTGCCCGGGGCGGCCCGGATGAACCCGGCCGGGCTGACCCGTAAGATCCGGCGCCTGGCCGAACGCTTCAACCCTGAACCGTTGGCGGTCCGGCACGAGCGGGCCCGGATCCAGCGCCGGGTCTGGTTCACGCCCCTGCCCGACGGGATGGCCCAACTCGGTGCGATCCTGCCCGCCACACCAGCCCTGGCCTTGTTCCAGTCCTTAGAAGCCTGGGCCAGACAGGCCCAACAGGATGGGGAACCCTCCACCGCTTTGACCCCGACCGGGCGGCCCTCCCGTAGCTATGATAACTACCTCGCCGATTGCTTCCTGGACCTGATCCATCAAGCCTTCCTCCACCCCGCCACCAGCTGCACTGACTGCTCCTGTAACAACCCCACCCCAGACCATCCAGCACCAGACCAGCCAGCACCCCACACCACCACCGGGCTGAGCGGCAATGGGCTGAGCGGCAATGGGCTGGCAGGGAATGGGCTGCCCGGTGGTGGGTCGGTTCCGGAGCCACGGTTTACTCCTCGTATCCCGGCTAAGGTCAACGTCACTATCCCGTTCCTGACTCTGCTGAACACCTCGGAGGAGCCCGGCCATCTCGACGGGTACGGTCCCATCCCGGCCGATCAGGCCAGAGAACTCGCCGCCGGGGCCAGCTCCTGGCACCGGATCCTCACCGACCCCGAAAAAGGCACCATCGTCAGTATCGGGCGCACCGCTTACAAACCACCCGCGGACATGGTCAGGCTCGTCCGTCTCCGGGACCCTGTCTGTACCGGAATCGGGTGCGACACCCCGGCCCGGAACTGCCAGATCGACCACACCATCCCGTTCCACCAAACCCGGTACACCCTCAACGGCACCGCCCTGCCCAAAGGCCAAACCAGCACCGAGAACCTCCGCCCACGCTCCATCTACTGCCACCGCCTCAAAGACGAGCCCACCACCGGCTGGAACGTAGAACCAGCCGAAAACGGTGCCACCAAAACCACCACCCCCACCGGACGCGAATACCTCCACAACCACCCCGACAACGAACAAAACGCACCCATCTAGCAAGCACCCTCCCCCACAACACAGGCCCGGCACCCAGGCAAGCCCTCCAAGCACAGACCAGCCACCCGAGGGCCCTTTCACCACGGGCCAGGCACCCAGGCGACACGCGGCAGGGAATAGCTCAGCGCTCTCCGGGCGTTGACAAAAAGTAAATACCAACCCCTGTTCTTTTGGAGATCTCCTTGAATTTGTTTTCCCCCGTCACCCTTGGCGAACTAACCCTGCCAAACCGCCTGGTCATGGCCCCGCTCACCCGCTCGCGCTCCGGATTGGACGGCGTTCCCGGGGACATCGTGGTCGAGTACTACAGGCAGCGGGCATCCATGGGGATGCTCGTTTCCGAAGGCACTTACCCCAGCTTTGCCGGGCAGGCCTTCGTCAGGCAGCCCGGGCTGGTAACCGAAGCCCAGATTGCCGGTTGGAAGAGGGTTACTGACGCGGTGCATGCCGACGGCGGGCTCATTATCGCCCAGGTCATGCACTCGGGCCGTGTCACCCACCAAGAGACAAATGGTGGACGTACAGTTCTCGCTCCCAGCGCCCTTGCCATTGACGGATTCACCCGGACCTACGCCGGAAAGCTGCCTTATCCGGTGCCTCGGGCACTTGATCTGGCGGAACTGCCAGAGATCATTGAGGAATTTGTCCAAGGGTCACGCAACGCGATCGCGGCCGGATTCGACGGCGTCGAACTGCACGGTGCCAATGGATACCTGCTGCATGAATTCCTTGCCCCGTCCTCCAATCAGCGCGACGACGCCTATGGTGGCAGTCCCGCGAACCGAGCCCGCTTCGTCATCGAAACCACAGCCGCCGTGGTGGAGGCGATTGGCGCTGGCAGGACGTGGTTGCGCATCTCCCCTGAACACAATGTCCAAGGCGCCCTTGAAACCGACCCCACCGACACGCTGGAGACGTACTCGGCCCTTGCCGACGGGATTGCACCGCTGGGGTTGGCAGGGCTGAGTATCCTGCATAAGGAACCGTCAGGCGTACTGGTCCAGCACTTGTGCAACCGCTTTGGCGGCCCGGTCCTGATCAACACCGGCTTTGGCACGATCACCAGTCTCAAGGACGCGCAGGCCGTGATGGGCTGGGCAGACGCCGTGGTGGTAGGGCGCCCGGCCCTCGCCAACCCTGATCTGGCGCACCGGTGGGAGCAGGACCTGCCCCTGAACGAACCAGACCATGCAACGTTCTACACGGAAGGGGCCGTGGGGTACACGGATTACCCCTTCTGGAAGAACTAGCAGTTGGCCTGTGCTCCGCGGGAGAGCCACACCCGGCCCTGTCGCGAAGCAACGACTTCATCGACATTCTGAGGGACGCCGCACACAACGTGGGCTTCTTCCGGATCATCAAATACGGGGCAGTACCGGGCCAGGCGCAAGACCTCCTCGACTCTGTGGCAGGCTTTTTCGCGCTGCTGCTGGAAGAACGCCTGGCCCTGGGCAAACACACCTCCGCACAGTTCCACCGCGACCCCGCCTCCGCCGTGCCAGCGGACAGAGTCCCGGCGGTGCCGGTGGTGCCAGCGGTGCCGGTGGTCCCAGCGGAAAGACTTTACTGGCGCCGGCAAGGACACAACGAGTGGCTGGCCTCCTACCCAGAACTTGAACGGACGGCATCGGCGTGGGCCGGGTAGGTGGCGGATACGGGACGTTTGTTGCTGACTGCCATCAGTGTGGCCCTGGACCTGCCCGAGGTGCGAACGTAGGGAGTGGGCTCACCGGCCGACTACGGCTTCGTGACGCGTTTGCTGCAGGATTGCGTGGGCGGACAAGTACTCGGTCCCCTTCTTCTTCTACCCCAGGCTCGACGCCGGCATTGGCGCGGTTCCGCTACCGGCCGCCCTCGCCGCCGATGCTCCCGGCGTCACCGGCGTCAACGTCCTCGAGCGCCAATGTCCTGAAGAGCTTTGTCGGCACACGCCGTTTGGCAAGCCCGTCATGGACTTCCAAAACACCAGGTTTGTGCTCGCGGAATGCAAAACCCAAGTGCTGGCCGACACGATGCTTGTGGAGCACCGATATCCACGTGGTCGTGGTTGATAGATGCCTGCAGATCTTTGGCGGCACCAACCATGTCATGTAGGAATTGATCGGCCGCTCCCGATGAAAACCGGCCAAGGCCCAATCTTCATGTTGCGGATCACACATGGCCCTATGCTGGTGCCATGACGAAGACGTCGATCGATTCCGCGGCAGCCCTATCCGCCATGCTGGCTTCCACCGGCTATCTGGCCGACGACGGCCTGGCCACCATTGCCTATTTGGCCCTGGGTATGGAGCGCCCGCTGCTGTTGGAGGGCGAGCCGGGCACGGGTAAGACGGCTCTCGCGCAGGCACTGGCGGAGGCGTTTGGGCTGCCGCTGATCAGGCTGCAGTGCTATGAGGGAATCGACGCTTCGCAGGCGCTTTACGACTGGGATTTCACCGCGCAGATCCTGCATCTGCGAAGCATTGAGGCTGGCGGCGGCAGCGGGCTGAGTGTTCAAGCGCTGGAAAGCTCACTGTATGACAAGCGGTTCCTGCTGGCCCGTCCCATCCTGAAGGCGCTCCAGCAAAGTCCGGCAGTGTTGCTGATCGATGAGATTGACAGGGCGGACGACGAATTTGAGGCGTTCCTGTTGGAGGTACTCTCCACCTACCAAGTCTCCATCCCCGAGTTTGGGACGGTCACGGCCGTGACTGCGCCCATCGTCGTGCTGACCTCCAACAGGACCAGGGACTTGCACGACGCCCTGAAACGGCGGTGCCTGTACCACTGGATCGACCACCCTGGACTGGCCCGCGAGGTTGAAATCCTGCGCACCCGCCTGCCGCAGGTGCCGGAGCTACTGGCCCATCAGGTGGTCAATGTGGTCCAACAGATCCGCGCCACCGACGGCATTCTCAAGCCGCCAGGCGTTGCCGAAACCCTGGACTGGGCCCGGGCCCTGCACCAGCTGGGCTGCGCCGAACTGGACCTGGCCTCCGCCGCGGCCAGCATCGGCGCCCTGTGCAAGTACCGTGAGGACACCGAGCGGGTCACGGCAGCCCTGGCCCGGATGTTGGGTTGAGACATGGCTGAGGCAGGCACATCCGGGCACACCGCGGACACGGGATACACCGCGCTCGCGGGCGTTCCGGCACACGGCGCAGAGGAAATCCTGTTGGCGTTTGCCAGTGCCGTGCGGGCCGCCGGGGTTAAGGTCAACCCGGAGCGGGCCCGCACCTTTGTCGAGGCGGTGGTCCGGCTGTCCACGGCCCGCTCTGCCATGGACCGCCACAACGTGTTTTGGGCCGGCCGGGGCACCCTATGCTCCTCTCCCGACGAATTGGGCCCCTACCAGCGAACCTTTGAGGCATGGTTTGCCCCCGTCCACTCCACCACCGAACGCCAGGACACTGCCTCCACCACCGTCAGCCAGGCCTCGCTGGAGAACGACGCCGGCACCTCCGACGGCGCCCAAGAGACGGTGAATGCCATCTCCAGCAGGCGCGAACTGCTGCGCCACCGTGACATTGCCACCCTTGACGCCACTGATCGCACGTTACTCAACCACATGTTCGAAGATCTGGTTGTGCGCCTGCCCAGCCGCCCCAGCCGCAGGCGAAAACTTGACCCTCACGGAGAGATTGACCGGGTGCGCACGTTGCGCGACCAGCTGCGGCGCGGCGGTGAACCGGGGCCGTTGCGCCGCAGCAAGGCGCCGCGGAAGCCGCGTCAGGTGGTGTGGCTGATCGACGTTTCAGGGTCCATGGCCCCTTATGCGGACAGCCTGTTGCGCCTGGCGCACCGGGTGCTGGCACAGGCCCCACGCCAGGTGGAGGTTTTCACCCTGGGCACCCGACTGACAAGGGTGACGGGCGCGCTCTTGGCCCACGACCCGGAGGAAGCCCTGGCACAGGCGGGGCGCACCGTGCCCGACTGGTCCGGTGGCACCCGCCTGGGCGAGGTGTTGGGCGCCTTCAACAACCGGTGGGGGCAGCACTCGGTGGTGCGTGGCGCCGTCGTAGTGATTGCCAGTGACGGCTGGGAACGCGGGGATCCGGCCCTGCTGGGGCAGGCGGTGCAGAGCCTGCATCATGTGGCTCGGCGGATCATCTGGTCCAACCCGCACCGGGGCAAGGCAGGGTATGAGCCGGTGCAACAGGGAATCAAGGCAGTGCTGGGGCACGTTGACTATTTTGTGGGGGGACATTCGATGAAGAGCTTCGAGGACTTGTTGGAAGTGGTGCGCAATGCGTGAGGTGTTGAAGGATCTGGTGTCCGCCGTCGCAGCCGGGCACACCGTGGGGCTAGGCACCGTGGTGCGCACGTTCAAGTCAGCGCCGCGGCCTGCTGGTGCCTCAATGATGGTCGACGCCGATGGCCGGGCGGTGGGTTCGGTGTCGGGCGGCTGCGTGGAGGGAGCCCTGTACGAGCTGGCCACCGCCGTGGTGCAGGACGGCACCCCTGTGCTGCAACGCTATGGCATCAGCGACAACGACGCCTTCGAGGTGGGGCTGACCTGCGGGGGCATCCTGGACGTGTTTGTCGAAGCCGTCTCGCAGGCGAGCTTCCCGCAGTTGCAGGGCGTTTGCGACGACGTCGACGCCGGCAATCCGGTGGCGATCGTGACGGTGATCGAACACCCCGACCGCTCCTGGCTGGGCAGGCACCTGGTGGTCCGCCCCGACGGCTTTGAGGGAACGCTGGGCAGCGAAAGGGCGGATCACGCCGTCAGCGACGACACCAAGGGGCTTTTGGCTGCCGGACGGAACACCACCTTGATGTACGGTCCAGACGGGGAACGCCGCGGGGACGGCATGCGCGTGTTCGTCATCAGCTTTGCCCCTCAACCGCGCATGCTGGTGTTTGGCGCCATCGACTTTGCCGCCGCCGTCGCACGGCAGGGCAGCTTCCTGGGGTACAGGGTCACGGTGTGCGACGCCCGCGCGGTGTTCGCCACGAAAGCTAGGTTCCCCGTGGCCGACGAGGTGGTGGTGGAGTGGCCGCACAGGTACCTGCAGGCCCAGATCGACGCCGGGGCTGTGGACCCCCGCACCGTGATCTGCGTTCTCACCCACGACCCCAAGTTCGACGTACCGCTGCTGGAGGTGGCACTGCGCCACGACGTCGCCTATATCGGGGCCATGGGTTCGCGGCGTACCCATGACGACCGGATGGCAAGGCTGCGTGAGGCCGGGCTGATGAAGGAAGAACTCCAACGCCTCTCCAGTCCCATCGGCCTGGATCTGGGCTCACGCACACCGGAGGAGACGGCTGTTTCCATTGCCGCGGAGATCATCTCCCTGCGCTGGGGCGGGCGCGGAACCCGGCTGAGCCATATGGATGTGCGCATCCACCACGACCCCCTGACCGATGCCCCGAGCCCCTAACAATCCATCAACGGCTGATGTAGCGTATGACACATCAAGGCTGGAGTCGGGCAGTCAAGAGCGTCTGCCATATGTTTTAAGGAGATCTCAATGGCGAGTTCCAAGACAATCACCGTGGACGTGGACGGCGTCACGTACACGGACGACGTCGAACCAAGACTTTTGCTGGTCCAGTACCTCCGTGAGCGACTGGGCAAGACCGGCACCCTCATTGGCTGCGACACCACGAACTGCGGGGCGTGCACCGTCCACCTGGATGGGGTGAGCGTGAAGTCGTGCACCATGTTCGCGGTCCAGGCGGACGGGCACCAGGTCACCACCATCGAGGGCATGGCACAGAACGGCAAGCTTGCCCCGCTCCAGGAAGCCTTCCACCAGTGTCACGCCCTGCAATGCGGATTCTGCACCCCTGGGATGATCATGCAGTCCGCGTCGCTGCTGAAAGAGAACCCGCACCCCACCGAGACCGAAATCCGGGACGGCCTGGAAGGAAATCTGTGCCGCTGCACCGGCTATCAGAACATTGTGGCCGCTGTGAAGAGCGTAGCCGACGGCGTCCAATACAATGACAGCGGTATCTCCGCCAACGTTGATCTGGTTGAAGACCAGAGGGCGGGTGTGTCATGACCGCCACGGTTGAGCGCGGCGGCGCCGAGATCGGCAAGGCCCGGCTGCGCAAGGAGGATGCGCACCTGATCACGGGCCGCTCCCGTTACACCGACAACATGGTCCTGCCGGGCATGCTTCACTTGGCCATGGTGCGCAGCCCCTATGCACACGCCAAGATCACCGCCATTGACGTCTCCGCCGCGAAGGCCTCTCCTGGTGTCTTCGCCGTGCTGACGGGGGCAGACGTCGCGGATGAGCAAGGTTCACTGCCCAACGCCTGGCCCGTCACCCCGGACCAGAAGGCTCCGAACCATCCGGCCATCGCGGTTGAAGAGGTGGCGTTTTCCGGGGAGATCGTGGCAGTCGTCATCGCCCGCAGCGTGGCCGCAGCCCGGGACGCCGTCGAACTAGTGGACGTGGACTATGAGGAACTTGCCGTGGTCATGGACCTGGAGGAGGCTCTCACGGACAATGTCCTGGCGCACACCACGCTGGCGTCGAACAAGTCGGCCACGTGGGTTTTTGACTCGGCCGAGGCCGGAACGGGTAGCTCCATAGCGGACGCCCTGCTGAACTCAGACGTGGTGGTGGAGCGCACCCTGTACCAGCAGCGCCTCATCCCGGCGTTCATGGAACCGCGTTCCACGGTGGTTGACCCCACGGGTGAGCAGATCACCATGTGGAGTGCCACCCAAATTCCGCACATCCTACGCCTCATGCTGGCCCTAACCTTGGGCATTCCCGAAAGTAAGGTCCGGGTGATCGCCCCCGACGTCGGCGGCGGTTTTGGCGGCAAGCTGCAGGTGACGCCGGAGGAAGTCATCACGGTGCTGGCGGCCCGGCGCATGGGCAAGCCGTGCAAATTCACCGAGACCCGCAGTGAATCCCTGCAGGTGGGACACCATGGGCGGGCGCAGGTGCAGCGGCTGAAGATCTCCGCCACGAAGGAGGGCATCGTCACCGGGCTGGACGTGAACCTGCTAGCGGACATGGGGGCTTATCTGGGGCTGATTACCTCCGGCATCCCCGTCCTGGGCGCCTTCATGTACAACTCCATCTACAAGTTTCCGGCTTACCGGTTTGAATGCAACAACATCTTCACCAACAAGCCGTGGACCGACGCTTACCGAGGTGCCGGCCGGCCTGAGGCCACCTTCGCCATCGAGCGGATGATGGACGAGCTGGCCACCGAGCTGAACATGGACCCGCTGGAACTGCGTGAGAAGAACTGGATTAAGCACAGCGAGTTCCCCTTCACCACAGTGGCCGGGCTGGAGTACGACACCGGCAATTACGAGGCCGCAACAGCCAAGGCCGTTGAGATGTTTGACTACCAGGGGCTACGGGCCGAACAAAAGCGGCGGCGGGACGCGAAGGAGACCGTGCAGCTGGGTATCGGAGTCTCCACGTTTACGGAGATGTGCGGGCTGGCCCCATCCCGGGTGCTTGGTTCCTTGAACTATGCGGCCGGCGGCTGGGAACACGCCCAGGTACGGGTGTTGCCCACCGGAAATGTCGAGGTGGTGACGGGTTCCTCGGCGCACGGGCAAGGCCACGAAACCGCGTGGAGCCAGCTCGTCGCGGACCGGCTGGGCGTACCGTTTGAGAACGTCGAGGTACTCCACGGCGACACCCAGGTCTCCCAGCGCGGCCTGGACACCTACGGCTCGCGGTCCCTGACAGTGGGCGGCATGGCCGTGCTGGCCGCGGCGGACAAGGTCATTGAAAAGGCCAAGGTGATCGCCGCGCACTTAATGGAGGCCAACGAAGACGACCTCGAATTCGCCAGCGGCGCGTTCACCGTCAAGGGCACCGAACACTCAACCTCCTTCGGCGAGATCGCTTTTGCCGTGTTCTCCGCCCACAACATGCCCGAGGGGGTGGAGCCCAACCTGGACTCGGAAGCAACCTTTGACCCGGTCAACTTCTCCTACCCGCACGGCACCCACCTGGCGGCCATGGAGGTTGACACCGAAACCGGCGCCGTCAGCGTGCTCAAGTATGTGTGCGTGGACGACATCGGGGTGGTGGTCAACCCCATGCTCGTGGAGGGGCAGGTGCATGGCGGCCTGGCCCAGGGCATCGCCCAGGCGTTGTACGAGGAGGCGGTCTATGACGACGCTGGGACCCTGGTCTCCGGTTCTTTCGTGGACTACCTCGTCCCCAGCGCCCCGGACCTGCCGCACTACATCACGGCCCGCACAACGACCCCGGCCACCAGCAACCAGCTGGGCGCCAAGGGCGTGGGCGAGGCCGGCACCATTGCCTCCACCCCCGCCATCGTTAACGGGGTGCTGGACGCTATCCGCCACCTGGGTGTGAAGGACGTCAAGATGCCTTGTACGCCGTCGCGGGTGTGGCATGCCCTGCAGGAAGCCAAGACCGTTGAAGGAGTGCAATGATTCCGAGCGCCTTTGATTACGCTGCGCCCACCACCGTCCAGGAGGCGCTGGGCCTGTTGGACGCTGCCAGCTCGGCCGGGGACGAGGTGAAGCTGCTCGCCGGGGGCCAAAGCCTGATCCCGGTCATGAAGCTGCGCATGGCCGACCCCTCCCTTGTCATCGACCTGGGCCGGATCCCCGGGCTCTCCGGTATAACCGACGACGGCGCGCACCTCACCATAGGTGCCATGACGCCGCACCACGTGATGGCCACCGATCCCCTGCTGGCGGCGCACCTGCCCCTGCTGCAGATGGCTGCCGCCACCGTGGCCGACCCACAGGTCCGCCACCGCGGCACCTTTGGCGGGGCACTGGTCCACGCCGACCCGGCAGGTGACATGCCCGCCCCGGTGCTGGCCGCCGGGGCAACGTTCACGCTGTCCTCCGCCAACGGAACCCGAACCGTGGACGCGGCGGACTTCTTCCGGGGGTACTTCACCACCGCGGTTGGAGAAGGTGAGATCCTCACCAGCATCCTGGTGCCGAAATACACCGGCTGGGGTGCACACTATGAAAAGTTCACTCGCGTGTCCCAGCAGTGGTCAATCGTGGCCGTCGCCGCCATGGTCAGGGTGGAGGGAGGCGTGATCGCCGAGGCCCGGCTGGGGTTGACGAATATGGCAAGCACGCCGTTGCGGGCTTCCTCCGCCGAACAAGCACTCGCAGGATGCGCCTTGGATGCCGATGCCATTGCGGTAGCCTGCTCCCACGCCGCCGACGCCACCGAACCGGTCAGTGACCTCAACGGGGACGCCGACTACCGTCGCCACCTGGTCACCGTTATTGCCAAACGTGCGGTGCTGGCCGCCGTCGGGCTTCCCCATACGGGCATGAGACTGGCGGAGGCATAACACTATGGAACTCAAACACCACTTCACCGTTCCCACCCCCCTGGAGGAGACCTGGCACTCTTTCAACCAGCTGGAGGAGATCGCCACATGCTTTCCCGGCGCCACGTTGACCTCCGTTGACGGCGACACCTTCACCGGCACGGTCAAGATCAAGCTGGGCCCCATCGCCATGATGTACACGGGCACCGGGGAGTTCGTGTCCCGGGACGAGGCCGCACATACCGTGGTCATCCAGGCCTCGGGTAAAGACAAACGCGGCAATGGCACAGCCGGCGCCACGGTGACCGCCGTTCTTATCGCTGACGGGGACAACACTACCGTGGACGTCTCAACGGATATGAACGTCACCGGCAAACCCGCCCAGTTCGGCAGGGGCGTCATCCAGGACGTCTCCGACAAGCTGCTGGAACAGTTTGTCCAATGTGTCATCGGGAAAGCAGGCGCAGACCCGGTGAGCGAGCCTGTCCAGACCCCGATAAGCCAGACCCCGGTGAGCGAGCCTGTCCAGACCCCGGTGAGCGCGAACCCGGCCCGGCCCGCACCATCACAGCCTGTCGTGGAACTAGATCTCGGATCGGCTGTGGTGCCGGTGCTGATCCGGAGATTTGCTCCGGCGATTCTCGGTGCGCTCGCAGCCATCACCATCGTGGCTTGGCTTGTCCGTCGCTGTCAGTGCCGTCGGAAGTAAAGTGGATACCTAGGCCAATGGAAGGAGTAGCATGGGTTCCCTGTCATGGACCAGCCCGGGCCTGAGTGTCGTGGGCGGCGTCGTGGCGGGCGGCTATGGTGCCGTCAAGGGCCGGAGCCGGCAATCGGTGTGAAGATCCGCAACCACTGTGTCTTTCTTGAGGAACTGTGTCTTTCTTGAGGAGTCCCGAAAAAACCGTAGAGAGCGAACACGCCAGGCAGTCCTTGCCACCACTCTCGCCATGAAAGGGTGAACACCTTGTCCAATAATCATCCCCAGAACGGCACCATCCCGGACCCGGAGCAGCCGCCAGCGCGGCCTGACCCCACCCAACCCGGTTATCCCAACAGGCCTCCGGATCCCACGGAACCAGTTCCTCAGCCATTCCCGCCGGACCCCTTGGATCCCCCGGACCCGCTCCAGCCTTCACCGCCCCCGCTGCCGGACCCACCGTTCGGGGTTCCGGGGCGCATCGTCTAGCAGCCGGGTCGGTGGGGCGGGTGCTCAGTGCCGAAGGGCTGGGGCGGCATCAAGCGGCCCCAGCCCTTCTATCTGCCGCTAGTTCGCGTCGTGCCCGTCTTGGTTGGCGGTGACACTAGGTTCCTTGGTGAAGACGGAGCTCGCGTGGCCGCGGTCCTTGCCCGAGCCGGCGTCCTTCATCATGTTCTCCAGCAAGCCAATGATGTCCAGGCCCGTGGAGTCCTTGATTAGCTGGGTGGTCTGGTGCACGCCGTTGGAGACGTTCTTGCTCAGCTGGCTAGCACCGTCGTTGGAGACCACGGTCATGTTCTTGATGGCGGACATCGGGGCGGCCACCTCGCGTGCCATGGCCGGGAGTACCTCAAGGACCTTGCTGAGCACCGCGGCTTCGTTAAACTTCTCGTAAGAGTCGGCCTGCGCGGCGATGCCAGCGGCCTCGGCGAGTCCCTTGGCCTCGATGGACTGGGCCTCGGCCTGGCCCAGCGACTTTATGACAGCAGCGTCGGCAAGGCCCCGGGCCTCGATGACGGCGGCCTCGGCATTGCCGCGTGCGGTGTTGGCCGCAGCGTCGGCCTCGGCAGCCACCCTGTCTCCCTCGGCCATCAGCTTGCGCTTGGCCAGTTCGACGGTTGCCTCGATCTCGGCCGCCTCGGAGGCCCTGCGGCGTTCCTCAAGTTTCGCGTCGGCTTGCTGGATGAGACGGTATTTTTCGGCATCGGCCGGCTTGCGGACCTCGGTGTCGAGTTCCTTTTCGCGCAGTTCCGCGCGGCGCAGTGCCACCTGCTGATCGCGGATGATGACCTGCTCGTTTTGTTCGGCGGCAGCCAGCGGGCCAGCCGCGTCGGCGCGGGCCTGACGGGCGTCGGCCACTTCCTTGAGTTCGGCACGCTTGATGATCAGCTGCTGCTGCGCAAGTGCGACCTGCTCGTCGGCAATCGCTTTGGCCTGCTCGGCCTCCTGCAGGAACTGGGCCTCGGCAATCTTGGCGTTCTTCTCGGCTAGGGCGGCCTCGGGCCGGCCCAGGTTCAACAGATATCCGGAATCGTCGTCGACCGACTGGATCTGGAAGGTGTCAATCTCCAAGCCCTGGTTGTGCATGGAGTGCTCAGCCTCCTCCTTGACGCTCTTAGCGAAGGTGGCGCGGTCCTTGATGATCGACTCAACGGTCAGTGTTCCCACGATGGAGCGCAGGGAACCGGACAGTGTTTCCTGCGTGTAGTGATCGATCGCGTCCTGCTGGTTCAGGAAGCGCTGGGCCGCCTTGCGGACCGAATCGGCGTCGCCGCCCACCTTGACCTGGGCCACGCCCGTGAGGTGGAGCTTGATCCCGTTCTTGGAAATACCCTCAATCTTCAACGACACCTGGCGTGAGGCCAGCGAGAGCGGGTAGGCGCGCTGCGTAAACGGGTTGATGAAGATTCGACCAAACACCACGCGCTGGCTACTGGGGTCCGGCTGTGACTTGTTGTCCTTGGAGGAAATGATCAGAGCCTGGTCGGGGCTGGCGATGTGCAGGGCCATCCGGGAGATGATGGCGGCGATGACCACGATGACTAGCAGCACTGCCAGTCCAATAATCAGTGGAATGAGGGCAAGTAGCATGGCGCCTTTCATAGAGTGCGACGGCGGTGGGCACGAACGTGTCCGCCCCACCTTCACCATCGATCCTACGGAATTTGCGGTAATTCTCCACATGATGGAGAAATGTCTCGCGTCGCCGCGGCGTCTAACCCCGCTTTGGCAACTAGGCTAGGCGCTTGCGGACCATTTCTGAGATGGCCTTGCCGTCAAAGCGGCCCGCAATCTGCGCCGTGATCGGCTTCATGGCCAGGCCCATTTGGCGCATCGACAGCTTACCTTCGGTATTTTCAAGCTCGGTGATGGCCGCATCGACGATCGCCTCGGCTTCAGCGGCGCTCAGGGGCTGTGGCAAGTAGGCCTCGATAACCTCCGCCTCACTGACTTCTGCGGCCGCACGGTCGTGCTCCCCCGCCTCGGTGTAGATCACGGCCGTGTCGCGGCGCTTGGCTGCTTCCTTCTGCAAGATGGTGGTGACCTGCGCGTCGTCGAACTCGACGGGGGTCTTACCGCCCTTTTCTTTGGTCTCAATCTCACCCAGGACGTTGCGCACTGTTGTCAGCGCCAACTTGTTGCCGGCCTTCATGTGCGCAATGACGTCGGACTTCAATTGCTGCTTCAACGTGGACATGGCGTTCCTTTGATAGGTGTTTCGGGTGGACTGGGCACAACTCTTAGGCAATTATCCCCTGACAGGCGTGCCCGAGGGGATGCGGTGCTATGCGGACATGCCCGGACGAACGGCAATGGTGCTGACGGCATTCTTGCGGAGGTTTCGCTTGGCCGGGATGCGCTCAAAGCCCTTGGCATCCATGTTGTTGCCCAACCTGAAGGCTGCCAGGGCGTCGTCGTAAATTTCATTCAAGCGCCGGCCAGAGAAAATTTCCTGTGTGCCGTCGTTGAATGTGACTGAAATGCTCATCGAGCGCGGGTAGTGCTGGATCATTCGGATGAAGCCGTCGGTGTCCTGCTGAAGATTGATCATGATATTTTCTTTCCCTTGTCATTGTTAACCTCCAGTCTTCCCTACTCCGGGCGGTGTTAGTCACCGTAAGGGTTGGCCACACCCCCGCCGTGGCCATGCCGGGCTGGTTCAGCGGCACACGTTGAAACACTCAACGAAGAAGAACCCTCTGAAGGCCAGTCCCGTAAGGGAAATCGGCGCCGGTTTGGTGCAAGCCTGCGCCGAGCTCTGGATGCCGACACGGTTCCTAACGGCCATTAAAGACAATAGTCTTTACACAATTGCTTATGATGGCTTCAAAGTAGATGACCGCCGCCAACACGGATGGCGAGCATCCGGCTGGCTATAGAAAGTGGGAGACGTGCTTACACCTGACGACAGCGCCTTGCAGGCGGTGCGGCGCAGACATGAACTGCGTGTTCTGGAAACGCTGGTAACCCACGGGAGCCGCACCCGGCGGGAGTTGGAAACAGACACCAAGCTCTCCCGCACCACGTTGTCGGCCATCGTCGGCGACCTGCGCCACCGCGGGGTTTTGACCGAAACCGATCAGGTGCCCATCTCAGACGGGCGCAATGGACGCCCCACCAAAAGGCTCTCCCTCAACCCTGAGGCGGGGGCCGCCGTCGGCATTGAACTGGGGCGGCGGCGTATCAGCATCTCTGTCATGGGTTTTGACGGCTCCATTGTGAACCATGAACACCGCGACGTCAGCAGCCCGTCAAGCCTTGAGTCGAAAGTGCAGTACGCCGCCGACATGCTCCGCGATCTTGTCAGCAACGGCAGCATCAAGCCCGAAACAGTCATTGGCACCGGTGTCGGCATAGCCAGCCGCCATGCCGACCCGACCTCGCTCTCGGACGGCGTCGCCCAACAACTTGACCCCCAGGGGGCAACACTGGCACCCCTGCGAGCCGTTCTACCCGCCCCGCTGCTGTGGGACAACAACATTCGACTGTCCGCCATGACGTACGGTAACGACGACGACAACCTCTTGTATGTGGTCCTGTCAGCTGGTGTCAGCGCCGCCATGGTCACAGGTGGCGGGCTCTTGCGCGGGGGCAATGGAATCGCCGGGGAACTGGGCCACATCAGTGTCGACTTCGCCGGACCCCCGTGCTGGTGTGGCCGGCACGGCTGCCTTGAAAGCTACATCAACGTATCGAACGTGCTGGTTGAGGCGGCCCATCGCGGGCAGGCCTTTGATTCGATCCATGCCCTCTCTGCGGCCGCAGCGTCCGGCCACGGCATCGCCCGCAACGTGGTGGACTGGGCCGGGGTGCTGCTGGCCCGTGCAGTGGTCAGCGCCTGTGTGCTGCTGGATCCAAGCAAGGTGGTGATTGCCGGTGAGCTCTCGCAATTTGGCGAACCGCTCCTAACACCTGTCCGCAAAGCCCTGGCTGGACAGCATCTGGACCTTGGGCCGCGTTCCATCAGCATCAGCACGGCACCGTATGCGCCCACGGCAGGCAGTGACGGCGCGGCGAGAACGGCCCTGAAACACTGGGCCCTTGCCAGCGTCAGCTGAAGGAGTGCCGGCTCCCCATCAGCAGTGCCAGAAGTCAAGCATCTCGCAACAAATGAAGTGTAAAGTCTATTTAAGTAAAGAGTGTTGACACTGAGTGATGTGTGTCATAGCTTTGAGTCATGGCAGCACAAAATAGCGCGAATCCGGCGTCCACCACGCAAGTCCTCCACGGCAGCGCCACACCCAACATGGCACCTTCTGGACAAACACCAACACCCACACCCACTAAGAAGCCCAACCAAAAGAAGCCTGGCGCCAGCAAGCTCAGCCGAAAGGCAATGCTGGCCATCAACTTCGGTTCAGTCGCAGCAGGCCTGCTCGCCTGGGCATTGTTTTCAGCCACAGGCCTTGTGGGCCTTCCCGGCCCCGGCGAGGTGGTTCTCCGTGCCGGCGAGCTCATGGCAGACGGAACACTGGGCGAAGATACAGTCGCTTCACTGTCCCGTGTCCTGAGCGGTTTCCTCCTCGGCTCCCTGTTGGCGATCCCCGTCGGCTTCATCATGGGATGGTACGGCGTTGGCCGGGCCATCATTGAGCCATACGTGCAGTTCTTCCGCACCATTCCCCCACTGGCACTGCTCCCGCTGGTTATGGTGACGATGGGCATCGGGGAAACACCGAAGATCTTCGTCATCTTCTTGGCCGCGTTCCTCTCGTGCGTGATCTCCACCTACCAGGGCGTGGTCAGCGTGGACAAGACGCTCATCAACGCGGCCCGTGTGCTTGGCGCCAATAGCTTCGTCATCTTCCGGCGGGTTGTGGTCCCGGCCTCCTCACCTTTCATCTTGGTGGGCATGCGCATCGGCCTCGGCGCCGGCTGGGCCACCGTGGTTGCCGCGGAACTCCTCGCAGCCCCCAACGGGCTGGGCATGCGTATGCAACAAGCCCAGCAGTTTTATGACATGCCCACCATCTTCGTCAACGTCATCGCCATTGGAATTCTGGGGTTGGTCATGGACCGTCTGCTCCTCATGGTCGAGGCCCACCTGACCCGCTGGCAAGAACGCCGATAGGAACCACCATGACTACGTCAACACAAAATGCCATGATCCGTTTTGAAAACCTCCGCCAGGAGTTCACCCTCACAGGCACCACCTTTACCGCGCTCGACGGCGTGAGCCTTGATATTGCCGACGGAGAGTTCGTCACAGTGGTGGGACCCTCCGGCTGCGGCAAGTCAACCATGCTCAATGCCGCGGCCGGCCTGCTCGATCCCACCGGCGGGCGTGTCATGGTTGATGATCGCGAGGTGGACGGCCCCAGCCCCCGAACCGGGGTCATCTTCCAGCAGTATGCACTGTTCCCGTGGCTGACTGTGCGCAAGAACGTCGAGTTCGGGCTGGAGTTGAAGAAGATTCCCGCCAAAGAACGGCGCAAGATCGTTGACCACTACCTGGAACTCGTGGGGCTGACGCGCTTCGCCGAGGCGTTGCCCAAGGAACTCTCCGGTGGTATGAAGCAGCGTTGCGCCATTGCCCGCGCCTACGCGGTCAACCCCGAAATCCTGCTCATGGACGAGCCGTTCGGGGCGCTCGACGCCCTCACCCGGGTGCATATGCAAGAGCAACTGCTAGAAACCTGGACCAAGGAACGGCGCACCGTCATGTTCGTTACCCACGACGTCGACGAGTCGGTGTTCTTGGCGTCCCGGGTGATCGTCATGGCAGCCCGCCCGGGCCGCATCTACAAGGAGATCAAGATCGATCTGCCTTACCCGCGTACGGAGGAAATGCGGCTCTCCGACGGGTTCGCCCGTCTTCGCGCCCAGGTGTGGGAAGCCGTCTATCACCAGCCCGGTGTTGCCGAAGCCCACCAATAACACCGTTCCGCACCCGTTTTTCACTCTCACCACCCACGCTCACCTTGCCCAACGACGGGCAAGAATTTCTTCAGGAGAACTCATGTCAACAAATCTTTCACGTCGAAACGTCCTTCAGCTCTCCATGGGAGCAGCCGCCATCTCCTTGTTGGCAGCCTGCGGCGCCAAAACCGAGGACAGCGCCGCCAATGCACCTGCGGCAAAGAATCCTGTCGAAATCAAGGTTGGCTACATTGCCGACTACAACGGAGCGGCCCTGATGGCCGTTGCCGACCAGGAAGGCTACTGGGCCAAGGCCGGCCTGTCTCCAAAGTACCTGCCGTTCACCAACGGCCCGCTCGCCATCCAGGCCCTGGGCACCGACAACATTGACGTCGCCTATATTGGCTCCGGCGCCCTGTGGCTGCCAGCCTCCGGCAAGGCTGAGATCTGGGCCGTCAACTCGGTCTCCAACGCCGACCGTATCATTGCCCAGCCGGGCATCAAGTCCCTGGCGGATCTGAAGGGCAAAAAGATCGCCATCCCCACGGGCACATCAGGGGATCAGCTGTTCTCCCTGGCCCTGAAGAAAGACGGTCTCACGCGCGCTGACTTTGAGGTCTTGGCCATGGAACCGCCCGCAATCGTCGCCGCGTTTGCATCCAAGCAGATCGACGGCGCAGCCCTCTGGTACCCGCTGATCGACAGTGCAAAGAAGGGTTCCCCGGACCTGGTGGAGCTGTACTCCAACGAGGACTTCATCGACGAACTGACATTCCCCTCCACCTTTGTGGCAGGCCCCGGCCGGGCGGCCAAGGACAAGGAGCTGGCTACCAGCTTCATCTCAGTGATCAAAAGCTCCAACGACTACCGCCACGCAAACCAGGACAGTACCATCGCCCTCACGGCCAAGTTTCTCAAGCTCAAGGAGGAAGACATGAAGGCCCAGGCCGGCGTCGCCAAGATTTTCACGACCAAGGAACTCGAGGAACTCGCCTCCAAGGGCACCGTCTACACCTGGCTCAACGCCCTGCAGGAGCAGTTCAAGGCAGCCGAGAAGATCAAGGAAGTGGTGGATCCCAAGACGTTCTTCAACTCCGAGCTGTACGTCAGCACGTCGAAGGCATAGGCCTCAATGTCAGCTGCAACACCAACAGCCAAACGCCAAAATATGCTGTTTCTCATGACGGACCAGCAACGCATCGACACCCTGGGCTGCTACGGCAACACCTCACAACACACACCCAACCTTGACAGGCTGGCTGCGCGCGGGACCACCTTTGACCGGGCCTACACCCCCACCGCCATCTGCACCCCTGCGCGTGCCAGCCTGCTCACCGGACTGCAACCGTTTGAACATGGACTGCTGGCCAATTACGAATGGAATTCCGGTCACCGTGAGGAATTACCTGATGGGCTGCCGACATTCTCGGCCGCCCTCATCGAACAGGGCTACCGGCTGGGGCACGTGGGCAAGTGGCATGTGGGCAAGGACCGCGGGCCCGAATACTACGGCTTCGAGGGCATCCACCTGCCGGGAGCGTTGAACGTCTTTGACGACCCTGGTTATGAGGGTTGGCTCAAGGCCAACAACTTCCCGGACTTCCACATCTCCAGTCCCGTCTATACGACGCGGGCCGACGGCAGCCAGGGCCACCTGATCGCGGGAGTGACGGACCAGCCCACGGAGGCGACCTTCGAGGCGTTTCTGGCGGACCAAACCATCGCGAAGCTGCGGGAATTTGCGGCCGGGGCGTTGCAGGAGCAGGACGGTACCCCGTTCTTCCTCTCCTGCCATATCTTTGGCCCACACCTGCCGTACTTGATCCCCCAACAGTGGTACGACATGGTGGACCCGTCCACCGTGGAATTACCCGGCTCGTTCGCCGAGACGTTCCATGGCAAGCCCATGGTGCAGCAGGCCTACGCGGAATACTGGTCGACGGACTGCTTTACGGTGGATGAGTGGAAGAAACTTACGGCCGTGTACTGGGGCTATGTTTCCATGATCGACCATGAAATTGGACGCATCCTGGCAGTCGTGGACGAGCTGGGCCTGGAGGATTCAACAGCCATCATGTTCACCGCAGACCACGGAGAATTCACGGGCGCACACCGGCTCAACGACAAGGGTCCGGCCATGTATGAGGACATTTACCGCATACCGGCCATCCTGGCGCTGCCCGGCGAAGTGGAGCGCCGCGAGGACCGCTTCATCAGCCTGCTGGACTTCACAGCCACTTTTCACGAGATTGCCGGCGCCGACGCGTCGGGGGTCCACGGCAGGAGCCTGCTTCCGCTGGCCCACGGTGACCATGTTGAGGGCTGGCGGGAAGACATCGTGTGCGAGTTTCACGGCCACCACTTCCCCTATGCCCAGCGCATGATCCGCAACAAACACGTGAAGTACATTGCCAACCCGGAGGGCATCGACGAGTTCTACGACATGGTCACCGACCCCGACGAGCTGATCAATGTCATCGACGTGCCGTTCTATCGCGAGCAGGTCAGCACCATGCGCCGCGCCATGTACCGCCAGCTCGTGGAACGCGGTGACAAATTTGCCCAGTGGCTGGCTTTCGCCGGAGACATCCCGGCGGATGAGCGCGTTCGCCCAGTGACCGCCGTCGAACGTTTCATCACCCAGGAGTAAATCCGCCCAAGCCGGCGCGAGAACTCACGTCCCTTCCGAAAACGTGCCACGTGTGGACCCGAATCCTCAATTTCGGGCCCACACGTGGCATCTGGTGGCTAATATGTCTGGTGGTTAATATGGGGGTCCCGCAAGCAAAGACAATCGGAGCAAATTCGAACTCCGGGCAATCCCTCTGCCGGGGACGGCGCGGCTTCCAGCCGGTACACAGGATCTTGTGATTGTGTTTATGGGCTGTCCGCAGCAAGGGATCGACCGATTCCACGAACGGAAACCAAGGAGTCAGCATGCAGCTCGAGAATAAGGTAGTCATCGTCACCGGTGGTGCTTCAGGAATTGGGGGTGCGATCTCCAGGGTGTTGGTGGCCCGCGGCGCCAAGGTTGTAGCGGTTGATGTCAACGCAGAGGCCGGGGGATCGCTTCAACAAGATCTTGGGGAGAACGTCCAGTTCATTTTGGGCGATGTCAGCGAGAAAGCGGTTGCAGCGTCCGCGGTTGAACTTGCCAAGACAACCTTTGGCGGGTTGGACGGTTTGGTCAACAACGCCCATGCCTCGCGACAGGCAATGTTCAACGAGTTGACCGAGGAACAGTGGGATCTGTCCTTTAATACAGGTTTCCGGGCCACCCGCCAGTTCATGGCGGCTGCCTACCCGCTGCTGGCCGTCAACGGCGGTTCGGTTGTGAACTTCGGTTCGGGCTCAGCCATCGTTGGGCAGCAGACCCAGGCTGCCTATGCTTCGGCCAAGGAAGCAATCCGCGGGCTGTCCCGTGTCACAGCCAACGAATGGGCCAAGGACAACATCCGTGTCAACGTTGTCTCACCCATGGCACTCACCGCAGGTGTGAAGGCATGGAGCGAGGCGTTCCCCGAGATGTACCAGGATTCCCTCGCCAAGGTGCCCCTGGGCCGTTTCGGGGATCCAGAAGCAGATGTCGCACCTATCGTCGCATTCCTGCTTTCTGATGATTCACGCTATATGACCGGCCAAACCCTCATGGCGGACGGTGGAGCCAACAAGCTCTACTGAGCCTTCCCACCAGTCAAACGAGCAACCCTGATGTTAGAGGTGGTGAGGGGAGGAACGACCCGGTGTAGGTTTCGAAGACTGCACCGGGTCGTTCTAGGGCGGGAATCCCGCGGCGGCTGGAATACATCATGCCGTTCCATTGCTGGCATCACTGGACTGCCCCGCAGAGCTCTTGACCTGATCAAGCCCTGCGAGCAGGCAGCCCTAAATTTTTGCACTCAAAGATCAGGATCCCACCAAGACAAGCACCGCCGTCGAATCCCCCGACAGGCTTTCCGCCCGTGACCGCACCACGATAGCCGTGCTGCTGGTTTCGGCATTTGTGGTGATCTTAAACGAAACCATCATGAATGTGGCTCTGCCCAGGCTGATGCACGAGTTCAACGTTTCCGCCTCCGCCATCCAATGGTTGGCTACAGCATTCATGCTCACTATGGCGGTAGTCATCCCCGCCACCGGCTATCTACTAACCCGGTTGCCCCTCCGGCGGGTCTTCATCCTGGCCATGGGCTTGTTCTCCGCAGGGACCCTACTGGCCGGGCTGGCGCCGGGATTTGAGATCCTACTGGCCGCTAGGGTGGTCCAAGCCTCCGGAACAGCCATCATGATGCCGTTGCTGATGACGACCATTTTGGATCTGGTGCCCGCGCACCGCCGCGGCGCCGTGATGGGCAACGTGTCCATCGTGATCTCGGTGGCACCGGCCATTGGCCCCACCCTTTCAGGGGTGATCTTGCATTCACTGTCCTGGCGCTTCATGTTCCTGTTTGTCCTGCCCGTCGCAATAGCCGCCCTGATCGTTGGCTCACGTGTTCTGCCCACGGGTTCCAAGCGGGCCAGTTCGCGGCTGTCAATCCCGTCGGTGCTGCTGTCCGTCCCCGCATTCGGTGGCTTGGTCTACGGCCTGAGCGGGATCGGCTCCCCCGACGCCCAGACCCATCAGATCGCCCTGGCGGCATTGGCGCTCTCCTTCGTCTCGGTGCTTGGCTTCGTGCTCCTGCAACTGCGGCTGCAGCGCAGCAATGGCGCACTTCTAGACATGCGCCCATTTGTTCACCGCCAGTTCACCCTCGCATTGGCCCTGATGGTCATGGCGATGGTGGCTTTGTTCGGCGTGATCATCCTGCTGCCCATGTACCTGCAAAACGTCCGCGGCCTTGACACGCTCACCACCGGCTTGCTGATGCTCCCTGGTGGCTTGGTCATGGTTTTGCTGGCACCTTGGGTGGGGAAGCTCTTTGACAAGGTGGGCCCACGCCCGGTGCTGATCCCAGGTGGCCTGCTGCTCTCCGCGATCTTGTTCGCCTACACTCAGCTGGATGAAAACACACTCCTGGTGGCAATCGTCGGTTTGCACGTCCTGATGTCGATCGCGCTGGCGTTCATTTTCACCCCCGCATTTACGGCCGGGCTGAACCCAATGCCTCATTCGATGCAAGCCCACGGAGCTGCCCTGCTCTCCACACTCCAGCAGTTGGGTGGTGCGGCAGGTACTGCACTGTTGGTGGGCGTCATGTCCGCCGGAACGCTGGCGGCGGCAGCCGCCAGGAAGAGCGCTATCGCAGCCCAGGCCAGTGGCTTCAGCAACGGTTTCTTGGTTGCTGCGATCGTCTCCCTGGGGATCGTAGCCATCGCCGCCTTCATGACGCACGACACCACCGCGGCCAAGGACGAGCAGGTGCCCGAGCCGGCAACCCAGAGCGTCCACTAACCCCGCAAAAAGGTACCTGACCACCCCCGTTCCCGGGCATGTGTAGATTGTCGTTGTGAGCTCATGGCTGGATGTTGCTGACGGGTATTTCAACGCAGATACGATCCCTGGAGGTTTCCATAACGCTAATTCGCACCGCTGCCGGTGTCACCGTGGTGGACACCCGCAGCAGCCGAGGCGCAGGAGATCGTTTCCGGCGTCGCGCCTGAAGCGGAACCAACAAGATTCCAGCACGGATCCTGACCGGGATTGGGACACTGCGGTCTTGGCGCCACCCACCATCTCGGTGTCCCGGAGGACCAGCATCGCTGCGGCAGGGCGGCGCATCGATGCTGATGCCTCTGCAACCCGGACGTGCCGACACGGACCTGGCAGTTTTCCTTCCAGATACACGGGTGCGGATCCTGGGGGACATTACGCAGGAATCTGGTCCTCCCATGTTTGGCTCCGGCTGCTTCCTCTTGGGCTGTCCGGCCGTCCTGGCCGTGGCCAGTGGAAACGGAGTTTGCTATGGCCGACTCCAACACTCCGCTCGGCACTCAATCACGGGTACACGCAACTGTCTAAGCTCTGCGGCACGCCGCACAAAACCGTGGCTTCTTGTTGCGGACCTGCCGTGGCGATAGGCTCCACCTATGAGCAATATATCGAATCCGGCGCGTCCTGTGATCGTTGGGGTGGCACCGGGACAGCCACCCCAGGTGGTGGAACAAGCCGCCCATTTCGCCTCGCGCTTCGACGCCGAACTGGTATGCGTGTTCGTCGACCAGGCGCGCGTCCCTATCACCGAAGGCGCCGACGGCTCGGTGGTCTCGGAGCCGATCGATCCGGATTATTCCGATCCGTCCGAGGACGTCTTTGACAGCGCCTTGGCTGCAAGTTTGGAACAGCTGTTGAAAGAAACCGGTCTCCAGTGGCGGACACTGGTCTTGGCTGGCGAGGTGTCCGTAGCCCTGGGGAGGGTTGCCGAACGTCTTGACGCGGCCATGATTGTGGTCGGTACGCACCGGCGATCCGCGGGCGGCGGCCTCCAGGAGTTCTTCAATCGCTCGGTCGCAACCCATCTTGCGCACAGGCAGACACGGCCCGTCGTGGTCATCCCGGCACACGCACCGGTCCCGGAATTCTCCCACCCCTGGCGAGAAGGCTGATGGCCGGCACGGACACGCCCAACTACCTGAAGTGGCGGCTGTGGGTGCTGGTAGGTATTGGCGGAACCGTCGGTGCTGCTGCGCGGGAAGCGTTGACCTTGCTGACGCCGGAAGTGGACCAGGTGCCCGTCACGATTGCCTTGGTGAATATTGCCGGGGCCTTCCTTCTCGGTTTCCTCTATGAAGCCCTGACCCGGCCCGGAACCTCAGCCGGGCGAGTCAGCCGGCTGAGGTTGCTGCTCGGAACTGGTTTTTGCGGAGGGTTCACGACCTACAGTTCCCTAGCCGCTTTCACGGCGGTGCTCGTCATGTCCGGGCGCCCTGGCATCGCGGTGGCTTATATATTCGGGACAGTCGTCCTGGGTGCCTGCGCCACGTGGCTTGGCATCTTGGCCGGTTCACGGACCGCCACGGCCTTCCCGGAAGGCCAACGATGACGCCGTGGATCTTTCTGGGCGTTGCCGTCGCCGGAGGGGTTGGTGCCGCCGTACGATACATGGTTGACGGTTCGATCCGCAGCAAATCCGCCGCCGGCTACCCCTGGCCCACAACCCTCATCAACATCTCCGGCTCTCTTGTGCTGGGCTTCCTGACCGGCCTGGCCATGGAGGCTCTTCCCGCGAACAACGTGGCAATCGTGCTGGGCACCGGATTCCTGGGTGGTTACACCACCTTCAGCACAGCCAGTTATGAAACAGTCCAGCTTATGCGGGACCGTCGCTATGCGGCTGCATTGGGTAGTGGCTTAGGACTGGCCGTTGCGGCTGTTGCAGCGGCCGGTATGGGGCTGTGGCTGGGCCTGTCGCTCTAAAATGGTGGTTCAGGAATCGGACAGCGCTTTGCCAATGGCAAGCCACCCAGAGCCTGTCCATTGCGGGAACGTTGGCCGGACGAGTTGGGGAGCTAGCCAAGCTGCAGTTGGCAGCCTTTCCCATTTGGTTTCCCACCACTCGTGAAATTGAGTGTGAGGAATCCAGCGTTCTTGGGAGGATCTGTCCCACTTCTGTGCCAGTTCCGAGGACCTGCCCGGGCTGGCTGGCTGGCTGGGAATCGTACGTCCCCACTATTGCTGGAAGCTACTGTGAGATCACCAGGGGGAGATCACCAGGGGCGATCACCAGGGGCGAAATAATCCTCGTCATGGGAACAGGATGGGCGAGGGTGATCACTGCGACAACGAGGATGTTCTCCTCAACCGTATAGACGATGCAGTAGTCCCCTAGGCGAGCTCTGAGGCCGGGACGGGCGTTGGCGTGCTTTGGCACCTGGTGGCCGTGGATTCTCCGAGGAGCGCGATCGCTCCACGAAGGGGTTCGCACTCCTGATGGTCAATTCGTTTCAACGCGCGAACTGCGGCAGGGCACAACTCGACGTGGTAGCTCATACCCCCTGAAGGAACGGTCTGCAGGAGGATTTGCCGATCAAGAACGTGCACTGTTCGTGCGCACTCTGTCCATCGTCAGCGCAGACGCCGCCGGACGGCCACCGCCATCCGGCAGGCAGTACAGGCAGTTATGACGTTGACTTGACCGTCCAAAAGTCGCTGGCCAATGAGGAACTGAGCAGGTAGGGATATGGCATGGTGGCGTACCCGCCCTGGCCCCAGCCGGTGCCCCAGGAATTGCGGATCGTGAAGCGCGAACTGGCATCGTCATAGCCAACCGCCACCACACAGTGCCCGCCCAGCACACCCTCTCCGGCGGCCGGCATGGGCACCACACCCGTGCTGGCAACCTGGGCGCTTTCAAAGCTGTCATACACGGTGAAACCAAAAACGACGGGGTATCCCGAGGCGAGGCATCCCTTCATCTGGGTCAGCGTCTGGCCCACGCGCGAGTACGTGATGGCGCGGTGGGCCTTGGCTGCCGCGTAGCAGGCGGCAGCCGGCTTGTTCGCGAACTTGGTGATGTCGTACGGCCACAGGGTTTCATCACAGACACCGGTCGTCGCCACAGTCTTGATGCCATCGCGGATCTGGGCACCGGCGTCGGAGGCCACGGTGCCCTCTATGACCCGCTCGTTGTAGTAGATGAACAAACGCGACGGCGTGGAGGTGTCGGGGAGCTTCTCCTTGAGCGCGTCGAACTGCACCACACCGGCCACACCGTTGCCGGTGCAGGAGCCCAGCTGCCCCTGGTCATAGACAGGCGGGCATGCAGGGGTGAGGTCGACGGCGGGCGGCAGGTTCGCCTGCACGGCCATGGGTGCCGCAAAATGAAAGTCACGCTGGTCAGGAAGGTCCGGGACCCAACCGTAACGGGAGTTGGTTCTAGCCATGGTGATGTTGCCTCCTTGCATCACGCCGTGGTCCGAAAAGTTCCTCATTCAGCGTGGTTAAGAATGAGGTTCCTCCTCCCAGCCCGAGCAGTCAAGGATTCATTTGCGCCCCTTGTGACTGGCTGTCCCGCAGCGTGATCCGCGGCATGGTCCGGTGCGCGATCGGCGCCGTGCAGGTGGGCGCGCCCGCCGTCGTGATTGAGGATGGTGAGGATCTCCACGGGACCCTCGTGGGCGCCGATGGAGTGCGGGACCATAGTGGAAAACTCCGCCACCTCCCCGGGGTGGACCAAGATGGTCCGCTCCCCCAGCGCAAGCACGGCGATTCCGGAGAGCACGGTGAACCAGTCACGGCCCGGATGGACGCCAAGCTGTGACGGGCCGCCGGAACGCTCCGCGGTGATGCGCATCTTCGCCACGGTCTTGCCGTACAGGCCGTCATCACTTGAGAGGATCCAGGTGGTCACTCCAGGACGGTACCCGGGTTGCGGACGGATGACCACGTCCGCGTCGTCGCCGGATTCAACCAGCGCATCCAGCGTTGTACCCAGCGCCCGCGCGATCGGCACCAGCTGGTCGAGGGCAATCCGGCGGTTCCCGGTTTCCAGGCGGCTCAAGGTGGAGGGACTGAGCTGGCAGCGGGCCGCCAGATTCTCCAGGGACCAGCCGCGTGAGAGGCGAAGGCCACGAATGCGGGCCCGGATTACATTGTCCACATCGGGTTCTTGCGTCATACGCAAGATTCTATGCCATTTTAGCATTTGGTGGATATCGTGGAATCCATGACTACACATGGGGACCACCATCAAGGCCAGCACGCCGCTAGCGGACACTCCCACGGTGCAGGGTTGGCTGAAACGCTGACCCTGGACTCCCTGATCCTGGGCCAATACCTGGAGCAGGCAACCGAGCTGGCCGCAGGGCTGGTTGCGACGGTTCCCGCCACCATCTTGGACATTGGTGCAGGCTCGGGCGCGGGCACCGTTGCGCTGGCCCAACGCTTTGAGAACGCCAACATCATTGCCCTGGACAAGTCTGCGGAAATGCTAGCCCAGACACTTCAGGCGTGCCGCAAGCAAGGACTGGACGGGCGGGTCTCCTGCGTCTTAGCAGACCTTGACGGGCCGTGGCCGGCCGTGCCGGCCGCGGATCTGATCTGGGCTTCCTCCTCATTGCATGAGCTTGCCGACCCCGAGCAGGCCATGCGTGAGATGTTCGCGAGACTGAACCCCGGTGGCCTGCTGGTGGTCATCGAAATGGATAGCCTGCCGCGCTTCCTTTCCGCGGCCATGCTCGAGGACGGGACCGGACTGTCGGCACTGGAAGCCAGACTGCACGGCGCCCTGGAGCAAAGGCACTGGAACTCGCATCCTGACTGGCGGGCCGGACTTCAGCGCGCCGGGTTCGACGTCCTCGAGCAGCGCACCTTGCCCACGGTGGGACGTTCGACGCCGGAGCTCACCTCCCGCTACACCCGAATCTTCCTGGGGCGCATCCGTGAGGCCCTCGATGGCGTGGCGTCCACCACCGACCTGGCCACCCTGGACCGGCTGTTGGCCAGCGACGGCCCAGAAGCCCTGGGGCAAAGGACCGACCTCGAGGCTAGGGGCAACCGCACGGCGTGGGTCGCCCGCAAGCCGTGGGCCGCCCGGGCAACCAGCTATAGGGCCA
This sequence comes from Arthrobacter alpinus, assembly GCF_001294625.1. Lineage (NCBI taxonomy): Bacteria > Bacillati > Actinomycetota > Actinomycetes > Micrococcales > Micrococcaceae > Arthrobacter > Arthrobacter alpinus. The sequence continues at coordinate 1,387,344 of NZ_CP012677.1, read as the reverse complement.
CGGTGTCCGCGTAGACCAGCCGCGGCACCTGGGTGGGGCCAGCGCCCGGCAAGGTGGGGTCGCCGTCGAGCAGTTCATGCTCCTCCACGAGCACCCGCCACTGCGTCTGCGCACCCCCGGGCCGGCGCAGCCCCGGGGATCCGGCACCGGAGGGCAGGGCCACCGACCCGGACCAGGTGGCCCTGAAACCACCGGACTCCTCCACACTGACAGCCAGCAGCTCGGCACCGGAAACAACCTGCCATTGCAGATCCCCCGCACCGACTGCCAGGCTTTGCACGGTGGCATGGACCGTCCGTGACTGCCGCAGCCCGGACGCGCGTGTGGCATCCTCCCCTGTGGGGGTGTCGGCGTTGAGCAGTTCCCCAGGGAATTCCGGGGCCCATTCAGGTTTCCAGCGCAACCAATTGACCACACCTGACAGGGTCAGCTGCACGTGCCCGTCGTCGGGGCGGGTGACGGTCAGGGTGCGGGTGGGCAGCGGCTGCACCCAGCCGGCCAGGGCCACAGGCGAGAGCTCGCTACCGGGGATGGAATGTGGCTGGTACCTGGCCACGGCCAGGCGAACAAAAGGCCACAGCGCCGGCGTCTGCTGAAATGCGATGTCAACAAACCAGCGCCCGGACTCTTGGTCAAATTCGGGCTGGTAGCCCAGCACCCGTGCCGCTGGCTGACCGGCCACATTGTGCAGCGGGATTGCCGCGGCGACGGCCACGGGATTGCCCGGCCCGTGCGGCCACCCCCGGTCCCGGCCGCCCTGGGCCCGCCCTGTCAGCGGCGGGCTGATGCCCACCCCTTCGGCCGATGCCGTCTCCATGACGTCCAGCAACAGTTGGCTGAGCGTGAGCAGCGGCGGAATGGTGGGGGTCCAGGTGGGTCCGCCTTTCGTGGCGATGGGGTCGGCCGCCCACAAGCTGGTGGCGCTGTCCGGTGCCTGAACGGCCTTGGGGTGACTCTGCCAACTCCCGTCCGGCTGTTGCACCCACTCGGCAGTGTCGAAGAGCAGTACGCCCAGCAGTTCACCGTCGCCGGAGGAAAACCACGGACGCCCCAGCCACAGGCGCACCCCCGAACGCCGCACCCGCCGCCACCCAAACGGGTCCTGTGGTTCGGCCGTCTCCTCCCAACGCAGCAACGGGACGGCGTCAAGCAGGATGGGTGCCGCCGGCCTGGCCGACGACGGAATGTCCACCACCACGGGCTCCCCGGCCAGCAGCGGATCGGCCGGGTCCGGCAGCGCCGTGAAGTATTCTGCGTACCGGGTGGTTCCGGAGGGCACATAGCTGACCTGCCGGTGGTGGGTGTCGGGGAACGTCTGGATCATCTTGTGGAATCCCACCCCGCCCAGGGCAGCAGCAAGCGGGCCCGTGGGTTGGAAGTCGTACAGGAACAACACACCCGTGCGCTCCCCTGCACCAACTGCTGAGCGAACCACGACGTCGGACTTATCCACCACCTGCGGGACCGGCGCCGCAGGGTCATCGACGGTCTCGGACCACCGTGCCCGCACCAGCAGGGTGTCAGTACTGGGCCCGTGCACATCAACCAACCCCGTCAAGGCAACCACTGAGCGTCCCGGGGGGCGCAAAAACACCTCAAGGGCACGCAACACAGGCGGCCGCACCGGTGCGGGCACGGCGTGCACCAGGCGCGCCTGAACCGACGGCGTCAGCCACCACATCCAGCCCGAAGAGGCGGCCCGCATGAGTGCCGCCGCTGCCACCACCTCATCGGTGGTGTAACCGTCGGCGGGGTCGGCAACACTAGCCAGGTGAGAGCGCCAAAGCCCAAACTTCTCCAGCGCCGCGGTGTCCAGGGTGCTGGAAAGTGCCACGCGCACCTGTTCGCCCGGCGGTAGGGACACATGGATCTCGTGCCCAACTACGCGAGCGTCCAGCACGTCCCCGCGTTCCAGGATAATCCGCAGCGGCGCCAGCGCCGGCCACTGGCCCGGATAGGGGACGGAGATGGCCTGCAGTGCGCGCGGTTCGGACAAGGCATGCGGCGGTCCGGCCTCGAAGAACACCAGCGAGACACCGCTCGCGTAGGGATCCGGCAGATAGGGCAGCGTCAGGGCGTCGGTGTCGTGGACCACGTATTGGCCTTCGCCGATGGGCCGCCCGCGTTCGGCCGTGATCTCTGCAAGGGTGGCCCGGTGTGCCGAAGCGATGTCCGCCCCGGGCCTGTCAACCAGCGCAATTCCCGGCTGCTCGTCCACGGCGTTGGCGTCGCTGAGGCTGGGGGCGTACTGGTCCAAGAAGGTACCCCGCTCGGCCAGGGCGACGGCGTACAGCCGGCGGATCTGCGCGGCGTCACCGGTGCCGATGGCGGCATCAAAGCTGCCTGCGGCCTCGGCTTCCAGCTGCGTGGCCTTGGGTGCGGCGATGTGACGCTCGGCGGTGTCCCGCACGTCGGGTAGGGGCTCATCGGGCCGGGCGCCGCTTCGGACCACCAGCACCGAGGGCTGCTCCCCCGTGCCGAGTTCCTGCCGCGGCACCAGCGCCGGGGCCGGGATCGGTTCCCAGCGCAGATAAGGACGCGGCGCGGTAACCATGGGCCGGAAAGCCAGCCGCTGTGCCGGGGCCAGCTGAAGGTCGTCGTTGCGGGCCAGTGCCGCAAATTCGGTGGGGCTGGTGCGCAGTTGCGGGCGCACCCGCGGGGTCCGCGCTGATCCGGCCAGAAGTTTGGCGCCCGCCCGGACGCCGTCGAACGCGCGCTGGGTGCCGGAGACTTCCACCGCAGTCACGGCTTGCCCCACCAGCTGTGCCAGCACGGCATCGATCCGCCCGTCCCCGGAAAGCATCTCCGGCGGCAGGACCTCGGGCGATGGCGGGGCGTCGCTGTGCTGCTCCAGCACGGCAGCACGGCTCGCAGCGGCCAATCCGGCCCCGTCGCGCTCCCCATACCGTGCCCGGAGCGCGGCAAGGTGGGTAGCCGCAGCTGCAAGGGCCGGGCCATCCGGGGCCCCGGGTGCGGGCACGCCCGGCGGCTGCGCAGGGACCGAATTGCCGGCCAGGTCCACGGCCAGCACCCGGAAACTATAGGAAGTTCCGTACCGCAGCCGGGGCAGCGACCCCGGCTCAACCCGTGAGGTGATGTGGGCGCCATCGAGCGGCGGGTCCGGCGGCTCCGCCACCACGGCCTCAGTGGAACCGTCCGGCGCCGGCGGCTCAAGGTGCACAATGGTCAGGCCGGGCCGGGGCGCCGACAGGCTCCAGCCATCCCAGCCGGCCACCACCTCGTGCAGATAATACCGTTCCAGGGGATCCCCCGGTGCCCTGTTCAGCGCTGAAAGCTGCAGGAACCCAACATCCGGCGTGTCAGCCAGCACGGGCACCGCGCCGGGTTGGGCCGTGACGTTCACCGTGCGCCGGTGCAGGCTGTGCCATGCCTGGGTGACGCTATCCCAGACTTCAATCCTGATCCCGCGGACCAAGTCATCGAGCAGCAGTTCGCGGCTGTCGTCGTCGGCTGCCAGGGACTGCGCCGCCTGGACGCGGGTGCGCACTTGTGCGGCCCGGTCACGCCGGGCGATCGCGAACCCTGTGGCCCGCACCGTGCCGGGTGCACCGGTGGCAGGGTCGCCGTTCGCCTCGCTGGCGTACTGGCGGCCCAGATTACGCACGTGCTGGTCCAGTTTGAGCCCGGAGGCGTCGGGATCGGCGTCCAGCACCACCCAGTACTCCTCGCCCAAGGGCAGGGCGCCGCCCACCCATTCGGTGCTTGACAAGGCTGTGAACACGTCCCCTTCAACGAACACGGCGGTGCGGCGTGCCGGCAGAATCTGGAGGTCCGCATCCGTTGATGTGAGCTCCACGCTCACCCATGTGGCACCGGCGAGTGCTGCCCTGGCCCCTGCAGCGTCGACGCCGTCGAGCACCACATCGATGGCCAAGCCCAGGCGCCGCAGCAGGGCCGGGGTGGCACCAAAGGATGCGGCCTTGGCGTGGAAGTCGTGCTGGGGCCGCTCGGGGCGCGGGGTGGGCGCGGCGTTGGGGTCCGGTTCCGCCCGGGGTTCGGGTTGGGGCTGTTCCGGCCGCTCGTAGTAGCGGCGCATGGCGTGGGCGTCCACCATCATCTGGAGTTGGGGGTCCGCGGAGAGGTCCTGGCCCATGAGTGCGTCGAGCCGGGCCGTGACCCGCAGGTCGGCGTCCGGGTCCTCCAGAAGAATTTGCAGCGGCGATGGCTGATCCGTGATCTCCGACGCGTAGGGCGGCAACGGGTCCAGGGCTTCCTGCCTGCCCGCAGAGTCCTGCGGTTCGGTGAGCGGTCCAATGGTTGCCAGCGCCTCCCGCAGCCGCTTGCCCGGGATCGAAAACGCGCGTCGGGCCCGGCCAGCCTCGTCATCGAGCAACCGCCACAGGGGGCCTCCCTGGTCCATGGTGGCCAGCGTCCGCAGCAGCCCGCCCGCCACCGGGTCTCCGGCCAGCCCGGGCCGGTGAAGCGGTGCGGCGGTGATCGCTGCAAGGTGCAGGTCGATGGCGTGGTCACCCATCCGGCTGGCCGGGTTGCTCACCCAGGGGGCGGCCGACGGCGCCGGCGTTGGGAACGGTGCCACAGCGGTGGCGGGCGGCAGCACGGCGACCCAGGATCCGGCGTCGGCCACGGACACGGCTCGCAGGGGAAGCGCCAAACCGGGGTTGACGGATGTCCGCAGTCCCAGTGTGCAGCCGGAGAGCGTGCCCACCCAGTCGGCCGCGGCCGGGTAGTCGGCGAGTTGCACGCCATCGCCCACCAGCTTGTGGGTGATGAAGATGGTGAGGTGGAAGGGGGCGCCGTCGGCTAGGGAGTACGGCAGTGCGCTCGCCAGGACGGTGGTGGGCATGGGGGTGTCCTTTCCTTAGCCGGGCAGCGGCGCAAACGCGTCGCAGTACAGTACCCAGTCGGCGTTCAGGCCCCCGGCATCCGGTGGCATGATCTGGTACATGGTGGGGTCTCCCTTGGAGCCGGCGAGTTTGCGCTCCACCGTGATCTCCACGGAGGCGGAGAAGAACAGTACCTCCACCTCGACCACCAGTGAGGCACGCCCCATGAGCTTGCCTGTCTCAAACTGGTAGGTGAGCGAAAGTTCCAAGGTGATGGAGGCGCTGACCAGGCCCAGCACCTGAACTTCGCCGCGGATCCGGAAGTAGGCGGTGAGCAAACCCTGCGTCGCCTCAAGCCGGAGGTAGACCCCGACGGCGATCGAGACGGAGCCCGACGCCACGCCCAGGTCCACGGACAGGGCGGCACAGGCCTCCAGCCCCAGCTCCAGCAGCACCAGGCCCTTGGGAGCGGCCCTGAGCACCAGCCACCCGCCGCCGCCAATGCACATGACGGTGAGCCTGAACGGTGCGTCCTTGGAGCAGAAGTGGAAGCCCACGCTCATGGCGTCGCCTAGGAACGGGATGCGGGCATCGGCGCCGAGCGCTATGTTTTCTAGGCTGAACACACCCACGGAAACGTTGGGCAAGGCGATGTCAAAGCCGGCCGTGATGCCGTCGGGGGCCACATCCACAAAGGGCGGATCACAGAAGCCGTCAAAAGGGATCAGCTCCCGCAACCTGTCCACGAAAGAGAGCGGACCCAGAAAGCCGATGCCGCCAAAGACAACGTCTACCTCGGGTTTGCTGCCCGATCCCGCCCGGAATCCGATGCGCCGAAATATCAGCTTCATCAGGCCCCCGGCGCCGTCGCCGATCAGATTCAGGTTAAAGTCGGTGATCTCGGCAAGGATGTCAACGGCCGGCGGCGCGCTCGCCGAGGCCCGCACCTCCACATCCAGGTGCAGGGCGCGTTGGTTCAGCGGCTCAAAGATGTTGGGTGCACCGGGCAGCCCCCACGGGTTGATGGCCGGGTTCCACTGCATGCGTGCGGTGATCTGGCCGCCCGCCGCGCCTTCGAGCATCTGGGCCAAACCCGCGGCGTCCTTGGCAATGTCGGCGAGCGTGGTGAGTGTTTGCACCGGCTTTTCCAGTGCCGAGCGGACGGCGGCGGGCACCCCGGGCATCGTGATGGCATCGCGTAGCGGCGCCATGGCAGCTGCCAAGGTTTCTGCGGCGGTGCTGACGTTACCGGCTGTGCCGGGCAGCCCCTGCACGGCGGCGATGAGTGCGTCAAGGTTGGTTGCCAGCGGGCCAACACAGGCATCGAGTTTGTCCTTGGCGTGCTGGGCCACGGCCTGCGCCCCGCTGTGGGCGCCCTTTGCCACTTCCTCTGCAAGGCGGCTTTGGGCGTCGTCGAGCGCCTGCCGGAGTCGTTGCGCTTCGGTGAGCATGGTGGTGATGGCCTTGAGTGCATCGGAGACAAACGCCGGTGCCTCATCAAGCCCACCGGCTTGGAGCAATTCCAGCAGGCTGAACAAGCCAAACAGCTTGGGCATGGCGCCGGCGAGGAACGACGCCGGGTCGAAGGCGCCGCCGTCGAACGCGGACGGGGCGTCGCCGGACTCGCCAATGGCCCCCAGCGCCCGGGAGATGCCACGCACCGACAGATTCGGTGCGAGGAAGCCGCCGGCCCGGTCCGAGCCGCTGGAAAAGTCCACGGCCGCCGGCGCGCTCTTCAGGGCCAGGATCAGTTCCCCGGCATTGGGGGTGCCCGGAGCCGGTGGGGCGTTCAGTGCCCTGGCCGGCAGCCCGTCGGCCAGGTACGGCTTGGCGTACACCAGGTCCACGGCGGGGGCCTGCGGGGCAAGGTGGCGCATGGAAGGGACAATGGCGCGCGCCTCCACCAGGAACGGGCGGCTGGTGACGTTGACGGGATCGATCACCCCGTCAAAGACCAGGTGGGCCACCTCCACCGAGGTGTCGCCCGCCTTGACCGGCGCTGCGAAGGCCAGGGACTGCCCGCGGCCTTGGATCTGGCGGACCATAAAGTACCGTGGCGACGCCAGCTCGGGACCGTTGAGGTAGGTCTGCGGGCCGTCCTTGCCGACCTGCACAAACACCAGTGGTGCGGACCACGTCCTCACTCCCCCGCCACGGTCAATGGTGGTCAGTGTGAAGCCGAAGGGCACACCGTTGCGACTCGGGACAAAGGGCGAACGGTCCGCGGGAGGCTCGTCAAGGTCCGGGGTGACCATGGGGCCAAGCGTGACTTGGCCGAAGGGGTTGTCCCTGTCCGTGTCCGGGTAGCTGCGTGTGGGCTGGCGGACAATGATGAACCACCGCTGCCACAGATACGCGGCAGGCACCTGGCGGTGCTTGATCTCTCGTTGTGTCACGGCCACCAGCAGGCACCTGTGACCAAAGGGGAACAGGAACCCCGGGTAGGCCGTGCGCACATAGCCGTCGCGGCCCATGAACGCCTGGTGCCGGTAGTCGGCCAGCGGCGCCGGAAAGTCCCAAGACTGCCGCCAGTCAAACCAGGCGCCCAGGCTTGACAGGGCAAGGTTATCCACCAGCAGCGGCGTGTGGGCATTGCCGGGGTCGCCGCCGCTGGTTTGTGCCACGATCGCGTCCCGGTCGTAGCCTGTCAGAGGCTGCTGGAAGCCCGGCGGCGACTGCTCAAGGTCACGGTTCCAGAGGGCACGGAGCGTTCGCTGCGCGGCGTCATCAACGCTCCCGTCCAGCCGTCGTGTACTCAGGTGCGTGCGCCACAGTTCTGCACGGTCCGGCGGGCCCAAGGGAGTGCTGCTGTGGGTGAAGGTTCCCCGGCTGCTGGGCGAGACTACCAGGTGGTAAGGCGCCTCGATGGCCGTCTCGAGTTCTCCGGGAGGTTCGGGGGCGCCGTCGGCGGCTTCACCGGCCGCGGTGGCGTTTTTTGCGACTCGCAGCATTAGTGTCGGGAGTGCCGCGAGCACCATTTCAATCGTGTAGCCGATGCGGGTCCCCTCGGGGAGCTCGTAGACCAAGCGGGTGGGGCCGGCGGCGACGTGCCCTGATGCACGGTTCGGAACAGGGGGCGGGTCCGTGACCCCGCCCTGCCACACTTCCTCCCCCACATGCTGGGGCGGGAAGTGCACAATCACGGAGGCGTTGGCACCGGCCACCAGAACCGGACCGCCGTCGTTCGTTTCAATCGTGCACCCCGGCGCCTCAAGCCGCAGATCGATGAGGTCCACGGTGCGCAGGAGCCGGACGTCAACGGGTATTTGCTCGTCCCTTGGAGGGTCCACAGGCTCACTCACGTGACACCTTCTTCCGGCACGCTGATACAGCGGTGGGTCCGCTCGGTGATGATCGACGCGTCTTGCCAACAATTTTCCGCCGGCGATCCGTTTCTGGCAAAGATTAATAATTCATCCGCCCAGACACCGGCACGGCCCCGGCGTTCGTGAACGTGCGATGCTTGTTCCATGGATCTGGAGGTGTCGCCCGCGCTGATAATTCCCGCCACTGAACTTCACTGGCGGTTTTCGCGTTCCTCGGGTCCGGGCGGCCAACACGTGAACACTTCGGACAGCCGGGCAGAACTGTCCTGGAACATCCGAGATTCGGCTGTTCTCTCGGAAGAAGAACGGCAAATGCTGCTCTCCCGGTTGGGGCGCCGGCTTGTGGCGGGTGTCCTCACGGTGGCGGCCTCCGAGCAGCGCTCGCAGCTTCGCAACCGTGAGCTCGCCCTCGCGAAGCTCGCCGAAATCGTCACGGCGTCCCTGGCCCCCGGCCCGGCCCGGCGTCGTCCCACCAAACCCACCAAGGGATCCGGCAGGCGCCACCTCGCCGCCAAGCAACAACGCTCGGCCATCAAGAGGCAGCGGCAACGGCCCTCAGCCGAGTAGATTCTGCGCATGAACGCACTTTGTCCGCTTACCCGTTGTTGTTCAACAACGGGTAAGCGGACAAACACCTGTTATGCGCTACCGTCGGGCCCGGAATACACCCGTTATGCGATCGGCACGCCGTTGACGGCCGTGCGGACCACCATCTTGCCCGTGTTGGCACCGGCCATCATGCCCAGGAAAGCGTCCACGGCGTTCTCGACGCCGTCGACCACGGTTTCGTCGAAGGCGATGTCACCGTCGGTGAACCACTTGGTCATGTGTTCGTTGAATTCCGGGGCCAGATCCAGGTAGCTGCCCAGGGTGAAACCCTTCAAGGTCAGCCCGCGGGTGATCATATTGCCCATGTTGTCCGGCCCGGCCTTGCGCTCGGTGGCGTTGTAGCTGGAAATGGCACCGCACAGGGCGCCTCGCCCGCCGGGGTTGAATGCGGCAAGGGCGGCCTCGAGGTGGTCACCGCCGACGTTGTCAAAGAAGACGTCGATGCCTTCGGGGGCGGCCGTAGCGAGCAGTTCACGGACGGGTCCGGACTTGTAGTTGAAGGCTGCGTCGTAACCGTACTTCTCGGTCAGCAGCGCCACTTTCTCATCACTGCCGGCTGAGCCGATGACACGCCCGGCACCCAGCAGGCGGGCGATCTGGCCGGCTGCAGTACCCACGGCGCCGGCGGCTCCGGAGATGAAGACGGTGTCGCCGGCCTTCATCCCTGCAATGGCCGTCAGGCCGACGTAGCCGGTGAAGCCCGTCATGCCCAGGACGCCGAGGTAGAGCGACAGCGGCACGCCCGGCAGTTCCGGGACGATCTTGAACCCCGCGGCGTCTTCCTGGACAACGTCGCGCCAACCGAACTGGTGCAGGACCACGGCGCCGACGGGGATGGCGTCACTGGCAGACTCGACGACCCGGCCGATGGCGCCGCCAGTCATGGTCTCGCCCACAGCAAAGGGCGCCGTATAGCTCTTGGCAGCGCTCATGCGCCCGCGCATGTACGGGTCAACGGACATGAATTCGTTCACGACCCGCACCTGGCCCGGGCCGAGCGGGCCAAGCTCCACCTTGACTGTGGCAAAGTCGCCGGTAGTGGGCCAGCCGACAGGGCGGGAGGCGAGTTGGATGTGTGTGCTGACGGTGTTGGTCACAGTGTTTTCCTTCGGAGGGTCACGGGACGGTGGTGCCACGGCGCCGAATGCGGCGCGCATGAACTATTATGGATCGTATGATCCACTATATAGTGGATCGATTGGTTCACAAAATGAGGGGCGTAATGGGACGCACGCAGGCCTTTGACACAGACGAAGCCGTCCGCTGCGCGCGGGCGGTGTTCTGGGAGCGCGGCTACGAGGAGGCCTCACTGCCCGAGCTTGAACGTGCCACGGGGCTGAGCCGCTCAAGCATCTACCACGCCTTCGGCAACAAGCGCGGGCTCTTTGACGCCGCCGTGTCCAGCTACCTCGATGAAATCATCCGTCCCCGGCTGCGCTCCCTCAACGCCCCCGACGTCGCCGAGGATGCCATCGTGGAGTACTTCACGGCCCTGCGCGCCGCACTCGCCCAACCCGGGACGCCGCAATCTCACCACGGCTGCCTGCTCCTGAATGCTGCAGGAGCGCCCATAGCCAATGAATCGGCCGTCAGCCTGGCCATTGCCGGCTACCGGGACGAGCTGCAAGCCTCGCTTGGCCGGGGTGTTGGTGCCCACCGTCGCGGGATTGGCGACGGCGCACGCCTCCAGTTGGCCACGGTGCTGAGCTCATTGGTGATTGCCGCCATGACGTTGGCCCGCATCGACAAGGACCAGGCTCTGGCTACCCTCGACACCGCACTTGAACTGCTCGGGAACTGATAGGTCAGCCACGGGTGCCTGTCCTGTGATTGACCACCATGCCTGGGTGGGCAGGAACGCAAAAAGCTGGCCAACACACCGATTCGGGGATGTTGGCCAGCCGTTTGCTTGCTCAGTTCTGGTGCAAGACGTGCCTACTTTGCCGCTTTTGTCTGGCTGCCATACTCGGCCTGCGTCAGTTGGAGGGTCACTTTCACATGCGACACGTCCGTCATGGTGCCTGCCTGGGGATCCGTCGAGGCCACCTTGACGTCGTCCCACGGGTTGCCCGTAGTCCACGTGGCGCCCGTTTCATCGACCACCTGGGCGAAGAAGTCGTCCTTGACAAGTGCTTCGTAGGCTTCCTTGTACGTCATGCCCGTCACATCGGGAACGGCACGCTCCGCCTGGGCGGCCGTGGCTGAAGCACTGGGCGATCCACCCGAGGTGGTGGCCGGCGCTGCGGTACCACACGAAGCGAGAGCTGCAACGAGAACTACGGCGGCGGAAAGCTGGATAAATTTCTTCATGGGCCTAACTTCATAATCAATGTGCGGGGTGAAACACATGCCCCCCTGAACGTGCTTTGCAACCATCAATTATACTCCCCCGGCCGGGACAGGCGGGCCGGGCGTGACCGCTGCCACTTGGCCCCGCAGCTGCGCCGGCTACTTCCTTCCGATCGGCGCCCGGTGGTATTGCTGCGGAGCATAGTCGATCTCGATGCCCAGGGCCGCCGCGGCGCGGAGCGGGAAGTTGGGGTCGCGCAACAGCGCACGCCCCATCATGACAACGTCGGCCAATCCCGTTGCCACGATCTGCTCGGCCTGGTGCGGTTCCTCAATCAGTCCGACGGCGATGCTTGGCACGCCCGCCTGTGTGCGGACCGCCGTAGCGAAGGGCACCTGGTAGCCCGGGCCCACCGGAAGGTGCGGCGCCGGAACGTTGCCGCCGGAGGAAACATCGGCCATGTCGGCTCCGTGAGCGGCTGCCCACCGCGCAACAGCTACCGTGTCCTCCACGGTCCAGCCGCCGTCCACCCAGTCCGTTGCGGAGAAGCGAACCAAAACCGGGAGGTCCGGGCCCACCTCGGCCCTGACGGCATCGACGGTTTCCAGCAGTGCCCGGGCCCGATTCTCCAGGCTGCCGCCATAGTGGTCCGTGCGGGTGTTGGACAACGGCGACAGGAACTCATGGAGCAGATAGCCGTGCGCGGCATGGATCTCAATAAGATCGAACCCTGCCTCCACCGCGCGCCGTGCGGCCGTAGCGAAAGCGGCGACGACTCCCCCGATGTCCTCAGCGGTCATCTCTCCCGGCTGCACATACCCCGGGAAGGCGACGGCGCTCGGCGCGAAGGTGCGCCATCCGCCGTCGCTCTCCGGGACGGTGCCGCGGCGCACATCCCACGGCCGGAACGTGGAGGCCTTGCGGCCGGCGTGCGCGAGCTGGATGCCGGCGGCGGCGCCCTGGCTGTGGATGAAGGCGGTGATGCGGGAGAAGGCGTCGCGCTGGGAGTCGTTCCAGAGGCCGAGGTCCTGCGGGGAGATCCGGCCCTCGGGCACGACGGCCGTGGCCTCCGTGAACACGGCCCCGGCGCCGCCGCGGGCGAGCGAGCCCAAATGAACCAGGTGCCAGTCCGTGGGCACGCCGTCCCGCTGTTCGGCCGAGTATTGGCACATGGGCGTGACCCACAGGCGGTTGCGGACGGTGATGCCGCGGACCGTGATGGGGGCAAAGAGTATGGAGTCCATGGTGTTCCTTATCTGATGGTGTCATCTGAGACAACACCGCGAGGAGGCGACGGATTCCCTATCCCGGTGGAAAGCTCGACGGCGTCGGCCGGGTGCTGCGGGCCCGTGCGCTGGCGTGGCCCTTGCCGAGTTGCCCGATGTTGATGGGGAAGTTGTCCACTGCCTGGAGCATCTTTGAGATGTGCCAGCCGCCGGGAGTGACGGTGCTGGCCTTTCTGGCATCCGAGGGGCCGTTGCCGCCGCCGATGGTGATGTCCACGCCGTCGGAAATGTCCGGGTTGCCGGCCTTGCCGATCTGGAAGATGTGCCCGTCGCGCAGGGCCACGTCCGCCTTGTAGATGCCGCTGTATTCAAGCACGATCACGTTGGTGATGGCTGTGTCCGGGATGTCCGCGGCGCGGGTGCGCTGACCGTTTTGGCCCATGCCATCACGGGTCACCTTGCCGCCACCAAACACAACTTCCTCGCCATGCTTCGTGTGGTCGTACTCGATTTTTGGGCGAACAGCTCGGTGCCGGCGAGGCAGACGGCGGTGCCGGCCGGAAGATGGCCTCGATCTGAACGTCCTTGATCATGTAAGCCACCCCATGCATGACGTCAGAGCGGGAGAGGATGGCGACGGCTTCGGGATGGTTGAGCTTCAGGTTCCGGGATTGCCTGCAGCGTGCCAAGTCCGCAGCGAGAACAATCATGAGTTTTTCCTGCTCACGGGGCGTCAAATGCATCTATCCATCCTCAGGAAACTAGTGTCGTCAGTTTCCACCCGTCTATCTACAACCGGCAAGTGACTATGCCGGCGGCTAATGGAATTTGGTTACAGCATCGAAGTGAAAATGCTGCGTCGGGCGAGCGGCAGCTCCCCCGCTGGGCCACCCTGGCATGGCTGATCCCCTTCGCCGGAGGGCTGGTGGTAGGCATCCTCATGGCACCACCGTCACAGCGGTCGGCACGGTCTCTAGATTTGGGCCGCTGCAGTCGATCTAGCTGTTCCTCAGCGGCCAGTTCGCCGAGCGCCAGGAGCTCAGTGGTGCTGCGTCTTGTTGTACGTGCCGTGGGTGGCGATGAAACCCAAGGTCAACGTGATGACAATAATGACTGCAATAACAATTACTAGCCCCATCATGTTCATGACAAGTCAGCTCCTTGGTCGCGTTCCGGCGTTCGAACCGGCTGGCGAACGTGTTCACAAAAGGTTTAGGAAGTGTTCGCCTTCTTCCATGATGCACCCACGGGGGGATTCTCTCTAGGGCCGGATGCTGGCGCCCCGTCAACTCCACAGCGCCACATGGACCTTCGCACCCCGGTGAGCCAGGCCCCTGACCCGCCGCAGCAGCAGCCAGGGGTGCGGTTGCGACGCCTGGGCCATCGGATCATCTGGGTCAACCGGCGCAAGGCAGGCCCGGACGACCAGCCTCTGGTGGGTGGGATGGCAGCCGCCCTGTCATGCGGCGACGCCTTCGTCAGTGGCCACAACTACGATGCACTGCTAGAGCTTCCCACCACCATCCGGGGTATTCGCCACAGGTAACATGGGCCCATGACTACCAACCCGGCTGTTCAGGCCGCCGACGTCGCCGACTGGCGGGTTCGCACCTTTGAGCTATACGCCGGGGTACGCCGCACGGCCCAGGATCACGGCGCACCCGAAGCCCATGCCTTCTGGGTGCGGGGTCGCAACGAACTGTTCGCCTCCCACCCGGCCTCCGCACTGACCACCGCGGCCAAGGCCCGCTTCACTGGCCTGCAGGTGGCAGACTACAACCCGGACTTCCGCTTCGAGTGTGAACCCACCGCCCAGGGCGCCGGGCAACAGATGCTGGTGCAGACCGGAACCGACGGCACAGTCCCGTTCGAACAGCTGGGCACCTTGGAGATCCCCGGGATCGGCTCCCTCGCCCTATGGGCGTTGCGCAGCTACGGCGGCGGCCTCTTTCTCCCGTTCCGGGACGCAAGCTCGGGGAGGAGCGGCGGCAGCTATGGCGGGGGCCGCTACCTGCTGGACACCGTCAAGGGCGCCCACCTGGGCCGAAACGCTGGGACTATCGTCGTGGACTTCAACTTCGCCTACAACCCCTCATGCGCCTACGACGAAGCGTGGGCTTGCCCCCTGCCTGGCCCCCACAACCGGCTGACCACGCATATTCCGGTGGGTGAATTCTACCTGCCGCGCCTGGCTGGCACACCGGAGGCGGGCAACGACTAATGCCACCGACGGCCTGGCCGGGAGGGACAGGAGGGGCGGCCCCACCTCCAAGAAGGCCCTGACGTCCGCTGGATCGGTACGTGTCACGCCACGGTAGAGATCCGCCGGAGGTGGGGTCTGAGAAGGATCGTTACGGAAAGTCAGACTAAGGAGAACGCGGCATGCTGATCGGGTGAGGCACGAGGAACTGAGACTGTTTCTGGGGGGCGGGCGTGGACGTCGCCAGAGGGGCCTGTGCGTTTGTTTGAACGGACGACGCTCTGGTTGCGTGAGTGCACGGTCCTCCGCCCTGGTGACTTGAGGCTGACTCGTCTGGTATCGGAGGGTTCCCCCGCTGACTACCGAGGAAAGACTGAGGACAGGGCCCTCCAGGGTCTCTGCGCCGGAGCTACTGCGGCAGTTAGGCCGGATGAATGCCCTGGCCCGCTACGGGTTGTCGGGTAGGGCCTCAGCGCTCCAGGGATTATCTGGGCAGCGCCGCATTGTGACACTGCCCTGTGCCGTGTGGGCATTCACCTCGGAGGTTGCTGGTGATGGTTCTGCTCAGGGATTCCCCCACCTGCGAAACTGTCATTTTTCGAACTCGAGTGCACTGATTATCCGAAGTCCTTTGCACTGAGCTTGATCGCCCGTAAGTGGAACGTGCAGCGTGAAAGTTATCGGCGTTCGGTGACCTGTCCTCATGGGGTGTCGTTCCGCCTAACCCACGACTCCTCGTGCTGGCTGTTTGAAGCGAAAGGTGGCCGTGGTGTGGGGAAATCTGACAAGGCCTGTGTGAACAGACTCGGCTTTTTCGCCCAGCCCACGGATTTTAGCCAAGACAATGTTTCGGTCTGCTCTCTGCGCAACAAAAGACCAGGAGCTGGCAAGTTGAACGAGTTGCTCGAGCGTCAGCTCGTGGTTGAAGGGGAATTCCTTGCGTTCAAAGGTGCCTCGTCCGACAAACTCTCCAGGCACGCTGAGCGTTTGGTCGGCAGGGGTTCCATCCGGTTCGATGATTGCGGCCAGTGCCTGCACCCAATCGCTGGTTCGGTCCCAGGTATGCCACGCCCTACCCATCATGCCGTTCTGCTTGAGCACACGATCGCATTCATTTATTGCCTGTTCAGGATCGACCCAGTGCCAAGCTTGGAGGCAAATAATGGCGTCGACGCTCTGATCGTCCACGGAGATACGTTCTGCCGACCCGCGAGTAGCGGTGATGCGATTAGCGACTCCGGAGGGCAGTTCCTCGCTGGACTTTCGGAGCACCGACAGCATGTCATCAGAGGTATCAACTGCAGTGGCGGAGTGTTGCGAGTGTTGCGAGTGTTGCGATGGTCCGTGTTCCCAGTCCTGTGCCGGCTCCTAGATCCAGGACTGCCAGCCGCTGGCCGCTCAGGGGTGATCCCCATAGCCACGAGACGACCTCCGAAGACCAGACCGGGCGAATATCATCATGCAGGAAAGCGCTACGGCTCGAAGGTGTTGTTGCGCTGTGGAACTGATTCATGCCTTCAGCCTAACTAGCGCTCGGCGGGATCGTGTCTGCGCCACCCAGCCCGGCGCGAGTGCTTGTGGCAGAGTTGCCTGTGATCGAGTAGCCAAGAAAGGTTGATGTATTCGTGGATCTTGAGGGTAATCCGGAACTAGCGTCCCGACTGTGCCGTGAAGCGCAGAAGCGATTGATGAGTCGCGTAACCCAGCTGACGGACGACGACGTCCAATCACCAAGTCGTCTGCCCGGCTGGACCGTGGGCCATGTAATGACCCATCTTGCTCGCAATGCTGACGCCCATGCGCGCCGCCTCTCAGGTGCGCTGAGCGGCCATGATGTTCCCAAATACGAAAGCGGCGAGCAACAGCGCAGGACCGAGATTGAAGACGGGGCCACACGGTTAGCTGGTGAGATCATCGCCGATCTGCAAGCCAGTATGGACGGTCTTGAAGAGATATTCACGCAATCTACTGCGGCAGGATGGCCCAATGGGCACTTCCTCGGCGGAGGGCATTACGGTGTCGCTGGTTGCCCGGCGCACAGGCTCCGCGAAGTGGAGATGCACCACGTCGACCTTGGACGCGGGTACACCCCTTTGGATTGGCCGGACGAGTATGTTGCCTGGGATCTTCCGCAGTTGCTTGCAACCATCCCCGGGCGGCTTGATTCTTCCAATGGTCGCCGGTTGTTTATGGCTTGGTTGGCTGGGCGCGGGCCGCTGGACAACGGGACAATCCTGAACCCCTGGTAACCAACTCCCTCGTGTCACGCTGCCAAAGATGGAAGACACCAGTCCCAGATACCGAAGGCACGGCAATTCAGTGTCCACAGTCGGAACCTCCAGTGGGACAGTTCTCTAAACATGCGTCATATGCCATACGGAAGTGCGTGACGTACGCAGAGATTCCGCCCCGGAACGTATTGCTGTTCGCCGCCCACTTCGCGGTCGTCGCGCAACGGGCGGGCCCGATCGATAGTCTTACGCCATGCCCATCAAGGTTGTCGGCGGCGAGCCCTCCCATAGTCGCAACCTGTGTCGTGCATCGCTGATTAGCGCAGGCATCTTCTCCGTGCTGCTCGCGACTCTCGTCGTGCACTTCCTGATACCGCAGCCCTGACTCGCGCTTGCTTGGATCGGATTGCCTGCACGGAACACAAAACACCGTGCCCGAAAGCCGGACCCTCAACGGCTAATACTTTAGGATTGCAGGCCGTCGGTGTGCTGCGTGGTTACCTTTTTTGGCGAATTCTACGGCCGCGCGATGAGTACTTTCGACCTGTCCGATGTCACTTTCGGTGAAGTTCACCAATGGGCAAAGAAAAACGCTTCCGATGAGACACTCATCGGGATCGCACTTGTCAGTCGCGACGCACGGGGGATGAAGGGGCTGACTTGGCTGCTTGGAATGGACCCAAACTGTGAACCACTATCCGACCTCCAATTCCGGATGCGCGATGAAATGACCGCGGACAGCACATCCTCCGGACATACAAAGCCCGCATGGATAGCCAGATCGGACTTTCCCTGACCCGAGTGCGGAACCTCCTGCCGGACACAGCAACAGCGCCGTAAAGGATGCCGGACGGTAGCAACCCGCAACCAAGAAGTATGGCCGTCGCCTGTAACGGTTCACTCGGCAGGAATGGTGCAACCACCGTGACTGCCATTGCCGCATAAGCGCCCAGGAGCGTCGGCTTCTTGGCGGCTCTATGTCCAGCCAGCCAGGTCTGATCATTAGTCATGATCGTTGGCGTCCTGATTCCGGCAATCGCATTGATGCCGATGCGGCCGTCAGCACAACGCACGGCAACAAAAACAAGTAGAACGTAGCAAACTAATAGCAGCAGTACGGCGAAGATCATGCTCCTGTGTCTATGGAAAATAGCGTCCTGAGGAGGGTGTTCGGAAACGGTTAGCGTCCAAGCATGGTGGCTGGACGTTGCTTCAATGAACGGCAGTTTTGCCAGAGGTCGCGCCACGTACTCCGTCGCGGCATACGACAGTGAGCATTCCTCGACGATTGGCGAGCAGGCCCGATAGCTGGGGCGGTAGGTTTGAGCGATGACACCGATTCGGAAAGCGGTTTACGGACTTTCAGCCGGAGCACTCATGGCTCTGCTGACTGGCTGCTCAGTTGACACACTGATCTGGGGGAACGATGGCGCCCAAGTGATTCAAACGACCGAGAAGCTCGTCAGCGACATAGCTTCAGGTGAAACGTCGGACCTTGTCTGCATGGATTCCGTCGCCCATCTCGGTGAGCCCAGCGATTGGTCAGGGCTGTCCGCGGGCGAACCGGAAGAGTTTGTCGCGAGGTATTGGGCCGACCAAGCGGCGCTCAACCCTCAGTGGAGCATCAACCTAGAGGGTCTCCCCGAGGGTGCAACGCCCGGGAGCCACTATCCGGGAGATGTCTTCTACCGCGAGACCGACGACGGGCTTTGTGTGATCGACGTCGCCTGGACGACGCTCGTCGCTGTGGGCTGACCCACCCAGGCGCATCCTGCATTCCGCAAGTAGGTGGTGGAACGGTCGCCGAATCATCCAGTGCGGTGTTGCGAACACGACGTGTGGTCGTTCCACCATGGGAACGCCCTACGAGACGGTTGGCGGCACTGGGTAACCATGCGACGGAGCCGTTTTAGGTGACGTTAATGTCGATCCCGTTGACGTTCCACATCGCCCGCGCATCCACCAATGACCAAGCCCTCACTGGTGCCGATAGGGCGCGGCCTAGGCTTGGTCATTGCGCGATGCCACGGAGATAGTCGATGAACTTACCCTTCGCGGGGTCAAGCTCGGCATCGGTGGCTCTGTCCACGACCCCACCGATCCCGTCGGTAGGCTCTTTTCAATATTCTGGCCTTGGTTGCCGAATTTGAGGCAGACCTGATCCAGGTACGAATCCGAGAGGGGATGGCTGTCGCCAAAGCATAAGAGCAAGTTGCGCGGCAAGCACCCCAAGCTTTCCAAGGCACAGGAAACACACTCGGTTTCTGTTCACCGGGCAGGAACGCACACAACTGTTGAAATTGCCGAACTTTTCGGCGGAGCCCTTCCGCCGTCTACAGCGCCATCAAAAGTGCGGGCGACCCTACACAATTACTCAGCGCGACTTTCCGTTCCGATCCTCCTTGACCCGGAGCCGTCTAGGATGCGTGCGCTTGGCTGAGAGAGCGCAAGCCCACCTCCGTGAGTACCCGCCGCGTTCCATCGCTACAAGAGCGCCGCGACGCGGCGGACCCCTTCCTGAATCTGCGGAATGGAGGCAGCCCCGAAGGAGAGCCGCATGAACGGGGCTGGCGGCTCGTCGAGGTAGTAGTGCTTCCCATCGCCGATCAGCACTCCCGCGTCCTGGGCGGCCGCGGTCAGCACGGTGGAGTCGGTTCCTTCGGGCAGTTTGACCCATAAGTGGATGCCCCCGGCGGGCACGTCCACCACCCGGGCACTAGGCACCGAGGCATGCACCTGACGTACCATGGCGTCGCGCCGCTCCCGCAGCCCCGTGCGCAGGCGCTTGACATGCCGCGGCCACGCACTGGATGTCAACAGTCCCAGAGCTATTTCCTGGGCAAGGGCTGGCACACACATGTCATCGGCGATCCGGGCCTTGCGCAGGCGTTCACCAGCCGGCCCCCTCGCAGCCAGGGCACCAACCCGAAGCCCGGGGGCGGCCGGCTTGCTCAACGTTGCAATGGAGACCACATGCCCGTCCGGATCCTGGGTGAACAACGGAGCCGGTGCTGCGCCCTCGAGGGACAGGTGCCTGGCCCAGTCGTCTTCAATGATGAACGCACCAAACCGCTTGGCCAATGCAAGGACCTCTACACGCCGTCGAGGGCTGAGGACGGCCCCGGTGGGGTTGGCATAGCATGGCTGCAGGTAGATGAGCGTGGCGTGGGTGCGCTCAAGCGCATCGGCCAGCTTGTCCGGGAGGATCCCGTCGGCGTCGGCCGGGACTGCCGCGAGATTCAGGCCAGCGGCTTGGGCGGCAATGATGGCCCCTGGGTAGCTGGGGCTTTCGGTGATGAGCGTGGTACCGGGATCGGCGAGGGTGCGCATGGCAAACGCCAGTGACTGCTGGCCTCCGGGCATAATTAGCATGTCCCCGGGTTCGGCGTTGAGCCCGGCGGCGAAGACGCGCCGCAGCTCGGGCAGCCCTGCCGGCGGAGCCATGGTCCAGGCCCGGTGGCTTTTCGCGGACCGGACACCCAAGGTGCGAAGCTCGTCGAAGGGTTGCAGTTCCGGGGCCAGGTAGCCCCACGAGAGCTGCACGTGGTCGGCGGTCCCCTGCATGCCGGGGCGGCCGGCGCGAGAAGAGTCGACGCGGGAACGACCCAGTGCCGAGGACTGCCAGGCGTAGTCGGGCTCCTGTACTGTGTCCCGCCCGGCGACGAAGGTGCCGCGCCCGGGCTCGGCCCGGACCACGCCGAGCGCCGTGAGGGAGGTGATGGCCGCGGTGATCGTCACCGGGCTTGCCCCGTAGGCCTTCGACAACGCCCGGACTGAAGGAAGCTTCTCCCCCACGCCCATCGCCGCGGCCTGCTGGCTCAAGATTCTGGCAATCTCAACCGCCCTGTTATCTTTTAACATGACGCTATTAGATAACGTTCCCCATTTCGTGTCAATTACGCTACTGCCCCATGACAGATCCGCCACGCTAGAGACCTTTGACCCTTGCCCCGGGCTTCCCCATACGAAAGACTAATGGCCGCGACACCCAGCGGCGCGCTACCGCCAAGGTGCCTCAGAGTCGAACTCCACTGGCCGCGGATTTACACTTGCACAGGAAGGAAGGAAGGACGGACATGGACCAGGTCGCCCCGGCCCCGCGACAAACGTCGTCGGGCCGTACCGAACCGATCACGGTTTTCATCCTTGACGACCACGAACTCGTCCGCCTCGGCCTGAAGAATCTACTGGAGGGGGAAGGCTTCAAGGTGGTCGGCACCACCGGATCCGCCTTGGAGGCGACGCGCCACATTCCGGCGCTCCACCCCGACGTTTCAATTCTGGATGCCCGCCTTCCCGATGGAACAGGCATTGAGGTTTGCCGGGACGTGCGGTCCGTGGACCCGTCGTTGCAATGCATCATTCTCACCAGTTACGACGACGAGCAGGCCCTGCGCGGGGCCGTGCTCGCCGGTGCCGCAGGATACGTGATGAAGGAGATCGGCGGCACGGACTTGCTGGCATCCTTGCGCAGGACAGCAGCGGGAGAGTCACTTTTCAATCCGGATATCGTCCAGAGAATCGTGCAGGGAATCGCTCCACCCCACCGGGTGGACCCGCGGACCTCGGCCCTGACACCGCAGGAGGGCCGCGTGCTCACACTCATCGGGCGCGGACTGACCAACCGGGAAATTGGCGCTGAGATGTACCTGGCGGAGAAGACCATCAAGAACTACGTCTCCTCCCTGCTGGCGAAACTGGGGTTTGAGCGAAGGACCCAGGCCGCTGTTTTTATCACCGACACCAAGTGGAAGAACCACCCCGACCATGACTGAACGCAGGTAAGCGATGATCACCCGTTGGGAGCGGTATGGCCAGGTCACCGAAATACTTGCCAGGCACGGCCTCGGCTTCCTAGCCGCGGCCACCGGCGTGGACCAGTGGCTCAACGGGCGTGCGGGCACCGCCAAGACTGCCACGGCAAATCCGGAACGCCTCAGACAAGCCCTGGAAGAACTTGGGCCGGTGTTCATCAAGCTGGGCCAAATGCTCTCCACCCGGTCCGACCTGTTGCCCCCGGAGTACATAGCCGAGCTGGCCAAGCTCCAGGATGGGGCACCTCCCCTTGCCTCGGACACTGTCCGGGCCCTGGTCACCCAGGAACTGGGCAAGGCGCCGGAGGAATTGTTCAAAACGTTCGACGACGCTCCCCTGGCCAGCGCCTCGATCGGCCAGGCCCATGAGGCAACACTTCACGACGGCACCGCTGTGGTCATCAAGGTCCGGCGCCCCGGCGTCGTGGCCCAGGTCAATGAAGACCTGGAAATACTGCAGAACCTTGCCACCCGCGCCACCCGCACCTGGGCGGGCGCAGCCACCTACAACCTGGCCGGCATCACGGCTGATTTCGCAGAAACGCTGCGGGCCGAACTCGACTATCTGCAAGAGGGCAGGAATGCGGAACGCTTTGCCCGCAACTTCGACTCCGAACCGGACATCCACATTCCGGCGATCTTCTGGGAAACCACCACCTCACGGGTACTGACGATTGAACGTATCCGGGGCATCAAGGTCGACCAGCTCCAGGCCCTCAAGGCGGCCGGAATCGACAGGCATGAACTGGCCGACCGCGCGGCCAGGGCTGCGGCCAAGATGGTATTTGTGGACGGCTTCTTCCATGCGGACCCGCACCCCGGCAATCTCTTTGTGGAGCCATCCGGATCGATCGGGCTGATTGACTTTGGCATGGTGGGTGAGGTGGGAAAACAGCTCCGCGAGCAACTGGGCAGGCTCCTACTGGCATTCACCGCCAATGACCCGGGACGAATCACCAGCGCCCTACTGGCACTGTCCACACACACGGGGACAGCCGACCGCAGCGGCCTGCGCACGGACACGGCACAGTTCATGCGGCTCTACCAAGGCAAGAGCCTGGGCCAGATAGATATCGCTCCGCTGGTCACCAGCATGCTGACCATCCTGCGCACCCACCACCTGCAACTGCCGCGCGAGCTGGCACTTCTGGTGAAGATGTTGCTCATGATGGAGGGCCTTGGCGCCCGGCTGGATCCGGACTTCAGCTTGGGCGAAGTACTCAAGCCATACGCCAAACGCCTGGCCCTGGAGCGCTTCGCGCCCCGCAACGTGGCCGCGGTGCTCTCACAGTTGGGACTGACCGCGGCCGATCTCGGCACCGGACTGCCCGAAAAACTTGAGCGCCTGGTGGCGCGTATGGAGGATGGGGTCGAGGTGCACCTGCGCGCCGCCGAATTGGAACCGCTGATCAGCCGGGCCGAGGCCATCGGCAACCGGCTGGTGGCAGGCATGATCGCCGCGGCCTTCATCCGGGGCGTCGGGGAACTCACAACCGCGGACCGCGACCGGCTCAAGATCTGGCTCAACCCCCTCATGGCCGGTGGCGTCGGCGCGGTGGGGGTGCTGGGCACCTACCTGGCCCTGACCGCCCGGCCAAGGCGGCGCGGCGGCACCAAGCCATGACCGGCGTCGTATGCTAAGTCCTGGACCGCTTTCCGGGACCTTCTCCCCTACCGGCAAGCCGTTTGAGCCCCTACAATCGGGACCATGACGAACACACCAGAGCCTGCAGGAACCACCAACCTGGCACCCCACGAGTGCTGGCAGTTGCTGCGCACCGTGTCCCTGGGGCGCCTGGCCGTCTGGGTCGTGGACCACCCGGACATTTTTCCCATCAATTTCACTGGGGACCACGGAACGCTGGTCTTTAGGACAGGCGAGGGCACCAAGCTGACCTCTGCGCTCGCTGCGTTCCCCGTTGCCTTGGAGGCGGACGGCGTGGACTCTGCCACCGGCATTGCATGGAGTGTGGTGGCCAAGGGCGCCGCCTCCGCCATCGAAGCCATCGGTGACGTTCTCGACTCGGCCGGGCTGCCGCTGTTCCCGTGGCAGCCCGGCCGGAAGGACCACTTCGTTCGCATTACGCCCACCTCCGTCACCGGCCGCAGGTTCAAGGTCACGGAGCCGAAAACGTGGTGGGATCCTTCATCGAAGAATCCCCACACGGCAACCGAATGACACTCGAGGAGCCCGCCGGCGTTGAACACCTGGCCAAGGCCCAGTGCTGGGAATTGCTGAAGGGGCAGGTGGTGGGCCGCCTGGGCGTCGTCTCTGCGGGCCATCCGGAAATCTTTCCGGTGAATTATGCCGTGCACAACGGCTCCGTGGTGTTCCGGACCGCCGCCGGCACCAAACTTTCCGCGTCCATGCCCAACGCACAGGTGGTGTTTGAGATTGACGGTTATGATCCCCACGCCGAGCAGGCCTGGAGCGTAATCCTGCGCGGGAGCGCGCAGGAAGTTGCGGCTCGGGTCGAACCCGACGGCCTGCCGTTACAACCATGGCAGGCGGGTGCCAAGAACCACTTCATTCGCATCAATGCCCAGCACCTGAGCGGGCGACGCTTCAAGGTCAGCGAACCCGACATTTGGGCCACCCCACTCAGTGATCCCAGACGCGCATCTTTCGAATAAAGCATACGACGCCTGGGTGAGGACTGAATCCTTCTCGAATCGGGCGTTCCCGGTCCTCGCCACAAACTATTCGAGGTTGGCAGGTCGCGCTGCTGAGAGTCGAAGGGCCCTTTTTTGTTTCCCCCGGGGGGGCTAGTGCTTTTTCCCCTCACCAAGTCGCGATTCCCGGACTAGGCTCATCCTTGGGCTTAGGGTGCCGGAATTATCGGCAGCGTCCTCCGCAAGGTGCATTGGAGGACCATGGAAACTGGGGACCCCGTAAAGTCCGGCTCCGTCCGACGCTGGAAACTGCTGTGGCTTCGGGTGGCCGGCACAGTGGCCGTTCTGTTCGTGGCAGTTTGGTGGGTCCTTGCGCCGCTATATGCCGCCGCGGGGGAAAGCCTGGAGTCGTTGGAAATAGTCTCCCCGCTGCTGGTGCTTACCGCCGTGGTCCTTGAATTGCTGTCCTTGGCCGCCTATTCCGTGCTCTCCGCCTCCATTCTGGGGGCCCGGAGGTCCCAGCTACTTCACCATCTTGCGCATCGATCTGGCCGGACTTGCCGTCAACCATGTGGTCCCCGGAGGCGGCGCCACGGCCGCTGCGGCGCGCTTTCGCCTTCTGCATCGTGCCGGGGTGCGTTCGCCCAACGCCCTGAGCGCCGCATTTATTGAAGTCACATCCTCGAACCTGGTCCTGGGCGCCATCTGTGCCGTGGGGTTGCTGATGACCCTGACCACCGCATGGTCCAACGGCTACTACCGTACCGCCGCCATTGCCATACTGGCGGCACTGCTGGTCACGGGCACCGGCATCTGGTTTCTCACCCGGCGCACCGAAGCGACGATGGTAAAGGTTCACGCGGTGATGCGGTTAGTTCCCTTGATCAGCGCAGAGGTCACGGGAGCGTTTCTGCGCATGATGGCGGCCCAGATCCGGTACCTGGGAAGGAATCCGCGGAAGATGGCGTTCGATCTGATATTTGCCGCCGCGAACTGGATTCTCGACGCGGCGGCCTTGTGGCTGGTGCTGTCGGCATTTGGACATAACCTCGGGTTGGGGCCCTTGCTGACCGTCTACGGTGCAGGCAACATCCTGGCCACCCTGCCGCTGACCCCTGGTGGCCTGGGGCTCGTCGAGGGCGTCATGGTGCCGGCGCTGCTTGGCTTCGGCACGCCGGCCGGCGTTGCCCTCTTGGGCGTGATTGGCTGGCGGTTGCTGCAATTCTGGATGCTCCTTCCGCTGGGTGCCGCAGCCTACTTGTCGTTGACTTTGGGCACTTTTGAAAAAACACCGACCACCGCCATTCGGGTCAGACCACAGCAGTTTCAACGCAGACGCTGCGGAACACTGAAGCGGGCGGCCGTACGGTGAATGTGATGGACGCGGCCGCGGCGGCGCACCGTTGGCTGCTGTTGGACGGGGCGGGAGAAGAACCACTGCTTGGCGAACTCCACCAGCACCAAGTACACCACCGTCATGGCCAGCAGGGCCAGGAAGAACGGCACCGGCAGCGGATCGAAACCCAGTACGCCGCGCAGCGGGGACAGCGGCAGGTAGATCCCCAGTGTTACCACGCCCAGGGACGCCCAGAGTAGCCCGGCCGACGGGCGGCTGCGGAAGAACGGCACGCGGCGGGTCCTGATGGCAAAGATGATCAGGGTTTGAGTGGCGATGGACTCGATGAACCAGCCGGCCCGGAATTCGCCCGGCACGGCATGGAAGGCGAAGATCATTAGGGCAAAAGTGGCAAAGTCGAAGATGGAGCTGATGGGGCCGAACAACAGCATGAAGCGGCGGATGAACGCGATGTCCCAGTGCGAGGGCGCTAGCAGCTGCTCCTTGTCCACCTTGTCCCCGGGTATGGCCAGCTGGCCAGTGTCGTACAGGAGGTTGTTGAGCAGGATCTGCCCCGGCAGCATCGGCAAAAAGCTCAGCACCACGGAGGCCACGGCGGCACTGAACATGTTGCCGAAGTTGCTGGAGGTCCCCATCAGCACGTACTTGATGGTGTTGGCAAAGATCCGCCGCCCCTCCCGCACGCCTTCGGCCAGGACACCCAGATCCTTGTCCATCAAGACGATGTCCGCGGCGTCCTTGGCCACGTCGGTAGCGGTTTCCACGGAGATGCCGACGTCGGCCTGGTGCAACGCCAGTGCGTCGTTGACGCCGTCGCCCAGAAACGCGACGGCGCGCCCCTGTTGGCGCAGCAGCTTGATCAGGCGCGCCTTTTGCTCCGGCGACACTCGGGCAAAGATGCTAGTCTCCCTGGCGGCCTCCCCAAGTTCCGGGTCCGTCATGGCGTCCATCTGGACGCCGGTCAACGTGCCGCCCGACACAAGACCAAGGTCACGGCACACCTTCTCAGCAACCCTGGCATTGTCCCCAGTGGCCACCTTGACGGCAATGCCAAGGGTGGCAAGCTCCACCAGCGACTTATCGGCATTGGCCTTGGGCTTGTCAAGGAAAACCAGGAATCCTGCCAGTACCAGCCCCTGCTCATCGGCGGGAACAATCCTGTCCACGACACCGGCGTCGCGGGTGGCCACGGCGATAACCCGGGACCCGGCGTCGTACTGCTCATCCAGCAACGCCATGGCTTCCGGCGGCACATCGCGGCACAGCCGCAGCACATCCTCCGGGGACCCCTTGGTGACAATCTGCTGGTGTCCGCTCGCATCGGCCACCAGCACGCTGGTCCTCCGGCGCTGGTGGTCGAAGGGGATGATGCCCATCCGGCGCTGGCTCTCCGGCGCAAAGTCCCGTGCCTGCGGCGAATCCCACAGCGCGGCATCCAGCGCGTTCTGACCCACCGTGGAGACGGCACCGTGCGAGTAGTCGACCTCCGTGGCGACCAGCCCCAGGGCAATGAGCCCCTCCGCACAAAGACCGGAACGGGCGGGCAGGGCCGCCATGAAACTGATGCGCCCCTCCGTCAGCGTCCCGGTCTTGTCCGTGACCAGCACATCCATGTCACCGAGATCCTCGATGCAGATCAGGCGCTTGACAAGGACCTTTCGCTTGGCCAGGGCCCGGGTCCCGGCGGCCAGACAGGTACTCACCACGGCCGGCAGCAGTTGCGGTGTGATGCCGACAGCAATGGCGAGAGAAAACAGCAGCGAATCGATCAGCGGCCGGCCCAGCAACAGGTTCGCGATGAAAATCAGGGTTGTCAGGACCACGGCCACCTGGAGCAGCAGGTAGGAAAAGTGTTTCAGACCCAGCTGGAATTCCGTCTGCGGCTGGTGCTCGCCCAGTCCCAGGGCGATCCTGCCAAACTCGGCCCGGCCGCCCGTGGCCACCACCACGCCGGTGCAACTGCCCGACTGGATGACTGTCCCCATGAAGAGAGAACACGCAAGGTCCCCCAGCGACGCATCCCCCGTGATGGCGGCGGGGCCCTTGTCCGCTGGCAGCGACTCCCCCGTGAGAATGCTCTCATCGCACAGGAGTTCCTCGCTGACCAGCAGCCTGATGTCCGCCGGGACGACGGTTCCTAGGGACAGCTTGACCACATCGCCTGGTACCAGCTCCACGACGTCGATCTGGTGTGCCTGCCCGTCCCGGAGGACAACCACACTGTGCCTGACGCGTGAATGGAGTGCCTCGGCCGCCCGTTCGGCCCGAAATTCATTGCTGAAACCCAGCCCCACGCTGACCACCAGAATGACGCCGATAACGACCGAGTTCGTGGCGTCGCCCAGGAATACGGACAGGCCAGCGGTGATGATCAAGAGAATCAAGATGGGGCTGCGCAGTTGTCGCCCCAGCACCGTCCAGGGACTGGCCTTGTGGCTGCGCAGCGCATTGGGTCCCACTACCGCAAGGCGTCGCGCGGCTTCTCCGCTGCTCAAGCCCTGCTCGGAAGTGTTCAGATCTTCAAGAACCTCCCCTCCGCTGCGGTGGGCAGCGTTGACCATGGACAGCGGCAGCCCTGCGGCGCCGTGCAGCTCAGTCGCTTCCGGGACGCTCACTGGCAACCTTGCCGCAGACGTCGTCGCTGGTGCCCGGGGCCACACTTCCACGATGGACCACCAGCACAGGGCAGCTTGCGTGTTGCACACACGCCTGGCTGACGGAGCCCAGCAGCAGGCCAGCGAATCCACCACGCCCCCTAGACCCCACAATGATCATGCGCGCGTTGCGGCCGGCGTCGATCAAGGCCTGGGCAGGGTTTCCCCTACGGCACAGGGTACGAAGTCCCTCCGGCGGTTCCTCGCCAAAAGCCTCGCTGACGGCGCCGGTCATGCCTTCGACGGCGTCGGCTTCCGGGTCCCATTCGGCAGCCGCATAGGAGCTGACAACCGCCTCAAAATGCCAGGCCGTGACCGCCACGATGACGGCGCCGAAGGTCGGGGCCAGTGCCGCCGCCCACTTGAGCGCCTGAACCGATTCCGGCGACCCGTCCACGCCCACCACAATGCGCGAAACATCACGGGATGTCGAATCTTCCATGGGATTTACCGTCCTTACAACCGTCTGTCGTTGGCCCGCACCCCCGCGGCGCGGTTTCGGGCCCGCACCAGCCGTGGGCCGGACGTGGACCAGACTGGCCCAGCTGTTTCCAATTCTTGCCCCGGGCAGTGTGCACGGACAGGGTACAAGGTCCCTAGCGGCGCCTTCTGCACGGTGCAAAGCTGGGAGGCAAAGGGCGTTGCCGCGCCAGCTTGGCCTTGGGCCCGGCAACCTGCACGAGGACACGGAGCACATCTTGGTGAATCAACAGCTTCACAGCAACCAGCCGCATTCTCAGGGTGCCGGACGAGCGGATCCAACACTGGGACCAGATGAGCTTGAGCTTCTCAACCGGTATTGGAATGCCGCCAACTACCTGACGGTGGCGCAGATCTACCTTCAGGAGAATGCGCTGCTGCGCCAGCCCTTGACGGCCGCCCACATCAAGCCGCGGCTGCTCGGGCACTGGGGCACCAGCCCCGGACTGTCCTTGGTGTACGTGCACCTGAACCAGCTGATCCGTAAGACAGGAGCCAAGGTTCTTTATATTGCCGGTCCCGGACACGGCGGCCCGGCGGTGGTTGCCAACGTGTATCTGGAGGGCAGCTACTCCGAAATCTACCCGGCTGTCAGCCAGGATCTGGCGGGCCTGCGCAAGCTGATCCGGCAGTTCTCCACCCCCGGAGGCATCCCCAGCCACGTGGGCCCGGCCACACCGGGGTCCATCCATGAGGGTGGAGAGCTTGGATATTCCCTGGCCCACGCCACCGGCGCCGCCATGGACAACCCGGAACTCGTGGTGGCCTGCGTCATAGGTGACGGCGAGGCGGAAACCGGTCCCCTGGAGGGCGCCTGGAAGGCCCCTGCGTTCCTGAATCCCGCCCGGGACGGGGCCGTGTTGCCCATCTTGCACCTCAATGGCTACAAGATTTCCGGCCCCACGGTGCTCGGTCGCCAGTCCGACCAGCAAGTCATGGCGCACCTGGCTTCGAATGGCTGGGATCCTGTAGTTGTCGCCGGCACCGATCCGATGGTGGTCCATCCCCAACTGGCTGTGGCGCTTGAACACGCGTATGCCCGGATCCGACAGATCCAGGAGCGGGCCCGGAGCAACGGTGCTTCCGGGGCGGAGCGATGGCCTGCCATCATCGTGCGCACCCCCAAGGGCTGGACAGGGCCGGACTTTGTGGACGGTATCCCTGTGGAAGGCACCTTCCGCGCCCATCAGGTGCCCCTGTCCGGGGTGCGGGAAAACCCGGCCCACCTGGCCCAGCTGGAGGCGTGGCTGCGGTCATACAACCCCGAAACGCTCTTTGACAACGACGGGCGGCTGCTGCCCGAGCTGGCCGCCTTGGCTCCTGCCGGGCCCCTGCGCATGGGGGCCAGCCCGTGGGCGCAGGGCGGAGCCGCCGTGGAACCACTGTCACTGCGGCCGCTGGAAAACTATGCCCTTGACGTCGGCGTTCCCGGGTCAAGCACGCACGAGACCACCCGACCGCTGGGCGAGATGCTCCGGGACATCTACGCAGACACTGCCGACGACCCGCGGTTCCGGCTCTTCAGCCCGGACGAGACCAACAGCAACCGCTTGGGGGCCGTCTTTGAGGTCACCGACAGGTGCCTGATGGAACCGGTGTTTGCCGGCGATGACCACTTATCCCCTGACGGGAGAGTCATGGAAGTCCTCTCCGAGCACCTCTGTCAGGGCTGGCTGGAGGGGTATGTGCTGACCGGACGGCACGGCCTTTTTGCCACCTATGAGGCGTTTGCCATGGTCAGTGCCTCCATGACCGTCCAACACGCCAAATGGTTGCAGCATGCCCGTGAATTGCCGTGGCGAAACCCCGTGCCAAGCCTGAACATCTTGCTCACCTCAACATGCTGGCGCAATGACCACAACGGATTCAGCCATCAGGGGCCGGGCCTGATCGACACCGTGCTGTCCCTATCCGGATCGGTGATCCGCGTCTACCTGCCACCGGACTCCAATACACTTCTGGCCACAGCCGAACATGTCCTGCAGAGCAAGGACTACGTGAACCTGGTGGTTGTGGACAAGCAGGCGCACCCCCAGTATCTCTCCCTTGAGGCGGCACGACGGCATGCCGCGGCAGGCGCCTCGATCTGGCATTGGGCAGGCAACGAAAACCCTGAACCGACTACCGGACCGGACATCGTCATGGCTTGCGCCGGTGACGTGCCCACGGAGGAAACACTCGCAGCGGCCTGGCTGCTCCAGAGCCATGTCCCCGGGCTGACCGTGCGCGTGGTCAACGTGATGGACGCGCTGGTGCTGCCGCCCCCGGACGTCCACCCCCACGGCCTGTCCGACGTCGACTTTGAAAAACTGTTCACCCCCCATGCTGATGTCGTCATGGCCTGGCACGGATACGCGCGCGCCGTCCACCAGCTCGTGCACGGCCGCAGTGACCCGGGTCGGTTCCATGTCCGCGGCTACAACGAGCAAGGCACCACTACCACCCCGTTCGACATGGTGGTGCTCAACAAGATGAGCCGCTACCACCTCGCCATGGAGGCCCTACACCGGGTTACCGGCCACTTTGACGGCGCCCAGGAATTGGCCGAACACTGCCAGGAGATGCTGGCAAAACACGAAGTGTACATCCGCGAGCATTTGGAAGATCTGCCAGAGATACGCGACTGGGTCTGGACGCCCCCGGAGAACCAAAGGACCATCTGATGAACAGCAAACATGTCGCATCCCCGGTCATCGTGGGCGTGGATGGCTCAGAATCATCCATCGCAGCCCTGCGGGAGGCGGAAAGGGTTGCTGCCAGCTTGAACGCGCCCCTCCAGGCGCTGATGTGCTGGAACTACCCCAGCGCCTCCTCGGTCCCTTACGGACCCGGCTCATTCGACTTCAAGGGGGCGGCAGAAAAGATTCTCGACGCTTCCGTGGAGAACGCGTTTGGCCTGGACTGGCCCGTGAACCTCAGCACCCGGCTGGAACAAGGAAGTCCCCGGGCAATTCTGATCGAAGCCAGCAAGGACGCGGCCCTTCTCGTTCTGGGCCGGCGGGGCAAGGGTGGGTTCAGGGGGCTGCTGATGGGTTCGGTCAGTTCCGCCTGCACCGCCCACGCACACTGCCCCGTCCTGGTTGTCCATGCACCGCAGACAGGAGAAAGTCATGTATGAGTTCATGGCGGGTGCAGCGGCCCCCATCACGCCTGGAACGTACTTTGGCTGGGGGGATGTGACCATCCAGTCCGGCAACTTAGTGGTGATCGTGGTGATGCTCATCCTCTTCGGCCTTTCCCTGTTGCTGCCGTTTCCTGGCGGAAAGAGCCGGAAATGAACCGGCACGGCATGCCTGAGCCCGACCCTCCCCAGCCCGAATCCGGTGTGCACACCTGGACCGGCAGGTCCCGCCGCTGGTTCCTGAAGCATCTGCCCCCGGAGAAGCTGCTGCCCGAGGACCAACCCAGCTATGTTGCATCGTGGGCCTATGTCTTTGGAATGGGGGCGGTGGCCGGGTTGGTCTTTATCATCGCCTCCGGCGTAGTGCTGAGCCTGAACGGGCCGCAGTGGTACCACATCTCCTCCCTGGGCCACTTCACCAACAGCGTGCACCTGTGGAGCGTGGAACTGTTCTTTATGTTCACAGTGGTCCACCTGTGGATCAAGTTTTGGATGGCGGCGTGGCGCGGCGGACGGGTGCTGACCTGGATCACCGGCATGCTCGCATTCCTGGTTTCCGTTGTGACGGCCTTCACCGGGTACCTGCTGCAGACCAACTTTGACTCCCAGTGGATCGCCTTCCAGGCCAAGGACGCCTTGAACGCCGTCGGTGTCGGTGCATGGTTCAACGTTGCCAATCTGGGGCAGATCTTCATGTGGCACATCATGTTGCTGCCCCTGGCTGTAGGCGCCGTCGTCGCACTGCATGTTTTGTTGGTTCGCGCCCACGGAGTGGTTCCCCCGCTGGACGCGGCCGACACCGACGCCCAGTTGCAAACGTCTGCCCCATCTGCCTCTGACAAGGAGGGGAAACTGCCATGAGCAAGAAACTCTCTGCGATGTCCTGGCGCAAAGGCGATGACGTTGCCAGCCGGCCGTGGCGCGGGCGTGTCCGCGACTACGACCTGTTCAAGGAACTCACCATCGGGCTCGTCGTCGTAGGCTTGCTGGTTCTCAGCCTTTCGGCGATCTTCAGGTCGCCGGACGATCCCGGCGTAACCCTGAAATCATGGGCGACGGCGGCGCCGTCGGACTTTGTCGCAACGGCCACGGCCGAGCTGGGTGGGACCAGTGACACCGCCGGATATGGGCCGCCGTACAACGCGACGCCGGATGCCACCCAGAAGCTCTGGTTCATAGATCTGCAGAGCCTGTCAGGAATCCGGCTTCCCATTGACACGGCCAGCGACTTTGTCCTCAACCCGCTCAAGACCCTGCCAACTCCGCCGCCGGCCCTGGCGCAGTGGTCCGCCGCCTCCGCCGAGCAGCAGGCAAAGTGGACGGCAGCGTACACGGAGGCACTCGCCGCCGTGCCAACCGGCGACCCGGCCCAGGTGATGTCCGGCAACTACGGGCCCGTCCCCGCCCTGACGCAGGCGCTGCTGTCCATGGCGGCCAGCGGGAACCTGGACGGCGTCTTGCAAAACGCCGGGGAGCCCTACAACCTGGATTACACGCCCACCGTCCTCTTCCTCGGTGACGGCACGTACTTTCCAAATCTGGCCTCCACAGCCCATCTGACCGGGGACCAGTGGGGCGTCATGAACGAGACCGGCAATACGCCGGGCCAGTCCTGGCTGTGGCTGTTCTCGCTGCTTTACCAGATTGAACCATTCAAGTCCTCAGCAAATGCGGACATCCTGGTGGTGTCCACGATGCTGGTGCTCTCGCTGTTGCTCACGTTACTGCCCTTTATTCCGGGGCTACGTGCCTTGCCCCGCAAAATCCCCGTCCACCGGCTGATCTGGAAAGACTACTATCGCCAACGGTGAGCAGGAGCTGCCCGCCTTCCAGACCGGGAACCTCCTGCTAGATTGGGCCTATGAGCAGCGTATCTGGGAGCCACAGCAATGAACCACACACGGCCAACATCGCAGGGCGCCTGAACTGGCTCCGGGCCGGGGTCTTGGGCGCCAACGACGGCATCGTGTCAGTGGCCGCAACCGTCGTTGGTGTTGCAGGAGTGACCAACGCACCCACCCCTATCCTGGTGGCCGGAATTGCGGCTCTGGTGGGTGGCGCCGTCTCCATGGCCTTGGGTGAGTATGTTTCGGTCAGCAGCCAGCGTGACAGCCAGCGGGCGCTGGTTGAGAAGGAACGCCAGGAGTTGGCCGATGACCCCGACGCGGAATTGCTTGAGCTTACCGGCCTCTACCGGGCCAAGGGCCTCAGCGATGAGACGGCCAAGCAGGTGGCTCTTGAGCTGACCGCCCATGACGCCTTGGGGGCGCATCTTTCCGCCGAACTGAACATCACCGAGCACGACCACGCCGATCCATGGCAGGCCGCCTACGCCTCGGCCGCTGCATTTACCATCGGCGCCATCCTGCCCCTGATCGCCATCCTGCTACCACCGGCAGAGTGGCGGATCCCGGTGACGTTTGCCGCTGTCTTGCTGGCCCTGGCCCTGACCGGTACCCTCAGTGCCGCCATCGGAGGCAGTTCCAAGACCACCTCGGCGACGCGCCTAGTGGTTGGTGGCGCGCTGGCCCTGGCGGCAACCTACGGCATCGGCCGTCTGCTCGGGGCCACCGGAGTTATCTAGCGCCGCGTGTTGGCCTGCTGCACGCTCAGGCTCAGCGCCAGCTTCGGACACAGATTGACCGCATCGCGTGCTGCCTCAGTATCCCTGGGAACGATCGCCACGTTCGTGCGGTCACCATGGCGGGCCTGCCTAGCCAAAGGATAGCCCCAGTCATCGCGGCCTAAAACTGAGGGCAGTAGTTCGGTGCAAATACCGCGTCCGTCGCACCTGGTCCAGTCGATGTGGAGTATTTCACTCATGCTGACCTCACGGTCTTTCGTGTGCACGTCCCTGTAAGGTGGGCCCTGACGTCGTCGGAGAATGTGTCCAGGGCACTGCCCACGAGCCTGGCGGTACCATCGGGATGGTGGCAGGCGCCCCGGCCGCCGACGAGCTTGCCCAGCCGTTCAAGTTCCCCCACCAATCTCGGGTCGTGGTCACCGTAGGCGATCGCGTTCAGCACCCGGGACATGGCTGGCAGACCAAACATGCACGGGCCGCATTGCTGCGCAGACTCCGAGGCCAAGTAGCCCAGAATCCGAGCGGTGGCCTCCAGTCCGCACTCCGTTGCCGCGAGAACATGGAGGACACCGGCACCGGGACGGACCACATTACTATCCGACCCCGCCGGGGACAGCCGGTAGTCCAGCGGCCGCACCCATCGCCCGTGGTAACCGCCGACCAAGACGGCGCCCACGCCCGGAAGATCGACGCCGGCGCTGGCCAGGATGTCGGCCAGACTCGCATCGCCCTCCACCTCAAGCACCTGTTCGGTGCAATACCCTGAGACGGAAACCAGCCGTGTTCCGGGGTCCCGGTCTGATCCCGCAGTCCGGAACCACCCTGGGCCGTGGCGGGCAATGAGGGCCATGTGGGCCAGGGTTTCCACGTTCAGCACCAGGGTGGGCCGGCCCTTGATCCCCGTATCACTCAGGCGACGTCGGTTGTCCAAGGGGAGCGCTATGCCATTGGCAATGTTGTTGACCACGGCACTGGCCTCGCCGGAGATGAAGGTCTCCGACGCCTGAACCACCTTGATCTTGCGGGCATCCTTGCGCCCGGCGACGGCGGCCTCCACCATTGTGAGGGTTACCGGGGTTGTGTAAAGGAAAAGCTGCGAGGCGGACACCGCCTGCCCGGCGATCAGCAGGCCGTCGATGACCAAATGAGGAGCATGGGTCAGCAGGGCTTTGTCCTTGAAGCTGAGGGGTTCGCCTTCGGCCCCGTTGGCAACGACTACCGGCTTGGCTGACAATAGTGCCCCGCCACGGCCCTGCCCCGTTGCCGCCACCTTCCGCCAGGAGGAGAACGCCGCACCGCCGCGCCCGGTCAGACCGGACGCCTCCAGGACCGAAATGAAACCGGCGTCGACGCGTTCAAGGGGCAACGGCCCAAAAGCCCGCTCATGGGCCTGGCGCCCCGCGTTTGATCCGGCAGCAAAGAGTTGGAAGCTTCCTTCGGTTTCCCAGGAATCGTCCACGGTTTGAGGTTCCGCACTAAGGGGTGTCATAACAGGCCTCCTTGCCTGGCTTTGGATGTTTCCAGGAATGCTGCTGACAGACGCCAGACCACGGCGGTACCCACCACGGCAACCGACCCAACGGCGAGCAGCACGAACCATCCGGCGGTGCCGTTGGTGCCGTTGCCGATGGCATGGGCAAGGGCGATCGGCCACATCGCGTAGGTGAGCCAATGCACGGCGCGGAAGGTCTTCTGCCCTATGCGGTGCCGCAGCAAGCCGGTGACCACCACGGCAAGCACCAGGTCAAAGGCCACTGTGCCAAGGCCCTGCCAGAAGGGTTTGAAGGCTCCCAGGAACGGTACAAGGACGTCGATGACATTCATTTTGGCAAACGAGTCGAGCATGAGGGAACTCACATGGAGGACCAGGAACACGGTGGCTAACACGGAGATGTTGCGGTGGATCAGCACTACGGAGAACCTTGGAATGGCAAAAAGTCGCCTGCCGGAACGGGTCAAGATGCCCAGCACCACGGCCACAGTGAACAGGGCCAAGGCGACGAACCCGCTGACGCGCCCGAAGGCCCACAGTGCGTTATCCATGCGAACCCGCTCCCGTCGTGGCTGTGCCCGGCTGGTTTCCCCGGGAGTGGTCCGTGGGCCAGCGACCGGTGGCAACAACCCCGCCCTGCCGGTCAACGAAGCGTGCGGCGATGCCGGTGTGCACGAACCTTTCCACGGCGTCGAAGCCACCGACAATTCCTGCAGTGCTGAAAGCATTGGCCTGCAGGCAGGAAGACGCCGCCACGGTGACAGAGCGCCATACCGGTTCGGCAGGAAGCCCAAACCTGGGGTCAAGAATATGGTGGACCGTGTCGCCGGCATGCTGCCAACGGCGTTTCTGGGTGCTCGAGGTGGCCATGGCGTTCCCTGCACGCAAGGTAACCTGCTGGCCGGGATCACCGGGAAGGTCTTGGACAAGCACCTGCCAGCCGGCGTCAGGCGCAGCTCCGGCCGTGGCAATGTCCCCGCCGAGGGAAACCAGCACGCCGCAGTCCAAATCGGCGGCAACCCGGGCTGCGGCACGGTCTGCGGCAACGGCCTTAGCGGTCGCCCCCAAGTCGAGTCGAAGGTCCGCCGGTACTCTGAGCATTTGCCCCTCCAGGCGCACCCGTTCCCAGCCCGGTGTCTGCCGTGTCGGCCGGCAGTCATGGCTCACGCCACCATCGGGGCCGAGCCGCACCTGGGCGATGTCCCTGTCGTAGCCCAGGGCGTCCAGGTCCTTGCCCAGGGTCGGGTCCACGTCGCCGTCGGTCCACGCGGCTGCTTCGAGGGCAGCCCCGACCAGCAGGGCCAGCAGCGGACTCACGCTTGCTCCGGTGGCAAGGGACGGCTGCAGGCGCATGAGTTCAGAATCCGGGCGGAAGCGGCTGGCAGCCGTATCAACGCAGGCAACTTCCGCACGCACAATGGCTTCAGCGGCGGCTGCCAGTGCGGCTTCGGTGACCGTAATGGACGCTTCCAACCCCCACACTTTCCATGACACGGTCTTCACTTCAGGACCCCGAGGATCTACCGCTAGTGACCCCGCCGCCGCCGGACTGGACAGCGTTTCCGCCGGAGTAGCCGCTGTAGGAGCCGTTTCCCTGGCTTGGGGCCTGGTTTTGTGATGTGCCGCCGTCGTCGTCAGCGACGGAATTGGTGGTGGCCGTGTGGCGCGGCGTGGCTTGGTCAATGGCAATGGCGCCGATCCCGACAACCGCGAAACTTCCCACCGTGACGGCCGTGGTGATCTTGAGCGCCAACTGCTTGCCGCGGATTCGCGTCGTCATGGTCTTCTCCGTTTTGGTGACTGATGAAGTGTCCTCTACCTTCATCATCCCCATGAATTCTTTGTGGTTTCTTAGACCCGGCTAGCAGAAGAGGATGAATCCATGTTTGTCACGGCTTCGCCAAGGGAATCAGGATCTTGATGGCGGCGCCCCCGCCAGAGGCAGTTTCCACCATGATCTTGCCGTCATGGAGGGCCACGATCTCGGCCACAAGGGCCAGGCCAAGCCCGTAGTGGCGCGGTGTCCCACTGCTACCGGTCGCCGGACGCGACGAGGAAAAGCGTTCAAAGAGCCCTGCCTGGGTGCCGGGTGCAAACCCGGGGCCGTCGTCGGAGACCTCTATGCAGACGTCACCACCACGGACACTGACCGCAACACCCACCTGGTTCCGGGCGTGGTCCAGAGCATTGGAAATTAGGGCGGTAAAGACCCTCAGGAGCGCCACCGGGGATCCTTGCACCATGACAGGACCGGGTTGGCCGCTTTGCTGAATCCGGAGGGACTGCTCCGCCGCTTGGGGTGCGGCCAGGGCGACGGCGTGGCGGGCCACACCGGCCAGGTCCACCATGGTGTGGTCCACGGAGGCACGGGGGTCCGCGGAAATAAGCAGGTCATCCAGGATCCCCGTCAGCAGCCGGGAGTCTTCAACGATCCGGCCAACTTCGGCCGATACCGTCTCCTTGGACAGGCCCGTGCCGGGTGCCTCCAGCCTCCGGCGCAGCAGCTGGGAGCGGGTGCTCAATAAGGTCAGGGGCGTGCGAAGCTCGTGGCTGGCATCCGCCACAAACCGCCGCTGTAGGGCAAGGCTGTCCGAGAGGGGCCGCATGGCCCGCCCGGCCATCCACACCGACAACGCGGCAGCAAGCAATGCTGCCGTGGCAATGGAGACAACCATGGCCCAGAGGAGCCTGCCCAGCGACTCGCGGCCCTCGTGGGTGTCCACGG